>NZ_KE159652.1:651461-1284398 GCF_000403375.2 Paenibacillus barengoltzii G22 | reverse complement strand
CGGCTACGCTCCGCTGCTCGATCCCTAGCTTCATCCAACCTCCTCGGTGCTCGAAACCCACTTTTTGAACCTCTATTGGAACGGCAGTTCAAAAAGCTGGCTTCCGATCACGGCCCTACTGTATCACTTCTTCTTCGATCTCAAAATCATGCTGATTATTGCATACACATTGCTTAAAGCCGGTTTCAATATGGTCGCGCTCTTTTTTGCCGCGTAACACAAACCGCTCGCCGCACGCTTTACAAGTAATTCGCACCTTGACGCGCACGAAAAAGGCACCCCTTTCTAACGATCCTGCAGCCTACCTTGGCGTAGACATGCAAATGTTAGAATCAGGATGCCCTATTCTAAAGCAAATTAATCTTGCCCCTTCGCCCCCGGCGTTAAACGGAACGGGGAACGGTTATTGGCCCGATACATCTTCCCGAGCCCTCCATACCAGAGGAAAGCCATGAGGGGGACGATAAACCAAATCCAATACTGCGTCGTATTGTTAAGAATCCAATCGTATACCCCATGCCAGAACAGCGGGAAAGCTAACGAAAAAATCAGGAACTTTCGAGATTGCCCGCCGCTCGAGAATTTAGCCCGCCCCAGATAGTACCCCATCATCACGCCGAACATCGCATGGCCCGATACGGGGAGCAGAGCTCGAACGAGCATGGTGCCAATCGAAGCGTGACTCGCAAAAGCGTACAATACATTCTCAACCGTTGCGAATCCCAATGAAATGGCCGCCGCATATAATATTCCATCATACGGTTCATCAAATTCGGTATGGTTGTAAATCATATGAAACAATACGAACCACTTCAGCACTTCCTCCACACCGGCCGAAATGCCAAAAGCTGTAACCAGCGGTCCTTCACCCAGCCACATCGTTAACCCTCGCTGGATGATCAGGACCGGCAATACGATCAAGAAACCAAGCAAAAACACCTTGATGACCATATGCAGCGGTTCCGCATCATACTTGTCCTTGAGATAAAAATACGTAAGCAGTGCAATACCGGGAGCAACCGCTGCGCTTAAAATCGAGAAAAAGAGCAACGGTTATCCCCCCTTATTGGCTGCTTCCGTTCCTTGTCTCTCTCTCTTCTGATTTGACATGGGTCTGCCTTCATACGAGACGTCATCAATCCTGGCGTTTGAAGTGGTTGCAAATCGTATCCACCGCATGATCAGCCATGATTAATTGCCCGTACTCTTCCAGCATCGCCGTAGTTACCGATGTCGCTTCGCCGAATTCAGCTAATACTGCGATCAGAGCAGGATGTTTGCCATCCTCAATTTCCTCCGGCTCCAGCTGAAGAACCCATTTCCCATTATATTTATACAGTCTGCCGGCTTCGTGAAGCATCGACTTCAGCACGTGTGCCGCTTCGATTACATTCTCGAAATCGTCAAAGGAATAGAGAATCGTATCGCTTTGCTCCAGCGTAACTTCCATCTCATAAACTTCTTCCGGCAGTTCATCCTCATAAGGCGAGCCGATCCCATGTTGATGGTGATCGTATTTGCCGCGCGTAACGATGACGACCATTCCTTGTGCAGGAAGGGCGAACACTTCCACAGCCAATGGCCCGGTGGCGTCAAAGCCCACTTCATTATAAGCCTGATCCATCATTTCAGTGAACAGGTCATGGACTTTGGGAATCTCCTGCCACATGTCCTCTTTCTGTATACCGCGTTCGCTTAAATCGTCAAACGTGAGGAAAATCCGTATCTTATCCTGGCCTAGTCTTTCTATCTTCATACAGGATCCTCCTCTCTCTATACGTTGTTATAAAACAGATTATGAAACCTGCTGTCAAGTGTGCTGAAAATGGTTCTTTGTATGTATGTTATCACTTATTTCATCTAAATGCACGCTTTAAAATAGAACAAAAAAGAATCATTTTCTGCGGCCCTGTCAAGGGGGCAGAAAATGACTCTTGAATGAGGGTTTGAGCCGAATTACAACCCTGGAATCGGGGTTTTCGCCTCTTTGAGAATGTTCTCAACTTCACGGCGCACATCCGGATCGCCTTTAATGAAGTCGGTCAGCTGCTTCAGACTGTATTCCTTCGAATGATTCGAACCGGACGTTGATACCGTGCCGGAACTGGGATACACCTGGGCGTTGTCTGCCCCTTTAGCCTTTGTGACAGATGCAGACCCTGTATCCTCTGTCTTCAGCGCTGCTGAAATATCTTCGGTAGGGCTGTCGTTACGCTTCGAGGTCATCCCTGCAAACTTCAGGGCCGAGCCTGCACCGCTCATCACGGACATCAGGCTTTGCTTCCGTCGCGAAGCCCACATCGCGGCGAAGACACCAACCAATAAACCGCCTAAAAATGAGGAAGATTTCACGTAAAAAACCTCCTTGGTTATGTTAAAATCATCTGTAGTGTTCGCGGATTTCCTTGAACTCATGCGGCATAAATACAGGAAAGCGAGTTGACTTCTTTGCTCCACAAGAAACTCCTGCCCATCGCCGCCGCTTGTCTTATTCTTAGCTCATGCGGCCAAACTGATGCAATTATGACACCAACCACATCTAACCAAAACACCAACGCATCTTCCGAAGTAACCGCACCGGATGGCACCAACGATGGCACCAATGAATCCGGTCAGGTAGACCTGCAGCCTGAGGACCCTTCAGATGATGAGCCAACCTCAACCGAAACGGCTGCCCCTCCCCTGCTGTACCACATTAATAAGGCATATAACGTAGTGCCAAATGATGACACTGTGAACAAGAAGGTGGTTCTCCTGACGTTTGACGACGGGCCGAAGGAGAAGGAATTGATTGACGGACTGATCGATACGTTGGATAAACACCAGGCCAAAGCGATCTTCTTCGTTAACGGATATCGGGTTAAAGCCCATCCCGAGCTGCTGCAGCTGATCCATGAGCGCGGGCAGATCATCGGCAACCACAGCTGGGATCACATCGATTTAAAGAAAGAGCCCGCTGCGAAAATGCGCAAGCAAATTGAAGATGTGCAAAATATCGTAAAGGAAACGATTGGCGAAGCCCCGCGTTTCTTCCGTCCTCCCTTCGGTTCAGGGAACGATACAACACATCAAATTGCCGACGACAATGAGCTCATCTACATGACCTGGTCCAACGGATCTCTTGACTGGGACAGCAAAAACAAAAACAAGCCCGAGGCGGTCATCGCCAATGTGCTCGAACAGCTTCACGCTGGAAGCAATATCTTGATGCACGAGCTGCCTTGGACTGTGGAGGCACTGGATGAATTGCTCACCCAACTGGAACAAAAAGGGTACGGCTTCGTTGACCCTCGTACTATCGGACCGGCTCCTGAGCCTGCGGATGCCGAATCACCAAAAAAATTATGAATCCCCAAAAAACCGTCAGGAGATTTCCTGACGGTTTTTTAATGTTGCACATGTTTTTTTATAATCCATGGCTTTTTCCCCACGGCGAATCGCTTAAGCCCCACCATAACAGATAAATCAAAATAATAACAAAAGCATAAAGAAGCGAATTATAAAACCACCGGGTCATTTTAACACGTTGTGACGGATACAACTCCTTGCGCGTAGGCAGCTTAGCCAAATCGGGTTCTACTTCCAGCATGGTTGATAATGGCCCCTGCTCATCCCCAAAATGGTCGAGTTCACTCAGAAGTGGAGAACCCTTCGTTGAATGGGATGGTCGCTGAACCGGCTCTTTCAGTTTCGCCAATGCTGCAACCGCTGCAGACTCAAACTTATTATCAAACTTATTATCATCCGCCGCAACCGTCTTGGGAGATGTCGGCTCCGTTGCCGCTGGCAGCGTCTCCGTCCCTTGACGAACCGGCTCCTCCGATTTACGCGGAATCAGCAGCCGAACCATCGTCTCATCGCCAATGGCAGGCTTCTTCTTAACAGGTGTTGCATAACGCTCCTCATCCGCGATCAGGGGAAACGGCTCCACCTTTAAGCTGCTCCGGGATCGGACAGCGGCATACGTCGGTTCGGCATTCACCGCCGCAGGTTCCGGCTTGAGTTCAGCCGCCGCCATCCCGGAGGCCAGATTCCGCGATTGTATGGAAGCACTTTGCTTCGTTCGATTTTGCTGACCATATCGGTCCAATCGGCTTAAATGCTCGTTCATGACTCCCTCCGAAATTTAATCACCAGGCCTGATACGAGATCGATCAAGAAGTGACATAAGATCGGCGCCCAAAGCGTCCCCGTTTGAACATAAATGAATCCGAGGCCGTAGCTGCTTGCAAACACCCATGCCGTCGGAATCCAATGCCGAAGATACCGGACATGGATCGCTGCAAACAGGATGCTCGTCCAATACGAACCCAGCCCATACTGGATTGCCCCGCGGAACAACAGCTCCTCGCAGACGGCAACAACCGCCGAAATCACGACGATATGCCAAATCGGTCGATGACGGAAGAGCAGGGAATTAATGCCCCCATCATCCATACTTTCCTCCGAGATGAACCGAGACAAAAGCATATCCGCTCCGAACATCACCGCAGCAAATCCTGCTCCCCAGTACACAAATTCGACACTATTCGGAAATTGGAACAGGTGAAATGGGTTTCTTTTCTGAAATAACAAGATCACAAGACCGATAAGTAATGTAAGCCCTTGCGTGAGATATAAATTAATGAGCAACAATCGATCGTTTAACTGACCGGGGTCGACTTTTTGTATTTTTACATCGCGCAATTTGAACTTTTTCATAGTTTTTGTCAAACCCTGTCCTTTATAATATTTTAACGCATTCAAACCAATATAGTAAGGAGCATAAGTATGATTCGGAAAAATAACACCAAATTTGAGATGCTGTTCTCGCTCGGATTTCTCGCCTTGCTGATTACTGCGTTTGGGACGTTCTTTCTTGGACTTAATCTTGGCATCGACAAGACGGAAGCCAAATACGCGAATCTCAAAGCGATCACGATTCGAGAGGAAAACGAAACCTCCTACCAGCAACAGGATTTGGTCACATTCTACTATGTGGTTTTTCAGCCGTATCAGCAATTTAAAGAAAATTACCTCACTCTGATCGAAAACATCACCCACAGTTCCAAGCCGGTATCATCGGATAAGCTGAAAGATATCCGAGATAAAGCTAAGGCCAGCTATGAGCAAATTGCTGTACATTCTATTGCCGACTCCTCCCCGTTGCTCAAGGAGGCCCAAACGGACTATTTAAAGAGCCTGAAGCTGTTTGAGGAAAGCATGGACCAGATCAAATCTAAGGCAGGAAACAGAAAAGGCATGGAACTCGCCAAAATCGTCAATCAAGATGAGTTCACGGTAAACGCCAAAAAGTACGGGCTGCAGGCGCAAAAGAAATATTATGCCTCGATGCTGAAATGGACCGCTAAAACCAAGAGCGGCGTTTCTGCTGACTATACATACAAAGAGAACATCGGAACTAAAGAATGGTCCGGTTATACGCTTGCGGTAAAAAACAAAGCCGTCACCGATATGATGGTGAACGAGCAGCTTTATGTATCCTATTTGCCGCAGGACTTCACGGCCAAGATTGATCAGTTAATCAGCAGCGGAAAAGCTGAGGCGCTTCAATTGAACTCCATCGGCTCCATTGTTAAGGTTTTAATTGAAACGGATGCCGTGAAGAGCAAAGAATTTGTAAAATGGAAGTCAACGTATTACGCCTCCGAATCGTTGCCGGAGTTGCCGTTCTTTGCGGAGTACTAAGCTCTTTCGCTGTCCGCCGTTAAGAGACGCTTTTCGACATTAGTAAAATCATAACCAAAATTTTAGACGGATTCAAGTTTGGGCAAAACCCGAACGACAAACACCTAACTTTGTAAAAATGTTCAGGTTAGTGTTGACACTTGGCCAAGGCCCGTGTTACATTATGAAAAATTACATCTCATGAAACACTTTGAAGGAAAGAAGCCTTCGGAAAGCTTCCAGAGAGTCGGTGGTGCTGCAAACCGGCAGCGGAACGAATGGCTTTAGCGCTCCTGAGTCGCTGCGTCGAAATGAAAGTAGGCGTAGCCGGTGAACCCGTTATCGTTCTTGTCAGCAATGACAACTGAGGCTGCTTTCTGCGAAGGGGCAGCGAATTAGGGTGGTACCACGAATAACTCTCGTCCCTTACTACGGAAGTAGTGTGCGGATTGAGAGTTTTTGATTTATTTAGCGACGCCAACTGCCTCCCAGGCGTCCTTGGTACCTTATTCTTTGGTGCGGTAATCGGGCACAGCGTCAATGAAGAAACTCAACTTAACCACATCAGCTTATGCTTCCGAAGATAGCCACACTTGCTGTCTTTCAAGGAGGCCTTGCTATATAAAACTTTTAGGAGGGTCAAATCAACATGTTTAAAGTTTTAGTATCGGATCCGATCAGCGACTTGGGGATTCAGCAGCTGATGGATGCAGCCGACGTTGAGGTCGATAAGAAGCCAGGTCTCAGCGAAGATGAATTGGTGCAGATTATTCCGCAATATGACGGTCTCCTGGTCCGCAGCCAAACGAAAGTCACCGAGAAAATCATGGAAGCTGGAACCCGCTTGAAAGTTATCGGCCGTGCTGGGGTTGGGGTCGACAACATCGATCTGGAAGCGGCGACGAAACGCGGAATTATTGTCATTAATGCTCCGGACGGCAATACGATTACGACTTGTGAACATGCCTTTGCCATGATGATGGCGCTGGCCCGTCATATTCCGCAAGCCTATGCGAAGACGATCAAAGGCGAATGGGATCGCAAATTCCTTGGCGTCGAGCTGCGCAACAAAACGTTGGGCGTGTTGGGGATGGGCCGGATCGGCAGCGAGGTTGCGAAGCGCGCCAAAGCGTTTGGCATGGACATTCTCGGCTACGACCCTTTCCTTACTGAAGATCGGGCGGAGAAGCTGGGCGTGAAGCTAGCCACGGTGGACGAAATCATCCGGAATGCGGACTTTATTACTGTTCATACGCCGCTCACGCCAGAGACGAAGCATATGATCGCCCGTCCGCAATTTGAAGTGATGAAGAAAGGCATGCGCATCATCAACTGCGCCCGCGGCGGTATCATTGATGAGTTGGCGCTGGTGGAAGCCATCGATCAAGGAATCGTAGCTGGGGCTGCCTTCGACGTATTCGAGAAAGAGCCGCCGGAAGCGGATCACCCGTTCCTTCATCATCCGAAGATCATTGTGACACCGCACCTTGGTGCTTCTACCGTGGAAGCTCAAGAGAACGTGGCCATCGACGTCTCCGAGCAAGTGCTTCATATCCTGCGCAACGAACCGTTTAAAAATGCGGTGAATATGCCGCCGGTTGCAGCCAGCGTCATGAACAAGCTGCAGCCTTATTTCGGGCTTGGTGAGAAAATTGGGGTCTTCCTGTCCCAGCTGAACAATCAGGCCGTCAAAGAAATCCATGTGGATTATGCCGGTGACCTGGCGGAAGTGGATACGCAGCCACTGACTCGTTACATTATCAAAGGCGTGCTGTCCCGTCATTTCGGCAACGACGTGAATATCGTTAACTCGATGCACCTCGCGAAGGTCCGCGACATTAATGTCGTGGTATCGCAAGCCTCGGCTACCAAGGGCTTCACCAACCTGATTTCCGTGACTCTCAAGGCTCAGGACGGAACGGAGCGCCGGGTCGCAGGTACGCTGCTGAACGGTTACGGTGCACGGATTGTGCAAATCGACAAGTTCCCGGTTGACGTCGCGCCAGAAGGCCACCTCATCTTTATCTCGCACAACGACAAACCGGGGATCATCGGGCATGTGGGTACCTTGCTTGGGAAGAACGATGTCAACATCGCCTCCATGCAGGTTGGACGTAAGCTGGTTGGCGGTGAAGCAATCATGGTACTCACTGTGGATAAAACCGTAACGAAGGAAGTTCTGGACGATTTGACGAAGCTTCCGGAAATCAATAAAGCCCAACATATCATTTTCGCGTAACGGCGCGAACCACGAGATCACGAATATTCATTCCGCCGTCAGATCAATCATTGTTCCACGATGAACAAGATTTATCTGCGGCATTCAACAAAAAAACATCCTTCTTCGCGAAGGATGTTTTTTTGTGATTACGTAGTTTGTCCCGATTCGACAGGAAGCAGAAAGTGAAATACGGTGCCCTTGCCAATTTCACTATCGGCCCAAATGGAACCTTGATGAGCTGCGATGATATTTTTGACGATCGAAAGACCTAATCCCGTCCCGCCGTTCTCACCGCGAACCCGTGCTTTGTCGGCTTTATAGAAGCGGTCGAAGATATACCGTAAATCTTCGCTCGGAATGCCTACACCGGTATCCGATACGGCGACGTGAAGCTGCTTGCCCATTTCGCCGGTTTCCATGGAAGCCTTGACCGTCACCTTCCCTCCTTCCGGCGTATGCCGGAAAGCATTGTCCAGCAAATTGGTCAGCACCTGTTCCAAACGGTCTTCATCGGCTTGCAGCTGCAGCTCCCCGTCTTCCAGCTCCAACACAAGCTCAACCCCGTTATCTTTGGCTCGGACCTGAAATTTGCGGTCCACCCTCTCTGCCAACTCACGAAAGTCGACCCTGCGCATAACCATATCCGTATGACCTGCCTCCATCCGAGCCAAGTCTAACAAATCACGAACGAGCCGTCCCATCCGCAGGGACTCTTCATAAATAACTTGGGCGAGCTCCGCGCTCTCTTCCGGCGAAGAAGCCATACCGTCAAGCAGCGCTTCACTGTACCCTTGCATCATCGAGAGCGGGGTCCGAATTTCATGAGACACGTTCGCCACGAAATCGCGGCGCATCTTCTCCAAGTTCACTTCTTCAGTTACATCCCGAAGTACGGCAACGGCTCCGCGAACCTCACCGTCTGAGGACAGCGGCGCCATATGTACGGACCATACCCCTTTCATAACGTGGACGTTCATCTTCTGGTCGCTCTCTTGATCAAGCAAACGACGGAATAACGGAAAGAGCGGCTTCGGTACCATCTGTTTTTCGTCAGCAGAGGCAGGTATTTCTTCCTCGCTCTCCTCTGTCAGATCTCCCCAAAGCTGTAATAACCGATCACCCGGCGGGTTGGTTAAAATGACAGCACCCTCGCGGTCCAACGTAATTACCGCATCATTCATGCTTCTAAGCACACTGGAAAGATGTTCCTTCTCGTGCTTTAAGCTGCGGATCGTATTTTCCAGTTCTTCCGCCATATGGTTAAACGTAATGGCAAGCTCACCGATTTCATCACTCGTGCGCAGAGACAGGCGCGTGTCGTACTTGCCTTTGCGCACCGCATCCGCAGCCCGAATCAGCTGCTGCATCGGCTGTGTAATCTTCGTGAACAGAAACAAAGCAAAAAACGTTGTGAGCGAAAACCCGATCATTGCGACGATCACAAATAATCGTTTGACCGCTCCGGAGTTTGTAAAGTTCGTATCGATGTAAGGCAGCAGGAACAGTCCCATTAACATCAGGACGCAAGCTACCAAGCAAATGATCGTAATCCACAGCTTACCAACGAGCGTTCTCCAGAAGTTCACTTACTTTGGAACCTCCAGCTTATATCCGACGCCCCATACGGTCGTGATCATGGCAGCGGACTCCGGCGACACCTTGTTCAACTTCTCCCGAAGCCGCTTCACATGGGTATCCACCGTACGCAAATCACCGAAAAACTCGTAGTTCCATACATCCTTCAGTAACTCTTCCCGGGAAAACACCTTATCCGGCGAAACGGCCAGATAATGCAGCAGTTCATACTCCTTGGGAGTCAAGCTGACCTCCTGCCCGTTAGCAGTTACCCGATGGGCATCATGTTCAATCACCAGATGAGGGAACACAATATTGTTGCTAGTTCCGCTTTCCTTCGTCAAATAAGCCGTAGCGGAAGCGCGGCGCATGATCGCTTTGACCCGGTAGATGACCTCGCGTGGGCTGAACGGCTTCACGACGTAATCGTCCGCTCCAACTTCAAAGCCCTGTACACGGTTAATTTCCTCTCCCTTGGCCGTCAGCATTAGTACCGGTGTTGCTTTAACTTGTCTCAATCGATTACAGACCTCGACCCCGTCAATCCCCGGAAGCATGACGTCGAGCAAGATCAAACCATAGTCGTTGGAAGTCGCCAACTTCAGGGCAGTCTCCCCATCCTCGGCTTCATCGATTTCGTAGCCTTCTTTTTCCAAGTACATCTTTAGCAGCCGGCGAATCCGCTCCTCGTCATCGACTACCAGAATGCGGTTTGCTTGATCTGACATTTTAACAACAACCCCTTCATCATCTTACCCAATCAGTTGAGCAGTCCATATGGTATTATTGCCTGAGTTAATCGGTACCCGCGTAAGAGTGCAGCCCCGCTATGATCAGATTTACCCCAACCAGCGTAAACATCACCACAAGAAATCCAAGTACAGCCAGCCACGAAGACTTGCGTCCCTGGAAGCCGCGCGATAAGCGCAAGTGGAGGTAAGCACTGTAAAATAGCCAGGTAATCAGCGCCCATACTTCCTTCGGATCCCAGCCCCAGAATCTGCCCCAAGCCTGCTGCGCCCAGATCATGGCAAATATGAGCGCCCCCAGCGTAAAGATGGGAAATCCGATCGCAATTGCCCGGTAACTGATCTCATCCAAATCATCTGGGTCGATGCCCCGAACTGCAGGAGATAACGCGGTGCCAAGCGGCTTACGCAAGATTAACCGGAGCAGCAAATAAAGCACGATACCTGTTAGTATTGCCCAAATTATTGTATTCAGTTTACGGCCGGCCGTTTCCCCTCTCATCCAGGAAGGTGCATCAAACAAAGGCTTTTTCATCCCGAGGAACGGCTGAATGTGCTCCGGCTCACTTTGATGCGGACCAACGATCGGTGGCAGATTATAAACTTCTTTATCTTCTATTGTACTATTCTGCTCCACTTGGGTGTCAATCGTTGTCTGATTTTGTACGAACACAGCTTCATATCCGGCTGCCCGGAAGGCAAAGACGGAAACAATGAAGCCCAATACTATAATAATAGAAAAAAGCGTAAATTCAACCCACCATTTTTGACGGCGGCCTGCCTTGTCCGTCGCCTTAAAATCCACGGCCCGCAGCAGGTACATCAACCCGGCCACAAAACCAACGGCGAAGAACGCCTCGCCGGTAGCCGCCAGCGTTACGTGGATATAAAGCCAAATGGAACGCAGCGATGGAATCAACGGCTGAACGTCCCGCGGGAATACAGCAGCGTACGCCATAATAATGATCGCCAGCGGGAGGGCGAACATCCCCAGCAATATTTTGCGATAAATGATAAAAACGATGGTGAAAGCCACCATAATCATCATAGATAAGAACGTCATAAATTCGTACATATTGCTGACGGGTACATGTCCGCTGTATGCCCAGCGGGTTCCGCAATAGACAAAATGCGAGAGCAACCCAAGCGAGGAAACGGCAAATGAAATGCGTCCCCATTTCTTCTCATGGCGCTTCGGGTCGCGATTGCGCCACGTCTTGCCGGTTACGGCCACCACATAAAAAATAAAAGCCGCACAATAAAGCAAAAAGGCCGTCATAAATGCGACTCTGCTGATTTCCAAAAAGTTCATGGATGTTTCCCCCTATTTTCCAATGACTTCTCATCCGCTTCAACCCCCATCGATTGGAGGAATGCGGAAACTTCGCGGCGCATGCCAAACCAATTCTTGGTCGTATGTCCGCCCAGCGTCAGCTGGCGGCCATCAACACGCAGCCAGATGCGGCGATGCTGCCAGTAAAATCCTATGACCAGTCCAAGCATCACGATCCCAAGGCCCACCCAAACGAACGGCATCGCCCGGTCGACCCGGATGTTCAAATAACTGGACGCTTCGATAAAGTCGACGTCTTCCATCCCAAGGACGTCCAGCCGCAGCTTCGATTGCACGCCTCCAAGCTGCTCGTTAATCGCATCTTGCTGGAACCGCTCCTTGTCAATCTGTTTAGGGAAATAAATGTACTGTGCGCCATCCTCCGGAAGATCCGGTCCTTTGATCAAAAATAAAAAGGCAGGCGCGTTCGGCTCGCCGGAAATGGATACCGGCTTTCCCTCGTCGTTCAGGGAAAAATCCATATACTTATTTTGCAGCGTTAACCGGTAAGGGCCTACTTCATACTCACGCTCTGGATTTCTCATGTCCAATTTGAACTTGCCGTAGGATTCTCCGGTCTTGACATCTACTAAAGCGGGCTGCACCGATCTAAGCTTCGGGGTGAGATCAAAATCAAATTGATACGCTTGTAGTCCTTTGTAACTGAGCGGATCGTTCACCCGAATGGCATGTCGCTTGACTTCGCGAAGCTGCGGCTCTTTGGAAGGATCGTCGCAATCTGCTGTACATTCATACAGCACGGCTTGGGTCTCGAACAGCTTCGGTACGACCTTCCCTCTCGCTTTGAAATCCTCGGACATTTCGTCCTCGCTGTAATATTCAACCGTAAACTTCTCGTTTTTCAAGTAAAGGTTCGTTTCGGGAATATGCGTAATTTCGCCTTCAGGGAACCAGTAATGTGTGTCCAGATGCAGCCCCGGCAATCCGCGGAACAGAACCGCCAAGAGAAAAACAATCAGCCCGATATGAATAATGTAAGGGCCCCAGCGGCTAAACCTTTGTTTCTCTGCCAGCAAGGCGCTGCCATCTGTATAAACCCGGTAATGCTTCTTCCGCAGCGGTTGAACGGCACGTTGCACCCATTCCTCGCCATCCTCATTGATTTCCCCTTGATACACGATTTTCTGACGGGTGAGGAAAGCCAGATGCTTGCGCACTTTCTGTTTTGAAAGCGCTTTGTAAAGCGGAAGCACCCGATCCAGACTGCAGATGACAAGCGAAGCACCGATCATCACCAGCAGCAGAATAAACCACCAGGACTCATACGTATGGGACAAACCCAGTCGGTAATAAATTTCGCCGATCGTTCCATACTTGTTCTTGTAATAGGTTGAAGGGTCAAAATTAATGAAGTTGCTCTCCTGCTCGAAGATCGTCCCTAACATCGCACCAATCAAGGTGATGATGATCAAATAAATCGCGACCTTGACGGAGGAGAAGAAGTTCCAGACCCGATCAATAAAATTGGGATTGGCCCGCTGCGAGCGCCGAGCAACCCCGTCATAACGCATCTCCAAAAGCCCGCCTTGCTGCTGATCTTCCTCAAGCAGCGGTTTGCCGCAGGCTTCGCACAATACGGTTCCCACCCGGTTCTGGTGGCCGCATTCGCATTTTGTGTTTTCAATCACCGATTATGTCCTCCTCTCGACGTCAAAGCCCCACCAGCTGCCTGATTTGGTCATCCAACGTATCCAAATTCAGCTCGCCTTGATGAATAGAGGTAATTTTGCCGTTCTTGCCGATAAAGAACGTCGTTGGCATCGGCACGATGCCGTAATCGCGCGTTGTCGTATTGTTGGAATCATATAAAATGGGAAAATCCACACCTGTCTGCTTGACGAAATTTTGTACGGTCATCTCGTCTTCGCCCGTGTTGATGCCTAGAACGACGACGCCTTGATCGCGCCATTTTTCCCATTGGGCTTGTAATGCAGGCATTTCTTTGACGCAATAGGTGCACCAGGTAGCCCAAAAGTTTAAGACCACCGATTTGCCCTTATAGTCGTCCAACGTATGTACCTGTCCATCCAAACCGAGCAGTTTAAACGCTGGCGGATTCCCGCCTTGCTTAGGTTTATCGGCCTCACCGCCGGACACTGCAGTCCCGATCGCATATCCGCCCAGGATGACGATCAACAGCAAGATGACGATTTGGATCGGCCGTCTCGCCTTCCCCATAGTTAACTTCCTTTCTATGAAAATTGTCATGAAGTGTTGAACAATTCGTGAACACTCTATGAACATTATAACGAAAAATGCCGCAGTTTCAGCCCGGGGAAATATGAATATTATGTGACGCGCAAGAAATGAGGGGGATATCTTCGGATGGATAATTTCAGATTGAACTAAGGAGCTCATGGGTTGGGGCGACGTGTGAAATGTTCTTACGATCGCTGTTGCTCGCGGATTTCATTGATATCCTAAACTCATACTAAGGGTGAAATCCGCTCACAAAGGCGACCACTGCCGTTTCTCCAGAATCATTTCACACTATGCCATTTTCCACTCTTATGAAGGTCAACGGATACTGATCGTTCCTTAAAATCTACAGTTGCTTCATCTTCAAATTCACCGCTTCTTTACCACTATTCACCACATTTCTAGCGCTTAGGAGTGTGGGGAGTAGTAGTGCGAGCGAGTTTGTAGAGGCTGTCGACTTCTTCTTTGGTTAAATGGCGGTACAGACCGCGTTTGAGGTTGCCCAGAACCAAATCACCAAAAGAAATTCGCTTGAGCCGTGTCACCGGGTGCGAAATTGCATCAAACATGCGGCGCACTTGACGGTTTCGGCCCTCATGAATCGTGATCGAGATGGTTGCGTACTTCTCCTCCGGGTCAATGTCATAGTACTCGACCTCGGCTGGTGCCGTCATCCCATCCTCCAGCATCACACCTTGCTTCAGCTTGTCCAGCGCGGTACCATGCGGTACCCCTTTGACCGTTGCCAGATACGTCTTCGGTACATGATGCTTTGGATGCGTCAGCAAATGTGCAAATTCGCCGTCATTGGTCAGCAGCAGTAGACCTTCCGTATCGTAGTCGAGCCGGCCTACTGGATAAACCCGCTCCTTGATTCCTTTTAAGTAATCGGTGACGATTTTCCGGCCTTGGGGATCGGAAGCGCTCGTGATGACGCCTTTCGGTTTATTGAACATCAGGTACAGCTTCTTCTCCGCGCCGATTGGCTTGCCCTCAACGGTAATCACGTCCACGGACGGATCAGCTTTCGTGCCCAGCGTCGTAACGGTCTCACCATTGACTTGAACCTTGCCGCTTAGAATTAATTCCTCGCATTTACGGCGCGATGCCACACCGGCAGCGGCCAAAATTTTCTGTAATCTTTCCATATTTGCATTAGTCACCTCATACACATGATACCCACCTCATGGAAAAATCACAATAGCAGCCCCCATAAACCGCAAAAACCGCCCCATCAGCGAAGTGCTGCAGGCGGTTCAACGATCATAAAAGGTATGTAGTTATTTAACCGAATAAGAGCAAGCAAACGACGATCGCAGCGATAAAGCCAACAACATCCGAAAATAATCCAACCTTTAAGGCATAACGGCCGTTCCGGATCCCCACGGCCCCGAAATACACCGTCAAAACGTAGAGCGTTGTATCGGTACTTCCTTGAATAGTGGAAGCGATCCGGCCGATCATCGAATCTGGACCATAGGTTTTGATCAGGTCAGTTGTAAAGGCCAGTGAGCCCGTCCCGGTCAAAGGCCGAAGAAACCCAAGCGGCAGCACTTCCGGCGGAACATGAAGCCAGGATAGAAAGGGCGTCATCCACCCGACAAAGAAATCGAGCGCCCCAGAAGCGCGGAACACGCTGATTGCCACCATCATGCCAACCAGATGCGGGATGATCCCTATGGCGGTTGAGAACCCATCCTTCGCTCCGTCGACAAACGACTCATAGACCGGTACTTTTTTGAAATAAGCATAAAGCGGAATAAAGGCAATCATCACCGGTACGGCCCAAGCCGAAATAAGATTCACCCAATCGAGCAAAATGCCTCACCCTTTCAGCGAAATATCGGGTGGCGCCGAGATCCGCGGCGGTGTACGATACGTGTTCCGTCTGCGATACCAGCGATCAGCGACGATAGCCGCCCCTGTGGCGATGGCTGTCGCAAGCAGCGTCGACCCCACGATTTCTGCCGGATTCGCAGAATGGAAGTTGATGCGGATCGCAATCAACGTGGTGGGAATCAACGTAATGCTGGCGGTGTTCAGGGCCAGCAAAGTACACATGGCCGGGGAGGCCGTTTGTTTGTCTGGGTTCAGCTCCTGCAACGCCTGCATGGCGCGGATTCCCATCGGCGTAGCTGCGTTCCCAAGGCCAAGTAAATTTGCGCTCATGTTCGATAAAATATACCCCATCGCCGGATGGTTCTTCGGCACGTCGGGGAACAAATAAGCAACAATCGGTCCAAGCAGCCTGGAGATCGTCTTCACCAGGCCAGAATCCTCCGCCAGTCGCATGATCCCAAGCCAAAACACCAACACGCTGATTAATCCAAAACATACGGTTACGCCGGTCGCAGCCCCGTCAAACGCCGCTTGCGTCACCGTACCGATATCCCCTTTAATAGCTGCAAAGAGAAACCCAATCAAAATAAGTGCAAGCCATATTTTGTTGACCATTCGTTCTGCCCCTCCTTCGCCCAGTCTTGCCTCTCTCCCTTTACCCCACATCAAATATCAAACAACAAGGTTTGCAGCACCTTCTTTAACGCCGCAGACCAATCAGAAGGCCATTGAATCACCTGATGTTCCGAGGCGGATCCATAGGCTCCGCCGACATTCGGCTCGTTGCCCCTCTCCAGGATGGTCGGGTTAAAGCTGGCCTTATCGTACACCGGCACCGTGCCGATTTCTTCTCCATTTAATCGAACGCTTATTCGCCCGCGATAACCAAACGAGCCTGTACGCGCCTCCACTAACTTCAGCCTTCTCTCAACTTTGCCGACTTCCTCCGGGGCCAGCGCATATTTGAAATCCGCCCCGGTCACCAGACCGTTTTCAATCGCTTGCCCTTTGCCTATCAACGTTGTCAGAGGAAAGTTCGCAAAACCGTAATCCAGCAGCTTGCGGTGATCATTCCAATCATCCCCGTCGTTTAATGTGACGACGGCGATTTGCTGTCCATTGCGGGTCGCGGAGCTCACCAAACAACGTCTTGCCGTCTTCGTATAGCCGGTTTTCACGCCGTCTGCCCCGTCGTAGAAACGCAGCATCTTGTTCTTGTTTAACCACTTATAATCCCACGGATCATTGGGGTTTGGCGCGGTTTTGCTGGGTGTTCGAACGATCTCCTTAAAGTGCGGATTTTTCAATGCATAGCTTGTCAGCTTGGCCAAATCGTTGGCTGAAGAATAATGCCCTTCGGCATCTAAACCATGCGGATTTTGAAAATGGGTATGCGTTAATCCGAGAAGCTTGGCCTTTTCATTCATCAAATAAACGAAGCCTTCCTCCGAGCCGCCCACATGCTCTGCAATCGCGGTCGCTGCATCATTGCCTGAACGGAGCATCAGCCCGTATAGCATATTTTCCAGACTCATCTCTTCCCCTAAATGGAGATAGAGGGATGAGCCCTCCTTCCCGTATGCGTTCTTTCCAACCGTAACCATATCCGACAGTTTGCCGTGCTCGATCGCGACGATGGCGGTCATGATCTTGGTCAAGCTGGCGATGGGCAACTCGTCATCTCCGTGCAAGCTGTACAGCAGGCGACCCGAGGTCACGTCAATGACCGCAGCGGCCTGAGCATGGATCGAGGGCGCATCGGGAGCAGCTTGTACAGCCTGCGGATTCAACCAGGCGAACAGCAGAACCGCGGCCAATAAGCAGCAAAAGGAGTGTAATCTGCGGTCATGTGAATCTTTCTTCATAAGTTGATTCCTCCGGTAACAGGTACTATAGCAGGTACTTGTTTACTTATATGCAATTTTGCAAGAGAGTATGTCCCACCTAAAATCAAGAAAAAGACCCCTCCCGGCAGCCCGGAAAGGATCAACGGTCAAAAGGCAGTTATGCAAAAGGATTGATGCCGGTTCGGACGGCCGATTCCTGCATCTGGGCAGCTTGCGCTGTTGCCATCGCTGCATTCGCAGTTGCATTCTGGTTCGGGAACATGGACTGGATTCGGTCGATGATACCAGGTACGGTATCGATGATTTTTTCGACAAGATGTGTTTGGTTATCCAGCGGCACAATGTGTACGCCCGGCTTTCCTACGACGAGGAACGCGATCGGATTAATCGAAACCCCGCCGCCGCTACCGCCGCCAAACGGGCGGACATTGCTGTTCTCAGAAGAGCCTGTGGTCGATTTATTGTGTTCGTCATCAACAATAAAATCGCTCCCCCCGGCAGCAAAACCGAAGCCCACGCGGCTGATTGGCAAAATCACGCTGCCGTCCGGCGTTTCGACCGGTTCACCCACGATCGTGTTGACATCAACCATTTCCTTGATGTTTTCCATAGCGGTTTGCATTAGCCCTTTAATAGGATGGTCAGCCATTTCTTAACTCCTCCCTTCACTTTTAGCACGCGAACTATAAGTACCAGTCCAGCATAGATAGCATAACCGCAGCGAATTTGCGCTATGCAGCGCAATTCCGTGGAAAATAACGGCTTGCTGCCGAATACAGGAACGACAAACAATTTAGGTCTCTGCTTCAAAGAAATATAACGGGTAAGCCAGCCAACAATCGTCGCTTTAACTCCCCATAGTGCCCCCGTTAACGTCGCGGTATGGGCCGCATCCTCTAACGCGATGTTCGTTGACCATTCCAGCTTGCGGAAGGAGACGCGGCGAAGTGTGGATTGAAGCCAGACCCGCAGCCCGCTGGTCGCTTGAAGCAAACGTTCGAACTGATCCATCCATAGCTCGACCTTGTCTTTGTTCACCTCGTGGTCGACGCTGGTGGATTCCTTTTGCAGCACGTTCTCTGGCTGATTTTTCTCGATCTGCACACCGTCACGCCAATTTTTGATCCGGATTGTAGGTACCTGGTAACGTAAGCGAACAAAGCCATAGAGCATCGTAACTTCCAGCAACACCGTGTCATCCCGATTTTTCTTGCGCAGGGTCAAATTGAACGTAATGGTAGACAGCAAAATCAAGGCAGCTATTAGCAGCAGCAGGATCAGGATGCCTCCGAGCCAAATCCACACGGGAAAGCCCTCCATACCTATCAGATAAAATACTCCATCGTAGTATGGCTATTCCAAAAGGAAATCATTCGATACGTTTCACGTTTTAAGCAAAGTGCTCGACAACGATCTGTTTGGCCGGTTACCGGCAATTGCGATGACTTAATTGAGCGAAAAAAATACCCGGGCACACTTGGCCGGGTGATGGGGTTATGTAAGCGGCAATGCGGTGGGAGGCTTTTTAGAGAGATTGGTGATGAGCAGGTGGGGTCGTGGATTGCGATATGGTTTGGAAAATGGGCGGACACTGCAACACTGGTGATTAGCATCGCGAAGTCAGGCGAGGCTGGCGCCTCGCTCAACCGCCTACCGGGAAATGTCCTCATAAATTCCCTGGTTCCATATCATCGGGATTTTCCCCCGGTGACTCCTCCTTCGCCACAAAATCCTGATTTACATCATCAAACGTCAGCTGTTGTTCCTCTAAGCGCTGGAACAGGAGCTGCGTCTCCTCCTCCAGCTCCTCGGCACTTTCGAAATCGGCCAAGTCCGGCAAATCCTTTAAGCTGGCCAGTCCAAAATAGTCCAGAAACGCCTTCGTGGTCCCATACAAAATCGGACGGCCGATCGCTTCAGCGCGGCCCACTTCCTCAATCAAATCCTTGTTGACCAGAGAATGAATCGCCCGCTCGGATTTCACCCCCCGGATTTCCTCAATTTCCACCCGAGTAATCGGTTGACGATAAGCGATAATCGATAACGTTTCAAGCGCAGCCTGGGATAAGGTCGAACGCGAAGGCGAATAAGCCAGCCGTTCGAAATAAGGGGCATGCTCCGGAAGCGTCGCCAGCTGGTAGTTGCCGGCGATTTGCACGATTTGCAGTCCTCTGCCGGCTCGCTCGAAGGACGATTTCATATCCAGCAGGGCATCGGACACCACCTCTTGCCGCTGTTCCGTCACTTCAGCCAGCTGTTTGAGGCTTAAGCCTTCCTCACCTGCCAAGAAGAGCAACCCCTCAATAATCGATTTCAATTCCTGAAAATTCATCGATACTTCCTTCCCCTCTCCACTCCATAACAATATCGTCGAAAAGCCGGTTCTGATAGCAGACGATTTGCTTCATCTTCATCAGTTCCAACACGGCCAAAAACGTGACGACGATTTCGTGCCGACTCATCTCCGTATGCAGCAGCTTGGAAAAGAGCAACCTGCCGCCTTTCCCCACATGCTCGAACGCAGACACGACTTCCTTCAGCCGATCCTTAACGGAAATTTCGTCGCGGTGAATCCGCGCTACCGTGTTGCGCTTGGCTGCCCGACGCATCGCCTTCTGGAAGACGGCAATCAAATCAGCAGCATGCAGCCCTTTCACGGGGTTCTCCTGCACCTCCGGCATAAACGGCGTCAGATCCTCCGGTTCTTTCGAGAAAATCAAGCTGCGCTCCCACTCGCGTTCATGCAAATGCGCAGCGATCCCTTTATATTTACGGTATTCGATCAGCTTGCGGATAAGCTCGTCCCGAGGATCTTCTTCCTCCTCAAACAAGTAATCGAAATCATCGTCCATTTCGATGACGGGTGGTTTCGGCAGCAGCTGCTTACTCTTGATCGACAGCAGCGTCGCAGCCATGACCAGAAACTCGCTGGTGACCTCCAGCTCAAGCTCCTGCATGTCTTGCAAATATTCGAGGTACTGATCGGTAATCTCACTGATGGAGATTTGATGGATATCAATCTCGGCTTTATCGATCAGGTGCAATAGCAAATCAAGCGGCCCCTCGAAGGTTTCCAGCTTATACGTTACTGTCGTCAATGAACATCCTCCACCCGTAAGCAAACATGTATGTACATAAGTTTACCTTAAAAATCGGTTGTTGCAAAAGAAAAATGTAGTACCCCTTCGGCTCAGGGGTACTACATTAAGATAAGCATTATTGCAGCTGTTTCGTCAAGTTCGCCATTTCGATGGCTGCCAATGCGGCATCCCAGCCTTTATTTCCGGCTTTCGTACCGGCACGTTCGATCGCCTGCTCGATATTTTCGGTCGTTACGACGCCAAAGATCGTAGGCACGCCGGTTTTAAGGCCAACGGCGGCAACGCCTTTGGAAACCTCGTTGCAGACATAATCATAATGAGTGGTGGAGCCGCGGATGACCGTACCCAGCGTAATGACTGCATCGTATTTGCCGCTCTCCGCCAGCTTCTGTGCCGCAAACGGGATTTCGAACGCCCCCGGTACCCAGGCAACGTAAATTTCTTCCTCTTTGGCTCCATGCCGTTTCAATGCATCCAAGGCGCCGGAAAGCAGCTTGCTTGTAATAAATTCATTAAAGCGGCTGACTACGATCGCATATTTTAACCCGTCCGATACTAAATGCCCTTCAAATACGTTTGCCATGATTCATCAAACCTTTCTATTAGTAGAGTTAGATCATTGCTAAGGGAATTCGCTTCGCCATTAAACGCGAGTGGAAGACTCATCCTGCTCCACATCGTCAAATTTGAGCAAATGCCCTAATTTCGCTTGTTTGGTATGCAAGTACTTGGTGTTATCCTCGTTCTCTTTCATTTGAATGGGTACCCGTTCGACAACCTCCAGGCCATAGCCTTCCAAGCCTTTGATTTTACGTGGATTGTTGGTCATCAAGCGAATTTTGCGGACACCCAGATCCTTGAGAATCTGCGCTCCAATTCCGTAATCGCGCAGGTCTGCCGGAAATCCAAGCTTCAGGTTGGCGTCCACCGTATCAAAGCCTTGTTCCTGCAGCTTGTAGGCCTTCAACTTGTTAATCAAGCCGATGCCGCGGCCCTCTTGTCGCATATACAGCAGCACGCCTCTGCCCGCTTCCTCAATCTGGCGCAGAGCGGCCTCAAACTGCGGTCCGCAATCGCAGCGGTGAGAATGGAACACGTCCCCGGTCAAGCACTCGGAGTGCACCCGAACCAGCACCGGCTCATCGCCGTTGATTTCACCTTTGACAAGCGCAACGTGTTCTTTATTATCCACGTCATTCGTATAAGCGACAGCACGGAACTCGCCGTAATCCGTTGGCATGCGCACTTCCACTTCGCGATTAACCAGCTTCTCTTTCTCATTGCGGTAATGGATCAGGTCTTTAACGCTGATCAGCTTGAGATCATAAGTTTTGGCGATCTCCACCAAATCCGGCAGCCGGGCCATCGTCCCGTCTTCCTTGATGACCTCGCAGATGACGCCGGCTGGATAGGCACCGCACATCCGGGCCAGGTCAACCGCGGCTTCCGTGTGTCCAGCGCGGCGCAGCACGCCGCCTTTCTTTGCAATTAACGGGAACATATGGCCTGGACGGCGGAAGTCCGACGGCTTGGCATTGGGATCCATGATCGCCTTTACCGTTAACGACCGCTCATATGCCGAGATGCCCGTTGTCGTATCTTTATGGTCAATCGAGACGGTAAAGGCCGTCCCATGATTATCTGTGTTTTGCGCCACCATCGGCTGCAAATCCAACTCCTCTGCCCGTTCCGCCGTAATCGGCAGGCAGACCAGTCCGCGGCCTTGGGTGATCATGAAGTTGATCACTTCGGGCGTCGCCTTTTCCGCAAGTGCCACGAAATCTCCTTCATTCTCCCGGTCTTCGTCGTCGACGACAATAATGACCTTCCCGCGCATTAGTTCGTAAATCGCTTCCTCGACCCGGTCTAATACAATGTCACTCATCACATTCCCCTCCTTAAAATAAATGTTGATCGTCCGATGTAACGGAACTTAGAGACGTTATTTCGTATGTTCACACGAACCCGTTCGCAGCCAGAAACGGGAGATTAATTCCCAACTCGCCGCCGCTCGCTTCATCCGTATCCTGGCCGCCTCTGCCGTACTTGAGGAGATGATCCACGTATTTTCCCAGCACATCGCATTCGAGATTCACTGTGTCTCCCGCCCGCTTAAAGGCGAGCACTGTCTCGGCTAACGTATGCGGGATGATAGATACCGTGAACGTCCCGCCTTCCGCTTCGACCACTGTTAAGCTGATGCCATCCACGGCGATGGAGCCTTTAGGAATAATGTATTTGAATAAGGAAGGCTTACTTGGTCGAATTTCAAACACAACCGCATTCTGATCCTGACTCGTACCAACAATCGTGCCGACGCCGTCGACATGACCCTGTACGATATGTCCGCCGAAGCGTCCATTCGCCGCCATGGCACGCTCCAAATTCACACGGCTGCCGGGTTTCAAGTCCTTCAGATTGGTGTTGCGGAACGTTTGCGGCATCACGTCAACCGAGAAGGAGGAGGCATCAAACGAGGTGGCGGTCAAGCAGACGCCGTTCACTGAGATGCTGTCACCCAGCTTGATGCCTTCGGTAACTATCTTTGCCGCAATGTTCAGAATCATCGCTTCTCCTTTGCGGCTAATCGATTTCATCGTGCCGATTTCTTCCACAAGTCCTGTAAACATTAGTGATCTCCCTCCTTCACCTGCGCCCAGACCGGTACTCCTCTGATGCACACATTATCCCCGATTTGTTCGACTTCCATGTCGCGCAAGGTCACCGCATCCCGCATGAGATCATATCCGGCGAAGTTAAAACTTGCGGGGGCATCCACGCCTCCAATCAGCTTAGGGGCTAGGAAAAGTACGATCTCATCCACCAGCTGTTGTTCCAGCAGCGAACCGTTAAGTCGTCCGCCTCCTTCAACGAGGATAGAAGATATCCCGCGTTGACCGATTTGAACAAGCGCATTCCGCAGATCAACCTGCGGGCCGCTGCCACAGCGGAGAACTTCCGCCCCAAGGCGAGTGAGGCGTTCAACCTTGTCCGGATCGGCCTGTTCCGTCGTCACAATCCAAGTGGGGGCTTGCCCGTCCCGCAGGACTTGGGCCGTCTCTGGAATACGGAGCGTTGAATCAGCAATGATACGAATGGGTGACAGACCCGGAACGGATAATCGGGTAGTCAACTGCGGATCATCCGCCAGGATCGTCGAAACGCCCACCATTATAGCTTGGTGTTGATGGCGCATCGAGTGGACGATTTCTCTCGCTTTCTCATTGGAAATCCACTTACTATCCCCTGTCCGGCTTGCCAGCTTCCCATCCAGCGTGCTGGCGGATTTAATCGTCACATAAGGCATGCCTGTCGTGATGAACTTAATAAAGCGGCGATTCAGCTTCAAAGCTCGTTCACGCAACACACCCACTTCAACTTCAATTCCGGCAGCACGCAGCATTTCAATGCCTTTGCCGGCGACCAGCGGATTCGGATCTTCACAAGCAACTACGACGCGCCGCACCTTCTCGTGAATCAATCGCTCGGCACAAGGCGGGGTTAGTCCGTGATGGCTGCAAGGCTCTAAGGTGACATATACGGTGCTCCCTCCTGCTTGGGAACCGGCCATATTCAAGGCATGTACCTCGGCATGCGGAGTCCCCCGCTTCAAGTGCGTGCCCAGCCCAATCAAGGCCCCATCCTTCACGACAACGGCACCAACGACTGGATTGGTCCCGGTTTGTCCTTGTGTGCGCTCCGCCATATCTAACGCCAGCGCCATGTAATATTCGTCGTCAATCACCTTCATCCGCGGTCCTCCTTACGCCAATCCGTGAAGCGAAGAATACAAAAACAACCCTGCCGCAATCCGGCAGGGCTGAACATGAGAGTAGTTTTACGCCTATCAAAAAGAGCACTTTCGTCTACCCACTGTCGCCAAGACACGACCCTAAAATCGTACAAAGACGACAAATAGACCAAAACGAAAGCTTGGCAACGTCAAGACTCTTCACCACCCAAGGCATGTGAAAAATATAACTTGATCGTTTGAAGCTCTTTAGGTACGAACACCTTCGCAAATAAAATAACGTACGTGCTCTCGCGTTTCCTTCTCCCATCCAGACTATACTGTCGGTCCCGGAATCTCACCGGGTCAGCCGCATGCTTACGTAAGCACTGCGGGTCACGGACTTGTGCTTCATCGAACAGACGTCCAATGAGCCATCACCGTCGGTAGGGAATTTCACCCTGCCCCGAAGGATTGCTAATTATTAGATTTTGCATGACTGCAAAACGAATGTTAGCACTAATTTTGTAAAAAATCAAGCACACCCGTCACACCGCCAATCCCCCTTTACCTCACAGGTTCTTGCAGCATGCATAAAAACCGGCCCAAAGAGCCAACCTTAAGAACGATATCGATACCAATTCTATTTCTCAGGAGGAATGAACGTGGCAAAACCGGATAATCGCTCCGACAATGTGGAAAAGATTCAACGCAACATCCAAAACACCATTAAGAACTTCCGTGAAGGACAAGATTATCTCAGCGAGCATGCTGATGAAATCTCCCCTCAGGAGAAGCAGCAAATCGAGGAGAAGAACGAGAAACGTCTGCGTGCCATCGAAGGCTTCCGTGAAGAAGTGAAAGACGAAGCCGCCCACCAAAGAAATTCCTAATCCAATGAAAAAGGGGCCCCGCTCAAGCCAGCTTGGCATAGCGAGGTCCCTTTTAAGTTTGCGAATTAAATTAAGCTTCGTCCCACACAGTAACTTCTTTCATTTTATCCCCGGGACGAATTTGATCCACGTACTCCATCCCCGATGTCACCTTACCAAAAACGGTATGCACGCCGTCCAAATGCGGCTGCGGTTCATAGACGATAAAGAACTGGCTGCCGCCGGTATCTTTGCCGGCATGTGCCATCGACAATACTCCGCGCTCATGCTTCGTCACATTGGTATCCGTTTCGCATTTGATCGTATACCCTGGGCCGCCTGTGCCGTTGCCGATCGGGCAGCCGCCTTGTGCAACAAACCCTGGGATCACGCGATGGAACGTAAGTCCGTTATAAAATCCGGAGTTGGCCAGCTTCTCAAAGTTTGCGACCGTTCCAGGAGCTTCTTCAGGCAGGAACTGAATTTCGACTTCTCCGCCTTTTTCCAAAACGATTTTACCTTTTTTCATATCGTATACACACCCTTCTTCATAAACGTCTAGGACAAACCTCTTACAGTTTACTAGAAAATCCGCATACAAGCAAAGCAAGGCCTGATAGGAAACGACAATTCGCTCCCTCTCAGGCCTTGCTGTTTCATAAGTTCCTGCTTATTTCAGCGATGGCTGCTTTGCAATCCGTTCTGGAATCACGTCACAAGCGATCAGATCCTGCAACGACTCGCGCTTCACGACGAGATCGCTGCGTCCGTCTTGCACGAATACGACGGCCGGACGACGAATCCGGTTGTAGTTGCTGGCCATCGCGTAGTTGTACGCACCGGTGCAAGATACGGCGAGCAGATCGCCGCTGTTCACCTTCGGCAGCTCTACGTCCCAGATCAGCATATCGCCGCTTTCACAGCATTTACCGGCGATCGACACGGTCTCCTCATTGGCATCGTTGGCGCGGTTGGCTAACATCGCCTCATATTTCGAGCCGTATAGCGCCGGACGTGGGTTGTCCGTCATCCCACCATCAACGGCCACATATTTACGCACGCCAGGGATATCCTTGCTCGTACCTACCGTATACAGCGTCGTGCCGGCATCACCAACGATGCTCCGCCCCGGTTCAACCCAAATTTCCGGAAGCTGCGGATAATTCGCGAACTCCCGTTTCACTGCATCCGTAATCGCTCCTACGTAATCAGACACCTTCAGCGGCGTGTCGCCTTCCGTATAACGAATACCAAAGCCGCCGCCCAGGTTAACCACCTTGAAGGTCACACCAAGCTGATCCTTCACCTGCATCGCAAAAGCCGCAACACGCTCAACGGCCAACTGGAACCCTTCCACTTCAAAAATTTGCGAGCCGATATGCGAATGCACGCCAAGCAAATGCAGATTCAAGCTGCGGTTCGCCAAATCAACGGCTTCCAACGCCGAACCGTTGCCGATATCAAACCCGAATTTCGAGTCCGTCTGACCTGTTGAAATATATTCATGCGTATGGGCTTCCACCCCTGGTGTTACGCGAAGCAGGACATTCACCGTAACACCTTTCTCAGCGGCAAGCGCCTGCAGCATATGCAACTCCGTAAAATTGTCTGCTACGAAACAGCCAATCCCGGCGGAAATTGCCATCTCCAATTCATCTGGCGTCTTGTTGTTGCCATGAAAATGGATTCGCTGCGCAGGAAATCCCGCTTGAAGGGCCGTATACAATTCACCCTCGGAGACAACATCCAGGGACAAGCCCTCCTCCTCGGCCAGCCGGCACATCGCCATGACGCAGAATGCTTTGCTGGCATAAGCGACCTGGAAAGACAGGCCCGATGCACGGAAAGCATCCATATATTCACGGCATCTTTGCCGCACAAGGGCTTCATCTACGACATACAGCGGCGTTCCATAGGTTTGCTTCAACTCGACCGTATCGCAGCCGCCGATTTCGAGATGGCCTTTTGCATTAATTTTGCTGGTACCGTGTAAATACATCTATGCAGTCCTCCACTTTCACAATTTTACACCAGTATAGCAAACAACCGGGAAACTGAAAAATGGATTTTTCGGATTATCATTTGTGTTATTTGTTAAACAAGCCTAGGCCTACTTTTTGCCCGGCATTCGCGTGTTGTCCCGCGGTTTGTTGGAGGACGGTCTTTGCTTGGAGGTCAAGACTGGAACGCGGAATATTACCCCGGCCATCGCCTTTGCATTAAAAGGTATAAACGGCCACAAGTAGGACGAATTATTCGAGCGGCGCAGGGTCAGCCATACGATAAACGCCGTAACCCCTACCACAAATCCAGGTGCGCCGAATATCGCCACGGCCACAAGCAATGCGAGCCGCACGATCCGATTGGCTAGCCCCAGCTCATAGCTTGGCGTTGCAAACATCCCGATAGCCGCTACTGCCATGTAAAGAACAACCTCGTTGACGAACAACCCCGTCTGTACGGCGATATCGCCTATCAAGATCGCAGCGATCAAGCCCATCGCGGAGGCCAGCGGCGTTGGCGTGTGGACAGCTGCCATCCGCATCAAATCAACACCAAACTCGACTAATAGGAATTGGGCAATAAGAGGGATTTTACCTTGTTCCTGAGGTCCGATAAAGGCAAGTCCCGCCGGTTTGAACTCGGGATGAACAACGATCAGCAGCCAAATGGGCAGCAGAAAGAGCGAGGCGAATATCCCAAAGAAGCGAACCCAACGTAAATAAGTCCCCATGAATGGGGTTTGCCGGTTCTCTTCCGCATGCTGGCAGAGATCAAAAAAGGTCGTCGGCAAAATCATCACGCTGGGCGATGTATCCACAAACACGACAACCCGGCCTTCAAGCAAATGCGAAGCAACGACATCCGGCCGTTCCGAGTAGCGTACCAGCGGATACGGATTCCAGCCTCGGTGAATGATTGCTTCCTCCAACTGCTTGTCCGCCAGAGGTATCCCGTCGATGTTCACGGCTTTAATCTTCTCACGGATCGAATCAACTTGAGTCTTATCGACGATATCATCGATGTAGGCAATACAGACGTCGGTGCGGGTCCGGCGGCCGACGCTGACCATTTCCAACTTCAGTCCCGGGTCACGAAGCCGACGGCGAACTAAGGTAATGTTGGTCACCAAGGTCTCCGTGAATCCGTCCCGCGAGCCGCGGACGACGCGCTCCAGCGATGGTTCTTCCGGACTGCGAGTCGGGTACAACCGCGTATCCATAATCAATGCGGTTTGCTCGCCTTCGATAAACAGCACGCTCATGCCGGCTAATGTTTTATTGATGGCGTCACTGAGCTTCTCCGTTTTTTCCACCTGAATATGAGGAATATAGAGTTCGAAGAAGGAGCGAAGTGCTCCGGTTGTGAAATTCTCCGGTGTCAAATACGTCAGCCGTTTAATGATCTCCTGCATGACTTCGGTGTTTGCAAACCCATTGATGAAGACAAAGCAGGTGCGTTTGCCGCCATAAGTCATCTCTCGAAATACAACGTCAAAGCTCTCGCCCGCACCGATGACTTCCTTCAACGTATGCTTGGTTGTCGTCAGACTGCGGCTGATCGCATCGCTTTGCTGCCAATAGATCACCGACTCCTCAACGTTGTCGGACCGCTCCGCTTCGCGTTTTCGTCGAATCGCTTCCTCTTCCGGATAATTCTCCTGCAGAAAATTTTCTTCTTCCTCAGGCACGAAATCCGGGATCGCCTGCGGCTGATCCTTTCCGTCCTGCATCATATCCTGCGTATCTTGCTCCATCCAGATCTACCTCCGTTTCTTCAAATCACGGTCTGTAAATAAACCACTCAAACAGGGAGCCTGCCATTTTGCCAAACACCATCGCGAGCAAGAAGCCAAACAGGTATCGCTGCATATGCAGTCTCTTGGCAAGTATGGGAAGCACGTTCAGCACCTCGGTCAAGGCCGCCGCCAACATCCCGACAAAAACGCCGTTAAACAAGCCAACGATGCCGGTAATCAGCCATGGCCCAGCCACCTTCCAGTCCCAGAAGTCCGCTACCGTACCAATCACCGCTCCGGCGATCATCGCCCCTTCGTACCAATGCACCTTGTCATAGGAATTTGTCACCTGGGCCAGGCGCGGAATCATGTCCAGCACGATAAATAAAGCGATCACGCCGCTGCCAATGGCCACACCGCCGGCCAGGCCTAGGAAGATCGCCAACCCCGCAGCTAATGGTGACATCAGTTTCGCTTTGCCGACGAATCGGCACGGTGCATTTTTTTTAACTCTTCGGCAACGA
The DNA here is from genome assembly GCF_000403375.2 of Paenibacillus barengoltzii G22. Classification (NCBI taxonomy): domain Bacteria; kingdom Bacillati; phylum Bacillota; class Bacilli; order Caryophanales; family Paenibacillaceae; genus Paenibacillus; species Paenibacillus barengoltzii. The sequence continues at coordinate 1,254,981 of NZ_KE159652.1, read as the reverse complement.
CGTATTGGTTCAGGTTCTCCTGATAGAGGAACATTTCAACTTCGAGCGGGGTGGGTTCCTCGTTCCATTTTTTCTTAAATAAATGATTAAAGAAGACGATCATCCCAAAACCGATGCCTACGGAATAGGCTCCTTGAAACAGGTAAGGATGCTCGTCCTTCTCCCCCGTGATCATCTCCACGATTCGGACCTGAACCTCGGGCATGCTGACGTCGGCGTGAAAGTTCATGATGGTTAAGGCCGCTCCGAAGAAGAGCAGCAGCCATACTAAGGCAAACAGCAGCAGAGACGGCTTCTTCTCGGCTTTGATCATTTCCACAAGAACATGGGGCTCGCCAAGCAACTCAATCCGCAGCCCGGGAAACTTCGATTGAATCGCCGAAATGACCTGCAGCGTATCAATCACGATCAAGTTCCCGTCCCGTTGCTCCGGCCGGTCCAACTCCAGCCCCAGCAGCTTGCCCTCCAGCTCCGGCTCTGCCAGCACACGGGCTACGTCCCGCAGCCGAATCGGCGCCCCGACGGGAATCCCGACCTGCTTGCGCAGACGCAAATAGACGATGGACGCAGACTCATTCTCCATGCTGACCACCCTTCCACTAGCGTATTGCCCATAGTATGCCAAGCGAGGGGGGGCTTTACTCTTACTCTTACACGCAAAAAAAGCATGGGACGTATGCTCACGCATCCGTTCCCATGCTTAGTTCGATGGTTCTGGGATTACAGCGATGCTGCCGTATCCAGAGCCACTTCCATCATTTGCTTAAACGTCGTTTGCCGTTCCTCCGCCGTCGTCTCCTCGCCTGTCAGCAGATGGTCGCTGACCGTCAGAATCGTCAATGCCTTCACGCCGTATTTGGCAGCCAAGGTGTAGAGAGCGGTGGTCTCCATTTCAACGCCTAACACGCCGTATTTCATCAGCAGCTGGGTTACGCTGGTATCGTCGCGATAGAACATGTCCGAACTGAAAATGTTACCGACATGCAGCTTCAACCCTTTTTCCACGCCGCGTTCATAGGCCGCCTTCAGCAGCTCGAAGTTCGCAATCGGCGCAAAGTCGTATCCGCTAAAGACATGGCGGTTCATGCTGGAATCGGTACAAGAAGCTTGAGCCAAAATCACGTCACGCACATGTACATGCGGCTGCATGCCGCCGCAAGTTCCCACGCGGATCAGATTTTTGACACCGTATTCCTTCAACAGCTCATTCACATAGATTGAGATCGATGGGATGCCCATACCGGTCCCTTGAACGGAAATTCGTTTTCCTTGATACGTTCCGGTAAAGCCGAGCATGCCGCGCACTTCGTTATAACAGATGACATCGCTCAAATACGTCTCGGCGATAAATTTAGCCCGGAGCGGATCTCCAGGCAGCAGAATCGTTTCGGCAATTTCTCCCGGTTTGGCTGCGATATGTACACTCATGTTCTGGTATCTCCCTTGCTTCCAATTTTGGTATTGTTATCAACGCTCTTTATTATATAGGATGCAACAAACCACGTACATGGATGCAATCACCGCAGAACCGTATTGATGTATTAATGCACATTTTTCACCGCGTTCCTCCCCTTGCCTCTATAATAGGATTGATTGGTTATTCTAGGATTGGACGAAGTCGGGTAACTTAAGTACAAAGGAGGGAACCGCTTGAAACCTCATCTGAAAGATTATATGGACCTAGGTGTATCCATGGTTAGAACCGGCGTGTTAGGTTACGGTGGCGGGCCTTCCGTCATCCCCTTGATCCGGCACGATGCCGTCAAGCGTTATCAGTGGCTGGGTGATGAAGAGTTTGGCGAAATTCTCGCCATTGCTAACGCTTTGCCCGGCCCTATTGCAACGAAGATGGCTGCCTACCTGGGCTATAAACGCAGGGGGATCCTGGGCGCGTCCTATGCAGTGATCATGCACATCTTACCTAGTGTCCTGGCGATGCTTCTGCTGCTCTCAGCTGTAAATCTTCTAGCAGGGTCTCGCGTCGTAAAAGGCATGATCGCCGCTGTCTCGCCCGTAATCGCCGTCATGCTCGGAGTGATGGCTTATGAGTTTGCGAAAAAAGGAATCAAAGGCCTCGGCATCATCGCCGGCATTCTGTTTATGCTTCTGGCTCTATTGCTGCTGGAGATCTTAGAAGTTCATCCAGCGCTCGTGATCGTGCTGTTCCTTGGCTATGGGGCTGTACATTTCCGAGCGATCGCACGTTTCCGCAACAAGCGGAAACGGTCGGACCGGGAAGGAGATCATCTATGATTGATTGGCTGAACTTGTTGATTGGCTTCCTGATCGCCAATCTGTTGGGCTATGGTGGAGGCCCCTCCTCCATCCCGTTAATGTATCAGGAGATCGTGCCCCACTACCATTGGTTGTCGGATGCGGAATTTTCCAATATGCTTGCCCTCGGCAACGCCTTACCAGGCCCCATCGCTACCAAAATCGCCGCCTACGTAGGCTTTGAGGTCGGCGGTTGGGTTGGCCTTGGACTCGCGTTGATAGGCACCGTGCTGCCCTCAGCAATTGGCCTCATTCTGCTGCTGCGCCTGCTTGCCAAATACCGCCAATCCAGCATCGTCAAAGGGATGACCTTGCTCGTGCAGCCGGTGATTGCGGTTATGATGATCACCCTCACGTGGCAGATGGCCAAGGAGCCCATGGGCACGATCGGCATCTGGCAGACGCTGGTGATCGCAGCCATCGCGTTCTGGGCAATGGAGCGCCGTAAAATCCATCCAGCCATTGTCATCGTAGCGGCGTTCATTTACGGTGGAGTAGTGCTCCAACATTATGTTTAAGCGCGGTCTGTATCAATACACAAGCCCCTCGGTTCAGCGCGCCGTTGAAGGCTGACGCTGCCCGAAGGGCTTGCCCTTTCATTGCGCGATCTGATCGCGAATGCTTTGTAATATTTTTTTCTCGAGCCTGGACACCTGAACCTGGGATATCCCAAGCCGGGTCGCCACCTCTGATTGGGTCTGGTCGCGATAGTACCTAAGGTACACGATAAGACGTTCCCGGTCGGTTAAGCCGTCGATCGCTTCATGCAGCGCCAGCTTGTCAAACCAGCGCTCCTGGGTCTCATCGGCAATTTGATCCATCAGTGTGATCGGATCGCCGTCATTTTCGAATACTGTTTCGTGAATAGATGCCGGCGGTTTGTTCGCCTCCTGGGCAAACACGACATCCTCGGGTGTAACTCCCAGCTCATCGGCAACTTCCTTGACGGTTGGAAGCCGGCCCAGCAGCTTGGACAGTTCATCCTTCTTCTTGCGAACCTTGTTCGCCATTTCCTTCAACGAACGGCTGACCTTCAGCGTCCCGTCATCGCGCAGGAACCGCTGAATTTCCCCGATGATCATCGGCACCGCATACGTAGAAAACTTCACATCATAGCTGAGATCAAACTTGTCCACCGACTTCAGCAGGCCGATACAGCCGATTTGAAACAAATCCTCGGGTTCGTATCCCCGATTCATAAACCGCTGCACGACGGACCAGACAAGTCGAATGTTGCAGTTCACCAGCCGGTCTCTAGCAGCGTTGTCCCCGGATTGACTCAGGGCGATCAACCGTTTCACTTCCGTGTCGTCCAAAAACTCTCTCGAGATTTGCTTCACTTCGGCATCCATAGCTCCAACCCCTAATTGTATAAAGCTTTCTTGGATACAATCCTCTTCTTCATCCGAATGCGCGTGCCCCCGCCAATCTCGCTGGTCACATCGAATTCATCCATAAAATTTTCCATAATCGTAAAGCCCATCCCCGAGCGCTCCAGTTCCGGCTTCGACGTATAAAGCGGCTGCTTCGCCAATTCCACATCCTCAATACCTCGGCCTTGATCCTCGATGATCAGGGTCACCGTATCGCCCTCAATGGAAGCAGAGATGGTGACAATCCCTTCCGGGTTCCCGTCATATCCGTGGATGATGGAATTGGTGACCGCTTCCGAAACCACCGTCTTCAAGTCGGTGATTTCATCCATCGTAGGATCCAGCTGAGAAACGAAGGCAGCGACGGTCACCCGGGCAAACGATTCATTTTCGGACTTCGCGGCAAATTGAAGTTTCATGAAATTCCCGGCTTGATTCGCGTTGGTACTCACAGGGCCACCTCCAGTTCCGTCAGCGCCAGATCCTCGTTTTCGAAGATGGACATAATTTTAAACAGTCCCGACATTTCCAGCAGTCGATATACCGGCGGGTTGACGTCGCAGACGACCATCTTCCCGCCCTTTTGCTTGATCAGCTTATATCTTCCGAGGATGACGCCGATGCCGGAGCTATCCATAAACTGCAGCTCTTTGAGGCTTAACACCAGATTGCGGCAGTTCCCGCGGGCGATTTCTTCATCCATCCGCATGCGGACGTTGTCCGCCGTATGATGATCCAATTCCCCGCTCAAGCGTACAATTAATGTCTCGCGGTGTCTTACCATTTCCACATGCAAATTCACGCCTGTTCACTCTCCTCCCTAGACATGAACACAACAATTCTACGACCTCAGGCCGGATTCCTGCCGCCTGACAAAACTAGAAGAAAAGCCCTATGAATCTACAAAAAACAAGTGTGCCGCGGTTCGCTTGAACAACGTCCACCAGCCCGCTTTATCGATATCAGCAGGGGCGGTCAGCTCGAACTCTGTCAACGTGCGGCCATCCTGATAGACGACCAGCTTGCCGATCGTTTGACCGGCTTTAATCGGTGCCGCAAGCTTTTCTGGTGCGATTAACTTATGCGTGATGCTGTCTTGCTTCACACCTTTTTTGACCAGCACATTCAGCGGTTTGGCGGCGGTCAGCTCCAGCTGGGCGCTCATCCCCTTCTGCACCTTCACCTTGCCAATCGTTTCTCCCGCTTGATAAATCGGCAGCAACGCGTATTGCGAGAAGGCGTAATCGAACATCGCCGAGACTTCGCTGTTCCGCGTTTTGGTATTCGGCTCGCCCAACACTACAGCGATCAGGCGAAGTCCGTCACGTTTCGCGGTAGCGGCCAGGCAGAACTTCGCTTCCGAGGTATACCCGGTTTTCAGGCCGTCTGCTCCGCTGTAGAAGCGCACGAGTTTGTTCGTATTCACGAGCCAGAACGGCTTCTCGGTGCCTTGGCGCAAATAATCCTGATACGCGCCGGTATACTTCGTAATCTCCTCATGCTTCAGCAGCTCCCGGCTCATGATGGCAATATCGTAAGCCGAGCTATAATGGTCAGCCACCGGCAAGCCGTTGCAGTTCGCAAAATGCGTATCCTTGAGCCCCAGCTGCTGCGCTCGCTCGTTCATCATTTTGACGAACGCTTTCTCCGAGCCGGCGATCTTCTCGGCAAGAGCCACGGACGCATCGTTTCCAGAAGCCATGGCCACGCCCTTCAGCAGCTCATCCACGGTCATCGTTTCGCCCGGCTCCAGAAAGATCTGCGAGCCGCCCATCGATGCCGCATATTCGCTAGTCGTCACCTTATCGGTCAGCTTCAGCGTGCCGTTATCGATCGCCTCCATCGTCAGCAACATCGTCATGATCTTGGTGATGCTGGCAGGGGGCAGCTTCTCATGACTCTTCTTCTCGAAAATTACCGTTCCGGTATCAGCATCGATTAAGACGGCGGACAGCGCATTTTCCGCCAATGCGATTTCATCATCCCCGTCATGCGGACCGCCATGATTAGCACTGGTGTAGGTCGGCCACACCGATACGGCCAATACGAACGCGGCAAACCAGGTCAACATCCGTCTTTTCAAGGTTTATCCTCCTTCTAGACATAAGTCTGGATTCTGCTAACCTAGTATCGGCATGAAAGAGGAATAATATTCCTGTGCAAAAAGAAAAAACGCCCTTCGGCGTTCTTCGGCGTTCTTTGATTTCTTTGGCGTGAATGCCCCAACCCTCTAAAATAAGAGAAGTTGATGGCCTTATTTTGATCATTTGACGCGTATGCCCACACCCCGTCGTTAAGCCAAAATAAGGCCATATGATTCCGCTATCTTATGAATATGACTACGTCGTCCGCGTCCCTCGCTCAGAACCGTTTAATCCCATCTGGCGTCACCAGTGCGAACACCAGCGGGCGACGCGGCACCTTCGTACTGGAAATGCCATACGCGTTAAGAATGCGCCGCTGTGCCTCCGCGAGGCCCGTCTCATGGCTGCGGTTCAGATGCAGCACCGCCAGCGTTTCGCCTGCCTCAACCGGATCGCCGATTTTCTTGCGCAGCTCTACGCCGGCAGCCAAATCGATGACAGATTCCTTCGTCTCCCGGCCCGCTCCGAGCATCATGGCGGCGAGGCCGATCTCCTCGGCCTGAATCGATTCAACATATCCGCCCGCGGTTGCCTTCACGTCCACCTTCAGCTCTGCTTCCGGCAGCAGCTCTGGGCGGTCGATTTGCTCCGTATTACCGCCCTGCGCTGCAACCATTTGCTTCAGCTTCTCCAGCGCTTGACCGCTCTTAATCTGCCCGGCTAGCATCGCCTTCGCCTCTTCCTCGCTTGATGCCTTGCCGCCGAGAATCAGCATATGGGACGCCAGGATCAGGCAGACCTCCTCGAGATCGGCCGGTCCTTCCCCTCGCAGCGTTGCCACGGCTTCCTTGATCTCCAGCGCATTGCCGATGGCATGACCCAGCGGCTGGTCCATGTCGCTGATCACGGCAACCGTGCGGCGGCCGACCTGCGTGCCGATATCCACCATGGCTTTGGCTAGACGGATCGAGTCCTCCAGCGTCTTCATGAACGCGCCGCTGCCGGTCTTAACGTCCAGCACGATGGCATCCGCACCGGCGGCGATCTTCTTGCTCATGACGCTGCTGGCGATCAGCGGGATGGAATCTACAGTGGCGGTGACATCCCGCAGCGCATACAGCTTCTTGTCGGCTGGTGTCATGTTGCCGCTTTGGCCAACGACCGCAAGGCCGATTTCGTTCACCTGGCGGAAAAATTGCTCCTTCGTAAGCTCCACAGAGAATCCGGAGATCGCTTCCAGCTTGTCGATCGTCCCGCCGGTATGCCCGAGCCCCCGGCCGGACATCTTCGCAACCGGTACGCCGGCAGCCGCCACAAGCGGACCTAACACGACGGTCGTTTTATCGCCAACTCCGCCCGTTGAATGCTTATCGACCTTGATGCCGCGGATGGAGCTAAGGTCAATCGTATCTCCGGAACCAGCCATTGCCATCGTCAGGTCGGCCGTCTCCCGGGCGCTCATCCCTTGATAATAAACGGCCATCGCCCATGCGGACATTTGGTAATCGGGGATTTGCCCCTCGCTGTACCCTTTGACCAAGAAGGCGATTTCTTCGCTCGTCAGCTCCTGGCCGTCCCTTTTTTTACGGATCAGATCTACCGCTCTCATCGCTCCCTGCCTCCGTTCTTCTTAAGCTTCGCCAATCTCCGGGATAATGGACAACACAAGGCTTAGAAACTTCTCACGCACGCGCTCGGTCGTCTCCATAACCTCCTGATGGGACAACGGTTGGTCCAAAATACCTGCCGCCATGTTGCTGATGCAGGAAATCCCCAGCACCTCGATGCCTGCATGACGGGCAACGATCGTTTCCGAAACCGTGGACATCCCGACGGCATCGGCACCCAGCGTCCGCAGCATGCGGATTTCCGCTGGCGTCTCATAGGTTGGGCCCAGCAAGCCGGCATAGACGCCTTCTTGCAGAGGTACTCCCTTGTCGGCAGCGACTTTCCGTGCAATCTCGCGCAGACGGCGGCTGTACGCTTGGGACATGTCGGGGAAGCGCGGCCCCAGCTCCTCGTCGTTTGGCCCTACCAACGGATTACGGCCTGTGAGATTCAGATGGTCGGAGATCAGCATTAAATCTCCCGGCTCATAGGAGGTGTTTACCCCGCCAGCTGCATTCGTGACCAGCAGCGTTCTGACGCCCAGCTCCTTCATGACCCGTACCGGGAAAGCCGTCATCTCCGGCCCGTACCCTTCGTACATGTGGAAGCGGCCTTTCATGAGTACAACCGGCGTACCCTGTACCGTCCCGATCAACAGCTCGCCTGCATGGCCCTCTACCGTCGACTGCGGAAAAAACGGGATATCGCTGTAGTTAATGCTGACGGGCTCTTCAATATGATCGGCCAGTACGCCTAATCCAGAGCCCAAAATTAATCCTACCTTTGGCGTAAGCGCCGACCGGGAACGGATATAATCTGCTGCTTCCCGGATCATTCCAATGTTAAATGTCGTCGTCATATCGTAATCCTCCTGGTTCACAAGCTATAGATGACAGTTGAGCTTCTGCGCTTATACGAGTTCGTGTAAGAAGCTCTTTCCGTGCTCGGTGGCATGGACCCCGAAATTGTCGGCGATCGTTGCGGCCAAGTCGGCATACGTCGCACAGATGCCCAGGCTGCCTGGCTTCTTCAAGCTTGGCCCATAAACAAGCAATGGCACGTATTCGCGGGTATGGTCCGTTCCGGCATGAATCGGGTCGTTACCGTGGTCAGCCGTAATGATTAGCAAGTCGTTCTCGCCTACATTTTTCAGCAAATCTGGTACTGCCGCATCAAACTCCTCCAGCGCACGTGCGTAGCCCTGCGGGTCACGGCGATGGCCGTACAAGGAGTCGAAATCCACCAGGTTCGTAAACAGCATGCCGGTGAAGTCCTGGCCGATTCGCTGCAGCGTTTCTTCGATCCCGTGCTGGTTGCTCTTCGTTGGATACGAAGCGGTAATTCCTTCCCCGGAGAAAATATCGCCGATCTTCCCGATGGCCACCACTTCGTTGCCCGCATTTTTCAACGCGTTGAGTACGGTTGGTTCCGGCGGTTTCACCGCATAATCGTGGCGGTTTGGCGTACGTTGGAAGTTCCCTGGTTGACCAACAAACGGACGGGCGATAACGCGCCCAACGGAATGCTCCGGCTCCAGCGTCAGCCGACGAGCGATTTCGCAAGCCCGGTACAGCTCTGGCAGCGGAACGATCTCTTCATGCGCTGCAATTTGAAATACGCTGTCCGCCGAGGTGTAGACGATCCAGCTCCCAGTTCTCATATGCTCTTCGCCGAGCTCCACCAAAATTTCCGTCCCGGAGGCTGGCTTGTTGCCAATAATTTTACGTCCCGTTTCCTGCTCGAAGCGAGCGATCAAATCGCGCGGGAAGCCATTCGGATACGTTTGGAACGGCGTTTCAATCTTCAGGCCCATCAATTCCCAGTGGCCGGTCATTGTATCTTTGCCCGCAGAGATCTCTGCCATTTTCCCGAAGTAAGCCAGCGGCTCGTCCACCGGATCCAGATTCGGCAGCGCCGCGATATTGCCAAGTCCTAATTTTTGCAAGTTCGGCAGCTTCGTACCAGGAACGGTTTGCAAAATATGCCCCAGGGTATGTGCACCTTCGTCACCGAACTTTTTGGCGTCCGGCAGTTCACCGATCCCCACGCTGTCGAGGACGATGACGGTCATTTTTCTAAAACGATTTCCGTTTTCCATCTTCTATCACTCCTTTAATCTATGCAGCTATAGTTATCCCTTCCCAGAAGGGAAACCATTCTAATGATCCTTCGGTTCCCCTTCATGTAAGGCTTCCGGCGCTTTCGCCTCCCGCATGGCCCTCGGATGAAAGGCGTCGTAAACCGTCTTCAGATTGGACCTTGAACGACTTACATACATTTGAATCATGGAGGCATCGGAATGCCCGAGCAGCTCCTGGACCGACCTCACGTCCGCTCCCCGCTCCAACAGATGGACGGCGAAGGAATGACGCAAGGTATGCGGCGTAATATCGGCCGTGATCCCGGCTTCCTGGCCATATTTCTTCATTATCTTCCAGAAGCCTTGCCGGCTAATCCGCCCGCCCCGACGATTCGGAAAAAGAGCCGGGGTCTCCTTATCCTCCAAAATCAGACGGCTGCGTCCTTCCCTTAAATACATATCAAGCCATTCTGCGGTGACTTCTCCAAACGGAAGAATGCGTTCCTTCCCTCGATCCCCGGTGCACCTAAGAAAGTGAAGCTCCAGGTTCACATCGTTCTGGTTGAGCGCGATCAGCTCGGAGACGCGGATGCCGGTTGCATAGAGCAGCTCAAGCATCGCCTTGTCCCTTAAGCCTAATGGCGTGTCGGGCTTTGGGGCTTCCAGCAGCCGTTCGGTTTCCTCTATGGTGAGGGTTTGCGGCGGTTTTTTTTCGACTTTGGGCACCTCCAGCATGATGAAGGGATCCTGGTCAATCCGCCGTTCCTGCAGTAAATACCGAAAGAAAGCGCGAAGGGTGACAGATACGCGTTGAATCGTTGCCGGCGCCTTGCCGAGATCTTTCAAGTAAGCGAAATAGAGCAAGATGCCCGCACGAGTCACATGGCGGTAATCGCTGATCTGCTTCGATTGCAAATAGCTTATGTACTGCTTGAGATCCCGCGCATAGGACTCCCGCGTTGCTTCACTTAATGCCCGTTGCCCGGCCAAAAACGAAATAAAAGAGGCCGCATCCCTTTCCATGCGCTGCGCCTCCTTTCCTGGTTATCAAATGCAATATCCCAAGCCATCCGCCTTGATTACTATTTCCACACTCTTCCTAAATTTCCCTGCTGCCCTGCTAATGAACTACTCTCCATACCAGAAAAATAACTTCAGCCGCTCCGTCATGTTCTCCATCATGTTATTTCCGGGTACGCCTTCATAAAATACTTTCACCGCAGAGCCTTCGGGTACGCGGTACTTGTCCTCACGAAAGAGAACATCGTCCAGCAGTCCTAACGCCTTATAAAAAGTATACGCAAGAGCAACAAACAGGATCAAATATTTCCCTGTTCTGAGCCATTTTCGAAGCGAGATGACCATGAACCCCATCCTCTCTATCATTTGTGGAGGCGCCTGCTTGTCTGCTAGGACACCCTATGTATTAAGTATATAGAGAGAGACTAGGGAGTATGCGGAAATGACTTCATAGATGATGCGGCTTACGCGGCGTTCCCTCGTGCAAGGCAACGTAAAAAGCTCCCTACGGCAGGGCCGTAAAGAGCTCGGCTTAACGAAGTTATTTCTTATTGTCTGTTCCAGGCGAATCGTTGTTCTTGTCCTTGCATCGGTAACAAATGCCTTGAAAATCCAACCGGTGATCGAGCACCGTAAAATTGAATTCCTTCTCCAAGCGTTCCTCGAGCGGTCCAAGCCAATCCTCGCGGATTTCATCCATTGCCCCACACTGAACACAGATCAAATGGTGGTGATGATGTTTAGTCGTATCGGTACGCAAGTCGTACCGGGCTACACCGTCGCCGAAGTTGATCTTCTCCACAACGTGAAGCTCGCTGAGCAATTCCAATGTTCGATAGACCGTGGCCAGGCCGATCTCCGGTGCCTTGTCTTTGACGAGCATGAAAACATCTTCCGCACTCAGATGATCATCTTCATTTTCGAGCAAAACGCGTACCGTGGCTTCCCGCTGGGGCGTCAATTTGTAACCGTGGGATTGTAACTGCTGTTTGATTTTTTCGATCTTTGCTTCCATGTTATCCCTCCCCCAGCCTTGCCGCACATCCAATAAGTTCATGACCACTTCTTTCATTATAGGGGGAGATATTCAACAAAGTCAAACATTTTGGTAGATTGCAAAATCTGAAGGAATCCTTATCACCAGGATGTTTTAAAAATTAGTAGAACGTGCTAGAAAAACGAATATCCCCGTCTAGGCCAGCAGCCAAGTGCGGGGAATGTATTTTTCTACACAGGCACAAACTCAAGCAATCAACGGCGTTACCCAACTCATCATCACCGGCGTCACCCACGTTTCGAAGGAGGAGATGGCGAGCAGCACCGCAGCCATGGCCAGCGTCAGCCCTGTATACGACAGGAAAGGCCGGGTCGCCTGGCCGGGACGGCTCATCAACACACGTGAGCGAATGATGTTGAGCGAGAAGCTCACCGCTGCGACGCTGGCGATCAGCAGGGCCGGAATCACAATCAGATTATGCGGCGCTACGGAAACGAGGGCAAACAGCAGCCCCTTCCATGTATATTGGCCAACCAAATAGCCGACCGTGAAGCCAATTAATACCCCCTTTAGAAAATCGAGAACCAAGATCCCCGGAAGTCCAATTACGGATAATCCCAATAGCCAGATCAGACCTAGCCATTTTAGATGTAAACCGGCAACTTGCCAGAACGTCATCGGTTGAAACTCGGACCCGCCTTCGTTGATCGATAGAAAGAAATCACCCAAAAATCGGGAGATATCCTGTTGTTGTTCCAATGTTAATGCGTTGACCATGAGCGCGCCGAATACGACGCCCATTAAAAACAGCACGGAAACAAAAACATATAGCGGCGTTTGATCTTTGAGCGCATGGCGAATAGGGTGCAGCATCGAATTTTGCCTCCTAGCTTGTTCTATAAGGTCTTATCTTATCCCTATGAACAAGCCTGCCTGCTTATGCCTTCCGCATGTCAAGACCGCTGCCGTTAGATTAAGTTCTTTTCACTTTGCCGTATATTCCCCCGCCGCCTGCACTAAGTTCGAGCCTGCCGCTGCGAGCCATGCCAATAAGCTTGGCCAGGTCCGCTCCCACCGCCTCAGCGAGTTCCTCCTCTGGCACGTGATGTAGAATGTTCATCTCCGTGTCGAACCTGTCCAGCAGCAGCTCTAATTTTGCCGGTCCCAGGCCCGGGATAAACTCCAGGGGAACTTGGTAATGATACGGCGGACGATACGGCGGTACGTTGGGTTCAGAGCGATCGGCGATCGAGCGAATGCGGTCCAGCACGCCTCGCACCAGCTTCGGGCTGCCGCAATAAGGACATCGCTCTACATTGGCTTCGACCTCATCGATGATATAGTTACAGTTGCTGCAGTACGTTCGGTGATATTTGCCAAGACGCGGGTTTAGTCCGTAGTTGCCGGCCACCAAGCGTCCCTCTTCACGCCGAAGTGCCTTCACGAATTCAAGATAGCTCGCTTCCTTCAACCGCAGCTCATTGTACTCCCGACCGATTTTGCCCAGAGAATGCGCATCGGAATTAGTTAAGATCGGAAAAGGATCAAGCTCGCTGATCAATCCGGCCATCTCCGTATCCGCGCTGAGCCCCAGCTCCACCGCGCTGATCAGGGAGAGATCCAGCACATCCGACATTCGAGGAGCGCAGCTCCCGTAAATGCTGCGATGCGGCGTGAAAATATGGGCCGGAATGATCATACCGCCGCGGGCATACACCTCTTCCTGCAGCGTAACCGCCGGAGCGTACACGCGCTGCGAGCTTAACCCCACATTTTTCATTCTTGCTTTCAGCCATTCAGTAAAGCCGCGAATTGTCTCCAAGTGTGGGAAATAAGCAAGCAAATGCGCCGGCCCCATCCCCGGTTCTCGGATTTCCAGTTCACATCCCAGCAGAATCGTCGTCCCTTGATAGGCGATGCCGCCCTCCTTCAGCTCCTGCATTTCCCCCTGCTCCAGGCACCGGTCGATATCCTCTTGCACCCCTGGGGCATGACAGTCAATGATACCAACCAGCCCGATCCCTTTGCGCTTTGCAGCCTCCTTGGCGATCCCTGCAAAGGTCAGATCACGGCTGCCGCTGATCTTCACCGGCTCCCCCCGCCCGGTTCGTCCGATGTGAATATGCAAATCGGCGAATACGGTCGTAAGCTCGGCCGAGGTGGTCGTGGAACTCGAGATCATAAGCTTGCCCCTGCCTGTTCGCGCACAACCTTCAGCTGCCAGATATATACCGCCATAATCGTTTTGGCATCCGCAATCCGCCCCTCCGAAATGAGGTCAAGCGCCTCCTCCAGCGTCACTTCCTGAACTTCAAGAAATTCGTCCGCATCCAGCGACATTTCTCCCGGACTCAACTGCTCAGCCAAGTAGAGATGAATAATTTCATCTGCGAACCCCGGCGAAGTATAGAAGGAATGTAAATGTATCAATTTATCGCAGCGATACCCGGTCTCCTCTTGCAGCTCACGGACCGCTGCTTCCGCAGGATCTTCACCTGGCTCCAATTTACCCGCTGGGATCTCTAATTCACATCGTCCCATCGCCTGGCGATATTGGTCCACCAGTATCAAGCGTCCCTCATGCACTGCCAGCACAGCGACCGCACCCGGATGTTTCACAATTTCGCGGGTTGCCGTCGTTCCGTCCGGCAGTTTGACGGTATCCAATTGCAAGGAGATCACTCTCCCCTGGAAGATCGACTCTGTGGAAACCGTGGTTTCCTTTAATTTATCGTTAGCCGCCATTTCTTGTTCCTCCCTTAATCGTGTCATCAACCGTTCCAATCATACATAACTTGTCCACACGAGACATATGGTGTTATTATACCAAACCGTTCGGAAAGGAGCCCCTTATGAAAAGCTATTTTACGGAAGACCGTGTACGCGCTCAGGGTAAAGCTTGGCAGATTCGCCTTCTGCTGTCCCAATGGAAAAAAGAATCAGGACGTGACGTAAAAATCACGGATTTAATTCATTTCTATCAAAATAGTTATTCAGTTAAGGGAAAATCGGTTAATAAAAGGAGGGGGTGAAAATGCGCAGTCCTACCGGACAGCCTAAAAATATGGGAAAACTCGTAGAAATGATCCAGAATGCCGTATCCACAGGTCGGATTGACGTTGCTGAACAGCTAGCGGGGCAGATGGACAACTATTTGCTTAGCGAGCTGATCCAGTCTTTATATAAAGAAGGTTATGTCGCACTAGCCAAAGAACGGCTGCTGCAGATCGAACCTCGGTTGCTTCGCGAGCCCACTCCCCCCTTCTTGGAGCTAAGTCTGATTTGGGCAGAGATTTGTTATGATGAGAGAAATTACGAAGAAGCCGCTCCCATCTTTGAAGCACTTGCTGAGCAGAATCCCGATTTCGCAGCAGCTCGTTTCGGTGCAGCCTCCTGTTACTTGCAACTGGCGATCACCAATCTCGAGCGACGAATCCAACTGTATCACCCGCCAAAATCAGAGCAGGAGAAAATATGCAAATATTTAGACGACTTCCACCAAGCTCTGAACTTGATTCAAGCTTCAGGCTGGCATACCAAGTGGAGTACTACGCAGGTTCGTCACTTCCCGGCCAACTCGTCTACTCGGCTGCATTAATGTGAATTAATGGTAGAGAACTACCTGTATCCTACAAAATCATAACCACCCGTCCAACGGGTGGTTTGCTCTTGGGGTATAACCCCTTGTTGCCAAACTGCGCCTAAAGACGCTAGCCTGACAATAAAATTGTTCAGGCTCAGTGTTTTTGTCACTTTCACTTACCAGTTAAACTGGTTTACTTTTTCTTGCTACCGTTTCTGCTAAATGGATCTTCATACTCTTTGACGCTCAGTTTATCGATTGCCTGGTCATGTGCTTCCTGCTCGCGGATATACTTTGCGACAGTGGCCTCATTCAAGCCCACTGTGCTTACGTAGTATCCCTCCGCCCAAAATTTCCGATTTCCATATTTATACTTTAGGGTGGCATGCTTTTCGAATATCATTAGTGAGCTCTTTCCCTTCAGATACCCCATAAATGAGGATACTGAGATTTTGGGTGGTATCGCTACCAGCATGTGTACATGATCCGGCATCATGTGGCCTTCTATGATCTCCACTCCCTTGTATTTGCACAGACGCTTAAATATTTCGATCAAATCTCTCCTCACTTGATTATAGATCTCTTTCCGTCTATACTTCGGGGTGAACACGATATGGTATTTGCACATCCACTTCGTGTGAGCTAAACTATAGCTCTTGTTTGCCATCTAAGACCATTCCTTTCTTTTATTGAGCCTGAACATCTCAATTTTATGGGAATGGTCTAGTTGGTCAAACCTTCGTTCCTCCACCCGCATAGCGGGTGGTTTTTTGTTTCGCACGCTTCGCGAGCTCAACTGGCTAAAGCCATAATAAAACCCGGTGCGCCATGGTCGCACCGGGCATTCTGACATTCTTTAAGGGATCAAGAGGAGGATACCGATTGGCGTACGATCTCCAGCGCAAACTGAGCCGTTTTTACGAGATCGTCCTTCTTGATTCTTTCGCTGGTCGTATGGATGTCCTCATAGCCGATCGCCAGATTCACCGTTGGAATCCCCAGGCTGTTAAAGACATTCGCGTCGCTGCCGCCGCCGGTCGTAAACGTCGTTCCCGCAAGCCCGAGCGCAGCCGCCGCTTGCTTGGCGATCCGCAGCACAGGGGCCTCCTCCGGGATCCGGAATGCCCGATACAGCACCTCGCTGCGGAATTCTCCCTTGGCTCCAAAGTCACGGCATGCAGATTCCATCGCTTCCTTCATGTCCTGAAGCTGCTTGTCGACCTTCTCTTGGGACATACTGCGTGCTTCGCCATATAAGATGACGTGATCCGGTACGATGTTCGTCGCACCGCCGCCTTCAAACTTGCCGATGTTGGCGGTTGTCTCTGCGTCAATACGCCCGAGCTTCATACGTGCCAACGCCTTGCCCGCCACCTGAATTGCGCTGATGCCGTCTTCCGGATTGACACCGGCATGAGCCGCTTTGCCGTAAATCTCGATTTCTACTCGCGCCTGTGTGGGGGCGCCAATGCAAATCGTGCCTACTTCACCGCCGGTGTCGATCGCGAACCCGAACTTCGCATCAACATACTGCGCCTCCAGCGCCCGTGCCCCGCGCAGGCTCGATTCCTCGCCAGCCGAGATGACAAACTGGATTTGTCCGTGCGGAATTTGCTTCTCCTGAAGAACTTGAATCAGCTCCAGCAGCACCGCTACACCCGCTTTGTCGTCCGCTCCAAGGATCGTCGTGCCGTCGCTGCGAATCCATCCGTCCTCCCCAACAATCGGTTTAATCCCTTTGCCCGGAGTAACGGTATCCATGTGGCAGGTGAACAGGAAGGGTTCCGCGGACACGCCTTCACTGGCTTTCAGCGTAGCGATCAGGTTCCCGGCGCCATGTCCCGTCTCCGCCGCCGAACCGTCCTCTACAACGTCCAGTCCCAATTCGCTGAATTTCTGTTTTAACACATCGGCAATTTGGCGCTCGTGTTTCGTTTCGCTGTCCACCTGCACCAGCTCCAGAAATTGTCGGATGAGGCGTTCCTCGTTAATCATTGGACTTTCCTCGCTTTCTTCGATACGATAATAAGAGTGAGAATAATATACGTTTAAGTCAAAGGAGTTACCATGATGCGCAAAAATACAATGAGAATCGTCGTATATTTGATGTTGTTTGCCATGCTGGCTTCAACGCTGATCGCTTTCCTAGAACCCTTCTTCATTCGCTAACCAACCCGCTTTGGGGGCTGTTTAAGCCTCGACCCAAGCCCCCGAACGCCCAAATATCGCGTTAAACTTCGGAACGATCTCCCTTGCGACTTGCTCAACCGTAAATGAGCTGCCAGTCACGTCTTCGAGCGAGGTCACCCCGTATTCTTGAATCCCGCAAGGTATTATTCCGCGAAAGCCTTCCTCTTGAATACCAGACTTCACATTAAAAGCAAAGCCGTGGCTCGTAATAAAACCTCGATGATGCCTGCATTTGTTGAACTTGACGCCAATCGCACAAATTTTCACGTCACCAACCCACACCCCGGTATATTCCGGTTTACGTGAGCCTTCGATGCCAAACTCGGCCAAATAATCGATAATCACCTGCTCCAGCTGGCGCAAATAACCGTGCAAATCCAGCCCGCGCCCGGCCTCTAACCGGAGCAGCGGATAGCCAACTAGCTGCCCGGGGCCATGGTATGTAATATCTCCCCCGCGATCGATTTCAAACACAGCAATGCCCCGCTCCTGCAGTTGCTCAGGGCTTAGGAGCAAATGTTCAGGATGGTTTTGGGAGCCTATCGTATAGGTCGGCGGATGCTGCAACAGCAGCAGGTGTTCTCCCTGCTGCTGTGCATCCATCTCTTTAATGAGCCGTTTCTGCAAATCCCAGGCTTCCCCATATTCCATCATCGGATAATAGCGTACTGTCAAGCCTTCGTTCATCGCATTGTCGCCTCGATTCTTACGTTCAATATACCTGCGTGTCCAAATTGTAGCTTTCCATATTTTCCTTCACCCGCTGCATAAAGCGGCCGCAAATTACGCCGTCCAAAATCCGGTGGTCCAAGGACAGGCACAGATTAGCCATCGAACGGACGGCAATCATATCGTTGATCACAACCGGCCGCTTCACGATCGACTCAAACGTCAGAATCGCGGCTTGCGGGTAATTGATAATTGGTTGCGTCAAAATGGAACCAAAGGAACCGGTATTGTTCACCGTAAACGTGCCGCCCTGCATGTCTTCCAGCTTCAACTTGCCGGAGCGGACCTTCGTTGCCAGCTCCTCGATTTCCCGTGCCAGACCGGCAATATTTTTCTGATCGGCCTTCTTGATGACCGGCGTCAGTACCGAATCCTCGGTCCCAACGGCAAGGGAGATATTGATATCGCGTTTGACGATGATTTTGTCCACAGCCCATACCGAGTTCATGATCGGATAATCCTTGATGGCTCCTACAACCGCCTTCAGCAGGAAAGCCAGGTACGTCAGATTGACGCCTTCCTTCTGCATAAACTCCTGCTTGATCTTGTTACGCAGCTGGACCAGGTTGGTCACGTCGACCTCGATCATCATCCAGCCGTGCGGAATTTCCGACACACTTTGGCGCATCCGGGTTGCGATCGTGTTGCGGATCGGGGTTACGTCGATAAAATACTCGGAACGGTCGCCCCCTTCCACCTCGATGGTTGGGATCGGCGGGTTCTCCGTCAAGTGCAAGCCGGAATGACGCACCGGACCCGGAGCATCGTTGATCACGGCCGGAATGACGCGCTGTGACACCGGTGCAGCTGAAGACGCTGCTGGCGCTGACTGCAGCGGCACGGACGGTGCAGCAGCCGTCGTTGCCGCCGGTGCTGGTGGCGCAGCAACACTGCCGCGGCCGCCTTGCTCGATGTAAGCCAGCACATCCTTCCGCGTAATCCGTCCGCCAAGCCCAGTGCCCGTAATTTGCCGCAGATCAATCCCGTGTTGGGCAGCTAACGTCTGCACGGCCGGCGAATACCGGTGGCGCTGCGACTGATCGGGCTGTTCCCCCGCACTCGCCGCGCCGGCAGCAGAACGGTCAGCTTCCTTCACCGCTGAGTCGCCGGCTGGCGTATCAGCAGCCGCGTTCGCCGTCTCGATCCGACAGATCACGGCACCAACCTGAACCTCTTGCCCTTCCTCTGCTAGCAGCTCGCCCATTACACCGTCGACCGTCGAAGGGATTTCCGCATTAACTTTGTCCGTAATAACCTCAAGGATCGGCTCGTATTGTTCAACGGGATCCCCCGGCTTCTTCAGCCATTTCCCGATCGTCGCCGAGACAAGCGATTCGGCGAGCTGGGGTAATTGCACGTCTATCAATGTTTTATTGGATGACATTCGTATCCTCACTCCCAATCAATAAAGCGCCAATTGAAGCATCGCTTCTTTGACCTTATCTTTGCTAAGCATAAAGAACTTTTCCATCGGAGGGCTAATCGGCATCGCCGGAACGTCCGGTCCGCACAGTCTTGCAATCGGAGCATCCAACTCGAATAAGCACTCTTCAGAAATAATCGCCGATACTTCTGCACCAATACCGCCGGTTTTATTATCCTCATGGATAATCAGGACCTTGCCTGTCTTGCGGGCCGCCTCAATAATAGCTTCGCGGTCCAGAGGCTGCAGCGTGCGCAAATCAAGAATGTGGGAGCTGATCCCTTGCTCTGCCGCCAGCTCTTCCGCAGCCTGCATCGCAAAATGCAGCGGCAAGCTGTAGCTTATAACCGTAATGTCATCGCCTTCCCGCAGCACCTTCGCTTTGCCGATCGGAACGATATAATCGTCCTCCGGCACCTCTTCCTTGATGAGCTTATAGCATTTCTTATTCTCAAAGAACAACACCGGATCGGGGTCGCGGATCGCTGCCTTCAGCAACCCTTTGGCATCATAAGCGGAATAAGGGGCAACGATCTTCAGCCCCGGGGTACCGAAGAAAATCGATTCCGGACATTGGGAATGGTACAACCCGCCAAAAATCCCGCCGCCGATTGGAGCGCGGACCACAACCGGGCAATTCCAGTCGTTGTTGGAACGATAGCGAATTTTCGCCGCTTCGTTAATAATCTGGTTCGTCGCCGGCAGCATAAAGTCCGAATATTGCATTTCTGCGATCGGCTTCAGACCATACATCGCTGCACCAATCGCAACACCGGCAATGGCCGATTCCGCCAGCGGCGTATCGATGACGCGCATTTCACCGAACTGCTCCTGCAGCCCTTTCGTGGTGGTGAACACGCCGCCCTTAACGCCGACGTCTTCCCCCAGAACAAACACGCTTTCGTCCCGCTCCATTTCTTCCTTCATGGCCAGACGAATCGCGTCGATATATTCCATCACCGGCATGATTATTGATCCTCCCCTTCGCTGGCATAGACATGCAGCAGCGTGTCTTCCGGCCGTGGGAACGGCGCATTGTCAGCCGCTTCCACCGCTTCCTTCAGCTGTTGTTGGATACCCCGCAACAGCGCTTCGTCCTGCTCCTCGCTCCAAATGCCGGTTTCGATCAGGTACGACTTCATTTTAGGGATACCGTCTTTTTTCCAGTTCTCTTCTACTTCTTCCTTCGTCCGATACGCCAGATCATTATCCGACGTCGAGTGCGGGGACAAGCGGTACATCATCGCTTCAATCAGTGTAGGCCCTTCACCGCGAATCGCGCGTTCCCGCGCTTCCTTCACAACTCGGTACACCTCCAGGGCATCGTTGCCATCGACGCGAACCCCCGGGAAGCCATACCCTTGAGCCCGATCCACCACACGACCGCCCAACTGCTTCTTCACCGGCACAGAAATGGCGTATTGGTTATTCTCACACAGGAAGATGACCGGCAGCTTCTGAACCCCGGCAAAGTTTAACCCTTCGTGAAAATCCCCCTGATTGCTTGAGCCTTCCCCAAACGTGACGTAAGAAACAATGTCTTTCTTCTGCATTTTGGCCGCCAACGCAACACCTACGGCATGGGGAACCTGCGTGGTTACCGGACTGGAGCCGGTCACGATACGCAGCCGTTTGCTGCCGAAATGTCCTGGCATCTGACGGCCGCCGCTGTTCGGATCATCCGCTTTGGCGAAGGCTGAGAGCATTAATTCCGTAAGCGACATGCCCACGGCCAGCACAAAGCCGTAGTCCCGGTAGTAAGGCAGGAAATAGTCGCGCTCACGATCAAGCGCAAACGCCGCAGCAACCTGCGTGGTTTCTTGACCGATCCCGGAAACGTGGAAATTAATTTTCCCGGCCCGCTGCAGCAATAGGTTACGCTCATCGAATTTGCGTGCGGTCACCATATATCTGTACATCTCAATGACTTCTGCATCTGTTAGTCCGAGTTGCTTATGTTTTGGCTCGGTTTGAACTACACTTTTGGCATTCATGGGAGTTACCTCCTTTGATTGGGGCGTTACATACCTTAATCTTAACACCAGGTACTAAGACTTGGAATAAGTTTATTATAATCGTTTTGCAGCGAAAAGGAAAATATTCATCATTTTGCCCATTACCTCAAGCGTTTAAGGAGTTCCCGTCCACGGCCAGCGCTGCTTCCCCGATAATTTCTGCCAGCGTCGGATGGGCAAAGGTGACTTGTCCAACTTCCCAAGGCGTCGCATCCAGCACCTGGGCCAGTGCCGCTTGGCTGATCAGCTCCGTCACATGCGGCCCGATCATCTGCACGCCAAGAATATCATTGGTGCGGGCATCGGCCACCATTTTCACAAATCCTTCCGTTTCGCCATGCACCAGTGCCTTGCCAATCGCCGAGAACGGAACTTTGCCAACTTTAACCTCCAGCCCTTTAGCCTTTGCTTCCTTGGCGGTGATTCCAACCGATGCGACTTCAGGACGGGTGTACACGCAGCGCGGAACTTGGCTTTCTTGATAACCATGCGAGGCTTCCCCGGCCAAATGATGGACGGCAGTTAACCCTTCATGGCTGGCAGCATGTGCGAGCTGAAGCCCGCCGATGCAATCGCCGATGGCGTAAATATGCGGTTCCGTGGTTTGCATATATTCATTTACCCGAATGAAGCCGCGTTCTAACCCGATGTCGGTATTTTCGAGCCCAATATTCTCCACGTTGGCCTGACGTCCTATGGATACGAGCAGCTTGTCCGCTTCGAGCCGGATCGATTCGTCCCCTCGTTTTGCGGAGATTTGCACCCGGTTATGACCAACTTCTAAAGAACTCGGATCAACCGTAACCCCAGTGATGACTTGAATGCCGCGCCGTTGCAACTGCTTCTGTAATTCACGGGCGATATCCTCATCTTCTGCCGGCAGCAGCTGATTCGCGGCTTCTACCACAGTCACCTGCACCCCAAAATCATTTAATAGGGAGGCCCATTCAACCCCGATGACGCCGCCTCCCACAATCAGCATCGAGCCGGGAAGCTCGGATAGCTGCAGCGCTTCATCGCTGCTAAGAATATAATTCCCGTCCGGCTCAAGCCCTGGCAGCATGCGCGGCCGTGAGCCTGTGGCGATGATCAAGTTCGTAGGCACAACCGTCTCCATTTCACCATCCGGAAGCTCCACGGCAACGGCTCCGCTTTTGGGAGAGAAAATCGACGGCCCGATCACTCGCCCATTTCCTTCAATCACGCGGATTTTATGTTTACGCATCAAATATTGGACCCCTTTATGCAGTTGATCCACGATGCTTTGCTTTCGTTCCTGCACTTTCGGGAATACGAGCGTCACACCGCTTGTCTCGATGCCGTAACTTGCACTGTCCTTCATTTGCGCGTAGAGCTCCGCACTGCGCAGCAGCGCTTTGCTTGGGATACATCCGCGATGCAGACAGGTTCCACCCAGCTTGTCCCGCTCAATAATGACAACGTCTTTCCCCAACTGTGCCGCGCGAATGGCTGCGATATATCCGCCGGTCCCTCCTCCAAGCACCGCTACATCACAAGTAATTGCCATAATTCATCTCCACCCATTCTATCAATTCAGTCACTTTCCCCTATTTTACCTTGTTTTTCCGTTATTACAAATCAAAGCCGTAAATAGACATCCCCTCAGGAAAAAGGTATGATATTTTTAACAATACATAGCCATTTCGAGAGAGAAAGGAAGATCAAGCGCATGAGGCTCAAGTTCTCCCGGTTTATTGCGATTATTTTGCTGGTGATTCCCGGCATTGCAGCGATGATCGGATTTATAAAAATCAAAGACACCTTATTTGATTATATGTCAGCACACGGCGACGATTCGTTAACCCGAGTCACATTTGACTGGTTAAACTTCGGGTTAGGCGTTGTTCTGTTTGCGGCCGGCGCCGGATTTTTGGGCGGGTGGATCTTCTTCCGGGATCGCAAGCGGAATTACCTAGGTCCCAGATTTCGCAAAAAAGACGAAGCTGCCCAAGCCGCTGCGAAAGAACCAGAACCCGCTGTGGTACAGCACGACTAACCTATAGAATCATATGAAAAAACCTCTTTCGCTCTGTCTTCAGCGTAAGAGGTTTTTTAGCTTATTCATATAACGCTTCCTTCAGTTTGGTCGACATCCGCGAGCCTTGATGGGCATTTGCACGAAGCAATGCCTTGCGTAGTCTAGCGTTCTCTGCGCGAAGCTGTTCGTAACGTTGGATTAGTTCCATAAGGGCCTGCCGTTGATTTTCTTCCAAATTCGTGCCCTCCAACAATTCCCGGTAAGCTGCCGGCTCAAGATCGTTCGTCATATTAACGCTCATCCTTTCTCCTGATGGCATTATACCATAAGCTCCCGATGCTGGATGTGTGAGGTTTCCACCTGAATGGTGGTATGACCGATGTGGAACGTCTTCTCCAAGGCAGTAATTGCTTCCTGTAACACGGCTTGGCTTTGACTGCCATCCTCTATTGTTAAGTGACAGCTTAACGCATCCATCCCCGAAGTGATGGTCCAAATATGCAAATCATGGACTTCCACAACCCCTGGAATCCCTTCCAGACACTGCTTCACCTGACTTTGATCGATCGATGCGGGAGAGCCTTCCATCAATATGTGCACCGATTGGCTGATGACGCTCCAGGCACTGCGAAGAATTAACAAAGCGACCAGAACACTGATAATCGGGTCAAAAATATACCAGCCAAACAACGACATCACGATCCCCGCGAGAATAGCCCCAACCGAACCCAAAGCATCTCCAAGTACATGCAGATAAGCGCTTTTCAGGTTTAAGTTGCCCTTGACGTCGCCTTTCTTCAGCAATACCGCTGCGCTAGCTAAATTCGCAAATAAACCGATCACTGCAATCACGATCATCGTATTGCTGGACACAGTTGGCGGATCAAGCAATCGCCCGT
Source organism: Paenibacillus barengoltzii G22 (assembly GCF_000403375.2). Lineage (NCBI taxonomy): Bacteria > Bacillati > Bacillota > Bacilli > Caryophanales > Paenibacillaceae > Paenibacillus > Paenibacillus barengoltzii. The sequence continues at coordinate 1,230,707 of NZ_KE159652.1, read as the reverse complement.
AAGCTTCCCAAAAGATAAACCCGGCGATCACAAACAGGGCTGCCCCATTCAGCAGCGCCGCCAGGATCTCCATACGGTGGTATCCGTACGTATTTCGCTTAGAAGCAGGTCGAGCGGCAAACCAAAAGGCAATCAGGCTAAGCAGCAGCGAGCTGGCATCGCTTAACATATGACCGGAATCGGACAATAAAGCTAGGCTGTCGGTAATCAAACCGCCGCAAAATTCAAGAACGGCGATCGAAGCCGTAATCAATAAAGCGATCCACAGCCCCTTCTTATTTCCCGAACGTGCCGCATGATGATCGTGGAGATGGCCGGCATGGCTATGGTCATGACCGTGATGATGATGAGCGTGAGGATGTCCCATGAATCTCCCTCCTATTCGCAACAAGCGTGTTGAATCGCCTGTTTTAAGAGTGAAATCACATGCTCGTCGTCACAACTGTAGTACACCGTATTGGCCTCTCGCCGGAACTTGACCAGCCGCAAATTTCGCAGCAAACTGAGCTGGTGGGATACCGCCGACTGCGACAAATTCAACACCTCCGACATATGCGTCACGGAACATTCTTCTTCCGACAGCAAATGAAGAATTTTGATTCGGGTCGGATCGGATAATGCTTTGAATATCGTAGAAACCTTCTCCAGTGTATCCGGGCTCAGATCAACGTGTAATTTTTTATCCACCTGGTCGTTCCCCTCTCGAAATAACTGTATATGAACATATGCTCATATACAGAATAATCCTAACGGTCCTATATTGTCAATCGACAAGTGCGGATTTTCGTCTTAGGCAAAATAAAAAACGGCCGCATCCCGGTATACACCGAGAGGGACCGCCTTTCATTTATCCTTTCTGGATCGCTGCATAAGTGAACGACCAACGGCTTATTTGCTCCCGTCGTTATCACTATTCGTGTCCTCAGACTTTCAAGACACCTTATGCTCGATCCGCAGCTTATCCGCTACCATGGCGATGAACTCACTATTGGTCGGCTTGGATTTGGAGATATTAATCGTATAACCAAAAAGATGGCTGATGGAGTCGATATTGCCACGGGTCCAAGCGACTTCAATCGCATGACGAATCGCACGTTCTACACGGGAAGGCGTCGTCTTGAATTTCTCCGCGATTGCTGGATACAGTGTTTTCGTAATAGCGCCTAAAATTTCAATGTTGTTATACACCATTGTGATCGCTTCGCGCAGATATTGATACCCTTTAATATGCGCCGGAACTCCGATTTCATGTATGATCGATGTGATGTTCGCATCGAGGTTCTTCCCTTTGCCCAAAGGCACCACATTCGATTTGGCAAACGAAGTAGAAGGTGCGCTGTTGCTCAAGGTTTGGACACCCACGAGCTGACGAATGCGATTCGCCAACACTTCCATGTCAAATGGTTTCAAGATGTAGTAAGAAGCTCCAAGCTGAACGGCACGCTGCGTGATGTTCTCTTGACCAAAGGCGGTCAGCATGATGATTTTAGGCTGAGGGGTCAGGTTCAGGTCGCGAATGCGCTCAAGCACACCGAGTCCGTCCAGATGAGGCATAATAATGTCAAGGATCAAGACATCGGGAACTCTTGCTGCTTGATCGATCATCTCCAGTACTTCTTCCCCGTTATAGGCGATTCCCGAGACGACCATATCGTCTTGCTCCGAAATGTATTCCGCGAGCAAATTTGTAAATTCACGATTATCATCTGCCAACAACACTTCGATTTTCTGCACTGCCTACTTCCTCCTTCAGGTAATTGGATAGGTTTATTCATTGCTTCTCTTCTTACCAGAATAAGGATTCGACATGCAAAAGTAAATTCCTTCTGTCGAAAATTATTTTTATTTATTTTTTTGCATGATTGATATATAATAAATTATTTATTTACACAAAGCGATCTAATTCGGATACATTCGACATTTGCATACAGATTGAAAGCTGTGTTTGTCGACCTATGCTTAAGGAAATTCCCTTCTTGGATGCCAATCCCCCATTTTTATACTTTGTGATATCTAAAAAAATCTTAAGGCAGCGTTTAGCTCGCCTTAAGATTTTGCATCGAGTCTTTCGTGCTTTGTAAAATACCGGCATCCTGCAGCATCCATTCGATAAAGCAACCATATCCTGATTTCGGGTCGTTGACGAACACATGAGTCACAGCACCGATGAGCTTGCCGTTCTGAAGAATTGGACTACCGCTCATGCCTTGAACGATACCGCCGGTCTTCTCCACGAGACGCGGGTCGGTAATGCGAATAACTAATCCTTTCGTTTCCGGTGCACTCTGTTTGGAAACATGGACGATTTCGACTTTAAACCGCTCTACGCGTTGACCTTCAACGACGGTCAGAATTTCTGCTGGTCCTTCCTTCACTTCTTCTGAAAAAGCGACGGGAATCGGTTTCTCATAAAGGCTATGCTCTGGATTTTGTGACATCTTCCCGAAGATCCCAAAATTCGTATTGCGTTCGATATTGCCTAGGGTCTTACCTTCTTTGAGAAAGTGAGCCCGCTTCTCCCCGGGTTCACCGCTCTCGCTCTTGGAGATGGATGTGACGCTGGATTGCAGAATTTGCCCGCTGCCGACGACGATCGGCGTTTGGGTATTCATATCGGTAATAATGTGACCGAGGGCCCCGTAGACGCCGTGATCCGGGGCATAAAACGTCAGTGTGCCTACCCCTGCAGCAGAATCCCGGATATACAAACCAAGTCTCCAGGCTCGATCCTGCTGATCATATGCTGGATTTAAGGACGTGGTGAATTCCTTCTCGTTCCGCATATAGGTGATCTTAAGAGGTCGTTGATGTTTGCCCGCTTCAGCGGCAATTTCCGCCACTTCGCGAACATCGTGGAGCTTCATTCCGTTAATGTGGGTGATCAAATCACCGGCTTGAATTCCGGCCGCTTCGCCGGGTGAAACTTTGCCGGTATCCGTTACAACTTGATGATGCCCGACCACTAAGATCCCGGCGGATTTCACCTTGACACCGATGGTTTGTCCGCCGGGAATCACTTTAAGGTCCGGGATGACATTGACCTTGACGGTCTTTAGAGGAATTTGACCGAATAATTTCATGCGGAGGTTGGCTTCTCCACTCCGAAGCGACGAAAGCTTGAGCGGATGTCCTAACGATACTTTCATGGATGGGTTCGCTTGCCCGTTGACCATCACTACATCAGGCCGATCTACGCTGACTTCGGCCTGCACGGGTAAAGCAAATGAAATTTGTGTTCCCTGACCCTGAAACAGGCGTAACTCGTCCGGCAGTACAGGAAGCCGCCCTTCAGCGGCAGACGTGCCGAGAAAACAAAAGAAGAAGGCAAGAAAAAGACCGAGCATTCGATTCCTGAGGTTCGGGTTCAATGGCTGTCACGCTCCCTTAGCTTCTTTCGCTTGACGAAACGGTGGTCGCCAATTGCGTACCTATAAGATACCCCGGGTCAGGTGTTTTATTACTGTCAATCATTGTGCCAGACTTAATAAAACATCCTTTTGTGCCTGTGCCAGCTTCAGCATTTCTTGGGCATGATGCTGGGTCTTTTCCGTGATTTCTACCCCGCCGAGCATGCGGGCCAGTTCATTCACTCGTCCGGCTTCATCTAAGGAAGCAACGCGTGTCATGGTGCGGCCGTCTTCAACGACTTTCTCGATGAGGTACTGCCGATCCGCCATGCAAGCCACCTGCGGCAAATGTGTGATGGCGAAAACTTGGCACAATCCAGACAATCGCGACAATTTGTCGGCAATCGACTGAGCGGCTCGCCCGCTGACACCCGTATCCACTTCGTCGAAAATGAGTACAGGAACCTGTTCATGTCGGGCAAAGATGCTCTTCAGCGCCAGCATCATGCGGGACAGCTCACCGCCGGATGCAATCTTGCTAAGCGGTCGGAGCGGCTCTCCGGGATTTGGCGAAATGAGGAATTCAGCATTGTCGATACCGTGTTTGCCGGGACGGATCTTCTTTCCTTCCCATTCCAATCCGTTGGCATCCTCCATAAGGCTTAACTTCACTTCCAGAGAGGTCCGACCCATTTGCAGGTCTTTAAGCTCCGCCTCGATCTGGGCCGCGAGTTCAACGGCCTTCTGCTGCCGTACTGCACTTAGCTCGAAAGCCTGCTTCATCAGTCGCTCGGTTAATTTCTCCCGTTGCACCTGAAGCTGCTCCAGGCGTTCATCCTTATTCTCCAAGGCATCCACTTCTTGGCGAATCTTCTCATAATACGCAAGGATCCCTTGAATATCATCACCGTATTTACGGCGCAGCGTCGAGATCAGATCCAGACGTTCTTCGACTTCTTCCAACCGTTCCGGATTAAACTCGATCCGTTCACGATAATTCCGCAGGCTGAAGGACGCATCCTCCAATTGATAATACGCGGATTGAAGCTGCTCCAGGAGCGGAGATATTCCTTTGCTGTCATAAGCCGATACTTCACTTAGCTTCGAGACAGCCTTCGCAATCGCGTCCAGTCCCTGAGGACCGTACAGCAAATCATAGGCTTTCGAAATGGACTCCATCATTTTCTCGCTATGGGATAGCTTGACCTTTTCCTCCGCGAGTAATTCATCTTCCCCCGGTTTTAACTCGGCTGCAGAAATTTCACTCAATTGAAAACGGTATAAATCAAGCATTTGCAACGCCTGTTGACTCGTATTACGCAGCTCATGATATTCCTTGTCAATCCGTACAAACTCGGCGTAGGTCGCTTGATAAGCCGCCTTCACCGGATCAATCGCTTCGGCGCCGTAGGCGTCCAGCAATTCTAAATGACGTTCCGGTCGAAGCAGCGTTTGGTGTTCATGTTGGCCATGCAGGTTGATCAGCTTCTCTCCAACCTCGCGCAGCATCGATAAGTTCACCAGCTGCCCGTTGATGCGCGCTGAGCTCTTGCCTTGAACGCTGATTTCCCGGCGAATTATTAGAAGCTCTCCGGGGTCGCCCGCGATGCCGAACCCTTCCAGGGTTGTCCAAACCGGATGATCTGCCGGCAGATCGAAGGAAGCCTCCATCTCGGCTTTATCACAACCATAACGGATTAAATCGGCTGATCCCCTGCCGCCGGCAATTAGGCCCAGGGCATCAATGATGATCGATTTGCCTGCCCCCGTCTCCCCTGTAAGGACATGAAAACCGGAACCAAATGATACATCAACCGCTTCAACCACTGCCAGATTACGAATGGATAAATGAACCAACATCCGGGCACTCCTCCCCTACTCCCAAATCAATTAAGATATGTATCCCATGATCTGATCAATCAAATACCGGCTATAGTCCTCGTTGCGACAGATCAGCAAGATGGTGTCATCACCGCAAATCGTGCCAAGCAGATCCGGCCATTCCATATTGTCCAGCAGCACGGCTACCGCATTCGCAGTCCCCGGAAGACACTTCATCACAACCAAATTGCCGGTATAGTCGATATGCACGAAGCTGTCGACCAGCGCTCGCTGCAGCTTCTGCACCGGATTATAACGTTGAGCCGTCGGCATGGAATACTTGTATCTTCCGTCGTCTGTTGGCACCTTAATCAGCATTAATTCCTTAATGTCGCGGGAGACCGTCGCCTGAGTGACCTGATATCCCGCCTCGCGTAATGCTTCTACCAACTCATCTTGAGTCTCGATTTCCCTGGCCGAAATAATTTCCCTTATCTTGATATGTCTATGCCCTTTCATTGTGCCCTCCATTACCCCTGCAAGATCGTATTTAGTCTGAAATCAGTATTTATCGGTTTAGGCGGATTCATCTTCTTCGTTATCATCCGTCGTTAGGGATATGACCTTCAGCTCTCCTTGCTCCGGATCCACGTACAACACGCCGGCACACTCCGGATATAACAGCAGGAACGGCAACAGGTCCCGGCGCAAACCGCTGCCCGTCCATTCCACCGGGCGGCGCTCTCGCGCAGTTCTAACTAGATAGAATTCCCCATTCTTGACTGCAATATAGTCAATAAAAAGACGGCTGTGCAGAAGTTCTCCGTCCACACGGAAGGTGAGCGGAACTTTCAGTTTATCGCTGACGACTTCATACCCTGCTTCTTCCAGCATGTCCACCGCAGGGTGCTCTATAATCTCCTCATTCATCTCAAATCCGATGCTGGATCGTAAAGTAAACGGCTTGCGGACCCAGGAACGAAAACCGCGGTATAGCAAATACGCGCCGATTCCCGCGATCACGATCATCAGAAGACCGTCCGAATAAGCTCCCACCGATATCACCTCATCCCTTATTTCGACGCTTCTGCGATGAGCTCCTGTCTTGAGAAGCACAAAATTTAGAAGGGGATGTGGAAACATCACGGTTTTGATTCCATTATAGGGAACAAGCGTTCGATTTGCAAGATGCTCCAATGAAAAAAGACCCATCACTTGGATGGGCCTCCTGTAAAAGTGTTTGATGCTTCATGAACCACGCTGGCCGCCAGCTCGCGGATCCGGGTAAACCGATCCACATCTAGCTCCCCTGCCGCACCAGCCGCAGCTTCCTCTTCCAATCTGAGATGAGCTAAAAATTCGATGTTCCCTTCCCCGCCGGTAATAGGAGAAAAAGTTAATCCGGCCACTTCGTAGCCTTGCTCCACCGCAAAGCTCAGCACCGTCTCTAACACTTCCTGATGTACCTTGGGATCACGGACGACCCCCGATTTGCCAACCTTCTCACGCCCCGCCTCAAACTGCGGTTTGATGAGCGCAGCGATGTCCGCCGGCCGTTTCAATAACGCAAGGAGCGGCGGCAAAATGATCTTTAGCGAAATAAAGGAAACGTCGATACTGGCAAAATCCGGCGTAGGACCGTCTAAATCCTGCGGGGTCATATAACGGAAGTTGGTGCGTTCCTTGACGTTCACCCGCGGATCGTTGCGCAGCGACCAATCGAGCTGATTGTATCCCACGTCAATCGCGTACACATACTCCGCGCCGTGCTGTAAAGCGCAATCCGTAAATCCGCCGGTTGACGATCCAATATCCAGCATCGTTCGACCGGTCAGATCCAGGTTAAACTGCTTAATTGCTTTTTCCAGCTTAAGTCCGCCCCGGCTGACATAGGGGTGAATCTCACCCTTGACGGACAACACCGTGTCCCGAGGAATCTTCGTCCCCGCCTTCTCGATCCGCTCTTGTCCGCCAAACACCAGTCCGGCCATGATCGCCGCTTTCGCTTTTTCTCTGCTGTCAAAATACCCCTGCTCCACGAGCAGGACGTCTACGCGTTCCTTGGAAACCGACATGCCAATCTCCCGTCAATAATTTACTTTCTTGCCGAGCGTCAAATGTTGTTCGCTCCGCAGCTTGTGCACCTCACGAACAACGTTCTCAGCCGTCAAGCCGACTTCTTCCAATTGCTCCTTGATGCTGCCGTGCTCGATGAACCGGTCGGGTACTCCCATCAATCGGATGTCCAGGCCCGTAATTCCTTGCTCCGCATAGAATTCCAGGATCGCACTCCCCAGGCTTCCCGCTTGCGACGCTTCCTCCAGCACGATCATCGTTCCACTGCTTTGCGCCAGTTGAACCAGCATTTCTCCGTCAAGCGGCTTTAAGAATCTGGCGTTCACCACGGCAGCAGACACGCCTTCCCGCTTGAGTCTTTCCGCCACTTCCTCGGCAACCTGTACCATCGGGCCAACTGCAACGATCGTCAGGTTGTCGCCTTCCCGCAGCAGTTCCCATGTTCCGATCGGAATCGGCACCAGCTCTTTGTCCAGCGGAACCCCAGGGACATTAATCCGCGGATAGCGGTATGCAATCGGCCCGTCGTTATATTCCAGCGCCGTCTTCATCATGTGGCGCAATTCATTTTCATCCTTCGGCATCATGAGAACGATATTCGGAATATGACGCATAAAGGCGATATCGTAAACCCCTTGGTGGGTTTCCCCGTCCGCTCCTACGAATCCAGCCCGGTCGATCGCGAACATGACGTTGGCGTTCTGACGGCAAATATCATGCACGATCTGGTCGTAAGCCCGCTGCATGAACGTGGAATATACCGCATAAACCGGCTTCAAGCCTTCCATCGCCATGGCAGCGCACATCGTCGCGGCATGCTGCTCAGCGATCCCCACGTCAATCATGCGGCCCGGAAAACGTTCACCGAATTTCACCAATCCGGAACCGCCTGGCATCGCTGGAGTGACGGCCACGATCCGTTCATCCTGTTCAGCCAGCTCAATCAAGGTCTGTCCGAACACCTCCGTATACATCGGGTTCCCAACAGCCTTTAACAATTGGCCGGATTCAATTTTGTACGGCGTAATACCATGCCATTTATGCGAATCCTGTTCTGCCGGAGTATAACCTTTGCCCTTGGTCGTCAGCACATGCACCAACACTGGTCCGCTGACGTTATTCGCCTGCTTGAAGGCATCAATAAGACCCGGCAAGTCATGGCCATCGACTGGTCCCAGGTACTTGAATCCGAGCTCTTCAAATAAGACGCCGGATACCATCAAATACTTCAGGCTGTCCTTCACCCGCTCCACAGTTTTGGCAACTTTGCCGCCGATGGCCGGGATTTTCTTCAGCAGCTGTTCCACTTCGTCTTTGGCCCGCAGGTAATTGCGGTCCGAACGAATTTTGGTCAAGTAATTATGCAAGGCTCCAACGTTTGGCGCGATCGACATTTCATTGTCGTTCAAAACCACCATCAAATCTTTCTTCTCATGGCCGATATGATTCAGCGCTTCAAATGCCATCCCGCCGGTTAACGCACCGTCCCCAATGATCGCAATTACGCGGTTCGATTCGCCCTTCATGTCCCGGGCCAGCGCCATCCCCATGGCCGCGGAGAGGGAGGTGCTGCTGTGCCCTGCTTCCCACACGTCATGCACGCTCTCGCTTCGTTTGACGAATCCGCATAATCCCCGATGTTTACGAAGCGTGTCGAACTGGTCCTTCCGCCCGGTTAAGATTTTATGTACATAAGCTTGGTGTCCTACGTCAAAGATGAGTTTATCCTGCGGACTGTTGTAGCAATAATGCAGGGCGATCGTCAGTTCCACCACGCCCAAATTCGATGCCAAATGCCCGCCGGTGACCGACAGCTTCTCAATCAAGAACTGACGGATCTCCTCAGCGAGCGGCGTCAATTGCTCCAGGGACAAGTTTTTCAGATCGGCAGGCTCATGTATTTGCGAAAGCAGCACAGCCATTCCCCGCTTTCCTAAATGTATGGTTCCAAAAGCCGACATCCAAGTCCGGCCTTTTCTTACACTTGTTGATAATAGCCTTCATTATACCATATGTCATCGCGATGTCGAAATCACTTACGGCAGATACGTAAGTCATTTTTCCCTGATTTCGACCAACACCTCGATGAGACAAATACGTTAATGATCCCGGCGAAGCAACAGATCCGCAATCTCCAGCAGCCGCTGCGGATGCGGAATCGCTCCGTCTTGTAACGCCTGCTTCGCCTCACTCGTCAGCCGTTCAACTTCCGCTTGGGAAGCCTCGATGCCGATAAAGTAAGGGTAAGTCACCTTCTGTTGGATGACATCGCTTTGCGTTTTTTTGCCGAGTTTGCTTTCGTCCCCAATCAGATCCAGGATGTCGTCCTGAATTTGAAACGCATGCCCCAGCGCCCGGCCATACCGTTCCAATGCCTCAAGCTGCTCCGTGTTTCCCGAAGCAATATGTCCGCCCGCTCTGACTGAAAATACGATCAGATCTCCGGTTTTGTGCTCATGGATGTAGCGCAGCTGTTCGAGATCGGTCACTCCCTGCTCGCCTTGCATGTCGGCCACTTGGCCGCCCACCATGCCGCCCGGCCCGGCAAATCGCGACAATTCCTCCACGATCGCCAGCGCCGACTCCGCCGACACCCCTTGCTGGCGGCTCGCTTGAACCACGCTGTAAAAAGCATGCGTTAACAGCCCATCCCCGGCCAAAATGGCCATCGCTTCCCCAAACACTTTGTGGTTCGTCGGTTTTCCGCGACGAAAGTCATCATTGTCCAAGGCCGGGAGATCGTCATGGATCAGCGAGTACGTATGTACCATTTCCACGGCGCAGGCGACGGGCATTGCCGCATCTCGGCTGCCGCCGAGCGCCTCCGCCGCAGCCACGACGAGCAGCGGCCGAAGCCGTTTCCCACCCGCCATCAGCGAATAATCCATCGCCTGACTTAGCGTTTCCGGCACGTTCCATGCCGCCGGAAGGCTGGAGGACAAGCGCGTGGACACGGCTTCAGCAATCTCCTTCATGTATGCCTCTATCGTTAAATGCTGCTGCAACAAGATCACCGCTCTCTTCAGAAGTCCGAACTATCGCTTAGCGGCGGCTGAAACGGCTGCTTCTCAACCGCCCCGTCTTCTTCTACGATCATTTCGATCTTTCGTTCCACTTGTGCCAGCTTTTGACCGCAGATTTGCGAGAGCCTCATGCCCTGCTGAAACAGGTCAATCGCTTTCTCCAACGGCACATCTCCGCGCTCCAGCTGAGACACGATATCCTCCAGCTGGTTCATCGCATCTTCGAAATTAAGTTCCACTTGCTGCGCGTCTGCTGCATTAAGCTTGGCTTCCTGTTCCTTCATCTTCCCCCGCTCCTTCCGGCCTCATGCCCCAAACTTGACAATCTAGTTCTCCATCCGTCACCTTCACCGTGATCCGGTCACCCAGTTCAACGTCCGATAACGACTTGATCAACCGATCCCCGCGTTCATCGTAGACGAGGCTGTAGCCTCGCGCCATGACTTTCAGCGGGCTCAGCGCATCCAGATGGCGAATGCCCGCCGCCAGCTGACTCGACTTCTCCCGCAGGATGCCCTGCATCGCTTGCCGCAGCAGGCGATCCGCCTCCCGCCGCCGGCGTCCCGCGAACTGCAGCGCATCCCGTGGATGGAAGCGCAGCAGGCGCTGGTGCAGGCGGTCTTGCGCTGCGCCGGCAAGCTGCAGGCGCGTCTGCATGTGCCCCGTCAGCCGCGAGGACAGCCGGTCCAGCCGCTCCGCGTGCTGGAGCAGGCTGCGCCGCGGCTGCGTCAGCGCCGGCGAGCGCTGCAGCCGGCGCAGCCGTTCGCGCGCCTGCTGCAGGCGGTGCTGCAAGCTCTGCTGCAGCACCTGTTCTCGCTGGCGCAAGTGCACGCGCAGCTCGGCCGTGTGCGGCACGGCCAGCTCGGCGGCCGCAGTGGGCGTGGCAGCCCGCAGGTCGGCGACGAAATCGGCGATCGTGAAATCCGTCTCGTGGCCTACGGCCGAGATGACGGGAATCGCCGATTCATAGATCGCCCGCGCGACCTGCTCCTCGTTGAATGCCCACAGCTCCTCGAGCGAGCCGCCGCCGCGGCCGACGATAAGCACGTCGGCCTCGCCCATCGCGTTCAGCGTGCGAATCGCTCTCACGATCGACGGCGCTGCCCCTTTGCCCTGGACAAGCACGGGGTACAGGATCACCGCGGCCTGCGGGTACCGCCGCCCCAGCGTCGTTAAGATGTCGCGGACCGCTGCTCCGGTCGGCGAGGTGACCACGCCGATCGTCTTCGGGAACCGCGGCAACGGCCGTTTGCGTCCCGGCGCGAACAAGCCCTCTGCATCGAGCTTCTGCTTCAGCTGTTCGAAGGCGAGATAAAGGCTGCCTACGCCGTCCGGTTGCATATGCGTCACGTAAAATTGATACTGCCCGTCCCGTTCGTAGACGGAAACATTGCCGCGTGCAATCACGCGCGTGCCTTCCTTGGGTCGGAACGGCAACCGCTGGTTGTATGATGCGAACATAATGCTCTTGATTCGGCTGTCCGCATCCTTCAGCGTGAAATACATATGCCCGCTGGAATGATGCGTGAAATTGGAGATTTCACCGCGAATCCAGACGTCGGTGAGCACCTGATCCGATTCCAGCTTCATGCGGATGTAGCGGTTTAACTCCTTCACCGTTAAAATCCGTTGCTGATCCAAAGGTGCCGCCTCCTTTCCGAGAACTAAGGGAAAATCATGCCCTAATTCACTTCTCGTAGTCGCTGCTGATGAAAACAAGGGAACTTAAAGCCGTACGGTCCAACGACACACACAGGCCAGCCATTACTTGGCACCTCCGCTTAAGCCAGCCCTTGCAGGCGTTTCGCTGCAATCAGCGTATTTTGCATCAACATCGTAATCGTCATCGGGCCAACGCCTCCAGGTACCGGTGTGATGGGTCCGGATATCTCTTTTACGCTCTCAAAGTCAACGTCCCCAGCCAGCTTGCCGTTATCCAGACGATTCATCCCTACGTCAATCACGACTGCACCCGGCTTCACATAGGAGGCGTCTACGAAATTGGCGCGTCCGATCGCAACGACAAGAATGTCCGCGAGGCGAGTCAACTCTTTCATGTTCGCCGTGTGCGAATGGCACATCGTGACCGTGGCGTTCTCCCGTTGCAGGAGCAGGGAAACCGGCTTGCCGACGATGTTGCTGCGGCCAATAACAACCGCATGCTTCCCGGCGATCTCCACGCCGGTGCGTTTGATCAGCTCAATCACCCCTGCCGGTGTGCAAGGCAAGAGGCTGTCGTCGCCGATCATCAAGTTCCCAACATTAATCGGATGGAATCCATCAACGTCTTTTTCCGGCGACATGGCATCGATAACGGCTTTCTCATCAATATGCTTAGGCAGCGGCAGCTGTACCAGAATCCCATGGATATTCGCCTGATGGTTCAGCTTGTCCACCAAAGCGAGCAAGTCCGCTTGCGACGTATCGGCTGGCAGACGGTGAACCTCCGAATAGTAGCCCAACTCATGGCAGGCTTTCTCCTTATTCCGCACATACACCTGCGAAGCCGGATCTTCCCCGACGAGCACGACGGCCAGTCCTGGCGTAAAGCCTTGTTTCACCAGCTGTTCTACCTCTGCGCGCAAATCCTTGCGGATATCCTCCGAAATTTGTTTACCGTTAATAATTGGTGCTGTCATGCTCGTCCTCTCCTCTTCTATAAAAAATAATATTGTATTAAAAATTATCGTTTGCTCTTCAGCTGATCGATGTCTTGAATCATCTTTCCAAGTACGCCGTTGACGAACTTGCCGGATTCCGGGGATCCAAAATGCTTGGCCAGCTCGATCGCTTCATTTACAGCGACTTTCCCTGGCACGTCATCGCGGAAGATCATTTCATAGGTTGCCAGACGCAACACCTGCCGGTCCACCTTGGACAAACGGCTGATCTGCCATCCCTTCAAATAATCTTCCAGCAAGCCATCGATCGCATCCTTCCGGCTCCAAGTGCCATTGACCAGCTCCAGCACGAAAGCTCGTGTCGCATCCACATCCGACAGCTCAACTTCACCTTCGTTCTCTTCCATCGCTTCCGTCAGCAGCATCGTCACCGCTTCGTTTGCGTCCACCTCATTCATTTCCATCTGGTACATGCTCTGCACACCAATCTCTCTCGCCAAACGCCGTTTCATCTGTTTCCTCCTAACCAATTTCTACGCTTACTCTTCCATCATGGCTTACTTTTAAGTTGCTATGCTTCATTTCCTATCCCTCAGTACTTACCCATAAGCATAGACCAAAACCGGCTTAAACATCACCGGACATTTCACATTTCTCGACTCGCTTTAACACAAAAAAAGACCCGTAATAGGCTTACTCCACAAAAGGGGCAAGAACACGTTCCTAGCTCTTTTCCGGAGTAAGCATATCACAGGAAGGGGTAATGAGGAATTCAAAATTCAAAAATCTCATTTAAAGGGACGCCAACGCGTGGACAGCCATTCCCAAATCGTGCCCCAAGGTAGGAGCGGGCCTCCCTCCAAGTCCTTCTGCTTACCAATCGTATACCCGATAAATAGCAGCAAGGCGCAGAACAACATATTCCAGAATCCGAAAAACAGATAGATCGGGCATAAAAACACGGCCGCCGCTATCCCGAGCAGGCGTCCTTTGTGACTCTCCCACAATTGTTTCCAGAACACCCCGCTGCTCACCCCTATTCAACCCGGCCTTTGAGAACCGGGGAATGGACCAGATTGGCAATGTACACCGATACGTAGGAGACAGGAATCCCGGTAATTTCCTCGACACGGTCATGGACTTGCTTCTGAACTTCTTCCGTCAGCGCAGGGATCGATGTCTCCCCGTCCACCAACGCACGCACAACGATTTCAAGGCCGGACTCCGTGATCCGAATCCGCGTCTTCACTTCCTTGATACCGCGCACGCGGGAAGCAGCTTTATACGCCAAGTTCTCAATGGTGTCCACCGAGATCTGGATATCACCGTATTCGTTGCGTTGGTCAATCGAGGTCGCCGCACTGCGATCTCTGCTGACGGATATGTAAAATACCCGAATGCTGATCAAGAGCAGCAGGATTGCCGCTACCCAGGTACCGATATAGATCGGTTGTTGCTCCAGAACCTTCAGCTCCATAGGAACGGCATCCGTGAGCACAAGAATGACAAATACGGATAGAATGGCAATGCTCAAGCTGTAAATAAACATCAAAATTCGATCTAAAATTTTGGCCACGACAGGTATTGCCTCCTTAAAAAGAGGGTTGCTTCAGCTTGTCCCAGCTGAAAATTACAGTAAACCCCTGACCAAGGAAGCGGTCAAGGGGTTCATGACAAATCGTTATTTAACGCGATGGGTCGCTTCCACTTCTTCCACACGTTCGGCTGCTTTGAAAATGACGTCGTGAATATGTACGTTCACTTCAACGACATTCAGTCCCGTCATGTTTTCGATGGAGCGTTTCACATTACGTTGGATTTCCGAGGCGACTTCCGGGAGACGGTTGCCGTATTCGACGATAACGGATACGTCCACCGCAGCTTCACGTTGACCGACTTCCACCTTCACACCCTTGGAAAGGTTCTTTCTTCCCAACAGTTCGGCGATTCCGCCGGCAAATCCGCCGCTCATTCCGGCAACCCCCTTGACCTCGACGGTAGCTAGTCCAGCAATCACCTCGATGACTTCAGGGGCAATTTGAATTTCACCAATATCCGTACGTTCGAATTCCGTTGGCAATGTGCTCATTCTATTCATCCACCTCTCAATAAGTATGACGCTGCTCTATCGATAGATACCGCGCACTTATTATACATACTATATCATTTTGGGTTCATTATGACAAACACGAGGCGGCTTTCTATATCTCGTTTTCTTCCAAAAATTTGATATCAAAGTCACCTTTAATAAAGGTCGGATGCTCCAGCAGCTTCTGATGGAAAGGAATCGTGGTATGAATTCCTTCGATCGCGAATTCGGACAAAGCCCGTTTCATCTTCGCAATCGCTTCCTCCCGTGTTGGTCCCCAAACGATCAGTTTCGCAATCATTGAATCATAATGAGGCGAGATCATGTACCCTGGATAAGCCCCGCTGTCGACACGAACCCCTGGACCGCCCGGAGGCAAATAGAAGCCGATTTTCCCCGGAGACGGCATAAAGTTGCGAGTCGGATCCTCTGCATTAATCCGGCATTCGATCGACCAACCGTTCAGCTTGATGTCCTCTTGGGTGAAGGAAAGCGGATTGCCTTCGGCCACGGAAATCATCTCTTGAATCAAATCAACGCCGGTCACCATCTCGGTAACCGGATGCTCAACCTGAATTCGCGTATTCATTTCCATGAAATAAAACTGTCCGTCCGGACCTAGAAGAAATTCCAGCGTACCCGCACCGGAGTAGTTTACCGCCAATGCAGCCCGAACCGCCGCTTCTCCCATCTCTTGCCGTTTCTCAGGCGAGAGCACGGGGCATGGCGCTTCCTCTAACAACTTCTGGCGGCGACGTTGCACCGAGCAATCGCGTTCGCCCAAGTATACAGCATTGCCGTGCTTGTCGGCGATGATTTGGATCTCCACATGCTTCATGCCGGTCAAATATTTTTCGAGATACACGCCGGCATTCCCAAAAGCTTTTTGCGCTTCCTGCTGCGCTGTTGTAATTTGCTTAATCAGCGATTCCTCGTCCTCGGCAATACGAATCCCTTTGCCTCCGCCGCCAGCTGTCGCTTTGATGATGACCGGATATCCGATGTCCCGAGCAATCATCACGGCTTGTTCGAGGTCCTCAATCAATCCGTCCGAGCCCGGAATAACAGGCACGTTAGCCTCTCTCATCGTTTGCTTCGCCATCGCCTTGTCTCCCATGCGGGTAATCGCTTCCGGGGAAGGGCCGATAAACGTAATATTGCAGGAGCCGCAGATCTCCGCGAAGTCGGCATTTTCAGCCAGGAACCCGTACCCGGGATGAATCGCGTCGCACTCCGTTAACGTCGCTACACTCATCAAATTGGTCAGATTCAAATAGCTGTCCTTCGACGGCGTAGGTCCGATGCAATAAGCTTCGTCAGCCAAACGGACGTGCAGCGAATCCTTGTCCGCTTCGGAATAGACCGCTACGGTAGATATCCCGAGTTCACGGCAAGCACGAATGATCCGCACAGCAATCTCGCCGCGGTTGGCAATCAATATTTTATGAAATTTCATGAGATACTCGTATCCTCCTTTGGAAAGCTAGGGTAACGGCCCTTGAAGCTGCAACATACGTGATGCGTTAAGGGCGTAATCCTTGGTTTACTCCGGCTTCACCAAAAAGAGAGGCTGACCGTATTCGACCATCTGCCCGTTCTCCACCAGGATGTCGATGATTTCGCCTTTCACTTCCGCCTCTAGCTCGTTCATCAGCTTCATTGCTTCAATGATGCAGACCGTCGTCTTCTCGCCGACTTTGTCGCCGATATTTACATAAGGCTGAGCTTCCGGCGACGAAGCACGATAAAACGTCCCGACCATCGGCGAAACAATGGTATGTAAATTCGCAGCAGGTGCCGCCGATGGAGCCGAGTCTGTCGCTTGAGGAGCCGATACCGTTTCTTGCGGAGCCGGAGCCGATGCGGCAGCTTGGACATTTTGCGGTACAGCGGCAACAACTTGCGGCTGCACGTGAACAACTTCACTCGCGCCGTTCTTACGAATGGACAAGCGAGCGCCTTCATTTTCGATTTCTAGTTCATGCACGGACGTTTGGTCCAGCAGCTCGATCAATTCTTTAATTTCACTCAGCTTAAACATATCTTCACTCTCTCTCCTTCAGCTTTGTAGGAAAAGCCTTGGCCTTCAACCATAAGCCTTCTCGGCTCATAACTTTATGTATTATATCATAATCGATCAAAATGGAAAGAGTCCAAGTTGCCTCGGACCCTTCCCTTCCTCGGTTGCTATTCAACTGAGCCTATAACCTTATTGTTTCACATATTGTACGCTGACTTTATCCTGAGATACACCCAATTCCTTGATCACGAGGTCCATGATGCTGACGGCTTCTTTTGCTTCCATCTTCTCACTGATCACCACGACTTTATATTTGTCGTCCGCTTCTTGTACAACAGCATTGGCATATTGCTGTTTCAATCTTTCTTCGATGTCATAGATTTTTGCTTCCTTCTCTTCCAAAGCGCTTAATTCTTGTTGAGCCATTGCAGCTTCTTCGAGAGATTCGTTTTCATTGATCGCTTTCATCAGCTCTTCCTGCTTTTTCATGTTCTCCTGAGCGCGAGCGAATTGGTAAGCGTTCAGCGTGTCCGTAGAGGAGACGCCTTGAGCTTCCAGTTGACTCAGCACATCCTCATCTGTAGTGGTTTCCTTCTGGCCATTGTCCGCAGCTGCCGTATTTCCCGACGCTTTACCGGCATCAGCCGTTTGCGTATCCGTGGAGGTTGCGGTATCGTCTTCTTGAGCTACATCTGTAATTTCGTTGTTGCTCTCATCGGTGGATTGCTCCGTTTGATCTGCGACCGTTGTATCGTCCGTGATCGTGCTGCTGTTTTCAGTGCCGTCCGTTGTCACTTCGGACAGGATCACGTCATCGCCTTCTGTGCTATTCATGCCGTTATTTGTCGTAGCCACCTGTTGTCCGTCAGCTGTTGTTGCAGGTTGCGGTCCTTCTTCCGTAAATAAGTAGTAAGCCGATAAAATCACCATCAAGCTCAGCATGGAAACCAGCCAAATCGTTTGTCTTTTGGATTTCATAATGGATTTTCCTCCTCAAAATGTATTCGAACGAAACATTTCCTTCATTTTCGATTGCTTCCTTATTGAGATTGCTTGCGCGGGACGACAGAGATCCGGTAGGCCGGTACGTTAAGGCCCTTCTCAACCGCATCGACGATCAAGCTCTTCACCGTTTTGTTCTCAGCTCCTCGGGCGACAACCAGCACGCCGCGAACCTTCGGCTTGATCTTCTTGGTAACGATCGGCTGCTCGCTGCCGGAAGCTTCGTAGGTGACGATCTGTCCGTCTCGGGTATATTGGGTGATATGCCGTTTCCCCCCATCCGCATCGCTTTCTTCTGTCAGCTCCTGCGAATCTTTGATATTTCGTTGGACCACGATTTCCTCGGTCGAATCGATGGTAACCAGCACATCTACCGCACCAACGCCCACGATTTTCTCCAAAATCTCTTTGGTCTTGCCTTCGAGCGCCGTTTCGATGCTGCTGAAATCATCGTCACCCGCGATGCCCGCAGATCCTGTCGAACTCGATAGGTCCTGCATCATCGGCGGTTCGCGGCTCCCTTCGCCGTTGTTATCCAGCTGCTTCACGTTAACGAAGGAGTTAAACAACATGATGGCAATCCCAACCAACCCGAGGATCAACAGCCAGCGGAACGTACTTGCGGCCTTTTTGCCGTCCGTCCCCTTGCCTAACCATTGCTCCAATTTCTTCAGCCATCCCGGCACTTTCTTCACCTCCCGGCGTGTTAATCATTTAGATGCTCGGCCCTTAGGACCGTGATTGCCTCTCGATCAACGCCCCAGTTCTCCTGGAGCAGGTCTTCGATTTGCGAGACCAGCCGGTCTGCGGCTGGCTCGGCATCGCTTGCGACCGTCTTGCCCTCTCCCCCAGAGCCGTTCTCGCCCATTGGCTCTTCAGGCGTACCGGCCATCACCGCTTGGCTCTGCGCTTCGGATTCCCCCTCAGCGTCCTTGGTCTTGCCGGAATCGCTTGTGTTTACGCTGATTTTTATTTTTTCAACCGGTGCGATCGATACCTCCGGCCCCCGTCCGGCTCCACCGGCCTTTGCGGTTTGCTCTTCCGACTTCACCTGTGCCATGACAACCTCTACCGCGGAAATGACCGGCTCAGCAGCCAGCGGAGCGACTCCTCCGGCTCCGGATTTGTCCGTTGGCTTCGTTTTCAGCTTGACCGTTACTCGTTGAACTTGCTGTCCCGTCGAGCGCTCGATCTGCTGCTTCATTTGCCTTGCCGCCTCCTCGCCTGCCCAGGCCAAGGCTTCGGATTCCTGCTTCTCCCTCAGCTTCTCGCCCTGTTGCAGGATCGCTTCTGTGCTTTGAACCTGGGAATGGCTCTCTAGTCCATCCCAGCTCGTCGAGAATGCTGCCTCGAGCTGATCTTTGGCATCGGCGGAGAAGAAACGCATGATCGGGGATATTAACGTTAGCAGGATCAGCAGGCTGACCACGAATCTGACGTAACGCTCCATCGCGCGGTTGGGCAGCAGCAAATCGATAAACACGGCGATTAATACGATGAAAATGATTTCTCTTAGCCACCCCGCCAGCCAGTCCACGCATGATCACCACCCCTTGTATATCGTTTGGGTCCCCTTAGGACGGCTCACCTCATCATCACGGTGATGTTTCCAGCGGTCAGCATGATCGTGATCGCCAGGAAGAACATCATGCCCACCGCGGCCAGCGCTGCGAAGACATACAACATGCTCTTGCCGATCGTCTCCAGGCATGCGATCACGGGTGAATCGCCGAGCGGCTGCATCACCGCCGCAGCCAGGTTGAAGATCAGTGCCAGCGTAATGATCTTGATTGCCGGGAAGGCGCATAGAAACAGCAGGATGATCACTCCAACCAGGCCGATCGAATTCTTGACGAGCAGGGAAGCCGAGATCACCGTGTCCGTTGCATCGGCGAACACTTTGCCGACGACAGGAACGAAGTTGCCGGTCAGGTACTTGGCTGCTCGCAGGGTGACCCCGTCGGCCACGGATCCGGCGATGCCCTTCACCGAGATGACGCCAAGAAATACGGTGAGCAGGACCCCAAGCAAAGCCATGCTCACGGTGCGAAGTAAATTGGCCAGCTGAGTAAGCTTATACTTGTCTGACAAAGAACTGACGATGTGCAGCACCGCCGAGAAGAACAACAGCGGGAATACGACCGTATGTACCGCTGTCCCTACCGCATGGACCATAAACACAACCAAAGGGTGAGTCACGGTTACCGTTACCGCATTGCCCAGAGAAGCTAGCAGCGTGAACAGCAGCGGCACCATCGCCATCATGAAGTCAATCATTCCGCTAATCGCATTCGTCGCATAGGTGATCGCCACATGGAAGCTGTTGATTGCAAGCACCAAAATCACCATATAGCAGATGGAGTAAGCCACTTTACTGACCTGTTTGCGCTCGAATGCGGTTTGCAAGGTTTCCAGAATCATACTAAAAATGGAGAGCAGCACGATGGTCACTAAGATGTGCCCGTTATACAGCACCTCGTGCCACATATATCGCATCAGGCCGCTTAGCCCCGCCTTAAGACTAAAGCTCTGGTCCTGCTGCAGAAGCATATCCATAAAGGAAGGGAGCTTCTGATCCGGGAAGAACCCGCCGTACTCCTTCATCAGCTGCTGCCAATACGTTTCGACCTGATCGGTGGGAAGCTCCTTGGCCTGGCGTTGGATCCAGTTATCCCCTTCCCCTTCAGCGGAGGCGATGACGGGCATGTACCAAAACAGCAGGACCCCTAGGATGATCAAGAGCAGCGTAGACCCGCGCCATCGTTCAATCGTTGCTGGCATAACTTTCTCCCCAATCTGATGCAATGCGCCTGCTAAGCCGGCAGCAGCTTGATGACCGTCTCGATAATAATGCTGATAATCGGTATGGCTAGCACCATAATGAGCACTTTACCCGCCATTTCGATTTTGCTGGCGATGCTCTCCTGACCGGCATCCCGGACGATCTGTGCCCCAAATTCGGCGATGTAGGCGATGCCGATAATTTTCAGAATCGTCTTCAGATAGATCATCTGGACGCCGGATTTCTCGGCCAGATCCTCCAGCACCTCGATAATTCCCCCGATTTTTCCGATCAGGTACAGGAAGATCAGAACGCCCGTGCTTGCGGCAATCAGGAATGCGAACATCGGCTTTTGTTCCTTGACGACCAGGACCAGCACGGTTGCGATAAGCCCGAGCCCTACAACTTGGATGATTTCCACGGAGCGCTCACCTACTGGAATAAAAAGATCGATTTAATTTCTTGAAACAGACTGTCAAGCAATCGGATGACCATGAACAGAACGACCACAAACCCGATCAGGGTCACCCAATGCGCCATGTCCTCTTTGCCCATCTGCTTCAATACCGTATGGATCATGGCGATGATGATACCGATGCCAGCAATCTGAAAGATGGCGTTCACTTCTATGTTCATTGATTTGGCACCTCACTAACGATTTCACAGGCGTCAATCAGCCGTGGAGGGAAATGATATTCAGTAGAACAAAATGACGATGAACGCTCCGCACAATAGCCCCAAGCTTCGATACATTTTTTCATAGCGGGCCTGTTCTTCCCGTGCTGCGGATTCCTCGCTCTCAAGCTGCCGCACCGCTGTTGCGATATGACCCAGCTGATCCTTCCGGTCGCTTGTCCCGAGCGTGATGCTGAGCTGCCTGATGACCTCTTGCTCGGGCGCCTTCATCGCAGTGTAGCTCCACAGCTTTGTTACAGCTTGCTCCAGACTCTCCTGGGCGGTCAGCGGGTGAGCGGAACTCATATGGTCTGCCGCCCGAACGAAGATCCCCCGGATCGGCTCCCCGCTTTGCTCACCGATTCTTCGGAGGGCATCCGGCAGCGGGGTAAAGCCGTACATAATCTCTGTCTCGAGCCGCTTTAGTGCGAGGATCAGCCTGCGGATCTGGCTTGGCCGCGCTGCGAATTGTCTTGCTTTCAGCCAGCCCGCCAAAGTGGCAGTCAGCAGGACGAGGGCGGCTCCAAACATCTTAAGCATGCTCTTCCCTGCCTCTCCATCCAGGGGCAGGCGCCGGAATTCCGCGGCGTTTGCCGTCCCACAGCTTAAAGGCAAGTCCCTTATCCGTCCGCGCAATCACCGCGTACATTTGGAAGAAAGAGCTCTCCGCCAGCCTGGACAATGCCGGACGGGCGACCAAATCGTCCACGCTTGAACCATGCGCCGTGGCAATGACCCTAACGCCGGCGTGCAGCGCTTCAGCCAAAGCCTCGGCATCCTCCGGTCGACCGATTTCATCAACGATGATGACGTCCGGTGACATGGAGCGAATCATCATCATGATTCCTTCTGCCTTCGGGCAGCCGTCCATCACATCGGTTCGCGGACCCATGTCAAAGCCGGGCACGCCCCGCTTACTGCCGGCGATTTCGGAGCGCTCGTCGATGACCGCAACCTTGAGCCCCGGCCAGGAGGCCTCGGGATGTCCCCAGGTGCCGCTGCTAATCTGGCGCGCTAAATCGCGAATTAGCGTCGTCTTTCCTTGTTGGGGCGGAGACAGAATTAAGGTGTGATACACCGTCTTGTGCTTGAAATCAAGCAACCTCGGCAGGATCGGATCCGCAATGCCTTTCATCTCTCGGGCAATCCGCACGTTAAACCCGCTGATGTCACGCAGGTGCTCCACCCTTCCTCCGCTGAGCAGGGTTCTCCCGGCTAGTCCGATCCGATGGCCGCCAGCGATCGTAATAAACCCTTTGCGCAGCTCCTCTTCCATCGTGTACAGCGAATGGTTGGTGATCAGGTCAAGCAGCCGTTTGCCGTCCTGCTTGCATGGCTTGTATGCGGCGTTCGGATTTCGCGTCATCTCCCCGTCCGGCGTTAGAAAATAGTAGCGGCCGCCCGTATTAATCTCCAGCGGGCGTTCCTCGCGAATGCGAATTTCTTCCAAAGCCGTAAAGATAGAAGGCGGAAGCTTCAGCAGCAAGTCCCGGAGATTGTCGGGAAATACGGTTAACCAACTTGGGTTCATAGGCGTACCCCCAAAACTCTTACTTTTCACGCAGGTCCATATCGCCTGATTTGCTTTCTCTTATTTGGATTGTTTTTTGCTATATCACATGTGTATGCTTGTACTTGGTCAATATGCTAGGGAACTCTATCATTTCTTCAAAATGCCGATTAAGAGACAAGTCACACCGCACCCAATCCATGCCATCTTTCCCCACGATAGCTTGTCGGCCATACCGGCAAGTCCAATCGACGTGGTGACAAGCAGTATGGTCGGGCCAACGAACGCCAGCGCCGAATTAACGGCCAGCGCCTTGTCCACCCTGCCCAGCTTCAGCATCAGCAGCGCTGCGAGAATTTCGATCGTCCCCGAAAAAATTCGCAAGGCCGCCATGCTAGTCACGAATTTATCAAGCATATATACCTCCTTCTTGTCCCATCTGTTCTCTTAACGATATGCCTGAAACTCTCTATTTATTAAAAAAAATCCCCCGAAGCCATTCGCTTCGAGGGATTCCTTTGTACCGTTCTTCAGTTAATTGATATACGGATTAGCGCCGTTCTTGCGGACCGCCAACAAATGCGGTGGTCTCCGCGTCCAAACCATATGCGGTATGCAAGGCCTTCATGACATCGTTCAGCTTGCTTCCTTCAATCACGCAAGATACCTTAATCTCCGAGGTGCTGACCATCTCAATATTAACGCCTTGCTTGGAGATCACTTCAAACATTTGAGCTGCAACGCCCGGATGGCTGACCATCCCTGCGCCTACGATCGAAACCTTCACAAGCCCCTCCTGGGAGGTTACCTTCTCATAAGGCAGCTCGTTACGGATCCCTTCCAATACCTTCACTGCCTTATCGCAATCGGACAGGGCTACGGTAAAGGAGAAATCCGCTTTCCCATTCGTTACCCCGCTTTGGACGATGATGTCCACATCGATCTTGGCCTCCGCCAGAGAGCCAAACACCTTCGCCAGTACGCCAGGCACGTGCGATACGCCCAATATGCTGATTCGGGCTACGTTCTTATCATAGGCGATCCCGCTGACTACCACACCTTGTTCCATATTGACTTCCTCCTTCACGACCGTACCTTCATGATTGTTAAAGCTGGAGCGGACAACGAGCCGTACATTATTGTGCTTCGCATATTCCACCGCACGAGGATGCAGAACCGCCGCACCTAAGTTCGCGAGTTCAAGCATCTCGTCATATGAGATTTCGTTCAGCTTGCGGGCATTCTTCACAATCCGCGGGTCCGTTGAATACACCCCGTCCACATCGGTATAAATCTCACAATAATCCGCTTTTGTCGCCGCAGCCAAAGCGACGGCCGTCGTATCCGAACCGCCGCGCCCGAACGTCGTAATCTCTCCGTCCTCAGTCAAGCCCTGGAAGCCGGCTACAATCACGATATACCCTTCTTCCAATGACTTGAGCACCCGCTCCGGCTTAATATCCGTAATCCGAGCTTTACCATGCTCTGCCTCCGTGCGGAAGCCTGCTTGCCAACCGGTATAAGAAACGGCCTTAGCGCCCAGCGCATCGATAGCCATTGCCATCAATGCGATCGAGATTTGCTCGCCGGTCGTCATCAACATATCCATTTCCCGCAAAGGTGGGTCCGGATTGATCAGCTTCGCTTGATCGATCAAATCGTCCGTCGTATCGCCCATCGCGGAGACGACCACCATCACCTGATGCCCTTCCTGCTGTTTGTCTACAACCCGCCGGGCGACGCGTTGTATACGCTCCGTATCGCCTACAGAGCTGCCTCCAAATTTCATCACGTATAAAGCCAAGTCAGACCCTCCCTAATGGTGCTCCAAGTCGGAGCGTTCAACCCATTGAATCCAGTAACGCTTTAAACCAGTATAATACGAAAGACCCGAAGTTCGTCAATGGTTTTGCCGATATTAACAAAAATTCCTCCACCCAGGTAGGTGGAGGATGCCTATTAGTACAAGACTCCGCCTGGAGCGGAGCCTTGTACCAAACAACTGCTGAGGGATTATGCCCGCGAAATATACTTACCTTCGCGTGTATCGATCAAGAGTACATCGCCTTCATTAATGAAGAGCGGTACTTGAACGTTCAAGCCGGTTTCGACTTTAGCGTTCTTCGTTGCGCCGGTAGCCGTGTTACCTTTGATTCCCGGTTCCGTTTCAATAACCTTCAGCTCGACGCTGTTTGGCAGGTTGATCCCAATAATTTCGCCTTGGTAGCTGACGATTTTTACGTTCATATTTTCTTTCAGGAAGTTCAGTTCCCATTCCAATTGATCTGACGTCAATGTAAATTGATCAAAGGTTTCATTATCCATGAACGTATGCTCTTGGCCGCTGGCATACAGATAGGATACATCGCGGTTTTCAATCATCGCCCGGCTGATGGTTTCGCCGGCACGGAACGTTTTCTCTACAATGTTACCGTTCCGCAGATTTTTCAGCTTGGAGCGGACGAACGCTGCACCTTTACCCGGTTTTACGTGTTGGAACTCCAGCACCGTATAAATGTCGCCGTCCACCTCGACGGTCAAGCCTGTTTTAAAATCGTTTACTGAAATCACAAAAGTACCTCCTCAAGTGGGTTAACACCTATATTAAAATTGAAAAATACCCAAATTTCAAGCTGCTCACGTTAGCTGCTGTTCCCCCACGCTTGGAAACCCTGCGAAACCACGCACTACAGCCGGGCATCCGGTCCTTTATAAAAACCGGCGGCAACCCTATTTTAGCCTAGTGAAATAAAATCCTTTGTCGATTCCGTCAACCGGCGAATTCCGGTTTCCGTGATGACGACATCGTCCTCGATGCGAACGCCGCCGATTCCCGGCAGGTAGATCCCTGGTTCAACGGTGACAACCATCCCCGGCTTCAGCACCGTGTCGCTTGCTTTGGAGACGCGCGGAGCCTCATGCACTTCCATTCCAAGGCCGTGTCCGGTACTGTGTCCGAACTGTTCACCATAGCCGTAACGGGTAATGACGTCGCGTGCCAAGGCGTCGGCTTCCCGACCAGTCATTCCTGGACGAAGGAATTCCAGCGTATGCAGCTGGGCTTCCAGAACGATATCATAGATTTCACGCAGCTTGGCGCTTGGCGTTCCCAAGGCCACCGTCCGCGTAATATCAGAGCAATAGCCCTTATACAAAGCGCCGAAATCCATCGTGACCAGTTCGTTCGCTTGCATAATGCGTTCGCTCGCTCGCCCGTGCGGTAATGCGGAGCGTTCTCCCGAAGCCATAATCGTATCGAACGAAGGCCCGGAAGCACCGTTCTTCTTCATGAACGTTTCCAGTTCCAGAGCGGCATCCCACTCACTCATCCCCGGCTTCAGAACGTCGAGCATATGCAGGAAGGTCCGGTCAGCCAACTCCGCCGCTTCCTTCATAATTGCTAATTCTTCGGCATCCTTGAACATCCGAAGTTCTTCAACCAACCCGCTAAGCGGTACCAGCTTCACCGGCTTCAGTTCATTTTCATAAGTTCGATAGGTGGCATAGACCAACTGATCTTCTTCAAAACCAAGCCGTTCGATGCCCTCTTGCTTCAGCAAGCTTTGAATCGTTCCAGTGACCGACGGCCCATGATCCACGATTTCGAACCCGGGCGCCTGTTCGGCAGCTTGGGTTAAATAGCGGAAGTCAGTGAGCAACCAAGCCTTCTGATCGGTAATCAAGACATAGCCGGAACTTCCCGTAAATCCCGTCAAATAGCAGCGGTTCACTTCTCCGGTGATGAGTACGGCTTCGATTTGCTGCGATGTCATCGCCTCACGGAGCCGGGCTACACGTGTACTCGCCATAACCAACTCTCCCTTATTATAAAGGTAATAACCTTCTTACGATCTCTCCGTTATTTTGCCCGCTCCAAGTGACGTTTTAAGGCCAGTAGTCCCATTTCGTATCCGTAGGATCCGAATCCAGAGATTTGACCGACAGCGATCGGTGCGATGACCGAGTGGTGCCGGAACGCCTCACGGGCGTGGATATTGGACAGATGGACCTCAACCACGGGGATGCTTACGGAAGTCAAGGCATCCCGAAGCGCATAGCTATAATGCGTGAGTGCACCTGGATTCAACACAATTCCATCCGTATTTCCGTAGGCGGCATGAATCCGGTCGATCAGCTCGCCCTCGTGATTGGACTGAAAGAAGGATAACT
This sequence comes from Paenibacillus barengoltzii G22, assembly GCF_000403375.2. Lineage (NCBI taxonomy): Bacteria > Bacillati > Bacillota > Bacilli > Caryophanales > Paenibacillaceae > Paenibacillus > Paenibacillus barengoltzii. The sequence continues at coordinate 1,203,571 of NZ_KE159652.1, read as the reverse complement.
CCAGCCCGTTTGGCGCAGCCAGTTCCTTCAGATGGTTTTCGATATCCACCAGTTTCTCGGAACCATAGACGCCGGGCTCGCGCACGCCAAGCATGTTTAAGTTCGGTCCGTTCATCACTAAGATGCGGTACATGGCGGCTCCCCCTTTCCGAAAAATAACCAAAAATAATTTTAACATAGGTAGGAGTCGCTTGAGAAGCTTTAACTTTTTGCCCCGCCCTCCATGGAAAGCGCCTGTTCGCCGGTTTTTTTAGGTTCACGTGCGCGCTCATCCGTGTATTCCTCAGCCGTGGTATAACCGATGAACAACCCCCACAGCAAATACAAGCAAAACTCGCTGATGATCGTCGTCCGCGACAATTCGCGCAGCGGAGGGATCAGGTCAAGCAACGGGCCCAGCACTCCAAACAAAATTCCCCACCAGGCAATGCCATATAGAATGCCCGGACCTGGCCCTTTGAGCTTGCGGAACGCCAACACATAAATCAGCGTGGCCAGAATCGATAATCCGATAAACGACAGCCAGCCCAAATAGTACCCGGCTTGACTATGCAAGAACGAATTTTTGAAGAACGGCTCCAACAAGTAGCCCGGCAGCACCGAGGTGAATCTCATATAGAAGAATACCCCCTTCACGCCGCCCCAAATTAATCCAGCAAAACACCCGATTTCCAGCGTATACAGCCAGATATTCGTATGTTCCCGGTGTTGCTGGCGCCACGGTTGAACCCGGTTCTGCTTCTTCTCCTTATCCGCTTTCATTCGCATCCTTCCTTTCCAAAGGAATAAGTTCCTGCGTTTTTTTTTGAAGATTAGTATGCACATTTCCAAAACGACTAATCCAACTAGAATTTGCCCGCAAAGTCCGTTACAATGGAATCATTACAAATTATCGATGTCTTGCCGCTTATACCAAACCAAACTTATACATTATAGGAAGGTGAAAGTTTTGCCTGAACAATCCACACCGACGATTTACGGCGGCCAAGCCGTTATAGAAGGCGTCATGTTTGGCGGGAAATATGTGAATGTGACCGCTGTGCGCCGGAAAAACGGGGAAATCAGCTTCTTAGAGGTCCCTAAGGAAGATAAGGAATGGGTCAAAAAGCTGCGCAAAATCCCGCTGATCCGCGGTATCGTCAGCATCGTTGACGCAAGTGCCAAAGGCTCCAAGCACCTGAACTTTTCGGCAGAGGCGATGGCCGATGACGAGATGGACCCCGAAGAACGCGCCAAACAGAAGGAAAAAGAAGAGTCAGGCTTTTCTCTCACGATGCTGCTTGGAGTTGCCGTCGTAGGGATCTTGTCCTTTATCGTAGGAAAGCTCATTTTCACATTGGTACCGGCGCTCTTGGAGCAATATTTGTTCCAGCATGCGTTTGCCAGCCAGACGTTGCACTCCTTGGTTGAAGGTGTCATTAAAATTGTTCTTCTTCTCGGATATCTGTGGCTCATGTCCCAGACCCCTGTGATCAAACGGCTGTTCCAATACCATGGAGCGGAACATAAAGTGATTTCTGCTTATGAAGCAGGCGAAGAATTAACCCCGGCCAATGTACAAAAATATTCCCGCCTGCACTACCGGTGTGGCAGCAGCTTTATCATCTTAACGGTAATCGTTGGCGTGATCATTTATTCCCTGCCGATATTCAGTTGGGACACGGTTTGGGAACGGATCTACATTCGAATCTTGCTGCTCCCGCTTGTGATTGGACTTTCCTTTGAAATGCTGCGGTTCACGAATGCGGTTCGCGACATTCCGGTGCTGCGGTTTCTGGGATATCCAGGGCTGTGGCTGCAGTTGTTGACAACAAAGGAGCCGACCGATGATATGGTCGAAGTATCGATCGCTTCTTTTAACCGGATGCGCGAGCTGGATGCGCAGTTGGAACAAGTCGGCGTGATGGAGACGCCGATTGGTACATCATTGGATCCCTTGAAAGGATGAGTAACATGAGAAAACAAGGCATCATGTTTTGGATCATCGTCCTTCTTGTCGCGTTCTATATTATTGATGGTTTGTTTATCAAGCATCAAATCGAGTGGAGTAGTATCATTGTTCCGGTGGCTGTCTTTGGTATCGTCTTCCTGCTTTATAAATATCCGCCGAAGAAATATCGGAAGGCGCAACAGCCGAAGATCAAGCCTTCCGCGCGTACGATGGCCAAAGTGGCCGCGGAACGGAAGAATCCCCGGACGGAGAAGCGCAAGACTTATCCGTTTCAAGTCATCGAAGGCAACAAAGGCAAAAACGACGACGATTTGCCGAAATATCATTAAAATGCAAAAGGACGGAACCGCTGGGGTTCCGTCCTTTCCTTTTATTTGAACGTGCCATTTGCTTGTTGGTACTTCTTAAACTGTTCTTCATATAGCTGCAGGCTCCAATTGGCGAAAAACCGGTTCCCCGCCAGAAACCCGGATTCGAACAACAGCTGGCTTTCCTCCTCGCTCATATCAAATTGCGTTGTGCCGATGCCTAGCGTCGGAATTTTCACCGTACGATAGCGGTTGGATTGCTCAATATACCGCTCATCATGGGCCGACAACATCGTCTCCACGATCGCCTGCAGCATCGTAAAGGGGCCGGTGATTCGATGCGGTTTATTCGTATTTTTGCCGACCATTTGAAAGCCAACCGTCGGAATAAGACGCCCGCCTTGCCGCGGTTCTTCCTGATCAAATAACCATAGCGGAAAATTACTGAGCAATCCGCCATCCACAATATGCAGAAATTGCTCGGTGAACGGCTTCCCTCTGGCCAGCTTCGGCGGCAATCGCAGCAACACCGGATCAAAGAAATACGGAATGCTGCAGCTCATACGAACCGCTCGGGCAACCTCAAACGTCGTTGGGTCGATGCCAATCTTCTCTAAATCGTCCGGCAGTACCATGATTTTCCCGCTGGTGATATCCGAGGCGATGATCGTCAGCTTCCCCCGCTCCAAATCGCCAAACGTCCGAATGCCCTTCACCAGTAAAAGTTGGCGGATCCACTCCTCCAACGCTTCCCCGGCATACAAGCCTTTTTTCAGCAAAACCCGAAGAGCGGGGCCAATTAATGCCAAATTAAAAAGGGGCGCTCTCTTCAGAAATTTGGTGAAGGACGTCGTCATAATCAGTTCTTTCATTTCGTCTGCGGTATAGCCTGCAGCAATCATTGAAGCGACAATTGAACCTGATGAGGTTCCGGCCACTCGATGAAACTGCGCTCCATGCTTTTCGGCTGCCCGGACCGCACCAGCCAACGATATCCCTTTGACTCCGCCGCCCTCAAACACTCCGTTAATCAGCATCCGGCGCCCTCCTCCCAACCCACATTCAGTTTACTGCTTATGTATGTTGGGAGAGGTGTACGTATGACTAAAGAACTTAGCGCGTGTGAATTCGCCGAATTGCTTCATCAATGGGGATCAGCTCTCGCTTCATCGAGGCTCGTTCTACCCATTCGACTTGTCCTTGTCCAGCAGACTTCCCAATGATGATCCGATAAGGAATCCCGATCAAATCAGCATCATTAAATTTGCTGCCGGGGCGCTCATCCCGGTCATCCAACAATACCTCTACGCCGGCTTGAGTTAACTCTTCATAAAGCTTGAGGCTAAGTTCCATTTGCTGCGCATTTGAAGCGGAAATTGGGATGATGTGTACCTGGTATGGTGCGATCGATACCGGCCAGATGAGGCCATGTTCATCGTGATGTTGTTCGGCAATTGCGGACATAAGTCGAGAAAGGCCGATTCCATAACATCCCATGATCATCGGCTGCTGACGCCCCTGGGCGTCCAAAAATACGGCGCCTAACCGCTCGCTGTATTTGGTTCCAAGTTTAAACACATGGCCAACCTCAATGCCCCGCAACAATTGGAGCCTTCCCTCCTTGCAGCGTGGGCAAGCATCTCCGTTCACCACGTTGCGAAAGTCGCCGATGGAGGCTTCAGCTACATCGCGTGTTGGGCAGACCGAGCGTAAATGGGTGTCCGGCGCATTTGCCCCTGCAATCGCTGTGTCCATGTTTGAAGCCTCCCTGTCCATCAAGACCGGGATCATAAGGCCGATCGGGCCAGCAAACCCCACCGGGGCACCGGTTATTTTCTCTACTGTCTCATGATCAGCATGCTGCACGTGATCTACGCCTAACCAGGCAGCCACCTTCAGCTCGTTCACTTCATGATCCCCGCGTACGACGACCGCAACTGGCTCTTTCCCCTCAGGAACGTAAATCAGCGTTTTGAGGAAATGTTCAGGGCCCACTTGAAAGAACTGGCCTAATTGTTCGATGGTATGCACGCCCGGCGTATCAACCACTTCGGGACGGTCAGCTGCCGATGATTGAGTTTGCAGGCTTGGGTCTGGCAGCGCTGAAGTCGCTTTTTCAAGATTCGCTGCATAATCGCAATTCCCGCACACAGCTACAACATCCTCGCCAATATCGGCTAAGGCCATGAACTCATGGGTGCCGCCGTCCCCGCCAATCGTTCCAGGGGCAGCCTCAACAGCTCGGAACTTCAGACCGCAGCGGCGGAAGATTTTCTCGTAAGCAGAAACCATGGATTGATATGCGCGATCCAAGCCGGTCCAATCGGTGTCAAAGGAGTAGGCATCCTTCATTAAGAACTCTCGACCGCGCAGCAAACCAAACCGGGGACGACGTTCGTCACGGAACTTCGTCTGAATTTGATAAACCGTTAGAGGCAGCTGGCGGTATGAGTTCACCTCATCTCGCAGCAATGAAGTGATGACTTCCTCATGCGTTGGACCTAAAGCAAATTCGCGATCATGCCGATCCTTGAATCGGATCAGCTCAGGGCCATAGCGTTCATAACGACCGGATCTCTGCCAAAGCTCCGCCGGCTGCATCGCAGGGAGAAGCAGTTCCTGAGCCCCGGCCCGGTTCATCTCCTCCCGCACAATCTGTTCGATTCGAAGCAGCACCTTTCTTCCTAAAGGCAGGTAGGAGTAGATCCCCGCTGCCAATTGGCGGATGTAGCCCGCGCGCAGCAGGTGCTGATGGCTGGCCGCTTCTGCATCGGATGGAGCCTCCCGCAGGGTTGGGGATAATAATCGGCTTTGGCGCATTTCAATGACCTCCTTCATCTGAAAACAAAAAGACACATTCGTCAAGGGACGAATGTGTCGTGGTACCACCCTATTTCCACCGTCGATCAAGCTCAAACGGTGCTCTAACCATGATAACGGTTGGGGACCGGCACGTGTTCAATTTCCGCAGAGGAAATCTCCCCGTACAGCTCACAAGGCGGGAAAAATTCACGTGCGACAGAGACCTTCCAGCTCCCGGGTCTCCTCTCTGAGGACGCAGTCGTTAATTTCAATCCTTGATCACAGCTGATGGAACATTAATATCATTTAAATCATGTTGACAACGAATTTAACGCATTTCACTGTTCCTGTCAAGGCTGCACTCCATAATAAGACTGCAGCAGCGGGATCAATCCCAGTGGATTCTTCCGCAGATCCTTGGCGCTAAAGAAGATGCTGCCGCTGATTTCAGGAATCTGCCGGTTGTATTCGAGCTGATTGATGATTTCCTGCGCGGTGGACCAGCCGATCTCCGGCGTTCCCAGCTTATACGGCGCATGACCAATGTACAGCTTCACGTTCGTCCCTCTTACCTCCCCGGCCCACCAATCGGCAAGCAGGTCATAACGAACCTCCTTGCGCGTCATGCTCCAGTACAGTTGGGGAGCGACATAATCGATCCACTCATTCTTAATCCAGGTCCGAACGTCGGCATAAGTGCTGTCGTATGCCGTAACGCTGGCTTTCGTATCCGAGCCGGTCAAATCGGTTGACTTGTTCCGCCAAACTCCGTAAGGGCTGATGCCAAAAGAAACTTTCGGCTTAGACGCTTCAATCCGTTGGCCTAAATTCTGAACGAACTGATTGATATTGTCCCGGCGCCAGTCGCCTTTCGTGGCTATTTTCTTGGAGTTGTAAGACTTAAATGTAGCATCATCCGCGAACTTCTTCGAGGCCGTCTCCCCGGTCGGATAGAAATAATCGTCCAAATGAACCCCGTCAATATCGTATCCGTTCACAACTTCCATAATCGCTTTAATCACATGTTCACGGGCTTCCGGAATTCCCGGATTAATATACAGCTTGCCGTCAAACTTCACGATCCATTCTGGATGTTGGTTGGCGACATGATTTGCCGGAAGCTTGCTGGCATCACTGCCTGTGCTGGCGCGGAATGGATTAAACCAAGCGTGGAATTCCATGCCGCGACGGTGCGTCTCTTCGATCAGGAACTGGAGTGGGTCGTATCCCGGATCCTTCCCGGCGGTTCCCGTCAAATAAGAGGACCACGGCACCAGGGACGACGGATAAATCGCGTCCGCAGACGGCCGCACCTGAACGAACACTGCGTTCATTCCCATCGCTTGCACTTCGTCTAACAACTGGACGTATTCGGCTTTCTGGGCATCTACCTTGCCGTACGAGCTTTTGCTCGGCCAGTCGAGATTAGAAACCGTGGATACCCAAACACCGCGCAGCCCATTCGATATATCCACAACCGGCGGCTGAGGCAGATCGGTTTGCGGGTCCTCCCCACCTGCGCCTGGTTCCGGTTGAGTTACTTCGGAGCCGCTCGACAGTGTGATCGTACGGGTCAGCTGATTCCAATTCACGGAAATGCCAAGCTGTTCGCTGACAAAACGCAACGGCACCATCGTCCGGCCGGAGCTGATTTCCACAGAAGCTTCCAGGTTGATCGTGCTCCCGTCAACTTGGACTGCAGGAGAACCTAACGTCAGCACGAGGGTAGTGCCGTCTTTTTGAATTGTCGCGGTTTTATCAACTTGGGACCAGGCTACATGGGCTCCCAGGTTCTCACTGATCACCCGAAGCGGAACCATGGTGACATTCGCCCCAGGCTTAATGTAAGGCGAAGCATCGGTGGATAACAACTCACCATCTAAAACAATCCGAATGTCGGTTGCCGCTGCGGCCGCCGGTGTATTCCCGGAATAAGGCCATAAGATGAGCAATACTAGAATAGGAATAAACCATTTGCAAAATTTCATCAGTATCCTCCACATCATCGTTATGTACGGACGAACCGTGCTACTTTCTTAAACGTCATGCGGAGGTCAAGAGTTGCGCTCGTCGGGCAAAAAGAAAGAAGCATCTGCCTTCTCTGAAAAGACAGATGCTTCTTCTAGGATTCGTTGATCAGTTCCTGATGGACCTTCTCCAGGTCGCGAATTCGATTGCTGTCCCGTTTGAAATATTCCACAAGCGTCGCAATACGCGTAATGGAATCCCAGCTCAAATGATGCTCGATCCCTTCGACGTCTTTATAGATGTTCTCGTGATCAACGCCGATCATCCCAAGAAACTCCTCCAGCAAGTGATGCCGGTCTACAAGCCGTTTCCCGATTTTCTTCCCTTTATTGGTCAGGACAAGGCCCCGATATTTCTCGTAGATCAAGTATTCATCCTTGTCCAATTTCTGAATCATCTTCGTAACGGAGGAAGGATGAACCTCCAAACCTTCCGCGATATCGGACACGCGGGCGTATCCTTTCTCGTCGATCAGTTTGTAAATACGCTCCAAATAATCTTCCATACTGGGCGTTGGCATCTATCGATTCCCTCTTTTCCATGAGTTGACGCGGACAAACCTGTACGCATGTTAAACATTACTCTGTTAATGATACATGTTATGATTGTCCGTTGGCAAGTGCGCATCGGCACACTTTCCTTCGTCTTCCCCTAGAACTTCAACCATTCAGGCGTAATTTGCTGCAGCCAAATCGTGATTTGCGCCATACGGTTCGTGAACAGCAATACGCCCATCAGCAGCATCAGCGCGCCGCCGATCTTCATCATCATGGCAGAATAACGGAGAATCCATTTGGTTGATCCGATAAAGAACGCCAGGATAAAAAAAGGCAAGGCAAACCCAAGAGTATAGGCGGTGATCAGTCCAATCCAGGTTCCCGGCTCCGTAACGGCTAAGGCGATAATCGCCGCCAGAATCGGGCCAACGCATGGCGACCAGCCCGCGGAGAAGCCGATGCCAAAAATAAACGAACCGATGTATCCGGCCGGTTTGAATTTCAAATCCATCTTCCGTTCCCTGAGTAAAAACTGCGGCTGGAAGATCCCCATCAGAAACAAACCCATGCAAATGATCAAAATGGCGGATAATTGCCGAATGAGCCCGCGATATTGATTAAAAAATTCGCCAAACAGTCCAGCGCCAAAGCCCAATGTATAGAACACAACAGAGAAGCCGAGGATAAACGCCAGCGTATGCGTCATCGTCCGGAAGCGAACGTCTCGTTTGCTTTGCTCCGTCTTCAATTGCTGCACGGACATCCCGGTAATATAGGACAGGTAAGACGGATATAAAGGCAGGCAGCAAGGCGAAATAAAGGAAGCAACCCCCGCGCCGAAGGCAATCCCGAGATGGATGTCAGCCATAAGTACCCCCTATGTACCCTTGCGGGCTAGGCAGAAAATCCCCGTTTGCCCAGCAAAGTAAGTATCAGCATGCAGATCAGCAGCAATACAATCGTCGCACCCGGAGCCAAATTCCAGACCCCCGCCACAATCAACCCGGCGATCACCGCGATTTCCGCAATGACGACGGAGAATATCACGGACATTTTAAAGCTGCGGGCGATGAGCAGGCTGCAGGCTGCAGGAATCGTCAGCAGCGCCGAAACGAGCAAGGCGCCAACGATTTTGATGGCGGTGCTGATGACAAGTGCCGTCATCACCGTCAGCAGCAGATTCAACAGCTTCACCGGAATCCCGCTTACTGAAGCGGCATCTTCTTCAAAAGTTAGCAGGAAAAATTCCTTGAAAAAGGCAACGACAACGATCACCACCACCAGGGTGACGCCAAAAGTTACAAACAAATCTGTTGTATCCAGCGTGTAAATGCTGCCAAACAGATAGCTGACCACATCCGTATTGTAACCCATCCCCAGCGTAAAGAACAGAGAGGCTAGTGCAACCCCGCCTGACATGATAATAGCAATCGACAGTTCGGCATAACCTCGGTACGCTTTACGCAGCTTTTCAATTGCAAACGAGGCGACGACCGCAAAAGCAAGGCCAACCCCAACGGGATAGACCCCAAGCAAGAACCCTAACGCCACCCCGGCGATGGTCACATGAGCCAGCGTATCACCAATCATCGAAAGACGACGCAGCACCAAAAAGATTCCGATCAAGGGTGCAGTCAATCCGATCAGCAGGCCGCCGGCCAACGCTCTTTGAAAAAAATCAGCGGACAATATCTCCAAAATAAACAACTCCTAAACCAACGAATGCTGCAGATCCGGGATCGCGCAGTCCTGCTCGTGCGAGTGGCGCACGTAAAATTTAATTGCCCCGCATTGCTCGCGGGGGTTCTTCCCCAGCTTCCCTTCAATCATGCCGATATCATGGGAGACCATCAGAAACGTCATGTGATGATGGGCGTGCATATGAAAAATCAATTCAAAAAAGTCGGCTTGCGTCTGGGCGTCAATGCCGACAGTAGGTTCGTCCAAAACGAGCAAATCGGGCTGGTTCACAAGCGCCCGCGCCAAAAATACCCGTTGCTGTTGGCCGCCGGACAGCTGACCGATGCGCTTATGCTGGATATCCCCGATCCGCATCACTTCCAGCGCATCATCACACATCCGCTGATCCTCACGACCAATACGGCGGAACAACTTCTTGTTATTGTAGAGGCCGGACAACACCACTTCGCGTACCGTCGCAGGAAACAGAGGATTGAAGGCGTTCTTCTGAGGCACGTAGCCGATCCGCCCCCAATCGCGGAAGCGCCGGATCGGCTCGCCGAACAAGCGAATTTCCCCTTCGGTGGGCTGCAGCAGACCCACCATCATCCTCAGCAGTGTGGTCTTCCCCGCCCCGTTGGAACCGATCACGCCAACAAAATCCCGCTCGCGAACCGCAAAGCTGAAGTCGGAGATCACCTGTTGTTCCTGGTACGCGAAGGAAACGTGGTCAAGCTCGATTACACTATCATGACAAACGGCATCCTGTGCCGTAGTTGCGTCGGATTTCATTTATTTAGCGTCCTTCCGGTACATATAGTTTCTTCTTATTGTAGAGCTTGAATCAGATTTTGCAAATTTTTCTCCATCAACGTAAAGTAATTTTCACCCGCCTGAGCTTGGGCTTTCGTCAAGCCTTCAACCGGATTAAGCACCAGCGTATCCACACCGGCTTCAGAAGCGAGCGTCTTGGCCAGTTTATCCGAGACAAGCTCTTCAAAAAAGATATAACGAATGCCCTTCTCCTTCACCAGCTTTGACAAGGCCACTAAATCTTGAGCCCGCGGCTCAGCCTCCGGCGACAGCCCCATAATCGCATGTTGGGTTAATCCATAGTCCCGGCACAAGTAACCAAAAGCTTGGTGAGAAACAACGATTTCCTTCTTCGGCAATGAGGATAGCTGCTCCATAAACTTAGCATCTAGCGCCTGCAGCTGACTCAGCAGCTCCTGATACCGCGACTCATAAGCCGCTTGGTGCTCCGGATCGACCTCAATATAGCTGTTCTTAATATTCTCAGCCATGATCATCGCCGATTTCGGACTGACCCAGGTGTGCGGATCTACATGGTGAGGCTCCGTTTCCTCATCATGGTCCGAGTGTGCTTCCCCATGTTCGGCTTCTTCGCCATGCCCGTGACCATCATCGCCCTCGGCTTCGATCAAATCAATGCCATGGCTGATCTCCACCGTTTTCACTTTGGCATCTGCACCTAAGCCTTTCAAAAAGTTCGGGACCCAGCCCTCCAACCCTGCGCCGTTATACAAAAACAGCTGAGCTTTCGATGCATTTAAAATATCCTGACTGCGCGGCGTCCAATCATGCGGCTCAACGCCGGTCGGCAGCAAGTTGATGACATTCGCTTCTTCGCCGCCAATCGCCTTGGCAAATTCATAGATCGGATAAAAGCTGGTGATTACGTTCACCTTGCCTTCAACGATCGTTCCGCTGCTTCCGCTCTTCCCGCAGCCTGCTAGAACTAGCAGGAGCGTAAGCAACATTGCCGCTGCGACGAAGCCTCGCTTGAAACTATGTATAAACATCATAACTCCCTCTCTTAATCGTAATGATTACCAACAAGGATTATAGGACCCTCCTCTTGGAATGTCAACCTCTATTATTCTTCCTATAAATCATGGACAACAAACAAAACCGCCAGAGGAAGGTTCCTCTGGCGGCCTGGATGACGTGCGGTGAACATACCGCAGGTCATCGCTTATCCATCTGATTATTTTACAATCGCACCGTTTGGCATCGTATCCGGCACCGTGGCCAGCGTCAGCTGATCACCTTGCGAAGCGGCAAGGATCATGCCCTGCGACAGCTCGCCGCGCAGCTTCACCGGCTTCAGGTTCGTCACGCAAATCACTTTGCGTCCAACCAGCTCCTCTGGCTTATAGAACTTGGCGATACCGGACACAACCTGGCGTTGCTCATAGCCCAGATCCAGCTGCAGCTTCAGCAGCTTGTCGGCCTTCGGCACCGGCTCGCAGGCAAGCACCTGCGCAACCCGCAGCTCAACCTTCGCGAAATCGTCAATGCCGATTTCGTCCTTCGGCTCCGGCTTCTCCACAGCCGGTGCTGGTGCCGACGCCGGCGCGGCAGCCTCCGCCGCCGGCGCACTGCCCACCATCGAGTTCGAAATGAACTCGATTTCCTGCTCGACGTCGAGCCGCGGGAAGATCGGCTCGCCTTTGACGAGCTTCGTTCCGACCGGGATCAGGCCAAACGTCTTGGCGCTCTCCCAGGTCGTGAGCTCCCCGGGAGCAATCCCGAGCTGCGCCCAAATCTTCGCAGGGGCCTGCGTTAAGAACGGCTGCAGCAGGATCGAGGCGATGCGCAGCGACTCGGCCAGATGCGCCATGACCGAAGCGAGCTCGCCTTTCTTCGCTTCATCTTTGGCCAGCACCCATGGCTGCGTCTCATCGATATATTTATTCGTGCGGCTGATAAACGCTCCGATATGGGTGAGCGCAACGGAGAACTCCATGTTCTCCATAGCCTCCTCTACCTTGCGGACTGTCTCCAGCGCCACTTGCTCCAACTCTGCATCAAACGCCGTAGCGTTTGGCTCATAAGCCGGTACTTCGCCGCCAAAATACTTCTCTACCATCGCCACGGTACGGTTCAGCAGGTTACCAAGGTCATTAGCCAGATCGGAGTTCACCCGCTGAACGAAGCTTTCCGGCGTGAACGAACCGTCCGAACCAAACGGTACTTCCCGCAGCAAATAATACCGGGTAGCATCCAGCCCATAACGGTCGATCAGCACGTTCGGATCCACGACGTTGCCCTTCGATTTGGACATTTTCCCGCCCTTCATCAAGAGCCAACCATGGCCAAACACCTTCTTCGGCAGCGGCAGCCCGAGCGCCATCAGCATAATCGGCCAGTAAATCGTATGGAAGCGCACGATTTCCTTCCCTACGAGATGGACGTCTGCCGGCCAATACCGTTCAAACAACTCTTGATTGTCCGTACCGTAACCAAGCGCCGTAATGTAGTTGGACAACGCATCAATCCACACGTATACGACATGCTTCGGATCGCCTTTGACCTTCACGCCCCAGTCGAATGTCGTACGGGAGACGGCCAAATCCTCCAGCCCCGGCTTGATGAAGTTGTTGATCATCTCGTTCTTACGAGATTCCGGCTGAATGAAGTCCGGGTTCTCTTCATAGAACTGCAGCAAACGATCTACATACTTGCTCATCCGGAAGAAATAACACTCTTCCTTCACCAGCTCAACCGCATGGCCGCTCTCGGGGCTTTTCCCGCCGATCACTTCGCCTTTTTCGTTGCGAATCACGTCCACCAGTTGCGATTCCGTATAATACGTTTCGTCCGGAATGCTGTACCAGCCTTCATATTCGCCTTTGTAAATATCCCCTTGCTTCAGCAAACGGTCAAAAATCTCTTCTACGACCTTCTTATGCCGAGGCTCCGTCGTGCGGATAAAGTCGTCATAGGAAATGTCCAGCTTCTCCCACAGTTGCTTAATCCCTGCCACGATTCCATCCACGAACTGCTGCGGGGTTTGGCCTTTTTCCTTCGCTTTCTGCTCGATCTTCTGTCCGTGCTCGTCCGTCCCCGTTAAATAGCGGACATCAAAGCCGCGCAGCCGCTTGTACCGCGCCATGACGTCCCCCGCCACCGTCGTATAGGCATGGCCGATATGCAGCTTATCGCTTGGATAATAGATCGGCGTCGTAATGTAGAATGTTGGTTTGTTGGACATCGCGATTCATCTCCTTTTATTCATGACAAACAAAAAAACTCCCGCCCCATATGGGGCGAGAGAGTTCTCACGCGTTACCACCCAATTTCCCCGTTCCTTCACAGGCTACGGGCTCCATTGGTCGAAATTCGACCGTCCGTTAACGCCGGACTTACGCCATCTCCTTACCGAAGCGTTGCGCATAAAGCGCACGCTGCTCGGCTCAAAGACGGTTCCTCCCGGACCATATTCCAAAGACGCTCCAGACCGGTTTGCAGCTCCCCCGGCTCTCTGTTACTGGATTCAATCCTTGTACTCATCCGTTCACAGGAAAGTTATTGAGGTTGAGGTTGTTCATTTCAAACAATATATTAAAAAAATTTCCAAACCGTGTCAAGCCACGCTGGGTTGGTCACTGCACACCAATGCAATTAGGCCTGTCCGTCGCTCAGCGGCGGCGTGCCTTGCTCTCCCCCACGCTTCTTCTCAACCTTGGGGGGAACCGGATCATACCCGCCTGGATGAAACGGCTGGCATTTCACGATCCGCTTGGCCGCCAGCCAGGACCCTTTCAACGGTCCGTGCACCTCAATCGCCTCCAAGGCATAGGCCGAGCAGGTCGGATAAAATCGGCAGGTCGGCGGCTTTAGCGGTGAAATAAACTTGCGATACACGTGGATTGGTGCCTGAAACGTTTTACGCACAAGGCCCATCTTTAGTGCACCTCGTGTTGTTCCGGCGCGGCATCCTGCGGCTTGCCATCCGGCCGGCAATTTTTGCAATACCCAAACACCTCAAATTTATGCTTCACAACCTGGAACTGCTCCGGCGCATCGGTCAGCGGCATCGGGCAGAAATGAATCGGATACGTCTTCTCGCATTGCAAGCAGATCATATGATGGTGATGATGCCCTTCACTGCTGCAGCTGGCTCGGAACTTCAAGCCGTCCTCAAAGACAACCTGCTCCAACACCCCCAGCTCCTCCATTACCCGGAGGTTCCGGTACACGGTATCAAAGCTCAGGCCGCTGTATTCTTTACCCATATATTCATAGACGTCCTTAGGGGTCAAATAACCATCCCGCTCAGCGAACAGTTTGGCCAAGCTTTTGCGTTGGTCGGTAATCCGCAGTCCCCGGCTGGACATCACTTTAATAATTTCCTCGGTCGACAGCATGTGACATTCCTCCCGTCTGCACCTTCGTTCCATGCGTCTCTTCTAATAATGCCGCAAATTCAGTGCATCGTCAATTCGACGGGATCCAACTCCACAAACGTAAAAGCCCCTTTACCTTTAAGAAGGCAAAAGGGCGATACCATCCATGTCAACTGTTTAAAATAAACCGGTTCCACTTCTGCTGCCAAGCGATGTCAGACCAAAAAGGATGATGAGGAGCACAATTGGAGCAAAGCACCATGCCCCAAAAGCCGTGTTCCATCCCTCTTCGTATGGCATATTCTGCAATAGCTTTGCCAACCGGCCCTTCTTCAAATTGGGCGAACAGCGGCGTATAGCCGACATATCCTTCGCCAATAACAACCGGAATGCCGTGCTTCTCTGCCCAATCCGCAGTTTCTTCAAACCGTTCGTCCACCTTCTGCAGCATGGCCTTTTGGTGTATGCCGTAATGCTCATACAAGTACAAATCCCATTTCACCGGGTCACACCAATCATGGACGTACATCAGCTTAAGGCCAACCGGATTTTCATGCATTCGCCATTCCTCACCATCGGGCAGCCTATAGTCCTCGAACGGCGGAGCGTCATCTCTTAGTAAAGATTGCACCAAAGCATTGGGAAATTCGAGATCCGGGTTACGGATCCCCGTCTCCTCCATCAACTGCTGCAGTACACCGTTAATATACATGTGAAAATGGGCAACCTGCTCGTTATCCGGAACACAGTCTTTGGAATAGGGCTCGTTCAGCGTGTAGCAGCCGGTGATCCGAAGATCGGCATGCTGTTCCTGTAAATAGGCAAGTGCCTCCTCCACATAGGACTTCGTATAGCGGATCAGCTTGCCTTGCTGCCGGGACGAGATGCCCGCCTCCAGCGCCATCTGACTCAACCGTCCAAACTCGATTTCGTTGTGCAGTTCCACGTAAGCGATACGGTCTCCAAGTCCGGCTGATTTGACGAAACGAATTAACTGATCCATCGACCGAGCCAAAGCCATGAATCGCTCCTGCGGCGGAATCGCCTGCAGCGCTTCAAATAGCTCCGGTGTCCTCAAGAAGCTGGGGCTCTGTTGATACTCCCAGGAAGAGAGGATGATGAACATGTCGTATTGCTTCGCCAGACGAAACAGATTTAATAAATGCTGATGACCGTCGATTTCCGCGCCGCCTGTGCAGTTATACCAGCGTGTCCTCACTCCCACTTGACCAAGATTGGAGAAGGCTAATCGGTCAGGACGCGGGCCGTCTGCCGTAAATAGCAGGAATGGCATCGCACAGATTCGAATCGTATTGTAGCCCCTTTCCACCGCCTCCTTGAAGCATTGCTCCAGATCGTGAAACGGTTCCCCCGGCATCGTCATCGTATACCAAGAGAAATCCCACATCGTAATCGTTAGTTTGCGGGGAAGATGCGCGCTGATCTTGTTCATGCGATTCACCTCTTAAAACCTCTTAAATTTAGAAGCTTGATTTCGGCGGTTCCGCTTAGCTCTTATCCTTTCACGGCCCCTGAAGTAATCCCTTTAATGAATGAGCGGCTGCCAAACAGGAAGATGATGAGAACAGGCAACGTCGACAACCCCAGCGCCGCCATCCGAGCGCCATAATCGGTCCGGTGGACAAATCCTAACGTTGAAACGAACAGCGGGATCGTATAATTCTCGCTGTTATTGATCGTCACCAACGGCAGTAAGTAGTTGTTCCATGACCAAAGAAACACCAGCGTCGACAACGTAGCCAGTCCCGGCTTAATTAACGGAATAACGATGTTAAAGAAAATCCGCGGCTCCGAGGCCCCGTCAATTCTCGCGCACTCGATGACTTCATTGGGTACCGTATCCTTGATAAACTGCACCATGAAAAAGGCGCCAAACGACCATGCGCTCCAAACCAGAATGACGGAGAGAAGCGTGTTGCCAAACCCCAGCGTACGCATCTCGATAACGTAACCGATCAACCCAACCTGGCTGGGAACCATCATCGTAATGATAATGAAATAACGAAGAAAATTCCTCAGCTTAAATTGGTATTTAGCGACCGCATAACCGATCATCGTAGCCGTGAAGACACCGATAACCACTGCGGACACCGAAACGATCATACTGTTCAAGTAAACCTGCACGAAGTTGGTCTTAAACACAGTTTTCAAGTTCTCCAACAAATAGTCGGAAGGAATCAACGGCAAGCCTTTGAAAATATCTTCAGAATAATACGTCGACATCATCAACATCACATAAAAAGGGAACAGCGATACGAGGGTAACTATGCTGAGAAACACCCATTTTACGACCTTCATTCCTGGTCCCCCTTCCCCATGGAGAGCTTGTAGCTGGCGATGGAGAACACAACGATCAGCATGAACAACGCATAAGCGATCGTCGCACCATATCCAAAACGAACATTCATAAACGAATCGTTGACGAACTTCCAAATGATCGTCAGCGCCGCGTTGTCTGGTCCGCCGACCTGGCTCGCCGTCCAGCCGCCGTACAGCAGCTTCGGCTCGTCAAACAACTGCAGGCTTCCGATAATCGAAGTGACAATGAGGAACACAGAGATATTTCGGAGCAGCGGCAGCGTGATGCGGGTGAAGGTATGAAATGCTGTAGCTCCATCCACCTTCGCTGCCTCGTAGACATCTTGGGAAATGGCCGTCATCCCCGCCAAATAGATCGCGATAAAGTAACCTAAATTTCGCCACACGATCATAATCGCAATGATGATTCGGGACAGCCAGGGGTCCTGTAACCAGTAAATTCCTTCCTGAAGCAAGCCCATCTTTACGAATAAGGCGTTGATGATCCCGGTCTGCCAGTCGAACATAAAGGAGAAAATAAAGCCAATAGCAACAGGCGTCGTAATATAAGGCAGAAAGTTCGCCGTTTGAAACAGCATTCGCCCTTTAACCATGTTAAAAATGAGATAAGCCAACAGCATGCCGGTTAAGACCAAGGTCGGTAACGACATCAGCATAATGACAACCGTGTTGAAAATCGATTTGTAAAACAACGGATCTTTTGTAAACAGCGTCACATAGTTGGCGAACCCAACAAACCGTTTCTCGCTGACACCATTCCACTCGTGAAAACTGAGGAAAAACGAATAGATGACCGGATAAAACTGAAACGCCAAGTACAAAAGCACGAACGGAAGCGAAAACAAGTAGGGCCACAGCCGAAGACCAAGCCGCTTCCTCGGCTTGCTGTTAACGACCGTTTGAGCATTCATCCTAGTAGGTCCCCCTTTCAGGAATCAATTGGGGTGAGAAACAGGATGTTCTCTCACCCCGGCGATTCTCCCGATTATTTAATCGTTGCCTCAGGGGCCTGATTTTTGACGGCTTCCTTGAATTGCTCCAGAGCGCCGTCTACACCGATGCTCGTATCCTTCATCCAAAGCGGGAATAACGAGTTAAATGCCGTCTGCACAATCGAATCATATTTCGTTTGGGTCGACCCCGTCACTTCTGGCACGATATCGTCGTAGAACGTCAAGCTCAGGTTTTGATTAAAGAACTGATCGAGCTCCGTTCCGGCTTCAAGCCAATCGCGATGCTCTTCGAAGAAGCTCTTGATCCCCGGCATATTTCCCAGCTTCTTGTAGTTCGTCTCCATTCCTTCAGAGGACAAATAACAGAAGTAAATGTAAGCCCAAGCCACTTCCTTGTTCTTGCTGTTCTTATAGACGCTGACAGAGGTTCCTCCGTACGTAAAGCCGCCTTCCGGCGCGGCCATCAAGCCCCATCGCCCGATGCCGTCAGGATCATTAGCCTGCACATTCCATTTGGGACTCCGCGGCGCCATCGGGTAGAAGATATTATCGCCTTTTGCAAACGACGCGTTCCATCCCGGGGTATACCCCTCGTATTTGCCAAGAATCCCGGCATCTCGCATGGCGAACAGCTTCTCGAACGGTACCTTCATTCGCTCCGTTAACTCAATCGTGGATCCATTGATGTATGGCTGTTCGGTCTGCCCTTTCAACACGCGGTAAGCGTCGTCGAAACTGGCGATCATCGTCACTGCACCACCGCTCTTTTCTTTGACCTCAATTCCTTTTTGGATGAAGGCATTCCAATCCGGCAACAGCGTAGACAATTCGTTTGGATCGTCGGTGCCCAGGTATTCCTTGGCCAGGTCTCTCCG
Organism: Paenibacillus barengoltzii G22; assembly: GCF_000403375.2. Lineage (NCBI taxonomy): Bacteria > Bacillati > Bacillota > Bacilli > Caryophanales > Paenibacillaceae > Paenibacillus > Paenibacillus barengoltzii. Next base: position 1,184,984 of record NZ_KE159652.1, on the reverse strand, counting down.
GTATCCGAGTCCAGCCGGTGTAATCGATTGATCGACGCCCACCAGCTCGCCTTTGGTGTTCGAAAGAAGCGGCGGCAAATAATCGAGCAGTTGGTCCTTGGAGAAGTGATAAGGAGCTTGCTCTAGATTGTCAAGCACATCAAGATCAAACAACTGCCCGCGGAAGTTCATTTCGCCCAATATGACATCAGGCACCTCGGAGCCGGATGCAATCCCGCTTTGCAGCTTCTGCATGTAGTCGTTATTGTTAACGACGGTGTATTTCACTTTGACATTCGGGAAGACTTTGTTAAATTCCGGCACCATCGTGGTCAGGAAGGCTTCATCCCAGTCCCATACGACGATTTCACCTTCGATGCTTGTGGGGATCCCGCCGAGCGTCGGAGCTTCCCCTTCGGCGTTGGCGGAAGTGCCACCTGAGTTCGACGACGGCTCACTTGTGTTCCGATTGGCGGCAGAATCGTTCTTCGCACAACCCGCCAATATCACCGTGATCATCATCGCCAACACCAAGAGCGTCACCCAACTCTTTTTCAGACGTCTGTTCTTCAAATTAACCCCTCCCACATTCTTTTTGTATCCGCTTACAGTGCGATCTTATCATCGCTGGCAATGGGGTTAAAATCTCACAACCCGGTTATTTTACGCATAAATCGGCTGTCTTCCGCAGTGGAGTCCCCGTCCTCAATCGTGAAAGGGAGACGTATCCGCACTTCCGTTCCTTCGCCCGGAAAGCTCTTGATCTCGAGGCCTGCCTGCACACCATAGTGAAAATTCAGGCGTTCGCGAATATTTGTAAGTCCGATTCCCGTGGAGGCATTCTGGATTGGCAGTACCGTTTGGGATGTGCTGATACCGATGCCGTTGTCGAGGACGGACACCTCGATAAACCGATCCGATCTCCGTGCAGAGATCCCGATCCAACCTTGCCGTTCGGAGGGGAATATCCCATGATAAAGCGCGTTTTCAATAAGCGGCTGCAGCATCATCCTTAGGACCATGCAGGGCAAAAGCTCTTCCTGAATGTCCCATTCGATTCGAAACCGTCCGGGATAACGGCAGTCCTGGATGGCAGCGTATTTATTCACCAGTTCTATTTCATCCTCCAGGGTCGTAAACCAGGCATCATCGCCGATTTTGATCGTGTTTTGCAAAAGATAGATTAATGAGGCGGTCATGTCGGCCACCTCCTTCGTTCGCCCAGCATGGGCTAAATAAATCACAGTGTTTAACGTGTTATATATAAAATGGGGGTTCATCTGGGACAACAACAGCTGGATCTGCATGTTCCGTTTTTCCTTCTGTTCCTGCACATGCGATTCGATCAATGATTTCAAATCCTTCATCATTCGGTTAAATCCAAGCCCCAGCAGTTCCATTTCATCTCCGCTCCGGATCTGCAATTCAGTGTTCAAATCGCCTGCGGACACTCGTTTCATCGCTCGAACCAGCTTCGAGATCGGCCGGGTCAGTTGCACGAGCAGAGGAAGCAGAATCATCATCACCACGATGAGGCTTACCGCCACAATCAGCGTGTAAAAAAGCAACAACTTGTTAATCCGCTCGTACAAGCGTGATTTGGAGATCACCGCAACTTGTTGCCATCTCTCCCCTACGGTATCGTCAACAATTTCGATATATTTTCCCCCTTGCGAATCGCTATCGGTCCAAGGTGTCACTTCAGGGTTGCTGTCGAACAATGGAACGCCGTTTTGATTTAATAGAAGCAGTCGTTCAAAATCCTTGTTGCTCTGTTCAAATAAGCTCGCGAGATCTTTTTGATTGAAATCCAGCACAAGGTAATACCGTTCGTCACCATCGTCCTTAAAGTTCCTGTAATCCACAACATAACTAATCACCTGCTGCCGACGGTTGAGAAAAATAAAATCATGGGGATCGGAAAAACGCGATTCGCTGCGCCCCATCCGGTAAGCGGCAAACCAAGCCTGATTCAGATACTCTTTATAGTAGCTGTCATACCCTTGGTAATTGGAAAACACCTCGCCGTCCGGCCGAATAATCATCACATTTAACAAGCTGGAATTCATCACGGGAAACAGCTTCAGCTTCTCTCGAACCTTATTTTTCTTGAAGTAACTTTGCTCGTACGTATCGTATGGATCCTTGACCATCAACGCATTCATCTCGGAGTCGCTGATGATATATTCCGCGGTTTCACGTAATTGCTCTTGCATCCGATTGATGAAAGAAGACGTCTGCTCCAGCTTCGTCGTATTATCTCGAACGGCTTGTTCCCGCATAATATCCTTGACATACGAATAAGTGACCCAACTGCTGATGAGTAAGGACGAGGACAGGATCAGAGCGCATACAGCCATAATTTTGGTGCGGATCCGAGCACGCATTTTAAATCCGGATAAGTTACTCATGGTGAACTTGCTTCCTTTCCGAATACTCCAGCGGATGCTGTCCAGTCACACGTTGAAACACTTTACTGAAATAATGGCTGTTGCGGTATCCCACTTTTTCCGCCACCTCATACAGCTTGTATTGTCCTGTCGCCAAGCAACGCTTGGCTTTCTCCATGCGGACCTCCGTTATATAGTCCAGGATTGTACGGCCGGTTTCGTTTTTGAAGCAATGTCGTAAATGATCGCCGCTAATGGCGAGATGCTCAGCGATTTGTTCGGCGCTTAAATCTTTGGCAAAATGCCGGTGAATATATTGGATCGCTTTCCTGACCTTCGCTGAATAGACATCCCCATGCTCGTCCTCCATCACAGCTCGGAACTGGTTTTTAAACCAACGCGCAATGCCGGTCACCGAAGTCCACTCCTCCGAGCCTTCAATCTCCCTGTACGGTTCATCGCGAAAGGGCGGCTTTCCCTTGCTCGTGCGAAGCTGATCCAGCTCCTTGGACAATTCGTTGCAAACGATTCGCAATTCCTCAAGGCTGGCCATTTTCTTGATACGGGTAAACCTGTTGTCGATCTCCTCTTCAACTTCGGCAAGGCGATGCGCCTCAATACCATGACGGAGTTGCTGGGTCCACGCTGCCCAATCGGTCTCTATGGCCTCCAATGTAAAGACAGTGCCTTCCTTGTCTTCGGTACACATGATCACGCTGTCCATCCCGGTGAAAATACGCAGATCCAACGCCTTCTCCGCCCACGTCGCGGCAGCAAACAGCTCTGTTACCTCCTGAAACACGGTTGAGCACGCAGCAGATACCGTACCCCCACTAGAAGCAATCTGCTCGGAAAACATTTGTTTCAAATGCGTGCTCCTCTGAAAAAGTTCCTCATGCTGTTGTCTTCGGCTGACCATCCCGTCAAATCCAAGCAAACCCCCGATCCGGGTTCCTCCCGCCGCAATGGTTGTAAACGTCTCAATCCAGCGGTATTCCGCTCGGTCCCCAGCCTCCCATGACATTTGAATCCCCGCATCTTGTGGAGCTACAGGCCGCCCCACAACCGGATAAGGGGTATCCAACTCGAAAACGATGTACACATATTGGGATCCGAACAAGGACATATAATTAGCAAGCGCTTTCAACTCTTCGTTAGAGAGTTCTTTGCCTGCCTTCGCCTGCTCAAGCAATGTCCTGCTCATTTTTCTTTGCATGGCCTTATCCTTATTGATCGTATCCTTCAGCTTCTCCAGCTCCAGCGTTAAGGTCTCCGGCGTTAATTCGTGCTTGACCCAGTAATCATGGACACCAATCCGCAGCGATTGCTTAACATATTCGAATTCCTTATAGGAGGTAAGAATTACGATCTTGGCTTGACTGCCGGCTTCCGCCAGCCTCTCGCTTAGGATCAAGCCATCCATGCCAGGCATCCGAATATCCACAAAAATGAGATCCGGTTTCAGCTTAGCCGCCAATTCCAACCCCTTCCGCGGATGAACAGTTTCTCCGGTCACCTTAAACCCAAGCTCTTCCCAACGAACTAAACGCTTCAAGTGTTCGATGGCCAATATTTCATCATCGACGATCATCACCTTCAGATGGTTCACAGTTACCCCCTCCTTCTTCCCTGCTTTCTTTCAACTTACAGGAGAACGCGAATTCACACAATTGATTTCATTCTCAATTTGATGGAGAATCTTCCGATTTTGGACGAAAAAAAACACGGCGCTTCCGCGCCGTGCCTTAAAGTTCAGTTCGTGTTTATTCGCTTTTCTTCTCCGGCAATTGTTGGAACAGCAGGTTAACGGACAAGTTGCTGCCCGGAGCTGCCGTGAACACCAGATCTACGGTTTGCTCGCGCTCGCCGGTCCGGAACAGCACCGCGTTCTCGTTAGGTGCGCTGAGCGAGCCGGAAGAAGGTAAGCCTACAATATCTCCGTTGACCATAATTGAGCCCATATAATGACCGCCGCGCGGGTTAAACGTGATCAGCGTGTTTGGCGCAACGCGGTAGAGCTTAACCTTGTACAAGACGCCAAAGTTTCCGGCGTTCATGCGATATTCCCCGGTAGGACCGTCCCATCCAATCAAGAACGGATCGCTGGAATTGTCGCCGATAAGCAAACGGGATGGCGTATTGCCAATCAGGTCAGTCACTACAATATTGCGCGTAGCTTCCGTATAAGTACCGCGGTTATGGATGTCAGGTTTTAAGACACTGAGATACGGCAACGTCTTAAATGGATCTTGATCCTGACCGACCATAATGACGGTGTAATTTAAGGTATGGTCGCTGTACAAATCGGCAAACAGGGAGATGACATCCCCTTGCTTCATCGCCGTCGCGCTCAGCTCGTTCAGGATAATCTTGCTTTCCCCTGGGGCAAACCAAGTATCCTTGTATTTACTGCCGGTTTGCATCGATTCGTAATAGCGCGCAACCGAAGCTTTCCCCGCTGCCGTTGCATAACTGCTTGGGCCGCCAAAGCCTAAATTGCTCTGCGTCAAGCGCGTTGTCTCACTATTGTTGTTCGTCGCGATGACGTACATTTTCACCGGCATCCCGGTCGAGTTGGCGTGGTGGATCATGAAGCGTGTATTCCCAATCGCCGATTCCTTATACAGAATCCCTTTGGAATACACCGTTTCCGGGCTGTTACTGCGGATCAATGTGACCGCATCCGATGTGAACGCGTATCGGATCCGCTCCCAGCTTGGGACCTGGGTTCCGTCGAACGTATATTCTTCCCCAACCGGAATGAACAGCTTATTAAATTCATCCCGCGTGTATAGCGTCTCGTTCGTAATCGTAATCGTCTTCTCGACGGTCGAGTACAAACCAAATTTATTGACAACCTTCAGGCGGATCGTCATTTGACCTGGAGTAAAGAACGCCAGTTCTTTATTTTCCCAAATCCGCTCGGTGATGCCGACTTCATCCGTACTGAGGTCCGTATACGTGATCAATTCACCCATTTTATAGGTGTCTTTGTCCGTTGTAAAATTCGCGACCGGCGGTGTATGCGGCTTGTCTACATGAATGGTCAGCGTAAACGGATTACTCCATTGGCCGCTGGAATCCTGCACCCGGTAAGTCACCGTATAATCCCCCGGCGTCATGAAGATATCCTGGCGCCCAATCCATTCCTCGTTCACGATCGGAAGCCCGATAGGCGAGGTCGCATTGGTGATGTATTGAACCTGGGTTTCGCCCGCAATCACTTCATTGTTGCCGATACTAAACGAAGCGACCGGCAGTGTGTTCAGATTCACGATTACTCGTTTGCCTGCCGCATCATAGGAATACGAGATGTTTAACGCCTTCGTGATCGCCGTTAACGGCACCATGAAGTTGTTTTCCACAGAATAGGATTTCCCCCGCATCGTCTGCGTCACACCGTTAACTTTATAATAAGTCGTATTCAGCTTAAAGCGCAGTTCGTCGTTCCCCCGCTTAATGATCGTTTCTTTTGTTGTATTGTCAAAAGACAGCTGGAATCCGGCACGCTCCACAATAGCCCGGATCGATATGTAAGATACGCCGTCCTTCACTTCCATCGGATATGGGGCAAGGTATTCCTTCCCGTTCTGATACATCTTATTGCTGTTCACCATCAGAATCAGTTGACCGGAGTTACTTTGGCTCATGCTTGGGTCTGCAGGCGGCGTCACCGGACTAGTTGGCGGGATCATCTCATCCCCGCTTCCCGTCCCTTCCTGCCCGTCTTCTGGAACCGTATCCCCTATCGTTCCATCGGTTGTTCCTTGATCTGCAGGCAGATCACCAGGCTGTACCCCATCGGTTGTTGTCCCGTTCACATCTAGCTGTTGCATTTCGGCCGAAGGTTCCAGACCGTTTCCTTGCCCGATTTCCTCTGCGCTGGCTGGAAGCACCATAGCTACTTGCGATGCAACCAACATCGTGGTGATCAACAATCTCTTAAATTTCATGCCTAAACTCCCTTACTCTCCCATTTTGTGTTTCTCCCTTTAACTCACACTGTATTAAACGCATAGATAAAAGAAAAGTTGCTGACAATTAAAAACAATATATTCGCAAAATATCCACAAACTCCGTCGCTCGTTGCCCGATTTTACTTATTTTTGACAAATCCCCGTAAGAAAAACGTCTGTCGACGTACATTCAAAGTAGACAGACCGCGTTTAGCGGAAGTTTTTCTTGCGATATCAGGATGCCAATGCCCCGAAGTTTATACTTTCTGATATCTTAAAAAACGCCCGGAAATCACTCCCGGGCGTTTCTATGAGAAGATGGACTAATCCTGATTTAAGCTGACGGGCAATACTCCCTGCGGCTGCAGCTCACCGACCAGCACCTTGGCTACGGCATCCAACGAAAACGGACGATTTTCATATAAGCAGAGATAGGTCTCAATCTCAGGAAAGGCGTTCAAGTCATAAGGATTTCGCGTAGATATGACGATCAGACGTTTGCCCGGGAGCTGCTGAAGGCGCTGGACGAGCTTCTGCTGGCCTTCAGGAATCTCTCCCTCCGCTGTGTAGGTCGCCACAACGATTTGGTCGACCTCTTCACTTTGTTCCAGCACCGCGGCAATCTCTTCTTCGCTGGGCTGTGTGCCAATGACCGTCATGCTCACCTGAGCATGAAGCGGCCGCAGCGCGTCCGCCAGCGTATATTGATGCACCGCTGGCTCATCGACCTCGGTGCGGTGCCGCAGCTCCGGCCAGACGACCAGCACCGGCTGGTCGCTCTTGAGCGGCAAGCGGCCCGCTCCCTTCACGAGCGTCACGCTGCGCTCAGCCGCTCGGCGTAGCAGCGCAGCGCTCTCCGCCTCCGGCGTCAGCGGCGCTGTCGTCGCGGTTGCAGCGGCTTCCGCCTGCGCCGCACTGCCGATCCGCATCGCCTTGAGCGCCAAGATGCGCTCGAGCGAGCGGTCAAGGCGCGCCTCGCTGATCCGGCCGCTGCGCACCGCTTCGGCCACCCGCTCGATCGCCGCACGCTGTTCAGCCAGCGTATGGCTCACGAGCACGAGATCCGCGCCGGCTTCAATCGCTTGCACCGCACCCTCGGCGATGCCATAATGTCCCGCGATAGCCTGCATCTCCAGGCAATCGGTGACGATCAGCCCGCCGTAGCCCAGCTCCTCTCGCAGCAAGCCGGTCAGCACCCGATGCGACAATGTGGCTGGCGTCCCTTCCGGCTCAAACGCCGGAAAGATCACATGCGCCGTCATGATCGCATCCACGCCCTCGGCAATCGCCTCCCGGAACGGGACCAGCTCAACCTGGTACAGCCGCTCCTTCCCGTGCGGGACGCTGGCTAAGCCGCGGTGGGAATCCACGGCTGTATCCCCGTGGCCGGGGAAGTGCTTCGCCGTCGCGATCACGCCTTCGGCTTGATAACCGCGAACCGCCGCTGCGCCATGCACGGCCACCTGGTCCGGCCGCTCCCCAAACGAGCGGACGCCGATCACGGGATTGGCCGGATTGTTATTGACGTCGACGCACGGCGCAAAGTTGAAGTTGATGCCGAGCTGCAGCATCTCCTTGGCTGCAAGCCGCGCCACTTCCTCCGTGAGCGCAGGGTCATTCGCCGCCCCAAGCGCCATATTGCCGGGAATCTGGCTCATCCCTTCATGATCCAGTCGAGCGACCATCCCGCCTTCCTGATCGATCGAGATAAACAGTGGAAGCTCCGGTTTGCTGCGCGGCAAGCTTTGCAAGCTCCGCGACAGCTCAGCGAGCTGCTCCACTGAAGCAATGTTCCGGCGGAAATATACGACGCCGCCCACATGATACTGCTGCACCAGCGTCCGAATCTGTTCGTCCGGCACCAAGCTATGGAATCCACAAATAAATAACTGCCCGACTTTCTCCTCTAACGTCCATGCGGTTAAGTCCACGAGCCGTCCTCCTTGTTGAATTCTCCATTTCGTTTTAAGATACGTTTGATTCCTTCTGTCGGTAATCCGACGGCGTCATGCCGGTGTACTTCTGAAAGACCTTTGTGAAATATCGCCGTTCCTGATAACCGATGGAGCTGCCGATTTGAGCGATCGAACGTTCGCTGGTCCGCAGCAGGCATTTCGCCATTTCCATTCGCTGTTTGGTCAAATACTCAACAAACGTTTCGCCAAAATGATTCTTAAAGAGCAAGCAAAAGTAACTGCTGCTAATGCCCAGATAGTCGGCGATGTCTTCAATTCCAAAGTCACGGCCGAGATGGTTCTGGATATAATTTTGTGCAGACATCATCAGCAGTTCCGAGGACTTCTTCGCGGACAGGGAGCTGCGCGCATGCTCGATGAGCGAAACGATAATGGACAGCAGCTCCTTCAAACTCATCGGCTCCCGCAGCCGCTTCCATAACCCTTCTTCCTGTTCCCCTGGGAGCATCTGCAGCTCGCGCATTTCACGCAGCAAATGGATTAGCAAATAGTGCATCAGCTTCTCCGCCGCACACGCCTGCCGTTCATCCAGACCTCCGATATACGATTTCAATTCCCCGGCAATGCGTTCCAAGACCTCGCCGCTCCCGTTGCGCAATCCGGTTCCCAGCTGCTCGATCCAACCCCATTGCACTTCCATCGCGTCCTGATCCGGAGCAAAATCGTCCGTTGGCAGCGCATCCGCCTTCACGAAACCTTCCTGCGCCGCTCCCAAAATCAACCGATGCTGCAAGCGATGGTACACCAGCGATATTTCCTGCAATCCATAAGGTCCTGCCGCCATGCACATCCGAACAGGAAGCTCCTCCTTGCTGCGAATGAGCTGTCGGATCCGCTCAAAGCCCGGCATCAATGCCTGCTCATCAACGGTCCGATCCCCTGAAGGGGATGGGAACACGAGGCACCATTCTCCTTCCCGGATCTGCAGCACGGTTAAGCCGGGTAATACTTCGCCAAAAACATCCTTCAACACATGCTTAATGTGCAGATTCCACGCTTTTCGTTCATGGAGCGTCCAGGCAATCGATCGGTGTGAATAACCTTCCAAATCCAAGAGCAGCATGGCGTAGCGTCGTTGCTCTTTACTTCCATCCTCGTCATCCCACAGCAGCCCTTCCGCATCCGTCTCTTGTCCGAGCAAGGAATGTAAGAGGAAGTTTTCATTGGCTAGATCAACCACCTGGTTCAGCCGCTGCTCCTTGTTCAGGTTTTTGCGCTTCTCGCGAATCTGCTTGGCAATCCCTCGAACCGTCTCCTCCAGCTCAAAATAGTTGATTGGTTTGCAAATGTAATCCTTCACGCCGTAATGTATTGCAGTTCGAGCATATTCAAATTCCTGATATCCGGTCAACAACAAAATTTCGCAAGGCATCTCCCGCTTCCGAAGCTCCTGCAACAGTTGAATGCCATCCATCACTGGCATGCGGATATCGCTTAAGATCAAGTCGGGACGATGCTTTGAAGCGATCTCTAACGCTTCCTTGCCGTTCTTGGCCAACAAAACAACTTCAAACCCCATTTCCTCCCAAGGCAAAACCTTCGACAAGTTCGTGAGTATATGAATTTCGTCGTCAACCAGCAACGCTTTTAACTTCATCGTGAACACCCGCCTCATATCTTGGTATCACACACTGAATCGTCGTCCCGTACCCGGGCTGCGAGCAAATAAATAATCCGTACCTGCTGCCATACTGAAATCTCAGCCGATCCGACACGCTGCGAAGTCCCAAGCCCCGACGTTCATGGTTCGGGTAGGGTGTCAAGGACCGATATGCCGGATCGTCCAAATCCGCATATTGAATCTTCGCCAACTGCTCATTGGTCATCCCAATTCCGTTATCTTCAACCCGCAGCAGAATGCGGTCTTCCTCCATTTTCCCCGTGACCGCGATCCTGCCTTTATAATTGATGCCCTCAAACCCGTGCTGAATACTGTTCTCCACAAGCGGCTGCAGCGTAAGCTTCAACAGCAGGCAGTTCATCATTTCGTCCGGAATATCGATCGAATATTCGAACAACTCCTCGAATCGGAACTTCTGAATTTCCAAATAGCTGCGCAAATGCTCGATTTCAAGGCTAAGCTTGATCTCTTCCTTGTCTTGAATACTAATCCGTAAAATATTCGCCAGCCGCAACACCATTTCGCTGACCTTGCGCCCTTCGTTTTGGACGGCAAGCACGTTAATTGACTCCAACGTATTAAATAAGAAATGCGGCTTAATCTGAGCCTGCAACACGCGCAGCTCGGCATTGGCCTTCAGCCGTTGCTCCCGTTTCACTTGCTCAAACAGCTCATTGATTTTATCCATCTGGTTGTTGAAGCCCTTCTGCAGCAGAAGCAGCTCATCGTCGCCCTTCTCGTCTACCCGAGCTTTCAGGTCGCCGCTCTCCACCTTGCGCATGAATCGGACAATCACACCGATGGTCCCTGTGATCCGATTCATAAAGATCAAATTAAATAACATCGCCGTCAACAAGCACACACAAATAATGGCAACAAACCATTTGGCAAAGGTCGTAACCTCCTGCGACAAATAGCTCCAGGATGTAACCGAAACGAGGCTCCACGGATAATCCTGCAATTTATAAATGGAGATGACGCTCTCTTGGTTGTTAAATTTCCCTTTAAAACTCCGATACCTCTCGTCGCTTTCCCATTTCAATTTCTTTGGCAGATACGCCTTGATTTGCTGGCCATCCAACTCCAAATGATAATCGTACAGAATCAGGCCTTTGTCATTCACCAGCATAAACCGGGTATCGCGCATCTGACTGCCCAGCTTCAGGTTCTGAAAAATTTTCTCGAACTCCCAATTCTTGATCTGCACCACCAGCACGCCAACCCGCTCCAGGTTGCTAAGCTCTTTGATCAGGCGGATTTGCGTAAACACGTTGTCCGATCCGGTTAATTCCGGATATTCGTGGGGAGCGATCCATTTCGGCTGGCCGTTCAGGGCCATCACTTCGTTATATAAAGGATGCTCCTTGAATTTTTCATAGGGCAGCGTCTCGAAATTTTCCTTATTAAAGATCGCGATGACATTGGACTTCCGGCCTCCATGAATGTTGTACAAAAACGCGTAGTCAATGGCCGGATGGCTATACAGCAGAGAACGGAAATTTCGCTGATTGGCGTTCAGCTCCAGCTGGGTCGTGGCAGTCAAATCCTGGGAATCCGGATCCTTGGCGGATAAAGCAGCTTGAAAAACCCCTTTGGCAATCCCGTTATCCGTGACGTTATCCATCTCCTGAAAGACGTTCTTAATGCTGTAGCCGATGGCCTTCAGCGAATATTCCGCCTGCTGGCTGTATTTCTTCTCAATCGAATTAAACGTAATCCAAAACGTGATAATGCCTAATATAAACAATGGAATGATGACTAACCCCAAAAAGGCGGTAAACAGCTTAATGCGCAAATTCATCAGCGGCAGCTCCCAATTGGTAAGACTAACCCTATTCTACCACGCCACGATCTAACCTTTAACGCTGCCAGCCGTAACGCCTTCAATTATTTTTTCTTGAAGCACTGCATAGATGATCATGACCGGCAGTACGCTGAACACGATACCAGCTGACATCTGCGCGTAGTTGGTGTTGTACGCATCACGGAATCCGACCATCCCAACCGGGAGCGTGCGAAGTTCATCCTTGGACAGGAAATAGTTTGCCAGCAAAAACTCGTTCCAGTTGCCGAGGAAGTTAATGATAAACACGGTCACGATTGCCGGCACCGTTAGCGGCAGCATCACGCGAAAGAACACCCCCGCAGAGCCTAAGCCGTCCATAACGGCAGCTTCTTCAATTTCACCCGGGATCGAGCGCATAAACGCCGCTAGAATAATGACTGAAAACGGAATCGCGTTCGCCACATAAGGCAAAATCAAGGCCATGTGCGTGTCGAGAACGTTCAGGTTCCGCATCATGCTGTAGATCGGCAGCAGCAGCGAGTTGTTGGGGATCAGCATCCCCAGCAGGATGAGCTGGAATACGACCGCACTGAGCCGGTTGAACCGCATGCGAGTCACGGCAAAGGCCAGCATCGCCGCAAACAGAATCGACAAGCACGCCGATAATACACCGATATATAAGCTATTGAAAAAATACGTGCTGATCTTGGCGTTCACCCAAGCATTAATGTAATTGTCAAAAATAATCGACGACGGCAACCCAAACGGATTAGAAGCGATCGCTTGGTTATCGGTTTTGACCGAAGAGAACAACACGAACAGAAACGGATACAAAATGATGAGCAGATACGCCATCAGGAACAGATGCGGGATCGACTTTTTCAGCACTCTCATCAGTATTCAATCCTTTCTGTGCGTCGAACGACCAGGATTTGGTACAAGGCAGTAATAATGATCGTAAAGGCAAAGATCAGCACGGCGATGGCGTTGCCAAATCCGTGACGGAAGCTGGTGATCGCGTAGCGGATCATGTACGTTGCCATGACGTCCGTTGAGCCGGCCGGCCCGCCTTTGGTCATAACTAATACGATATCGGCCGCTTTCATGGCGCCGGCCACCGACAGCATCACGACGACACTGATGATCGGCATGATCAGCGGAAGGGTAATTCGGATCGCCCGTTGGATGCCGCTCGCTCCATCAATCGCCGCGGCTTCGTCCAGTTCACGCGGGATTGCCAGAATCGCCGCCAGCACCATTACGATATAGAACCCGGTCCACTGCCAAGCATTCGTCATCAGGATGGAGAGCATGGCCCAATTTTTGTCCGACAGCCAGTACACCGGAGGAATGCCAAAGATCCCAAGCACTTGGTTCATCAGCCCGAAATCAGGATTATAAATGAACCCCCACAAGATCCCGATGACGGCGGTGGACATGATCGACGGCATAAAGACCGCTGTCTTATACAGTCCCTTCAGCTTCTTCACATTTGCGATTAAGAGGGAGAAGAACACGATCAGCGGAACCTGAATCAGACAGGAGAACAGAATGAAGTACACATTGTTGCGCACCGATTTCCAGAATGCTTGATCCTTGAAGGCCATCTCATAATTGTCCAAACCAATATAGGTCATATGCTTAGAAATGCCGTTCCAGCTGGTAAAGCTGTTGTTGATGGCGTTAAAGATCGGATAGATGAAAAAGGCAACAAACAAGATCAATGCCGGGAGAACAAATAAGCTGTAAATCAGAGGACTTCTGAGCGCTTTATTCATGCCTATACCTCCGTAGTTGGAAGCAAGGGCGTCCCCAGAACCGCTGCCGGCGGGTGACGCCCTTGTTCATGATCAAACTTGAGATTTCACAATTATTCCGCCGCAGCATTGGCTGCATCTTGCGCGGCCTGCACATTCTCCAGCATCTTCGCCGGGTCGATTTCGCCGCCGATGATTTGCTGAATGCCCATGCTCAGCGCCGTATTCACTTCCGCTTGTACGAGCGCGTCAAACGCTGGGAAGGAAGTGCCGATCTCGCTTACCGCTGCAAAGATATCCTGCATCAGCGGGTCGTCGGACGCCGTCTTCATTTGCTCCAGATCCATCTTCATGGCTGGCAGTACGCCGTCTTCTTTCAAACCGCGCAGCTGCATTTCGTCCGTCCACATGTTCTTGATGAATTCCTTAACGGCTGCCAGCTTGCGTGGATCCTCCGCAACGGCACTGGAGAAGCCATAACCGTTATTGGCATCCTGCATGACAACAACTGGATCCCCTTCATTTAATGGCGGCATGTTGAAGAAGCCGATTTTGCCAACCATGTCGCCAGCTTGAGCCGGATCACGGAATACGGAGTTCGCCCAGGAGCCGTCCATCATCATGATGGCCTCGCCTGTAATGACTTGGTTTCTCATATCCGCGTATTCAAAGCCGAGCTCGCCTTTCTTAAAGTAACCTTTTTCAACCCATTCCTGATGTTTGGCAATCGCCTTGACCATATTCTCGTCTGTCCATTTCGTTGCGCCTGTCTTGAAGCCGTAAGTGATCTCCGGACCGGCATAATAGGACCACAGGTTATTGGTCGTCATCAGCGGAATCCAAGCATCCTTCGAGGATTGTGCAAACGGAATTTTGCCGTCCGCCTTAATTTTCTCGGCGATTTGCTCCAGTTCCCCAAGCGTCTTCGGTACCGTCAGCCCTTTGGATTCAAAATACTCTTTATTGTAGAAATACCCTTCGATAGAACCCCCGATTGGCAAGCCGTATACTTTGCCGTCAAGGGTAAACGGATCTAGTGTCGTAAATTTATCTTTGATCCCCAATTCTTCGATGATCGGCGTCAAATCCAGCATCAAGCCTTCCTTGGCATACAGCTGGGCATCCGGACTGCCAAAGACGTCGAAGATTTCCGGCGGTTTGCCAGCAGCCATTTCACCCCGCAGCTTCTCTTTGCGGTTCACTTCGGAGTCTACCGCATCCAGCTTGATCGTTAAGCCCGGTACAGCAGCTTCCGTCTTCTTAACGACGTCCTCCAGCATCGCCAGGCGGAACTTCTTGGATTCGCCAACCTGGGTGTGACGGATCGTGATCTCAAACGGATCGTTGTTCGTTTCCGTTTCGGTCCCCGCATTTGTGCCCTGACTATTCGACGGGGCAGGGGCAGCATTGCTTCCGTTGTTGCCGGATTTGCCGCAGCCGGCGAGCAGCGCGGATGCAACAAACACAAGAGACAGCAGCAGCACCAAACTCTTCCTCATGTTAGATAGACCCTCCTCAAACTCATTTATGTGATACACCCTCATTATAGAAAGCGTCATTCCCTTTGATAAGGAGGACATTTTTCTATTAAGGGGATAATATCATCTAAAAAGCAAAATGAAAACGGTTAAACCTAACGTATAACGATAGGTTTAACCGTTTATATTCGAGATATTGTATTTTCGTGTAAGTATATATAACATATAATTCAAAGTTTAGCTGCTGTTTGCTGCTCACCTTCGCGAATCAACCGATAAGCTCGTTCGATCTCTTCATCCGTGGGCGAAGGTACACCTTCCAGCGGGTAAGCCCAACCGAGCTCCTGCCATTTGTATACGCCCATTTGGTGGTAAGGGAGAATTTCGAACTTCTCTACCCCCTTCAGGCTGCCGATAAACCGCCCGAGCTCCAGCAAATCTTGCTCATCGTTGTGAATTCCGGGCACATACACGTGACGAATCCACATTTTCCGATCATGTTCCGACAGCCAACGAGCCATCTTCAACATTCGATCGTTAGGTTTGCCCGTCAGCTTGATGTGCTTCTCGTTGTCGATATGTTTTAAATCCAACAGGACCAAATCGGTGACATCCAGCAAATCTTTGATCTTGTCGCCCTCGTTATAGCCGTTCGTATCCAGCGTCGTATGAAGGTTCCAGCGCTGCTTCACTTCCCGGAACAATTCCGTAACAAACGGCGCCTGCAGCGTCGCTTCGCCGCCCGAAACCGTCAGCCCGCCGCCCGATGTACGATAGTAGTTCAAGTATGGCTCGATTTCGGCCAAAACTTCTTCAACCGTCATCTCCTTGCCTTCCGTCAAACTCCAGGTGTCCGGGTTATGGCAATATTGGCACTGCAACAAGCAGCCTTGCATAAAGAGGACGAAACGAATCCCCGGTCCATCTACGGTTCCGAATGTTTCTAATGAATGTATGCGACCTTTAAGCATCTTCGTCACCCTTTCCCTAAATCGCTCCCGATAATGGAATGGGGAGAAAGGCGATCCAAGCCCAACTCCCCATTTTATCGTTCAGCTTCAATTGTTGCTGCTAGTCAGCAGGTTATTACATTTTGCCGTGGAAGGTCCGGTTGATGACATCCAATTGTTGTTCACGAGTCAACTTGATGAAGTTCACCGCATACCCCGATACACGGATCGTTAATTGCGGATAGTTCTCCGGATGTTCCATAGCGTCAAGCAGTTGTTCACGGTCAAAGACGTTGACGTTCAAGTGATGCGCGTTGCTGCCGAAGTATCCGTCCATCATCGATACGAGGTTCGATTGGCGAGTTTCGATTTCTTTACCCAATGCCTTCGGCACGATCGAGAACGTATTCGAGATGCCGTCCAAGCTGTGCTCATATGGCAGTTTCGCTACCGAGCTCAGGGAAGCTAACGCCCCTTTCTTGTCGCGGCCGTGCATCGGGTTCGCCCCTGGTGCGAACGGTTCGCCAGCTTTACGTCCGTCCGGCGTGCTGCCTGTTTTCTTACCATATACAACGTTCGACGTAATTGTCAACACCGATTGAGTTGGCAGCGAGTTACGATACGTTTTATGCTTGCGGATCATGCTCATGAACGTTTCAACCAGCTCTACCGCAATTTGGTCAACGCGGTCGTCGTTGTTGCCGTAGCAAGGGAAGTCGCCTTCGATTTCGAAGTCTACTGCAATGCCGTTTTCGTTGCGGATCGGTTTCACTTTCGCATATTTGATCGCGCTGAGCGAATCGGTTGCCACGGACAAGCCGGCGATACCGCAAGCCATCGTACGAAGAATGTCACGGTCGTGCAGCGCCATCTCGATCCGTTCGTAGCAGTATTTATCATGCATGTAGTGGATCACGTTCAGAGTGTTGACATACAGCTTAGCCAACCATTCCATCATTGGGATGAAGCGTTTCATTACTTCGTTATAGTCGAGATATTCCGAAGTGATCGCTGGATATTCCGGACCCACTTGGACGCCGGATTTTTCATCCTTACCACCGTTGATCGCGTACAACAGAGCTTTCGCCAAGTTCGCACGAGCGCCGAAGAATTGCATTTGTTTCCCGATTCTCATCGCGGAGACGCAGCAGGCGATCCCGTAATCGTCACCGTAAATCGGACGCATCAGATCATCGTTTTCGTATTGAATCGAGCTCGTTTCAATCGATACCTTCGCGCAGTATTTCTTGAAGGCATCAGGCAGTTGCTCCGACCAGAGAACGGTCAGGTTTGGTTCTGGAGCCGGTCCCAGGTTGTACAGCGTATGCAGGAAGCGGAAGCTGTTCTTGGTTACAAGCGTCTGACCATTTACGGACATCCCGCCGATCGATTCCGTTACCCAGGTTGGGTCACCGCTGAACAGTTCGTTGTACTCTGGCGTTCTCAAGAATTTCACGATGCGCAGCTTCATAACGAAATGGTCAACCAATTCTTGGGCTGCTTCTTCAGTTAACGTTCCTTCTGCCAGGTCGCGTTCAATGTAAATATCGAGGAACGAAGATACACGTCCGAGGGACATGGCGGCACCGTCTTGTTCTTTGACCGCTGCCAGATAACCGAAGTACAACCATTGGAATGCTTCTTTCGCATTGTTCGCCGGTCTGGAAATGTCGAATCCGTACATTTCGCCGAGCTGTTTCAATTCACCCAAAGCGCGAATTTGTTCAGAAATTTCTTCCCGCAAGCGAATCACATCTTCATCGATGACATCCACTTCAAGGGATTTCAGTTCTTGTTGTTTTTGCTTGATCAAGAAGTCCACGCCATACAGAGCAACGCGGCGATAGTCCCCGATGATCCGACCGCGTCCGTATGCGTCAGGAAGGCCAGTGATAATCCCGGCTTTACGGGCGGCTCTCATTTCCGATGTATAAGCATCAAATACCCCTTGGTTATGGGTTTTACGAATCGTTGTAAACAGGTTGACGATCTCAGCTGGCAGATCGAAGCCATAAGCTTTGCATGCATTGATAACCATGTTGATCCCGCCGAATGGATGGATCGTGCGTTGGAACGGGGCCGAACCCTGAACGCCAACGATTTGTTCCTTCTCTTTATCCAAATATCCAGGAGCATGGGAAGTGATCGTCGATGGCGTATTCACGTCTACATCCAGGACCCCTCCAGCTTCCCGTTCTTTCACGGACAGCTGCGATACGATATCCCACAACGCTTTCGTGTTCGCCGTAGCGCCTTTCAAGAAGGATTCATTTCCTTCATAAGGATTCACGTTGGATTGGATGAAATCGCGCGTATCCACTTCCTTCATCCATTTCCCAGCTTTGAAGCCTCTCCATGCGTTTTGTGCCTTCGTTTCTGTTACTTCTCTTTCGATCACCGACATCTTGATTCCCTCCATTTATATATGTGGTCGCGGTTGAAGGTCTATCCCGCGCCTCATGATCCCTAAAATTTGTGATACTTTTCACAACTTAGACAATTATGGTACCCGGCCCCGAAAGACCGGGTTCCACTCACTTATTTCTGAGGGATCATTTATACTGTAATCATAGCTCTTCCTATCCAAAAAGATTGTGACAAATATCACATTGAGTGATATTTGTCACCTTTTTTCCCCGCCTGTTCACTTATTCTTCAAATCTACCATAGAAGGCGTCGCGATAAATCTCAGCCAGCTCACTGACCAACGGAAGCTTCGGATTCGCCGTCGTACATTGATCTTCGAAGGCACGGTCCGCCAGGTAATCGACGCGCGATTCGAAATCCTTCGCATCGAAACCAAGCGCTTGGAACGATTCCGGAATGCCCAGCTTCTTGTTCAGATCGCGCACCGCTTTGATCAAGCTTTTCACGCCTTCTTCCGTCGTGCGAGCCGGCAGACCCAGAATGCGGGCGATTTCTGCATAACGTTCATCGGCAACGAAGTTTCTGTATTTCGGCCATGCCGCGAATTTCGTTGGTTTCTTCGCGTTGTAGCGGATGACGTGCGGCATCAGAATCGCATTGGTACGTCCATGAGCCGTACCGTATTGACCGCCCCATTTGTGCGCCAAGCTGTGGTTGATGCCAAGGAATGCGTTGGCGAACGCCATCCCTGCAAGCGTCGAAGCGTTGTGCATTTTCTCACGGGCCAGCTTGTCACCGGTCAGTGCCGATTTCTCCAGGTATTGGAATACCAGTTGGATCGCTTTAATCGCCAGACCGTCTGTGTAGTCGTTCGCCATAACCGAGACGTAAGCTTCGATCGCGTGCGTCAGTACGTCCATACCGGTATCTGCGACTGCAACTTTTGGCAAGCTGTATACGAATTCAGGGTCGATAATTGCAACGTCCGGCGTCAGCTCGTAATCCGCCAACGGATATTTCGTATTGCCGTTGATTTTATCCGTGATTACCGAGAACGAGGTCACTTCGGAACCGGTACCCGACGTTGTTGGAATCGCCACGAACTTCGCTTTTTGGCCGAGACGCGGATATTTGTAGATCCGTTTGCGAATATCCATAAATTTTTGCTTCAGATTGTGGAAGTCGGTATCCGGATATTCATAGAACAGCCACATGCCTTTGGCTGCGTCCATCGGCGAACCGCCGCCCAGCGCGATAATGCAGTCCGGCTGGAATTTCGCCATCAGCTCTGTACCGCGTTGTACAGTCGTGGTCGATGGATCGGGTTCAACGTCCGAGAACACTTCGATGGCGACTGGCGTTTGGCGTTGACGCAAGAAATGTTCGACTCTTTCCACGTAGCCGAGCTTCACCATCATCGGGTCAGTCACGATCATGACGCGGGAGATGTCCGGCATCTTCGCCAAGTATTGCGTCGAGTTTTTCTCGAAGTAAATTTTGCTAGGCACTTTAAACCATTGCATGTTCACGGTACGATGATTCACCCTTTTCACGTTGATCAGATTCACGGCCGTTACGTTCGACGAAGTCGAGTTGCGTCCGTACGACCCGCAGCCCAGTGTCAGCGACGGCAGGTTCGTGTTGTAGATGTCGCCGATACCGCCTTGCGAAGAAGGTTGGTTCACCAGGATCCGGCAGGTTGGCATCCGTTCGGAAAATTGTTGAATCACTTCATCATTATTCGAGTGGATGACCGAGGAATGACCCATACCGCCGAATTGCACCACTTCCAGGGCACGCTTAATGCCTTCCTCTGCATTTTTCACTTTGTAGCAAGCGAGTACAGGACTCAGCTTCTCTGCAGACAATGGGAATTTCGGGCCAACGCCTTCGATCTCGGCAACGAGGATTTTCGTTCCGGCCGGAACGTCGATGCCGCACATTTCTGCGATTTTTACGGCCGATTGACCAACGATCGCAGGGTTCACCGCACATTTTTCAGCGTTGATCGCGCCTGCGGTCAGCTTCGCAGCTTCTTCTTTATTTACAAAATAGCAGCCGTTAGCGATCATTTTCTTCTTCACTTGGTCGAAGATCGGTTCTTCGATAATAACCGCCTGTTCGGATGCGCAAATCATGCCGTTGTCGAACGTTTTGGACAAGATCAGGTCGTTAACCGCTTGATCCAGGTCGGCGCTCTTCTCAATGAAGCAAGGAACGTTACCAGGGCCTACGCCGAGGGCCGGTTTACCGCAGCTATAAGCCGCTTTAACCATCGCGGAACCGCCGGTAGCCAGGATGCAAGCAACGTCCGGGTGATTCATCAGTGCGTTCGTGCGATCCATGGAAGGATCTTCGATCCATTGAATGCAGTCCGCAGGTGCGCCATGTTTAACGGCCGCTTCAAGCAATATTTTAGCGGCTTCTGCACTACATTTTTGCGCGGATGGATGGAAGCCGAAGATGATCGGGTTGCGTGTCTTCACGGCGATCAGCGCTTTGTAAATCGTAGTAGACGTCGGGTTCGTAACTGGAGTAATCCCCATAATGATCCCGAGCGGCTCGGCGATTTTTTGGAAGCTTTCGTAAGGATTGTCTTCGATGACGCCAACTGTTTTTTGGTACTTAATGCTGTTCCAAATATACTCCGTTGCAAACATGTTCTTGATGATTTTATCTTCGTAAACGCCGCGTCCCGTTTCCTCGATCGCCATTTTCGCCAGATACATATGCTTGTCGAGTCCAGCCAAAGCCATCGCTTGCACAATCTTGTCGATCTGCTCCTGATCCATGCTCATGAAAGCTTCGGAAGCTTTCTTCGCTTTGTCGATCAACGTTTGAATATACTCTTGTGCGGTTGGCTGAGCTTTCACAGCCACTTCGTTTTTAACAGCCATCTCTCTCATCCTCCTAAATTTTTGGATTAGGGATTTGCTTGCACATGGTGGACTAAGTTTTATATTGTGAAAAAATTCACTTATAAGCGAATCCCTATGAAGCTTGTGTGCTTCTCTTTATGTCTTGATCATAGCACAGGCTTTTTGTTTTGTATAGTGAATTTTTTCACATACTTTAAAAAAGTTGAAAGTTTTTCGCTTGCCACGATAAATTTTTCATATATACTTTACATTGTGTACATAGTGTCTCTTTGAAATACTTATCGAATGCTGCGAGCGCCAGTTTATTAATTTGCACCGTTTTTAGCGTGAATATCCGATTCGACATAGTGAAATTTCTCACAATGTTCACTTTTTCGGGCTTTATAGCCCCCAAAAATTAAAAAAAACCAGTTATAATTAATTTAAAATTTTCAGAAAAATTTGGAGCACAAAGGGGAAATCGATGATGAGTGAAATTGTGAATGCCACCCTGCCCCGCGGCAATACGAGCTGTTTTTCAGAGCAAAACTTCAATCGCCTTCTCGTTACGATGAAAGACAAATCTTATCCCGAGGGGACACATTTGTTCTGGGAAGGAGACTATTCCGATAAACTGTTCTACATCAAGCGCGGCCGCGTGAAGTTGACGAAATCGACAGATGAGGGCAAAGAGTTGATCCTCTACATGTATGGTGTCGGCGATATGGTTGGGCAAGCCGATCCGTTCTTCAGCTCGAAGCATAGTTTTACCGCCGAAGTTATCGAAGACTGTGAAATCGGTATTATTGAGCAGAAGGACCTGGAAATCATGATTTGCCAGCATTGCGATTTCGCCATCGATTTCATGAAATGGATGGGCATCCATCACCGTTTGACGCAAACCAAATTCCGCGATTTGATGATGTACGGCAAACCGGGCGCTTTGTGCTCGACCTTGATTCGCTTGAGCAATACGTACGGTGAACCGCACGGAGATGCAATTCTGATTAATAAGAAGATCACCCATACTGACTTGTCCAACATGATCGGGGCAACGCGCGAAAGTGTCAACCGAATGCTAAGCGACCTGCGCAAAAAGGAAGCGCTGGACTATGAGAACGGGATGATCGTAATCAAAGACCTGGTCATGCTGCAAGATATTTGCCACTGCGAGCTGTGCCCGAACGAAATCTGCCGTATTTAACCGCCTAGTACTCGCCCTATATACGGCGTTAGTTCCGGTGTATTGAACCGTCCCATGATTGGAGGGCGGTTTTTTTGCTTTCTTCCCATCGCGTAAAAAAATCCCCCAATCCTCTTCGCTACCCAATGAGGTTGGGGGATACTTATGTGGTTATGAGCCCTGTGCTTTCTTGCGCATGGGCGAAATGAACCAATATGCCATTGCGACGAATACCGCACCGCCCCCAAATCAAACTTGCCTCATGCTTCAAAAATAGCGCGGCGACCTTCCGATCACCGCGCTGTCGATAGCCGCACTACGCTTGCTGCAGAGCAGCAGCGGCAATGTAGACCTGTTCGTCCTCCACCTTGACCGGGAACATCGTGACCTGCCCGGTATCCGGTGCTTGAACGAGCCCGGTGGTCAGGTCGATTTTCCAATCATACAACGGATCATACAGATAATGACCCGATACAATCCCCTCGGCCAGCGGTCCGCCCTTTGGATGCGGATTTTGGTTCAGCGCCGCAAAAATCCGGCCATCCGATGTTCGGAACACGGCAATTTGCAGGCCGGCCACTTCCACGACACGCCCGATTTGCGGCAGAAAATCCTCCAAGGCACCAACAGGATAAAACGTTTCGCCCTTACTCTCCATACTCATGCACCATGACCCCTTTCTCCAGGACGCTGTATTACAGCTGGCTGCTCACTTCTAACGAGTGATACAATTTGCCAAGCTGTTCGTTGTCGTTCAGCACTTTTTTCCATGGATCGGATACTTGCTTCAAAGCAAATTCAATCCGTTCCATCAGCGCTTTGCGGTTCTTCACATCGTCAACGATAACCGAGCGGATATGTTCAAGGCCCATCCGTTCCACCCATTCCGACGTTCTCTCCAGGTAGTTGCCGGTTTCACGGTAGTACTGCATCAGCGCGCCGCACACTTCAATCAATTCTTCATCGGTTTTCACCTTGCACAGCGAGTCCGCCAAGCGCGGCTTGATCCCGCCGTTACCGCCAATGAAGACCTCCCAACCGCCGTCATTGCCAACGATCCCGATATCTTTGGTGCACGACTCGGCGCAGTTACGCGGGCAGCCGTTAACCGCCATCTTAAATTTCGCCGGGAAGTCCAGCCGCTCGAATTTGCGCTCCAGCAGCGCGCCCATATCCATTGAATCCTGGGTGCCAAAACGGCAGAACTGCGAACCAACGCAGGTCTTTACTGTGCGCAACGATTTGGCATAAGCATAACCTGACGGCATATCCAGCTCCGCCCACACCTTCGGCAGGTCCTCTTTCTTCACGCCGATCAAATCCAGCCGTTGTCCGCCCGTGACCTTGACCACCTTGACATTGTATTTCAACGAAACATCGGCGATTTTCTTCAGATCTTCCGGCGTCGTGACGCCGCCGTACATCCGCGGCACCACGGTATACGTGCCGTCCTTCTGGATGTTGGCATTCATCCGTTCGTTGACGAAACGCGAAGCTTTTTCATCTTCATGGGTATCCGGGTAGATCATGCCCAGATAGTAGTTAATCGCCGGCCGACACTTCGAGCAGCCTTCCGGCTGCGTCCATCCGAGCACATTCATCACTTCTTTGGTTGTCTGCAGCCCTTTCGCTTTAATCTCGGCAACGATCTCGTCCCGGCTAAGCGTAGTGCAGCTGCAAATCCCCTGTTTCGCCGATTGGGTAAAGCCATCACCAAGCACATATTGCAGGATCTGCTCGACGACCGGTTTACAGCCGCCGCAAGATCGAGTCGCTCCGGTGCTCGCTTTAATCTCGTCGACCGTCGTCATCCCTTGATTTACGATGCAGTCTACGATCGTGCCTTTCGTCACCCCATTACAGCCGCAGACGATTTCCTCATCGCTCATCGTTTCGACCGATGCCTTCTTCTTGGTGCCGCCGCAGCAGCCCCCGCCCATCAGCGATTCGTACAACTCATCGGTCATCTCCGCGCCTTGCTTAATCAGCTTCTGCAGCTCAGCCGAATCTGTGATATCCCCGAACAGCACTGCCCCAACCAGCTTGCCGTCCTTCAGCAAAATTTTCTGATAGGTGCGTTTCCACTCGTCCTTGCTGACGATCACCGTATGCTCCGGTCCATCTATAAATTCACCGGTGGAGAATACATCCACGCCGGAAATTTTGAGCTTGGTCGATACGACCGAACCCTCATAAGGCGCGGTATCCACGCCGCTGATATGCTTCGCCAACACCATCCCCTGCTCGAACAAAGGCGCAACCAGACCGTAACAAACCCCGCGGTGCTCCGTACATTCCCCCACTGAATACACGCCTTCAAGCGAGGTTTGCAGATAGTCGTTCACGACGATCCCACGGTTCACTTCGATGCCGCTGGCTTTAGCAACCGCAACATTAGGTCGGATCCCCACAGCCATAACAACGAATTCTGCCTCCAGCTCCGTCCCGTCGGCAAAGCGCAGGCCGCGAACCCGATGGTCGCCAAACAGCTCCGTCGTTTGTGCACCCATCTTAAATTTGATCCCTTGCCGCTCCAACTCTGCTTTCAACATGCTCGCTGCCTGATGGTCTAACTGGCGTTCCATCAGATCTTCCATCAAATGCACAACCGTCACGTCCATCCCCAGTTGCACAAGACCTTTGGCCGCTTCCAATCCCAACAGTCCACCGCCAATGACGGCCGCCTTCTTGTAGGTCTTCGCCGCCTCCAACATTTGCTTGCAGTCCGCGATGTCACGGAAGCCAACGACCCCTTCCTTATCGCTGCCTGGAATCGGCAAGATCAGCGAATTGGAGCCCGTTGCGATCAGCACTTTATCGTACGGGACGCGCACCCCATTTTCGGCGACGACCTCTTTGGCTTCGGCATCAATCCGCTCCACTGCAGTTCCGAGATGCAGGGTGATCCCGTTCTCTTTGTACCAGTTCAAATCGTTCAGCACGATATCGTCCAGCGTTTTGCTGCCTTCCAGCACATATGACAGCATAATCCGATTGTAGTTCGGATGCGGCTCGCTTCCGAATACCGTAATTTCAAATTTCGTAGTCAACTTCAGGATTTGCTCTACCGTGCTGATTCCGGCCATTCCGTTACCGATAACAACTAGTTTCTCTCGTTCCATTCCCATATCTTTAAAATGCCTCCTCCAATAAACACCTGGGTCTCATGCGACTTGGCGATAGTTAAAATTTGAAGTGATCCCATGCTCCCAGTATACTTTTCAAATAAGGAGGACTTTGTGATTCCATTCACATTAATTGTGAAAATTTTAACATGCTTTTGTCATAACTTTTTCAATATTCTATTAAAAGATCCGCTCTCCCGGATGATTACCAGGATTACGGATCTCTAAGTTACATCGTACTTCTATTGCGTCGCCAAGCTAATCTCCACGTAGTCTTGCGGCTTTAATCTCATATCTAGGCCATTATCCAGCAGCTTCTTCCCATTCACTTTCAGGATCCATTGCTCGTCCTGCTTAGGGGTATAGCCGCCGACGGAGATAATTGATTTATGGTTGGGATTAAACTGAACCATTCCACTGTGCTTCAGGAGATCTCGAACGGTGGTGTTATCACTGTATTTATGGACAAAATATTGCTTCTGACCGCCCCCGTCGATAATCAACAGCAAGGACGCCAGCGGTGAGATCGCTTCATAGCTGTCCACCGTCTTGACGTAAACCAGCAGCTTGTCACCCATTTGCAGCTCCTGATCCCAGTTGGTAGAGGCCAGTTCCTTATCATTTAGCCGGGTCCCCCATTCCAACGCCGAATCCAGCGACACCTCCCCCACCGATTGAATGGCGGACTGGTCCTCTGTAAATTTGACAATCCCGCTGCTTGCCAAGGCATGACGTACCGTTAACCCGTCGATATAATCAAAATGCAGGTTACGCGTCACATCAGGGATAAAGGTGCCACCATCAATCATTAATGTGATATCGTGGGGGTGTTCTACTTCTGTTGTCTGCGTCTCCGCTGGTGTCGGTTGATCCATAATCTGACCGCGGGCGCACGCCGACGCGATTATGATTATAGTCAGTCCTGCCATACATCCAACGAACCATCGCCATCTGTTAAACATAACCGCCCTGCCTTTCTCCTCATCATTTTCCCAACTTCGGCCAGATCGTATTCCTTCTTCTTAAGCATACCGGACAAAGTGCAGGTTCTCAAATTTCAGGCTCCCTGATGGATATTGGCAAAATAAAAAGGCCCCCGTCATCGGAGGCCTGTTGTATGTTCAGATGTCTTACTTAAGTACGTCGTGATCAACGTAGCGTTCGCCATTCATTTCGCTAATCAACTCAATCGCGACCTTCGCACCGTCGCCCGCGGTGATGATCGTATGCACGCTTACCCCGGCAACCGTTCCTGCTGCCCAAATGCGTGGAATGCTCGTACGGCCTTGGCCATCCGTAGCAATCACCGTTTTGATTCGAGGTTCGCGGCCTTCCTTCAGCTCCAAACCGATAGCGCTTGCAAGGTCGGTTAACGCGCCGGTGGCCAATATGATATGGGACGCTTCATAACTGCGGCCGGATTCGGTCTTCACCGTAACCGTTGAACCACCGTTCGTATCGATGTCAGACACTTTCTCTTCAATGAACTTCGCGCCGAATTTCTCCGCCTGCTCCCGGCCGACCTTCAGCAAATCGGGTCCGGAAATGTCCTTCGCACCGTAATGATTCTCGATCCATGCCCGTTTGGTCATGCTGGAGTTGCTGTCCAGAACGAGCGTTTCTTTACCTGCCTTCGCCAAGAAAAGTGCTGCACTTGCTCCTGCAGGTCCTGCTCCAATAACAATTACATCAGCCACACGTACACCTACTTTCTATGATATTCCATGCCGCCCGCTCGCCGGTAACGGCATGTTCGTTGTTTATTTAATCCACTCTTCCGCCCAGGACTGCACTTGTTCCATAACGGGACGAAGCGCCCGGCCTTTCTCCGTTAGTTCATATTCAATCCGGACCGGCGTCTCAGGATAGACATGGCGAACCAGGATTCCTTCACATTCCAGATCCTTCATCCGCTCGGATAACATTTTATCGCTCATGGAAGGAATCTGATTCGAAATATCCTTAAATCGCTTGGGACCGTCCATCAGCGTTTTGATGATCAGACCGTTCCAACGTTTGCCTAAAAACGAAAATGCCGATTCAAATCGCGGACACATTGCCTGGGAATGCTCATCCATAAAATTCACCTCGTTATCATCGCCGACCTAAGGGCTGAAAGCTTACAATTTGTTAGTATATTTCATAATAGCATATTTATTGGAGGAAAGTAAGGGGGATGCCCGGTCATTTAAAAAAAACGACCGCCTAGGCGGCGGCCGCTAGTATAGTATATTACGCTGGTTGTAACTTATACCCACCACATTTCGCCGGCAGAATCTTCCACCAACACCTGCTGGAGATTGCGTACCGCCTTCGTGAACCCTTCGTCGATCGACATCAGGCCGTCTTCATGCTCGATGCTGACAACATAATCGTAGCCATACAAGCGAAGGGCACTGATAATGTCCGCCCAAGTTTTCAAATCATGGCCATAACCCACCGTACGGAACTGCCAGGCTCGATCCTGCATCATCGTATAAGGCTGCATATCCGTAAGTCCGTAACGATTCACGTTCACCGGATCAATCGTCGTGTCCTTGGCGTGGAAATGGTGAATCGCCCCAGCCCGGCCAAGGATCGAGATCGCCTGTACCGGATCAATTCCTTGCCACCACATATGGCTAGGGTCCAAATTGGCGCCGATGGCTTCCCCAGCCGCTTCGCGCAGGCGAAGCAGCGTGGCCGGCGTATGCACGGAGAACCCGCCGTGCAGCTCCAGACCGATCTTCACATGATGCTCTGCGGCATAACGGCCCATTTCCGACCAATACGGAATCACCTTCTGGTTCCATTGCCAATCGAGGATCTCCTGGTAATCGTTGGGCCACGGTGCAACCGGCCAGTTCGGATATTTCGCGTCCTCGTGATCGCCGGGACAGCCGGAGAACGTATTTACCACCGGCACCTCCAGCAATTCAGCCAATTGAACGGTCTTGACGAAAGCGTCATGGAAATCTTGCGCCACCGCCTTTTGCGGGTGCAGGGGGTTGCCGTGGCAGCTGAGCGCACTGATCGTTAACCCGCGCGATTCCACCGCCCGTTTGAACTCCTCCCGCGCTTGTTTGTTTTCCAACAATACATCGGGATTACAATGCGCATTGCCAGGATAGCCTCCAGTCCCGATCTCTACAGCTTTTAGCCCTTGCGCGGCTGCCTTATCCAGCGCCTGCTCCAAGGGGAGTCCTCCGAACAATACGAGAAATACGCCTAATTTCATCTCCGGTCCCTCCCGTGATTAATCAAAATAAACCGTTTTACCCGTTCTCGCCGACTCGTAAATCGCTTCCAAAATTTCCGTGACAACCAACGCTTGCTCCGGTTTCACCAGCGGTTCCTTATCCTCGAGAATCGCTTGTACCCAAGCTCTTGCTTCACGAGTAGCTTCGGTCTCCTGTTTCCCCTCGAAGAAGGCAACGCCGCCCGAGCCCAAATCAATCTTCGTTTCATACAGGCGACTCAATTTCTCCCCATTGATCCGTAGTCCGTTGGTCATGTCCGCGCCGCCTTCCGTTCCGCACAGCAGTGTTTTGGCTTCGCCGATATCCACGATGTTCAGCGCCCAGCTTGATTCCAGAATGATTGTCGCGCCATTCTTCATCGTAATGAAGCCAAATGCGGAGTCCTCCACTTTGAACTCCTCCGGATTCCATGGCCCGAATGCATTCGCTGCATTCTCGCGGCTGCCAAGCTTGTGGAAGACAGAACCGGTGACGCTCTTCGGCTCATAGTTGTCCATCAGCCACAAGGTCAGATCCAGAGCGTGCGTACCGATATCAATCAATGGACCGCCGCCTTGCTTCTCCTCATCGAGGAAGACGCCCCAAGTTGGCACGGCCCGGCGGCGAAGCGCCAGCGCCTTCCCCAGATAAATGTCACCGAGCTCACCCTTTTCGCAAATTTCCTTCAAATACAAGCTGTCGCTGCGGAAGCGGTTTTGATAAGCGATCGTCAGCTTCTTGCCCGTACGCTTCGCCGCATCCAGCATTTGACGCGCCTGTTCTGCCGTCTTAGCCATCGGCTTCTCGCACATAACATGGCGGCCGGATTCCAGCGAAGCAACCGTAATTTCAGCGTGGGAATCGTTTGGCGTGCACACATGTACGACTTCGGCATCGCTTTCCGCCAGCAACTGACGATAATCGGTGTATACCTTGGCATTCTCGCCGCCGTATTGGGCAGCAGCCTTGGCTGCGCGTTCTTCGATGATATCGCAGAATGCGACCATCTCCACCTCAGGCTGCTGGGCCAGGCTTGGCAAATGTTTACCGTTCGCAATCCCGCCGCAGCCGATAATAGCTACTTTCAACGTTTTAGACATGA
This sequence comes from Paenibacillus barengoltzii G22, assembly GCF_000403375.2. Taxonomy (NCBI): domain Bacteria; kingdom Bacillati; phylum Bacillota; class Bacilli; order Caryophanales; family Paenibacillaceae; genus Paenibacillus; species Paenibacillus barengoltzii. The sequence continues at coordinate 1,155,238 of NZ_KE159652.1, read as the reverse complement.
AGTTTACCTCCTTTTTGCGCATAGTCACGCACCCATTCCATGCTTGTCTGAATGCTCGTGAGCGAATCTCCGGCACAATGGTCCTGCTCGACGATTAGCCATTCTACCCCCGCAGCAATCGCAGCATCGCCGATCTCCGTGATGGCAATCTCCCCGCGGCCAAGCTCAACCGTATCCGGCGAACCGTCCGCCTTCTTGACTACATCCTTCCAGTGCACCAGCGGAAGCCGCCCCTTATATTTAGCGATATAATCCAGCGGATTCGCTCCAGCGAAGGCAACCCAGCAGGAATCGAGCTCCACCTGCAGCAGATGTTCAGGCACTTGCTCGTAGATGGCGTCAAGCACCGGCTTGCCGTCGTGTTGTAATGTCAGCTCAAAATCATGATTATGATAGCAAAGCACTAAATCTTCCTCTTTGCACTTTTCACCGAATATTTTCAAATCTTCGATGATTTCCGACCAACGGTTGCGGTCTTCCTCCGCCAAATAAGGAACGATAATATAGCGGCTGCCAATCGCTTTATTAAACGCCAATTCCTCGTCGATCGCTTCCTTCAACCGGGTATAGGGCGTATGCGCACCAATCGCTGTTAATCCTGTCTCCTGCAGAATCTCCTGGACTTGCTCTACCGTTCGTCCGTAAAAACCGGCAAACTCGACGCCTTGATAACCAAGCTCCGCCACCTTGCGCAAGGTTCCTTCAAAATCCCGTTCCAAATGATCTCTTACCGTATACAACTGCAAACCAAGTTTCGTCATGGGTTCATTTCTCCTCTTCATCATAAGTAAGTCCCTTAGAGCTCTACAGGGCTCAACAGGATATGCCGACCTTCATTCGAGGACCGAGTAACCGCATGCATCGCTTCCAGAACATGATAAGCCAGTTTGCCGCTGGCTCGATGCTCCCGGCCTTCCTGTATCGCTTGCACCATTTCCTCAATACCGCGTCCCCGCTCGTTATCTTCGCTGGCAAATACCGGCGGCAACGTCTCCCAAGTCTCTTCTCCGGCCCGACGAAGCTTCACCTCGCCGGTAAACCAGTTCGGATCTGGGACTTCCAGCGTGCCTTCGGTGCCATAAATCTCCATCCGCGGCAGCATGCTCCCGCCTCGCACATCAAAGCTGGTCACCAGCGTACCGATCGCCCCTCCCACGAAATTCAGCGAAGCACTGTAATGGGTTGGCGTATGAACGGGGATCCGGGTGCCCGCTTTCGGTCCCGAGCCGATCGTCCGCTCCGGAATCTGACTTCCCACCGAACCGCTGATCCGGCGAATCGGTCCTAGCAATTGGACTAGCGCCGTCAGATAGTACGGCCCCATGTCAAACATCGGCCCGCCGCCTTCGGCATAGAAAAACTCCGGATTCGGATGCCAGCGCTCCGGGCCTCCGCTGACCATAAACGCGGTAGCTGCCACGGGACGTCCGATCAACCCGTCGTTAATCGCCTTGCGGGCCGTTTCCAGCCCGGCGCCAAGGAAGGTATCCGGGGCACAGCCGACGCGGAGGTTGCGTGCCGCAGCCAGCTCCAGCATTCGTCTGGCGTCCTCCAAGCGGATCGCCAACGGCTTCTCCACGTAGACGTGCTTGCCGTGCTCCAGAGCCGCAATGTTAATCGACGCATGGGATGAAGGCACCGTGAGATTCAGAATCAGGTCGATTCTAGGATGCCGTAACAATTCTTCAACTGTGAATACGTTTTCAATTCCGAATTCCTCGGCCCGCTCGCGCGCCTTCTCCGGAAACTGGTCGGCCAGCGCCACAACCTTCAGCCTGTCGCTCTTCGCCAAATGACGGAGGTAAGCCGGACTGATGTTGCCGCAGCCGATAATGCCAATCTGGATGTCTGTCATTTTGGTCACTCCTGCCAAGCAGATGTTTGTCTATTTGATGCGCTACCCATGTACCATGGTATTTCAAATTGCTCCAATGTAAAATGAATAATATGATTGAAACATGAACAATCTGGTCATTTTTTTCGAGAACCCTGTGGAGGACACCGATGAACAAAGAGGCAAACCTGCAAATTTTATATGCTGGTTATTCGTTGCACCGCAAACCGTTCCACACGACCCTGCCGAACGGGCACGAAAATTATCTCATCCGCCTGCAGACGTTAGGCAAATGCCGCACGCGGCTAAACGGGCGGCTGGAGCTGCTGGAGCCTGGGGATTTGCTGCTGTTCGCCCCCGGGGACCCTTATGAGTTGAAAATCGAAGCCGAAACGAACGGAACTGGTGAACCCGTGGTTTCCAGCGGAGATTACCATATTTTCTTGTCCGGGGAATGGATTGAGTCCTGGTGGAATCGCCGGCCGCTTCCACACCGTTTGAAGGTTCCCCTGTCCGAAGGGATGGTTGGAGCCTTCCGTCAGATTATGCTGGAGCAGCGCCGCATCTCTAACCCCATGCCGGAAATCTCCGAATATTACTTGAAGATTCTGTGCTTGGAGATTGAACGAAATTTGCTCGAGCAGCCGCAGCCCACCTATCCTACCTATCTTGCCCACCGTCTAAAAAATTATATCGAAGAGAACGCCTCCTCGCCCTTTAAACTGGAGGACGCTGCAGCCCACGTCGGCATCAGCGTGTCGCGGGCGGTGCATCTTTTCAAGCAGGCCTTTGGCACCAGCATGATTCAATACACGCTGGAGGTGCGGCTGAACATGGCGCGGGAGCGGATTATTTTTAGCCCTTTATCGCTGGAGCATGTTGCGGAAAGCTCCGGCTTCCCTAGCTACAACTACTTTCATAAAGTATTCCGCAAGCGATTTGGCATGTCGCCCAAGCAGTTTCGTTTATCTGCCCGGGAGAACAACACTTAACGAGCGAGCCAACAAACACAAAAAATAACGCCGCGACGGCCGTTAATCGGCCGCCTGCGGCGTTGTTCTCTAGCGTTTCCTATTAGCTTCCGTTTGTTTGCGGCATCGCTTTCGCTTGGTGAAGCCGCGCCTTGCGCTTCTTCATGAGGTTGCCAAGCAGCACGACCGCAGCGATGACGAGCAGCTCGAAGCCGTATTTAATCCAAGGGCTGGCGAACCAGTCATGAATCAACGGTTCTTCAACGATCATCTTGGATGCAGTCCAAGCCAGCACAGCCGCCCCAATTGTAATGACGATCGGAAAGCGTTCCGTCAGCTTCAGAATCATCGTGCTGCCCCATACCATAATCGGTACGGATACAGCCAAACCGATAATGACCAACAAGGTGTCCCCGTGCGCTGCGCCAGCGACTGCAAGCACGTTGTCGAGACCCATCATGGCATCGGCGATAATAATCGTGCGAATGGCCGCCCACATTTGGTTCCCGGCCTTGATCTCATGACTTTTCTCCTCAATCAGCAGTTTATAAGCAATCCAGACTAAAGCAAGCCCTCCGGCAAGCCGTAGTCCCGGGATGTTGAGCAGCTGCACAACGAGCAGTGTCATGACGACCCGGATCAGAATCGCCCCCAGGGTCCCCCATACGATAACTTTCTTCTGATCCTGTTGCGGCACATTGCGGGCGGCAAGCCCAATGACGATCGCGTTATCCCCGGCTAAGACGAGGTCGATCAGGACGATGGATAATAAGGCCATCCAAAATTCCGGTGACAGTAAGTCCATGTTCTCTCCCCTTTCTAAATGTTCCATGCAACGGATCTATTTTTTCTGGATCACGGCCTCGCCATTCACGTCAATTGCCGCAGGCCTGCAAAGGCTGCGAGACGGTTCAATCGGACGATCGAGATGGCTGGGACTACGGGAAGATCCCACCGTTCCAAAAAAAATGCGCCGTGTCCGTATTGGGCACGACGCATATACGCATCAAAAAAGACCTTTACCCAATACTCGCTACGGGCAAAGGTCTCGCTAACAACTCTTCGTTGCCAATAAAGCCGGGGTATGTATAACTCCCGTAATGACGACTTTATTGTAACAGCTACTCCCCTTTGGGAACCATGCATGTTTTATTGAGTTATATTATAGCACGCACTTTACGAGAGAACCAGCCTTTTATGCTATCATTTTGGCTTTGTGTCAAAACAAGTTATAATAGTGATGAAATGGAGGGATCCCAAATGAGTCCATCAACAAATTCCAATCTCAAATTAGCCACGTTTGCCGGAGGCTGCTTCTGGTGCATGGTGTCACCATTCGAGGAGCTGCCCGGCGTTCACGGCATTATTTCTGGATATACCGGCGGTCACACGGTAAACCCTACGTACGAGGAGGTTTGCGCTGGGAACACCGGCCATTATGAAGCGGTGCAGATTACGTACGATCCGGACATCTTTCCTTACCGCAAACTGCTGGAGTTGTATTGGCAGCAAATTGATCCAACTGACGCAGGCGGCCAATTCCATGACCGCGGGGATTCGTATCGGACCGCAATTTTCTATCATGATGAGCAGCAGCGTCAGGAGGCGGAAGCTTCCAAGCAAGAGCTTGCGCAAAGCGGCCGCTTCGATAAACCGATTGTTACCCCGATTCTGCCGGCAGCCCCATTCTATCCTGCCGAAGAGTATCATCAGCAATATCATAAGAAAAATCCGGGACACTATCGGCTGTATCGCAAAGGTTCCGGACGTGAAGATTTCCTGGAGCGCCACTGGTCCGGCCCTGCCAATCGGGAAGAGCTGAAGCGCAAGCTGACGCCAATCCAATACGAGGTCACACAAAATAATGCGACTGAGCGTCCTTTTACCGGAGAGTATTGGGACCATGAAGAAGAAGGCATTTACGTGGATGTCGTCTCCGGCGAGCCGTTGTTCAGCTCCCGTGACAAATACGATGCCGGCTGCGGTTGGCCGAGCTTTACCCGCCCGATCCGGAGCTACCACATCAAGGAGAAGACCGATACCAGCCATTTCATGATTCGCACCGAAGTGCGCAGCCGGCTGGGCGATTCCCACCTGGGCCACGTCTTCGAGGACGGTCCGGAACCAACAGGACTCCGCTATTGCATCAATTCCGCAGCGCTCCGCTTCGTGCCGAAGGCCGATTTGGAGAAGGAAGGATACGGTGAATATCTGTACCTGTTTGAAGATGAGCCAAAATCGCAAAAATAATACTGAAACAAGAACCAGGCAGCCCCTCTCGGCTGCCTGGTTCTTGTCATTTATGAAGAACAAGCTATTGCTCGCTTGGATCGGCTCCCGCCTTCTTTCGGGCGCGAAACCGCCGCACCTTCATCAAATTGCCGCACGTCTTGTCTTCACAGTATTTCTTCGTCCGGTTACGCGTGTCATCGTAAAAAAACCAGCGGCAATCCGGGTTGTCACACAGGCGAATTCTTGACGTTTCCCCGTGAAGCAGCGTTTCGCTGAAGCTGGCGGCAATCTCTGCCCGCACATGGCGCCAGTCCTCCGTCACTGGAACATATTGCAGCCGGATGTCTCCCGGTTCTCCGGACAACCTGCGGGTAACCGGATCCTGCACCAAATGTTCATTGAGCATCTGCCAATCCGCTTCCTCCATCTGGCCGCCTCCCGCCAATTTGACCGCTAAGGCATGCAGGCGTTCCCGAAAATGACGCATGGCCAAGACCTCTTCCACCGGCATCGGTACAGGAGCAGTCAATTGCCAGTGATTAAGGAACCACTGCTGCCAGGTCAGCTTCTCCAGCCGATCTTCGCTGCGTCCGCTTCTCCGCCAATCATGCCACTCGCTGTTCAAAAAATCGCTCCATAATGTCTCCACTTCGAAGCCCCCAAATTCGTAACGACCTAATCAATAAATAAATAGTTACATTTTTCATTTCTTCTGCTACAATGCCATTGTAACCCTTGAAATCATAATTAGCCAGTTACAATGATAAGGAGGAAATGGAATGAGCATTACCCCCGTCGATTTACTCGTTGTACAAAAGGACAATACTTGGGATGTCGAGGAATGGATCGTGCCGTTGTCGACAGCATTGGAGGGATTGACCGCCGAGCAAGCTGCTTGGGCTCCTCTGGGAGGCGGAAATACGATCTGGCAAATCGTCAATCATATCAACTACTATAACGGGCGGATGCTCAGCCGTTTGAAAGGAATCGAACCGGGCCCCCGATTCGAAACGAACGAAGAGAGCTTCAACGGTACTGGAGCTCAGGACGAAGCGGCCTGGGATGACGTGCTCGCTGAAACGAAACGAATTCAATTGGAATTGCGCGAAGTGATCGCTTCCTTGACCGCTGAAGCCCTGGCGGCACCTTATGTCAATACGGGCGAGTCGTACGGACACGAACTCTCCCGCTGGATGCTGCATGATGCCTATCATGCCGGACAAATCGTATTGATCCGCCGGCAGCAGGGCTCTTGGAGATCCTAATCCAATCAAAGAGAAAACGGCCCGAGCCTTAAGCTCGAGCCGTTTTCTCTTTGATTGGATGGTAAGGCAGCCGCATCGGCGTAAGCTGTCCCTGACCGTAATGGACGGTCCAGGTAATCACTTTGCCGGCGATCAGCACTGCCAATATGGTAAACATCGTTTCTTTGAATGGTAAATATAACAATGAGACCGTCAGCACGACCGCATCCATGATAATAAACATTGTACCGATCTTGATGCCGGACCACTGGCTTAGCAGCATGGACAAGATATCGTCCCCGCCGCTCGCTCCGCCGGCCCGCAGTACAAGTCCCGCACCGAAACCGGTGAGAAGACCCGACAGTAATGCGGCCAACGGCAGGTTGCCGTGCAGGTTCATCGACAGCGGCGAAAATTGCTCGCACAACTCGTAAACCAGCGAAAACGTCAGTGATGCCACCACCGTATTCAGCACGAACCGATGGCCCTTCAACCACCAGGCAAGCACCACGATCGGCAAATCAAGTGCGATCATGGTCAAGGCCGGAGGCAGGTTAAACAAATATTTGCCAAGCAACGCCAGGCCAACAAATCCGCCTTCCGACAATCCGTTCTGAAAATTGATGTGGTAATACGTAAACGCCAATAAACTAGATCCTGCTAACATCATTAATAACCGAGTACCGTACGTCTGCCATCTTGCTATTGTCCTCATTTGGAATCCCTCTTATCGTAGTTTGGTTGACCATTCGGCAACACCCTACGGAGTGAGTCCATGAGGAATTCATCCTTCGCATGATTTCACGCTTCTTTCGTAGGTTTGTCGCCGAAATACCGACTAGCTACGAAAGGAGCTAAGTGTAAGAGAGATCACAACGTTTCCAAATCGTCCTTTGGGATTTCGTCCTTCGGGGACTCATGGTATCCTGATCCTTTCTGTTAGAATTTCTTCTATTCATATTATACCACAAAACGAATCATGACTCCACGGGACAGACGACAAGCCATTTTATTTCCTTGGATAATGTGATAGATGTCATTGCATTTTAGTAACAGTTCACACATTGGCAATTTTCGATGTGACGAAAGTCACCTTTTGGCCATTCAAGCCTTCCTATACTGAGGTGGAACGAAAAATCAAGGAAAGAGGGTTCCACCGATGCTTGATTCAAAGACGATCGAAATCATTAAATCTACCGTACCTGTTCTCGAAGTTCATGGACAAACGATTACGAAAACCTTCTATCAGACCATGTTCAAAAATCATCCTGAACTGCTCAACGTGTTTAACCATGCCAACCAACGCCAAGGCAAGCAGCCTACCTCGCTGGCGAATGCGGTGTATGCCGCTGCGGCGCACATCGACCGTCTGGAAGAGATTCTTCCGGTCGTTCGCGGCATTGCCCAGAAGCACCGGGCGTTAGGAATCCAGCCGGAGCAATACCCGATTGTTGGCGAGAACCTGCTCGCCGCCATCAAGACGGTGCTGGGTGACGCCGCCACCGAGGAAATCCTTGATGCTTGGGCTAAGGCATATGGCGTCATTGCGGACGTATTTATCAGCGTAGAAGCGGAGATGTACCGCGAAGCCGAGCAAAAAGAAGGCGGTTGGCGCGGATTCCGCCGCTTCATCGTTGACCGGAAGATTAAGGAGAGCGACGTGATCACCTCCTTTTATCTGAAGCCGGAGGACGGCCAAGCGATTGCCGCCTATGAGCCGGGGCAATACATTACCGTCCGTGTAAAACCAGAAGGCCAGGAGTTTACCCATCTGCGCCATTACAGCCTGTCCACGGCACCGGGCAAGCCGTATTATCGGATTTCAGTGAAGCGGGAAGATGCTGCGGAGGACCGCCCAGCGGGCATTGTCTCGACCTATCTGCATACTCAGATCGAAGAAGGCGATGTGCTCGAACTTAGCGCGCCGGCCGGCGATTTCACATTGAATCCATCGTCGAACCTGCCGCTCGTGTTGCTCAGCGGCGGCGTTGGTCTTACGCCGATGGTCAGCATGTTGGAAGCAGCGCTGCAAGGCGAAAACAAACGCGATATCGTCTATGTCCACGCCGCTCGCAACGCGAAGCACCATGCGATGAAGGAGCATATTGCCGAGCTCGCACGGATCAACGACAATCTGCGTGCCTACACCGTATATGAAACGTCCGAAGCCGGCGAAGGCTGCGACAAAACCGGCTATATCGATCTGCCTTGGCTGAAGACGATTACGACAGCTGACAGCGACTTTTACTTCTGCGGCCCGGTTCCCTTCATGAAGGCGGTTCGCCGCGCCTTGAAGGAATGGGGCGTGCCGGAAGAGCGGATTCACTTTGAATTTTTTGGACCGGCTGGCACCCTGGACGAATAAGCGGCTTACCAAAAGCGCGGATAACCGGAGCAATCCCGGTTATCCGCGCTTTTGTTCGTGAAGCCGTTTCTTATGACCGTTCGTGACCATGGCTGCGCAGCAACCGGTTCACCGTCTCTCGCCGTACGCCGATCAGCTGTCCGATCTCTTCTTGAGTCAAATAATCGGTCAAAGGTACGCCATGAGCATGCTGTCCCAGCCATTTCGTCAGCAGCTCCAGCCGTTCGGCCGGCGTCCCAATCGTCAAATGGTCAAGCCGCTCCTGCATGAACCGAACCTTCTCCTGCAGCAGCTGCGCGACCTCCAGCGGCTTCTTCGGATCCTCCTGAAGCTCGCGATACCACACCTGCGCAGGGATCGCTTCAACCTCGCTGCGCATGAGAGCGATCGCCGTCCCGTGCACCTCTTTCGGGGTAATCAAGGAATGATGCGGTACCGTTTCCCCCGGGTACAAAATATTAAACAAAACCATGTTCCCATTTGGGTGCAGACGCGTTACCTTAAACAGCCCGCTCTTAATATGGTATAGAAAAGAACCATCGTCCCCTTGACGGAACAAGATTTCGCCTTTATGCAGGATCATGCCAATCTCTCCATTTCCACAACTGCCAATTAGTATTATTATAGCAAAAACAGAGAAGACTGTCCTAACCAAGATCAAAACAAAGGCTGCCCCCGTCTATTTCTATGGGGCAGCCTTCTGTTATTACGGCCCGTTGAGTTTACGATGCCAAGCCTCATAGCTGTGAACGGCAATGCCGGCAAACGATCCGTGCCTTTTCCCCAGCTCCTCTAACCTTTTCATTTCCCGGTCCAGCGAAGCAAGCGGCAGATCATGGAAGGAAACGCCGGGCCCTTCCCGGCTCTCGCCCAGCTCGACGCCCACCCAAACCTGTTTCTTTTGCCGATCCGCTTCATTTAGCGTCCGCTGTGAAATTTCATAGATGCGGCCAGCAGCATCCCGATAGGCCATAATCGCCAAGTAATCGAACTGATCAACCATCCAGTCGCCCAGCGGCAGCTGCAGGGCTCCGCTCGGGTGATCTATCCGATCCAGCCAGAATGGAACGGCCGCACCGATCGCAAGATCGTTATATCTCGCCTCTTCAGTCCAGATACGGATGCCCTCCATCCATTGCTCTATCACGGTTTCTTGATCGTGCTGCCAACGGTCCAGCAAATAGGGCTCAACGTCCAGTTGGACGCCCGCAAACCGCTCCTCCGGCTTCCCTTCCCGGTTAAAGTCGATCACCCATTTCAGAAACGCCTCGGCTTCGCCCCGATGCTCCCGCAGCGCCCAATCCGGATGACCGCTTAAAGCATGTACCTGGATACCTGCCTGGGAGGCAGCGCGGATGAAGCTCCGGTAACCGCCCTGCTCCACCCCGCTGCCAATTTGCAAGAAGATTGTATTCACGCCCTGCCTGCGGACGAACTTCAGCAGCTCGTCCGGTTGCTGTTCGATCACCTTCGTTTCCCAAATCCAGGTTGCCTTCGCTTGTGAACCTGATGGCCGGATAAAAGCCAATAACATAAGCAAAGCCAATAGCAGCATTCCGCCAAGCACCAGCAGGGTCGGCCGCTTGCTTCCCGACAACATCCGAAGGCGGACGAAGATCGGTTTTTTGAGTATCAACTCTCGTATCCTTAACCTACGATCAACGCTGGGGACTCTTCCTGAACATGTGCAACCGAGTGGCCGATCTTATACACATGCGGCAGCGGATAATCACGGAACGCATTGCGCGTGTCCACGATTGGAACGCCGAGGTGAGCGATGCCTTCATAATCGAAGTTGCTGTGATTCGTCACCAGAACGATGCAGTCATAGGCTTTGAATCGATCAAGGTCGTATTCGACGCTGTGCACCACGCCGCCGGATTTTTCACGGAAGCTTGTCGCATACGGGTCGTAATAGTCCACCTTGGCGCCGCTGTCCTTAAACAGCTCGTATACGGACAATCCCGGCGATTCGCGCAGGTCGGCGATGTCCGGCTTGTACGCCATGCCAAGGATCAGGATGCGGGATTTTTTAATCGATTTGGCGTATTCATTCATGATTTTGGACGTTTTATTCACGACATAATAAGGCATGTTGTCGTTGGTCGACTGCGCCAGCTCGATGAATTGGCTGTAAAACCGGAAGCCCTTCGCTTTCCAGCTCAAATACATCGGATCCAGCGGGATGCAGTGACCGCCGATGCCTGGTCCCGGATAGAACGGCATAAAGCCAAACGGCTTGGTCTTCGCCGCGTCGATGACTTCCCAAATATCGATGCCCATGCGGTCGCACATCATAGCCATTTCATTCACAAAAGCGATATTCACGCTGCGGAACGTGTTCTCCAGCAGTTTGGACATTTCTGCCACTTTCGGCGAGGACACAGGAACAACCGTTTGGACATATTGGGAATACAGTGCCGTCCCCAAATCCAAGCAAGCCTTGGTAGTTCCTCCGATGACTTTCGGGGTGTTGTAAGTATTAAATTTCGGATTGGACGGATCGACCCGCTCCGGCGAGAAGCAGAGGAAGAAGTCCTCACCTACCGTATAGCCCAGCTTCTCCAGCTCGCGTTGAATCAGCTCTTCCGTCGTCCCCGGATAAGTTGTGCTTTCCAGCGTAATCAGCATGCCTTTTTTCATGTACCGCTTCAACTGATCCACCACGGTGACGATATAGGAGGTATCGGGATCCTGATTTTCGCTCAGCGGCGTCGGCACGCAGATGCTGACCGCGTTAATCTCGGACAATACCGCGTAATCCGTGGTTGCCTGGAATCGCCCTGTGGCCATCACTTCGGCCAGCGTTTCGGACGGGATATCGTGAATATACGATTCTCCGCGGTGGATTTTCTCGATTTTTGATGTATCCAGATCGATGCCCACCACTCGGAATCCTTGCTTCACCATTTCCACTGCCAGCGGCAAGCCGACATAACCTAAACCCACTACGCCCAGTACGGCGGTTTTCGATTCAATCGCATTCATCAGCTTCTGGTAATGATTGTTCACAGGTTTCTACCTCCATTATGTTCTCTGTATTGGAATCAGATGTTATTGGATGCAACGGCGAATTCGCGCGTCGAGTTCAACCGGGGAGAACGGCTTGGTGATATAATCGTCTACCCCGTTTTGGAAGCATAAGCTGATCGTTTTCTCGACCCGCTGCTCCGTTAGCACAACGATTTTAGGCATCTGCTCGTTGCCGACCTTCTGAATTTGATGGATATACGGCAGTCCATCGATCCCGTACAGGTTCAGCTCCGTCAGCACCAGATCCGGCTTCCAATCGGCAATCAAGTCCAGGGCGGTCAAGCCGTTATCGGCTGTCATCGTTTCATAGCCCTGCATATTCAGCCGGATTTGAAGGAATTCGCGTACCGCCGGATCCCCTTCCACGATTAGGACTCGGCTTTTGACAACCAGCATGTCAGCCTTGGTAAAAATATAAATATCATCGGAGTAATTCTGTTTGGCTTTTTCCTCGATTTGACTCAGCACCTGCGGGGTAATCGCTGCCTGCGAAGTGAAGCTGGCCAGCGCCATCCGCGGACGGTAATCGGCAATGCGCTCCTGCAGCTGCTGCTTCAGGCGCAAGCCTTGATAGTGAACCGCATCCAGTGTCAGGCCTGGCAGCAGTACCGCCACGCTTCCTGGCTCATCCCCGCTCCATACATCAAACTGAAGTCCAGGTTCAGACTCCAAAATTCCCCGCACCTGGGATGCCACGTTAGAGGGGCCGCCTGCGGAATAAATGAATACCACCCCGTTTACCTCGCTGGCTGTTTCCCTCACGCGTTGCCCCATGCCGGCGTATAAGCCGGATTGTTCCGTTTGGTTATGCAGTGCTGTCAGGTTTGACATCATTCATTCCCGCCTTTCTTCTTCCGTAAGTTTATCCTTAAGTTTGGTTACTTCTTGGATCCAAGCCTTCCTTTGCCCTATCATCTCCTTTCCGGCAACCGCCGCAAAGCGGGGGAGGGAGCTCTCCGTTCCCTAGGCTGACTTGGCCGGCTTGGCTGTTTTGGCAGCCGAATCTCCTTTGTCCTGCCAGCTTTGACGGGTCATCGTCCCCCAGGAGTTGTTATTGCGCATAAACTGGATATGTCCCTGGATGCGCCACAATCCCCCGAGCTGCGCGTAACCGAAAAACTTTAGCGCCGAGAACAACAACAGCTTGCACAAATCCGACAGCTTGTCGAATCGTTTGAACGCCAGTTCCTCCAGTAAGAGCGCCCCGATACTGAGCACGTAACCGCTGAGGAAGTTGATCAGCCAGAAGATCGCAAGAATCCGCCAGTGCGTCATGTCCATCAGCGTGTACCCAATCAGGGCGAGCAGCCCCGTGATTTTAAAATAAGGGTTCAGCGCTTCAAAAATAATGTTGTACGGCATCGTCAGAAGCCCCATCACCTTGTATCTCGGATTAAAGGCCATGTCGTAGTTCTCGATCATGTTCTTCAGGTTCCCGCGGCCCCAACGCTTGCGCTGGTTCGACAGAATCCGGTACGTGTCCGGCGCTTGTGTCCAGCACACCGCTTCCGGACAGAAGGCGATACGGTACTTCAGCTTGTTCTCCAGCATGTACCGATGAAGTTTAATGATGATGTTCATATCCTCGCCGGGATACCCGCCGCGATAACCGCCGACGGCGATAACGTAATCCTTGCGGAACAGGCCAAACGCTCCAGAGACGATGATCAGCCCATTGATTGAACTCCAGCCGATCCGGCCGCCGAGGAACGCCTTCAAGTATTCCGTGGCCTGGAACATCGGCCAGATTTTGCGAGGCAGCGAAACCTCTTTCACTGCCCCGTTCTCAATCACGCAGCCGTTGGCAATCCGCACGTCGCCGCCGATGGCCACCGTTTCCTCCGGATTTTCCATATACATCCGAGCCATCCGGATCAACGCGTCCTTCTCCAGCAACGAGTCGGCATCAATCGAAGAAATGAGCGGATAATGCGCCAGGTTGATGCCGGCATTCAACGAATCGGCTTTACCGCCGTTCGGTTTGTCGATGACGTACAGATGCGGGTACTTCGGATTGTGGTACACCGCCGTAATCGGCTGACAGTCGATCGTGTGACGAACGTCTGGATTCTCTAGCGGCATCAGCTCAAATTCTTCCCGCAGCACGCCCAGCGTGTTATCCTTCGATCCGTCGTTAATAACGATAACTTCATAGGTCGGATAGTTCAGGGTCATCAAGCATTTCACGTTCTCAATAACCGTGAGTTCCTCATTAAAGGCAGGCACCAGCAGCGAGACCGGCGGTACCAGTTCAGAACCGGACAGCGTGTTGTATTTCGAATAGGCCGCCCGGCGGAAGATCGTCAGAATTTGGCGGAACGAGAACGTCATAATCGAAAAATAAATCAAGTTAACCGACATGACGTAATACGTCGCAAACAGACCATAAATCAGCAAAATATCTCTAAGCAGTGGTCTCCCTCCTCTCAAGCGCAAACGCATAACGCCCCAGCGCCGGGACTTGCCCCGGCATTTCTTGGCCGCGCATCGCAGCCATCGCCACCTTCACCAGATCCGGGTTGTCTTCCTTCATCAACTGAAGGAGAAGCCGGCTGGTGTCCAGCCGCGTCTCCATCAGAATATCAGCGGCGAGATGGTGAATCGGTTTGCCATGACGCAACAAATAGACCAGCATATCTCTGAGCTGCTGCTCATGCTCCGCGCTCTTGGCAATTGAGCGGGCAATGACGATGCTCAGCGGGCTGTATTTCTGATCCTTCAGCATCGTGAGCAGCCGCGGCACCGCCTCCGCCGCCCGCATCCCGCCAAGCCGGTAGGCGGCGGCGATCCGCCGGCCGTAGAACAAGCTGTCGAGCAGCTTCAGGTCCTGCTGGACAAAGCCAGCGTTGTAACATAATGCGATCAGCTTCTGCTGCAGATCGCCCTTAAATTGTTCGATCCATTCGGTTACCCGCTGTTGGATCACCCGCCGTTCCAGCTCAGTCAGCTTGCCCGGCGGCAGCGGAAGCTCCTCAGCATCGCCCAAATGAGCCTGAAGGAACATGAAATAGTCTTGGTGCTTCTGCAAGTATTCCTTCGTTTTACGCTGAATGCGCAAATGCCGGATCTTTAAGTAAAACAAGAGCAGTATGCCTATGCCGATCAGCCCCAGGCATACATAAATAAAGGCAATTGCTAGGCCAAGATGCTGACCCGCCATCTTCATTTCCTCCTCTCGGCGCCTGGTTATTCTCCCGTGGTCCTGCGATCTGGCAAGGTGCGGTAGAACGCCTGCAAGGCGTAATAACCGGACTTAAGCCGTTCGGTGTACTGCACGGTTTCCCAAGGCTGCCATACGTATTTGGGGAACGTGTCCAAAGCAACGTTCTCCCCGCTGTCACCGTGATCTGTCCCCGATTCACTTCGCTCCTCAATCCAAGGCACGAAGGTGATGCCGTCGGTCTCGGTCGTCGAGAAGGCGAGGTCCTCCTTCAAAGGCCGGTAGTCGATGACCTGGCGCGAACTGGGATCAGCGAAGCCCAGCAACATCCAAGGAATGCGCAGTTCTACCTCATTGCCGCTGTACTGCCACGAAGCGAGAGAGTTGAAATCATCGCTTCCCGTGTCGGTTGTGCCGCGAATCAGCTGCCCAACGGTCATGTCCTGAAACGGATGGGCCGATCGGGTATCCGGAGGTTTCATGGTCAAGCTGACCGCCAGCTTCCAAGGTTGAAACTGCACGGTTTGCTCCTCGGTAGGATCGTCCAGCATCCAATAACCGTACCGCCCGTAGAGACGGCGGTGGAAATCGTAGCTTGGCGCCACCCGCACCTCAGTCTCCTCATCGCTTCCGATATTCACGATCGCTTCGAGGCCGTCGTCTAACCGCAGCCCTGGCATCTCCGTCACCGGTTGGTTGCCGCCAGGCTGTGTGTTTGCACCGAGGCGGATGAGCCGCTTCGCAGGGTCGAACGGCTCGCTGAGCCGCAGCCCGACATACACATAAGCTTCGTCATGGGTCACCTGCAGCCGGTCGATGCCAGATGCTGGTTGATCCCAGGCTTGGACCTCTCCCTCCGGCAGGTTGTCCCAATCGTCCAGCTTGCCGTCGATGATGAGATCGTCTTCTTTTCCGGGACCCATGGACAACAGGCCAAATTGTTTTTCGTTCGTAAGCACATTCAGCCAAAAGGCGCGTCGATCCTCCGGGATCTCAAAGCGCATCGTATTCCACGTCTTCTTAAACCATTCATCCTGCCACATGAACAAGATCGCGCCGGCATATCCGGTATCGTAAATATCCTTCGTCAAAGAGACGTTGATTTCACCTTGCTCTTGTTCGTTGTGCCCCCCCTGGTTCCGTCCCCCTCGGCCGAGGTGGGAGACGCCCAGCGAAGACGGGACGCCATATTCGGTAATCATAACCGGAATGTCCTTATAGTAAGCTTTGAGCTCCTGTAAGTAAGCTTTATAGGTGTTGTAATCCCCATTTCCATCCGGAATCGTCTCGAGCGTCTTATCCAGATGGAAAAAGTCGGGATAGTACGGATACGCGTGATAAGCAGCGAAGTATCCTGCTTCCCATTTCACCGGCCGAATATGGGTGGCATCCACACTGGCCAGATCCTCCTCGAACAACGGTTCACCAGGATGCTCCAGCACATCCGTGGTCACCCAATTCGTAAACGTGATCGGATGCTCCCAACCGTAAGCCCGCTCCTTCTGAGCCGTGTCGTCCACCAGCTCCGCGAGCCAGCTCTCAAACGGGGTTGCTTCCTCGGTCGCCGCAAAATACTGTCCTTGATACGGCGTAACATCCGCGTGCTTGCGGTTCGTATTATCCACCATTTCCGGGTCCCATTCGGTGCCGATATGCCAAGCCATGAGATAAGGACCGGCGTTGGCGGTATATTTGCCGCCCGATGTTCCCGGCTGCTTGGGCACCTTCAAATCGCCGTATACAGCTTTGACCGCTTTTTCAATTTCCTTGTGAAAGGCTTCCTTGATCCCCGGAATATAAGCGTCCTGCTGCTCAATGAGCTGCTCTTCCGGCGACCAGATCCCTTGAATGAAATAGAGGGGATCCTTCCCTTTGTCCCGGTTGTATTTGACGAGCGCCTTGTAGAACACCGGGTTGTGCACCGTATAAATACGAATGACGTTTGCGCCCATATCGTCAATTTGTTGGAACCAGCGTAAGTAGTCGTCTTCCGTGATCGGAAATTCCCCAGGAAAATGTCCCGGCACCGTCGCCCCCAGGTTGACGCCTTTGACGAACAGCTCCTCCCAGCGGCTCTCGCCGTCATAGGCGAGAAATTTGTCCCCTTTGGTGCGGAACTTCAGCTCGGTTCCGTCCTCTGCCGCATAGCTGTAATGGGGCGGCGGCCAGTTTAATACGACCAGCACCACGCAGCCTGCGATCAAGAGGCCTGCCAGAACGAGCCCGATCGCTAATCGTTTCTTCGCTAATGTCGTCATCGGATTTACCTCTTAGTTCACCTCGCTGTTCTTCTTCTCGTGCACGTTCCGTTTAAGATCGATGCCCCTGCTGTGTCTGGCCTCCGATGAGCAATAAGGGCAGCAACCTTACGTACGGCCGCTTTTCTATGCAGCTATGCAGGTGATGATGCAGTATGGCCGATTCGCACCTCCGCTTCTCAAAATCACTTTTAATCATGAACCAACCGGACCTGTCGTGTAACTAGGCTGTTGGGAGTGTTTTACAGTTGGGCCTGTTTTCCGGGGGGATACGGATTTTCGGCACCCTTGTCCGGTTGGTTCATTTCGTGATAATAGACGTGCGAAATTCATCTAGGTTTCGCTCAATTTTTACACCCTTTTCCATAATGGTTACAAAATTGATACCAAAGTCTTGTCCGAAAATCGCATCATTCTGCGGTTTTTCGCGATTTGCTTCCGTTACAGCCCCTCACAAAAAAAGCTTCCCAGGTCCCAGCTTGGGACTATCGTTTTTTCAGCATCTTGGAATACGTTTTTGCGTCATGCCATCCTGCCTTGATCGGCGACTTCCTTCCTAAAAAATGACGTTTTCCCGCCCACTCCCTCCAGATCCCAGCTCATCCATTTTTCACCTTCTGTTAACAAAAAAAGCTCCCGATCCGCCAGCGGCAGATCAGCAGCTTCATTGGTTTTACTTTAGCTTTGCACAAATTTACTCGTCGTTAATCCGGCGAATCGATGTCGGCTCCAATAATGTCCGCAAACGCAATCCCTTCTGGTCCAGACTCGGTCTGAAGGCACGCCCGTCGTGCCCCGGGATCGACTCTCGGCACAGTTCCTAGGACCTCTCGTCCTTGCCATCCCCCTTAGAGACGTTAGGGGAACCGACCTTCCGGTTCACAGCGAGTGCCCGAGAATGCGCGGTCGGAATCGATGAACCTTAGGGTCTGACCGCTTTGATGACGGCAGAAACAATGTAGTCTTCTACCTTCGAACCAGGGACCCAATCTTTAATAAACGCTCTGGATTCCTCTTTCGGCTCGACTACGATATCCTTAAATCCGCTTTGCTTAAGCATCGCTTTGAGTTCCTCAACCGATGAAGCCCCAGATACGCACCCCGAATACAAAACATCCAAGTCGTTTTTGATTTCCGCCGGAAGCTCTGCCGTCGTAACGACATCGGAAATGGCTAGACGCCCGCCGGAGCGTAAAACACGGAATGCCTCATCAAAGACTTGTTGTTTATCCGGCGAGAGATTGATGACGCAGTTAGATATGATCACATCCACCGTTTGATCCGCAACCGGTAAATGCTCAATCTCCCCCAGCCGAAAATCCGTATTCGTGAACCCGCCTTTGACAGCGTTGCCCCGAGCGCGGCTCACCATTTCAGGCGTCATATCGACCCCTATCACATAACCGGTATCCCCAACCTGCCTTGATGCCAGAAAACAATCGAAACCGCCGCCGCTTCCGAGATCCAATACGACTTCCCCCGGTTTCAGCTCTGCTATTGCCTGCGGATTCCCGCATCCTAGGCCTAGATTCGCGCCAGTTGGAACAGCCGCTAGTTCTTCAGTAGAATAACCCAACTGCGAAGAGACCTCATTGGCCGTACCGCAGCAGCTTGATTCTGACGAGCAGCACGAGCTGGACTCCTCCGCCCCTTGCAAAGCAATTTCTTTGTACCGGCTGCGTACATTTTGGCGAATTTGATCGTTCTTGACTTGATTCATGAATCCTCTCTCCTTTACTTTTTTATATTTATAATTATTTGCATTTTGCAAATATTATTGAAAAGATCGCCCTTAATAAGGGGCTGAACAACATTGGCTGGATTTCGCCATCGCTTCGTTTAATAGTTTGATCGAGCGGATGACGGTCTCTTTTTCAAAATCGTTCATGTGCGAGAAGATTTCGTTGAAATAATCTTTCATTTGCTGGTCAATTGCCCCCGCAACATACTTGCCTTCCGTCGTTAAGGAAAGAAGATGCACCCTGCGGTCTTTTGGATCGGGCGTTTTCTTGACTAAATTCATCTTAATTAACGATTGAACCTGTCTGCTAAATGTCGTGATATCGGTCCCTAATGTCTCTGCTACTTGCTGAATAGAAGGCTTGTGCTGACGATCAATTTCATAAAGGATATGGCTTTGAATGACGGAGATGTCACAGCCACCCGCAGAACAGCAGTTTTTATTCAGAAAGCCAAAGCGACGAGTCATGATCTGAAATAATTCACGTACATTTTCCACATTTTCCACGGTGCCTCACCTCTCATGAAACAGTTATACCGCATTTATTTGCAATTTGCAAGTATTAACTTTACCTTTATCTCAGGAAATGGGTTATGAGGAGGGCGTAAATTTCGGTATTGACTTTTTTTAATACAAATAACAATATGGTTATATGGTTTTAATATGGGGTGATAATCATGACAATGGAATTTGAAAAGATAGCGGATATTCTGAAAGCTCTAGCCGATCCGACAAGGTTGAAAATCCTCTCTTTGCTCCGTATTCGCGATTGCTGCGTGTGTGAACTGGTTCCCATCTTTAACATTTCCCAGCCAGCCATTTCTAAACATGTAAGCCGTCTAAAAACGGCTGAATTGGTCCGCGAAACGCGAAAGGGGCAATGGGTGTTCTATTCGATCAACGAGAAGCGGTTAGAGGAAATTGGTTATGCTCTGTCCCATTTGCCTGATCTGTCCGAGGAGCTGCGGAAATTGGAGCAACGAGGAATGACAGTTACATGCGAGTAAAGGGAGTGTACAGTAATTGAGTAAACAAAAGAAAAAGCGACTCTCATTTCTGGATCGCTATTTGACGTTATGGATTTTTATTGCGATGGCGATAGGAATTGGCTTGGGTTACGTATTTCCTAACTTTGTCGCCGGTTTGAATGAATTTCAAGTTGGAACCACGTCGATACCGATTGCACTTGGCCTTATTTTAATGATGTATCCGCCGCTGGCGAAAGTACGATACGAAGAAATCGGCCGTGTCTTTCGAAATGGCAAAGTGTTATCCATTTCATTGATTCAAAATTGGCTTATCGGCCCGATCTTAATGTTTTTCTTGGCTATAATTTTTCTCCAAGGTTATCCAGAATATATGGTCGGCCTGATCATGATCGGTTTAGCCCGCTGTATTGCAATGGTTATCGTCTGGAATGATTTGTGCAGAGGGGATGCCGAGTACGCGGCGGGACTCGTTGCTTTCAACTCGATCTTTCAAGTTTTGTTTTACTCCGTCTACACCTATATCTTTGTTACGATTTTGCCGGGATGGTTCGGGTTGGAGGGCGTCGTTGTTGATATTACGATGGTCGAAGTCGCCAAGAGCGTGTTTATTTATTTAGGGATACCGTTTGTAGCCGGAATGATTACTCGCTATTCGCTTGTAAAAGCAAAAGGGCGATCCTGGTACGAAACGGTCTTTATTCCAAAAATCAGTCCCATCACACTTATCGCATTGCTGTTTACGATTATCGTCATGTTCTCACTGAAAGGCGAGATGATCATCCAATTGCCTTCGGATGTCGTGAGGATCGCGATTCCGCTATTAATTTATTTTGTCGTTATGTTCCTGATTTCGTTCTTCATGGGCAAAAAAGCCGGAGCTGACTATCCAGTGACTTCTACACTGGCATTTACCGCCTCGGGAAATAATTTTGAGTTGGCAATCGCTGTTGCCGTTGGGGTCTTTGGAATTCATTCCGGCGCTGCATTTGCGGCCGTGATCGGACCTCTTGTAGAAGTCCCTGTGATGATTGCGTTGGTCAACGTCGCGCTCCGATTTCAGCGAAAGTACTTTTCAAAGGAAGCTGCTTAACATAAACAGGAGGTATCATCATGTCAGATAACAAAAAACTCGTTTATTTTCTTTGCACAGGAAACTCTTGCCGCAGCCAAATGGCGGATGGTTGGTTGAAGGCGCTCGGTAATGATCGGTACGAAGTAAAAAGCGCCGGGTTGGAGGCACATGGGCTGAATCCGCGTGCCGTCCAGGTGATGAAGGAAGCTGGCGTCGATATTAGCGGTCATACATCGGATGTTATCGATCCGGAGATTTTGAATCGGGCTGACTATGTGATTACGTTATGCGGCCATGCAGACGAACATTGTCCGGTGATTTCGAATAAAAACGTCGTGAAGTGGCATTGGGGCTTCGATGATCCAGCCAAGGCAACCGGCACCGAGGAAGAAATCATAAGCCAATTTCGAGCAGTTCGGGACGCGATTAAGTCGCGTGTCGAAAAGTTTCTTGCTGAAGACTGCTAATCTGTCAACATTATCCTAACTTTGCATATTTCAATAAAAAGAGCTATCCCGGAAGCCGTCTACGACGACTTTTAAGGATAGCTCTTCAGGCATTCTTTATTTCATATCATTTCCACATACCATCAATAATGTCCGATAGCTTGATCCAACGAAAATCATTTCCATCAGTGATTCTGATGTTTTTTTGTTGCAGATCGATCTTCGTCACGACTCCGGTTATTTCCGCTCGATTCAATTCGCCAAATAATACTAAAGTGATCTCTTTCCTGAGCTGCATGGATTCAGCAATGAGCCTGGAGATCCGTTCCATCTCTTGATCATCTAATTGCGGCCGCGTGTTCTTTCTCAAATTCTGCTGGTGCATGAGATAAGCTTCCTTGTGCTCTGGAAGCATCATTCTTGACGATTCGAACAAGCCGTTTCCTTTCAGTTTTTTGCTCATTTATAATGTCCTCCAATTTTTTGCGCACGATCCCGCGCCTGGCCCGACACTTTTAAAGAAGAGGCCCTCATAATCGCGGTGCTTCCGTATTTCTCCTTAATTCGGTCCGTGGTTCTTTCCAAGGCTAACTTAACTTCGCGGTTATTGAACAAAGTAAGCTGATATTCCTGGTCGCTTACTAACTGACTTAAAGTGACCCCAATTTTGCGAACAGGCAACCCATCCCAATGACGTTTAAACAGTTTTTTCGCTGCGTCGAACACCTCATCCGTGAGGCTCGTCGGGTCGGGTAATTTCATTTGTCTGTAGAAGCCGGAAGGGTGATCAAAATCGGCCCCTTGGCATCCTACCGAGACCACCCAGCCCATATACCCTTTCGTTCGAGCTCGTTGACACACTAACTCCGACAGCTCTAACAAGGGAACCATGATGTCATCAAACTCCCAGTAATCGTAGGGAAGGGTCATTTGATGACCGATGGCTTTTTGCAAATCATGTGTACTTGGCGTTACCGGGGAATGATCCTTGCCGTTGGCAATGAGCCACAGAACTTCCCCATTCACTCCCCATTTGGCTCTTAATTTGGTCAGGGGAGTCTGGGCCAGCTGGCCAATGGTATATATCCCCATTCTCATTAAATGCCGGCGCATCCGGGAGCCCACCATAAACATCTGATGAATCGGCAACGGCCAAAGCACTTCTTGCACGTCTTTCACAGGCAAGTAAAAAATCCCTGAGGCATTCCGTTTGGCGAAATTATCGCAGGCCATTTTGGAGAGCACCTTATTTTCACTAATTCCAATGCGTACACGAACTCCCGTCTCCTTCATGACTTTATCCTGAATGCTCCGCGCAATGTTATCAGGACCGCCAAAAAGCTGTAAGCTTCCCGTGACATCCAAATACTGTTCATCGATGCTGTACGGCTCGACCAAGTCCGTGTAGGATTGATAAATTTCTGTAATTTGCAAGGATACCCTGATGTATTCCTCCATACGGGGACGAATGACCACAAGATCCGGGCATTTGGCAAGTGCCTCTCCCAGCCTCTCTGCCGTAGTGATCCCATATTGCTTGGCAAGGGGACACGCGGCGAGGATAATCCCGGAACGACGCGCGGGGTCTCCTGCAACCACAACAGGTTTGTCTGCATACTCGGGGTGGGCCGCTTTTTCAACACTTGCGTAAAAGGATTGACAATCCGCCAGCATGATGACTCGACTTTTGTTATCGCTTTTCATAGGCTGTCGCTCCTTAAGTCGACGTTAAGATACTTACTCAAATATTGATTAAGCTCCGCTTTCACCAAGCTCCAAAGCATGGAAAATCTATGTTGATAGCCCCTGCACAAATAGCGGGCCTCCATGCCCAATTCAGTGCGTTGTTGCTCGAACACCTTGATCCCTCTGTCGCGCATTTGTTTCCGAACCGACGTCAAATCTGCAGTGATCACATCTTGGGCAGTGTGTAAGGCTCTTGCGTATACCACGTCCATCTTTAGCTTTACGGTCCCTAATGCTCTCATATCCCTTTCCAACACATCCAAGAGAAGAGGGAGTAGAATGTATTCTTTGACCAGTTGAAGATCTTCTTCCGTCTCCAAGGGCGCTG
The DNA here is from genome assembly GCF_000403375.2 of Paenibacillus barengoltzii G22. Lineage (NCBI taxonomy): Bacteria > Bacillati > Bacillota > Bacilli > Caryophanales > Paenibacillaceae > Paenibacillus > Paenibacillus barengoltzii. The sequence goes on along the minus strand of NZ_KE159652.1, from coordinate 1,131,819 downwards.
GGGGGATGCCTTTCATGAGGACATCCCCTCTTTCGTCCCATCGATCCCTAGATAGGCGCAAAGCCGACGGATCAGTTCCGCCTTCACCAATCCCCAGAGCATGGAGAACTCGTACGTATACCCCCGGCATAAATAGCGGGCTTCAATCCCCAGGTTCGTCCGCCGCTCTTCGAATACCTTCAGTCCATGCTCACGCATGCCTTGGCGCACCCGGGCCAAATCCGCGGCTGCGGCGTTCTGCAGCAAGCGGATCAGCCCCTTGTATACCTGAGGCAGCTTCAACGAAGCGGATGCCAATGCGCGCTGGTCTCGTTCCAGCACATCAAGCAACAGAGGAAGCAGCACATATTGCTTGATCATCTCCGCTTCCTCCTGCGTTTGCCAGGGAATAGGGCTCATGCGTCTCCCTTCTTCATGCTGTCTGTCATATGCTCACCCTCTAATCAGAACGTCTGTTCCTATTATATTCATAATACGAACAAATATTCCCTTTCGCAACAGGTTTATGTTGGATAATTTGGCAGAGCGAAAGCATGCCAAAAAAAGCGGAGCCCTTGTCCCTTCGGACTTTGGGCATCCGCCTTCCTTTCCTGCTTGCTGCTGCTTATTGAGCTGTTAAAATCAGCGGTCCGTCCGCCGTCAGCGCGATCGTATGCTCGAATTGGGCCGACAATTTGCCGTCCGCCGTACGCGCCGTCCAGCCGTCATCGTCAATCATGATGCGGAACGTGCCTTCATTGATCATCGGCTCAATCGTAAACACCATGCCTTCCTTAAGCCGAATGCCCTTACCCGCTACGCCGACATGCTCGTAGTTGGGCTCCTCATGCAGGCTGCGTCCGATCCCATGACCCAGCAGATCGCGCACGACGGAATACCCGTTCGCTTCCGCATGCTTCTGAATTGCTGAAGTCACATCGCCCAGCCGGTTGCCCGGAATCGCTTGGGCGATCCCCAGCTCCAGACATTCCTTCGTCACCCGCATCAACTTTTCCGCCTCAGGACTCACCTGACCTACCGCATAACACCAGCACGAATCGCCAAACCAGCCATCCGCCTCCGCCACGATGTCCAGCTTAAGCAGATCGCCGTTCTGCAGCGGCCGGTCGGAAGGGAAACCATGGGCTACCACATCGTTTACTGAAGCGCAGGTTTCGGCCGGAAACCCGTTGTATCCTTTCGTAAACTGCTTGCCGCCCAGTTTCGTAATATGCCGGGCGACGAAATCATTAATTTCCTTGGTCGTCACTCCGGGTTGAATCATTTTGGCGACTTCCCGGTGACAATCCGCAACAATTTGATTCGCCCGTTTCATCTCTTCGATTTCCCGCGGCGATTTTAAAATGATCATTCAGCTCTCACTCCTTCGAGGGTCTGTCGGGTTCGCTCCGACAGCCGATACAATAGCAGGCGCGCAATGTCTTCCGCTTCATGGTCCAGCGTGCCTTGGCGCAGCGGAGAGCCGGCGCAACCGGCCAGCGCAGCCAGCAACCGTTCTGCCTGCCGGACGCCCTCTCCAACGGCTTCTTGTCCCGCCGCTGCTGTGCTCGCAGTCGCAACGATCACACCGGACCCCGGCGATCCCCCATGCTCCAGCACCGCGGCGAACGGCTGCAACACCTGACGGCGGAACGTCTCCGCCAGCGGCAGCGCCCGCGCTTCTGGAAGCATCTGGAATCCATCCGCCGCCAGCTTATACAACAGATAAACGCCGTGATCCTTGGCCCACAACTTCAGCAGCCGAGTGCCGGCTGCAACAAGGGAAACGGCGGCCGCTTCCGGCTCCGCCGGCCTCAGGTCGATCCATTCCCCGGCCCGGTCCATCGCCGTCCACAGCACGTCATACAGCAGATCCCCTTTATTGCTGTAATAGTGGTAGACCGTACCGTAACCAAGCCCGGCCTCAGTGGCCACGTCCCGAATCTCTAGCGTCAGGCCTTTCTCCAGAAACACATCGGCGGCCGCGACACGAATTTGAGCCAATCGGCGCAGCCTGATTTCTTCATTTTGTTCCTTCGTACGCGGGGTCATCCGCCACAACCTCCCTTATTTTTGACCTACTATCATGTCAATATAAAACAAAACACGGAGATTGGCAAGCAGAAATCACTCCTGGCGCTCCTGTGCCCCGCTTATGTATCGTTTAGCTTATCCCGCCTGTCCCCGGATCATCCTCCGAAAAAATAGCAAAAGGCCGCCGGGGTACCTCCCCAGGGCCTTATCACCCGTCCCGCTGCATCGCTGCGCACTTACTTTAGCGGAACATTCCCCATAACCGCAGCAAGTGAAGCGTATTTCGCGGGTCGATTCGCTGATCGATAACGAATTGGACGATCTGCTCTTCTTGAACGCCGCTTAATCTTTCGCCAAGCACAGAAGCGGCCGTTCTAACGAGCCTGCGCACCTTAACGCGATCCTGCAAATCCGCGCGGGTGAGGCCGTCGACGACCTGTTTCATCCGCTCTTTGATCGCCGGATTTTTCATTTTGAACTTCACCCGTTCGACCAGCTGCGGACTGATTCCATACTGATAATAGCTGGGCATCGTGACTAGCACCTCCTGTCCCGTCATTTCCGGACTTCAACCCTAATATATGACGGTAAGGCTGTCCATAGTGCCTGAAAATCCAAAAGCACGCAAGAAACCCGCTAGTTCTGTTTGAGGAACGCCGTTGCCTCATGGGTTTGACTCAATCTGAGGATTGTCTCTTCGTATTGCGTCGAGGCGTACGCAAAGAACAAAATATCGATCATGACCAATTGCGTAAGCCGCGAGCTGGACGCCCCGCTGCGCAAGGTTGCTTCCGGTGCCTGCGGCGTATACAGCATCAAATCGGCCAGCTCGGCTACTTTATGATTGCCAAAACGGGACAAGCCGATGGTGCGCACGCCGTACTTTTGGGCAACCCGGAACAATTGCAGCACTTCCTTGGTGTTCCCGCTGTAAGAGATCCCCATAAACAAAGCCCCCGGCGGAGCGCTGGCCAGCGCGGCCGCAATCAGGTGCTCGTCCTGCAGAGCGAACGCTTGCTTCCCTAAGCGCAGCCACTTTTGCGCAGCATCCGCCGCAACGATTGCCGAAGCGCCTACCCCGTACATATGGATGACGGAAGCTTGTCGGAAGCTGTCCACCACCTGTTCAATCAGTCCGGGCTGCAGGTGAAGCATCATATCTTGAATCGCTTGCAGACTATTGGAGACCGTTTTCTGAATAACGTTTTGGAGCGTCTCCCCACGTTCGATGTCATAATAACCCGGTCGTTGAGGTTTGGCATTATCGACCGACAAACGCATTTTCAGATCAGGAAAACCGCTCAGCCCCAGCGAACGGCAAAGCCGGGTAATCGCCGCCGCACTGGTCCCCGCTTTATCGGCGACTGCATGAATACTTAAGCCGGAGACTTCCGCCGAAGCCGCCAAAATATATTGGGCCGCCTTTCGTTCCGATTCAGGCAGTTGTTCCAGCATGGCCTCCATTTGCGTAAGTATACTTCCCGTCGTCACGGGCATCCCCTCCGTTTTCCCCATCCGTCTGATGCTTATTTCCAATTCCCTAAAACGCAAAAGAAACGCGGCAGCCCGGTAAAAGGCAGCCCAACGTTTCTTCTGCTGACTTGTATTATCTATTATGCTCTATAAGCATCTGCTTTGTAAAACCAAAGAAATACGTGAGCAAGAATCCGGCGATATAAGAGACAACGAGCCCGGCCAAGTAACCGAGAATCGTCATGCCGATTCCCATCGGTCCTTGAATCAGCGGGATCAGGACAAGGCCGGAAGGTCCAATCGCGACCGAACCGATGAAGTTCCCGGTCATTGCGAACAAACCAAGCACAGCCCCGCCAAAACCACCGCCGAGACAAGCGGTGATAAACGGCCGGCCCAGAGGCAGGCTGACCCCGTAAATGAGCGGTTCACCGATGCCAAGAAATCCGACGGGCAACGCCCCTTTGATCATGTTGCGCATCCGGGAGTTCTGCTTCAGCTTGATATAAATGGCGATCGCCGAGCCAACTTGACCTGCGCCTGCCATAGCTAGGATCGGCAGCAACGCGGTGTATCCAACCTGCGAAATCAATTCAGCATGGATCGGAATGAGCGCCTGGTGCAAGCCGAACATAACCAACGGCAGGAACAGCGAAGCGAGTACAAATCCGGACAGCGGTCCGCCATGGGCTAGCAGCCAAGTAGTAGCCTGTCCGATGCCTTGAGAGATAATACCGCTGACCGGCATCAGGAAGAACACGGTAACTAAGCCGGCAAGCAGCAACGCAATTGTAGGAGTGACGATGATATCAATTGCTGCCGGCATCCGTTTTCGGATCCATTTTTCCAACACCGAGATCAACCCTGCCGCCAAAATCGCCCCGATGATACCGCCCTGTCCCGCATTCAGCTTAATTTCCCCAAACAAGGGATAGGTGTAAGAGATATTCGCCACCGCCGGTGCAACGATAATCGCCGCCACAGCACCGCCAAGCGCGGGCGTTCCTCCAAACTCTTTCGCGGCATTCACCCCGGCAAAGATCGTCAAATATCCGAAGAAGGCCGAACCAATGACGCTGATAATCGGTTGGAGCGTCAGCAACCAATCCGCCCCATTGCCGGAGGTAATCAGGTTGTTGATCAGACCTGCAATACCGTTAATGATCCCGGCCCCGACCAACGCAGGAATCAGTGGAATAAAGATGTTGCCGATTTTACGCAGAAAATTTTTGAAAGGCGTGTTGTTCTTCTTCTTAAGCTCGGCCTTGATGTCCGAGCCCTCGCGGAGCGCCGCCGTTTGACCGCCAGTTGCAGCTCCTTGACCGCCGCCGTGACCCTGCGCTTTCAGAAGTTTGCCAAATTCCTCCGCCACACTATTGACAACCCCCGGACCGAGGATCACTTGATACGTCTCATCATCCACCGCCCCAAGTACGCCCTCGATCTGTTTAAGCCCAGTTTCATCAATTTGGCTGCGATCCCGGACCGACACCCGCAACCGGGTCATGCAGTTTGTATATTGCTCCACATTGTCAGAACCGCCGATGGATTCCAAGATCCGTTTCGCCATCGTTTCATATTTGCTCATTGGGAAGCCTCCTGCCTCTATAGGATGGTCTAACTTTTTTTCTTAACGTATTGCAGTCGCAGACTTCGCAGCTTTACCGATAAACCCTTGGTTCTCCTCTAATTTCTCCAAAGCGACCTCATACGAATATCCCGTCAAAATCATCAGAATCGCCGGTTTCGGTTTACCTTCGGTAAGGCGCAAGGTGTTCTCCGCAGTTGATGCATCGCAGCCGGTTGCCTCCATCACGATCCGCTTCGCGCGATCGGCCAGTTTCTCATTGGTGGGCTGAACATCAACCATCAAATTGCCGTAAACCTTACCTAAGCCGATCATCGACGCGGTAGACAGCATATTGCAGACCAGCTTCTGCGAGGTTCCTGCCTTCAGCCGTGTCGACCCGGTCAGCACCTCGGGACCGTTCTCGATCTCGATTGCGATATCGGAAATGGTGCTAATCACCGCATTCTTGTTACAACTGATACTAATCGTTTTGGCACCCATTTGCTTCGCGTATTCCAATCCCCCGATGACATAAGGTGTACGACCGCTGGCAGCGATTCCAACGACTGCATCCTTGGCGGTAAGCTCGAGGTTTTGCAGATCGATGCGCCCCAGCTCGGCCCGATCCTCTGCTCCCTCAACGGCCTTGATAAAAGCGTTGCTTCCGCCTGCGATCAGACCAACCACCTGGTCCGGGGAAGTCCCAAATGTCGGCGGACACTCCACCGCATCCAGCAAGCCGATCCGTCCGCTCGTGCCGGCTCCCATATAAATCAGTCGACCGCCCTTTTTTAGCGATTCCGTAATGGCAGTCACGGCTTGGGCGATTTTGGGGATTTCCTTTTTCACCGCTCCAGCAACTTTCGCGTCCTCCTCGTTCATCACCGTAAGCAGCTCAGTTACATCCATTTCATCCAAACGCATCGTTCGCTCGTTTCTCGCCTCAGTTGTCAAATTTTCCAGCATTTCAGATACACTCCTTTGTTTGCAACAACCCTAGTTGTAAGTGTTTTCGACATGATTATAATTCATTTGATATTTTATTTCAATATATAACTTTTTGGTTGAAATAATATGTCAAACCATGTCACTTCTTGCTAGTTGAAGAGGTTAGAACGTATCCGCTTCAGGCCTGACATCCCAGATATTCCAGTAAAAAGAGCAACGCTAGACGCAACCTGTCAACTTTAGGATGGATTTTCGGGTAAAAAATAACCGTCCGCGGATCCCGCGAACGGTTGGATACTTGCTTTTTCGTATGAAATTTAATCGATCAGCTCACCTTGAAAAACCTGCTCCCGCCGCAGATAATCCCGCAGCGGTCCGTACTCGGGCGAAGTCCAGAACGCTTCGCCCGCAACCAGCCGGGCGGCGTCGTCCCGCGCCGCCTCCAGCACCGCGTAGTCGCTGACCATGTCCGCGACACGAAAATCCGGCACGCCGCTTTGCTTCGTGCCGAAGAAATCCCCGGGACCCCGCAGCTCCAGGTCCCGCCGAGCCACCTCGAAGCCGTCGTCCGTATCGGTCATGACCTTCATCCGCTCCTGACCCACCTCCGACTTCGGATCGGCGATAAGCACGCAATACGACGCGTGCTCCCCCCGGCCAACGCGCCCGCGCAGCTGGTGGAGCTGGGACAAGCCGAAGCGGTCGGCATCCATCACGATCATCAGCGTGGCGTTGGGCACATCGACGCCGACCTCTACGACGGTCGTCGAGACGAGCAGCTGCACCTCGTTCTCGTAGAACGCGCGCATCACTTCGTCCTTCTCCGCCGCGGTCATCCGCCCGTGCAGCAGCCCGACCTTCATGTTCGGGAACGCCTGCTGCATCGACACGTACAAGTCAATAGCGTTCTGCACATCCAGCTTGTCCGACTCTTCGATCAGCGGGCAGATGACGTAGGCTTGACGGCCTTGCGATACCTCCCGCTCAATAAAGCCAAGCACGCGGTCCATCATGCTGTGCTTCACCCAATAGGTCGTGATCGGCTTGCGTCCCTTCGGACGCTCCGACAAGGTGGATACGTCCATATCGCCAAAGGCGGTAATCGCCAGCGTACGCGGAATTGGCGTGGCCGTCATCGTCAGCACGTCCGGGTTAAAGCCTTTGCGCCGCAAAATGCTGCGCTGATTCACGCCAAACCGGTGCTGCTCATCGGTGATGACCAAGCTCAGCGACCGAAAGAACACGTCCTCTTGGATTAACGCATGCGTCCCCACCACGATGTCGGTGAGCCCCATTTGTAGCGAGCCGAGCAAATCCTTGCGTTTGCGTCCCGTCACACTGCCGGTCAACAGGCCGACCGTGATACCAAACGGCTCAAACAGCCGGGACAGGGAGCGCATATGCTGCTCGGCCAAAATTTCCGTCGGCACCATAAAAGCACCCTGGTGCCCCGACTTCACCGCCGCATACAACGCGATGGCGGCGATGACCGTCTTGCCGGAACCGACGTCGCCTTGCAGCAATCGGTTCATGCAATAAGGCGAGCGCATATCCTTTAGAATTTCCAGCTCCACCTTCTTCTGAGCATCGGTCAGCTCAAACGGCAAGCTGCGCACGAATTCCCGAATCGTGGCGTTATCCACCACATGCGCAACCCCGTCCATCCGCTCGTGGTTCATCGCCCGATACGCCTGCAGCTTGAGCTGGAACAGGAACAGCTCCTCGTACACCATACGGCGCCGCGCTTGCTGCCCCTCCTCACTGTCCTGCGGCTGGTGCAGCCGCAAAATCGCCGTCTTGCGGGGCATCAGCCCATATTTGCGAAGCAGTTCGAGCGGCAGAATCTCCGGGATCATTTCCCCATATTGCTGCAGAGCTTGTCCAATCGTCTTCCGCATCCACTGCTGCGTAATTTTACCGCCGACCGAATAGACCGGCTGCAAACTGCCGCTGCGGAGCGTCCCGCGGTCGGGGAACTCCGACTCGGACACCGTCAGCTGGCTGCGACGCATGTCCCATTTGCCGGTCAGGATAATCTCTCGTCCCGTCGTCAGCTGATCCTTGAGGAAATGACGGTTAAACCATGTCGCCGTGAACATCCAGTCATCGGCGATCATTTTGCAGGTGAGGCGGGATTTGCGCCCGTACCGTTGCAGGACCGGAAGCCCCATGATTTTCGCCTGTACCGTCACCTTGTCTCCGTCCTTCACTTCCGTCAAGGAGCGCAGCCGGTAATCCTCATACCGGAACGGATAATATTCAATCAAATCATTCACCGTAAAGATGCCAAAGGCGTGAAGCTCTTCTTGTTTAAGAGCGCTCACGCCGCTGACTTGCTTTACGGGGATGTGATGTAAATCCAACTTCATCCCCTCACTTTATAGAGGTAGTTCAAAAACGCATCTTCGGATCATGAAGCGCGGGCGCAAGCCCGGTGGGCAGTCTAACGGACACCAGAGGCGTTAATCCACCAGTTCTCGATAACTTCCGTTTCTAACGGACCGAGCAGCCCTTATTTGGATCAAAACCAACCAGATACCGTTCGTATATGCCAAATAAGGTCTCCGGAGTCCGTTAACGCAGGAAATATCCGGGAAATAAGCAAATAAGGTCTTTACAGTCCGTTAGATTTGCTGTCCAGGCACAACGACTTGCTTCATCCGGACATCACCAGTTTCGCCCCTAGCCCCATCACTTCGCCGGCCAAATAAACGTCGCCACGGTCCCCGGACCTACGTGCGTTCCAACCACGGCACCGATGCTGTTGCGGACAACCTCATGCAGCGTAAAGTGCTGCCGCAGCAGAGCCAGGATCTCCTCGGAGCCTTCCGGATTCACGCAATCGCAAACGGCCACGTTAATGTCCTTCACCCCGGCAAAATCATTCACAAACAACTCGATGACGCGGGCCATAGCCTTCTTGCGGCCTCGGACTTTATCGACAGCGTAAATCACGCCCTCCTGGTCCACCGACAAGATCGGCTTAATGTTCAGCAGGTTGCCCAGAATGGCTGCGGCTTTACCGATCCGTCCGCCTTTTTGCAAGTATTCCAGCGTATCGACGAGAAAATATAACCGACGCGCCTTCCCTAGCCGCTCAACCTCGGCTCGAATCTCCTCGACCGAAGCCCCTTGCTTCGCCATCCGCGCGGCATGCACAACCTGAAGGCCAAAGCCGTACGTCGCACACAGCGAGTCAATGACCGTGACATCGACCGGATGCCCCAGCTCTTCTTCCAGCATCTCCTTCGCCAGCACTGCGGATTGATAAGTTCCGCTCATCCCGGAAGAGATATGGATCGAAATGATCGGTGAACCGGGATAGGCGGCAAGCAAGTTGCGGTATACCTCCACATACTGAGACGGCGAGGTCTGCGAAGTGGTAGGCAGTTCCTTCGATTTGATCAACTTATCGTAGAACTCTTCCGCGGTGATGTCGATGCCTTCAAGATAAGATTGGTCTCCGAAGGCCAGCCGCATCGGTACGATGTGGATGCCGTATTCCGAGACAGTCGCCTGCGGGATATCCGCCGTACTGTCGGCAATAATGACAGCCTGATTCATAGGTATCTTCATCCTCTCATGGGGATTAGGACTCTACCGAAAACAGATAATAATAAATCGGTTGCCCGCCGTTATGGACCTCTACCTCGACGTCGGGATATTCCTGATGAATCCAGGCCACCAGCGCATTCGTCATCTCTTCGTCAGCTTCTTCACCGGCGAGTACCGTAACGATTTCATCGCCGCCAGCGAGCATCTTGGCTAATAAACCCTGACTCGTTTCCAGCAAGCCCTCTTCAGTGGCCACAATTTTAGAATCGGCAATACCGATATAATGACCTGCGGTAATTTCCAAATCATCAAACATCGTGTCACGGACCGCATACGTCACTTGACCCGTCTTCACGTGTTGCACGGCGTTCTGCATGTTATCCGTGTTGACTTCCACGCTTTCTTCTTCTTGGAAAGCAAACGCTGCGGCAATCCCCTGAGGAATGCTCTTGCTTGGGATGACTGTCACATTGCGCTCCCCTTCAAGCAAATCACGCGCCTGCTGTGCAGCCAGAATAATATTCGAGTTATTCGGCAGAACGAACACGTGCTGAGCCGAAATCGACCGGATCGCCTTCACGAAATCTTCCGTGCTTGGGTTCATCGTCTGCCCGCCGGACAGGACGACATCCACGCCTAAGCTCTTGAAAATTTCCGAAATCCCGTCTCCAGAAGCAACGGCGATAAAGCCATAAGGCGCCAGCTCATCCGCAGGAATCCCTGCTGGATCCACCGGTTGAGCCGGTTCTGCTGGAATCTCGGCGAACAGCTCCGGCATCGGCGGCGCGGCATCCATCCCCGCGATCAACAGATCCCGGTGCTGCTCACGCATGTTCAAAATATGAATTTGTGTAATTTCACCGTAACGCAGTGCCAGATTCAGCACGTCGCCCGGCGTTTTCGAATGGACATGGACTTTGATAATCTCGTCGTCCGCGATCACGATAATCGAATCCCCATTGACCGAAAGCGCTTTCCGGAACTGATCCTCGTCAAAAACAGCATCCTTGATTTCACCGATTTTTCGATTAATGAAAAATTCCATGTCATAGAGGTATTCGATATCCTCTGTTTCGAGCTTAGCTTGTGCCGAAGTTGGAGCATGCACCGGTGCGGCCGCTGGAGCACGCAGCTCTGGTTTGGCAACGGGTGCGGGGGCTTGTCCCACTGTCGCAGCGGCTTCACTGCTGGCGCCGCCTTGCAGCCATTGTAAAAATCCTTCATAAATATAAACAAGTCCTTGACCGCCCGAATCCACGACGCCAACCTGTTTCAATACCGGCAACAGCTCCGGCGTATTCGCGAGCGCTTCCTTCGCTTTGGCCAGCACCTCGCTCATCAATTCCGTGATATCCGTTGTTCTGCGCGAATAATAGACGGCATGCTTAGCTGCTTCCTTGGCTACCGTCAGAATCGTGCCCTCCACCGGTTTGACGACCGCTTTATAAGCGGTATCTACCCCGCTTTGCAGCGCAGCGGCAAATTGGGCTGCATTCATCTCTTCCAATGATGCAGCAGAACGGCTAAAGCCACGGAACAGTTGGGACAAAATCACGCCGGAATTCCCGCGTGCGCCCATCAACAGGCCCTTGGATAAAGTGGCTGCTCTGCTGCCCAAACCTCCGGTTCCGTGATCTTTCAATTCCGTTACGCCGGCGGTCATCGTCAAATTCATATTCGTTCCAGTATCCCCATCGGGTACCGGGAATACGTTCAAGGAATTGACGTGCTCAGCATGCTCTGTCAGCCGCTTCGCGCCTGCCAATACCATAGCGGTGAAATCTGTTCCAGTTAAAGAACGCTTACTCAATGAAAATTCCCCTTCCTAGCTTGATACGCGTACACCTTGGACTACGATATTCACCTGATCCACTTCGAGTCCAACGATTTCATTTAATACGTATTTCACTTTGAGCTGTATGTTGTGTGCGACCTCGGAAATTTTCGTGCCATAACTGACTATAATATAAAGATAAATAGCTAATCGATGATTATCCAGGTTCACTTCCACACCCCGGGCCAAATTCTCGCGCCCCAGCAATTCGGCAATGCCGTCCTTGAACTGCTTTCGGCTTGCCATTCCAACCAGTCCATAACACTCCATGGCGGCCGATCCGGCGATCACCTTAATGGCTTCCTCCGAAATATCGATTCGTCCATATTCGGTCGTAAGATTTACAGCCACGCCTATCTCACTCCTTCCATAGAAATTATTATGGACTAAACTATATTGTACTATAAGAGCAGAGAGAAATAAATAAAAGAGTCGAACGTCAATAGCTGTTGACGGAGCTTTTTTTACTGTGATATTATATTTAAGTATTGTCAATAACCGTGATATTGAAGTGTTAGTGTTATTTTCAAGACAGGTGTATTTGGAACAGGAGGTGTAATGAATGGCTCGCAAATGTTATGTGACTGGCAAGAAGCCAGGCAGCGGTAACCATGTATCTCACGCAAACAATCGCAATCGGCGCTCTTGGGGCGTAAACGTGCAGAAGGTCCGGATCTTGGTAGACGGCAAACCGAAACGCGTATACGTTAGTACTCGGGCTTTGAAATCCGGTAAAGTGACCCGCGTGTAACAGACGGGACGAATTATAGACAAAAAGCACCTTTTCCTATGGAGGTGCTTTTTTACTGCGCATTTTCCCTTGAAGTCAGCGCCCAAGCAATCCTTGTTGGCGGGAACCGCCAGGCGCGCCTTCCGCTGCTCGGGGCGGGTATTCAGGCCCCGCCCGTTAGTTCTTGTGAAACGTGTTCAGTACCGCCTTAACGAATCCTCCCAAAAACTTAGGCAGCTTGAATGTGTAAAATTTCATCGTTCACCCTCCCCATCGTGCTCATGCCTTCACCCATATTCTATGTTTGATGTCATTTACCCGTGTATTCCCGCCACAAAAAAAAGGCTACATGAGAACCTTCGCTCATGTAACCAATGTATGCGCATCTTAAGGCGCCTATGCCAATCCGATCAGGCTCTCGCGGATTTCTGCCATCGCCGCACGTCGGTCAGCTTGGCCAAACACCGCATTGCCGGCGACCAGCACATCCGCTCCCGCCTCGACAACCAGCGGCGCCGTCGCCGCAGCAATCCCGCCGTCCACTTCAATCCGCAAGTCTGTTAAGCCCAGCTCATCCTTCCAGGCCTTCAGCTGCCGAATCTTGCGCAGCGTACCCGGAATAAACGCCTGTCCGCCAAAGCCGGGATTTACCGTCATAACCAGCACGAGATCAACGTCTTCCAGCACCTCGCGAACAGCTGAAGCCGGAGTGGCTGGATTAATTGCTACTCCTGCCTTCACCCCTTGCTCCTTAATGAGGTGCAGCACTCGATGCAGATGGACGCAAGCTTCCGCATGTACGGTGATCAGATGCGCACCTGCTTTGGCAAAGGCCGGGATATACTCCTCGGGCTTCTCAATCATCAGATGGACGTCCAGCGGCAGCTTGGTTTGCGGAGCGATCGCTTGCAGCACCAGCGGACCAAACGTCAGGTTCGGGACGAAATGACCGTCCATTACGTCCACATGCAGCCAGTCAGCGCCTCCCCGCTCTACGTCAGCGACCTCCTCACCCAGCTTGGCGAAATTCGCCGACAAAATCGACGGCGCGATATAGATGTTGTTGCTCATGACGTCAATACCTCCGCTTCTTGTCCTTCATCTCTTCATAGAACTGTACGTAATGTTCATAACGGCTGGCGGCGATTTCTCCTTGGTCCGCAGCCTCTCTGACCTTGCAGCCGGGCTCATGCAAATGGCTGCAGCCGCGGAATTTACAGCCCTCCGCGTAATCGGTAAATTCCCGAAAGCAGCTGGATAACTCCTCGATCCCTAACTCGAGAAAATCCAGCTGGCTAAAGCCGGGGGTATCCGCCACGTAACCGCCGTTCTCCAGCTCAATCAGCTCGACATGCCGCGTCGTATGACGTCCCCGGCCCAGCTTGAGGCTAATTTCACTTGTCTCCAGCGATAACCCGAGCATCGCGTTAAGCAGCGAGGATTTTCCGACCCCCGATTGGCCCGAGAAGACGCTGATCTCCCCAGCCAAACGGGATTTGACTTCCTCGGTTCCCATTCCGGTCACGGAGCTGGTGACAATAACCTCATAGCCGATGGATTCATACATGGCTTTGACCTGGCGAATAATTTCTGGAGTTTCTTCCGCTCCATCCTCCTCCAGCAAATCCTCCTTGGTAAGGCAGATCAGGGCTTGCAAACCCGCGTGCTCGATATGCACCAGAAACTTGTCCAGCAGCTGCAGATTGAGATCCGGCTCCCGCAGGGAGAACAGCAGCACCGCCAGCTTGGCGTTGGCGATCGGCGGACGGATCAGCTCGGTTTCCCTTGGCAGGATTTCATCCACGGTCCCTTCCCCATTCTCGGTAGGGGAATAGATCACTCTGTCACCCACCAAGGGCGTAATACCTTTCTTCTTAAAAATCCCTCGTCCGCGACACTGGATATACCCATCCGCTGCCCCAACCTGCGCCGTAGCCGGCTTCACGTAGTAGTATCCGCTTAATGCCTTCACAATCAAGCCTTCAGGCATAGATGCCGGCCTCGCTTTCATATCGGTCTGACTTATTTGTCTTTGCCCTTACCATGTTCGTTTCGTTTACCCGCCTTTCCTTTACCTTCGGCTATGCCTTGTTCCTTCTGGACCGAAGCCAGCTTACCGGATAAGATCATGCCGGTATCGGGCGGATTATCGCCCGAGTTCATATCCATGGTGTTCTCATCTTCCGTACCGCCGCCTTGGTCCGGGAATTGCGGCACAGGTACGGTTCCTTGCTTCGCATCGATATACGAGATCGGGTAAGTGTCCAGCAAGACGCCGTCACGCGTCACCGTCACGTAACCGTTCTTGTTCGGCGCCAGAACCAGGTCAACCGACAGGTATTGCGGTTTGCCTACCTTTTGCGAACCCCATTCGCGCCCTTCCCCGCGAGCATCGCCGTACACGATCGTATATTTACTGATTTGGCCTTCCTGTGCAGGTGCAGCCGGTACTTGGAACGTATAGTTAATCGCTTCCTGCGGATAGCCGGTGCTGATAAACAAGGTTACTTTTGAACCTGGTGCCACCAGATCGTCCGGGGCATAAGGCCACTGCTTCGTTACTCTGCCCGCCTCGACCTCGAAGCTCGATTCTTCTTTGATACCATCCTCTGCCAACACCAGCCCTGCGTCTCGGATCGCTTTTTCCGCTTCCGCTTGTGTCTTGTTCACGAGGTCTGGCATTTTCACCTCAGACGGTCCCTTGCTGACCTTCAGCACGATCGTATCCGTCTCTGGGTTAAAATCCTCTCCCGCTTCCGGCGATTGGCTGAGGACATTGCCTGGCTCAATCTCGGCGTTGTTTTCCTCTACTTTCTGCACGCGGGACTCGTCTACTCCAAGATCCTTCAATTGCTGGAGCGCATCATCATAGGTTTTGCCCGTTAATGACGGCATCTTCTCCGGCGGTTTCTCCGTGCTCACCTTCAAGTCGATGACCGAACCTTCCTTGACCATCGTCCCTTCCGGCTTGCTCTGCTCATAGACGATCCCTTCGTCCACGCCTTCTTTGTATTCCCGGGTGATCTCCCCGACGGCAATCCCTTTATCGGCCAAAGTTTGGATCGCCTGTTGCTCTTCTAAGTTAAGCACGTTTGGCACAGCGACTTCAGGGACGGTCACCAAGCTCGTCACATACCAGGCCACACCGGCTAAGGCGAGCAGGACAACCAGCGTCAGGCTGACCCAAAGCGTCGGCTTGCTCCAAGCCTTTTTCTTAGGAGCATTTTCCCGTTCCTCTGCCATCGTTGACCCGCCGTCGCGGGACAGTTTGGACGGCCCTGCCGCCGCACCTTGAGGTTGATACTGCGGACGAATCGCCGGAATGACTCGCGTGCTGTCTTCGTCATGATCATCTATAAAGGCCAATTTCGATTCCATTCTTCGTTCCGGCAACAAGCAGGTTTCCAGGTCGCGCAGCATCTCTTTGGCAGACTGGTAGCGTTCGTTCGGATTTTTCCGCATCGATTTCAAAATGATGTTCTCCACGCTTTGCGGAATCATCGGATTCACCATGCGCGGCTCATCAAATTGCTCCTGCAAATGCTTTAAGGCTACGCTGATGGGGCTTTCACCAAGGAACGGCAACCGACCGGTCAGCATCTGGTACAACACGATCCCCAGCGAGTACAGGTCGGATTTCTCCCCAGTGGCTACGCCTTTCGCATGCTCCGGCGAGAAATAATGCACCGAGCCCACCACTGAGCCGGTTTGCGTAATGGTCGCCGACGTGACGGCACGGGCAATCCCGAAATCGGTCACTTTGACGCGTCCGTTTCGTCCAATCAATATGTTATGCGGTTTGATATCCCGGTGAATAATTTGGTTATGATGGGCGTGGTCCAGCGCATCGGCGATTTGCGACGCAATGCGAACGGCTTCTTCAACCTGCAGCGGGGCCCGCTCCTTAATAATTTCGTTGAGATTCTGCCCTTCAACGTATTCCATCACGATGTAATGGATCTCATCTTCTTGTCCAACGTCATACACGCTGACGATATTCGGGTGCGACAAGGATGCAGCAGACTGCGCCTCCCGGCGGAAACGCCGGATAAATTCCTCGTCGTTCACAAATTGTTGACGCAGCACTTTGATGGCCACGTAGCGGTTCAGCAGCAGGTCCTGCGCTTTGTAGACAAGCGCCATGCCCCCTCCGCCGATCCTCTCGATAATTTGATAACGACCGCCCAATTCGTGTCCGATCATGAATTCCACTCCTTTTTGCCCGACCCGGCATCCTCATGTTGTTCCAGCAGGGCAACGCTAATGTTATCGTCGCCTCCTGCGTTCAGCGCCAGCTGGAGCAATTGGTCGGCCCGGCCCTGTAACCCAAGATCTTCTGATCCTAGCGTCAGAGCCATTTGTTCCGGTGTTACGTAGTTGCTGAGACCGTCGCTGCAGAGCAGCAAAATATCCCCCGGCTCCAACGACACCCGGTTCAAGTCGACCTCAACTTGCTCATCGGTTCCCAGCGCGCGGGTTACGACATTCCGATGCGGATGCACCGTCGCCTCCTCCGCGCTGATCTGGTTGTTCTTGAGCAGCTCATTGACCAGCGAGTGGTCATCCGTCAGTTGGACGAGCTGGCCCTGCCGGAAATGGTAGGCCCGGCTGTCACCGATATGGGCGATCACGCCGTCGCGGCCTGCGAAGATCCCCGCAACAACTGTGGTGCCCATGCTATGGTACTCCACATGCTCTGACGCTTTGCGGAATACGGCTTCGTTCGCGTGAAGAATCGCCTTCTTCAATTCTTCCCCGCAAGCCTCCGCCGACAACCCTGCCGGCAGCGATACCAAATCCTCGGTAATGGTATCTACCGCCATGCGGCTGGCAATGTC
This sequence comes from Paenibacillus barengoltzii G22, assembly GCF_000403375.2. Taxonomy (NCBI): domain Bacteria; kingdom Bacillati; phylum Bacillota; class Bacilli; order Caryophanales; family Paenibacillaceae; genus Paenibacillus; species Paenibacillus barengoltzii. The sequence continues at coordinate 1,114,858 of NZ_KE159652.1, read as the reverse complement.
TCCAGCCTGATGGCCGCCCATTCCGTCCGCAACAATCGCCAGCGTGTATCCGGATTCCAGCTGGTCCACCCAGGTACAATCTTCATTGACGGAACGGACTCGTCCCACATCACTTACAAACACACAATTCATCACATTCGCTCACCTCGCACCAGACTCCATGTGCTTCGCCCGCAATTGTCCGCAGGCAGCGGCAATATCATGGCCTTGCTCCCGGCGGATGGTCACATTGATGCCTTTATCCGCCAATACGCGCTGAAACTTAAAAATATCGTTACGCGACGTTCTCACATACTTACGCTCCGGCACATAGTTGACTGGAATCAAATTGACGTGGCAAAGCATATCCTTGATCACGTCGGCCAGTTCCTCCGCATGCTCCGGCTGGTCATTCACCCCGCCGATCAGCGCGTACTCGAACGTAATGCGGCGGCCGGTTTTGGCGATGTAATAACGGAGCGCCTCCATCACGTCGTCAAACGGAAAGCGCCGGTTGACCGGCATCAACTTCGAGCGGAGCGCATCATTTGGCGCATGGATCGAAATCGCCAAGTTAATTTGCGTATTCTCGTCCGCAAACCGATAAATGTTCGGGACAATCCCGCTCGTTGATACAGTAATATGCCGTTGTCCGATGTTCAAGCCCTTTTCATGGATCATAATCCGTAAAAATTTCATCGTGGCATCATAGTTTTCAAATGGCTCGCCGGTCCCCATGATCACGATGCTGCTGACGCGTTCGCCTTTGGCGTCCAGAATCTTTTGCGCCTGCACGACCTGGGCGACGATTTCTCCCGGCGTCAGATTCCGCTTCAGCCCCCCTAATGTCGAGGCACAAAACGTACAGCCGACCTTACAGCCGACCTGGGTGGTCACGCAGATGCTGTTGCCATAGTTATGCTTCATGATGACCGTTTCAATAGCATGATCATCATGCAGCCCGAACAGGAACTTCACCGTTCCGTCCTTAGATTCCAGCTTCGTAATCTCCTGCAGCGTAACGAACGCAAATTCGTCATTTAGCTTCTGCCGAAGCGCCTTGGACAGGTTGGTCATCTCATCGAAGGAGCTGACGCGCTTGACGTACAGCCAATCGAAGATCTGCCCTCCGCGAAACGCGGGTTCTCCCTGCGATACGGCCCATTCCTGTAATTCTTCCAACGTATAATCATATATAAAAGGTTTCATCTTCACACACCTGTCCATCTCGATTTTGAAAAGTTGCCCACTCATTCTTCCCATTTTATCATAAATTGGCTTCCGACTAAAGTCGACCTTCCGGCCGCAGCGGCGCAAAAAGGCCAAGCCCGCCGTTTCAAACGGCTGCTTGACCTTGGCATGTCAATTCTTCTCTATCAACTTCCTGCGAAGTCGGACGATATAAAACCCATCTGAGTGAGCGTCCTGCGGCAAAATCTGCAGGCCAGCCTCGACTCGCCCAGCGGCAGCTGCCAAAGCACCACGTTCCTTCCAGCTGATCAGCTCATCCGCCAGCTCGAATTCCGGATGGCGGCTCAGGAAGGAGGCGACCATCTCGGCATTTTCTCGCGGCTCAATCGTGCAAGTGCTGTAGACGAGCAAGCCGCCCGGCTTGAGCAGTCTGCTCACCGAATCAAGCAATGCCTTCTGGATGCCGGTGATCTCCGTGATGTCCTCCGGCGTCTTCGCCCACTTCAAGTCCGGCTTGCGGCGAATCACGCCAAGTCCGGAACAAGGAGCGTCCAGCAAAATCCGGTCGAAGGAAGCGGCCTCCAGCCGCTCCGCGAGCTGCAGTGCGTCGCCTGACAACGTATCGACGTTGTCCAGCCCCAGCCGCTTGGCATGCTCCTCGATCAGCTTCGCCTTGTGCGGATGGATGTCGTTCGCCAGCACCCGGCCGCGGCCTTCCATGATCTCAGCGATATGGCATGTCTTGCCGCCGGGCGCAGCGCAGCAGTCCAGTACATTCATCCCTGGCTGGGGATCCAACGCTTCGGCAACCAGCATAGAGCTTTCGTCTTGTACGGAAATCAAGCCTTCCCGGTAGCAGGAGGTCAGCGCCATATTGCCGCCGCTGTGAACGACGATGCCGTCCGGGGAGATCGGCGAGGCCGAGGCTCGCAACCCTTGCTCCTCCATGAGGCGCAACACCTCGTCCCGACTCGCTCTCGTGCGATTAACTCGAACGCTGACCGAAGGCGGCTCATTGTTGGCACGGCAGATCGCCTCTGCGGCAGATTCGCCGTATTGCCGGATCCAGAGCGCCACCATCCATTCCGGGTGCGAATGCTCCAGGGCAATGCGCTGCACAGGGGCCAGTCCCTCCGGTAAATGCAACTCCGCTTTGCGGCGCAGCACGTTGCGAAGCACGCCGTTCACCATGCCGGATATCCCCTGATGCCCCTTGCGTTTCGCCAGGTTCACCGCTTCGTTCACAGCGGCATGCGGAGGGATCCGGTCCAGATATTGCAGCTGATAGAAGCTAAGTCGAAGCAGATTACGCACCCAAGGCGCTAATTTCGCCAGCCCCTTCGTCACAAACTGCTCGAGAAAATAATCGATCGTGTTCAACCGCTGTATGGTGCCGTAGACGAGCTCGGTAGCCAGGCCTGCGTCCGGCCCGGTTAATCCGGACCTTTGCAGCGCTCCATTCAGCAGTAAATTGCTGTAGGCTCCTTCCTGCTCAACGGCGGTCAGCACTTGCAGCGCTACGCTGCGGGCCGATGCAGCCGTCTGATTTCGACCGCCCCCGCGGGATGAAGGCGTGCCAGACGGCTTATTTACTCCCCCGCTGCGGCTGGCTTGTCCAGCTGTTTTCGCGCTGATTCCAGGTCCTTTGACACCGCCCGAGCCTGAACCCGGCCGCTTTTCGGTGCCGCTCATGACAAGACCGTCCCAACTTGCATTACGCCGCCGCGAATGAAATCGCCGGCCTCCATCGCCTTCTTACCAGCGGGCTGCACCCGGGTCAACCATACCGCGCCGTCCCCGGTTTTCACTTTGATGCCCTGCGCCGATAGCTCCAGCACCGTCCCGGGCACTGGTTCAGATGCCTTACCGTTCGCAGAGGCTACTGTCTCCGCAGGTTTGGCCACCGCCCAAACCTTAAAGACCTCGCCGTTCCAGGTCGTAAACCCGCCGGCAAAAGGCACCAGTCCCCGCACGCGATCATAAATTTGCCGCGAGGTTGCGCTCCAATCGATGCGCTCATCCTCCCGCGTCAAATTTGGTGCATAGGTCGCTTCCGCATCGTTCTGCGGAATCCGGTCTGCCTTGCCGTCAAGGATCAACGGCAGCTGCTCCAGCAGCAGCCGTGCCCCGGCTTCACTCAGCTTCTCGAACAACGTCCCCGACGTATCCTCATCGTCGATCGGCACCACCGTCTTGGCGATCATATCGCCGGTGTCAAGCCCCTCGGCCATGTACATCAAGGTGATGCCCGTTTCTTTCTCGCCGTTCATAATCGCCCGCTGGATCGGCGCCCCGCCGCGGTATTTCGGCAGCAACGAGCCGTGCACGTTCAGGCAGCCGTACTTCGGCAGGTCGAGCACGCCCTTCGGCAAAATTTGGCCGTACGCTGCAGTGACGATCAAGTCGGGCTGCAAAGCGGCGACCTCCGCCACCGCCTCCGGCGCACGCATCCGCGTCGGCTGCAGCACCGAAAGCCCATGACGCAAAGCGGCTTCCTTGACCGGCGTTGGCGTCAGCACTTTTTTGCGCCCCTGCGGCCGATCCGGCTGCGTGACCACGCCTACGACGTTGTATCCTTCGCGCAGCAGTCCTTCCAGCGAAGGCACCGCAAACGCCGGCGTCCCCATAAATACGATATTCATCGGGCGCTGTTCACTCCTTCTCTTCACCCTCAGGGGTAATTTCGTACACTCTTTCCGCAATGTCCGTATACAATACACCATTGAGATGGTCGATTTCATGCTGGAACGCGCGCGCTAGCAGCTCGGAGCCCGTATAAGTCACTTCGTTGCCGTTGCGGTCCAGTCCCTTCACGGTAACGGTCATAGCACGGCGAACATCCCCGCGATATCCCGGAATACTGAGGCAGCCTTCCGGCCCGAATTGCTCACCTTCCTTGGACACGATCTCGGGATTGATCAACTCAATCAGTCCGTGCTCATCGCCGACATCAACCACGATCACCCGCTTGAGGATGCCGATTTGCGGCGCAGCCAGACCTACGCCCTCCGCGTCGTACATCGTCTCCGCCATATCCGTCAACAGTTTTTGAATATTCGGCGTAATCTTCTTCACTTCTTTAGCTACCTGATGTAGCACTTCATCCGGTTCCTTCACAATAATCCGAATCGCCATGATGGCACTCCCTTTCCCGTCTTCACTTTCATAGTTTCTCTTGCTCTTTCCCTATTTTATCCCAAATATATGCTAGCGGATGAAAAATGGATCATTTCTTCCGTGCTTACATCAGCATTTGCGGATCGACATCGATACTGATCTGAAGCATTGCATCGCGCCATTGGTCCAGCGTTGCCGCGGCCGTCTCCCGGACCAGGCCTACCGCATCAAGATCGCCGCGGTATTTCACCATGCATTGGATTCGGTAACGGTTCTTGATTCGCGGGATCGGCGAAGCGACCGGGCCAAGTATGTCCAGCGCCGCCGGTACGAACCGATCCAGGCTGCCGAACCATCCCTGGCGTTGAGCTTTTGCCCGCAGATCGCCGGCAAAATTTTCAGCCATGCGCAGCAGCAGCGGCAGCTTCTCATGCGACAGCGTAACCAGGATCAACCGGCTGTACGGCGGATAATGCATCGTCTTGCGCGTCTTCAGCTCCTCGCGGACAAACGATAAATAATCGTGGCCGCTGGCATGGACGATCGAATAATGCTCTGGCATATAAGACTGGATAAATACCTCACCTGGCAGTTGGTGCCGCCCTGCACGCCCTGCAACCTGCGTGAGCAGCTGGAACGTCTTCTCCGCCGACCGGAAATCCGGGAAATTCAGCGCCGTATCCGCCGCGATGACGCCGACCAGCGTCACATCAGGAAAATCCAGCCCCTTCGCGACCATCTGCGTGCCTAGCAGTACATCGCCCTTTTTCTCGCGGAACGCCTGCAGCAGCTTCTCATGGGCGCCTTTTTCGCTAGTGGTGTCGACGTCCATGCGAATGACGCGGATGCCGGGAAACAGCTTGGCCAGCTCCCCTTCCACCCGCTGGGTTCCGGTACCGAAGTAACGGATATGCTCGCTGCCGCATTCCGGGCAAACAGAGGGCGCGACTTCCGCATAACCGCAATAATGACAACGCAGGTTGTTTGACTTCTGATGATACGTGAGCGAGATGTCGCAATTCGGACAACTTGCTACATACCCGCAGGTCCGGCACATGACAAACGTCGAATATCCCCGCCGGTTCAGCAGCAGCACGGTTTGCTCCCCGCGCTCCAGCCGGGCGGCGATGCCTTGATGCAGCGCACGGCTGAACATCGAGCGATTGCCTTCCTTCAGCTCTTCACGCATATCGACGATTTGCACGCCGGGCAGCCGGCTGCCGGCCGGACGCTGCTTCATCTCCAGCAGAATCGGGGCGAACTCCCCGTACTCGCCGCCTCCGGAACGCGCCGCGTGGTAGCTTTCCAGCGACGGCGTGGCCGAACCTAGAATCACGGCAGCCCCATGCTGGCGGGCCCGTCTCACCGCTACGTCGCGAGCATGGTATTTTGGCGTTTCCTCCTGCTTATAGGAGGTTTCATGCTCTTCGTCCATTACGATCAGCCCAAGCTTGCTGAACGGGGCGAAGATCGCCGAGCGCGCGCCAATCGCTACTTCGACGCGGCCTTCGCGGATTTTACGCCATTCGTCGTACCGTTCGCCGGTGGACAAGCGGCTGTGCAGTACCGCCACCTTCGCGCCGAAGCGCCCCTTGAATCGTTCGACCATTTGCGGGGTCAGCGAAATTTCCGGCACGAGTACGATCGCTTGGCGACCCGAAGCAATGCAGCGTTCGATCGTCTGCAAGTACACTTCGGTTTTGCCGCTGCCCGTCACACCGTGCAGCAAGAACACTTCATGCCGCTGAGCGTCCAGCGTTTCCGCAAGACGTTGGTAGACCAACTCCTGCTCCGGCGTGCGCGGCAGCGGCTCACTGCGCTGGAAGCGCCGGCCTTGGTACGGATCGCGGAACACCTCGACATCCTCGATGACGGCAAATCCCTTCTCCGCCAGCTTCTTCACAGTACCGGCGGTTACCTGCAGCGCCTGCAGAACGTCTTGAAGCGACTGCGGCAACCCCACCTCCAGCAGGTATTGCAATACTTCCTTTTGCCGACGCGCCTGCGGGCCAAACGACGCGAGCGCCTCCTGCGCCGCCTCGCCGCTGACTGCGGCAGCAACGGTTTTGACCGTCTTCTTGCGCACCTTGTCCTTGATCGCCTGGCTTTCCGTCAGCACGCCCCGGGCTAACATATCTTTAATGAGGCCGGCAGCCTCCGGATATTTAGCGCCTAGCTGATTCATCGTGACGGTGTCGGAAGCTCGGACGAAACGTAAAATTTCCTCTTCCGCCGGCGTGAGTAACTGCGATAACGTGAAGTTATTGGTTTCGCCTTCTGCCCGTCCAACCGCCCCGGTCAACGCCCCTTCTTCAGCGGCGTCATCCGCCACGCGAATATACCGCTCCGCCTTGCCCTTCAGCGCCGCCGGAATCATCGCTTGCAGCGCGGCAATGAGACTGCAGGCATATTTGCGGCTCATCCATTCCGCTAATTCCACCAGGTCCGGCGGCAGCGGCGGCATCATGTCAAGCAGCTCCTGAATCGGCTTCATCCGCGCCGGGTCCATCTCCGGCTGCTCATGTAAGGACACGACAAAGCCCTGAACCGTACGGCGCCCAAACGGAACACCCACCCGGCTGCCCACCTCGATCCAGCCAGCCATCGATTCAGGGATTAAATAGTCAAAAGGCCGGTCGGTTTCCCGGCTCGGCACATCAACAATCACTTTGGCCATACGGTAGGTCATTGGTCAATTCCCGCCAACCGTTCGGCAGCCAGCTCCATAATCTGCAGTGCCACCTCATCTTTGGGTCTCTGCGGCACGGATCTAACTAGGCCGGATGCGTCGTAGATGTTCACGATGTTCGTTTCGGAACCAAATCCCGCTCCCTGCGCGGTCACATCGTTCGCAACCAGAAGATCGCAGTTCTTGCGTTTCAGCTTATCCATGGCATACTGCTCCACATTTTCTGTTTCCGCGGCAAAGCCGATCAGGAACTGCGTTGTTTTTTGCTTGCCTAGGGTCTCTAGGATATCGATGTTTTTTACGAGCTCCAGCACAAGCGAATCCCCAGATTTCTTAATTTTCTGTTCGGCTACTTCCTTCGGTCGGTAATCTGCAACGGCGGCCGCTTTAACAAGGATGTCGGTATTCGCCCATACTGCTTGTACCGCCTCGAACATATCCTGAGCCGACTGCACGCGGGTAACCGAAATGCCAACTGGAGGCTCTACCTGCGTGTGCCCGGCGATCAACACGACCTCCGCACCGAGGCGCTGTGCTGCTTTGGCGATGGCGAAGCCCATTTTTCCCGAGGAATCGTTGGTAATATAGCGAACCGGGTCAATTCGTTCCACGGTCCCTCCCGCAGTGACGACAACTTTTTTGCCGGCCAAAGGTTTCTGCTCGATACGGGCTTCCCGTGCAAAATAATCCTTTACCACCCGGACAATCGACTCCGGCTCCTCCATCCGTCCTTTCCCGACATAACCGCACGCCAGGAGACCTTCGCCGGGCTCGATCATCATGACGCCGCGCGCCGTCAGCTCTGCCATATTCCGGACAACCGCCGGGTGCTCGTACATGTGCACGTTCATCGCCGGTGCCAGCATAATTGGCGCCTGGGTCGCCAGCAGCGTCGTCGAGAGCATCTCATCTGCGATCCCTGCTGCCATTTTGCCGATGATGTTCGCGGTGGCCGGAGCGACCAGCACCAGATCAGCCCAATCCGCCAAATTAATATGTGCGATGGAATCGGCGTGTTTTTCGTCAAAGGTATCGGTGTATACGAAATTTTTCGATAACGCCTGCATCGTCAGCTCTGTGATAAATTTGGTCGCAGATTGGGTCATAATGACGCGAACCTCCGCGCCTTCCTTCACCAGCTTGCTGCACAAGGATGCCGCTTTGAACGCGGCGATACCGCCGGTCACGCCTAACAAAACCTTCTTGCCGGTTAACATCGCTATCCCTCGCTTTCCCCAAACGAAAAAAATAACAACCTCGCGGTTGTCGTAAAAAGAAGCCCGGAGGCCTTTCGTATATGCTTTGTTCTCTGAATGAGTCTGGTGTTAGTCTTTGTTGATCTCTTCCGTCACTACGTCATCTTGTTTCAGCTTAATGTAGTCCCCGTAAATCTCTTCGAGGGCAATGCCCACTTGCTTGTGCGACTTCGGTTGCTTCAGTTCGCTCTTCTCCCCTTCACGCAGCTGTCTCGCGCGCCGGGAAGCCGCAACAACCAAAGAGTATTTGCTGCCGACTTTTCCAAGCATTTTGTCAATCGATGGATACAGCATGTTCAAAAACACCTCTTCTTATTTGGACTCATCGCCATATGAAGCGTTAGCTAGCACGACTTGCGAATTCTGCAATGCTCCGCGATGATAATGGATTGTATTCTCTGACAAGCTAAATCGATCTCGTCATTCACGACGGCGTAATCATAATTCTCCATCAGTCCGATCTCATGGGCTGCCACGCTCATGCGGTGATCGATCGTCGCCTGGTTCTCCGTCCCCCGACCTTGAATCCGGCCTTTCAGTTCATCAAGCGATGGAGGAAGCAGGAACACGAACACGCCCTCAGGGAATTTCTCTTTCACTTTGAGCGCTCCCTGAACCTCGATTTCCAAAATGATATCCTTCCCGCCAGCCAGCGTCTCCTCCACGAAATCGCGGGGAGTCCCGTAAAAATTGCCGACGTACTCCGCATACTCCAGAAGCTGATCATTCTCGATCATTTCCTGGAATTGCTCACGGGTTTTGAAGAAATAATTGACGCCGTTCTCTTCCCCAGCTCGGGGTTGCCGTGTGGTGGCCGAGACGGAATAAACCAGCTCCGGCATCCGCTTGCGCAGCTCAGTGCATACTGTTCCTTTGCCAACGCCAGACGGTCCGGATAATACGATAAGTAACCCTTTAGACATAGCTCTCTCCATTTTATTCGTCGTTGTCTTCTTCTTTGGTGGACAGACGATGAGCGACGGTCTCTGGCTGGACCGCCGATAATATCACATGATCGCTGTCCGTGATGATCACCGCGCGTGTACGCCGCCCGTATGTAGCATCGATCAGCATGTGGCGATCTCTCGCTTCTTGAATGATCCGCTTGATCGGCGCAGACTCGGGGCTGACGATCGATATGATCCGGTTGGCCGATACGATATTACCAAAGCCGATGTTAATAAGTTTAATTGCCATGTTCAGGTAGTTCCCCCTAATTTGCTTCACTCACCCGGCGCCGGGTAGATGGCTTACTCGAGATTCGCCGCCTGCTCGCGGATCTTCTCTAACTCAGCCTTCATCTCGACAACCAGGTTGACTAGAGCCAAATGATTGGCTTTAGATCCAATCGTATTGGTTTCCCGGTTCATTTCCTGTATGAGAAAATCCAGCTTGCGCCCTACCGGTTCATAAGCTTGAAGCAGACTGCGGCACTGTTCGAAGTGACTCTTCAGCCGAATCAGTTCCTCGTCGATGTTCGACCGGTCCGCAAACACGGCCACTTCCATCGCAAATCGCTGCTCATCGTAGTTCCCGTCCAGCAGTTCAGTTAGCCGATTCTTCAGACGGGTTCGGTACTCTTTCACAACTTCCGGAGCCAACCGAACCAGTTCGCCATGGATCGCTTCCAGCCGCTGTAGTCGCGCACCCAAATCGGCGGCTAAATGCTTCCCTTCCCGTTCCCGCATGCCTAAAAGCCCAATCAGCGCTTCCTCCAAGCCTTCGGTCAGCACCTGTTCCCATCCGGGATCAGCACTGCCGGCCGGAGCTGCTTCCTCGGGCGTCGTCAAGACATCCGGCAGAGATAGCAAATCTTTGGCGCTTAGCTTCGCGTCAACACCGTAGTGCTTGGCGAGCTCACCCGCTGCCTTCAGGTATGCTTCGACGACCGGACGGTTTAATACGTAAGGAAGGGTGCCGGATTCATCGCGTTCTTTACTGATGTATACATCAATGCGTCCCCGTTTGATATGGCGCTGAACCAGACGCCTTAGTCCGTCTTCGTAGCACGTCCATTCCCGCGGCATCCGCAGAACAACCTCAGCATACCGATGGTTGACGGACTTGATTTCAAATTGGACGACGTAACCGCCATATGATCTGACGGCCCCACCGTACCCAGTCATACTGTGCGACATAGGCATCACATCCGTTACCCTATTGTAATTGATTATGACAACCGAGACAAGTGGGCCGAGCCCCGTTTGGACTTCTCGCGAATATAATTCGTTAATGCGACATTCATTTCATAGAACATAAACGGCGTCATGAGATAAATCCCGTTAAAATGCTCCATCGCCGTATCGAGCAGCTCTTTGGCGATCTCAACGCCCATCGCCCGTCCCTCTTCGCCTTGCAGGCCTTCCATCCGCTTGCGAACTTCATCCGACAGCTGGATTCCAGGCACCTCATTATGCAAGTATTCAGCGTTCTTGCCACTGGCCAGCGGCATAATGCCGATGAAGATCGGCACGTCCAAATGCGCCGTTGCCTGCTTGATCGCCACGATCAGCTCCGGATCGTATACCGGCTGAGTCATGATGTAATCCGCGCCGGAGGCGATCTTCTTCTCCAGCCGCTCCACCGCTTTGTGCAAATGCTTTACATTCGGATTAAACGCAGCGCCTACGACGAATTTGGCCTTTTGCTTTAACGGCTTCCCAGAAAAAGAAATCCCTTCATTCAACTGCTTGATCATCCGAATGATCTCAAATGACGTCAAGTCGTACACCGAGCTCGCTCCCGGCAAATCGCCAAAGCGGGCAGGGTCGCCCGTCACCGCGAGCACGTGGTCGATGCCCAGCGCATCGAAGCCCATCATATGCGACTGCGTACCGATGAGATTGCGGTCCCGGCAGGCGATGTGCACCAGCGGTCTTACGCCAAGCTGAGACTGGACGAGATGTCCAAGCGCCATGTTGCTCATCCGCGTCACCGCCAGCGAGTTATCCGCCAGCGTAAGCGCATCGATGCCCGCTTCTTTCAAAGCAGCTGCGCCCTCCATAAATTTGGCAATATCCAGGTCGCGCGGAGGATCCAACTCAACGATAACGGTATGCCGTTCTTTCACGAGCTCGGTTAAGCTCGGAAGCTTGCGGTTCTCCCCGCCGCCGGATACAGCCTCCTTGTCGCTGGAGGCGACAGGCACGGCATTCGACTGCTCGTTGATTGATAGGCTAGCAGACAGCTGCGGCTTAGGCAGCTTCTGTTCCTTCGCCAGCGGCTGAGCAGCGTACCCTTCCAAGGCTTTGGCCATCGCGGCAATATGCTCCGGTGTCGTACCACAGCAGCCTCCAATCAATCTCGCCCCTAAATCGGCGAAAGCACGGGCACACTTTCCAAAATAATCCGGAGTCGCTCCATATACATATTCTCCATCGATATAGTCCGCCAAACCTGCATTTGGGAAAACGGACATCGGCACGTTGAGCGGCCCCTCCACGTCATCCATCACACCCATGATGCCTTTTGGACCGGAATGGCAGTTGAAGCCAACCACGTTCGCCCCTTCTTCAACCACCGCTCCAAACGCATCTGGAATCGTAAATCCGTCCAGCGTGCGTCCGATTTGATCGACGGCGAACTGGCAAATCACCGGAACGTCTGTCAGCTTGCGAGCTTGTCCCAAAGCGATTCGCATTTCCCCAAGGTCGTAAAACGTCTCGAACAGCAGCGCATCCACCCCTTCGCTCAGCAAAGCAGCAATTTGCTGCTCAAAATATTTGCCAAGCTCTTGGTCGGTGACGTTCGCCCGCTTGCCGCCGCGGATGGAACCAACCGCTCCTGCAACATACGCACGTTCGCCCGCTGCTTGCTTCGCGATCCGTACTGCAGCCCGGTTGATATCCTCCACCTTGGCCTCCAGTCCGAATTTAGACAATTTATAGTAATTTGCCGAAAACGTATTGGTTTCCAACAGCCTTGCCCCAGCATCGAGATAGCGGCGATGGATGTCGCCGATCACGTCGGGGCGCAGCAAATTAAATTCTTCATAAGAAATGCCGACCGGAAAACCCAACTGGTACAAATACGTCCCCATGGCCCCGTCGCCGACAATAACTTCGCGCTCCAAAGTCGCACGCAAATCCGGTTTCATGCTTCTGCCCCCTGACTGCCGTGAAGTTAACTCGCATTATGAATCAATCCCGGCGCAAACTATTATCATATTAATTTATCATAAATCGTTCTGATTGATAAGGTATCGCCGGTGAAGATCGCTGGTAGTTACCGTAAAAAAAGCCGGACTCCCGATCAGGGAACCCGGCAATTATTCATCGTCCTCTCGGATGAACGTTATACTTCGATTATTTCGACCACGTAAACTCCGATTTAAACTTCGACGTTACCTTTGTATACCGCTTCGGCTGGCCCCGTCATATAGACATGATTGTCGCGTTCATCCCATTCGATGAACAAGTCTCCGCCCTTGAGTCCAATCCAGGCGGCGCGATCCGTCAATCCGTTTAGGACGGAGGACACCAGCGTAGCGCAAGCGCCTGTACCGCAAGCCAGCGTTGGGCCTGCCCCGCGTTCCCATACGCGCATCTCCACCCGCTCACGATTCGTCACCGTGGCGAATTCTACGTTGATCTTGCGCGGGAAGTATGGGTGTACCTCCAGCTTCGGTCCCCACGTGGTCACTTCGAAATTCGACGCATCATCCACATAGATGACGCAATGTGGATTGCCCATCGAGACGGCCGTAAACTTAAATTCTTGACCGTCCGTCTCAATCGGCTGGCTTACTATCGGATTTTGATTCAGCGTCGTTGGAATTGTCAGGCCGTCCAGGATCGGTTCGCCCATGTCGACCCGCACCGTCTTGACCACACCGTCTTCGACCTGCAAGGTCACTTGCTGAACGCCTGCTCCCAACGTTTCAATCGTTACGCTGTCTTTATCCACCAGACGGTTGTCATAGACGTATTTGGCTACGCAGCGAATCGCGTTGCCGCATTGTTCTGCTTCCGTACCGTCCGAGTTAATAATCCGCATTTTGAAATCCGCTTTGTCCGACGGGAGAATAAATACCAATCCGTCCCCGCCAACGCCAAAATATCGGTCACACCACCGGATCGCCAGTTCGGATACGTTATCCGGCAGCTGTTGTTCACCATAAAATACGAGAAAATCGTTACCTAGTCCATGCATTTTTGTAAATTCCATGCTAACCCCACTCCTGCATCGTTGGATGATAGGGTTAGTCTACGCCTTTGCCCGGGAGAAAAGCTATTGATTTTATGCACGAATGTTTGTACTTTTCGCGGTAACAAAGGGACGCGGCCCACTGCTGCGCCGTTTCCGATTGCCTGACCAGACGCTGCCCGCGCCCATTAGGAAGGTCGGAATGCCTGCGGCCACCAGCGTGATTGCCCACTCCCGCGTGCCAAGCGGTACCGTTTTGAAGATCGGCTGAAGCGGTTCAATGTACATGACGCCAAGCAGCAGCACAATCGACGACAGGACGGCGGCCACTAAATATTTATTTTGCAAAATGTTACGATGGAAAATCGACCGCGAGCTGCGGCAATCAAACACATGGATCAGCTGCGCCATAACCAGCGTCGCGAAGGCGACGGATTGCGCTTTGACCAGTTGGGCCGGATCCGACGGCGCATGGCGCAGCGTCAGCCAGAACGCCCCCAGCGTACATACGCCGATCAGCACGCCGCGGCTGATGATCTTCCACCCTAACCGACGGGCAAAAATATTTTCGTTCTTGCCGCGCGGCTTGTGCTCCATCAAGTCTTTTTCCGGTTGATCGACACCGAGTGCCATCGCTGGCAAACCGTCAGTCACCAGGTTCACCCACAATATCTGGATCGGCAGCAGCGGCAGCGGCAAGCCTGCCAGCATGGCGAAGAACATCGTCAGAATTTCGCCGACATTGGAGGCCAGCAAATAACGAATAAACTTGCGAATGTTCTCGTAAATGCTGCGTCCTTCCTCAATTGCAGCGACGATCGACGTAAAATTGTCATCGCTGAGGATGAGCGAGGACGCTTCTTTGGAGACGTCGGTGCCGGTCATGCCCATGGCGATGCCGATATCAGCGGCTTTGATGGCCGGCGCATCGTTTACGCCATCGCCGGTCATCGCCACCACATGCCCGTTCCGCTGCAGCGCCTTCACGATCCGCAGCTTATGCTCCGGCGACACCCGGGAGTAGACGTAAGTGTGCTCTACCTGCTTCTCCAGCTCCTCGTCGCTCAGCATCTCCAGCTGCTGGCCTGACATCGAGGTGCCGCCCCGCGGCAAAATACCCAGATCGGCGGCGATCGCTTCGGCGGTCAGCCCATGGTCGCCGGTGATCATCACCGTCTTGATGCCTGCCCGGCGGCAGACGGTAATCGCGTCCCGCACTTCGCGGCGCGGCGGATCGATCATGCCGGTGAGGCCTACGAAGATCAGTTGGGATTCCACTTGATCTTCATGCTCAGCCCCCTCGGTTGGCTTCAAATCGCGGTAGGCCAGCCCAAGCACCCGAAGGGCACTGCGGGCCATTTGTTCGTTGGCTGCTTGCACTTTCTGCCGGAACGTGCCGGTGAAGGGCACCACTTTGCCATCCCACAGGATATAAGAGCAGCGTTCAAGCAACATATCCGGTGCCCCTTTGACAAGCGCCATTTTGCCGCCTTGATGGGAGACGATGACGGACATCCGCTTCCGCTTGGAATCAAAAGGAAACTCCTGATCGCGGACATACATTCCGCTCAAGGTTCCCGGCGTCATTCCCATTTTGGACGCCAGCGTTACCAACGCTCCCTCGGTTGGATCGCCCTTCAGCTTCCAGACCGAACCACCTGCAGCGGCTTCCTCCTTCGTCTTGCGGCGGCCGCGCTTCTCCGGATCGTCCTCATAGATCACCGCATTGCTGCACAGCGCGCTGATCTGCAACAACCGGCGCAAGCTTTGATCATTGCGCATATCGACTGGCTTGCCCTGGTCCAGAATATTGCCAACCGGCTCGTAGCCTTCGCCTGTCACTTCCAGCGACCGGCCTTCCAGCCACACCCGGGTTACGGTCATTTTGTTTTGAGTCAGCGTGCCGGTCTTGTCCGAACAGATGACCGTAGCGCAGCCCAGCGTTTCCACCGACGGCAGCTTGCGGACGATCGCCTTGCGTTTGATCATACGCTGCACGCCTAGTGCCAACGCGATCGTCACGATAGCTGGCAGACCTTCCGGGATCGCAGCCACGGCGAGACTCACTCCGGCGAAGAACATGCTGGCCGCCGGCTGTCCCTGCAGAATCCCCAGCAGCACCACAACGACGGTCAATCCAAGCGCCACATAAATCAAAATTTTGCCGAGCTGCTCCAGACGTCGTTGCAGCGGGGTTTCTTGGACTTCGGTATTTTGGATTAAATCGGCGATTTTCCCCATCTCGGTGTCCATGCCCGTGCGGATAACGATCCCCCGGCCCGTCCCGCGGGTAATCATCGTGCCCATGAAGCCGATGTTCTTCTGATCGCCCAGCGGGACGTCGCTTTCACTAAGCACCCCCGCATGTTTGCCCACCGGATGCGATTCGCCAGTCAACGCAGATTCCTCCACGTCCAAGCTGTTCGTAGATAACCACCGGATATCAGCCGGAATCCGGTCCCCGCTTTCCAGCAGGACAATATCCCCTGGAACAAGCTCTCTGGCAGGAATATGCTTGACGACGCCTTGGCGCAGCACGTTGGCATGGGGCGCGGACAGTTCTTTTAATGCCCGCAGGGAACGCTCCGCACGAAATTCTTGGATAAATCCAAGCACCCCGTTCAGAATGATGATGGCGATGATGGTGACGGCATCCAGATACTCGCCGAGAAAACCGGATATCAGCGTGGCACCCATCAGCACCAGCATCATAAAATCCTTGAACTGGTTCAGGAACAGCAGAATTGGAGAGATGCGCTCTCCTTCCTTCAGTTCGTTCCAGCCAAATTCCTCGCGTCTCTTCTGCGCTTCTTCATCGGTCAGGCCCTGTTCACGCGTGACGCCGAAGTGTTGCAGAAGCGCATCACTGCTCCACTGGTGCCAGTTTTTTTGTTCCATCCTCCTTAATTCCCCTTCCGTTTATTATGCAGTATCGGCGTGAAGGCTTTTCCACCTAGGGTAAATGTATTCCAGCCAGTCCCAAATTATCACAGGGGAGCCCTTAAGTTTTTGCCCGAAGTATGGCATCATAGAAGGGGGCTTTCTCGTGAAGGCGCCGTTTTCATACCAAAGTTTCAGAACAGGAGATTATCATAAAATGGCACTCGACGGCATCGTAACCCGAGCGATCGTACACGAATTGCAAGCCTGCATCGGCGGTCGCATCAATAAAATACACCAGCCCGCGGAAAGCGACCTCGTCTTTCACTTGCGCACGCAAGCAGGCAATAAGCGGCTTCTGCTGTCGGCGAATCCGACATACCCGCGGATTCACTTCACGGAAAGTTCATTTCCGAATCCGCTGGAGGCACCGATGTTCTGCATGCTGCTGCGCAAGCACTGTGAAGGCGGGACCATCGAAGCGGTGACGCAGGTCGGCATGGAGCGGATCATCCATATCGACGTCCGTACTCGCGATGAGCTTGGAGATTTATCCATCAAGCGGATCATCATCGAATTGATGGGACGGCACAGCAACATCATCCTGGTTGATCCGGCCACCGGCACCCAGTTGGACGGGATACATCACGTGACGCCGGCCATTTCCGGCTATCGGGTCGTCATGCCCGGCTTCGCCTATACCGCGCCGCCGGAGCAGCACAAGCTTCATCCGCTCGAAGCGGATCGGGCGGCGTTTATGGGCGCCTGGCAAACGGCAACAGCCGAAGGCAAAGGCACCGGCAGCAACTGGCTGGTCGATGCCTTCGCCGGGCTCAGCCCGCTAATCGCCGGCGAAATCTACGCCCGCGCCGGAGTCAGCGGCATTGCAGCCGAGATCGGGCTTAACCCGGAGGAGGCGGAGCGGTTATGGGGGGCTTTTAACGGATTGATGGAGGAGGTTCGCAGCCAGAACTATTCCCCCATGACCGGCGAAAACGCCAAAGGAAAAAGCATCTTCTCCGCCGTCCGTCTCACAAGCGCCCACGGGGAGATTCGCACCTATTCTTCGATCAGTGAATGCATGGAAGATTACTACGGGGATAAAGCGCTGCGGGATACGGTCAAACAGAAGACGAGCGACCTGCTGCGCTTCCTGCAAAACGAGCGAAACAAAAACATCAAGAAGCTGACCAACCTGGAGAAGGATCTAAGCGAAGCCGAGGATGCCGAACGTTACCGCATCTGGGGTGAGTTGCTGCTGCCTTCGTTGCATGCGATTCGCAAAGGGGACACCAGCGTGGAGCTGATCAACTACTACGATGAAGAGCAGAAAATGGAGACGATTCCACTGGATCCGCTGCTAACCCCATCGGAGAACGCCCAGCGGTATTTTAAGAAGTACAACAAATTTAAGAACAGTCTCGCGGTCATCGAAGAACAGATGAAGCTGGCGAAAGAGGAAATTGCTTACCTCGACGGCTTGCTGCAGCAGTTAAACGATGCGACGTTAAGCGATATCGACGAAATCCGCGAGGAGTTGACTCAGCAGGGATATTTGCGAGACCGGGCCAAGCGGGGCAAGAAGAAGAAAAAGAACGACCGTCCGACGCTGCACGTCTATACTTCGTCGGAGGGCATCGAAATTTACGTCGGCAAAAACAACCTGCAAAACGAATACGTCACCAACCGGCTCGGCAAACCCAACGATACTTGGCTCCATACGAAGGATATCCCGGGTTCCCACGTCCTGATCCGCAGCGAGTCATACGGAGACGCAACGCTGAATGAGGCCGCGCAACTTGCCGCTTATTTCAGCCAGGCGAAGCAATCCAGCAGCGTTCCGGTGGACTGCACGCTCATCCGCTACGTCCGCAAGCCAAACGGCGCCAAGCCCGGCTTCGTCATTTATGACCACCAACGGACGTTGTATGTCACGCCGGATGAGCAGCTTATTAAATCGTTGCCAAACACGGTGAAGAACGGCTGATGGCTATTGGTAGCCCAATCAAAAACGGTGTTCCATTAGGGTCCATAGATGTATAGACCCTTTGGAACACCGTTTTTTCAGTTCTTTGCAGTCCGTCTGGCCGCCTCTGCCGCCTGTTTCAACCGTTCCACCGTACCCGGCGGTGCCGTGCGTCCACCTAAATCACCGTGAAAAACAACCCCCTGCCGCACACCGTGATAATCAGATCCCCCGGTAACGATTAGCCCGTACTGCTCGGCCATGGCGGTATAACGGCTCTCCTCTTCTGGGCCGTGGTCAGAATGGTACACTTCAATCCCATCCGGCTTCCCGTGCTCCAGGATTGACCGTACCAACTCGTCGTCCCCGTACAAACCCGGATGCGCTAACACTGCCGCGCCGCCTCCCTCATGAATCCACATGATGGCCTCTTCCGGTGCTATGCGCGGCAGAGAAGCATAGCCGGGTTTGCCTTCGGCTAAATATCGATCAAAAGCCTCGCGCATATCCGATACATATCCCTTGCGAACAAGGGCATCTGCGATATGAGGCCGGCCTAGGCTTTCCCCCGGACGCAGCGGCCGGTCCAGCCCAGCTTGCACTTCCTCCATCGTAATCTCAACGCCTAACTGCTGCAGCTTCGCGATAATTAGATGATTTCGCTCCTCCCGAACCGAGCGCAGCCGGGCCAAGCGCTCCTGAAGCTGCTCATCCTCGTAATCCAGGAAGTATCCCAACACATGGATGTCTTTGCCCCCGGCCCTTGTGCTGATTTCAATGCCGGGGACAACGTCCACGCCAAGCTCCTGCCCGGCCAGCAATGCTTGCTCAATCCCGGCAACGGTATCGTGATCTGTGATAGCCAAGCCAGTGAGCCCTTTTTCCTTGGCCAGCCTTACGTTTTCCGCCGGCTTATTCATCCCGTCCGAAGCTTGGGTATGTGAATGAAGGTCATAACGTTCGTCTGCCAATGGTTTCATGTGATCCCATCCTTCATTTTCTCAATGGTTTTATGCAGTTTGTGAATTTTCCCGCAGAAAAGTCAAAAACGTCACTGCGGTGACCGGCAACAGCGTCGATTTTAAATGGATCGAATAAAACATCCGTTTAAAAGACAACCCTTCAATATCCAGCACCTCCAGCAGTCCCAGCGCCTGCTCATGCTTAACGGAAGAAGGCGAAATAATTGTGATGCCGATCCCGGCCTCGACGGCTGATTTTACCGCCCCCGTGCTGCCAAGCTCCATCACAGTACGAAGTTGGTTGATGTCAACGCCGCATCTCCGCAATTCATCCTCCATCACCTGACGGGTGCCAGAGCCTTTTTCCCGCAGTACAAAGGGGTAATGAATCGCTTCCTCCACCGTTACGGACCTTCTCCCTGACAGCGGGTGACCGGCGGGAACAATCAGCTTAAGCTCATCCTCCATGACAGGTTCAGATACCAAATCCGGATGTTGAACCGGTGCCTCAACTAACCCAAAATTCAGTTGGTGATTCAGAATCTCCTCAATGATTTGCGTCGTATTGATTACCTTCATCACAATTGAAATATGAGGATATCGCTGCCCAAACGGACCTAGGAGCCGAGGAAGGACATATTCCCCGATCGTCAAGCTGGAGCCGAGCTGAAGCCGCCCTTCCAGCATTGACGTATGCCGCGACATGGCCTGCTCCGTTTCACGAATTAACTCAACGCTTTGGCGAGCAAACGGCATTAAAGTTTGTCCGGCTTCCGTTAATTCGATTCTTTTGGTAGAACGGATCAGTAGCTTGGTGCCGAAGTAATCTTCCAGCGATTGGATTTGCATCGTAACCGCAGGCTGAGTCATGTGCAGGGCCTGGGCTGCAGCCGAGAAGCTGCCACGCTGCGCCACCGTATAGAAAATATGAAGCTGGTGATAGTTTAACGCCATCGTCCGGCACTCCCCTTTCTCTCCATTGCAAAGCTCTCCATTAACAATAGCATGCTCGCCCCAACTACATAAAGTGCCCGTACCATGAATTTGATGCAGGATCAAAAAAACGCGCTTGTATATAGTCTTGTGCGCCTCTTTTGCACCATTATCCCTTTTGCTCAGAAGAGGGAGATTCAGGAGGATCATCTTCTTACCGCCCTTTTTGCACCATTATCCCCTTTGTTCAGAAAAGAGGGGCCGATAAGCCCGATGGTAAGGAGGTTACCCGGAAATCCGATCAACCTCTGAATATCGGATGGTCAATGTGTATTTTTTTCTTGATGATAGAACGTACGTTTGGTATAATTTAGAAAAGAGAACGTATGTGCGCATTTAATGGAGGAAGCGGACATGAAATTAGGCATGAATACGGAGCATCAAGCTATCAGCCATCGTTTTCAAAATGAAGCCGACTGCATCGAGGCGATCATCGCGATGAAGTGGCCAAATGGCTTTGTCTGCCCGCGCTGCGCTTATACCGAGTGCACCCGTCTGTCCACTCGACATATTCCTTTATTTGAATGCGGAAAATGTGGCTATCAAGCCTCTCCTTTGGTCGGCACCATTTTTGAAAGAACCCATTTGCCTTTGGTGAAGTGGTTTCAAGCACTGGAGCTGTTCCTGCTCCCAGATGGCATCTCGGCGCTGCGGTTGAGTCAGGTAATCCAAGTGACCTACAAGACCGCTTGGCTCATGCTGCACAAAATCCGCCATACCCTCGGTGAATGCGATGCGAAGGTTTTGCTCTCTGGAGAAGTCAAAGTGTGCCGCGATCAATATGGGACGGATACCAGACGCTTTCATCCTGCTGATCAACCTTATGCCACCGCGGTTGTTACCGGCTGCACGGTAACGGAGACTGGCGAACCCGAGCGAGTGAAGATTCAACTGATTCCGCACAAAAGAGGAGGGGGCGAGCAACAGGCTGACCGGAGCGATCTTGAGGCATTCATCAACAAGTATGTCGATGGACAACACACCTCAACCAAGCGGTGGTTTCCTTTCGCTTATCGGATGTATCTGCCCTTGCGGAGAGTCGTGAGACAAGCAAGAGACTCGATCCGACGCACGTATGTCTCGCTAGGAATAACGCATTTGCAGGCGTATTTGAACGAGCACACCGTCCGCCGTTACCTGCGCATGACTTGTTCCGAGGAAGAGATGCGCCAAAACCTGCTGCAGATGTGCTTGTCCATTCCTGCGATCTCTTACGACCAGTTAGTTACACATCGACAAAAACACCCGTCCATTGCAACAGCGGCTTAATTCACTGCTCCTGCGCTCCCTTACCGCCAGTTAATCTCAAGTCGTGTAATCTCACCAGTTGCGGATGCGGCTTAATCGAGGGGTTTCGAGCACTCCATATTTAGTGAGTTGTCCGTATGTATTTATTTAGTCACTCGTATTTATCGAGTTAGCCATATTTTTTGCAATAAACCACTTAATTGCCTTTTTGAAACGTACTGATCAGCTCCTTGCAACTATTTTCATACCTTTATCGCTTTCTTAACTTCTGAGCATTTTCGATCCCCAGTTTTCACTTATTCCATCACCTGATGTAACGGGATAATGGTGTAAAAGGAGTGGGAAGACTACATTAATCCTGCCCGTCATCACACCCTATCCCCTCACACCCCTACACAAGCGTAGACGTGAGTAACGTCAGGGAACGAAAGAGGGCGTATTCAAGTTGCAGAAAAATCAGGGAAATCGGATTTGACACAACAGGCTAAAATGTCAAAAGAAGCAGACCGGTTAACGGCTGCTTCTTTCCAGATCGTTCTTTGTTTTCGCTTTCATCTTCATTTTCGTTTTCAGCCTTGTTTTTGTCTGTCCTATTCCCGCAGCTCCTAGCGGCGCTTGCGACTGTTCTTCATCAGCGTCATTCGCCGGGAATGGCGAAGCCAGGAATAATAAGATTTTAGATCACGTAATTCAATGGTTTCCGACATCCGTCCAAGAAAGGTAACGATGATCATGCGGTGCATCGGGCGTCCGGCAAGGTCGAACTCGCCGGGAATTTCCGCAAATTCGGCCACCATCACAAGATCGTCATCAACTAAATAGACGTCCTCTTCCTTGCGATAATATGGCGTAATGCGTCCCTGCTTTAAACATTCCCAAGCCCATCCGGCAATCTGTTCAAACCCGACATTATCCCGATCAATTCTGTCCTGGTATCGGAGCTTGGCATGGTTCGTTACTACGATATCGGCAACTCTCTTGTCCCCTAGTTGAATATAGAAGGATTCATAGGTTCTCCAGCGTTCCGTTGCCTTGTCTCTCATGCCGCACCTCGCATTTTATAGGTCTTTATGGATAGAAAAGTAGGTCATTTGCCAATAATTAGGACTTTTTAACTAAGCTCTTTTACCTATTATATTACAACAATCCCTAATTTTCTACAAGATTTAAGTATTTTTTGCCAAGAAAAAACGGGTCGATAGAACTATATTTAGCGCAAAAAAATCTGCAAGAGTTCAAACGCAAAAAAGCCGCGCAACGGTTGCTCGCTGCGCGGCTTTTGGCATTCGGAATCGCTTGATCTACTTCAATTAGAGTCCGTAGAAGCGGGTTTTGTCCGGGACGTCCTTGCTGTATTCGGTTTTGATTTCCCCACGGTAAGACCGCTCGATTTTGCGAACATAAGATAACTTACGGATATTGCGCATCGTCTCTTCCGCTCGATCTGCATTCACATACATCACCACGTAATGCATGCGGCGGGATAGATAATGCACGCTTCCGTATTTTTCTAAGTTCCTAGCCGCTTTCAAGTCACTCACCCATATGATATATCCTGTACGCTCCGGAAACATGACTTTCCCCTCCCGTGGCTTAACTACCTGGAAATTCCGGTAACAATGATCCGGAATGATCGGCTGCTTACTCGCTTAGCCGCAACCGCAGCTTCCACCAGCGCCGCATCCGCCTTTTGGATTCGGATCATTGCTCGGCACCTTGATCGTATCGGAAACGGCATGTGCTATCATTTCCGACATCTGGTGAAGGATATCGTCGAGCTCGTTCTCAGCAGCTTTAAACTTCCGAACTGCCTCGAAACGCTCTAACTCTCGCTCCACCTCGGCCACTTTCTCCTTGGCTTCGTGATAATTTGGATGGTAATGTCCGAAGCGTTCGGTTTCCCGGAACAGCTCCTTCTGAGCTTCCAGCTTCTTGACCCATGCCTGAATTTCGCTATCTTCTTCCACGCGCTTTTTCCAATACAAATATTCGGATACAGCGGCGGATTGGTTTATCATATCGCCCAATTCATAGGCGTTGATCAGCACTTCGGCCATGTCGACCGTATTCTTCGCGACTACGCTCATGAATTTTCATCTCGCTTTTGCGGTTAATGTTCCACCCAATAGGTAGACGTCACTATCATACCACAATCCTTTAGTGAGCAGAAGAGGTTCATCCTTCCTTGACTCTCATTTGCGTATGCCTGCTGGGAGAATTAGGCGAATCGCTTGCCAATCTCGGGGAGACAGCTGCACTTCCTTCTCTGAGATGTCCTTCTCCTGAGCCGCTGATGACGGAACCTGCCGCACTCTGACAAGCCAATCCGATTCGCCCTCCACGATGGCCAGCGGCACGCAAACCACGGTATCTCCGCCGATCTGCAGCATGAGCTTGGCAGACCAGGCCAAAGCTCGTTCGATCAGTTCACGAGCGGTCGAAGCGTGATAACGCCGTAATTCCTTCCACCACATGACAGGGATCTCCGATAAACCCGGGAACAGCTCGTCTACATCTGGCGGGCGGGTTTCCTGCTCATAAAAGTGCAGATCTGCTCCTTTATAAATCCAACCTTGCCCCTTCTGCACGATCTGCTCCTTGTCATTTGACCGGGTGACCTCCATTTCCGTAAGCTTCGGAAGCACCGGATCATCAGGGACAGAAGTGCCCCGTTGAGCCGGGGCCAATCGCTCACTATCCAGAATCTTAATCACTTCTGCTTCGCTCTCCGACGTTACAAGAAAATGAAGGGGACCAATTCGCTCCAGCTTGCCGGCCAGCGATGCCAAGTCGGCAATACGATCCGCAGCTTCCGAATCTGCACAGCTGAGCAGCTTCACTTCGGTAAGCGTCGTGCGGCCGATTTCCCGCCCCCATTGGAGCAAGCTGTCTCGAACAGGCGCCGGCACTCCGGCGGAATGCTCCTCCAGCAACTGCAAGATCTCCTGCGGCGTACGCCCCAACCGACCGGCCTGCTCCAGACCTGCACGCGTCAGACGATATACGCTCATCATGCCGGACGAAGCCAGTTCCGCGCAAAACTCCAGCTCAAACCGGACCGTAAACGGCACGTCCGGCGGAACCAACAGCTCAAAATCCGGCTGCACGATAAGCTTCTCCTTCACCGAGGGGGAGGACTGAGGTGAAGGGAGAACCTCAGGCGAAGAAGTCTCCCGGTCAATCAGCCAACGGAACATCAGGCCATCCTCTGGATGGCGGCCAAGCTCCATCCAGCCGAAGCCGCATAAAGCTTCAAGCCAACCCTCGGTCCAAGCAGCGCGCTCCGGCGACAGGTCGCCTCCCCCAGCTCCCAGCAACCCCTGATCTTGGAGCGAACCAAGCAGTTCCTCCACCGAATACCAGACGCCGCGTTTCAAATCCGGTGCCGTGAGTCGTAATGCGACATGCTGCAGTCCGACGTCCGCCGGAACATAGCGCTGTAGTATCTCGCGCAATAGGACGAAGTTCATTGCGGGGACGTCCAAGGACAGCCATGCTGCCATTCCCGGTACATCCGTCCGCCAAACGGCCCTCTCCTTGGCGATCAATCCTAGCGCCAGCAGCAGATCCATGACGACCGCTAACGCAGGAGAATAAACGTCTGGATGTGGATAGTTAAGCTGCAGACCTGCGATATCTTCGGCTTTCAGTACAATTCGATCTTCCAGCTTACTGCGTTCCTTCTGATGGATAGTCCCTTTCGCCGTCATCCGCAATCCATTGCCCGCAATCCAAGTCAAAGCGCGGAATAAATCTAAAGCCAATCCAGATTTGGCCTCTCGTTCAAGTTCCACACGCGCCGGGTCCTGCTCCCGCAGTTCCGTATACCCCCATGTCTTCCACAGGTCTAGCTGACGGTCCAGCGGAATGTAATACAGCTTCTCTCCCCAAGCTTTGCGAACCGCCGCGATCTCCCCGGAGCACAGGAGTGCCGGCAATGCAGCACGAACGTCAGCCCCACTCATGCTGCCAGCCGCGGCGGCATTCGCCTGCTCCAGCCGAAACGGCTGTCCAGCGTAACGCCGAAACAGAAGTCGGAGCGCCTCGATCTCCACTTCGTTTAAATGACCTCGAACCGGCTCATCTACCAAACAATCTTCGTACGCCGGCATTTCTGACCGACCGCTCATGCTTCGACCCCCTCCTGCTCACGCCGCACGGCATACTCATAACCTTGCTCCAGCAAAAACAACTGCCTCCGGAGCGCAAATTCTTGTTCACGGGTATTTTCCGACACGAGGGTATAAAAATAAGCCCTGCCGCCGTCTCGCTTCGGCCGCAGAATTCGACCGAGGCGCTGCGCCTCCTCTTGACGCGAACCAAAGCTGCCGGAGATTTGAATCGCTACCGACGCATCCGGCAAATCCACCGCAAAATTAGCTACTTTAGATACGGCCAGGACCGGAATTTCCCCTTCGCGGAATGCCTGAAACAATCGGCTTCGTTCCGCCTGAGGCGTACTTCCGGTTATGAGCGGAACATGGAGTTCTGCGGCGATGCTTTGCAGCTGATCTAAATATTGACCGATAATAAGCACCTGACGATCTCGATGCCGGTCCAGCAAGCGCCGCACGATCTCGTTCTTATACGGGTTCTCCGCGGCGATTCGAAACTTCTCCCGCCCTTCTGCGCGGGCGTATTGATTCTGTTGCGGTTCGGGCATCGCTACCCGGATCTCTTGACAATTGACCTGGGCGATAAAACCGCTCTCTTCCAGCGCTCTCCACGGGACATCATACCGTTTGGGTCCGATCAAGGAGAAGACGTCCCGCTCGCAACCGTCCTCACGAACTAGGGTGGCGGTCAGCCCCAACCGACGGGTCGCCTGAATATCAGCGGTTGCACGGAAAATCGGTGCCGGAAGGAGATGAACTTCATCGTAAATAATCAGTCCCCAATCCCGTTCTTGGAACAAGGACATATGCTTGAAGTCGTCTTCTTTTCGAGCTCGATGAGTCAAGATTTGATAGGTTGAAACCGTCACCGGCTTGACTTGCTTTTTCTCTCCCGAATACTCTCCAACCGCTTCCGGCGGCAAAGTCGTTTTCGAAGTAATTTCGGCGATCCATTGACGTACCGAGGTTACATTGGAGGTTAAAATCAGTGTCTCACACTGGAACCGTTCCATGGCAGCTAGTCCTATTACGGTCTTCCCTGCCCCACAAGGAAGTACGACAACCCCGCTTCCGCCTTCGCCAGCTTTACCGGCAAATGCAGCGACTGCTTCCTGTTGGTACGGTCTAAGTCGAAACGGCCTTCCTCCTTCCAGTTCCTCTCGAAGCGCAAACTTCAGATTGCGGCCTTGGTGATAGCCCGCTTCGTCCACGACAGGATAACCTAGCCGGGCAAGCTCCCGTTTTAAACTGCCGCGCGAAGCCGCAGAAAGAAGAAGATGATGCTCATCCACCAAATTCCAAGTCCCTGCAGGTAAATCCAGTTGTCGGGATAAACGCTCCAGAAACTCTTCTTCCGCTCCAACATACTCCAGTTCCAATCGCTCCGCTTCATCCGGAAACGGGCGCAGCTTCAACTGTCCGAACCTTCCCATCCAGTTACGAATGTCCTCAGCTGCGCCGCTCGGCAGTCCATATCGGGCCATGGCCCTAAGCTCTTGTAGCACTCGGTCTGCATCAATCCCGCAAGAAGCCGCATGCCACAAGGTGAGCGGAGTGATTCGATATGTATGATAATAAGCCGGGCTCTTCACCAACTCGGCATAATGGGACAACTGTTCCCGCGCCGTTTCGAAGCCGGGATGCTCCTTCTCCAGCAGCACCGTCAAATCTCGCTGAACGATACATGCTCCCGTTTCTATCATCGGTTATGCCCTCCTTTAGATCAGCCTCTTGCAACCAGCAAAAAGAGAAGTCCGCCGCCAAGGCTGCGAACCTCTCCCGCTTCCTACCTCTTCGTCATTAATGGACCTGCTCCGAGATTTCAGACAGAGCTTCCCCGGCGTTGTCGGCAAAAATATTACGCACCGCCAAATCGCCAAGCGATACGATCCCGATCAAACGATCCCCTTCGCATACCGGGAGCCGGCGGATTTGCTGCTCGGCCATCAGTTCTGCGGCCTCGTCTACCGACATCTCTTGGGTAGCGGTCTTGATCCCTTTGGTCATCACTTCGGTAACCGCCGTCGAGCCGGGACGCTTCTCGGCGATTCCGCGGATCACCAAATCCCGGTCTGTGATGACGCCAATCAGCTTATCTCCGCCTTCCACTACCGGAATGAAGCCCGTGTCGTTCTCTTTCATTTTCACCGCTACTTCATATACATTATCCTGCGGCGACACAGTAACGACGTTCTTCGTCATAATCTCGCTGACTTTTCTCAACATAAATCCCTCCTTTGGACATAGGGTTCCAAAGTGGGAATCCGATTATGCGCGGTCGTTCTGATAGGATTCCGCCATCGCCGCCAGCAGCCCCGCCGCCAGCAGCATCGCATCTTCGTCAATATCGAATTTGGGATGATGATGCGGATACATCGCGCCTTTGCCGGGATTGCCCGCCCCAACAAACATGAAGCAGCCTGGGACTTGCTGCAAATAATAGGCAAAATCCTCCGCCGGCATGATCTTCGGCGACAACTCAGCCCGCAGTCCGAACACCTCCGGAGCTACTTTCCGAAAACGCTCGTATTCCCCTTCATCGTTCACTAAACTTGGGTACCCCATCATATAGTTGATCTGCGCCTTTGCGCCGTAAGCTTCCGCCGTGTTCTGGGCTAACGCATGAATCCGTTCGCGGATGAGCTCCCGCGTCTCCTCACGGAAGCAGCGGACCGTACCGGACAATCTGCAGCGGTCGGCGATGATATTCTGCGCCGTCCCGCCTTGGATCGAGCCGATCGTCACCACGGCTGGGTCCAGCGGATCCACCGAGCGGCTCACCACGCTTTGCAGCTGCAGCACAAGGGCCGAAGCGGCCACCACGCTGTCTACCGTTTTATGCGGCATGCCGCCATGCCCGCCGCGCCCCTGCACATCGATGAAGAACTCGTCGGTCGAAGCCATCAGCGGCCCCGGCGCACTCGCTACCGTGCCGACTGGAATCGGTGTCCACAGGTGTACCCCGTAAATGACGTCTACCCCGTCCAGCGCACCTTCCTCGATCATCGACTTGGCCCCTCCCGGGCATACCTCTTCGGCCGGCTGGAAGATTAGGCGGATCTCCCCGCGCAGCTTCGCTTTTGTGCGGCTGTAATATTCCGCGAGTGCCAGTAGCGTAGCCGTGTGGCCGTCATGACCGCAGGCGTGCATCACGCCGGGGTGCTGAGAAGCGTACTCGCATGTTTTTTCGTCCTGGATCGGCAGTGCGTCCATATCCGCCCGAAGCGCCACCGTTTTGCCAGGAAGCTCTCCCCGGATGCGGGCTACAAGGCCAAACCCGCCGACATTAGTGGTCGTTTCGATCCCCAGCTCCCGTAACTTATCGGCAATCAGCGCCGAGGTCTCCTTTTCCATGAAGGAAAGCTCTGGATAGCGGTGAAAATAACGCCGCCGCTCCACCATGGATGGAAACAAATCGCTTAACAGCTTCTCCTCCATCGTCCCACTCCTCTTTCCACGATCTCGTTTAGCTTATTGTAGCAGAAAATGGGTGACTCGTTCAGATTTACATTAAGGAAAGGCGCCGATTTGCGAGGTTTTCCCATGCTTGCACAACCGATGGAAACATAATATCATGGGGATAAGTGTGATAACTTTGATGAAAAAAGTTCACATTTAAATCGAACCGTGAACTTTGGATCAATATTTTGAAGGGGGCACTCTTTACAATGATCGTAGAAAATACCGGATTGGACGGACTGCAAAGCGATTTGGCATACTTAGACGAAGCTGCGGAGAAGGTAGGCTTCATCCGTTGGCAATGGGAATATTACCGCGCTACATACGATTATAAAATCGAATATAATAACAGCGACTATTACCTCCGCATCAATACGCGGGTAGTCGAAGGCAAACTGGAACGTCCAGACACGGTACTGGCCATCGAAGCGGTCTATATGGGGCGGGCCACTTTTCCGCACGGCTTGGAGTATGAATCGGAGATTCCTGCGATGGTCATGAAGACCGCCAATCATAAGTTGACGGAATTAAAGGAACTTCTTGAGGCCTAATCGGTAACGCGATGAAAGAAGGCACAGAGAAACCAAGACGCGGAGCCCCCGATTTCCAATTGCTCATCTTAACCTTGCTGATGGCCGGTTTCGGAATCGTCATGGTGTTCAGCTCCAGCTCCAGCATCACGCTGGTTGATGCCAAATTTGGTTATGACCCGATGTATTTTACGAAACGGCAGATTATATTCGCCATAATCGGGTTAGTCGGCATGTTCGTGACGATGAATATCCCCTACGAGAAATATAAGAAGCTGTTTATCCCTGTGTTCATCCTGGCCATCATTATGCTGCTGCTCGTCCCGTTTATCGGCGGACGCATCAATGGCGCGACGAGTTGGTTCACGATCGGCACGCTCGGGATTCAACCAACGGAGCTGGCTAAAATCACGACGATTTTGTACCTGTCGGCCCTCATTTCCAAGAAAGGCGAGCGGTTCCGGGATCTAAGAACCGGGTATATCCCGGTCATGGTCATCGTTGGCTTTGTCGCCGGCTTGATCATGCTCCAGCCTGACCTTGGCTCTTGTCTCATTCTTGTGGCTACCGCCGGGCTGATTATTTTCGCCGGCGGCGCGAATTTGAAGCACATTCTCGGTTCCATCGGGTTGCTCATCTTAGGTGCCAGCATTGTGCTGGGTGTCGAAGCATTGTGGGACAAGATCAATCCACCCGATCCCACCGTTGCTGCAAGCAGCGATTACCGGATGGGCCGGATCGAAGCCTTCCTCGACCCATGGCATGATACGCAAGGAACCGGCTACAACCTGATTCAATCGCTCACTGCGATTGGCCATGGAGGACTAACCGGTACGGGATTTGGACAAGGCATTCAGAAGCTGCATTATTTGCCGAATGCGTATAACGATTTTATTTTCTCCGTCATTGGCGAAGAATTTGGATTTATCGGTACGTTGATCTTCTTACTGTTTTATATTTATTTCATATGGCGCGGACTGCTCGTGTCGCTGCGCTGCCAAAGCACCTTTGGCACGTTAGTTGGGGTTGGGATCATGGGCTTGATCGCCATCCAGGCGTTCGTGAACATCGGCGGCGTCACCAATACGATTCCGGTGACTGGTGTTACCTTGCCCTTCATCAGCTACGGCGGCTCTTCGTTGCTTGTGATGATGGTCTCGATGGGCATCGTGCTTAGCATTTCGCGTGAATCGTCTCTGCCGATGAAGCAGGAGCGCACGAAATCGGTGATTATCCGCGAACCAACGCCGTTCGAACTGCGCAGAGAAGCCCGGCGCGGCTTATAATTTAAAGCTAATCATAACCACCCGTCCAACGGGTGGTTTGCTCTTGGGGTATAACCCCTTGTTGCCAAACTGCGCCTAAAGACGCTAGCCTGACAATAAAATTGTTCAGGCTCAGTGTTTTTGTCACTTTCACTTACCAGTTAAACTGGTTTACTTTTTCTTGCTACCGTTTCTGCTAAATGGATCTTCATACTCTTTGACGCTCAGTTTATCGATTGCCTGGTCATGTGCTTCCTGCTCGCGGATATACTTTGCGACAGTGGCCTCATTCAAGCCCACTGTGCTTACGTAGTATCCCTCCGCCCAAAATTTCCGATTTCCATATTTATACTTTAGGGTGGCATGCTTTTCGAATATCATTAGTGAGCTCTTTCCCTTCAGATACCCCATAAATGAGGATACTGAGATTTTGGGTGGTATCGCTACCAGCATGTGTACATGATCCGGCATCATGTGGCCTTCTATGATCTCCACTCCCTTGTATTTGCACAGACGCTTAAATATTTCGATCAAATCTCTCCTCACTTGATTATAGATCTCTTTCCGTCTATACTTCGGGGTGAACACGATATGGTATTTGCACATCCACTTCGTGTGAGCTAAACTATAGCTCTTGTTTGCCATCTAAGACCATTCCTTTCTTTTATTGAGCCTGAACATCTCAATTTTATGGGAATGGTCTAGTTGGTCAAACCTTCGTTCCTCCACCCGCATAGCGGGTGGTTTTTTGTTTCGCACGCTTCGCGAGCTCAACTGGCTAAAGCCATAATAAAAGAAGACTACGGAGGGATTCTCCGTAGTCTTCTTTATGCTTAAGCATATGCCAGCAATCCGGTCATTCGAGGCCGAAAGCGAAACTCAGGTATGCTGCAGAAGGTCAAGGAAGGGGCGATCAGATTTCATCGTCCTTAAACGCCACGCCCTCGACTTTTACATTCACTTCTACAATTTTAAGTCCTGTCATGCTCTCTACCGCTTCTCGAACATTTTGCTGAAGCATCCGGCAAACTTCGTGGATGGGGGTCTCATATAACACGATAATTCGCAGGTCGATTGCTGCCTCCAATTGACCGACTTCGACCGTGACGCCCTTTTGCACATTTTTGCCGCTTAACCGTTTAGCCCAACCTTCGGACAACCCACCGGACATCGCGGCGATCCCCGGTGTCTCCAGCGCAGCCATTCCGGCGATTTTGGCGACAACATCATCTGAAATCCGAATAAGCCCGTTATCCAACTGCAGTTGTTCGGTCATGGTCATTCCTCCTTCAACCTCATTAATTTCATTGTAAATCGGAAGTCGTATGAAAGCAAATGTAGACCTTTCGTCTAATTTTGAGTAAAATTGTTACGTTCAGTTTTTTGCCAAAAAATGACTAACTCGAGGTGTACCATGAAAAAGTTGATCTCACCTGCTTTGTTGCTGATTTTCTTTGCACTCAGCGCCATTGGTCATTACGCGCATTGGTCAGCAACGCTTGAATTTATCATCTCCGCGATCGCCGTCATCCTTGTGGCGGGCTTTCTCGGCCGGGCAACGGAGAGCGTCGCGCATTACGCAGGTCAACGGCTGGGCGGCTTCCTGAACGCTACCTTCGGGAATGCGGCCGAATTAATTATCGCCATCATGCTGGTCCGCGAAGGGCTGTTCGACATGGTGAAAGCCAGCATCACCGGTTCGATCATCGGGAACCTGCTGCTCGTGCTTGGGCTTAGCTTGTTTGCCGGAGGCATAAAGCACAAGGTGCAAAAATATAACGTCACGTTAGCCGGCATGAACGGCTCTCTGATGATTGTAGCGATCATCGCCTTGTTCGTCCCAGCGATCTTCCTGCAAACCCATGTGCTGCATGAGGAGGATCGTTCCACGCTCAGTTTGGTTGTCGCTGGCGTACTTATTGTCGCCTATATCCTCTGGCTGATCTTCTCCATGATTACGCACAAGAATCATCTGGCAGATATTAGCGAGAAGGACGCAGAAGAGCTTCCGCATGAACATGCCCCCACCTGGTCCAAAGGGAAGTCGATTATATACCTGGTGATTGCTACTGTGATGGTTGCGTTCGTCAGCGAATGGTTGGTACATACGCTGGACACCCTGACCGCCGATTTCGGTCTGAGCGAGTTGTTCGTCGGGGCCTTCGTCGTTGCGATTGTCGGGAATGCCGCCGAGCACAGCGCGGCCATCATGCTGGCGATGAAGAACAAAATCGGGGCAGCTGTAGAAATCGCCGTAGGTTCCAGCTTGCAGATCGCTTTGTTCGTGGCTCCTGTGCTTATCTTCGTCAGCCATCTGTTTGGCAACCCGATGGATATCGTATTTACCGTCATCGAGCTAGCCGCGATTGGCGTCTCGGTGTTTATCGCCAAGTCCATCACGCAGGACGGCCAAACCAACTGGTTTGAAGGGGTGCTGCTGCTGGCAGTGTATATCATTCTCGGCGTCTCGTTTTATCTTGTATAACCTCCAACAACAAAAACAAGCGTATGTCTTCGGCAACTTCCGAAGCATACGCTTGTATTATTTCGCAGCAACAGCAAACGCCTTACTGTTGTCTATTGTTCATGGCTTCATACAGCGAGGCCAAGTTACGTTCCAATCTGCTGAGGATTTGTCTCCCTACCGTTTCTTGAATAAGTCCGACGCGAATCGCGTAATCTACTTGTCTGGAGAATCCATACATCTGGGTATCCAGCACTTCCTCATAGAGAGGGCAATAACGTGTGGCCAAGTTCTCCATCTGTACTTCGATCAGCTTCTCAATTTTATCTGCATCTTCTTTCAGAAGATTAAGTGCCTTCAGGTTTAGTTGCTCCTGCAACTCAGATGAAGTCATGCTTCTTCCCCCCTATGTCCAAAATCGCCTACCATTCATCTCTATTCTTAATATTAGACGAAATCGAGGGTCAATACAAGAACCTGCTTAAATTAACCTATCTATGAAAAACCGCTGAACACCGCTGTTCGCAGGCATTAAAAAACACCCCCAACCTAAGTTGGGAGTGTTTCTCATTGACATTAATCAGCAACAACTTTGACGTCCAACCCGTGTTTGGCAAACACTTCGGTTACGGCTTTCTTCGCTTCTTCCGCATCCGGTCCGTGAACGTGGAGCTCATAGCTCTTCGTATTTACGAGTGTGGTGAAGAGGCCGAGGATACTTTTTACATCAATGTACTTATTGTCCGCTTGGAGCACAATGGAAGACGTGAACTTGCCTGCTGTTTGGGCAATTTCGACTACCGCTTCATTGTTCGTGGCCATAGGATCCCTCCGTCTTTAACATTGGAAATAACATACTTCAATCATACATTGAATCCGCTTTCCTAGCAAGGAGGATTTCGGATTACTTCAGGTTTTCCGGGTTTAACCCCTCCAGCTCAGGCAGCACAAAAATGCCGTCCTTGCGGATCAACACATCGTCAAAATAAATTTCTCCGCCGCCGTAGTCCGGACGCTGGATCAACACAAGATCCCAGTGAATCGAGGAACGGTTGCCGTTGTCGGCCTCCTCGTAAGCTTGACCTGGGGTAAAGTGAAGGCTGCCCGCAATTTTCTCGTCGAACAAGATATCCTTCATCGGATGCAAAATATAAGGGTTAAATCCGATCGCAAACTCCCCGATATATCTTGCCCCTTCGTCCGAATCCAGAATCTCGTTCATCCGTTTCGTGTCGTTGCTTGTAGCTTCAACGATCTTACCGTTCTCAAACCGGAATTTAATATTCTCAAACGTAATTCCGTTATACAGCGTTGCTGTATTGTAGCTGATCGTGCCGTTTACGGAATCGCGAACCGGAGCTGTATACACTTCCCCGTCCGGAATATTTTTCTGACCGGAGCATTTAACCGACGGAATATCTTTAATCGAGAAGGTCAGATCGGTGCCTGGGGCAACAATCCGGACTTTGTCCGTTCGGTTCATCAGATCGGCCAAGGCGTCTTGCGCCCGATCCATTTTGGCATAATCCAGGTTACATACGTCAAAATAGAAATCCTCGAACGCTTCCGTGCTCGTATTGGCCAATTGAGCCATGCTGGCATTCGGATAACGGAGAACCACCCATTTCGTACGTTTTACCCGTTGTTCGCTATGTACTGGGTGGGAATAAAGCGAATTGTACAGCTTCATTTTATCTTCGGGTACGTCGGACAGATCGTTGACGTTAGAACCCGCACGAATGCCGATGTAACAGTCCATCATTTCCATCCGTTTCAAATCGTATTCTGCCCACGTTTTGATGCCGTCTTCCGTAGCGTATTTTAACTGTGCACGTTGCACAGCGCGGTCCGTAATCTCGACGAAAGCGTTCCCGCCCTTCTTACCAACCTCTTCCACGACCGCTTTCAGCAAATCGCGTTCATCGCCAATCATTTCAACCAGGACGTTCTCTCCCGGTTGTACATTAACGGAATAACCAACTAGGTTTTCCGCCAGCTTCTGAATTCTAGGATCTCGCATCTGGCTTCACACTCTCCTCAATATTCGTTGTGGGATTTGGCATTTACAACCCGTGCCGGCCGTCCAAACACCCCGTTGGTTTAACCATTGGTTAATTCTTCTGCTTTATTGTAGCACGATAGGGTCGGAAAGTCAGCCTGACCTAGGAAGTCATTCCCCCTACTGATAACCCCCAAACCGGTTATCGGTTCGCAGCACCTCCCGCTGCGGCACACCTTTTGGGGACAAGTAATTTAGTGTGGTCTCTGAGGTCAGCCTGGAAGGTAATCCCGATTTGCGATCAATCGTCAAATGGTAGACGACGGTCGCTTTCATCTGCTCAAGCATGACAGATAACTGCTTGCTGCCCGTCGTCCAGATCTGCGATAACTCATCCCGCAGCTGCTCTTGCTGTGAAGCCGACACCTGTTCTAACTTCGCCAATCCTGCTTCACGCATAAGCTCCATTTCCGACAGCAAGCGATCCTTTAGCCGAATGGTGGCCTCGGCCGGATCCATCTCGATTCGAAGTACCTTGGTCCCTCGTGCTGCGCCGCTTTCGGAAGTGATCTTTTTCTTAGCGGCCATTCGGATTTCCTCTAGTTGTTCCAGCGGGTTTAGACGAACCACCCCTTGCAGCAGCGCATTGTGGTCATCGGATTGCACCTGCCAGTTCCCGTGCTCTAACCGGAGCTTGGCTTCCCAGCCGTTCGGCTGTGCGAGCCCCGCCGTTTGCAGATGACCTGCTAGGTGACCTCCCCGTTGACTCACAGGTTCGCCTCGGATACTTAATTCTTTATGCTCTTGAAGACGTCCCGTATAACTGAAGCTCTCCTCCAGCCCTTGCCCATTTCCACGCTGCAGGGCGGCTAAGCCGCGAAAGGTCAACGTATCACAGCCCGCCAGTCCGGACCAGGTGAAGTCAAACCACTGCTCCGGCGTTCTCGCTTCGTTGATCCCGCATGACGCCAGGATTACCGTAACTAGCAGGCCGCCGATGACCTTCCCTAACCGATATTTATACGTAGGCCATCTCCGTGATATCCCCTTCATACGCAAGCCCCCGCCTGAAAAAATAAACCGGTTCTCCACCGGAGCATTCCTTATGCTAGTTCTAGCAGTATCCTGCCACGGGGACGGTCGCTCTATTCGCAGGTTCGTCCGATGATCCAAAAAAGAACGCTCCCGCCGTCCATAAATCCGGCGTAGAGCGTTCTCTACCAATTACACCATTTACAAGGAAGGGGCGTCTTCTCTGGAGCCGATTTGCGTCTGGTTCCGCCCATTGTTCTTCGCTTTATACAGTGCCATATCCGCCACATAGAACAGTGACTCCACACTAAGCTTCTCATCGTCTTTTCCCCACTCAGCGATCCCGCATGAGACGGTCAC
Organism: Paenibacillus barengoltzii G22; assembly: GCF_000403375.2. Taxonomy (NCBI): domain Bacteria; kingdom Bacillati; phylum Bacillota; class Bacilli; order Caryophanales; family Paenibacillaceae; genus Paenibacillus; species Paenibacillus barengoltzii. The sequence continues at coordinate 1,078,208 of NZ_KE159652.1, read as the reverse complement.
CGGCGGATCGGTATCCATCGCGACACGCAACCGGATCGTTTCTGCGATTTCGTAGCTGTTCTCTGCGCTCGCACCGGGCAGGTACACGGCCAACTCTTCGCCCCCCCAACGGGCGGCGATATCGGTCTTGCGGATCGAGTTCTTGACGATGGAGCACACCTGCTTCAGGATTTTGTCCCCAGTTTGGTGCCCAAACGTGTCATTGACCTGCTTAAACTGATCGATATCTACGATGATTAAGGAACCGTTCGCGTCTCTTTTCTGAAATTCCTTAATCGCATCATCAACATAATGGCGGGCATAAAGCCCCGTCAGCATATCCCGATTCGCCATCCGGCGTACCTCCGCATGCAACGACGCGTTGGCAATGGCCAGCCCGATATGGGAGGATAGGACCTGCAGCAGCTTATAATTATCATAGGAGAAGAAGCGTGGCTTGCGGTGAGCCAGCATAATGACCCCGATCACTTCACCCCGGACGAATAAAGGTGCAGTGATCAGCGAGCGGGAGTTCGTCTCCTCCATAAATCTTGAGGTTACCTTCCCGTAGGCTTGGAAGTCCGACAAGATGATCGGTTCCTGCGTGGAATAGACCAGCCCGCTGAATCCATAGGTCATCGAAAAATGCTCTTTCGACAGCCCCGGCACGTTGCAAGACATAATCTCAAACGTTTCTGTATGTTTGTTGACTTGAGAAATGCAGCAATATTCCGCTTGGAAGATCGATAGAAGCTCTTCGGTTGCAAATTGGAATACTTCCTTGAGCCGCAAACTTTGATTCAGTCGTTTCGTTAGTTCGTTAATCAACCTCAGCTCGTTAATTAGCAAGTTTGACTGTTCATACAGCTTCGCATTCTCAAATGCAGTGCCGGCCGTATCGGCCAACATGCTGATCAGCTGTAAATCCACATCATCGATCTCTTCCCGTTCGATTTGCAAATGGAAAACCCCGTACACCCCTTGTTTTCCGCTGAGAGGTACGGCGATTTCCAAACTGCTCTCGCCATCTCCCGTTGAGTCTATGATGTTCCTAGTTTGCATGCGCCCCTCCATGAATGCCCTCACGAGCAGTTCATCGCCTTGTCCAAGCAATTGAAATGATTTAACTCGCGGATCGAAGCTTACATGGTCCTGGGACATCAGCAACTCCAGACGGGCATTCGGATACATGTTGGACACCCGCTCGAACACCTCGGTCAGCACCGAATCTACGTCGATCTTATCATGAAGCTTCTGCACCATTTGAAACAGCTTGGAACGGCGCTGCTCCTCCCGTTTGGCTTGCTGTTGGATGCGCACCAAATCCGTAATGAACATGCCCTCAAAGCAACGATAAAAACAAGTTTGATACAGCCGAGCTGTCATCTTGGCAAACAAGAGCGCCTCTGATGTACAGCTCTCACGCATGAGACAGCCAATCATCGCAAACAACTCGCCATGAATGCGCGTATGCACCGGTACTGCCGCATAAACGCCGTCGGCTTTCTGGACTGCGATGGCTTTGCGTTCACACAGGCTCTCCTTGATGACCTCTTCCATTCCGCTAGGCCAGGAACGTTCCAGCAGCTGCCGCGGGTTTAGTGAATCGATTAGCAGCTTCTCGCCGCAGCTGCCGGCAAGGAAGACATCGACCTCGCCGAGTTCCGGCATATCGGAAATCTGCTTGCGCCATTCTGCGAAGGCCTGTTTTAATATAGAATCAATATAAGGAAAATCGTGGACGGTAATATCGAGCTGCCGCAACCAATCTGTATGTTCGTTAAGATCATCAAGCCGCGGCAGGCCGGAAACGTTGTTCAGGTTCAGCATCGGCTGACCCAAGGATTGATCGGCCATAAAAATGCTCCTTTATATGTTACGTTGGAATTGTACCTCTCGACTGCAATAAATATTAAACGGACAAGCTCTTGCCCTCTGGAGTTCAAGCTTGTCCATCTCCGCCGTATCCGATCTGATATCTCTATTTTACTACCTTATTTAGGGTTTTGCATTATAAATCCTGCGGTTCAAGGCATTTTTTTGGGACTAAAGCCCTATCGACAAAAATCAGCCCATCTCAACAAAATCACTTATTGACTTTATAACCCCAATTCATATAATATATATTGTTGATGAAGACTGGATAGAGTCTTACTTAGGGCGTAACGCATGCGAGCACCCTCTCGGTTTTTGTTGCTGACGGGACAGCGGCTGAACTTTCCTGTCAGGGAGCGTATCATGATCTATCCTTCGCTCAACCAAACAAAACCCGCGCAAGTAGAACCCTAGACGAAATTTAACTAACAAAGGAGTCTACCTATACAATGGCACGTTACACTGGTCCTAAATTTAAACTCAGCCGCCGTCTTGGCATTTCCTTGAGCGGCACTGGCAAAGATTTGAAGCGTCCGTTCCCTCCGGGGCAACACGGTCCTAACCAACGCAGAAAAGTAAGTAACTACGGAGCACAATTGCTCGAGAAGCAAAAACTGCGCCACATGTACGGTTTGGGTGAGAAGCAATTCCGCACCCTGTTCGAGAAAGCGCAGCACATGCCTGGTATCGCGGGCGAAACGTTCATGATCTTGCTTGAAAGCCGTTTGGACAACCTGGTTTACCGTCTGGGCTTCGCGAACTCTCGTGCAGGTGCACGTCAGCTCGTATCCCACGGTCACGTAACGGTTAACGGCAAGAAAGTAGACATCGCTTCTTACCGCGTTAACGTTGGCGACGTTATCGGCCTGCGTGAAAGAAGCCGCGGTCTCTCTTCCGTGAAGGAAGCTCTGGAGAACCGCACACATCTTCCAGCTTACCTGGAATTCAACGACACGACGCTGGAAGGCAAATACATCCGTTTGCCAGAACGTTCCGAGCTGTCGCAAGACATCGACGAGAAGCAAATCGTCGAATTCTACAACCGTTAAGATTCGTATAAGCAAACCGACCCAAGTCGATAACGACTTGGGTCGGTTTTATTTATTTCTGTATGTTTCCAAGTTTGATAATCGAGCAAATCGCTTGCAAGGTTTCCCGATCCGCTCGTTCGGTATGTTCATTAAGAGCGATCACGATTCCATCATCTTCATACCGTGGAATGACGTGAAAATGAACATGTCGGATATCTTGGTCAGCTAGCGGACCATTACTTTGAACTATGTTGTAAGCCATACAAAAATGACTCTCCTCAAGCCACCTACATACCGTAACTAACATATCAAACAAATCGTTTTGAAGATTAACATCGTCGATCAGATGAAGCTGCTCAATATGTTGCTTTGGTAAAATCAACAAATGTCCCTTCGTGGCCGGATACAGATCGAATATGCATAGAGAATACTTGGACTCGTGTAAAACAACGGCATCCCGCGAATTTATAACTTCGCAAAGTATACAATCGGTCATAGCAGATCCTTTCCAAAGAGGAACAGGAAAAGTTCCGTTCCTCTTTTAACTGTGATTATTGATGTTTGTACGCAAATATCGGAGAAGGATCTTTATATAAAGTCAGATCCTCAATTCCATTCCGGCTTTGTGAATATCCGATTATATTATTTGAAGCTTCGCGAATTTACGCTTGCCAACCTGGATGATCTCGCCGCCCGTCAACTCGACTTCGGCATTCGGGTCGCTGATCTTCGCTTCGTTCAGCTTCACCGCGCCCTGCTGGATGCTGCGTCTTGCTTCCCCATTGGAGGCAGCGAATCCGATCAGTGTCAGCAGCTTGATCAAACGGATTTTACCATTGTCCAGTTCAGCAGCAGGAATTTCTTTCTCTTCAATATCTTCCGGCAGCGCCCGTTGCTGGAACACAGTGACGAAATGCTCTTGCGCCGCATCGGCGGCTTCCTGACCATGGTACATCCGGACAAGCGTATGAGCCAGTTTCATCTTGGCATCGCGTGGATGCACGGCCCCCGATTTAAGACCTTCCGTAAGCTCTGCCAGCTCTTCGAGAGACAGGTCAGTCACCAACTCAAAGTACTTCGTCATCAGCTCGTCCGGCACGGACATCGCTTTACCGTAGATTTCGTTTGGCGCTTCATCAATACCGATGTAGTTGCCAAGGCTCTTACTCATCTTCTGCACGCCGTCCAAGCCTTCGATGATTGGAGTCATGATGGCCACTTGCGTGTCTTTGCCATATTCCTTCTGCAGCGTCCGGCCCATGAGCAGGTTAAACTTCTGGTCCGTTCCCCCCAGCTCGATATCGCTCTCCAGCGCCACCGAATCCATGCCTTGCATCAGCGGGTAGAAAAACTCATGGATGCTGATCGGCTGACCGCTTGTATACCGTTTCGTAAAATCGTCGCGTTCCAGCATACGTGCCACGGTTACCTTTGCGGACAGCTTCACGACGTCGGCAAACGTCATCGGTGCAAGCCACTCCGAGTTAAAGTTGACTTGCGTTTTTTCCGGGTCCAGAATTTTAAAAATTTGCTTCCGGTACGTTTCCGCATTCCGTTGCACGTCTTCTTCGGATAATTGCTTGCGAGTTTCCGATTTACCGGTCGGGTCGCCGATCCGTCCCGTAAAATCGCCGATGATCAACTGCACCTGATGGCCCAGCTCCTGAAACTGCCGCAGCTTCTGCATCACCACCGTGTGACCGATATGAATATCCGGTGCGGACGGGTCCAACCCCAGCTTTACTTTGAGCGGCTTGCCGGTTACAACTGACTTGATGACTTTTTGCTTCAATTCATCCTCCGGCACGATCTCCACGACACCGCGGGAAATTACCTGAAGCTGGCGTTCCACCTCGGCCTGCTGGGCCGCGCTTAATTCTTCCCATTTCATTGCTCTTCTTACCTCCATATTCATTAGACCTGCTTAAGAAATCTAAACGCAAAAAAGCTCCTTCTCATCCCAAGGGACGAGAAGGAGCACTCGCGTTACCACCCTAATTAAAACCGCTTGCGGTTCCTGCAGCAAATTGCCAGACGTACCGATGACGGTTTTCACTTCATTCACATAACGGGATATCCCGGTACCGGACTACTAGCGCATCTTGACGCGCGTTCCCCCGGACGGCTCCAGACGGTAATTCAAAAGCGATCCGCTCATCGGTTCGCAGCAACCACCGATTCTCTGAGCAGCGGGAATCCGCCTTCTACTGAGTCTTTCTAAGCCTTTGTCGATTTGCAATTTAAAATATTATATAACATAGATGCATTCCCTAAGTCAAATCTACGAAAGCTAGGTCATAAGCAGGAAGTCGGATTCGTCACACGCCAAAATACGCTGAAAAAACATCCAAATCCCCTTTTTTATGCTATAATGTTGCTGTTTATAAAGGAGGATCATGCATGGATCATGAGAACGACAAAAACTCCGGCAAGCTGCGGCGCAATAAACGGAGCGAAAAAACCGCAAAACCCGCCCGGAAGCGCAAAAAAGGCAGATTAGCCTGGGCGATTGTGGGTTGGCTCGTTCTGTTTGGATTTGCCGGCGCTCTGTTTGCCGGTGGAGCCGTATTCGGATACGTATCCTCCATCGTTAAGGACGATCCGGTGCGGTCGCGTGCCGACATTGAAGCAAAAATCAATCATAATGAAATGACCGGCTTCGCCTATTTCCGTGACGGCCAGCCGATCGGCCAGCTGCGATCGGAAGAGGATCGCCGTCCTGTCACCTATAAAGAAATCCCGCAAATCGTGATCGATGCTGTAATCGCTATCGAGGACAATCACTTTGAAGAACATATTGGGATCGACTTTAAGGGGACGTTGCGGGCGGTGAAGCAACGGGTGCTCAAAGAGGACGTGCAGACCGGCGGCAGTACGCTGACTCAGCAGCTGGCGCGGCGCGTGTTCCTGAACCTGGATAAGACCGAAGACCGGAAGATTAAGGAAATGCTGCTCGCACTTCGGTTGGAGCGTTTTTTATCCAAGGAAGAAATCATTACAGCTTATTTGAATAAGGTTCCCTTCGGCAACGGTTCGAACGGGTATCAGGTTTACGGCATTAAAGCCGCGGCCAAAGGGCTCTTCAACGTCAGCAATCTGTCGGACTTGAATATCGCCCAAGCGGCCTATTTGGCGGGTCTGCCTCAGCTTCCCTCTACCTATTCCGCTTTTAACGGCAAAGGGGAGTTTAACGAGGAGGCGTTCGGGCGGGCGGTCAAACGCCAGCAGCTGGTGCTGCAACGTATGCTTGAGGAGAACAAAATCACGCAAGCGCAATACGATGAAGCGATGGCCTTCGATATCAAAGGATCGCTGGCCAAGCCAACGAAGAAGGCGTATGACACGTTCCCGTATCTGATGCTGGAGACGGAACGTCAAGGTGCCATTGTCCTGGCGATGCTCAACAATCCGGAGATGACCAAAGAAGAGATTGCCGCCAACTCCGCCATCCTCGAGGAAGCTCGGCAGGAGTTGCTGACCGGGGGATACCGAGTGTACACGACCATCGACAAGAAGGTCTACAACGCTATGCACAAGGTATCGGAGAACGCGGACAATTTCTCTCCGTACAGTGAGAAGAAGGGGCTGGAGCAGGTCGCCTCGATGATGATCGATAACAAGACCGGCGCAATCCTTGGCATGATCGAAGGCCGCGACTTCTATACGGAGCAAATGAACTATGCAACGCAAATGAAACGGCAACCCGGCTCTACGATGAAGCCGATCGCCGCTTATTTACCGGCGCTTGAAGAAGGGTTAGTTCAGCCCGCATCGATCATTGATGATTCGCCGATTATTTTGAAGGACTACCAAAAAGGCTTCCACATCCCGGTGAACTCCAGCGGCGGCTATAAAGGGCTGGTGACCGCGCGGACCGCTTTGAATGAATCGCGGAATATCCCAGCGCTTAAAGTTTTCAACAATATCGTGGGCATCGACAAAGCTTGGGACTTTGCCAAGAAGCTGGGCATCACCACATTGGAAGAAGAGGATTACCATGCGCAAACCGGTGTACTTGGCGGCTTGAAGTATGGCGTCACCGTTGAAGAACTGACCAATGCGTACAGTTCTATCGCTAACGGGGGGCAGTTTACCGACGCATATATGATAGAGAAGATTACCGATGCGAAAGGCAACATCGTCTACAAACATGAGGTGAAGCCGGAGCGAGTCTTCTCCGAGCAAACGGCTTACCTGATGACCGATATGCTTCGCACCGTTATCACGGACGGCACCGGCAAATCGATCAAGAGTGACTTCAAGAAATATGGCAAAATCCCGGTTGTCGGCAAAACCGGAACCACACAAAACTATGCCGACGTCTGGTTCATGGGTTACTCGCCGGACGTCACGCTGGGCGTATGGATCGGGTATCGCGAACCGGTGAACACGCTGTCGGAGGCCGGCAAATCCCGGGCGCGCAAAATTTGGGCGCTCGTGATGAACGAGGTTACCGATAGCAGACCGGAATTGTTTACGACCGAAGCGTTCACGAAGCCGGACGGCATCGTGAAGAAGACAGTTTCCGGCTACAGCGGGAAGTTGCCTACCCAGTTGACCCAACAGGCCGGGAAGCTGGTTACGGATATTTTTAATGCGAAATATGTGCCAACCGAACCGGACGACGTATTGATTCGCGCCAAGTACGTGACATACGAAGGCATCAACTACGTGCCGCTCGAAACAACGCCTTCGGATATGCTTCGTGAGAAAGTTGTCGTGAAGCGCGAGACGCCGATCGAAGTGCTCAAGGAACAACTGGAGCAGGCGTTCGCCGGAATGTCCGGCAGTCACAAACCGCTGAGCTTCTACTTGCCGAAGGATGCCGGGGAGGATGCGCCTTACAAGCCAGATCCTCGTGTCGACGATGGTCAGGCACCAGCGCCTCCGGCGAATGTTGCCTTGTCTGCAGGCAGTGGAGCAGCGACGATCACGTTTAATGAAAATACGGAAAAAGACGTCGTCGGTTACCGTTTGTACCGCGCGGATGACGGCGTGACGTTCCAGTATACTGGGAAAGCCGCACTGGTTGGAGATCCGGCGGTAATTACCGACGATCGATCCGTTGGCTTCACCACCGCGTACTACGTCACGGCCGTTGATGTGGCCGGCAAGGAATCGGCGCCAAGCGCGATCGTTAACGTCTTTGGCGGCGGCGTATTCCCGGGCGACGGTTCGACGCCGGATACGCATGGTGAAATGCCAGGCGGCAGCGACGGCGGTATCATTGGCGACAATGGCAACAACGGTCCATTACCTTCATCGCCAGCTAACGTGAGCGTGAAGCAGGACGACCGCGGATTCACGGTGAGCTGGGATGCGAACGGTCCCCTTGACCTGGTGACGAGCTACAACGTCTACGTGTCCGATGCCCAAGGCGGCACCTACACGAAGGTCGGCTCCACCTCGGACCCGCACTTCTCGTTCAAGACCGACTCCAGCTCCGTCTGGATCCAAGTCACCGCCGTCAACGTGCTGGGTGAATCCCCGCCGTCGGCGCCGGTGCAGTATAGTAAATAGCGAAAAAGCAGCAGGTGTGTGCCTGCTGCTTTTTTGTGTGGGATTAGTTTTCAGCCAGAACTCCGTTGTCCGTTGAAATATATATGATTTTTCGAGTATATTTGGTGGCATCCCCCCGTTTGGCGGCAATATACTCGATTTTTCATATAGAATCTCAAGCTTTGGGCTTCAGGAGGGTGATTCTATATGAAATTTCATATAGAATTGGTTAAATTCGCCGGATTCCTGAGAATATACTTGATTTTTCATATAGAATTCCGTTTTGGCGGAAGAGGGTGTGCTCCCGGACCGGACCAGACCGAACCGGACTAGACCAGTTCAAGCCAAACCGAGCCCGGGACAGACAAGACCAGTCCAATTCAGTCCAGACTCAACCCGCTCCCAAACCTAACGGCCGATCCCTCCCCCACCTTAACCAAAAAAATCCCCTCAAGCCTCAGCTTGAAGGGATATTCCTATCTATTCCAAATACCTTAATCCTCGATCGTCGACAAATCGCCGGCTGGGAGGTTGAGCTCCCAGGCTTTAAGCACACGGCGCATGATTTTGCCGGAGCGGGTCTTCGGCAGTTTGTCTTTGAACTCGATTTCACGCGGAGCGGCGTGGGCGGACAGTCCTTCCTTGACGAACCTGGCGATTTCCGCCTTCAGCTCCTCGGACGGCGTGAAGCCCTCGCGCAGCGAAATAAACGCCTTGATGATCTCTCCACGCACCGGATCCGGCTTCCCGATCACCCCTGCTTCTGCAACAGCCGGATGCTCGACGAGCTTGCTCTCGACCTCAAACGGACCAATCCGTTCGCCGGAGGAGTTGATCACGTCGTCGATCCGACCCTGGAACCAGAAGTATCCGTCCTCGTCCATATAGGCCGTATCGCCGGAAATGTACCAGCCCGGGATGCGGAAATACTCCTCGTACTTCGGCGCGTTGTTCCAAATCAGCCGCATCACCGACGGCCACGGGGTGCGAATCGCCAGGTTCCCCATCCGGTACGGCGGCAGCTCCTTCCCGTTATCGTCAATAATCGCCGCTTGAATGCCAGGCACTGGTCTGCCCATCGATCCCGGTTTGATCGGCATCGACGGGTAATTACAGATGAGCTGGCCGCCCGTTTCCGTCATCCACCAGGTGTCATGGATGCGGCGGTTATACACCTTCATCCCCCAACGAACAACCTCTGGATTTAGCGGCTCACCCACCGACAACACATGGCGCAACGACGACAGATCATATTGCTTAATGATATCCTGTCCAGCTCCCATCAGCATCCGGAATGCCGTAGGCGCGCTATACCACACGGTGACTTTGTACTTCTGAATCGTTTCGTACCAATCTGCCGGGCTGAAGCGACCGCCGCGCACAACGTTGGTCACCCCATGCAGCCACGGGGCAAAAATCCCATAAGAGGTGCCAGTTACCCATCCCGGGTCCGCCGTACACCAATAAATGTCGTCTTCCTTCAGGTCCAGCACGACATGGCCAGTATGATAATGCTGAATCATGGCATTATGCACATGGTAAACCCCTTTGGGTTTGCCAGTTGAACCCGATGTATAATGCAAAATCAGGCCATCTTCGCGGTTCACCCACTCGATCTCGGCCTCAGGGGATGCGGCTTCCATCTCCGCCTTATAATTAACGATACCGTCCCCGGCCTTCACATCGTCGCCTACAACGATGATCGTCCGCAGCGTTGGCAGCTCTTCGCGCTTCACCCGCGGCAGCAACGCCGGCGTCGTGACCAGCGCAACCGCACCGCTGTCCTCCAAGCGATCCTTAACCGCCGTTTCCATAAACGCCTCAAACAACGGCCCAACCACCGCACCAACTTTCAGCGTGCCCAATACACTCACATAGAGCTCCGGCGTCCGCGGCATAAAGACGAAGACCCGATCCCCTTTTGTGATTCCGTATTTGCGCAGCACGTTGGCAAACCGGTTGGTCAGCCCTTGCATGTCCTCGTACGTGTACGACTCCTCACGCGTCGGATCACTGAACAACAGCGCCGTGCGCGAGCCCTTGCCCGCATCGACATGGCGGTCGATCGCCTCGTACGCCATGTTGACTTTGCCAGTGACGTACCAGGAGAACTTCTTCTCGACATCCTCCCACTTAAAGTTCTTATACGCCTCTTCGTAGTTGCCCATATTGGACGACGGAACGCCCGATGAAATGACTTCCCCTTGCAGTTGACTCATCGTTTCATCCTCCCTTAATCTTTGGAAATCTCCAAGCAATAGATCAAAGTTTATGAAAACGGATACATAGCAACGTAAGTTGAAAGCTTTGTTTAGCGTCATGGGTGTGGGCATCCGTTTTGATCGAAAAAGCAACGACAGAACTTAAACAACTGAGGCGATTTACGAGGACAACGATCACACGAGCGGACTGAAAATGTGAAAATTTTATGTCGGAGAACATTATAGCACACGTTTTTACACACAGGCTACACTTTTCATTTTTTCTTTTTTCTGTTATAAGTGAGGGGAACGAGCAAAGGAGGCGGTTCCATGGAGCATAAAAAAACGTATATCCGCCACACCCTGCCCCATCAGCAACGTGAAATTGTTGTGGAAGGACCCGTATCCCCTTCCCATCTTCAAACCTTAACCATGCATCCCGATCTGGACGCATTCCGCAAGCCTGCTGATCAACATGCCGCGCTGGTGGAAATTGCCGGACTTCCAGAGGGACGGATTATCCTAGCCCGGGAGGATTCAACCATTGTAGGATACGTCACCTTTCACTATCCCGACGAGATGGAGAGGTGGTCCCAGGGCAATATGCCTGACCTCATCGAGCTGGGAGCGATCGAAGTGGCCGATGACTATCGGTCGCTCGGAATCGGATCGAAAATGATCCGCACTGCATTCGAAGACGAGCAGATGGAGAAATACATCGTTTTTACGACTGAATATTATTGGCACTGGGATTTGAAAAAGAGCGGGCTATCCGTATGGGAATACCGCAGCATGATGGAGCGGCTGATGAAGACGGTCGACATGGTCTGGTATGCCACTGACGACCCGGAAATTTGCTCCCATCCGGCCAACTGCCTGATGGTGCGGATCGGCAAGGAGGTTCCTTTGTCGTCCGAGGAGCAGTTTGACCGGATTCGTTTTCAGCAGCGTTTTATGTACTGATAGTTCAAAAGGAAGGCGTGATGAATCCATGCCTGGAAGCGCTTTATTTGTCCACCATGAACAGGCGATGAACTACCGGTTTCACGACAGCCATCCGTTCCATCCGATCCGGCTGGAACTGACGATGGACTTGCTGCAGGAGCTGGGCGCACTGACGCCGCAGCAAATGCACCTGTCGCGCCCGGCAACCGACGAGGAACTGCTATGGATCCATCAGCCAGCGTATGTTGAAGCGGTGAAACAGCTGAGCCGCCCGAATCCCGAGGCGGACTGGATCACGCGCGGCGAGCAGTTCGGGCTGTTGGACGAGGATACGCCGTATTTTCCCGGCATGCATGAAGCGGCTGCCTGGGTCGTTGGAGGAACGATTACGGCTGTAGAAGCCGTGCTGTCCGGCTCCACCACCCACGCCCTGCATCTCGGCGGCGGCCTGCATCACGCCCTGTCGGCGAAAGCCGCCGGCTTCTGTGTCTACAACGATGCCGCAGTGGCCATTGACTATGCCCGTCGAAAGTATGGCGCACGCGTTCTGTACGTTGACACGGACGTCCATCACGGGGATGGGGTACAGTGGAGCTTCTATTCAGACCCCGATGTTTGCACCTATTCCATCCACGAGACCGGAAAATACTTATTCCCAGGTACCGGCTTCCTTCCGGAACGCGGCGAGCATCAAGGCTACGGCGCTTGTATGAATCTGCCGCTCCAGCCTTATACGGAGGATGCCTCTTGGATGGAATGCTTCGAGGAGTCAATTCGGCGCTTAACCGCGCATTTTCAGCCGGATGTGATTGTCAGTCTGCACGGCTGCGACGCCCATGCGCTGGATCCGCTGTCGCATATGCACTGCAGCATGGCGATCTATCGCGATATGCCGGCGATCCTGCACGAGCTGGCCCATACGTATTGTGAGGGCCGCTGGGTGGCGATGGGCGGCGGCGGTTACGATTTCTGGCGAGTCGTCCCGCGGGCGTGGAGCTTGCTATGGCTGGAGATGAGCGATAACCCATTAATCGCTTCCCTGTCTCAGAGCCCGCTGCTTCCGCTGCCGCAAGCCTGGATCAACCGCTGGCAGCCGCAGACCCCGTTCCAGCTTCCTGCGGCTTGGCTTGATGATCTATCCCACTGGGAGGGCATTCCCCGCCGTGCGGAAATTACAGCAAAAAACCGCGAGAGTCTCGCGGTCGCTTTACAGGATTATCCCTAAAACTCAGGTGGGGCTTCGCTGTGAACCCCACCTGAGTTTTTATGATTTACTTCGCTCACCCACATGCTGAACCATATCGTTGAGAATGGCAAATGAACGACGGGCCGCCAGCACCGTAAACTCGGCAAAATTAACATCCGCAGAGCCGTCGGCTTTGTCCGAAATGGAGCGGAGTACGATAAACGGCACTCCGTTCCGATGGCAGACCTGGGCGAGCGCCGCCCCTTCCATTTCCACGCAAGCACCGTTCAGTTCCCCGTACAGCACCGAGCTGACAAACTCCCGATTCGCAATAAACTGATCACCGGACAGCACCCGGCCAACCCGATATTGATGGTCTGTACACTGACGGGCACAGGCTTGCTCGGCCAAGCGGATGAGTCCAGATTCAGCCGGAAAGTCAGAGACATCCTGGTACGGCGTGATTCCGCGCGCAAAACCTAGCGGCCGCGCGTCCATATCGTGCTGCTGGCAAGTTGACGAGATGACGATGTCGCCTACATTCAGCTCAGGATGCACTGCTCCCGCCACCCCGGTAAACCAGATCGTATCCGCGCCAAAGCGGTCGATCAGGGCTTGTGTTGTAGCTGCCGCGTTCACTTTGCCGACGCCGGATTTACACACGACTACATTCTGCCCATGGAGCACGCCCTTGACGAACCGCGTTCCAGCCACGTCAACCGCCTCCTGGTGCTCCACCTTGTCGAGCAGTAACGCGATCTCTTCATCCATGGCCCCCATCAGGCCAATGGTTTTGTACATGGTTCAATCCTCCCTCCGATCCTCCGATTCACCAAAAATCGCTCAAAATGCTCAAAAAAGCTCCTTATGCAAGGAGCTTTTTGTCCGTTGTTAACCTTTTTCATATATATCTATGTGTTACTTATCTCTCTAAGCCGAAACGTCAATCGCAACAATAGCCTTACAGGTGGCTAACAGACAAGCGCAAGATCGTCTCGTGCGGCAGAATGACCCGAGGGTTCTCAACCGTTTCCTTCTTCATCAGCTTCGTCAGCAAACGCATCGCTACCGCACCGAGATCATACATCGGTTGAGCGACCGTTGTCAGCTGAGGACGTACCATCGAAGCCATGCGGATGTTATCCACACTGATGATCGAGAAATCGTCCGGCACCTTCAAGCCTTCGTCCTGAATGCTGTGGATGGCGCCAATCGCCATTTCATCCGTTGCGGCGAAAATCGCTGTCGGCCGTTTCTTCAGCCCCAGGAAATACTTCATTGCTTCCACGCCGGATTCATAACGGTAGTTGCCGATCCGCACCAGGTCCTCCTGGTACTGAATGCCTGCGGTTTCCAGCGCACGCTTGTACCCTTGGAATCTGGCATAGCCGTTCGCCGGATCCTGCAACGTTCCGCTGATCATCGCGATTTCGCGGTGTCCATGGCGAACCAGTGTGCTGACGGCGTCAAATGCAGCGGCTTCGTGATCAATATCCACGGATGGATATTGGCCGTTCTCGTCGCTCGTTGCGCACAGCACGATCGGTACCGCAGACGTCTGGAACGCTTGAATATGCTCCTCCGTTACGGTTCCGCCCATGAACAGGAGCCCGTCCACTTGCTTCTCGAGCAAGGTGTTGATGACGCGGATCTCCTTCTCTTTCCGTTTGTCGGCATTACACAAAATAATGTTATAGTGATACATGTTCGCAATATCTTCGATGCCCCGAGCGATTTCCGCAAAAATCGAATTCGAAATATCGGGGATAACCACACCTACAGTGGTGGTCTTCTTGCTGGCAAGCCCCCTGGCTACAGCGTTGGGCCGGTAGCCTAACCGTTCTATCGCTTCGTAAACCTTTTTCCGGGTCTGCGGTTTCACGTTCGGATTGTTATTGACAACCCGGGAAACCGTGGCCATCGAGACGCCTGCTTCACGTGCCACATCATAAATGGTAACCGTCACATTCTTCTCTCCATTGCCAATAGATTTTCACTCATTCATCCGGTAAAGATCCAGAGCTTCAATTAAATTTATGATACGACAAAATACTACTTAATGCAATGTTAACGCTTCACTTAGCGTAAAATCTCCTCTAAAGTCGACTTCGTGATCTTAGAATGGGACGTATGCCAGGCGGCTTGTCCATCCTTAATCAGGATCGCTTGCGGGGATTCATGCTTGACGCCAAGCCGCTCGGCTGCCTCATTCGATACGTCTCGGTTCTCGATAACGTAAATCAGCCCGTATGTAACGTCTTCCCGCGGAGTTCCGTTTAAATAAGCCTCCGCTTCCATATGTGCCCCGGCACTGATCGGGCAGCGGGTACTGTGCTTGAATAGCAACAACGGCTGGCTTGCGGAGCGTTCCAAAGCATCGTTCAGCTCTTGGATCGATTGTATTCTCATCCATTTGGACATGACGTCTCATCCCCTTTTTGATCGAATAAGAATCTCCAGATGTTCTGTTGATATCTTAACAAAAAGAGAAATGAAAATACAACTTTTATTTACAAATGATTTGCAAAAATCGAGTAAAATCGTCAATTAGCCTTGGAAAGTTGTCGATTCTTTACAAATTTAGACAATTGGGATAGACGTTTGGAGATTTCATTCATCCAATCCAGATCGCCTAAGTTCTTGGCCCCGCCGTACAGGTCCAATAGCATGTTGATTCGTTCCTCACATTGCTGCTCCAACAGATTTTCAAAGGATTCGTAATCCGCTCCGTCCCATTGACGATAAATGCTGAAGATCAAGTCTGCCAGCTCGTTCCGCTCGGTAAAATAAATGCGGCCGCTCGGCGCCTCCTTCTTGAGCTCAGCCAGCAGGTCCGTCAAATCCGACTTCACCTCCGGAAGCACTTCGTAGAAGTCGCAATCTTCGCACTCGTAAATTGGAACACGGTCGATTTCATAGATTCCTTCAAAAATGACCAGCCTGAAGCCCAGGTTCATCATTTTCCCGCACTGACAGTGCTTACGCACAGTACCACCTCATCTTAGTCCTCTGCTTTTTTTGTTCCGACTGATATTGCTAGTATAAGTAAGTCTCTTGTATCGGAGCCTCCGCTGCCTTAGATGGCAAAACGATTTCACTGCCGCTCCACTCAACTCGTGACTTAGAACGTACACACCGCGTGCACATCGATAGACGTTTTAATTTAGAATATTGTTCTTATTCGACTCGCCCGCAAGAATCTCCTTCCGTTAGCAAAAGATACTTTAAATTGCCATATTTGGAAAGGTTTCAGAAAGAGCCAGGCATAGTAAGAGTCATCATTTTTGATACAATTAAAATATTGAATCGAATTTTCGTCAAGTGCCATAAAAGACAGGAGGAGTTGGATTTGAGATTAAATGGTAAAAGGATCATTGCCTTAGTCGATGAGGAGTTTGAAGATTTGGAGCTATGGTACCCGGTCTACCGCGTTCGCGAAGAGGGAGCGGAGGTGCATTTAGCCGGTCCAGTGAAAGGCAAAAAATACATTGGCAAATACGGGGTCCCCGCTGAAGCGGAATTTGCCTTCGAGGAAATCGATGCCAACGCGTATGACGGCATTCTTGTCCCCGGCGGCTGGGCGCCGGACAAGCTTCGCCGATACGACAAGGTGCTTCAGCTCGTTCGCGAGCTGCACCAAGCGAAGAAGCCGATCGGGCAAATCTGCCACGCCGGCTGGGTACTCATCTCCGCGGGGATCCTGAAAGGAGTGACCGTTACGTCTACACCAGGGATCCGCGACGATATGCAGAACGCAGGCGCGATTTGGGTGGACGAGCCCGTTGTCGTGGACGGGCACATCATCTCGGCCCGCCGCCCGCCGGACCTGCCGGCTTACGGCAAAGCGTTCGTGGATGCGGTGGCGAACCGGGGGTAATGGTGCGTAAGGTAGTATAAGTGCGGAGATGTGTGTGTCGGCGCGGAGAATAGCGGGATTGTGACGTGCGCATCTTGTTTCCGCCAAATGTAAAAGTGCAGCTTAAATCCGCCGAGCATCCTGAAATTCGGGTCTTAAATGCAAAAGTGCAGTTCAGATCGGCTGAAAAGTCCGCTATCGGACCGATTCCCCCAAAGTTAACTGTACTTTTGCATTTCAACTAGCCGATTGAGGCGAGTTCGACAAAACTCAACTGCACTTTTACATCTCAACTCAGGAAGGCACGGAGCGAACGTGGAGTTAGCGAGGGATCTATTCGCCATCTGCACTCCAGCCGCACGCGCCCCCAAGCCGCAACATAACAAAACAAGGCCGTCCCCGATGTCCATGCTGACCCGGAAGGACGGCCTGTTTTATTTGCTCAAACGCTCTTGCTCCAGCTCGTGTGCATAGCGGACCAGTTCGGCTTCAACTTGATTGCTGGTCGGTAAGCGGTAGCAAGCCGCGCCCACTTCCTTGCTCTCCCGCGAATCGGAGTTCAAGATGCGGTGCTTCACCCGCAGCAGCGCCTGCGGCGACATGCTCAGATCGGTGACGCCAAGATACAGCCATAACGGCACCGCCTTCTCGTCCCCGGCCATTTCACCGCAGACACTTACGGTGATGCCGGCATCCTTAGCCGCTTGCACCGTTTGACGCAACAGTCGCAAGACGGCTGGATGGAACGGATGATACATGTGAGCGATCTGCTCGTTCATCCGGTCAACAGCAAGCACATACTGTACCAGATCGTTGGTGCCGATGCTGAAGAAGTCCACCTCTTGGGCCAGCAGATCGGCAATCGCCGCCGCGGCCGGAATTTCAATCATAATGCCAACTTGTATATCGGGATCGTAGGCGATTCCCCGCCGGGTCAAATCCTGCTTGGCTTCCTCCAAAATCGAATTCGCCGCACGGATTTCCTCCAGCGAGGAGATCATCGGATACAGGATTTTCATCTTCCCATAAGCGCTGGCGCGCAAAATCGCAGCAAGCTGGGTTTGAAACAACTCCCGGCTGTCCAAACTGATGCGAATTCCACGATAGCCCAGCACCGGGTTCTCCTCTTCCTGCAGCTCGAAATATTCCAGCTGCTTGTCGCCGCCAATATCCAGCGTCCGAATCGTAACCGGATGCGGCCCAGCCTTCTCCGCAACCTGCCGGTACACCTCAAATTGCTCATCTTCCCCAGGAAAAGTGGACCGGTCCATATATAAAAATTCTGTACGAAACAATCCTACGCCTTCCGCGCCGTGCTTTAACGCCTGCTCCAAGTCCTTCACGGAGCTGATATTGCCGGCGAGCCGCATGCGTACGCCGTCTTTGGTGACCGCTTCCACAGCAGCCAGCAGCTGCAGTTGTTCTTTGCGGCGGCGTTGCTTCTCCGCCAGCTCTGTATACCGGGCGATGATCTCCGGCTCCGGATTCAGATATACGTACCCTTCGTCGCCGTCGATGACTAGCAAATCGCCCGTCTGCAACGGCTCGGTCAGCTTGTTCTCAAGCCCCGATACCAGCGGAATGCCCAGTGCCCGCGCCATGATCGCCGAGTGCGACGTTTTCCCGCCGGCCATCGTAACCATGCCCAAGACGTTGTCCGGATTCAAATGGACCAACTGCGAGGGAGAAAGCTCCTTCGCCACCAAAATATAAGGCTGCGTATCCGCCGGCAAAGTGATGTCCGGCGTTCCCAGCAAATGCTTCAGCAGGCGATTGCCGACATCCTTGATGTCGAGGGCCCGTTCTTTCATATATTCGTCATCCAGCAGGTCAAACATCGTGACAAAATGATCGATTGCTTCCTTGACGGCAACCTCCGCCGCCTTGTATTGGCGTTCGATAATCCCCTGGATTTCGCTCATAAATACGGGATCCTCCAGGATCGCCAGATGGGCATCAAAGATACCGGATTCCTCCGCACCCACCGTCTCCTTAATCTCGTTCTTCATCACTTCGATTTCGGTTTTGGACGTGCGAATACCTTCGTACAATCGCTCGAATTCCTTGGCGAGATCCACCTTCTCCATTCGACGATCCGGTACGTCCCATTCCCAGGCGGGCAGCACAAAAGCTTTGCCGATGGCGACTCCCGCTGCTGCTCCGATCCCCTGTATCATGTAGTGACCCCCTAGTCCTGCTTGTAAGTTCCTAACCTAAGGCACTATTCATTCTTGAACTTTCTCTATAGGATGCCCTCTATCTATTTCATTATGGTAATCCTAGCCCCTTAAATTTGTCAAAGAAAAAACACGCAACTCAAAGAGGGCCCTCCGAATTCGGATGGGTCCTCTTGGATGGGCCATGCTTAACTGCGTTTTCCGATCAGAATGCTATCTTCGACCTTGATGCAGCGGTCCATAATGACGGTGAGTCCGCCTTTCGAGGCGATCTCATACGCTTCTTCACTGAAGATCCCCAGTTGCAGCCAAAGCACGCGAGCCCCAATCTTCACCGCTTCCTCTGCGACCGGCGGCGTCTGCTCGCTGCGACGGAACACATTGACGATATCCACCGGCTCCGGGATATCCGACAAGCTTGGGTAGACCTTCTCCCCCAGAATTTCACCGCTAACCATCGGATTCACCGGGATAATACGATAGCCGTTATTTTGCAAAGCTTGCGCAACCATGTACGAGGTGCGGTCAGGTTTGTCCGACAACCCCACGACGGCAATGTTACCGGCGTTCAACAGAATCTCCTTGATTTCCTCACGGCTTGGATTTTCAAATGCCATTTTGGCCATCCTCCTTTATCGACGCCAGCGAAGCCAGCGCCTTGCCTCTTAGTTCAAGTTTATTCTACCCGTTCGATCGATGCACCAAGCGAAGTGATGTGATCAAAAAATTGCGGATACGATTTCGCCACATGGTGCGCATCCTTAATCACCAGCGGCTCCCGGCAGCGCAAGCCGACGACGGTCAACGCCATAATGACGCGGTGGTCGTAATGCGCATTTATCGTCACTCCGCCTTCGAGGCCGGTCGGACGCCCGTGGACGATAATTTCCGCTTGGCGTTCTTCGACGTTCGCGCCGGCTTTTTTCAGCTCGGTCAAAAAGTCGGTGATCCGGTCGCATTCCTTGTAACGCAAATTTTCCACGTTATAGAACCGGGACGTCCCGTCAGCAAAGACTGCAGCCGCGACCATCGCTAACACAGCGTCGGTCGCCGCATCGCCGTCGAATTCCACCGGCCGCAACCGGCCATTGCCCTGCACGTGGACCGTACCGTTCTGATGTGTCAGCGGCACGTCCATCATCTGCAGCACGTCTACAACAGCGCGCTCACCCTGCTTGCTCTGCTCGGCCAACCGATGAACCTTCACGTCCGATTTCGTCACGGCAGCCGCAGCCAAAATCGCCGCCGAGCCCGGATAGTCCCCCTGCACGGTATACGTCTTCGCTTGATAGCTTTGCCGTCCAGGCACGCGGAAATGCATATAATCGTCGCTGGCATGGATCACGATCCCGGCTTGCTCCAGCACTTCCAGCGTTTGCCCCACAACGACCTTCGATTTCAGATCGTTAAGCACCTCAATTTCGCTGTCTTCGTCAAGCAGCGGCGTCAAGAACAGCAAAGCGCTCAGGTACTGCGAGCTGACCGAACCGGAGACGCGGATCTTCCCGCCCTTCGGCGCACCACCGCGAATGGTGATCGGCAATTTCCCCTCGTTGTGACTCACTTCCACACCAAGCTGTCCCAGGGCGTCGATCAGGTCATCATGCGGCCGCTTGCCCAGCGAATCCGGATACGTGTTCACGAACGTCACCTCCGGGCAGAGTGACGCGATCGCCATCAAGAACCGGAGAACCGCCCCGGCGTTCCCAACGTTCAGCTCCTTGACGTCCTTCGGCCGCCGTCCAAAACCGGTGATGACGATCTTCTCCTCGTCCTCTTCCAGCACCGCACCCAAATCGGCGATGCAGCGGCGCATGGCGTCACTGTCCTCACTGTGCGCCGGGTAATATACCGTGCTTGTCCCTTCCGCTAAAGCCGCAACCAGCAGGTAACGAGTTGTATAGTTTTTGGAGGATAATGCTCCGATTTCGCCCTTTAACTCCAGCGTAGGCCTAACGATAACGTCCATAGTGTTCACATTCCCCTTTGTTGTGATTAATCAAGAACCGCGGTAATGCGTTAAAATCTCAGCCGCCACTTGTTCCGCGCTTTTCCCCGAAGTATCCACGGTCAGATGAGCAAAAGCGTAAAGTTCCTTCCGTTCCTCCAACAGCGCGGTGATCCGCTCCTTCGCCCCCCCGGCCAAGAGCGGTCGGTTCGGGTCCTCCCCGACTCGCGCGAGAATCTCGTCCGCCGTCGCTTGGAGCGCCACCACCAGGCCGCCGTCTCGCATCGCCAGGCGATTTGCCTCACGAAGTACCGCACCGCCGCCGGTCGCCAGTACAATCCCTTGCTCTTGCAGCGTGTTCCGCAATGCCGCAGACTCCAGGTCACGGAAATAAGCTTCTCCTTCAGCCGCAAAAATATCCGGAATCGACCGCCCCGCCTCCCTGACAATCCGTTGATCGAGATCAACGAACGTTTTGCCGGTTGCGGCTGCCAGCAGGGAGCCGACGGTGGACTTTCCCGTCCCCATCATGCCGATGAGCACGATGTTATGATGCAACATGTTATCACCTACTTGCTCTGCATCGATCCTAAAGGCACTCGTTCAGAGTAAACTTTTTCATATCATAACACAGGCTGTCCTGTTTTCACCATGAAAAAAGAAGCCGGAAGAGACGCTTTCGTCCCTCCGGCTTCGCGTTTAGCCTAACCTGTAGTTTAGAACCATTGATGGTGGAAGACGCCTTCCTTGTCCACGCGTTTGAACGTATGCGCACCGAAGTAATCGCGTTGCGCTTGCAGCAGGTTTGCTGGCAGACGTTCCGTACGGTAGCTGTCATAGTAGGACAGCGCGCTGGCAAAGCCAGGCACCGGAATGCCGTACGCCACAGCTGTGGAAACCACGTTGCGCCATGCGTCTTGATAGCTTTCCACGATATTTTTGAAGTAAGGGTCGAGCAGCAGGTTTTTCAGCGCAGGGTCACGGTCATACGCTTCCTTGATGTTATGCAGGAACTGGGAGCGAATGATGCAGCCGCCGCGGAAGATCATGGCGATGTTGCCGTATTTCAAATCCCAGCCGTACTCTTCGGAAGCCGCACGCATTTGCGCAAACCCTTGGGCATACGAAACGATCTTCGACGCGAACAGCGCTCTACGCACGTTCTCGATAAATTCCTTCTTGTCGCCGCTGAACGGTTGTTTCGCAGGTCCGCTCAGAATTTTGCTGGCGGCTACGCGCTCTTCTTTCATCGCCGAGAGGAAACGGGAGAATACCGATTCCGTGATCATGGACAGCGGCACGCCAAGGTCGAGAGCGCTTTGGCTTGTCCATTTCCCCGTCCCTTTTTGGCCGGCAGCGTCCAGAATGACGTCGACCATCGGTTTGCCGGTTTCTTCATCGTATTGAGAGAAGATGTCGGCGGTAATTTCGATCAGATAGCTGTCCAACTCGCCTTTGTTCCATTCGCTGAAAATCTCGTGCAGTTCCTTGGCATCCACGCCCAGCACGTCTTTCAGCAGATGATAAGCTTCGCAGATCAGCTGCATATCGCCATATTCAATGCCGTTATGCACCATTTTTACGTAATGGCCGGCTCCGTCCGGACCAATATATGTACAGCAAGGATCACCGTTTACTTTGGCAGAAATCGCCGTCAAAATCGGTTCAACCAGCTTATAAGCGGATTCTTGTCCACCTGGCATGATCGCAGGCCCTTTCAAAGCGCCCTCTTCACCGCCGGATACCCCGGTACCAATAAAGCGGAATCCTTTGGCTTCCAGCTCTTTACTGCGGCGTTGCGTATCAGGGAAGTGCGCATTGCCTCCGTCGATGATGATGTCACCTTGATCCAGGTAAGGCAGCAACTGTTCAATCGTAGCATCAGTCGCCGGACCAGCTTGTACCATAATTAAAATTTTACGCGGCGATTCCAGCGAGTTCACGAACTCTTCAACGGAAAACGTGCCGACGAGGTTTTTCCCCTTGCCTTCGTTGTTCAGCAGATCATGCGTTTTCTCAGGGGAACGATTATATACGGACACAGTAAAGCCCCGGCTTTCAATATTCAGGGCCAAATTCTTGCCCATGACGGCCAAGCCGATGACGCCGATTTGTTGTTTTGACATGGTCTCCATCCTTTGCACACTATTTTTATCAATATTATCATTTTAACTCTTTTGTGTACAGAAGTGAACCCTGGCCGTAAGCCCAAAAAACAACCCCCAACGCCGTGGGAGCCAAGGGCTTGCCTTTCGATTTCAGGTTGTGTGTAGTTCGGCAGGAGGCGGGTACTCACTCCTTTAGGATGAGCCATATCCATCATTACCATTCAAGCTGCATGAGTTCCATTCTCAGCTTGCGCAGCCGCTCTTTGCAGGCTTCCGAGGCTTCGGCATCCCCCTGTTGGATGGCCTCGAACAACCGCTCAAGCTCGGCATCCAGCTCCTTCTGCAGTTGTGCCAACCGTTCCTCTGCCGCTTCGGATGCGAACATCTCAACCATTTGCGCCATGTCGACAATGGGTCCTTTTTGAAAAATAACCCGATGCTCCATCCCCGAGATTTCCACCAGGCGGATCACTTCTCCGAATAAAATGTTCTCGACCAGGATCTGACGATCCCTTATCCGTTTGACCACCGCATGACCGCGCAGATCGCCGATCAGCTTCTCCAGCCATTCCGCCAGCTTGGCATCGCGGATGACGTAGTCGCCTACCAGCTTGTATCCTTTGGCGAGACGCTGAAACCGCAGCTTAGTCAGCTTGCGTCCAGTGCGAACGGAGATGATGAAGAGCGATTCGTTTTCGCTCCAATATAAAGAATACCCGTCTTGGATCAAGTCGCGAATCAATTGCTGTATGTGCCGGCGGTCGAATCGGAGTTCCAGGTTGCAGTATTCCACTTCGTAACTTTTGTTCACGGCACTCCCTCCTAACGGTTTACCATATCTTATACTCCATCTTATGTAATGGAACTTGGTTTATTGATTATTTTTGGCCCGTTCAGGCCGGAGTTGCCGCGGAAAATATGTTATACTAGTACCGTTGCACATCGAACGAAATGAGATCCATGCCGAAAGTTGGAGGTACTACACGATGGCCTTTGAAGGTTTTACGACACAAGATTTCGACGCGCTTACCGTTCCGGGGCTGGAGTCCCGAATGGAAGCGATCATAAGTCACATTAGACCTAAATTGGAGACGCTGGGTGCGGAGATGGCCCCGTACCTGTCCGCTTTATGCGGAGAAGAGATGTTCCCGCATGTGGCCAAGCATGCGCGCCGGACGGTGAACCCGCCGAATGACACATGGGTCGCTTGGGCGGCCAGCAAGCGCGGGTATAAGGCGTTGCCGCATTTTCAGGTCGGGATGTTCTCCACGCACCTGTTTATCATCTTCGCCGTCATTTACGAGAGCCCCAATAAGGCCGTGTTTGCCAATTATTTGGACAAGCATGCGGCGCAAATCAAGAAGACGATCCCAGACGGGTTCTACTGGTCCCTGGATCATATGAGCCCGGACGGCACACCGAACCGGGAAGCGGATGCCAAGCAGCTGAAGGCCTGGGCCGAGAAGCTGAAGACGATCAAGAAGTCCGAAGCCCTGTGCGGACTGCGGCTGGAGCGGAACGACCCGATCGTATCCGACGGAACCAAGCTGATCCGCACAGTGGAAGAGACGTTCCAAACGCTGTTGCCATTGTATAAAGGCGCGTTTTAAGCATGACGCAGAAGCGGTCTAACGGACACCAGAGACGCTGCGGACTTTCCTAAGCGACCTCCTGTTGGCTAACGGACTGAGAAGACCTTACTTATGGAATAAGCGGCAAGCCCGTTGCCCCTATTGGTAAATAAAGCCCCTGATGTCCGTTACAGCGGGAAATGACCGGGAAATCGACCAATAAGGTCACTACGGTCCGTTATACCCATGGATGGCCTGCCTTCTGGCCAGCACTTCAAGCCTCCCTGACCTTATGGGTTGGGGGAGGCTTTTTGTGTACGGACAAGGCCAAGGTGCAGGAAGAAAAGCAACGCCATCGTGACTGCGCTGGTCAAAAACGGGGCAGCTGGGCCAAGCAGGTCCCACATTTTGCCGGAGATGATCGGTCCTACAACCATGCCGGAGCCTTGGATCGTGAGAAACAGGCCCCAAATCGTTCCCTTCTCCCCGCTTGGGATCATTTGCGCGATCATCGTATTCCAGGTCGGGAGAATTAACGCATAGCTGCATCCGATCAGGATCACAAACGACCAGACCAGGGCGACCTCCCGCGTCATCGCAAACAGGCCGATCGAGAGCGCCGCCAGAGCGAAGCCGATATGCAGGAACCAACGCGTCCCCAGCTGATCGACCAGCTTGCCGACGGGAATTAGCCCCAAGACGGTGATCCCGCCGCCGATCACGAGCATGGCGCTGAACGTCTCCGGCGACAGGCCCAGCTCCGTCCGGACATACAGCGTGATGACCGGCGTCAGCAGCCCGACGGAGAAGGATTGCAGGAACAGCGCCGGATATAACAACGGGCTGACGTCCAACTGCGTGCGGATATGGTGAATTGAAGCACGCAGTTGACGCCACATCCCTCCGATCTTGGCGGAGGGCGAATGTGCGGGAACGGCGGCTTTGGACGAGCCCGCGGCGGTGGAGCCGCCTTTTTTGCCTGGCAACATCAACGATACCAGCAAGACCAGCATAAGACATCCGAGCAAGAACCAAAAGATCGGCTGATACGAATCATTTAGGAAAAAGTTAATCAGAACCGGCCCCAACCCGGTTCCGCCAAGGCTGGAAATTTGGATGACCCCCATCGCTGTCGCGAAGTTGTTATTCTCCTCCGTTACCGCAGTGATGCCCATTAAAACACAGGGCCAGAGCGGTGCCGTCCCGATGCCAAGAAGCGCGCAGCCCAGCACGAGAAACCCCATAGAGGGAAGGAACGCGATCATCGCAACGGCACCTAGGGTGATGGTCAGCCCCAGGCTCATCGTCCGGCGAAAACCAATCCGTTCAATCAACCAGCCCGCCGGGCTGCGGAACAAATTATCCCCGATATACTGCATCGAAAACGACAACCCGATCGCAAACGCACTCAGCTTCAGCACATCCCCCATGTAAACCGGCAGGATGGATACGATCAGCGCCCCCTTCACGAACTCCACCAAAAACATAATCAGCCACAGGCTGGCGAACGTGGGATTCAGCAGTTTTTTCCTTGCCATGCTGCTTGTCAGTTCCACGAAAAAGCCCCCTCTCCTGGTTTCCGATCACCGATACTCTTTCATTTTGTCCTTTTTTGTCGGCAATTTAACCCATATTCCGTCAATTTTATGTAAAAAGCAGCGGTTTTTGCTTGCATTCCGGGCGCATTTTGCTATACTCTAGCTTGTTTGAAAATTATGTAGACGAAAGGCAGGGATGGCCCGTATGGATCATCAAAGCACGCCGCTCTTCACTGCTCTCAAAAAGCATGCGGCCGGCAATCCCGTTCAGTTTCACATTCCTGGGCACAAGAAAGGGCTCGGCACCGATAAAGAATTCCGAGAGTTCATCGGCGATAACGCCTTGTCTATCGACTTGATCAACATCGCCCCGTTAGATGACTTGCACCAGCCAACCGGCGTCATTCAAGAGGCGCAGAAGCTGGCTGCCGACGCCTTTGGCGCGGACTACACCTTCTTCTCGGTGCAAGGGACCAGCGGAGCCATCATGACCATGATTCTATCTGTTTGTTCTCCGGGGGATAAAATTATCGTCCCGAGAAATATTCATAAATCCGTAATGTCGGCCATTATATTCGCCGGAGCGAAGCCGGTATTTGTCTCGCCGGCGCAAGACCCGAATTTGGGCATCGACCACGGAATCACAACGTCTTCGGTTCGCCGCGCGCTGCAGCGTCATCCCGACGCCAAAGCGGTGGTGGTCATTAACCCAACGTACTTCGGCGTATGCGCCAACCTGAAAGAAATTGTGGATCTAGCCCACAGCTACCATGTTCCCGTGCTGGTGGATGAAGCGCATGGGGTCCATATTCATTTCCATGAGAAGCTGCCGATGTCTGCAATGCAAGCAGGCGCCGATATGGCGGCAACCAGCGTGCATAAGCTGGGCGGCTCGATGACGCAAAGCTCGATTCTGAATCTGAACACGAAGAACGGATACGTCAATCCGCAGCGTGTGCAAACGATCATCAGTATGTTAACGACGACGTCCACTTCCTATCTGCTCCTGGCTTCTCTGGATACCGCACGCCGCAATTTGGCGCTGCACGGACGGGAAATGGCCGAACGGGCGATGGAACTAGCCGAATATGTTCGGTCGGAAATTAACCAAATCGAAGGCTTGTACTGCTTCGGGCGGGAGATTTTAGGCGGAGAAGCCACGTATGACCATGATCCTACCAAACTGACGATCCACGTTCGCCATTTGGGGATTACCGGGTATGAGACGGAAAATTGGCTGCGCGAGCACTATAACATCGAAGTAGAGCTTAGCGACATGTACAACATTCTGTGCCTGATCACGCCAGGGGATACGCAGGAGACGGCCGATATTTTGCTGACCGCCCTGCGGGAGCTGTCTAAAACCTATTATAAGGAAAATAACGCAAATGAGCTGATCGTCAAGGTTCCGGAAATCCCGCATTTATCGCTGATTCCGCGGGATGCGTTCTATGCAGATACCGAGGTCATTCCGTTTAAAGAATCCGCCGGCCGGATTATCGCCGAATTTATTTATGTGTACCCGCCGGGGATTCCGATTTTGCTTCCGGGTGAAGTCATTTCCCAGGACAACATCGACTATATTCTCGATCATGTCGAGGTCGGCTTGCCGGTGAAAGGGCCGGAGGATCGATATATCGACAAGGTTAAGGTGATTGTTGAAGCGGATCCGATTTTTTAATTTAACAAGAGCAGGAGAGGGATATGTTTGTCCCGCCTCCTGCTCTTTTTTACTGCAAACCAAAAAGCCCCCCGCTTCCGGGGAGCTCTTAGCTTCTATACCAGGTGATCCGCCGCAAATTAGGCTTCATCCATTTGGGCGACAAGCTCGTTGTAAGCTTCTTCTACCTGTTTCCATTCCTGTTCGTCTTCGATATTGTAAAGCACCATTTCCTCGTTCTCTTCTTCCATGCGGAGAATGATGCCGTCCGCTTCCGGATTGTTGCGTTCGAGCAGCAATGCGTACACTTTCTCGCCAACGTCGAACGTCTCGACAAGAACCATCTCTACGTCGTTCCCTTCTTCGTCGGTCAGCGTCAACACAAACTCTTCATGCTCATGATCATGGTCATGATCGTGGCCGCAGCCGCATGCTTCGCCGTGTTCGTGATTGTGGTCGCTCATGAAATTACCTCACTTTAAGTATGTTTTAATGGACTGAAGAAGGGTCTCCCGCTTCGTTCCCCCCGTATCGTAACACTTTTGGTGGGGACAGGTCAATTTTCGCGGCGATTACCCGCGTTGTGCTCTGTTTATCGTTTATTTCAGAACGTTAATGCTCTTCTCGGCAACGAGCACGAAATCTGATCCGTTGGACGGTTGCATGTAGAACCCTACGATATAGCGGCCCGGTGTCTTGAAATCATACGTGTAGTCCTTGGTCCGGAACCAGAAATTATCGCGCTGCTCTTTGATTTCATCCGTCTGGATTTCCTTGGACGTCCCGTCCGGGGCCGTGATGGACACCCGCACTGCAGAGATGCTCGTGCGTAAATTATCAATTTGTGAGAACACATTAAACTTCAGCTTCCCCGTCTTCTTCACATCGCCGAACACATTGTCATCTGCGAATAGAAACATATGGACGTTGGGTTTATAATAATTCACCGTTTTGGTGCTGTCATTAAATTCAACTAAACCTTCGAGATTGCGTACGGGGACATAAGTTTTGCCATCTATAATATATCCACCGTCTTCCAGTTCGCGGCCGTTCAGCATCAGTTTTACCTTGGTGCTAGCAGCGTCAGCAAACAGCAGGGAACCCCCCATAAGAGAGAATGCCACCACCAGTAATGCAACTCTTCTCCATTTCATGAATGTTGACCCTCCATTTGATTCCTGTTGATGTATAGTTATACTCCCTGCCTCCGTTCAAGTTGCGGTGATGATGGGAAATGACGGTATTTTTTTAATGAGGGAGCCCGACCTTTTGTTTCGACTGGAAATTGTGTACATTTAAGAGGTGATCCATACTTGACCTAAGGGGGAATCCTAATGGCTTTACAACTCCAAATGCTGGGGACAGGCGGAGCGTTTGCCAAAAAATATTTTAATAACAACGCGCTCCTCTATGCCGGTGACTTCACCCTGCTCATCGACTGCGGAATCACCGCCCCCCTGGCGCTGCACACGATCGGCAAGTCGGTAGAAGAGATCGATGCCGTGCTGATTACCCATATCCATGGCGATCATGTTGGCGGCTTGGAAGAGCTGGCGTTCCGCCGGAAATTTGGTTCTGGACGGAAACCGATCCTGTATATTGCTGAGAATTTGGTGGAACCGCTCTGGGAAAATACACTGAAAGGCGGGCTAAGCCAGGACGGTGTCATTCACTCCCTAAGCGATGTTTTTGACGTACGTCTATTAAAAGAACGCGAGCCCGCGCAGCTTGCACCTGAGTTAAAAGTGGAGCTCATCCGAACGCCGCATATCCCGGGTAAACCCAGCTATTCGCTTTATATTAATGACGAGATTTTTTACAGTGCGGATATGACGTTCAAGCCGGAGCTCTTGACGGAGCTTGTGCGTGAACGGGGATGCCGTCGTATCTTCCACGAGGTCCAACTGACCGGAAAGGGCGAAGTACATACGACGCTGCAGGAGCTATTGTCCCTGCCAACCGAGATCCAAAGTCAAATTCTGCTAATGCATTATAGCGATGATATGGAATCCTTCCGAGGCGCTACGGGCAACATGGACTTTCTGCGCCAGCACGAAGTCTATACGCTGTAACCAAAAGAACCCTGCGGGCATGATGGCCTGCAAGGTTCTTTTTTTCAATATAGGATATGGATCAACGTTATTCGAAGCTAGGCAAATTATCCAAGTTGTTGGACGGATCTCCATCAGCATCGCCGCGGATATACATCTCTCCGTCCCGTCCCTTAAACACGTTGACGCCGGCAATTGCACCTGCCTTCACTTCCTGCAGCGCTTGCTGGTAATCCAGCACGCGGCCGCTGGACGTCTTGAACGCGACCAAATCCCCGTCTCCGTTCTTCCGCACAGCAATAAACGTTTCTCTGGTATTCAGGGCCATCGGCTAGCTCATCTCCTCTTCAATAAGATTAGATCTAGCTTGCCCCAAAATCTCCAAACCTATGACCTTTACGATTTTAACGACTTAACCATCCGGACGTGCGGAATACCGGCGTCATCAAACGGTTCGGTCGAGATTGTCTCATAATCAAGTTTGGCATAGAACCCTTCGGCTTGGCATTGGGCATCCAGCACCGACTTCGTGAGTCCAAGCTCCCGCGCCAGTTCCTCCAAGGCGAGCAGCAGGATTTTGCCTACGCCTTTCGAGCGATACGGCGCACGTACGGCGATCCGCTGCATTTTAGCGGCATTGTCTTTATAGTAAATCAATCTGCCTGTCGCAACATAGTCCCCTTCCAATTCGATCAGCACATGATGCACATCCGGGCCAATCTGATCATACTCGTCAATTTCCAATTCAACGGGGACCTTCTGTTCCTCGACGAACACCTCTTTGCGGATGTCCAGGCATTTCTGTAATTGCTCCTCATTCTCGACATGAATAATTGTTGCAGCCGACACTTCGTTCCCCTCCCACCATTGATTGCTTGTCTATTGGATCATTTAAACTGCATCATTATACAAAAAAATCATTTTCATGTATAGTTGTCTCATGGACATCGATGGAAAGGAGCTGGCATAGGGGTATGGTCATGGGCGTAACAATCGCCGCGGCGGTCGTCATCGCGGTATTGCTGATTACCTCCATGTTTTACACGACGAAGAAGGGCTATTCCCGCAAATGGGACGAGGAAGAATAAAGCGTTTTATTCCGTGGAATACACATCCTCTACAATCGTAGGCGAATAGACGCCGTCCGACACGGATGGCCCAAACGGCCAAGGAAAAGCGCCGGCCTGCCGGCTTAAAGTCTCCGCGCTTGGCGCCATCTGGCAGGCGCTGGTCAAGGCCAGCAGCAGGATGGCCCCCGCTGCAGCAATCCAAAGGGATCGCGGCCGTTTCATCTCATTCTCCGGCGACGGGGTTTGATCGTTGTTGTTAGAATGGTTATGGTTATGGCCAATATGGCGATGATGGTGGTTCCAATGCATGTTCACTACTTCCTTTCGTTACGGTGTGCCTGTCTGATGTATGCGTGCCATGACTGGATCAATCGCAAGTAATGAGCGTATGAGCGTCTTGGATAAATGCAACGTTATGCCGTCATGTACCTTACCACTTGGACACGCGTTCCTTTTCCATTGTTGACAGGGGACAGACAGCTTATACTCTAGGAAAGTGTTGACAAGAGCCCCGCCGCCTGATAACATAATTTTTGTCTTCACTATAAATTTGATCTGCTAGCTCAGCTGGGAGAGCACCATCTTGACAGGGTGGGGGTCAGTGGTTCGAGCCCACTGCAGATCATTGAGAAAATCCCTTAAAGCGTATGGCTTTGGGGGATTTTTTTTCTCTTTGTAGTCAACGATGCCCTCTGGTACTTAGGTGATCCGAATCAAGTTTGAAGAGCCTCGTCTCACTTCCCTCCTTATTTAAGGAGTCTTCATCTATCAATATGTATTTCTACAAATCCACCGTCATCCGGTACTCTATGTGCACGGCAACGAACAACTCCTTTCCCTGCTCAGTGTTTAGTTCCCCCTTCTTCTCCCATAGATCTCTTCTTCCATAAATATGGAATTTTTTTAAAGCATTGTATACTATTAGAGTATGATGGAGGGATTCTTTTGAAAAAAATCATTGATGTCATTATCCTTGTTGTTATTCTATTCCTAGCTGGTGGTTGCGGAACTGGGGCAAAGTACAACGACATCTCCCCCATTGCTGAGGATGTCAAGCAAACGCCCGGAACTTCACCAGGCTTATCCATAAGAGATGGTGTAGCCGTATGGGACCCAGGCTCAGAGTGTTGCAAATCTTTTGAAGATACCTTGGATGAAGTGCCATTTGAGGTTTCTATTCCAAAAGTTCCTTTTCCGATTACCCATCAGTCTGCCGATATCGTCCCAGCTAACTTTGACTTGATCCAATTGACCTTTGCTAATGAAGAGCGAGGAGAGCAACTGATACTGGCTGTTTCAAATTCGCAGGTAAAGTCCAAACCGGATGGTAAAAAGGGGCCAAAATTAAGTGATGGCACACAAACCTGGATCCAAAGCACACCAAGCTTAAGCGGGCTCTATTGGAGAAAGCAAGGATTAACCTATGCCTTAGGATCGAACAAGGTGGAAGATGGTAACTTTGTTCCTTTGTACAGTATTTCTGAACTCGTTCAGATTGCTAACTCTATTGTCCAACCTCCCCACCTCTAACGGACCGTACCGACCTTATTTGTTCATTTCCCGGAGATTTCCCGAGCTAACGGACTCAAGTAACCTTATTGGGCAAAAATTATCACGGGTTCGCCAACACCAAACCAAATAGGGTCTCTGAGGTCCGTTAAAATGGGCAGGCTAGCGTCCGGACCGAAATAACGGCGCTGGTGTCCGTTAGCGCAACCGAGTTACTTGCATCGGTAACCTGCAACGGAGCTATCAGCATACGGCTACTGGCATACGGCTACTTGCATACGGCTACTTGCATACGGCTGTCAAGCAACAACCCATCAGCGCCAACGACCAGCACTAAAACGAAGGCCTAGCCGCCACCGGCTGGTCTCCTAACATCGCCACAAGCCCCCACAACAAAAACGTGCGCCCCAAAGGCGCGCGTTCTCGTTAAAGTATGTTACTGTCCCCATACGTCCTCTCGTCCCCCATTCACTGCTACCCCCGCGGATACTCCACCCGAAACTGCGCGGATTCCACCCATTCGCCGCAGGTAAAGTCTCGGCCGCGCACGAGGACATGGTTGCGATAAACTTCAACGTAGAAGCCTTGGCTGCCGTCTTTATGTTCGTCTTCGTCGGTCCACAGGTAGGCGACCGATGCGGCGTTAAACATCGCCGGCCCGTCGCCCTCCGCGCCATAAGAAGTGTGAGGCGCATCCATCTCCCAATGGGTATGCCCCGTAAACAGGATCGCCTGCGGGTGACGGGCCAGTACGGCGCGCAGCTCCGCATCCTGCACGACGCCGTACCAACGCTGCGCCTCGTAGGAACCGGCGACCGTATTGAGCAGCGGCTGATGCAGGAAGACGAACACCGGGCGGTCGGCGGCAGCATTTTCCCCTAACTTGTCATCGAGCCATGCCAGTTGCTTCTCCGACAGCGAGCTGAACAACTCCAGCCCCTCTTCGGTTCCAAGAAAAATAAAATGATACCCATCAATCCAATGATCATGATAAATGCCTTCCGCCCCGGTGCCGCGCAAAAATTGTCCCAAACGCGCCTCCCAGTTCCCCATTGCAACATCATGATTGCCCATCGTTACATACAGTGGGGGCAATGCTTCGCCAAACCGATGCCAAATTTGGTTCCACGCCTCGTATTCCTCCGGAAACCCGTGATCGGTCACGTCCCCCGCATGCATGATGCCAACGCTTCCCGCTCCATTCTCCGCGATATCTTGCAGCGCCCGTTCCAAGTTGACGTTGTGCGTATGCTGCTCATCTCCCCGAACATGCGTGTCGGTAATAACCTGAAACGAAAGCAAAAGTTCCTCGTCCCGCTGTCCTTCCCCTGCCTGCTGCTCAATGCGATCTGCCATTGTTTTCAGCCTCCCTTATCGCTCATATTCAATCCGACAACACCGAGGACAATCCCGCCAATCCACGGGAGCGAAGACAGCGACAATTTCTCCTGAAACTTGCACCAAAAAGATCAGCACAATGCTCCCCCCCCCGACCATACCGTGTACACGGCACTTACCTTAATATACTACGGCATCCTGTTTTCGAGGATCGATCGTAAGAGCAAAACCCACATGAGCTGTGCCGTGCAATCGAGACGATACTGTCGCTGGAAACTGCTGAAGAGGAGCGCAAACAGTGCCTGGAGGATTTGCACAAGCTGAGGAGACCCCCTCAACCATGGATAAAAGTGCCGATGTACAGCCAAACTAAACGGACAGCGCCGGCCGGAAGCTGCGAGTTGCCCGGACGGACAAGCGCTCAAGTATAGTTGATGGAGGCACGTAAAACCGATGGTCAAAATCAAACTGGGAGCAGCGCTCACCATCGCCCTTGGCATTGCGCTTCTCTCTGCCCCTGTAACAGAGGCATCCTCCCCGGTTCATGGCAAGCAACGAAGCTATTATGAAGAACGCGGGGACATTGTATGGGAAGTGCCAACGCAAGAAAAATACATCGCCTTAACCTTTGATGACGGACCAGATGAACAGCAAACACCGAAAATCCTCGAGCTCTTGGAGAAGTATCATGCGAAGGCGACCTTTTTTGTCGTTGGTGACCGGGTGAAGCGATTCCCCGACATCGTGAAAATGGAACAAGCCGCCGGTCATGAAATCGGCAACCATTCCTATCACCATCCATCCTTACACCGACTGGGGTTGTCGGCCTTGAAGGAAGAGATGACCATGACTCAGGAAGCCGTTCTCGAGACCACCGGACGCAAACCGGTCCTCTTCCGTCCTCCGGGCGGATATTATAATGATGCTATCGTCGAACTAACCAAGCATCACAACCTGCAGATGGTCCTCTGGTCCTGGCATCAGGATACGAAGGATTGGACGTCGCCCGGCGTACAACGAATCGTGCGCAAGGTATTGGATAACGCCCGCAACGGCGATATTATCCTGATGCATGATTACGTGTACAACAGCACACAGACGATCGAAGCGCTAAAGGTCATCTTGCCTGAACTGCAACGCCGGGGTTATCGCTTCGTTACCGTATCCGAACTGCTGACGCATAAGGTGACGACGCCGGATCCTCAAATGAAAGAGAATCACTAAACTTCATTGGAAAGGAGCAGGCACTCATGGATAAAAAGCAGAACACCCTGCCTCCCGGGGAGGGCTCTGGTGTGGATCCGATTCCCGTTCCGAAGCACCCTACCGCAGCCACGGAGAAGCTCGAAGATTTTGTTGGCGAGATGATGGAGGAATGGACGGAAACTTTGACGGGGGAATCGGAAAAAACGAATCAAAACAAGGATCAAGCCAAATAAGTGAAATCCTCCAACCATGCAGCAAGACGGGATTCCAGCCCGCCTTGCTGTTTTATTTAAAAATTTATTTTCTCAAATTCTGATATTTGTGATTTAAATCACATATATAGTGAAAAAAATCACATATAATAAAGACATCAAAGATGATCATCCCAAAAACAAAAACTAAAGATAAATCAAAGGAGTGGTTCTTATGTTTAACAATTTCCTCAGAACAAACAAAGTGGCAATGTGGCTCTTGACCGTCATCCGCGTCTACCTTGGCTACCAATGGATCGAAGCTGGCTATCACAAAATCACCGGCGGTTTCGATGCCGCAGGCTTCCTGACCGGAGCGATCGCGAACAGCACCGGCGACCATCCAGCCGTACAAGGCTGGTGGGCAGCCTTCCTGGAACACGTGGCCCTGCCGAATGTCGGACTCTTTAACTTCCTGGTGCCTTACGGTGAGTTCCTGGTTGGTCTGGGGCTGATCCTCGGTACCTTCACCACCTTCGCCGCACTGATGGGCTTCGTGATGAACGCCGCGTTCCTCTTCACGGGTACGGTAAGCACCAACGCGCAAATGTTAATCCTTGAAGTGCTGGTTCTTGTGGCAGCCGCAAACGCTGGTAAAATCGGTCTCGACTACTACGTAATGCCTTACCTCCGCAAGCTGTTCCACAAAAAAGGCGATGCCGGAACGCAAGCTCCAACACCTAAGCAACCGTTGAACGATATGAAACGCACGGCGTAACTGCCAAGCATACAATCATAACCACCCGTCCAACGGGTGGTTTGCTCTTGGGGTATAACCCCTTGTTGCCAAACTGCGCCTAAAGACGCTAGCCTGACAATAAAATTGTTCAGGCTCAGTGTTTTTGTCACTTTCACTTACCAGTTAAACTGGTTTACTTTTTCTTGCTACCGTTTCTGCTAAATGGATCTTCATACTCTTTGACGCTCAGTTTATCGATTGCCTGGTCATGTGCTTCCTGCTCGCGGATATACTTTGCGACAGTGGCCTCATTCAAGCCCACTGTGCTTACGTAGTATCCCTCCGCCCAAAATTTCCGATTTCCATATTTATACTTTAGGGTGGCATGCTTTTCGAATATCATTAGTGAGCTCTTTCCCTTCAGATACCCCATAAATGAGGATACTGAGATTTTGGGTGGTATCGCTACCAGCATGTGTACATGATCCGGCATCATGTGGCCTTCTATGATCTCCACTCCCTTGTATTTGCACAGACGCTTAAATATTTCGATCAAATCTCTCCTCACTTGATTATAGATCTCTTTCCGTCTATACTTCGGGGTGAACACGATATGGTATTTGCACATCCACTTCGTGTGAGCTAAACTATAGCTCTTGTTTGCCATCTAAGACCATTCCTTTCTTTTATTGAGCCTGAACATCTCAATTTTATGGGAATGGTCTAGTTGGTCAAACCTTCGTTCCTCCACCCGCATAGCGGGTGGTTTTTTGTTTCGCACGCTTCGCGAGCTCAACTGGCTAAAGCCATAAAGAAGAAAGCCCGCAGGATGGCGGGCTTTTTTTCTATTTAATATCTTCTGTGTCGACCCACGGCACCCCAAGCACACAGCTCGGCGATTACTGCACCTGCGAGAAAACCGCCAACAATGTCACTGGCATAATGCACGCCTAGGTACAAGCGGCTGACTCCAATCAGCAAAATGATCAGCAGCAAGACTGCCGCCCAGATGCGGTTCCCTGCTTTGCCAGAACGAAGCAGCAGCAACGCGATCACCCCGAAGAACGCGGCGGAGATCATCGCATTCCCGCTGGGAAAGCTGTACCCGTCCGGTACCACAAGGCTGCCCCACAGGTCAGGACGTTCCCGGGTGTATAGAGCTTTCAACGCTTGGTTCAGCAGCCACCCGCCTGCCAAGCTGATCGTCAACCAAAGGTCTTGGCAACCCTTATTTTCCAAATGCTTTGCTTCCACGACAGCGTAAGGAAAGAATAACCGCTAGACCTGTATTAATATACTTACTATACTTATATATTGACTAAGTTGAGAACCTTGGAATACAATGCAGTAGAATTCATCATAGAATAGATAGGTGATCTGAATAATGGAACAACACGCTTACCGCGTATTATTATTTTATAAGTTTGTCCGCATCGAGGATCCTGCCGCCTTCACTGCCGAGCATCTGCAATACTGCAAGGAGCTGGGGATCAAGGGCCGCATCCTAATCGCTGCCGAAGGCATCAACGGGACCTTGTCCGGGACAGTAGAGCAAACCGAGAAATATATGAACGACCTTAAAGCGAACCCGCTGTTCGCCGATATCGTCTTTAAGATCGATGAAGCCGACGGCCATACATTTAAGAAGATGTTTGTTCGCCACAAAAAAGAACTGGTGACCTTCCGCGTTGATCAGGAGCTTGACCCTAACGTGATCAGCGGCAAGCGTCTCTCCCCCGTCGAGTTTTACGAGCAACTCCAGCGAGATGATGTGATCGTTCTAGATGGACGTAACGATTATGAGTACGATATTGGCCATTTTCGCGGGGCGATTCGGCCGGATATTGAATCCTTCCGCGAGTTTCCGGAATGGATTCGCCAGAATCTGAGCGAGTACAAGGATAAGAAAATTTTGACTTACTGCACCGGGGGCATCCGTTGCGAGAAGCTGACCGGCTTCTTGCTGAACGAAGGGTTCACCGACGTTGCTCAGTTGGAAGGCGGAATCGTGACCTATGGCAAAGATCCGCAGGTGAAAGGACGTCTTTTTGACGGCAAGTGCTATGTGTTCGACGAACGGATTTCCGTGCCGATCAACCGTACGGACGAGGACATCGTGATCGCCAGCTGCCACCATTGCGGTACGTCGCATGACCGGTATATCAACTGCCCGGTATGCAACTTGCAATATGTCTGCTGTGAGGATTGTGAAGAGGAACATCAAGGCTTCTGTTCGGAGGCGTGCCGGGAAGCTGCTCTCGCCGCCTCGCAAAGCTAAGAACCGCCGGAACTATCACCCGAAAGGGAGTGTCTCACATGAATACGAAGAAAGACCTTTCCACCCGCGAGCGGATTTTACATTTAATGAAAACCGCCGGACCTCTGAGTGCCAAAGAGCTGACGACCGAGCTGCAGATTACGGAAATGGCGGTGCGCCGCCATCTCGGCACGATGGAACGCGACGGGCTGATCGAATCGAAAATGGTTCGGCAGACGGCAGGACGGCCCACTGCAGTGTATGGGTTAACCGAGCTGGCTGAGGGACTTTTTCCTAAGAGATATCATTCGCTGACGCTGGATCTGCTGGACGAATTGGCCGAGGAGGGCGGCGAAGTCATGGTGGACCGCCTGTTCGATCGCCGTAAGGAGAAGCTGAGCCGCAGATATATGGCCGAGATGCAAGGGAAATCGCTTACCGAAAAGGTGCGCACGCTCTCGGAAATTCAAAACGACAACGGGTACATGACGGAGCTTCAAGAAACCGATGGCGGCGAATACGTGCTGATGGAGCATAACTGCCCGATCTCGCAAATCGCGAATCGCTACAATCATGCCTGCGACTGCGAATTGAAGCTGTTCGAATCGCTGCTGGATGCCGATGTCGACCGTACGGAATGTTTAGCCCAGCAAGGGAGAAAATGCGTGTATGTGATCCGCCAGCGGGAGCGGTAAGGGAAGAAAATTCGCCTATAGAAAAAAGCAGCCTGATGGCTGCTTTTTTGGTTATATATCATAGACGGCTAACTCGTCCTCAATGGCTTGCTTCACGAGCTGGATACACTCTTCCGTCGTCTTGGCAAAGACGCGTTTGCCGTTCACCAGTGCATAAGGTCTGAGCTTACATAACCCGCATAAACTAAGACAGTCCTGACGCATCACGGCAATTTCGGGGTATTCCTCTTCCAGCTTCTCCAGCTCAAGCGCGCTCATCAGGTTGCTGTCGCACACCTCAACGATTACGATGCCCAACCCCATGACGTCGTTCACCCCAAACTATTAGGCTAATGATGCTTGAACCCTCATTATGAAATTCATGAACCGATTTGTCAATGGCTGCGAACGATTTAACATACTTAATATACATTTATGTTGACTAAGTCGATTTGCGGATTTATAATTAGTCTTGTCGGAATTACTACTACATATTGAAGAAAGGATGGGTTTAGAAATGGCACATCAATTACCTGCATTGCCTTACCCAAACAACGCACTTGAACCTCATATCGATGAAACAACGATGATGATTCACCATGATCGTCACCATAATACGTATGTAACGAACCTGAACGCAGCTCTGGAATCCGCTCCAGAATTGCAATCCAAATCCGTTGAAGAACTGATCAGCGATCTGGACAGCGTACCAGAAAGCATCCGCACTGCTGTTCGCAACAACGGCGGCGGCCATGCGAACCACTCCTTGTTCTGGGAAACGATCGGCCCGAACGGCGGCGGCCAACCTTCCGGCAAACTGGCTGAAGCGATCAACAACGAGCTGGGCGGCTTCGACAAATTCAAAGAAGACTTCACAAAAGCAGCTACCACTCGCTTCGGCAGCGGTTGGGCTTTCCTGGCTGTAGATGCTAACGGCAAATTGTCCGTATACAGCTTGCCTAACCAAGACTCTCCGCTGATGGAAGGCAAAACGCCAATTCTTGGCCTGGACGTATGGGAGCATGCCTACTACCTGAAATACCAAAACAAACGTCCTGACTACATCGCCGCTTTCTTTAACGTCATCAACTGGCCTGCAGTTGAGAAACGTTACGAAGCAGCGCTGAACAAGTAAGTTCACGTGTTGGCGTAACGCCTGCACGAACGCATAAGGGTGTCCACTGGACCGGTTAACCGGCTCTGTGGGCACCCTTTTTTTTCATGTAACCCGTGGGCCCTATCGTCTCCGAGCAACGGACTCCCGCACAACCAATGTCGGCGGGACCTGCCAGTGAATCTTCTCTCGGGAACGCCCAAGGTCAGACAAGAGCAAGCTAATGGCGGCATCGCAC
This sequence comes from Paenibacillus barengoltzii G22, assembly GCF_000403375.2. Taxonomy (NCBI): domain Bacteria; kingdom Bacillati; phylum Bacillota; class Bacilli; order Caryophanales; family Paenibacillaceae; genus Paenibacillus; species Paenibacillus barengoltzii. Next base: position 1,038,247 of record NZ_KE159652.1, on the reverse strand, counting down.
ATCCGCTCCTTCTCCACCCGCATCGTCGTCACATGTAACCCTTCGCTGTTGACATAAGGCAAATCGTCAAATCCGGCGATCGAGACATCCTCCGGGAATCGTTGGTTTCGCTCCTTCAAGAGACCCGCCAGCAAATAAGCAATGCGATCATTCCCGCAAAAAAACGCCGTCGGCCATTCCTCTAATCCATCCAGAAATTGCGCAATTTCCGCCGCAGTGTAATCATATCCCTTGGACGTCGTCAAGCAAGCCGCCTCCCGAATCATGAGCCCCTGCTGTTTCATCGCTCTCTCAAACCCAAACCAGCGCTCCTCATGACTGGTCGATAGATTCGTTGGTCCGATAAACCCAATGTCCCGATGGCCGGCTTCAATTAAGTGGGAGACCGCCGTAAAGGCCCCCTCCAAATTGTCCGAGGTGACGGCCGGACAAGGCAGATCGTGGTAGTAGGAATCCATCAGCACCAGCGGCGTGTCCAGCTCCCATATCCGCTCCGCATACGCCCGGTCCACGATCCCAAACAGAATCACTCCCCGGTACGGAATATCGGAGAACGGTCCCGGCAGCAAACGTGCTGCTTCCATCTCTCGGTCAAGCGGGGTGATAACGGCGTTAAGCCCTTTTTTGCGCGCGCTTCGTTCCAATCCCCAAATCATATCGTGAAAAAACTGAAAATGATCATTATCCTGATAGCTCATGATCCGTTCGGGAACGAGCACCAGAATATTCGCTTGTCCGCTCTCATGGTGCGCGTATGGGCCATACCCCAGCTCTCGCGCAGTTTCGTGCACACGGCGGCGCATCTCCTCGCTGACGCCCTTTTTGTTCATTAGCGCCAAGGACACCGCATTTTTAGAAATTTGCAGACGGTCGGCGATATCCTGCATAGACACTTTCTTTTTGCGGCCCATTCTTTTCATTCCTTTCGAATCATGCTACACTTAACCTACATAGTACTTTACAAATATTTATTTTGTCAAGTTTGTCAAGTTGTGAATCTTCACTTCCACAGGAGGAATGAACGTTGAGTTATGCAATTGGTATCGACATCGGGGGCACGAAGACGGCCATCGGGTTGATTGGCACGGACGGTGAAGTGCGGGCGAAGGGTTCTCTGCCAACCGATCAGACGGTAGGGCCTGAAGTGATGGTCGATCGGATGGCTGCAGCCATCCAAGACATCATTACCGCCCAAGGTATCGCAGAGTCCGAGCTTCTAGGCATCGGCGTTGGTGCTCCCGGCCCACTTAACACGAAGGAAGGTAAAATCGCCGAACCGCCGAATTTACGGGGCTGGTGGAACTTCCCGATCGTCGACTCACTGAAGCGCTACTTCAGTCTGCCGATCCGACTGGAGAACGACGCGACCGCTGCGGCCCTCGCGGAAAAATGGCTTGGTGCTGCCAAGGATGCGGACCACTTCGTGTTTATCACAATTAGTACGGGGATTGGAGCCGGGATCTACTCCCACGGCAAGCTCCTCACTGGAGCAAGCGGAAATGCCGGCGATGTCGGTCATATCGTTGTGGATCCGTCCGTCGGCACCTGTGTGTGCGGGCAGAAGGGCTGCTGGGAATTCGTAGCCTCCGGCACCGCGGTCGCCAGACAAGCTTCGGCGCTGCTGGGCCGTGAGGTTTCTTCTAAAGAAGCTTTTGATTTGGCGGCGGCTGGGCAACCTGTGATACAGGAACTCGTAGCCAAAGTCTTTGAAAATATCGGCGTTGGCTGTGTAACCCTCATTAATACGTTTGATCCGGAGAAGCTGGTCATCGGCGGCGGTGTATCTCAGGTTGGCGAGCCGTTGTTCAACGCGGTACGGGACTACGTGTCTAAGTACGCGCTGAATCCTTCGGGCCGTCAAACCCCTATTGTTCCTGCTGCGCTTCATCAGGACGCGGGCTTGATCGGCGCCGCTGCCCTAATCCATATTCCATACTGATCCTACAGACAAAAGGAGTCCGATAACGATGAATGAACCAATTTTTTTGCAGCCGATTTTCCAAGAACGCATTTGGGGGGGCACCAAGCTCAGAGATTTGTTTGGCTATGACATCCCCAATGACCACACCGGTGAATGCTGGGCCGTATCCGCTCACCCGAACGGGCAAAGTGTTGTGAAGAACGGGCCGTACCAAGGCATGAAGCTGGGGGATTTGTGGACCTCTCATCCGGAGCTGTTCCGCTCCTCGTCCAAGGTGTTCCCATTGCTGACGAAAATTCTCGACGCCTCCGACGACTTGTCGGTGCAAGTGCACCCAGACGATAAGTACGCTGGCAAACACGAGAACGGCGAGCTGGGCAAAACCGAATGCTGGTACATCGTAGATGCTGAGCCGGGGGCTGTCATCATTTACGGCCATGAAGCCAAAACCAAAGAAGAACTCGTCTCCATGATCCATAACGGCGAGTGGGATCGCTTCCTCACGAAAGTGCCGGTGAAACCAGGCGACTTCTTTTATGTTCCAAGCGGCACGCTGCACGCCCTGGGGAAAGGCATCGTTGTGCTTGAAACGCAACAAAGCTCGGATACCACCTACCGTGTGTATGACTATGATCGCCGTGACAAAGACGGCAACACCCGTGAGCTTCATCTGGAGAAAGCGATCGACGTCACCACCGTTCCGCAAGCGTATGAACCCATTTCTTATGTAACGACGCAGCGCGGCGGCCTGACGGTCACTTCTTTCGTCTCCAATTCCTTCTTTACGGTGGAAAAATGGAACGTCTCCGGCGAAGAAACCGAGGTTGCCGCGAACGAGAAATATACAATCTTCAGCGTGCTTGCCGGTAACGGGAAGCTGACGGCAGGCGGACAAAGCTATGATCTGGCCAAAGGCGAGCATTTCATCTTGCCAGCAGGCTTTGGTCCTTACCGCTTAAGCGGGGAGCTTGAAATGATCATGTCCCACGAATAATTCCAGGCAAAAAGGACGGAAGCGCTCATCCATACGATGACGACATCCGTCCTTTTTACCTATCGCTTTCCTCTAATTAAGCTTGAATATACCGATCGTTTAAAATCCGCATATGGTGCTCCGCATGCCCGGCGATGTTATAGGCGATGGCACGGGCTGTGGCCGGATAGTCGGCTACGTTCCCCTTGCGGGCCCATGCATCGTCATCCAGCTGACGAACCAGCGCCAACGTGGATTCCCGCACGATCTCGAAGCCCTTTACGATCTCCTCCATCGACTGGCGGTCAAACCCGGCATGACGGGCGAACAATTCCTCGTCGAAGCCTGGAAGCGGCGTCGTATCGCCGCGGGCAATCCGCAGCATACGGTATTGCATGACCCGTTCCGTATCCGCCATATGGCCGATGACTTCCTTCACGCTCCATTTTCCTTCGGCATACCGGTAGTTTGCTTGCTCTTCACGAATACCTGCCCACTTCTCTCGAAGCCGCTTCGTCTGCTCCTCCAGAAACTTAACGAACTCCCCCTCAGGCACCATCTGAATGTAAGGTTCAAAATGTGGGGCGTATTCCCCTGTCTGCGGCCGAATCAACATCTCCAACATTCCTCCTTCATGAACGTAATCAATCCTATTCCTCGTCTTCCCACACTTCATCCATTAGAGCGCGGATATGACGGCTTCTCTCTTCTGTTTCCCGCAGGTTGGGAACCCATTTCGTGCCGTTCCATTCCACAACATCTCCCGGTTTGACCTTAGGATCCACCTGGGAACGCGGGACATTTCGGAGCTTCCCGTCCGATTCCAAAATGCATAAATCGCCCTCAAAGCCTTCCACGATATGGCTCATCTTATCCTACCTTTCCGTTGTGATCCGGTAGCCCTCGCCGTCGCTGGCGATCTCCACGGTACCCTGAAGATCGTTGCGATAGACCTCTACCTGTTGCTTGGACAGCCGATCCAGGATCGTCTTCGTCGGGTGCCCGTAAGAATTCTCTCCCACCTGGATCACCGCATATTTTGGCTTCACTGCATTCAAAAACTTGGCCGTTGTTGAAGATTTCGAGCCATGGTGCCCGACCAGCATAACGTCGGCGCGCAAATTCACTCCGGATTCTAACATTGCCCGTTCGCTCTCCGATTCAGCATCCCCGGTTAACAGAAAAGAAGTGCGGCCATATGTTACCTTCACAACGGCACTCATGTTATTACTGTCGTCGGTCACGGTCACCGGTGCGATCATACTCACCTTCACCTGCTCGTCCCAGGCTAGCTCCAGGCCCGCTTTGGCGGTCTTCACCTTCAGCCCTTTGTTCCGAATGGAGTTCAGCAAGGACTCATATGTCTTCGTATTGGACTGGATCCTTGGCATGTAGATTTCGCCGATGTCCAAACGATCGATGACCCGGTCCAGCCCGCCGATATGATCCGCATCTGGATGTGTCCCAATCACGATATCCAAATGATTTACGCCATAAGAGCGAAGGTAGTCCAGCATCGCCTGCTCCTGGTCATTGTTGCCGGCATCAATCAGCATCGTATGCCCGGAGGGGCTGATCAACAACTGGGATGCACCTTGTCCCACATCCAGAAAAATCACGCGTAGCTGACCGTCTCCTTCCACTTCGGAAGCAACGGAGGTGTTCTCCACCAGCCGCCCCGCAACTTCTTCCCAGTTCGCTGCGCTGCAGCCTGCAAGAAGTACGCTTAAAAACACCAAAAATACGCCAATAACCGTCCAACATGTCTTCTGCCTAATCATAGATGTTAATCCTTCCCAGAACATTTGTTCTAATTATAGCGGATAATCGAGCCTTAAATCAATCAAAATTTAGCAAATAGCACATAAAAAATAGTTAGTTCATAAAAAAAGTCTGCCTTTCCAAAGGCAGACTCAAATGATTCATGTTCGATCTTATTTCACTGAAACGCTGATAGATACCTTCTTGCCGCCATACTCTGCTTTGATGGAAGCAGAGCCCTTGGCAATCGCCTGAATCTGACCAGCCGACACTTTCGCAACGTTCGCCTTGGAGGTTGTCCACTTCGCGCTGCCCGTTACCGTGGCGACCTTGCCAGTATCGTACGTTGCCGTCAGGACAACCGTTTTGGCCGCACCAGGAGCCAGCTGGAGCTTCTTCTCGCTAACCTCCAGTTTCACCAGCTTCGGAACCACATTCACTTTCACGGTAACGACATTGCCTTGATAAGAACCCGTGATCGTTGCGGTTCCTTCAGCGACAGCCTTCACCGAGGAGGACGACACCGTAGCAACGTTCACATCGGAGGAGACCCAGCCCATTTTGGAGGACAGGGTGACTTTCTTGCCGTCTGCATAATACCCCGTTACCTTGATCGATTTCGATTTCTTGATGTTAAGCTCGATCGTTTGCGGCTCTACAACAATCTTGGTGATTTTCGGCTCAATAGAGACCGATATATTGATGGTCTTGTTCTCGAAAGTTCCTTTCAGCGTGGCCGAGCCCTTGCTGAGACCTTTCAGCTTCTTGCCGTCTGCTGTCGACTTCAACACCACATTGGAGCCGGTAACGCTCCATTCAACGCCAGCCGGATTCGTTTGCTCTACACCATTTTCATAGACCACCGTGATTTCCGGCAGCGCATTTTCTTCACCGATGACGATGTTCATTGAAGTTTGCGTGGCGAGAAGCGTCAGAACCTTTTCTTTCACGTTAACTTTAACCGTCACTTCAGTTCCGCGAATTGGGAAGTCCGCGTTCGGGGTCAGCCCTGTTCCGGCTTCTGCCAGCTTCCCGGTCAACGTAACTTCGGCAGATACAACCGAGTCATCCAGATCCTTCGTTACGATCTTTCCATCCTCGACTACCGCGATATCCTCTTGGCTCGAGGTCCACGTGATGGCATCGCTGAGATCGATGGATTCTCCGTCCAGCTTCGTGCCGGTCACCTTCGGCAGGCTCGCCGATCCGCCTACATAGATATCAAGCTGCTCTTTCTCGATTTTGAGCTCGGTCACCGTAGGAAGTACCGTAACTTTGAAGCTCTTGCTCACGCCTTGATAGCTGGCTTTAATCGTAGTTGATCCCGCCGCTTTGGCCGTCACAACACCGGTGTCACTTACAGTCGCAACTAATTTATTGGAAGAAGTCCATTCCGCACTATTGCTGACGTCTTGAGTTTCGTTTGCCTTCACTCTCACGCCGGCATTTACTGCCAACGTTTCCCCAATGAAGAGCGTCTGATCACCCGACGGCGTGAGCAGAATCGCTTCATACGGAGCTCGTACGTAAATGTCGACTTTCGCTTGCTCGCCATAATAGGTTGCCGTAATCGTCGCTTTCCCCGTCGATACGATTTTAACCGTTCCGTCTTCAACCGTAGCAACGCTGGTATCCGAAGAACTCCAGGTCGCCTTTTCCGTAACGTCGTTTGTTGTATCCGGGTTGCTCTTCAGCACCGTTTTCACCTTAAGCTCTACTTCTTTATCAGCCACGATCAACTCAAGGTCTTCTTTATCCTGAATTTCCGTCTCTGTCGTTCCAGATGTCTTGTACAATTTCAAGCCAGAGTAAGGCGACGTGACCTTCGCTTTGAACGAAGCGGTCAAACCGGCATATTTCGCTGTAATCGTCGCTTCCCCTGTACCATTTAGCGTAATCTTGCCCTTTTCAACGGTCAGTACACCCGTATTCGAGGAAGTCCAATCCGCCTCATCCGTTACATCCTTGGGTTCCACAGACGTGTTGTCCACCTTCGCCTTAGCGGTGATGGTCAGATCGGAGTCAGGGGTGTCCAAACTATATTTTCCGTCTAATTTGTAGTCCAAAGTTAATTCAGTGTAGGTGTCTGTAACTTTAATCGTAATAGACGATACCGACCCGACTTCAGTCGTTGGATTTTTATATTCCGCCGTGATGATCGCAGTACCGCTCTTCAGCGCGGTGACCAAACCGCCGGCACTAACCTTGGCTACGGTATCATCACCGGACGTCCAAGTTACAGTAGAAGTCACATCTTTGGTGCCGCCCCCTTCAAGCCCAGCCGTTACTTTAAGCTGCTTCGTTTTCCCCACGCCGAGTTCAACGGTCGTGCCGGCTCCATCGATATTAATCTCCTTGATGTCCCCGGATGCTGCAAATGCGCCCGTAGGAGCAAGTACCGAAAGGAGGAGCGTCAAGACGAGCATCCAATACGTCATCTTCCTGTTAGCCAACATTGATTCCTCTCCTTTATTCTCATTGCTGATGTACCGGAACCTTTTTCCAGCCTTCTCCCATTTTATATCGACATTTAGTAGATATTTCGTAACGTTTTTCGTCAAAATAATCCATTTGTCCTATAAAAAAATAGAGCACACTCAATAAACGAGTGCACTCTATCTTCACAAATGCCGAGGACCGGGCTCGAACCGGTACGGTAGTCACCTACCGCAGGATTTTAAGTCCTGTGCGTCTGCCAATTCCGCCACCCCGGCTTGTTCAAAAATTCCGTATTTATGATTATATACAGAATTCCAATCAATATCAACCCAAAATTCATGCTGTCTTATTCCGATAAACTATTCAGTTAGGAATTATGGTAAGTTAAGGTTAGTCTTGCGAAAAAAGGCTTGAATTTCAGGAAAGGTGAGGTTAGCATTCATGCACGAATTGAAAATGGCAGTTACGCTGGGTCATCAAGTGGTCATTCAACTGCATGACGGACAATTGATGACCGGACTGCCGAAGTGGGGTTCAGCGCCTGACAAAGTACATCTGCGCACAACAGAAGGGGCCGTCTGGGTGAATCTCGACGAAATCCATCACGTGACGCGAATCATTCCATTTGGAAAATCTTTTTAATTTTTTCTGCAACCTTTTCCAATACTCATCGTCTAGAGGTTGTCAAAAAATACTAGACGAGGTGATCACCATGTTTAAACGTAATGTAGCCCTGTTGTCCGCCGCCGCCATTTTGAGCTTGTCTTTGGCTGGAGAAAGCTTTGCTGCTGCAGGGAACTTTAAAGATGTAAGCCAATCTGTCGCCAAAGACAGTATTTCTGTCCTGCAAGCGAAAGGCATCGTTCGCGGCGTCAGCGCCGACAGCTTCCTGCCGGATGACCAATTGACGACTAGCCAGGGCGTTCAGTTGATCGTCAATCTGCTAGGGTTGAAGTCCGATACTCCAGAAAACGCTGGTGATTATTTTGTCAATGTCAAGCAAGATGCCTGGTATGCCCCTGCGTTCTCGATTGCTCAAACTAACGGGTTTGATCTTGACGTCAACGTGAATCCGGACAAGCCTATGACGCGTGAGGAATTTACCCATCAGCTGATTTTGGCGATGGAGAAGCATGGCGATTTGCCGATGATCAATATCAAACCAATCGAATTTGCTGACGAAGACCAGCTGACGGTTTCTTATCAAGGGACGGTTCAACGTGCGCTTGTACTCGGGATCGCCCAGCTGGATGAGAACAATCAATTCCATCCGGGAGATCTGATTACCCGCGCAGAAGCGGCTCTCTTGACCTATCATGCGGTGGAATACTTGGCCGCACATCCTGCTCCGTCTCCGGACAGCAAGTGATCGCCTATTCGATAAAAATTGGAAGGACCGCCTTGTGCGGTCCTTTTTTGATTTCCGTGAAAAGCTTAAATTTTAATAAAATTCACTAAATCGACAGATTTTTGCATTTTATTTCAGGATTTAGGGAGGATTTACAAAAACGGACATAGAAAACATAAGGGTACCGCTTTAATTTGGTGCAGAACAGTGACAGTACATGGAAGAGGTCGGACAATCACCAGTCGAAAGCGGACGGATGGCATTAATACCTCAACTAGGAGTTGTTCGTCATGGAACTCATCCTCAAAATTGAAGAGCTCCGGATGGAATTAAACCATCTTGCCCGAAGTAAACGTCTTGCGGATCGGGAAATGATCATGGTAAGTCAGCAACTAGATGAATTGCTGAATGAATACCATCGATTAATGATCCAGAAGCAAGTCAAATGATCTTTAGGGAGCTGTGACAACGGCTCTTTTTTTCTATTTTGGATATCCTCCCCCCTAGCAATGCACACTATCTTATACAGCGAATGACCAAACCAACCATTTGAAAGGGGAAGCCAACTTGTACTTCTACAAAGAGGATTTGATTAACCTCATCGTCCCGGATCGTCCTGATCCCGCAGCCGCGAAAGTGCTTCAAGAGACGCTGGGCGGAAGATTTGGTGAAATGCGGACGATGATGCAGTTCTTTTTTCAAAGCAGCAACTTCCGGGGAAATGCCCCACAATATCGTGACTTGGTTCGCGAAGTGTTCTTAGAAGAGATCAGTCATGTGGAGTTAGTGCAGCATACGATTAACCAGTTGCTTACCGGTGCAGGTGAGTCGACCCCCGGAAGCGCAGGTGTAGATGGCGCTCCGTTGGATGAAGCCATTAAGCATGCCAATCCGCATCATTTTATTATGGGCGCTCAAAGCTCCCTGTCAGTTGATGCTGCCGGTAATCCATGGAACGGCAACTACGTGTACAGCCACGGTAATCTGATCAGCGACTTACTGGACAATCTTGTATTTGAACACTTAGAGCCAAGAACGCCGCTTAATCCTGAAGACAGGAACAAGCGGCGTTTACTATTTATGAGACAAATTATCCAGAAAACGATACTTATAGTTGAGCTAGCCCGTATATTCTAATATACATATCGTACACATTTTACTTCTTCATTTATTCACAAGAAAATGACCTACTACAAAACGCTCAACAGGAATCTACGAAACTTTGATTTTAATGGTTGAAAAGCAAAAACCCCCTTGCCAAAGCAAGAGGGTTTTGCACTTATGGGCCCTACAGGACTCGAACCTGTGACCAATCGGTTATGAGCCGACCGCTCTAACCAACTGAGCTAAGGGCCCGGGAGAACTTGGATTGCGGGGGCAGGATTTGAACCTGCGGCCTTCGGGTTATGAGCCCGACGAGCTACCGGGCTGCTCCACCCCGCGTCATTAAATTGGCGACAATCAATAATATACACGATTCTCGCAGGGCACGTCAAGTCTAAGATTATGGAATAAATCGCACGCCGTATTTGCCCTTGCGCGATCGGAAAATTTCGATTTGCCGCATATCATCAAAACCATAGATCCAACCGTCTTGCTCCAACCGCCGGGCGAGACATCCCGCTTGGAATTTCGTTCGATACAGTTTATTGAAGTATACCCAACGCATGATTGTTTCGTCCATCCTTTCGTGAATTAGAGCAAATTGTTCATGTCTATAGAATGCCCAACCTTAACAAAAAAAGCCGCCGGATTTCGTCCAGCGGCCCTAAATCTATATGGTAATTTTTTGGTGTTCAATGCAAACCTCGGCTTACCCCTTAAATACGGCTCCGCCTGCTGCCGCCCCTTCCTCAGGAACAAATGGCGTACCATCCTCCTGGAATTGGGTTTTTGGATTGTTTTTAATTTCAAGTAACATCTTGTTTCCTATCTCTTCCCATTCCTTTAGAGCTTCCGCAGGTGTCTTCTTATTTTCCAGAACCTCCCGGAAAAATCTCTGTCCGACGCTGGAGATGCTATACAAACCTGGTTTATCACTCATCAGTTTATCAAGTTTAGGGTCAGTTGGTGTCGTAGGCTTCAACAAGTAAAATGCTTGAACGTTGTAATCGAGCCCAGCCTTTGGTTTAATGTACGACTTACGTGCCAACATTTCGTAGGAGTTACTGCGAGACTTCAGCTTCGCCCAATCCTCGCCATTAATGAATTTGATGAAATCCCATGCTGTTTCCGGATTTGGCGCAGCGCTATTGATCGCAAAGGTATTGCTGAGCCAAATGTTGCCGCCTACACCTGGTTTCTCCGGATGAACAGGTAAGGTCACGACATCCCAATCCACCGGTGTGAAGTTTTTGATTTTAGAAGCATTGTTGTTGGCATCGGTGATTTCATTAACGTAGTAGCTTTCGGCAACCGTCATCGCAACTTTCCCAGACAGGAACATATCGTTACTAATAGGTGTGTACTCCGCATCATCTATCATAATACTGTTACTGTCTGGAATGATCTTGTCTTTCGTTAGCTTGCTGATGGTTTCCCATACCTTGGTCCATTGCGGCGTGTTCACCGTCATCGTCTCGGCCTTGTCATCAAACGTCTTCAACTGTAGTGGATTGAGGTAACTGTACTGCATATCCCAATATGGATCACTTCCATTGTAACGGAAGAAGGAAAATCCAAACACCCGGTCTTTTCCTTCCCCTTTCGCTACCCGACGCGCCAAATTAAACATGTCCTCCCAGGTCATGTTATCGGTTGGCGGTTCGACGCCTGCATCCGCGAACATCTTTTTATTGTAGTACAAGGCCGAAGAGGAGAAGTTAGGCGTTAAGGCATACAAGTTCCCATCCCCAAGGTCCTTGATTCCATCAATCACCGCCGGAACAAAGTCAGAAGTATCAAATTTGTCTTCCTGAATTAATGGATCCAGTTGCTTGAGCATATTTTCCTTGATCAACTGATACAATACAGACGTGTCAGTGACCACAATATCTACCGGATTGCTGCCGGTCATAATCTTCTTCATGTTCTCCAAATAATCGGGTTGTACGTAAGGCTCCGAGCTATCTTGATAACGATATTGATTGGAGTCAATCGCTGGCACAACCTCGATACGTACGTTATTTGTAAATTCATATACATCGGTATACTGCTGCCGGAAATAAGAATCGTCATATCCCCCGTAAAGCACGCCGATGCGAAGTACTTTCTCCTGCTGTGGGTCTGCCGCTTTACTGCCGTTACAGCCAGCGAGCAGGCCCAACGCCAGCGTTGCAGCCAGCGATACAGACAATAATTTCTTGAACCTCATGATGGATCCCCCTCCAACGATTTAGGTGCTGTAATAATGATTTTCTCTCCGTCAAACTCCATGCTCGCCCGCCCATTGATTCCGACGGATTCCAGATATTCCTTCGGAACCTGTAAACGTCCGACGCGGTCAACCACAACAAAGGCTTCGTGAACCTCCTGCAATCCTCCGCCTAGCTCGGCTGCCGCCAAATCCAGATTCGGGTTACGCTTCAGGAACTCGGTGCTCGTTAAGCCGTCACGGATGGCGACCACGCGGTCTACCTTCCCAGCCAGGTTCAAATCGTGCGTGACGATCACAACCGTGATACCCAGCTCACGGTTCACCTGCCGGAAGATTTGCATGATCTGATCGGAAGTGGCCGTGTCGACCGAACCCGTGGGTTCGTCGGCCAGCAGAAGCTTCGGTCGATTCGACAGCGAGATCGCAATCGCAACCCGTTGCTGCTCCCCGCCGGAGAGCTGATGCAGCTTGTTGTGCATTCGATCCTTTAAGCCAACCCGCTCCAGCAGCTCTTTCGCATAGGCTCTGTCCAGCTTCCCGGTGAGCAGCATCGGCATTTCTACATTTTCCAAAGCTGTCAAATAAGGAAGTAAGTTGCGGGCATTGTTCTGCCAGACGAAACCAACCGTGTTGCGCTTATATTCCACCAGCTGGTCATCGCGGATTTTCAGCAGATCCCAACCCCCGACGTTAACTTGGCCGGCGGACGGGCGATCCAGCCCGCCGAGAATATTCAGCAAGGTGGATTTGCCGCTGCCGCTGTTGCCGATGATCGCCATCATTTCGCCTTGTTCCACGGTTAAGTTCAGGCCTTGGAGCGCCACAACTTCGATATCTTCGGATTTGAAAATCTTGACGAGTCCTTCGCAATGAATCATCTCTTAGCGCTCCTCTCCCATTTTTACCGCCTGATGCACACGCAGTCGCCGGATTTGCCAGAACAGCAGGCCGGCTCCCATCAGGAGCATCACGAACACAACAACATAAAGCTGAAGCGTATCCTGGTTATCAAATACGATGCGGAAAGGCGGAACCTGCGTTGTAACATTATCCGCCGTTTGCAGGAACGGCAAGTACAGCTTGCCGGCAATCTTCCCGATGACGATCCCGAGCACGATGGATAAGCCGGCAGTTAAGATCTGTTCGGCCAGCAGCATGAACGTCAGCTGCTTCCGGGATAAGCCCATCGCCCGCAGGATCCCGAACTGGACGACCCGGCCCGATAAGTTGAAAAACCAGTACAACACATACCCGATCAACGACACGATGACCGAGACGAGGAAACCGAGACTTAGGATCCCAAATACGCCTCCCCGGGTCGGATGCTTGCTTTGCGCCGCCAATTCACTGCGAACATCATCAACCGAATAAAGCTCAATTCCTTGATCCGCCAGCTTCGGAATCAGCGGGGCGACTTTAGCCCCCGGCTTCATCTTAAGCCAGACCTCATAAGGAATAAGCGGAACTTGATCGTAAATATAATCCAAATTCGCAATAATAAACGGTGTTTGATCTGGATATTGACTTGGCCAATACGGAATAATCCCGTATACGGCAAATTCCACCGCTTGCTCACCCAAGGCAACCGTAAACACGTCGCCCGGCTTCAGCTTATACTTCTCCGCCAAGTTCGACGGGACTAAAGCTGCACTTTCGTTCATTCCGAGAAAATTTAAATAATGGTAGGGATGCGTTGGGAACAGATCGTTCCGGAACCAGGCCACTTTGGCAAAATCGACATTGTCGATCCCCATCACATTCCCTTGGCCTGCCGAACGACCAGAGATAATGATGTTCCCCTTCGTTTGAAGCACACGTGCCGCATGCTCGACGCCGTCCAACCTCCGGAAGATTTCGAACGGGGGCTCGGAATAGATTAGTTTAGACGGGGTAGGATTTTGCCCTCCGCCTCCTGGGCCGCCGCCAGGTGCTCCACCTGGGTTCCCGCCGCCTGGAGCTCCCGGACCGCCGCCTTGACCTTGGCCGGAGCCTCCTTGAGAAGGACGAGTGATTTCCGGCGTGCCTTCCCATACCGTTCGCATGATCACATCTGCTCCATATTTATAGAGCGTCCGCTCCGTCGAATTCAGGTCGATTGTCCGTGCGGCTGAAGCGTTATATACCCCAAGACCCAGCGTCAGAACGAGCAGGATCATCAACGGATAATACGAAGAAGACGATCTGGACAGTTGCGTCAAACTTAGATAGTAAGGAACCGGCAGCCACTTTTTGCCGATCCAGCCGATCAGCTTAAGCAACCACGGGAACACCCGCAGGAAAAACAGTCCGATGGAAAAAATGGCAAGCGCGGGTACGAAGAACAGGAACGGTTGAACCTGCAGCTCATCCGTCGTCATCCCTGTCTGGAACGTCAGCATCTGCCGTTCATTAAACAGGTAATACCCATAACCCGAAATCGCCATCAAGACGATATCGATAAACCAACGTTGCCAAAATGGCGCACGATCGGAGCGCGCTTGCTTCTGCTTGGCCTTGACGATCGAGGAGCGGGCGAAGGAAATTGCCGGCAACAGCGTCGATAAGATCGCGATCACAACCGCTACCGCTCCCAATACCAAGGCATCGGCATTAAAGCCTACCGGAATGGACTTACGGTTCACAAACGTCAGGAAGCCGTCTGCCGAGCCGATGCTCTTCGACATAAACCAGCCGAGCAATGGACCTGCGATGAGTGCAACCGCGCCAAGAATCAGGCTTTCAAATAAATAGATGAAAATAATCTGCTTCGTAGAAGCTCCGCGGCTGCGCAAAACCGCGATATCGCTTTGCTGCTTGTCGAGCGCCTGGCGAGCGTTCATCACAATAAAATAGAACACCATGGCAATCATCGGTGCCGCCAGGGTAAACAACAGCGTCTGCATCTGCAGGCTCTGCTTGCGGAAGTCACTGAGCAGACTGCCAAAAGAGACATCCACCTTCGTATCTTTCAGCTTCTGATATAACTCTACGTTCAACCGCTCCAGTGTATCTGAGAGCGGTGACAGCTGACTCGTCTTGATCTCACCGAGATCAAAAGCGTAATACCAGCTGGAGCTATGCAGCGGAATCGATAATCGATTCAACAGGCCTTCATTAAAGGCTTGATCCGAGATGTAGAAAGTGTTCATCATCCCTTCAAAGCCTTGATACCAGTACGGGTCATTCTCGTTCTCCGGCTGGAAGGTGCCCACGATCTTCACCTTAAGCGTCACGTCCACACCGCTGTACACCGGATACTCCATCACGTCACCGACGTGCAGATCCTGCCGGTACATCGCTTCTTCCAGCATCAAAGCCTCAAGCGTATCGCCATCGCCTTGATCAGAATACATCCGGCCGCCGGAAATTGCCACATGGTCCTGTAAACCGCTCATGGATACGATGGACATCGTCCGCGTTCGGCTCGCGTCAACCTTAGTCGGGTCCTCCGGAAATACCTCCGTACTGCGGATGGATCTGATGTTCACGTAGGTGTCAAACGGGAAGCCAATTTGCCCCGGCACCTCGTCAACAATGTATTGATTGACGGCGGATAGTGCATTCAAATCCGTCTTGGTACCACCCGGCGCCTGATAGCTCATGATCAACGAACCGGCGGGCAGCCCTTCGCTCTCCGCCTGCAGGGTGGTCGCAACGACCCGCTTCAGCGAACCGTCGGAATACATCGGAATGCTGACCGTGAACGAGACCGCGACAATGAGGCCCAATAGCGTACTTAACGTCAGCCATTTCGTGTTCCACATTTTGCGGAACAATAAACGTAATAAAGGAAGTCCCATTAACGACCCACTACTTTCTGCCCCGGCGTGAGTCCTTTAACAATTTCCACGTCGGTCGAGGTCTGCAAACCTACCTCAACATCGGCTTCACGTTTCGAACCGTCTTCCTCTACCACCTGAACATAAGTGCGCGAGCCAATCGTCCGCAGGGCGGAAATCGGAATCAACACCGCGTTTTCCTTACGTTCCGTTACAATGGACACACTGAGCGGCCGTCCACGTTCAAGTCCCTCCGGCCATTTGTCCAGTTCCACGATCAGGTACTTATCGATTGTATCTTTCTCTGGAGGTTTACCGCCTCCGCCGCCGTTATTGTCGTCGGACGATCCGGAATCCACAGGCATGACCTTCACCTTCCCGTCGAATACGCCCATCGCATTAATATCAACCTTGGCTTTCATACCAACGGCAATCTTCTCTAAGTCCTCCTTGGCAAACTGAGCTGCCACGACCAACGAAGACGTGTCGGACAACACGGCTACCGTATCATATGCTTTGATCGCGGCTCCTTTCTGGACGGAGACGGAAATGATCGTTCCGGAGAACGGCGCACGGAGTGTGCCGTCGGCGATCGTCTTCTCCAAATCCTCCAGCTCTTGACGCTGTTCCTCAAAGACGATCGAGGCCTCCTCAAATTCGATCGGGTCCTTCTCGTCCTTCGTACGCAGCAGCTCCTTCATGGAGATTTCCTGCTTGCGGAACTCCAGCTTCTTCTTCCGTAATTCCTTCTGCAAATCTTCGACATCCAATTGAATGAGAGCATCGCCTTGCTTGACTTTGTCGCCTGCCTTAACGAGTACTTCCTTCACGTGAAGATTATCCTTTGTGAAAAATAACGGCTCCTCGCGCTGGCTCATGATCTTCCCAACCGCACTGACGCTAAGCTCGATCGTCTCCGTGCGCACCTCATACTCCGGCTTCTTCGAGATTGTCGGCGGCGTGATCACCGGCAGGTCCTCCTCCGCCTCTTCGTCCGGCAGCAGGGCGCAGCCTGTGGACGCAATTAACGTCAGGGACAGAGCGAATACCCCCAGCGTTCGGACAAGCCTTATCCCCCCTTTTTTATTCGATAAATTTGCCATCCACCATTTCGTAAACATGGTCCGCTACCTCCAGGATTGTAGGATCGTGAGTAGTCATACAGATCGTCACGCGTTCGGTCTGTATGATGTTCTTGAATACTGCCATGACTTGTGCTCCCATTTGCGAATCGAGGTTGGCCGTTGGTTCATCCGCCAACAACAGCTTGGGGCGATGGGCAATCGCTTTGGCGATGGCCACCCGTTGCTGTTCGCCCCCGGACAACTCGAACGGGCGGTGAAACATCCGTTTCCCGAGTCCAACGAGCTCCAGGCAATGCTTAACGCGCGGCTTCCATTCCTGAGGGGGAACTCCCGCCATACGCAGCGACAGTTCGACATTCTCCCAAGCGGAGAGCAACGGCAGCAAGGCATAGGCCTGGAAAATAAATCCAATCTGATTCCGACGCAGCAGGGTACGCTTATCGTCGTTCAGCTCATGAAGCGGCTGACCGCGGAACCAGATTTCACCGGAAGTCGGCTGATCCAATCCGCCAAGCATGTTGAGCAATGTCGTTTTGCCCGAGCCAGAACGGCCTTTAAGCATGACCAGCTGGCCGGAGAGCACTTCCATGTTGATACCCTTCAATACCTGGATTTCTCCTCCGCCCACCGGAAATGATCGGCGAACGTCTTTGACCGACAAAATAGGTCCGGTCTCCTTCTCTTCCTCCTTCTGTACAACATGGGCTGCAATAACCTCGGCATCTGCTTCTGCTAATGCCGTCTTCTCTGCGGCAGCGGCGGTCTCCCCCTCCGCACTTTCCGGTACCGGAGAATCAGCTCCGGGCTGAACTTCGACTTTTTCTTTCTTGCGAAGCCATCGCATCATTGTGTATCGGTCTCCCATTTCCCTAAATTGTGCTTCTCCTCTTCTGCTTCCTCTTCTTGGACTTCTTGGTCTAATTGGCCTTGTCTAGCAATACATTCACGTCTTGCATTATAAACGAAATACGATGGCAAAAAGTTACAAGCTCATTAACGAAATCGTTAATTTTTTACCAGATTTTTCGCGCTGATGCATGGTTACAATTCTGTTAGAATTAAGGAGGATTCTACTAATTTCGGCAAGGAGAACTAATATTTCATGAAGAAAATGATTCCCATCCTGCTCACGGCGACGCTCTTATTCACCAATGTCGTGCTTCGGCAAGAGCCGGTCGCTGCCGATCTTCCTTTTAACGACATTTCAAACAGCTATGCTAAAGATGCCATCCTCCGTTTAAATGCGAACAATGTAATGAAAGGAACCTCAGGTTCTGAATTTTCTCCAACCCGCTCCATTACCCGAGCCGAGTTTATGACTACATTGACGCGCATCTTTAAGGTGGAACCGGCCAAATCCGCTATCCCCGCTTATCGTGATGTCCCCAAAACCGCCTGGTACTATGGCACAATCCAAGCCGCCACGGAACTTGGGCTTACCAACGGCTTGGGAGACGGGATCTTTAAGCCAAACCAGCCGTTAACCCGGCAGGAGGCCGCTTCATGGATCGTCCGCGCTTTAAAACAAAACGCCGCCGGCAATTCGTCTTCCAATTATCAGGATGCAGCGATGATCGCGGCATGGGCCAAGCCTTCGGTCAGCTCCATTACCGAGCTCGGGTTGATGCAGGGCAGCGACGGGTTATTTCATCCAACACAGCCGATAACCCGCCAGGAGACCGCTGTCATCCTGGATCGCCTGCTGCAGGACACCCGATGGACCGATGCGCTCGCAGCCAGCACGAACCAGACCATCAAGCTAGGATGGCAATACGGCCTGTCAACCGAAGCCTACAAGAAAGCCGTGTTGCAATCGAATGTGAACGTGCTGGTGCCTCGGTGGTTTTTTCTCGAAAGTACCGGCAAATTTTCTGATTCCAGCGTTCCCTCGCTCGTAACCTGGGCGAAAAATAACGGCAAACAAGTCTGGGCCATGATCGGAAACCGATTTGACCAGGAAACGACGCACAAGCTTCTATCTTCCAGCTCGCTTTCTTCCGAAGCGATTCAAACCTTGAAGTCCTACGTTCAAAAATACGGGCTGCATGGCATCAACGTCGATTTCGAAAATGTCGCAGCTTCCGATCGAAGCTTGTATACGGCCTTTATCGCCAAACTGGCACAGGAGCTTCATTCCGTCTCTGCCGTCTTGTCAGTGGATTTACCGCCGGATCTCGACACCGACTGGTCGGACGCCTATAATTACACGGAACTGGCGAAGAGCGCCGATTACCTGGTCATTATGACCTATGACGAGCATTGGGGCGGGGCTGCTGCCGGTTCTATCGCATCGCTTGGCTGGGTGGAGAACCACCTTCAAAAACTGCTGGCCCAAGTCCCCTCTGACCAACTCATCATGGGGATGCCGCTGTATACGCGGGATTGGAGCCTAAGCAGCACTGGAGCTACACTGTCTTACGAGGACATCACCCTCGCGGATCAAAACAAGCGGATGAACCAATACGGCCTGAAGCCAAAATGGAACGACGCATTAGGGCAGTACACCATGGAGTATCGCAAGAACGGGACGCTCCACAAAATTTGGCTGGAGGATGCCCGATCCCTCTCGGAGAAGCTGAGGTTAGGCATGAAGTTCGGAATAGCCGGTTATGCCTACTGGCATATCGGCGGTGAATCACCGGACATCTGGACGAGTCTTCAAAATGCGGAGAAATACGCAGGGTATTCATTTAAGTAATCAGCCATCATTTCTAAATCATATGTAATAATAAAGACCACCTTATGAGACAAAGCGATGTTGCTTCTCAGGGGTGGTCTTTTGATATTTAGACAAAAAAACAGCCCTTCACGGGGCTGTTATAACCATATGGATGTACTTAGGCATTTCCGAAGGAAGCCGGATCCTGCCGCCAGGACTTGAGCAGCTCCAGATCTTCCGGCTGAATATCCCCGCGCTGCACAGCTACATCCATCAATGCTGTATAGTTGGACAAGGTTTGCAGCGGGATGCCGGCTTCAGCAAACGCCTGCACCGCTTTATCGAGCTGATAGCTGAAGATCGCCAGCACGGCCAACGGTTCTGCCCCCGCATCGCGCACCGCCTGTGCTGCTTTGATCGAGCTGCCGCCGGTCGAGATCAAATCCTCGATGACAACCACCTTCTGCCCTGGTTTAATCAGACCTTCGATTTGATTCTCCTTGCCATGGCCTTTGGCCTTATCGCGAATATAGGCCATCGGCAGCCCCAGCTTCTGCGACGTAAACGCGGCATGCGGAATGCCGGCCGTAGCTGTTCCGGCGATAACTTCGGCCTCCGGATAGTCTTTACGGATCAGTGCAGCAAACGATTCAGCAATCAGATCGCGGATGTGCGGGTAGGACATCGTGAGACGGTTGTCACAATAGATCGGCGATTTGATCCCCGAAGTCCAAGTAAACGGCTGATGCGGACGAAGCGCAACGGCTCCGATCTCTAACAGGCTGCTGGCAATTTGCGCTTCGACGGATTGGGTATTGGTCATGCTACATCATCTCCTTAATGATCGTCTCCGCGGCTTCTCGCGGGTTAGGGGCAGCGATAATCGGACGGGCAACGACGATATAGTCCGTGCCTTGCGCCATCGCTTCGCCTGGGGTTAACGTACGCGTTTGATCACCTTTAGGGCTGTTCGCTGGACGAATCCCCGGCGTTACCGTCAGGAAGGCTTGTCCGCACTTCTCCTTAATTGCGGTAACTTCCAGTGGAGAAGCAACCACTCCGTCCAAACCGGCCGAACGGGCCAGGTCCGCATAATGTACGACGGAGGCTTCAACTTCGCCCGGGACGCCAATCTGTTCATTCATCACTTGCTTGCTGGTGCTCGTCAGCTGCGTAACCGCGATGATCTTTGGCATCGTCAGCGTCGGGTCGGCTTCCACCGCCGCCAGTGCGCCTTCTTTTGCCGCCTTCATCATGTCCAGCCCGCCGGCCGCATGCACGTTAAACAGGTCTACGCCCAGCTTGGTGACGCTGTTCGCACCACCTTTGACGGTGTTGGGAATATCATGCATTTTCACATCGAGAAAAACGGAGTACCCCCGCTGCTTTAATTCCCGGATCAGTTCCGGACCCGCCGCATAGAACAGCTGCAGCCCCACCTTCATGTAACAAGGGATGCCTTCCAGCTCCTTCAGCAGCTTCCGCGCCTGCTCCGCATCAGGAAAGTCGAGGCCCACGATCAGCTTCCCGGCCGCTTCTTCAAATGAACGCAAATCCGCTCTCCTCCATTCATGCTTGCGGCTCCGAAGCATTCTGCTTCCGAGCCGCCATATTCTTCGTCCTCTAACGGACCTGAAAGACCTTATTTGAGCATTTCCCTGCGATTTCCCGCTGTAACGGACTCCATGGACCTTATTTGGCCAGCATGGAGCCGCTGAGCTGCGAATTAATCGAAATAAAGTCTCCTCGGTCCGTTAGAGTTGATTTTCGCTTATAACCAGATCCATAACGTCTCTGGTGTCCATTAGCGCTGCGATTAAAGTGCAGGCATCGCTTGGGAAGAGAAGTTGATCGTCTCCAGCATCTCCAGCAGCGCCCGCACGGTATCCAGCGAAGTCATGCAGACCACGCCGTTCTCCACCGCTTCCCGGCGTATCCGGAAGCCGTCGCGCTCAGGTTCTTTACCCTTCGTCAACGTGTTGATGACGAAGTGAGCTTCGCCGTTCCGGATCAGATCGAGGATGTTCGGCACCCCTTCGGACAGCTTGTAAACCGTCGTCACATGAATACCCGCCTCGATCAGCGCAGAAGCCGTGCCATCGGTAGCGATGATCTTGTACCCCAGGCGGTAGAAGCCGCGAAGCAGCTCAACCGCTTCTTGTTTATCCTTGTCGGCTACCGTAGCGATAATCGCCCCGGTTGAAGGAATCTTCATTCCCGCGCCGATCAAGCCTTTATACAATGCTTTGGCGTATTGCGGATCGCGGCCCATGACCTCGCCGGTCGATTTCATTTCCGGACCAAGCGTTGGCTCTACCCGACGCAGCTTCGCGAAGGAGAATACCGGCACCTTCACCGCAACCTGCTGGCTTTCCGGCCACAGGCCATTGGAGTAGCCCAGATCGCTTAGTTTCGCCCCAAGAATACACTGGGTTGCTACATTCGCCATCGGAATGTTCGTCACTTTGCTCAGGAACGGTACTGTACGCGAGGAGCGAGGGTTCACCTCGATCACATACACTTCGTTGTTGTAGATGACGAACTGGATGTTCACCAGACCTACCGTCTTCAGCTCGCGGGCGATTTTGACCGTGATTTCAACGATTTTCTCTTTCAGCTCTGCCGACAGATGCTGCGGCGGATACACCGCAATCGAGTCGCCGGAGTGAACGCCAGCGCGTTCGATATGCTCCATAATCCCCGGGATCAGTACTGTTTCCCCATCGCTGATGGCGTCGACCTCTACCTCTTTGCCAAGCATGTAGCGGTCGATCAGGACCGGATGCTGCGGATTGATGTTCACCGCTTCTTCCATGTAGCGCAGCAGCTCCTGGTCGGAGTAGACGATTTCCATCGCCCGGCCGCCCAGTACATACGAAGGTCTTACCAGTACCGGATAACCCAGTGCTTGAGCAGTTCCAACCGCCTCTTCTACCGAGGTCACTGTGCTGCCCTTCGGCTGTGCGATGCCCAGCTTCGACAGGAGCGCTTCAAACTTCTTGCGATCCTCCGCCTCGTCGATGCTTTCCAGCGAGGTTCCGAGGATACGAACGCCCGCCGCTTGCAGCGGTGCCGCCAAGTTGATCGCCGTTTGGCCGCCGAATTGGACGATGACGCCCACCGGCTTCTCCTCTTCGATGACGTTCATGACATCCTCGAAGAACAGCGGTTCAAAATAGAGGCGATCCGACGTATTAAAGTCCGTGGATACCGTCTCTGGGTTGTTGTTGATGATCACTGCCTCGTAACCGGCTTTTTGAATCGCCCAAACCGCATGTACCGTCGAGTAGTCAAACTCGATGCCCTGCCCGATCCGAATCGGTCCGGAGCCAAGCACCACGATCTTCTCTTTGTCCGATTGAACGACTTCGTTCTCCGTTTCATAGGTCGAGTAGTAGTAAGGCGTGGAGGCTTCAAATTCAGCCGCGCACGTATCTACCATTTTGTAAACCGGCTTCAGTCCATGCTCCTTGCGGAAGCTTCTCACTTCCGCCTCCGTCGTGTGCGTGCCTGTCGGCTGTCCGACAGCGCGCAGCTCGGCGATCGCCCGGTCCGTAAACCCTAAGCGCTTCGCTTCGTACAGCGTTTCATAGGAAAAGAACTCTTCTTCCGCAATCCGTTTCTCGAAATCCACCAAACGCTCGATTTTATCAAGGAACCACCAGTCGATTCCGGTCAGATCATGAATGAGCTGCAGTTTGTAGCCGCGGCGGAACGCTTCGGCGATCAGGAACAGCCGCTCGTCATCCGCTTTGATCAAGCGAGTTTTCAGCGTTTCATCGTCGATGTTCTCCACGCCTTTCAGATAGAGGCGATGGGTGCCGATCTCCAGCGAACGGACCGCTTTATGAATCGACTCTTCGAAGGTCCGGCCAATCGCCATCACTTCGCCGGTCGCCTTCATCTGCGTGCCCAGCTTGCGGTTGGCATGAACGAATTTATCAAACGGCCAGCGCGGAATTTTGCTGACGATGTAGTCCAGCGTCGGCTCGAAGCAAGCGTAGGTCTGCCCTGTAACCGGGTTAATGATTTCGTCCAGCGTGTAGCCCAGCGCAATTTTGGCAGCCATTTTCGCGATCGGATACCCCGTCGCTTTGGACGCAAGTGCCGACGAACGGCTGACCCGCGGATTAACTTCGATCACGTAGTATTGGAAGCTTTGCGGATCGAGCGCGAACTGGACGTTACAGCCGCCTTCGATGTTCAGCGCGCGAATAATCTTCAGCGAAGCCGAACGGAGCATCTGATACTCGCGGTCAGACAGCGTTTGGCTTGGCGCCACGACGATACTGTCCCCGGTATGTACGCCGACCGGGTCGAAGTTTTCCATGTTGCAGACCACGATACAGTTGTCGTTCGCATCGCGCATCACTTCGTATTCGATTTCTTTCATGCCGGCGATCGATTTCTCGATCAAGCATTGGCCGATCGGGCTGTAACGGATCCCCGACTTCACCGTCTCGCGCAGTTCCTCTTCCGTAGCGCAGATCCCGCCGCCGGTGCCGCCCAGCGTATATGCCGGACGAACGATCACCGGATAGCCGATTTCGCTTGCAAAATCCAGCGCCTCTTCCACCGAAGTGATGATTGTGCTCTCCGGCACCGGCTGCTCCAGCTCGCGCATCAGTTCGCGGAACAGGTCGCGGTCTTCCGCTTTCTCAATCGACGTCAGTTGAGTGCCAAGGAGCTTCACATTTTCGCGCTCCAGCACGCCTGCGCGGGCCAATTCCACCGCCATGTTCAGACCGGTCTGCCCTCCAAGCGTCGGCAGCAAGCCGTCCGGCCGCTCCTGGCGAATGATTTGCGTGACGAATTCCAGCGTGATCGGTTCAATGTAAACCTTGTCGGCCATGTTGGTATCGGTCATGATCGTCGCCGGGTTGCTGTTGATCAGCACCACCTCGACGCCTTCTTCCTTCAGCGCTTGGCAAGCTTGCGTTCCGGCGTAATCGAACTCAGCCGCCTGACCGATAACGATCGGTCCGGAACCGATGACGAGAATTTTCTTAAGGTCTTTGTTGATCGGCATAGGTTTATAGTTCTCCTTTCGCAGCGGCCATCAGTTCGGCTTGGCGAGGCTTTTGCGGATTTTGCCGCTTGTGCTCGCGGATCATCTCGATGAATCGGTCGAACAGGTAGCTGTTATCGTACGGTCCCGGAGCCGCCTCTGGATGGTATTGCACAGAGAAGGCCGGGTATTTCTTATGCTTCAAGCCTTCGATGGTTTTATCATTGTTGTTAATATGGGTAACTTCCAGCTCCGTCCCAGCGATGGATGCTTCGTTTACGGTGTATCCATGATTTTGCGATGTGATATAGCAGCGGCCGGTAGCCAGCTCTTTCACCGGGTGGTTCCCGCCGCGATGGCCGAATTTCAGCTTTTCCGTATCGGCGCCGCAGGCGAGGGCAAACAGCTGGTGGCCCAGGCAAATGCCGAAGATCGGGTACTCACCAAGCAGTTCAGAAATCATCTTCACCGCATGCGGTACGTCTTTTGGGTCCCCCGGTCCGTTGGACAGCTGAATCCCGTCGGGATGCAGGCGGCGAATTTCATCCGCAGTCGTATCATGCGGGACGATCACGACGTCGCAATCGCGTTTGTTCAGCTCGCGCAAAATACCGCTTTTCGCACCGAAGTCAACCAACACGATACGTTCCTTCGAACCCGGACTGCTGTACACATGCTTCGTCGAGGTTTGCGCCACTTGGTTGCGCAGCTCGGCGATGCTGGTTGCCAGCATCATTTCTTTTAATTCCTCCACCGATTTATTGGAGGTCGTTAAAATCCCTCTCATCGTTCCCTGATGGCGGATAAGTCGCGTCAGCATGCGCGTATCGATGTCGGCAATGCCGGGAATTCCGTATTCCTTCAGCAGGTCACCCAAATTGTACTGCGCCCGCCAGTTGCTTGGGGTTGGTTCATAGCGGCGAACCACAAACCCGTGGATCGACGGCGTAATCGATTCAAAGTCATCGCGCGAAATGCCGTAGTTCCCGATCAGAGGGTACGTCATCGTGACGATTTGCCCGCAATAAGATGGATCGGACAGCACCTCTTGGTACCCCGTAATTCCCGTATTAAAAACGACCTCGCCTGTTTTCTCTCCTTCCGCTCCGAATGAGGTTCCGGTAAACAGCGTGCCGTCCTCCAACAATAGTCTTGCCTGCATCCTGAAGCACTCCTTTATCCATAAGCTAAACTACATTTTCTTATCCGCCCGTTAACGGGTCAGTTCTAGTTCATCATTCCATACCAGTCTTCCACGGGCGATTGTGGCGACCGGCCAGCCTTTTAGCTTCCAACCGGCAAACGGGGTGTTGCGTCCCTTCGAGGCGAAGGTCTCAGGATCCACCGTGCGTTCCGCGTCCAGATCAACGATCGTCAGATCCGCCGGAGCGCCTGGAACCAACCGTCCGGCTTCTAGACCAAACACACGAGCAGGGTCCGCTGTCATACGCTGCACCAGCATCTTCAGGCTCCAACGGCCAGTTGTCACAAACTTCGTATACAGCAGCGGGAAGGCTGTCTCAAAACCAACGATCCCAAACGGCGCCAGCTGCATGCCTTTTGCTTTTTCCTCTTCACTGTGCGGAGCATGGTCGGTGACGATGATGTCGATCGTGCCGTCCTCCAGCGCTTCGATGCAGGCTTCCACATCTCGGCGGGAGCGCAGCGGCGGGTTCATTTTCCAGTTGGCATCCAGTCCGGGAATATCCGCCTCCGACAACACCAGATGGTGCGGACACACCTCCGCGGTCACGTTAATGCCGAGCTGCTTCGCTTGACGAATCAGCCGGATCGACTGCTCCGTGCTCACGTGGCACACATGGTAGTGAACCCCGGTCGCTTCCGCCAGCAAAATATCCCGACCGACATGAATCGCCTCCGACTCGTTCGGGATCCCTTTCAGTCCGTGCTTGCGGGCGAATTCCCCTTCAGCCACCGGCGCGCCTTCCACCAGCGAATTGTCTTCGCAGTGGGCAATTACCGGCATCCCCAGCGCAGCCGCCTGACGCATCGCATCCTTCATCATTTGTGCGCTCTGTACGCCTACGCCGTCGTCGGTGAAGCCGATCGCACCAGCTTCCTTCAAAGCGGCAAAGTCGGTCAGCTCGCGACCCAGCTCAGATTTGGTGATCGCCGCATAAGGCAGCACGTTCACCAGCCCGGCTTCCTCCGCCTTCTCCTTCACATAGCGAACCGTATCCGGATTGTCGGTCACCGGCCGCGTATTTGGCATGCAAGCGATGGTGGTGAATCCCCCTTTCGCTGCTGAACGCGAACCGGTTTCGATCGTTTCTTTATGTTCAAATCCCGGTTCCCGCAAATGGACGTGCATATCAATAAATCCCGGAGTGACCAGTCTGCCCCCTGCATCGATCACCTGTGTTCCTTCCTCAGCGACTAGCTGCTTGAGGCTTCCTGTTTTCTCGATGTTCGAGATCACTCCGTTCTCGATGACGATTTGAGCGATTTCTTGTTCCCCTTGTTCGTTTAAGATCTTGGCATTGATTACGACGAGCCGCATTCTGATTTCTCCTCCCGCTGATTTTGAAGTACGATCCGAAAAATAACGTCCATCGCCCGTCGCCTAAGCTACAGGCGCTCCCCCTCATTTGCTAGAGCAATGCGCGTTCCAGAACCGCCATGCGGATCGGAACGCCGTTTTGCATCTGCTTGAAGATGCGAGATTGCGGGTGTTCCACCACCGCATCGTCGATTTCCACGCCCCGGTTCACTGGAGCCGGGTGCATGATCAGCGCGTGCGGTGCAAGGCTCGCGGCCCGCTCCTCCGTTAAGCCGTAATGCAGTCGATATTCTTCGGCCGACTTAATCAGCCCGCCAACGTGGCGTTCCAGCTGCACTCGCAGCATCATCACCACATCGGCGCAAAGCGCTTCGTCCATCGGAACGTAAGGCGCATACGCGCTCAGCTCCGGTGCTTGCATATTGTCCGGCGCGCACAGCTTCACTTCGGCACCGAACTTTTGCAGCGCCCACAGATTCGAACGTGCCACCCGGCTATGCTTGATATCTCCGATGATCGATACCTTTAGCCCGACGAGTTCCCCGAAATGCTGTCTCATCGTATATAGATCCAGCAGCGCTTGCGTCGGGTGCTCATTGTTACCGTCCCCGGCATTTACCAGCGGTATGGATACCCGCTTCGCCAGCTCCTCCAACACACCGATCGGCTTCAGCCGGATGACTCCAGCATCAATGCCCATCGATTCCAACGTGCGAACCGTATCGTAAATCGACTCGCCTTTCTCTACGCTAGAGGCGGCTGCCGCGAAGTTCAGCACCTGGGCACCCAGCCGTTTCTCCGCCATCTCGAATGAGAAGCGGGTACGCGTACTGTTTTCGAAAAACATATTCGCAACAAAGTGCTCCTTCAACACCGGAATCATCTTCTCTTCCTTGGCATCCCAGTAGCCAGCCCGGTCGAGAATCGAGGAAATTTCCGCTGCGCTTAAATCCTTCAGCCCGAGGAGGCTGCGTTCCTTCAGTGCGGTTGCAGTCAGCGCCATCTCAGTTCCCCTCCCGTGCATGCAGGATGCGAACCAGATCAGTGCCGTCATGCTCGGTCAAGAGCACTTCGATTTCTTCCGATCGCGATGTCGGTACGTTCTTGCCAACATAATCAGCTCGGATCGGCAGTTCCCGATGTCCCCGGTCAGCGAGTACCGCTAACTGGATCGACTCCGGACGACCGCAATCCATGATCGCGTCCATGGCTGCACGAATCGTACGGCCTGTGTAGAGAACATCGTCGAACAGGATCACTTTTTTGCCTTGAATCGAGACCGGGAACGTGGCTTTGGCCGCCCCTTGAGTAGCCTCCACTTTGTCATCGCGGTAGTTTGTTACGTCTAGCTCGCCCCATGGAATTGCGGTTCCTTCAATACTCTCCAGGCGCTCAGCCAGCCGTTTTGCGAGGTAAACTCCTCTGGTTTTGATGCCGGCCAATACACAGCCCTCGATGCCTTTGTTGCGTTCCAAAATTTCATGTGCAATTCTTGTCAGTGCCCTCCGAATCGCGGTTTCGTCCATAATGATATGACTTTCGTTGCTCACAGCTGCGACCTCCTTAGGGATAGGGTCACCTTGCATCGGTCCGTGATAGGCGCATAAAAAAACTCCCTGCCCGTATATCCAGGCAAGGAGTCTTCAGCCATAGTGTACCTATGACTATCATGTAGGATTTAGGCACAGAGAACCGACTTAAATAAGCGCAGTTCGCCCATTTCCCCACTCACGTTACCTTGCCAGCCTCACGGGACTGAATTAAAGGTGCTTATGGTTTACATGAATTATGACAGAATGGAAATAGCCTGTCAAGACACCCTGCCGAGTTTGTAACCTCCCGATACTGAGGTTGATTCTTCCCCCGTGTGAAGCCTGCTGTGATGCGCTTGTTAATAATTATACATTCAATGTAATATTTATTCAACAGTTAGTTTTCCCGGCTTATCCTTGATCTGAAGCCGTTTAACCCGTGTGCTCTCCCCGCCAGATCCCTGCATAAATTTCCTAACATGTTGAATATTTAACCGGGATGTTTGGCGGATGGTGGGCAGTAATGTCATTTAGTGCACGGTTCTTGTTAGTGCACGGTACTTGCTGTGTAACGCTTACCAGAAGCGCTATTTGGGGAAAATTCGGGCATTCTGCGTCGTAACGCTTACAGGAGAGCTTATTTGCGATATTTCATCGTAAAAGAGGCTGTTTTTGACTCAATAAGACTGCTGGTAAGCGTTAAAAGTAAAACTTTGCGTTTTTCGCACAAATAAGCACTCTGGTAAGCGTTAGATTACAAGTGGACTCTGCCCCTTCATTCTGCACACATGGCACATCGGTGGCAGCAGCGGCGGCAAATCCAAAAAAACGCCCCTTGGGATCAACCCAAGAGGCATCAAAAAAGTCGTTATGGTCAATGTTAATTAATTCTTCTTAGAAAATAAACTTCAAATCGCCAAGGCGACGTTTGATTTCAGAAATGACGCGGCGTTCTTCTTCTTCCCCATCGGCGATAAACGTCACGGAGAAGCGCACGTAATGGCCGGCATCGTCCCACGGCACCGTCGAAATCAGCTTCTCGCGGATCAAGAACTGTGAGAAGTCTTCCGCCGTTTCAAACGTTGGTCCGCCTTCCACGCCCTTCGGCGCTTCCACATAGAGGAAGAACGAACCCTTCGGCTTCTTCGCCTTAAAGCCCAAGTCATTCAGAGCATTCACCAGCAGCTCGTGGCGGCGCGAATATTTCTCGGCGATGCGCTCCGTGATTTCCGGATGGTTTAGCCCGTAAGCGGCCGCCTTCTGAATGGCGATAAATTGGCCGGAATCGTTGTTGTCCTTCACGTCGCTGAACGCTTTAATGATCAGCGGGTTGCCAGCAACAAACCCAATTCTCCATCCGGTCATGTTGTACGACTTGGACAAGGAGTGCAGCTCGACCCCTACGTCCTTCGCTCCGGGTACCGACAAGAAGCTGAGCGGCTTCAAGCCGTCATACGTCAATGCAGCATACGGTGCATCGTGTACGATCACGACATGATATTTCTTCGCCCAGTCCACGACTTTGGCAAAAAACTCCTTCGTCGCGCTCGCGCCCGTCGGGTTGTTCGGGTAGTTCAAGTACATCAGCTTGGCCTTACGTGCGACCTCTTCTGGAATCGCGTCCAAATCCGGCAGGAAGTCATTCTCCTCCGTCAACGGCACGGTGTACACCTCGCCGCCTAAATACTTCGTATGGGTCCCGATAATCGGGTATCCCGGCACGGTCATAATCGTGATATCCCCAGGATTAATGAAGCAAGAAGGGAGCATAGCGATCGCTGGCTTGGAGCCGATCGAATGCACCACTTCCGTAACCGGATCGATATCTTCAACGCCAAAAACATCATGAAGATACTTCGCCGCCGCTTCCTTGAACTCAGCGATGCCGTTGTCGGCGTACCCGCGGTTCTCGCGTTTTGCCGCTTCCTCCGCCAGTTTGGCCACAATGCCGGCATCCGCCATATCATCCGGTTCGCCGACACCCATGTCGATCAGTTCAACATCGGGAAAATCCTTCTTCGCTGCCGCTTTCGCCCGTTTGATTTTCTCGAATTTATAAATAGCGGTATCTTTGCCGTAGTTCGCCCCGCCAATGCGTTCTGCAAATTGTTGTTGAATATAAGTTTCCTGTCCATTCAGCGTACTCATCTCAAACGTCCATCTCCTTCGTATTCATGAAAAAAATCCATCCTCAAATGATTCGAACTCGCACTTTAAATATGCAGGAATTCGGCCCATTTAGAGAATGGATTAATCACCTGATCGTTTGTACTTTTTGATCAAGCTGTCTCCTGGAGGTGAACATTCTATAGGTTAAATAACCATATCTAAGCAGTGGCTTAGCGATTTCTCAGCGATTGCAGCACATCTTCCATATCCGCCGGAATCGGTGCACTAAACTCTAAATACCGCCCGTCTTCCGGATGATCAAACCCCAACACGGCGGCGTGCAGCGCTTGTCCGTCCATTTTGATCCCTTTGCTGCGTCCATACAGCGGGTCCCCTACCAGCGGATGGCCGATAAACTTCATATGCACGCGAATTTGATGCGTACGTCCCGTTTCCAGCTTGAGCTCCAGCAGCGTATAATCGCCAAACCTTTCCGCCACTTGAAAATGTGTGACCGCATGCTTGCTGTTCCGCTCAATCACTGTATACATCTTACGGTCATGGGGATCGCGGCCGATCGGCGCATCGACCGTGCCTTGGTCATGGCTGACGTTGCCGTGAACCAAAGCATAATATTTCCGCGTCACCGTATGCGCCTTCAGTTGAGCAGCCAGCGAAGCGTGTGCTTTATCATTCTTCGCTGCCATAATGAGGCCGGAGGTGTCCTTATCGATCCGATGCACGATCCCAGGCCGAAGCTCGCCATTGATTCCCGACAGATCTTTGCAGTGGAACATTAAGGCGTTCACCAGCGTCCCGGAGTTATGTCCCGGTGCAGGGTGCACGACCATACCGCGCGGCTTGTTAACAACGATCACATCGCTGTCTTCATAATAAATATCCAGCGGTATGTCTTCCGGTACAATTTCCGTTGGCTCTGCCTCCGGAATCACCAGTACGATGCGGTCGCCTTCGGCCAGCTTGTAATTGGCTTTCACCGACGCCCCATTTACAACCAAGTTCCCCGCTTCAATCCACAGCTGAATCTGGCTGCGGGAGAACTCTTCGCCCAGCTGCATTTTTGCAAATTTATCGATTCGCTCTTTCGCGTCGGCCGGTCCGGCCACCCACTCAAGCTTCTCTTCTTCAAAATCCTCTAGCGTTTGATCCAAACTCATACGTTTTCCTCATGCTCCTGTGGTGTTGCGGCTTGCTTCTCCCGGCGAAGCTCCAGCAGCGAATCCAAAATGATCAGCGCCACGCCAATGACAATGCAAGAATCCGCAACGTTAAAAATAGGGAACGTGTACGAACCGAAATTAAACATCAGAAAATCAACGACTTCCCCACTGACGGCACGATCGAGAAAATTGCCGATGGCTCCGCCAAGTACCAGAGACAACGCTACCGGCAGCATTTTGTTGGGTTGATTTTTTATTTTTAGCAAATACCAGATGATCCCAAGCACCACAACCGTAGTCACCACAATAAAAAACCAGCGTTGATCCTGCAAAATGCCAAACGCCGCGCCGCGGTTCCGATGGGAGGTAATCAAGAAAAAGTTGCCGATCACTGGAATCTGTTCCCCGATCGTCATTCCGGTTGCAATCCAATATTTCGTGCCTTGATCCACCAGAAAAACGATTAATGCAATCAAAAAGTATACCACGCGGTCCGTCACCTCGTTTTTCATTTCCCGCTCGCACCAAGCGGCAGGATATTCCTCTTCTAAGCCTTGTATATTGTAGCACAGCCGGAAATGGCCCGTCCATGCGCGAAAGGATTTTCCTTAGGTATTTCGTCATGGTTCTGCACAAAATACCGCTAGGAGAGACGTTATAAATCACCGCTCTAGATGCAGGAAGGAAGGAGCAACCACATGCCGCATTTAACGAAAGCCCAGCTCGCGGAGCTTACCGCGAAACTGCAGGAAACCAAGTCTGCTTTAACCGAGCAATTATCGGACAATGATCATTATGGAATGAATGAATCGATGCGCGATAATACCAACGAGCTGAGCCAGATCGATAATCACCCCGGGGACCTCGGATCCGAAGTCTTCGAACGGGGCAAAGATTTGGCCCTGACCGAGCATCATGAAATGCATCTGGCCCGGGTTGAGGATGCACTTGAACGAATCGAGGATGGCAGCTACGGCTACTGCGCAACTTGCGGCAAGCCGATCAGCTATGAACGGCTCCGCGCCATCCCGGAAACAGCGTATTGTAAAGACCACAGTCCGCAATCGTTCGTGTCCGCCAAACGGCCGATCGAGGAAATCTACTTGTCGCCTCCGTTTGGCCGCACGAGCTTGGATGAACGCGAGGACCAGAATGGCTTTGACGGGGAGGATGCTTGGCAAATCGTTGAGAGCTACGGAACTTCGAATTCACCGGCGATGGCCGAGGATCGGGAAATCGATGATTATAACGATATGGAAATCGAGGCCTCCGATGAGCTCGACGGATTCGTAGAGCCTTACGAATCCTTTGTTGCCACAGATATCTATGGCAAGAATGTTTGTTTTTACCGCAACGGCGTTTACCGGAAACATATGAGTGCCACGGAGCATTTGGACAGCGAGGATTCGCTCGGAACCGGACCTAATACGTATTAAGCTCCATCTGTCTTTGCACAATCCGCACGATGTCCGCGATATAATCGCCGATGATCGGTAAGTTCAGTGCCCCCAAGAGCTGCAGGAGGTAGATGATCGTTGCCGCAAAAAAAGTAAACCCAATCGCGATCCCCACCCCCCGGGCAATTCCGGACAACAGGCTTAGCCAAACCATGCGCCATGGGCGGTTCAGCAGTTGGATGTACTCGGTGATCCGCGATTTCTCTAACTGCCGGGTCCACTTCAAGGTCAGACGGTATACGGCGTTCATCTGCTCCTCCGGCGTATTCGGCAAAGGTTCTGCAGCCTCAGGTGCTGTCTCTGGTTCAGGCCTCGGTTTTCTACGAATCATGAACAACCCATCCTTTGCTCCCCAGTGTATCCCAAAACACAAACGAGCCCGTTCCCCTTTACAGGAGAGCGCAGGCTCGTTTGCTTCAATTACGATTATTATGACCTTCCTGGAAAAGCTCCATTCAGGTACTCACGCATCAATCGAAATCGCGATGGTTTTGCTGCCGAGATCTACCGTTTCAGCCTGGCCTTGCGGCTTGCCGAAGGCGACGTCCGTGATCAAGACGTTCTCACGCAGCACATGTTCAAATGCAGTGATGGCTGCTTTTAATTCATCGTCAACATCCAAGGTGAGGTGTACCCGTTTCTCGATCGGCAGATCCAGCTTCTTCCGGGTATCCTGCACCGCGCGGACGACTTCACGCACCCAGCCTTCTTGTTCCAGCTCCGGCGTGATGTCCGTGTTCAGCGCAACGGTTAAGCCGTAACCGGAAGCAGAGGCGTAACCCGGCTTCGCTTGTTTCTCAACGAGTAATTCGTCTGCCGTCACCGTCAGCTCTTCGCCTTCTGGCGAAGTCACTGTAAATTGACCTTGTTCCACAATGGCGCGGGTTTGCTCCGGCGCAAGATTTTTCAGGTAGCCTTGCAGGAAGCCGACGTTTTTACCGTATTTCTTACCGGCCACCTTCAGGTTCAACTTCAATGTGAAATCAACAAAACCGCTGTCGCTCGTTTCGATGTCAATCGCTTTGACGTTGATCTCTTCCTTGATGATGTCTTCGTATTCGCTCACCGCAAACTCCCGGTCCATGGAGACGATCAGGCTGGACAACGGCTGACGTGTTTTGATGCCGCTCTCGTTGCGGACGTTGCGGGCCAGCTCAACGATTTGCCGTGCGCTCTCCATGTCTTGTTCCAGTGCAAGATCGATCAGCGATTCATCCGCTTGCGGATAATCGGCCAGGTGGACGCTTTCCCCGCCGCCCAAGTTGGTGAAAATATCCTCAGCGATCAACGGCGCAAACGGCGCGATCACTTTGGATAGCGTGAGCAATACGTGAGTCAGCGTTTGGTAAGCGGACAATTTATCATCGTTCAGGCCGCTGCCCCAGAACCGGTCGCGGGAACGGCGGATATACCAGTTACTGAGCTCATCGATGAATCCTTCGATCGCTTGCGAGGAGTTCACAAAGTCGTTCACCGCCAGACCTTTGTCGACCACTTGAATCAAGCTGTTCAGACGGGACAGAATCCAGCGGTCCAGCTTATTCTCGGAAGGTCGGTAAGCGTGCTCTTCCGGTTTATAGCCGTCGATCCCGGCGTACAGCGTCAGGAACGCATGGGTGTTCACCAGCGTATCTACGACTTTCGATTTGGCTTCAGCTACGATGCCCTTGGAGAACCGTTTGCTGTTCCAAGGCGCGCTGTCGGACAAGAGTGCCCAGCGGAACGCGTCCGTGCCAAACTCGTTGATAATTTCCCAAGGATCGATGACATTGCCTTTGGATTTGGACATTTTCTGCCCGTTTTCGTCCAGCACGTGGCCGGTGGCGATCACGGCTTTGTATGGCGCTTTGCCAGTGAACAGCGTGGACACGGCCAACAAGCTGTAGAACCAGCCGCGCGTTTGGTCGATCCCTTCGCAGATCATATCTGCTGGGAATTGCTCTGCGAACGTCTCTTGGTTCTCAAACGGATAATGATGCTGCGCAAACGGCATCGAACCGCTGTCGAACCAAACGTCGATGACTTCGCTCGTCCGTTCCATCACGCCGCCTTCACAATGCGGGCAATGCACCTTCACTTCGTCGACGTACGGTTTATGCAGCTCCAAATCCTCGCTGACATGGCCTACCGCATGCTCCCGCAGCTCAGCGATGCTATGCGGGGCGAACTGTCCGCCGCAATCCGGGCAAACCCACACGTTCAGCGGCGTCCCCCAATAGCGGTTCCGGCTGATATTCCAATCGACCAGCTCTTCGAGGAACTTCCCGAAGCGGCCTTCACGAACATGCCCTGGATACCAGTCCACGGAATTGTTGTTGGCAATCAGCTGATCCTTAATGGCTGTTGTTTCGATAAACCAGCTCTCCATCGCATAGTAGAGCAGCGGCGATTTACAACGCCAGCAGTGCGGGTAGCTGTGCTCGTATTTCTCTTTGCTGTACAGCGTTCCTTGCTCGGACAGCATCTTAACGATGTCAAGGTCACAGTCCTTGACGAAACGGCCTGCGAAATCGGTTACCACGTCCGTATAGCGGCCTTGACCGTTCACAACGCTGACAAAGGTGATGCCGTTCTCGCGGCAAGTGCGGTAGTCGTCCTCCCCGTGAGCCGGTGCCATGTGAACGATCCCTGTACCGCTGGCATCCGTAACGAACGAAGCACCAACGATCACGTTAATGTTATCCGCTTTGATGTAGGTAAACGGCGGCGTATAGGTTTTGCCAACGAATTCCGAACCTTTGTGCGTCGACAATACCGTGTAATCGCCTTTCATGACTTTCTCAACCAGGTTCTTCGCAACGATATATACACCGTCTTCCTGCTGTACACGGGCGTATTCCATGTCTGGATTCACAGCCAGTGCCACGTGAGACGGAAGTGTCCAAGGCGTGGTCGTCCAAGCCAGTACATATTCGCCGGTGTCGGTCAGCTTGAATTTCGCTGTGGCACTGAGATCCTTCACATCCTCATACCCTTGCGCCACTTCGTGGGAACTGAGCGACGTTTGGCAGCATGGGCAATACGGGCTGACGCGATGGCCGCGGTACAGCAGGCCTTTGTCGTGGATCGTCGCCAGGATGTTCCACACGCTTTCGATGTAGCTGTTGTTCAGGGTGATGTACGGATCGTCGAGATCCACCCAGTACGCAATCGCTTCGGTAAATTCCCGCCATTGCTTTTCGTAGCCAAACACGCTGTCTTTACATTTTTTCACGAAATCCTCGATACCGTACTTCTCGATCTCCTGCTTGCCCGAGATGCCAAGCTCCTTCTCTACGCCCAGCTCGACCGGCAATCCGTGCGTATCCCAGCCCGCTTTGCGGACAACGCGATAGCCTTTCATCGTTTGGTAGCGGCCAACGAAGTCCTTGATGACGCGGCCTAACACGTGACCGATATGCGGCAAGCCGTTAGCGGTAGGCGGTCCTTCAAAAAAAACGTAATTCGGCCGGCCCGCCCGATTTTCGATACTCTTTTTAAACGTATTTTCGCGGCTCCATTTGTCCAGAATCCGCAGGTCGCGAGCCCGCGCATTTTCTTTGACGTCAACCTTCTTCATACTTCTCTTCCTTTCTTTAATCAACCTGTAAAAATAACAAAGCCCCGTCCCTAGAAGGGACGAGGCATTAGCTCGCGTTACCACCCTTGTTTCATGCTTGATAAACACAGCTGTCCGAAGGACGAGCCGAATCTTAGGCATGACACCTTGATCCCATACGCTTCATATGGGGTCGGTATAACGGCCGACAACCGGCAAAGCTTACTAAGCAGAGATTCAAAATGTTGGCATTTGAATCACATTTAAGTTCAGCCTTGCTTCTCCGGGAGGATATTCCGTCCGCGCATTGAACGTTGGCTTTCAGCAGGATGCCAACTCTCTGGGGAACAACATCACGGCGTACTGGTCCCATCATCGAATGATCCTTTATGCAAGTGCAATATGTAAATAGTTATATCTTATTGCCTCCCTCATGTCAACATCCCGCCCTCAACCTGTTTTTTTGCCTAGAAGACAATTCATTATTGCCCTGGAAATGTCCGTAATCCCCCTCTTTCGTACGTTTTCCCCCTCCCCTGTTCCTCAGGTACCTCTTTTATAATGAAAGGGATTACATTTTCGTGTGAGAAGGAGCGAGCATACCGATGGAGACCCTCTGGCAAGGAAAATGGATTTGGCATTCCGGCGAATCCAGCCCGCGCAACGAGTGGCGTTGCTTCCGCAAAACGTTTGCGTGGACGGCAGCCAACAGCGGGCGAGCAGTGATCAAGCTTACGGCGGACTCCAGATACGTCCTGTACGTAAACGGGCAGCGGATTGGTCAAGGCCCTCCGCGCTCCTGGCCGTTTCGGCTGGCTTATGATGAATACGACATCGGCCATTTGCTGAGACCGGGACAAACGAACGTCATCGCCGTCATGGTGATGCATTTTGGAATCAGCAACTTCTATTATTTGCGGGGACGCGGCGGCTTGCTGGCCCAATTGGAGCTTGGCAACACCCCGCAAATCCTAGCAGCAACAGACGATACGTGGTTCACTGCGGTCCATTCAGGTCATGACAGCCGTTCCCCGCGAATGTCCTGTCAGCATGCTTTTGCCGAGAAGATCGACGCGCGGCTGTGGGACGACAACTGGATCCAACCGGACTACCAGCCTGGCCCAGGATGGCAGCCAGCCGCGGTCATCGGCCCGGCAGGCTGCGAGCCTTGGGGAATGCCGGTCCCCCGGGACATTCCCTATTTGACGGAAGAAACCGTATATCCCCGGCGCATCGAACGCTTGAGCAAGGTTAAGCCCGTTCAATATACGGCGGCTATTGACCTGCGCAATCAATTTTTCGAAGAGAGTACCGACACGGCGAACCCAGCCGAATTCCTTGGATTGCTCGCTACCGTGGTGCGTTGTCCGCAGAAGTGCACGGCTACGTTGGGGCTGATCG
This sequence comes from Paenibacillus barengoltzii G22, assembly GCF_000403375.2. Classification (NCBI taxonomy): domain Bacteria; kingdom Bacillati; phylum Bacillota; class Bacilli; order Caryophanales; family Paenibacillaceae; genus Paenibacillus; species Paenibacillus barengoltzii. Next base: position 1,000,240 of record NZ_KE159652.1, on the reverse strand, counting down.
ATGTAGGCGGAACGTTTCGGGGCTGCAGTCTGGACGGGGTTTGGTACGATGAGAAGTCACTGACAGGAGAAGCTCCCGAACGCTTTCTCCGCCTTGAGCTTGAACCGGGTGATCATTTCCTGCTCATCGATGTCAGCGGAGGGACGCACGGAAGCGGGCATCATTTTGCGGTGGATGCGGAGGAGCCGCTGGAGTTCTTATCGCCTCTCACGTTCATTCAAGCACACTCAAACGCCCAAGCAGACGATTCGTCCGTCTTTGTTACCCTTGGTCCCTTTGACGGCGGAATCCGTTACGACCATAAACCAAATCCTCCGATGAATCCGACGCACCCCGACTATTTGCGGGCCCGAGAGATCGCAGATGCGGCAGGACTTGTACCGTTTGTGAACTGGCTCCGTCCGGTTCCCGAGGCGCTGGTCAGCCAGGAAGATGTCTTTATCCTTTCCGTGTGGAAAAGGGATGAAGTCCCTTTAGCGATTCCAGACACGCTGCAACAAGCGGTGATTCCCAGCTTCGAGCTGGCGGAGGTCCCTTGGTATCCCGATGGAGATACCGAATTCGTGATCGACTTTGGCAGAGAGCTGTCAGGTTATTTAGAGTTCGAAGTTGAAGCGCCGGAGGAGGCGATCCTCGATTTTTACGGATTCGAGTTTATGCATGAAGGTCGACGCCAGGATACTTATGGATTGGACCATACGCTTCGCTACATCTGCGCCGGGGGACGCCGGCGGTACACGTCACCAGTGCGGCGTGGACTGCGATACTGCCAGGTCACCGTACGAAACGCAACGGTTCCTGTGCGCATCCGCTATATTCGCATGCTGCAAAGCAATTATCCGATCGCTGAGATTGGGCAGTTCCAGTCATCGGACCCGCGCCTAAATGACATTTGGCAAATCAGCCAACATACGACTCGGCTATGTATGGAGGATACTTTTGTTGATTGTCCGATGTACGAGCAGACCTTCTGGGTTGGCGACGCCCGGAATGAAGCGCTGATCAACTATTATCTATTTGGGGCCGACCGGATCGTCGAACGGTGCCTGCGGTTGGTTCCCGGCTCCAAGTTCCAGACCCCGTTTTACGCCGATCAAGTACCGAGCGGATGGAACAGCGTCATTCCGAACTGGACATTCTTCTGGATTATCGCCTGCTTGGAGCTGTATCGCTATAATGGGGACAAATCCTTTGCCGCGGATATTTTCCCCCATATCGAGTATACGCTCAAGCATTATTTAGAGCGGCTGGATGATCGGGGATTACTATGGATCCGCAGCTGGAACCTGCTCGATTGGGCTCCGCTGGACCAGCCGAACGACGGGATCGTATCTCATCAGAACATGTTCCTGGTCAAAGCATTGATGTCCACCGCCGCTATTGCCTCGGCTCTCGGCAATCGTGAAACGGAGGCGTTCTACACGGATCAGGCGAACCGCTTGGCGGTGGCCATCAACAAGCATTTATGGTCGGAAGAACATCAAGCCTATCTCGATTGCATCCATACGGATGGGCGTCGCTCTGACATCTTCAGCATTCAAACGCAAGTTGTGGCGCTGTTGTGCGGCATTCCCGAGCAGGCTAAGGACGAAAACTCTGCAGCCTCTCAAACGGCAAACGCAACGCTCGCGGAGCGTAGACTTGCTTCCGTTGAACGACTGATTCTGCATCCCCCCAGTTCCTTCGTTCAAATCGGCAGCCCGTTTATGTCCTTCTTCTATTACGAAGCGCTGGCTAAGCTGGGTCAATGGGATGTCATGCTCGAGGATATGCGTCATGGGTATGGGCAAATGATCGATTGGGGAGCGACCACCTGCTGGGAGATGTATCCAAACTTCACAGAAAACCGGGCGAAAGCCGACCTGCTGACCCGGAGTCATTGCCATGCTTGGTCTGCGGGACCCGCCTATTTCCTAGGCGCTTACGTCCTCGGCGTACGCAGCCTGGAGCCGGGGTGGAGCCGAGTGCTTGTGGCACCGCAGCCATGCGGCGGATTAACCTGGGTGCGCGGCACCGTTCCCGTTCCAGGTGGAGGCAGAATCGACGTTTCCTGGCGTCTGGAATCCCCTGCAGCCGTTACAGCAGAGAAACGTCAAGCGCAACCCCGCCTGCCCCGGATGCACTTGCGGATCGTTTCTCCAGAAGCCATCAAGATCGAGGTTCAGTCCCCAAGCGAGGTTGACGTCGTGATCGAGCATATTCGTGTGGCTTCCAGCCCCAGTCCTTCAGCATAAGCCATGTTGTATCTTGCCTTGGGCTTGGTGCATTCGAAATTGACCCTTGCCGGAGCTGACCCTATAATAGGGGCAACTGTAGCGTAGGAGGGATCACCGTTGTCTTTATACCGAGGGGAGAAGGTACTGGACGGGGCTGAATTTTTTACGGATTCCTTACCTTTTTACTTTAACCGGGTCGAGGAGACCTTTGATTTACAGATGCATAGTCATCGTTTCGTGGAAATTGTGCTCGTGGCTGAAGGTGAAGGATTTCATTTTATCGATGAGGATGTCGTTCGTGTCACCAAAAACGATGTATTCCTGCTCCCTGCCGGAACGAGACATGTGTTTCGCCCCGGACATGCGGGATCTCGCCGTCCGCTAATCGTATACAACTGCTTATATGAGCCGGGCAAGTTGCTCTCATGCCTGGAACACCTGCCCGGCTTTCACGAGTTAAGCCGCTCCAGACCGTATTTGTTCGAGGGATCTGCGACCTCCTCACCAGGATGGCTGCATTTGAGGGATGGCGGCAGTCCGTGGAGTATTTGGTTTCGCTCTGCCTACCGTGAGTTTACCGAACGGAAGCCGGGCTATCTTCTTCAACTGTACAGCCAATTTATTGAGCTGGCCGTCATGCTGGAACGTCATTTGGAGCGCCTCCAGTCCAGCTCTGCCGCAGAACCGTTAAATCAAATGATGGAAACAGTCCTGCGCCGGATCGATACGGACTATGCTACGCGGTTGTCCGCGCGGAAGTTTGCTGCTGCAACCCATCTCAGCGAACGCCATTTCCGTCGCTTGTTCCGGCAGTATGCCGGTTGTACCTTTCACAATTATGTCCGGAACAAAAGAATGGAGAGAAGCCGCGAGCTGCTGGCCTCCACCCGCCTTTCGGTGATAGAGATTATGAAGAGAGTGGGCTACACAGATAAAAAGCATTTTCTGTCCCTCTTTAAGCAATCGACCGGCGTCTCTCCTACCGAATACCGACGGCAAGCCAGCCTGGATCGACCGCTTGAACACAAATAAAAAAACGCCATTTGGCACTCCCTCGTAGAAGCCAAATGGCGTTTGCTCTTGATTAATACAGTTCCTGCACTTCTTGACCTTTCTCAGGGGCACGTTCGCGGCTCTCCAGCGAATCCCAGGTTTCGCTACTAAGTAAATCCAACTGGGCTTCCACCAGTGTACGGAAGCGAGCGCGGTAAATGGAAGCCTGCTTCTTGAGCTCTTCCACTTCCATCGCGATTTTGCGCGATTTGGCCAGCGATTCGTTGACGATCCGATCGGCGTTCTTCTCCGCCTCTTTCACGATCAACTGAGCTTCCTTCTTCGCATTGTTCTTCACTTCATCGGCCGCTTCCTGTGCAACGATAATGGTCTTGCTAAGAGTTTCCTCAATATTTGCGAAATGATCCAGTTTCTCTTGCAAAGCCAACAGTTGGTTATGAAGCTCCTTGTTCTCCCGGATCACGATCTCATAGTCTTTAATGACTTGGTCGAGAAACTCATTCACTTCATCTTCGTCATAACCGCGCAATCGTCTGGAAAACTCTTTGTTATGTATATCCAGCGGCGTCAATGGCATGATCCTCACCTCCTAGAAATTTCGAAACTCCCCGTGAAGCGATAGTTCCATCAGGTGAATTGTCCCGTTGTTGAACTCGCACCCCAGCGGGAAGATGGGTTCAATTCAATCACGAGTTACATTCAAGAACCAGTTCGAACTATCATATTCGACAAGAATCCACCATCTCCTGCAAAACGCCTTATACAAATTTACCGATTTTGACACGATGTCTGCCTTTCTTAGTCAAACCGCCTGCTTCCAGCACCTTAAATCGCCCAAAGCCCTGTAGTGCTACGACATCGCCAACCTTCAACGGTGTGGAGGGGTCCTCCTCCGTTCTCCAATTTACTCGGCAACGGCCGGCTTTGATTGGAATCAGCACTTTGTTACGGCTTAAGCGAAATACATCGCTAACAATCCCATCCAAGCGCAATGAAGCCACTGTCAGCTCCATCGGTTCCAGTTCTTTCTCCATCGTCCTCAGCTCGCCTAGGTTCAGTACATCGGTCATGACATTCATGCGATGCACTTGATGGAGGTTCATTTGCAGAAACGGTGCAATCTCTTCCGCAACAATGACGTGACATCCGTCCTCACGAACATGAATATCGCCGATTTTATCGCGTTTGAGTCCGAGCCCCAAAATCGCCCCTAAATAATCGCCATGCTGCAGGGCGAGAAATTTCTGGTCTCCTGAGGTGATATCGAGCACTTTCAGTCCCATCGGCTCTTGGCTGAGATCCCGGTAATCCGGAGCAATCAGTGCCCTCCGTCGTTCCGCGCCTTCATAACCGCCGTCCAGCCGAATTTGCACATCGGGATGGCGATTCGCCAGGGTCTCCAGAATATAACACTGCCGCGGATCCAGGAAGTCGCTAAGCTTGACCTCATGATAATCCCCGGCATTCACGACCCATTCCCAGGCCCGGTCGACAAACGGCCGTTCCTCCGGTTTAAAATGCTCATAAATATCGGCTTTCATTATTAGTACCCAAAGATATAGTGGAGAACACTAATTAATCCGTACACAGCCAATCGGAGCACAAACAAGGCAATAATCGGGGAGATGTCGATCATCCCCATGATCGGTGGAATAAACCGCCGGAAGGGAGCCAAATAGGGCTCAACGAGCTTGCCCAGCAGTTCGCCAATAAAGCTGTCGCGGGCGTTAGGTACCCATGACATCAGAATGTAAACCAGGATCATATAAAAATAAATATTGTATAGCAGCCATACAATGGAATCGATATAACCTACCAAGCTGTCATCACCTCATTCTGTTATAATCGGAATCCTCCGTTAAAATCTCTGTAATCGATCCCTGAATTTCAACGGTATCCGGTGTGCAAAGAAAAATATTCGATCCAATTTTGGAGATGCTTCCGCTAAGCGCATAAATCGTTCCGCTTAAGAAATCAATAATGCGCATGGCTTGATCATTGCGGACCCGCTGCAAATTAACGACGACCGATCGATGGGAACGAAGATGGTCAGCGATTTCCTGCGCTTCTTCATAGGAGCGAGGTTCATAGAGAATCACCTTGACATTCTTCTGGGAGTGAATACTGACCACGTTGCTTCCTCTCTGATTTCTACGGGATTCAAAGCTTGGGGTTTCAATTTCCGCGTCTTCTTGACCAGAAAACCGTTCTCGCTCCACAATCTCTTCTTCTTCCTGCAAGCCCAGAAAGTTCATGAACCGGTTCATTACTCCCATTACGACAATTCCCCTTTCCCCACTAACAGCGTTCCGAGGCGAACCCATGTCGCCCCTTCCTCAATCGCCACTTCAAAATCTCCCGACATCCCCATCGACAAATCTGTCAGCGGCTCCGCCGTCACAGCTTGAGCGTTCAGTTGATCGCGCAGCTCCCGCAGCTTGCGGAAAACCGGTCTTGTCCGCTCGGCATCTTCCTCGATGGGAGCCATCGTCATGAGCCCCACCACGCGAACATGCTTCAAATCTGCGATTTCCTTCAAAAAATCAGCAGCTTGCTCAGGCTCAATTCCTTGCTTGGACGCCTCGCCGGAGACGTTCACCTGCAAAAATGCAGTAACGCTCGTTCCCATCGCTGAGGCTCGTTTCTCCAATTCACGGGCCAGCGACAGCCGGTCCAACGAATGAATATATTGAAATCTCCCAATGATGTCCTTGACCTTATTGCTCTGCAGGTGGCCGATAAAATGCCAGGTCCCTTGCCCTTCGAGCGCTTCCCATTTCGGAACGGCGATTTGCGGGCGATTCTCACCGATATGCACGATTCCTGCGTCCAGCACTTCGCGCGTAGCTTCAACCGATACATATTTAGTTACGGCGACGACATGGACCTCCTCGCGCTTTCTTCCGCTTCGCTCGCAGGCTGCCTTAATCCGCTCTTCCACGTGCTGTATCCGTTCCTTCAGCGACACGGGAAGGATCACCTCTCTTTTATGCCAATCCAGCTTGCCATTCTCCCTGTAACGCCATTCTGCGCCCGGTAAGAGTAAAAATACTCCGGATGACAGCTTGTACACCACGTTGTACATTCGATATGAGTCGGCAATATTCCTGCTTTAATCATAATGATTCGATTCATTTCTTTCAAGTTCAGCATTGTTTTTCCTGCACGGGGAGATGCGGAAGCGAAATGCGGCTCTTCACCCGGCAGCGCCTCACGAACCTTCTCCATCACCACTTCGTCCACCTCATAGCAACATTCCCCAATGCTGGGGCCAATCGCCGCCCGGATCTCGCTCCGCTGGCTGCCGAATTCGCGCTCCATCGTGTGAATCATTTCTGCAGCGATCAGACGGACGGTGCCTTTCCACCCAGCGTGGGCCAAGCCAACGACACCTCTCACCGGGTCAGCAAAATAAAGAGGAACACAATCGGCATAAAACGAGGTGAGCAGTACCCCCGGTACGTTGGTCACCAGTCCGTCCGTCTCCTGAAAAGCACTGCTGCGGTCCAGGAACCCTTTGCCGCGATCTTCGGCACGGACCACGGCGACGGCGTTGCCGTGAACCTGCTCCCCGCAAGTCCATGCATCGGAGGCAAACCCCAACGCTTTCGCTACCCGGCATCGGTTCTCTAGCACGTGCTTAGGGTCGTCGCCTACGTGAAGAGCCAGATTCAAGCTATCATACGGCGGTTCGCTGACTCCGCCAGACCGTCCGGTAAACCCGGCGCTGATTCCCGGAATAACATTGGCCCAAGGAGCCAGCTCGAACCGTTCCGGTTGTTGGTTCTTAGCATTCCTTACAAACGGTTCCATCATCCATCTCCTTAAGGTAATTAAATTTAACGGACCTAAACGACCTTATTTGCCAGAAAAAGCGTCAAACAAAGATCTAACGGACTGGAGAGCCTCTATCCTTGATCTTGCAGCAATTTGTACCCAGTTTAGTCGAATAAGGTCTGTGAGGTCCGTTAAAGGTCAATACTGGAATTACTTCAAGTCTACCATAAATCGCCACAATACCGCTTGCGGAATCTAGCTCCGTCGTTCCGCCCGTCCGTCTCGGTCGATATACACCGTCGTATCGTAGTTTGTCTGGGTTCTTGGTTCTCGAAGCTCCTCCATTTTCACCAATACAACGTCAGATCCAATCTTCACGATATTTTTCCATGGGATAATGAGATCGCTCCCGCCGCCAAACAACCCCATAAATTTCGCCCCGACAGGCACGACAATCGCTTCAATGACACCCTGTCTTAAATCCAGCTCCAGGTCGCTGATATGGCCAAGCCGCTTCCCGTCCACAACATTGATAACGTCCTTCGTCTGAAAATCGGATATTTTCATACTCGCCCTTACCACATTATCCATACTTCTACCGCCCCCGTCCCGTCGAATTACTCCGTCCCTTTACTATATGAGCTTGGGATTCGGTGCATGCCCTTGGCCACAGGAAAAGAGATGCCCGACCAAGCCCACACAGAAAAGGACAGCCCTTCCGAAAATCTGTAAGATTCCAGAAGAAGCCGTCCTTTCAGTTATCCGTTCGCTTTTATGCTATTATTTCCCCAGCGCCCCGGCAGCTGCACTTTCGCCGCCCAGTCGTCCGGAAGTAAAGGAATAGCCAATGCCTACCCCGTTCCCAACGTAAGTGTCGTTAAACAGCACACCTTCAGATTCAAGCCCAACGGCGTAAAGTCCTTTGATCGGTACACGTTGGTCGTTCAACACTTGGAATTTAGGGTTTACGAGCAAGCCGCCAACCGAACCCAGGTTGTTAATCTCGGCAATGATCGCATAATAAGGACCCTCACCCATCGACAGCAAATATTCTTTGGATTTGCCAAACTCTGTATCTACGCCAGTTTTGGTCGCTTGCGTATATTTATTAAACGCGTCCTTAAACACCTCGACGTCCATGCCAGCGTTTTTGGCTAATTCCTCAATCGTATTGCCTTTATATCCATCCCCGTTCTTCACCATCGATTCAAAGACGGCGGTCACGTTCTTCCATGGAGTATCCAGCTTAAACTGATCGGTGAAATCCGCGTAAAATTCCGGTGGAAGCCCTGGCAGCTTCGGCGCTTTGATGCCGTTCATGCCCTTCGCTTCCAAAGCCTTCAACTGTGATTGAGATACAATCACCAGATGGTAAGGCCCGTTAAACGCACTCGTATTCGCTGCCGCTACTGCCGTTAAAGTCGCCGTCTCATCTCTGAAACGAGCTCCCGATGGACCTACGTTCATCAAGTTCGGCAGATAGCTGAGCATGAGTGGATAGCTGGCTTCGAAGGAGGAATATTGCTTCTTCAGATTGCTGGTTCCTCGGGCCAGTGTTTGGTGCAGCATTTGTCCGCCAAAGTTGTCCGGTACCTTTGCTCCAACTTCCCAGGACATTTTCAGACCTTCGCCAATATTTTGGGCGAGCCCGCCATTCACGCCCTCAAACCCAAATGCCTCTTTCACCATTTCCTTGTTTCCTGCGTAGCCGCCCGTTGCGATTACGACGCTTTTTGCACTGATTTCCAGCGTGGTGCCATCCGTTTTTTCCGCGATAACGCCAGTCACCGCTCCTTTAGCGTTCGTGATCAATTTCTTCCCGGTGGTTTCTGTAATTACCTTGCCTCCGTTCTTCTCAACAGAAGCCGTCAGCATCTTACGGAGCGTCTGCTCGCGAGTATTATAAGCCGGCAGCACATGCAGCTGCTCTCCACCGAAGTTCAGGAACGTCGTAACATACCCTTTGTTCTTCAGCCAATCGTACGTATCCCCGGATTTCGTCACATATTGGCGCACAGCCGCTGCATCCACTCTCCAGTGGTTGTTGACGATCCAATCGGCGATCTCCTTCTCCGCGTCCACCTTGACACCGCTCTCAAGTGCAGCGGAGGAGTTATAGAATTTGCCCGCCCAAGACAGATTGCTGGCACCGCCAATGATACTGGTCTTTTCGATAATGATCACTTTTGCGCCTTTGTCCGCCGCCGCTACCGCAGCCGACACCCCGGAAGCACCGGCCCCAACGACGACGACGTCGGCTTGGAGCTTTTCCGTTTTGCCTGTGCCAGGCTTCTTGACGCTAACCGATTTCAAGGCATTCACATCGCCGCCTGCTTTTTTAACCGCATCCTCTACCGCTTTCAGCATGGCGTCGCTGGATACAGTTGCGCCGCTTACCGCATCAATCTTCAGCGATTGGTTCGTCAAGATTTGATCCTTGATTTTGTTCAGCGCGCTGTCACCAAGCCCCTCGGTTTCGGTTTGGCTGACGATCTTGATGTCCTTGATCCGATCCGCTTGCTCCATCGTCACGAGCACTTTGATGACGCCGTCTTTGCCCTCGGCCTCCCCGGTATACGTCCCCGCCTTAAACGCTGAGGCCGCGACCGCTGTCGAGGAGCTGTTTAGCAGCTTCTCAGATGGCCAACCCCAACCGAACATCGACGCAACCAATACGATGCAGATCGTAACCAAGAGCACCTTGTTCACTCGTTTGTTGCGCATTCCCTCTTCTCCCCTTACTGCATAGTCTGCCTTGTTGTTGTGAATGTTTTCACTTATGTTCACAAACAAGGCTACACTTGAAGCATAAACCTTGGTGTTGCACCAAGGTCAATAGGAATTCTCGATAGGAATATGGATCTCTAGGAACGAACGTTTCGTTCCCTCGTGATTCTCGGTCAACATCAATCGTCCGGTTACCGCGCCGGAAATTGCATAGTGCTGCTCATTTATGTAATTCAGCATAAAACGAAGCGATTCTTTGGTAATATCTTCACTCTGCGGGGACAAAATCACCGATGTCACACAACGAGACGGCGGAATATACTCTAAATGCTCATCCAACGTGATGCCCAGTTGGTGCACCTCGTTTTCCGAAATCGACAGGCCCCAGCTGTATTCCAAGCCCTCTGCCTCAGATTCAATGGAATCCCGGTCGATGCGGAAGCAATAAAATGAGTAAGGAAGCACCTCCATTAACGCATTAATGGTGCCCTCCAAACCTTTCGTGTTAAGCAGGTGATTTTTATCCGTTTGCTTTAATCGGTAGAGTCCTGGTCGGTCCCCCAGCGTGCAACGATAAAGTCTCCCCTCTAGATTCTGGACCTCCCGGCTCAGTTCATCTAACTTATGCAGCAGCATCGTGCTTTTGCGGATCTCTTCCTCCAGCTCCCGCTTGCTCTGTTCCATCTTGTTGAGAATGTCGTCCAACGAGGCATTTTGAATCAAGCTGGCCACATCCTGCAGTGGAATCTGCAAACTGCGATACCACCGGCTCATCAACAAATCCCGGGCGTCCAAATCGTTGAAATAGCGGTAGCTGTTATGACGGTCCTTGACCGGCCTCACGATGTCATGCTTCTCATACAGCCTCAGTGTATCCCGGGTGATGCCAAGCAGTGAAGAAAATTCCCCAATGCAATACTTCATCTACCTTCCCTCCCGCACATCTCAAGTCATAAGCCTTATGTCCCACTTCTATGATATTGAAGCAAGGGGGGGTGAAGATATGGAAATGTTCACACGAAAAAAGGCCCCCGCAGGGACCGAATTACGACTTCACATGTTTCTGCATTTGTAAAATAGCGGATTTCTCGAGTCTGGACACTTGGGCTTGGGAGATCCCGATCTCCTCGGCGACCTCCATTTGCGTTTTGCCTTCAAAGAAACGCATGGACAAAATCATCTTCTCGCGGTTGCCTAACCGCTGCATCGCTTCACGTAAGGCGATTTCCTCGATCCAGGAGACGTCCTTGTTCTTGTCATCACTGATTTGATCCATCACGTAGATGGGATCCCCGCCGTCATGGTAGATCGGCTCGAACAAGGAAACCGGGTCCTGGATGGCGTCGAGGGCAAAGACGACGTCCTCCTTCGGTAAGCCCAAAGCCTCAGAGATCTCAAAAATCGTAGGTTCACGGGAATTCTGATTGGTCAGGTTGTCCCGCATTTGAAGCGCCTTGTAGGCGATGTCTCGCAAGCTTCGGGAGACGCGGATCGGGTTGTTGTCCCGCAGGTAACGCCGAATTTCCCCGATGATCATCGGTACAGCGTACGTGGAGAATTTGACGTTCTGCGATAGGTCGAAATTATCGATGGCTTTCATGAGTCCGATGCAGCCAACCTGGAATAGGTCGTCCACATACTCCCCCCGATTGTTGAACCGCTGGATGACGCTCAGCACGAGTCTCAGATTGCCATTTACTAACTTTTCTCTGGCTGATCTTACGTGGTCCTGCTGCAACGAGTGGAACAATTCACGCATTTCCGCATTGGTTAGAACGGGCAATTTTGCGGTATCTACACCGCAAATTTCGACTTTGTTTCGGGTCATCGTGTCTTACCTCCCAAGGAGAAACTAATGAACAGTATCTCCCGGGACTGCATTTTTATTCCGCCGTCATCTTCCTCGTCGAAGTGAAAACACTCAAGTCGACCTCTGTCGAAATAATTGGAATTTCGATAAACGCATATCTATCATGCCATTCATTAAACCATCTTGTTAAATTCTTTGCGCAGCCGTTTAATAATTCGTTTCTCCAGACGCGAGATGTACGATTGCGAGATGCCCAGCAGGTCAGCTACATCCTTCTGCGTCTTCTCATCGCCGTCAACGAGCCCGAAGCGAAGCTCCATAATCATCCGCTCGCGCTCGGTTAATTTATCCAGCGCCTTGTGCAGCAGCTTCCGGTCAACTTGCTCCTCGATATTACGGTAGATCGTATCGTTCTCCGTACCAAGTACGTCGGAGAGCAGCAGCTCGTTACCGTCCCAGTCGATGTTCAGCGGCTCATCAAAGCTGACTTCGGTGCGGATTTTGCTGTTCCGGCGCAGGTACATCAGAATTTCGTTTTCGATGCAACGAGATGCATAGGTCGCCAGCTTGATCTTTTTCTCCGGGTCAAACGTGTTAACTGCTTTAATTAAGCCAATGGCGCCGATGGATACCAGGTCCTCGATATTGATTCCCGTATTCTCGAACTTTCTGGCGATATATACGACCAGCCGCAGGTTACGTTCGATCAGCATGGCCCGGATAGCGGAATCGCCGCTGGGCAGCCGCTGCAGCAAATATTCCTCCTCTTCACGGGTTAATGGCGGAGGGAGCGCTTCGCTGCCGCCGATATAATAGATTTCTTCACTCTTTAGTCCAAAAAGAAACAGCAGCCGGTAATACTGCAGCTGCAGCATCATTTTCCACTTTACACGCATCGCTTTGTATCCTCCTAAGTTACGTTCCCGTTTTACTGATGGTGTCCATACTCTCCTTCGCCTCTGTCGACTCAACCAGTGCGGGATGAACAATCGCTTGATAGGTTCCTTCCGTCGATAACCGCCCCCCGTCCAGACCAATCAGCACGCGGGACGAACGATATTCCTTGCCGTCTAGACGGACCATGACCTCGTCAGGCTTCAGCGCCAGCATAAACTGGGTGCCTTTGTTGATCCCGCGGTAAGGAACCAACCGCAGCCGCTCCGGCCATGGAAAATCTCCTGCCTCCGTCAGCTGCAAGATGAGGTTGTCCGCACGTTCGTCAGCCAGCTTACCCCGATACGACGGGGGCAAAACCTGCTCCCAAAGCACAGCTTCCATTACGGTCACCGGAAGCCGGCTGAGGGGATCGGATAACTGGTTGCCCGTATCGATCAATCCCGTGCACGTAATCGCTGTATCGCCTACGCGTACTTCCAAATCAGCTAAGAAGGAGCGAATCCGCTCCTGCCGCTGACGTGCATCGATCACCCGCTTAAACCCATACAATACGGCGAAGAAGCAAACCAGAATAAACAACGCTCCAATTTTCAAGGAAAACGAAAGCCCGCCGGAAGCCGAATACCATATCCCGCTCCAGATTTCTCCGGAATCTTGCAGCAAATAATGTACACCTAGAATTCCGCCGGCCGCTGCAAAATTGACGATATAAAAAGCTCCCATATTCCGTAAGTAGTTTTGTAAACTTCCAAATCCGAACGCAACCCACAGCATCACGACAGAGAATAGAAATTTCACCAGAAACGTGTACAGAAATGAGAACTCCGGCAAAAACATCATGACGACGTACATCGCCCCAACCACCGCCGACAAGGCCAGCCGCCAGAGAACGACTTTTTGCTTTCGCATCCAAGCCGTGACTAGAAGCAAGCTTGCATCGATCAATAGGTTCATCAAAAATATGAGATCGATATAGACAACCAACGGCATTCACCTGCCTGGGTAGATGGTTATCAGTATAAAGAGAACGAGCGATAAAGTCTGTCTAAAATTGAAAGTAGAATGCCACTATTTTTGTCGACTTCACGGGAGAGATTTGCAGAAGGGGAGAAAGAAAAAAAGACCTTGGCCCATCTCGGGTCAAGGTCTAGGGGAAGACGTTTTAATAGCTCCTAACCTATTCGTTGTTGTTCCGCGAACGGTTACGAAGAAACGTCGGAATATCCAGTTGGTCGCCGCTAGGCTGGTTACCGAACGGTCTCAGGGTGGAGTTCGAACGGTTCTCCTGCGGCTCCGGAGCACCAGGAGCAGCTGCTGCCGGCTTGCGGCTAGGCAACGGCTTGTTCTCGAATCCCGTGGCGATCACGGTAACTTTGATCTCTTCTTTCATATTCTCATCGATGATTGCACCAAAAATCATATTCACTTCTGGGTCCGAAGCGGCAATAACGATCTCTGCTGCTTCATTGACTTCATACAACGACAGGTTCGCCCCGCCGGTAATGTTCATAATGACGCCGCGCGCCCCTTCGATCGAAGTCTCCAAGAGCGGACTCATGATGGCTTTGCGTGCAGCTTCGGCAGCACGGTTCTCGCCGGTTGCAAGACCGATACCCATCAGGGCGGATCCACGTTCGGTCATGATCGTCTTCACGTCGGCGAAGTCGAGGTTGATCAGACCCGGCACGGCAATCAAGTCAGAAATGCCTTGCACGGCTTGACGCAGGACGTTATCCGCTTCGCGGAACGCTTCCAGCATTGGCGTCTTCTTATCCACAATCTCAAGCAAGCGATCGTTAGGAATGACGATCAGCGTGTCTACCTTTTCCTTCAACGCTTCAATCCCCATCTCCGCTTGCGTGGAGCGTTTGCGACCTTCAAACGTAAACGGACGGGTTACGACGCCAACCGTTAGTGCGCCGCACTCTCTGGCGATCTCGGCAATGACCGGCGCTGCCCCAGTTCCTGTACCGCCGCCCATACCGGCAGTAACAAACACCATGTCAGCGCCTTTCAACGTATTGGCGATCAAATCGCGGGATTCCTCAGCTGCTTTCTTGCCCACTTCCGGATTAGCTCCGGCGCCGAGACCACGGGTCAGCTTGTCCCCGATTTGCAATTTATGTTCGGACTTGGCCAAATGCAGCGCTTGAGCGTCTGTGTTGACCGTAATAAATTCCACGCCCTGCACGCCGTTCTCGATCATTCGGTTAACCGCGTTGCTTCCGCCGCCGCCAACCCCGATCACCTTGATTTGTGCCAAGCTCTCCATTTCGAAATCAAATTCCAACATACTCTTCCATCTCCCCCTCAATATGCATGGATCGACCATGCATCATTCCTGAACCACTATATAAATTCGCTAAACAAGTTCTTGAGTCGTTCCATCAAACCGTTCTTCCGAACGGGTTCCTGCGGTGCTGGAGCCTTGCTCCGGTTCGCATTCTTCTTCGGGCTGGAAGCGCTGCGGATCCGCATATTCTTAACCACTTTATGCAGAATTCCCACCCCGCCGGTGTAAGAAGGATCACGAACGCCGATGAAATCAGGCACAGCAATCCGTAC
Organism: Paenibacillus barengoltzii G22; assembly: GCF_000403375.2. Taxonomy (NCBI): domain Bacteria; kingdom Bacillati; phylum Bacillota; class Bacilli; order Caryophanales; family Paenibacillaceae; genus Paenibacillus; species Paenibacillus barengoltzii. Next base: position 985,234 of record NZ_KE159652.1, on the reverse strand, counting down.
CGAAGCTTCCAGCTCCTGCTGGGCAATCTTGAGCAATCCCGGCATGGATACCGTTCCGCCGATCAGGATATATCCCCCCGGCTGCTCGCTGTAGCCAAGACGCTTGACTTCCTGGCGAATCAGCTGGAAAATCTCCTGTACGCGCGGCTCCGCAATCGCGGCCAAATCCTCCTGTGTAAACTCCTTGTCCACATTACTTCCGATCCGTGTCACCTTAAAAGTAACATCCGACGCCGCGTCCTCAATGGAAGCACAGCCGTATTTCAGCTTCGCCTTCTCCGCATGGTCCGTTAACGTCCGAAGGCCGTAAGCAATGTCGTTCGTTATAAATTCTCCCCCAATCGGAAGCGTGGATGTCGCAACGATCGTGCCGCTTTCAAATACAGCGATCGTCGTGGAACCCGCACCGATGTCCACCAGGACGGATCCCATCGTTTTTTCGTCTTTGGACAACGCCAATTGACCGGCAGCAAGCGACAACAATACCAGATCCCGAACTTTAAGGCCAGCCTTCTCCACACAGCGAAGCAAATTGTGAATCGCCGTCTTGGAGCCGGTGACGATCGTCGCTTCCACTTCCAGTCTGACGCCAATCATCCCGCGTGGATCCGAAATTCCTTCCAGTCCATCCACGATATACTGCTTGGCCACCACGTCGATAATTTCGCGTTCTGGCGGCAGGGCGATCACCTCGGCCGCCTTCAGGACCCGCTCGATGTCTTCTTCACCGATTTCCCGGTCTTCATTTTGTACGGCTACAACCCCGTGGCTCGTTTGGAGTCCGATGTGATTTCCCGAAATGCCGACATACACTTCAGATATTTGAATATCTACCATTCGTTCTGCATGATCCACAGCGCTGCGGATCGATTGCACCGTTTGGTCAATATCTACAATCGCGCCTTTTCGAATTCCTTCCGAGTCGGCAGATCCAACCCCAATAATATTAAAGGTTCCATTATTAATTTCCCCAATAATAGCACGAACTTTGGATGTACCGATGTCCAAACTAACAATGATGTCATTGTTGCTCAAGCCCCTGGCACCTCCTATTTCCCCATCAAAATATACTTGCCGTGTTAGATGCACTATCTACTAATTCAACGCCACTTAACCTTTCCCTCTTTTTTCTACAAATTTTTTGACTTCCAACTTTTAACACCATATAGACAGGAAGTATCCTGACTGTGACAGAGAACCTGCCCCTATTTGAAAAATTAGAAGAAAAAAGAGGGAGAACGCCAACTAGCCCATAAAATGTATTTTATCATTGTTTTTCAATCATGAGTAGTATCATTTTGTCCATCGTCTCCGTCCTCCGTCGTGGAGTATGGAACATATGAATCCGCGTCCAGCATCGTCAGCTTTCCAGGGTCCTGGGTTTGCAAAATTTCGTTCATGTATTCCGCCTTTTTGGCTAGGAGGGAAGTGGCTGAAATGATTTCGAACTTGGACCGGGTATACAGCTTAATTCGGTCCGGATAAGACAACGTAGGTGAAGGTACGATCTCCGAAATGTCTGCAGTCAGCTCGTCCGGAATTTGCGACAACGTTTGGCAAAGTTTGACCAGTCCTTCATCGTCGTCCTTCCAACCGGTTAATATGGGCTTGTCCACCGGCATCGACCCGTCCTTCAGGTCGATGCGCGTCCCGTTGGCGAGCAAGCCATGCAGCTTCCCGTCCTCTGCCAGCACATACGCTGCAATCGGATACTCCTCAATATGGATCGTAACGCTGCCGGGGAACGTCTTATCTACCTCTGCTTGCTTCACCGAAGGAATTTCTTCCAGCCTGCGGGCGATATGATCGGCACTGACCGCAAAAAACGGCGAACCCACCTGAAGCCCTGTGGCGCCCAGCAGCTCTGTCTCCGTTGTATACTCATTGCCGTCGAACGTAATAACAGATATTTTGCTAAGAGATGAACGGAAAAATAGAACGCATAATAATGCGAGGAACAACAAAATAAGTATGGTTTTGATTTTTCGTCCGCTTTTCTTCTTAGGCGCAGGTTCTTTTAGGACGGGTACATTCGCTTTTGGCATGTCATTTCTCCGCAACTTTCTGAATAAGTATTACAAAGCTTATATCCCCTCCAGGGGAGGGGACAAAAGTTTAGGGCTATACTACGAAGGTTTCGCGAATCAGCACCACGATAGCCTTAAGCCAGATCCAGCTGACGCAAGGCTGGCGATTCACGGCGTACCGAGCCTCCAAGCCGTTGGAACATCGTTTCGATTCGATCATAACCGCGGTCGATATGATGAACCTGCTCCACCACGGTTTGACCCTGGGCGGCCAAACCAGCGATCACCAGCGCCGCCCCTGCACGCAGGTCGGTTGCTTCCACGGTCGCGCCGTAAAGCCGGGGCACCCCGCGAATAAACGCGGAATTCAAGTCCACCGTAATGTCGGCGCCCATGCGAACCAGCTCGCCGACATGCTTGAACCGGCCTTCGAACACGGTTTCTTTCATCACGCTCATTCCGTCCGCCAAGGATAATAGAACCATCACTTGGGACTGCAAATCGGTAGGAAACGAAGGATACGGCGAGGTCACAATTCGTTCCACCGCTTTCGGACGGCCTGCACTGCTCAACGTTATTATATCATCGCTCACTCCGATTTGAACACCGGCCCGCTTGAGCACGGTAAGCAACGATACCAGGTGTGAAGGGTTGCTGTGGGTCAACGTAACGCTGCCGCGGGTGGCAGCCACAGCAATCAATGCAGTTCCCGCAACGATACGGTCCGGGATAATCTCGTAATCGCAAGGGGTGAGACGCTTCACTCCTCGGATCGTAATCGTGTCGGTTCCCGCGCCGATGATGCTGGCGCCCATGGCATTCAAGAAGTTTTGCAGATCCTGAATCTCCGGCTCCCGCGCTGCATTCGTAATCATCGTTGTGCCTTCAGCGAGCGCTGCAGCCATCATGATGTTCTCCGTTGCACCCACGCTGGGGAAATCCAGATGGATGTCGGTACCAATCAACTTGCTGGCTCTGCACCATATTTGCTGATCGTGTTCTTCAATCTTCGCTCCTAAAGCTTCAAGTCCCTTCAAATGCAGATCGATCTTCCGTTCCCCGATCGCACAGCCTCCCGGCTGATAGATGCATACTTCCCCAAAACGGGCAAGCAGCGGCCCCATCAAAAAGATGGAGGAGCGCATCTGTTTCATCAAGTCCTCAGGAACATGGCTGGAATCTGCCCCCGAGGTATCCACAGTCACCGTATCTCCCAAATGGACGGCTTTACAGCCCAGTCGACTGAGAATGCCTAACATGACATCAATATCGAGCAGGCGGGGGACATTTCGAAGTTGCACCTTACCTTCCGCCAGCAGCGATGCGGCCAGAATCGGCAATGCGGCATTTTTCGCTCCATGGATACGAATGGTTCCTGATAGGGGTTTCCCGCCTTCGATCACCAATTTGTCCAATGTATCACCTCCGAGTTTACCGTTCACCCACGAAGAAGACCTCCGGCACCAGCGCCACCCCAAATTGATCTTGGACGGCTGCCTTGACTTGCTCCATGAGCGCAAGAACGTCCTCTGCTGTCGCTTGCCCGGTATTGACGATGAAATTGGCATGCAGCGTGGACACTTCAGCCCCGCCGACCTTCATCCCTTTGAGACCCGCCGCTTCAATCAGCCGAGCGGCATGATCGCCGGGCGGATTGCGAAATACGCTGCCTGCACAAGGCTGCGAGAGCGGCTGCGTTTTGCGACGGCGGTCCTTGTACGCCGCCATGGCCGCCGCGATCTCCAGCCGATCACCCACGGCAAGCGAAAAACGTGCCTGAGCCACGATCCCTCGCTGTTCATGCAGGACGGAATGCCGGTAGGCAAACTTCATATCCTCCGCTGTGTATGTGACCAATTCACCCGTCTCCAGAACAATGTCAGCGGATTTAAATATACGTGACACATCGGACCCGTGGGCACCGGCATTCATGTAGACGGCGCCGCCGACTGTACCCGGAATTCCCCCCGCAAACTCCAGCCCGGTTAGTCCCTGTTTGCCAGCCATGATGCTGAGCCGGACGGTGGATGCGCCGCCTCCGGCGCTGACTTGCGTATCGTCGAATACAATCTGCTCGAACTCACCACCCAGCCGGATGACGCAGCCTCGGATGCCTTTGTCGGAAACCAGCAGATTGGAGCCTTTTCCGATCATCATCCACGGGATTCCTTCTGCGTGGAGCAAGCGCATCAGCTCCGCAAGCTGCCGGGTCGTTTGTGGAACGGCCATCGCATCCGCCGGACCGCCGATTTTCCAAGTCGTGTATTTCGACATTGGTTCATTCGGCAACACCTCCAAGGCTTCCAGCCTGGTCAATTGTGATATCCACTGCTGCATCGTATAACCCTCCTTGACTTGAATGGCGGATCCCTTCGACGGTACTTCGCCGGGTGCCGCTGTTTCATATCGGCAGTCGATGGCTGCCGGAGCCCGGGTCCTGCAGGGCTGAAGATCTTGCCCCGCTTGGTTGTCACGATTTATAGAGTATCTTATGCCTCCCTAACGGAGAGTGTGACAATCGCCCAGACTTCCCGGCACAAGCCCTTGCATCGCCTCTGAACAGCGCCTCTTATTGGTGCTTAACGAGCCTTTCCATCTCTCCCACGATGAGATGGGCGGAATCCGGTTTGCCCAAGGCACGGGAAGCGGTCGACATCGCGCTGTGCCGACGCAAATCGCTCATCACGCGCTCAATGGATGCATACAAGCTCTGTCCCGTCAGCTCCGGCTCCAAAATCACTTCGGCCGCACCGGCGCTCTCCAGCGCGCGGGCATTTTTCTCTTGATGATTGTTCGTTACGTTAGGAGATGGAATCAGAATCGCCGGAATCCCCAGTGCTGTAATTTCCGCCAAAAAAGAAGCCCCGGCACGGTTCACGATCAGCGAGGTGCAGGCCAGAACCTCCGGCATGTTATGCACATAAGGAAGCACCTGCAGATTGGCAGGAAGTTCGCCCAATTTCGCTGAAATCGCCTCCACCGTCGAGGCATAGTAGCGGTCTCCGGTGACGTATACAAATTTCAAGTGTTCGGACTGCTTAAGTAGCGGAGCCATTTCAACCATCGCTTGATTGATGGCACGGGCCCCTTGACTGCCGCCGACCACAAGGACAACCGAGCTGCTAGATGGCAACCCCAGCGATTCAAAGCCCCTTTGCTTATCGGCTGCGTATACGGTTGTCGCCCGCGGATTCCCGGTGTAAATCACGTTGCGAGCTGCGGGGAACGCCTTCTCCGATCCCTCGAAGCTGACGGCAACCGTCGATGCGTATTTGCTCAGAAAGCGGTTCGTTAAGCCCGGAATGGCGTTCTGTTCATGAATAATGCTAGGAATGCCCAGCTTGGCCGCAGCGTAGACCACCGGACCGCAGACATATCCGCCGGTTCCGATGACGACGTCAGGCTTAAATTCTTTGAGCAGTTTCTTGGAAGTTTGCACTCCCTTGAGAAAACGCATGACCGTTTTCACATTATCGAAGGACAGCTTCCGACGGAAGCCGGTAATCTCAATCGCTTCAAATGGAATTCCTTGCTGCGGTACAATCGAGCTTTCAAGCCCGCGCTTGCCCCCGATGTACAGAAACTCAGAGCCGGGAAATTCCTTGGCGCATTGGCTGGCGACGGCCAGAGCCGGGTAAATATGCCCCCCGGTTCCACCGCCGCTAAGTACGACGCGCATATTCTCACCTCGCGTAACGGGATAAATTCAGTAGAATGCCTAGCGCGGTCAGCATCAGCGTCAGCGAAGATCCGCCGTAACTGATCAACGGTAGCGTAATGCCGGTGACTGGCATCAGACCGATGACAACGCCGATGTTGATGACAACCTGCACGCCTACCATACCTACGATTCCGACAGCAAGCAAGCTGCCAAACAGATCATCGATGGTCATGGCCACGCGCATTCCGCGCCATACTAATATCAAAAACAATAACAAAACTAAGAGTCCGCCGATAAAACCTAATTCCTCAGCTAGAATCGAGAAGATGAAATCGGTTTGCGGCTCCGGCACATAGCTGTATTTTTGCCGGCTCATCCCCAGACCCAAGCCTGCCAATCCACCGGGCCCAATCGCATAGAGCGACTGGATGATCTGATAACCCGCACCCAATGGATCCGACCATGGATCCAGGAAGGCGGTAATCCGTTTCAGCCGATAAGGTGCCGCCAGGATCAAACCAACGAAGCCTATCGCACCTACAGCCGCCAATCCAGCTAAATGGCGAATGCGTGCACCTGCGGTAAACACGATCAACAGGGAAGCGCCCAGCATAACCGTTCCTGTCCCCAAATCAGGCTGCAGCATGATTAATCCAAAGGCAAGTCCGATAATCCCAAGCGGCGGCAGCAAGCCTTTCGTAAAATTCGTGATCTTGTAATCTTCTTTACTTAGCCAATAGGATAGAAACAAGATCATCCCCAGCTTCATAAACTCGGAGGGTTGAATCCCAAACGAGCTGATGCCCAGCCAGCTGCGCGCCCCGCCGCGCACGACCCCGATCCCGGGAATCAGTACGATGACGAGCAGGATAAAGCAGAGAACCAGCCCGACTTTCGCGTATTTTCGCAGCAGACGGTAATCTACATTCATCATCAAGAACATCGCAATTAACCCAAGTACAGCAAAGAGCAGCTGCCTCTTAACGAAATAGAAAGAATCGCCGTAATCATGGAAAGCGAGTACGGAACCCGCGCTGTATACCATTACGATTCCGATCGCCAGCAATCCGAGAATGCTGGCCGCCAGCCAAAAATCCGGCGCCGTACGGCTCTTGCCCATCGTGGATGCCACCTCTTAACCGAAAGTAGGGGCTTTTCCACCCCCCTACTTAAAGGGTATGCACCGCCTCTTTAAAAATGCGTCCACGCTCTTCATAGGAAGGGAACATATCCCAGCTTGCACAGGCCGGCGAGAGCAGAACGATATCTCCCGGATCCGCCAGGCTTGAAGCCTCCTTCAGCGCAGCGCGCAGCGTATCTGCGGCGCTGTCCACAGTATCGACCAGCACGATGTGCGATAGACCCGCCAGCTCAGCGACTCTAGCAATTTTTTCTTTCGTTTGCCCCATCGCCACGACGGCCTTTACCTTCTCTTTGAAAACCGGCAGCAGCTCCATATAATCCGAGCCGCGGTCCAATCCGCCGGCGATCAACACGATAGGTGCCTGCAGTGCTTCAAGGGCCATGACCGTTGCCTTGGAGTTGGTCGCTTTGGAGTTGTTATAGTAAACGACGCCTTGCTTCTCGTCGACATACTCCAAGCGATGCTCCACGCCGCGGAACGTTCGTAGCGGCTCCGCCAGCGCATCTGGTGCAGCTCCCGCAGCAATCGCCGCCGCAACCGCCGCCAGCGCATTCTCGACGTTAAAGCGGCCCGGCAAAGCGATGTCAGCGATGTCGACAATTGCCCGCGCCACGCCATCAGCCCCCCGGTACATGATGTGACGGGTTAATCCGTCTTCGACATCCGGAATGTACGCCGGTGCGACATAAACCCCCTCCGACTGCAATTCTTCAGTCATCGAGAAAGGGATCAGCTTCGCTTTTATGTAGGGCACAAGCTCCCGGCACACGGGGTCGTCCCAATTGAGGACGGCGCGGTCCGTTTCTCGTTGATTCGCAAACAGCTTGGCTTTCGACGAGATGTAATCATCCATCGTCCCGTGATAATCCAGGTGCGTCTCCGTCACGTTCAGCAGGCAGGCCACCTCCGGGCGGAACGCCCGGGTCCCCTTCAACTGAAAGCTGCTGAGCTCGGCGACCAACCAGTTGCGTACATCCGCCTCCTCAGCAGCCTCGCACAGCGGGATGCCAATATTACCGGCGACAATCGGTCTCATGCCGGCAGCCTCCAGCATGTTGCCAACCCACGTCGTTGTGGTCGTTTTGCCATTGGAGCCAGTAATCCCGAGAATGGGAGCCGGGCTGATCAAATAAGCGATCTCCACCTCCGTCACAACCTCGATGCCAAGCTCCATCGCCTTGGCCACAGGAGGCGCGGTATAGGGGATCCCCGGGTTTTTAACGACCAACGAAACGCCCTCATGAATGAGATCGTCCGGGTGACCTCCGCATACAACAGAAATTCCCAAAGCCTCCAATTCGGATGCTTCGGGACACTGTTCTCGTTCTTTTCGATCATTGACCGTGATGACGGCGCCATAATGATGCAGGGTTTTGGCGACCTGAACGCCGCTTCTCGCCAAACCGAGAACGACAACCTGACGTCCCCGGTATTCTTCTGGATGATTCATCTTCATTACAACCCCTTGTTCAAGTAAAGTCCTATGACCGCCAGCACCAGTCCAACCGCCCAGAAGGTGACGTCAACGCGCCATTCCGACCAACCGGACAACTCGAAATGATGGTGAATCGGGCTCATCTTAAATACCCGCTTGCCGCGTGTCTTAAACGAAACGACCTGGATGACGACAGACAACATTTCGATGACAAATATTCCGCCGATGACCAGGAACAACAGCTCGGTTTTGGTGACGATCGCAATCGCGCCAATCGCCCCGCCGATGCCCAGCGAACCGGTATCGCCCATGAACACCTTGGCCGGATGCGCGTTAAAGACGAGAAAGCCCAGCACGGCACCGATCATGGCTGCGGCACATACCGCAGATGGAAGCGAAGTCACCTGCATGGCGATCACCGCGAATGCCCCCAGCGCAATTGCGCTGACGCCCGACAGCAAGCCGTCCACGCCATCGGTAAAATTCACGGCGTTCGTCACCGCCATCATCATGATCACGATAAACGGATAGTAGAACCACGGGCCCCAGTCAAACGAAATGTCCGTCCCCGGGATAGCAATCGCTGTGCTATGACCCTCCGAAATGAGCAAGGCACACATGATTCCGGCGAACAGCAGCTGTCCAATTAATTTCTGTCTGGGTGTGAGACCCAAAGACCGTTTAAATACGATTTTGATATAGTCGTCGAGAAATCCGACCAGTCCAAACCCCAGCGTGGCAACGAGTAGCACGTAGAAGTCGGTATTCACAACGGAAAATTTTAAGTAAGCCAACGTAAACGCTAGTAGGATAATAATGCCGCCCATCGTTGGCGTGCCCGCCTTTTTCAAATGGCTTTGCGGCCCTTCGCCGCGAATTTGCTGGCCGAATTTGAGTCTTCTCAGCAGCGGTATGATCAGCGGAGCCGAGATGACCGCCAGAATAAAAGATACGCCGATCGTTAACAAGATAAGTCCAAAATCCATGGGATCCCCCCCTTTCGCCGGTATTAGTGTGTTAGCTCGCTAGTTTTGATCGCTTCAACGACTTCTTCGAGTTTCATGCCCCGGGAAGCCTTAACCAAGACAATGTCCTGAGGATGCAGCAACGAAACCAGCTTGCGGATCAGTTCAGACTTATCAGTATATGCATGAATACAATTGGGGTCCAACTGTTTCTTCGCCCCCTCGGCAATGTGGCGCGACAGCGGACCGCAGGTGAACAGCAGATCCACCGTACCTGGCGTCAACATCTCCCCGATTTCGCGATGATAATCTGCTTCGGAATCGCCCAGTTCGAGCATATCCCCCAGCACGGCGATCTTCTTCCGATGCCCTTTCATATGCTCCAAAACGCCAAGGGCCGCCTTCATCGAAGTCGGGCTGGCGTTATACGCGTCGTTCAGGATCGTAATGCCGCTCTGTCCAGTAATGACTTCAATCCGCATTCCGGTCAGCTCCACATTGCTGAAGCCCTCACGGATCGCTGCGTCGCTCACCCCGTATTGACGGGCAACCGTGATCGCCGCAAGCGCATTGGATACATTATGTTCACCCAGAAGCGGCAGTTCCAGCGGTTCGCCTTCGCTGCCATGCGGCGTAAACAACGTATGATGGTCCGTAAACAGGATTCCTGTGGGATACAAGTCATTCTCCGGACGCAGCCCAAATGTTGCTGTTTGCAGACCTTCCGGCTTCACCGTAGACGGCTCGGCCAGCACTTGAGGGATAAGAGGTTCGTCCCCATTGTAGATGAACAGTCCTCCTGGCTTCATCCCCGCCAGAATTTCCAGTTTGGCTCTTGTGATCTCCTCCCGCGAACCCAGCTGCAGCAAGTGAGATTCGCCGATGTTGGTGACGACCGCCGTTTCCGGTTCACCAATCTTCGAGAGCAGTTCGATCTCCCCGCGCCCGCTCATGCCCATCTCCAGCACGGCGATTTCCGTATCTTCCGGCATGGCCAAGATCGTTAACGGAAGTCCGATATGGTTGTTGAAGTTCCCTTTGGTTTTATGCACTTGATATGTCGTCGACAAAAGAGCGTAAACCAGATCTTTGGTCGTCGTTTTCCCGTTGCTTCCGGTGATCCCGACTACTTTTGCTCCGGTTGCAGTCAAGTAGGATTTGGCCAGCGCCTGCAGCGCGATTAGCGTATCGTCCACGAGTACGGCCGGGCCTGGCGGCGTTCCCTTTGAGCGCGCCCATAGGCAAGCGCCAGCTCCAGCCTGAAGGCAGTCTGACGCGAAATCATGGCCGTCGAACCGTTCCCCCGCCAGCGGCACAAACAGGCAGCCTTTCGTTATTTGCCGGGAATCCGTCACAACCCCCTGCACTACGATGCCAGCATCGCCCGCATCCCGAATCTGTCCGCCGCACATCGCGGCAATTTCCGCTAAGTTTCTTTTAATCACTTTGCCAGACCCCTTATCGCTTCTTTTGCAACGATTCGATCGTCAAAATCCAGCACCTTCGTACCTATCAGTTGATAGGTCTCATGGCCTTTGCCCGCAATCAATACTACATCCTCATGGCTTGCCATTTCAATAGCCTTGCCAATCGCCTCGCGGCGGTCGACGATCATCTCATAACGCGCCTGATCCACGCCGTCCTCGATGAGTCCCTGTTCGATGTCCCGTAAGATCGCTTGCGGGTCTTCCGTACGCGGATTATCCGAGGTCACCAGCACGTAATCCGCATACTTCGCGGCGATTTGACCCATAATCGGGCGTTTCTTCCGATCCCGATCCCCGCCGCAGCCGAAGACGCAAATCACGCGGCCTTTCGCAAATTCATTTACCGTCCGCAGCACATTCTCCAACCCGTCCGGGGTATGGGCGTAATCCACAATGACGGCGAAATCCTGACCTTCGTCCACCGCTTCCACTCGTCCCTCAACGCCTTTCACCGATTCCAGGCTGGCCTTGATCTGCGTAAGCGGGATACCTTCCAATAGTGCCGCGGAGATGGCGGCCAGCGCGTTGTATACATTAAACTTCCCTACCATCCGCAAGGAGATATCTGCGCTGCCGCGGAACGTATCCACGTGAAAGGATGTCCCCCGTGCGGTAATCGAGATGTTGGAGGCTCTAACGTCGGCATCCTGCTCCACGCCGTACGTAATCACTTCAGCCGCCGTCTGTTTGGCAAAATAAGCGCTCGCCGGGTCATCAACATTCAGCACGGCATAGCTGCGTTCCTCTGGATTTTCCGCATACGTATTCCCCAATCGGGAGAAAAATAATCCTTTGGCCCAGCGGTATTCGTCCATGGTCTTATGATAATCCAGATGATCCTGGGTTAAGTTCGTAAATACGGCCGTCCGGAAGCGGGTTCCTTTCACACGTCCTTGCGCCAGCGCATGGGAGGACACTTCCATAACACAATACTCACCGCCGCCTTCAGCCATGTCATGTAAATATTTCTGCAGCTCCAGCGACTCCGGTGTTGTCCCGGACATCGGATACGTCTGCCCGGCGAACCGGCGTTGGATGGTGCCAATCAATCCCGTTTCCTTGCCTTGATCCTGCAAAATCCGCTCGATCAGATAAGTAGTGGTCGTCTTGCCATTCGTACCAGTCACGCCGATGACTTTCAGCCGCGAACTAGGCGCCCCGTAGAATACGCCTCCGAGTACAGCCATCGCCTGTCGACAGTCCTTGACTTTCAGCTGCGGCAGGGCAACCTCGTCCAGCCACCGTTCTACCACCAGTGCTGCAGCCCCTTGTTCTGCAGCCTGCCGGGCATAATCGTGACCATCCACCGTATGGCCGGGAAGGCAAATAAATAGATCCCCCGGTTGTACCTTGCGCGAATCGATCGCGATCCCCGTACAGGACGTTTCTTCATCTCCTCGTATCTGCGATGTCATAAAATACGTTGCTAGTTTCTTAAGCAGCATAGGTTACCCCTCCGTCTTTCAACTGCGTGCCCTATACGAAATTCAAAAATCGGGTTTCCATACGCAATTTTTGAATTACCGATACACACTCATACTATATTATCACCAAATTTAACTAAGTTCAGGATTATTATTCACTTGTGATCGAGTTATGATCATGCTGTTGCTCTGCTTCCGCTTCTGTCCCCATGTAGATGCGGATCGTCGATCCCTTCTCTACGCGTGCCCCCGCTTTCGGGGCTTGGTTGATCACCACATTGCCGGCGCCGGATCTGGCCAGATTGAAATTCATATTCAAGTCCTCGTAGATTTCCTGCGTCGTGTGGCCGATCAAATCAGGTACCGTGACGATTGGCGTCTCGCCGTATTTATATTTCTTGTTGACCTGTTGCTCACGAGGAGGAACCTTCATATACTCCAGCGCATCCTCCATGATGTTGCGAACGATCGGAGCAGCTACCACGCCGCCGAATTGAATGCCTTGCGGGTTATCCACCGCCGTGTAAACCACGATCTGCGGGTCGTCCGCCGGGGCGAAGCCGATAAAGGAAACGATATGTTCATTTTGCGAGTACCGTCCGTTCACGACCTTTTGCGCTGTCCCGGTTTTCCCGCCAACCCGATACCCGTCGATAAACGCGTTCCCGCCAGTTCCGTTGGCGACGACGCTTTCCAGCGCCATACGAATTTGCTTCGAGGTCTCCTCCGAAATGACCTGCCGCACCATCTGCGGCTTGTTCTCGGAAACAACCTCGCCTGTCTCCGGATTCGTCCACGCTTTGGCGACAAAAGGCTTATACAGCTTCCCGCCGTTAATCGCTGCAGAAACCGCCGTAATCTGCTGGATCGGAGTCACCGATACGCCTTGACCAAACGAGGTGGTTGCCAATTCCACCGGCCCTACTTGCGAGAGCTTAAACAAAATCCCGTTCTCTTCTCCATTCAGATCGATGCCGGTTTTGCTGCCGAAGCCGAAATTTTTGATGTAATCGAACAACGTCTCTTTACCCAGCCGTTGGCCTAACGCTACAAATCCCGGGTTGCAGGAGTTTTCAACAACCTGAAGGAACGTTTGGCTGCCATGGCCGCCCTTCTTCCAGCAGCGCAGCGTAGCCCCTCCTACCTTAACATAACCTGGGTCAAAAAAACGCTCATTCAGCAAATCCACCTTCTTCTCTTCTAATGCCGCTGCCAGCGTAATGATCTTGAAGGTGGAACCTGGCTCGTACGTCATCCAAATCGGCAAGTTCCGGTTATATACTTCGGTATCATATTCTTGGTAAGCTCCAGGCTCGTACCCCGGCCGGGCTGCCATGCCAAGGATTTCTCCTGTCTTCGGGTTCATCGCGATCGTCAGTGCCGAATCAGCCTGCAGCCGATCCATCGCTTGATCCAACTCCCGTTCGATGATGCTTTGGATCGTCTTGTCGATCGTTAGCGTCAGATTTAGACCGTCCTTCGGCTCTACGTACTTCTCCGACGAACCTGGCATCAAGCGCCCGCCGGCATCAGATAGATAAGATACGCTCCCGTTCATGCCGCTGAGTAAATTATCGTATTTGCTTTCCACGCCGGTAAGGCCTTGGTTGTACCCTCCGGTAAAGCCCAGGATATGTGCCGCCAATCCTCCGAAGGGATAGTAGCGCTTATTGTCTTCGGCAACAACAATACCCGGAAGAGCTAAATCACGAATTTGCTGCGCTTTTTCCATCGTAATTTTGCGTCCGCCGGGTTGCAGCCTGACTATGGATTGTCTCTTGGTGATCGTCTTCAGCACCGATTCCTCGGTCATCCCAAGCAGCGGCGCCAGCTTCTTGGCCGTCAGCTCCGGATCCTTGATCTGCACCGGAATGGCCATCACCGTTGGCGTCGTAATATTATAAGCTAGCACCGTGCCGTTGCGGTCGCTGATTTCGCCGCGCTTCGCCGAATACGGGATATTCCGGCGCCAGGAATCCTCCGCTTTGGCGGACAATTCAGCCCCTTTCCCGATTTGAACGTAGGCAAGACGCACGGCCAGCGCCGCAAACAGCAAACATAACACCATTAACAGCCAGAATAATCTTCGTCTGACGGTAAATCTGGATACTTTCACAGGTTGCCCCCCTTACCCATCCTGACATCATCATGATTGTACTCATCACATGACTATTCAGGACAACCAGGGGTTAGAACAAGCTATGGCGAGTCCGAGGTCTTCTTCTCTCCTGCATCGTCCCCTTGATCACCGCCGTTTGTGGCATCCTCCGCCTGCTCCTCGTCGGACGAAGTTTCCTCCTTGTCCGGCGGTTCCAAGGTAAGGATCACGCGTCTGCCGCCGTTTTCGTTCACGACCTCCTGCGAAACGACGTAACCTTCCCCTTGTGTCGTAACCGGGATCTGCAGGATGGACAGCAGCTCCACCGCATCGCGCAACGATTCGCCCTGCAGGTTCGGCACATTGATGTCCGAGCCTTTCTCTGTAACCAAGTAAACGAATTGCCCAGACTTGAGCGTCGTGCCCGCCTTCGGGAATTGGGAGATAATCGTGTCCCCTTTCCCATAGGTTGCATAGGAGATATGGCTTGCTGACAGTTTGTCCTTGGCTTGTTGCACCGACAACCCGCCGACATCCGGAACTTTAGGTCCCGAGGCAACGGATTTCGAGGAGTTACCGGAAGTGCTGCCTTCGTATTTTTTCGGAACGCCCATATACTGCAGCGTTTGATTAACGATCTGCTTAAATACCGGGGCGGCGGCAGCCCCCCCGCCCAGTTCCGAGTCCTTCGGTTCGTCGATTAAGACGATGACCGCAATCTTTGGATCATCCACCGGCGCATAGCCAATAAATGAAACGACCTGCTTCGTGTAATCATATTGGCCGTTAACTACCTTTACCGCAGTCCCCGTCTTACCAGCTACACGATAACCATCGATGTAGGCATGGCGCCCGGTACCGATCTTTTGGTCCGAAACGACTTGCTCTAAGTAGGTTCCGACTTCCTTCGCTTTGTCAGGAGAGATCACCTGTTGAAGTACCTTCGGTTGGGTTTCCACCGTCTCCCCGGTCTGCGGATCGGTGATGGACTTGACGATATGGGGCTCCATCAGCTTGCCGCCGTTGGCGATGGCCGATACCGCGACAATTTGTTGCAATGGCGTCACAAGCAGCTTCCCGTGGCCGTATGACATCGCCGCAAAGTCAGCCTGCTGCACCGGATCCACGATTCCTTTGGATTCGCCCGGCAGCTCAATGCCTGTTTTTCTACCGAAACCAAATTGGTCGACGTACGTCTTCAAACGTTCCGGTCCCAGCATCTCGTAGCCCAGCTTGACGAAAGCGACGTTACTCGAGCGTTTCACACCTTCCAGATACGTAATCTCGCCCCAGCCGGACCGCTTCAAGTCGTGAATCGTTTGCCCCGGCACCCGGATGCTCCCGGATTTGTATGTAGCATTGGGATTAAATAAGCCTTCCTGTACCGCCCCGGCCAAGGTTACAATTTTAAAGGTGGACCCTGGTTCGTAAACGGATTTGATCGCGTGGTTATAGAAATTTTTCTGGTCAACGTCCGCCCAATATTCATTGGGATTATAGGTTGGCATATTCGCCATGCCAAGGATCTCCATCGTCTTCGGATCGGCCGCAATAACCGTCATACTGATCGGCTGCAGCTGATCGTACGCTTCCTTCATCGCCTGCTCGATGTAGTACTGGATCGTGTAGTCGATCGTCAGCTTCAAGTTGTCTCCGTTCTTCGGCGGGTTATAAATTTCGCTCGCTTTCGGAATCTCAATTCCTCGGCCGTCCCGCTTGTATTCGAGCGAACCGTTCACGCCCTTGAGCTGTTCATCGAAGTAGGCTTCAATTCCAGATACCGCTTTGCCCTCTCGATCGATATATCCCAAAACGTGGGAAGCCAAGCTTTGATTCGGATAATATCGCTTCTGATCCTTGATCAAGTAAATACCGACGTCCTGCAGGTTGTTATGCTCTTCCTTCAGCTCGTCGATCAATGCCTGCACCTGATTCTTCAGGTCTTGATCAATTTTCCAGCCCTCGTTCCGCACCTCACGTTGCGTATAGAACTCGCCGGACTCTTTTTTCGCATTGACGATCTTTCGGAGTTCACTTTCGTCTTTCCCGAGGACCTTGCCAAGCCCTTCAACGACCTCGTCCTGAATGCCGTATTTGTTAATAAGTTCGGGATTAACCGCCACCGTATAAGCCGGAGCATCCACCGCCAGGACATCGCCGTTCCGATCCGTGATCGTCCCCCTCGTTGCGGGCAGCAACTTTTTGGTTGACCACAGCTCCTCTGCATGCGCCTGCCAAAAGTCCGCTTGTACAACCTGCAGCCAAAACGCTCTACCGATCAATACAGCAAAAAAGAGGGTAATACATCCCCCTATCAGCAGTGTTCGAAGCTTTATTCGCTTGATCATGGCAAAACCTCTTTAGACATTATTTCTTGGCCGTTTCAACGCCATCTGCCGGCACGTTCACATGAAAACCTTCTACCTCCGGCTGAACATAACCGAGCTCCTGCGCCTTCTCCGGAATTTGTTCCTCCAGCTTTTCTTTTTGGATACTAAGTTCCTTCACTTCCGCGTTGATCGCTTGAATGTCCGTATTCAAATTAAACATTTGGCGCTTAATGTTGTAAAGTGACACATTTTGCCATAACAACCCGCCCATTACGGCCACGCAAAAAATAACCGTCATCATATACAGCAACTTCTCACGGACCGGCAAAGGCGAACGGCGGGTGACCACCTTCGTCGTTTCCCGATAACGCTGCGGTTGATAGCTGCGTTCTGATTGCTTCTCCTTGACTGCCAGATTCCCACGCGTATAAGCCATTTACGATACCTCCACACCGGTTTGCAATTTCTCCGCCACGCGCAATTTCGCGGAACGGGCTCGCGGATTCTCAGCCAACTCCTGCTCCGACGGAACGATTGGTTTCCGGTTGATTAATTTAAGTGATCCTTTGCCGCCGCATACGCACATCGGAAAATCGGGCGGGCAAGTACATTTCTCCACATAGCTGGCAAAGATTTGCTTACAGATTCGGTCCTCCAACGAGTGGAAGGTGATGACCGAAACCCGTCCTTCCGGCGCCAAGCAACGGATAGCGGCATGCAGCCCTTCTTCGAATGCGCCCAGCTCATCGTTGACCGCGATACGCAAGGCCTGAAAGCTGCGCTTGGCGGGGTGCCCCCCCGTACGCCTTGCGGCCGCCGGGATGCCCTCCTTAATCAGCTCGACGAGCTGACCCGTCGTTTCAATCGGCTCCTGCGCTCGCCGGTCTACAATGACCTTGGCGATCCGCCTGGAAAATTTCTCCTCGCCGTATTGGAACAAGATCCGAGCAATTTCGCGTTCTGGCCACGTATTTACGATCTCCCGAGCCGTCAACGAGGCCGATTGATCCATCCGCATATCGAGCGGCGCGTCCGCATTATAGCTAAACCCCCGCTCTCCTTCATCAAATTGGGGAGAGGAAACGCCGAGGTCGAACAATACGCCGTCCACCTGGGGAACTCCGTTTAGTTGCGGCACCCCTTCGATCTCCCGCAATTTTTGCTCAATGTAGCGGAAATTGCTTTTTACCAAAGTTAACTTGTCCGCATAGGCTGCTAGCCGCTCCTTGGCATTGTCCAATGCCCAGTCGTCCTGGTCGAAAGCAATCAGCCTTCCCCCGGGACCTAGCTTGGATAAGATAACGGAGCTGTGGCCTCCGCCTCCCAGCGTACAATCCACATAAATGCCGTCCGGCTTGATGCGCAGCCCTTCTGTTGCTTCTTCTTTGAGTACCGTGATGTGATGGAACAAGACTTACGCCCCCAAACCTGAATTCATTTGACTTAGCTTAAAGAATAACCTCTTCTAAAGATCGAAGTTGAAATCCACCAGCTTCTCAGCAATTTCGTTAAACGTATCTTCCGACTGCTGGAAGTATTGCTCCCACGTGTCTTTGCTCCAAATTTCCACGCGATTCGACACGCCTAAAACAACGCAATCCTTCTCCAGTTTGGCATACTGCCGTAAATTACTCGGCAAGTTTACCCTTCCCTGTTTATCCCATTCACATTCGGTTGCTCCCGAGAAAAAAAACCGGGTAAACGCACGGGCGTCGGATTTCATCAGTGGTAAGGCCTTCAGCTTCTGTTCCAGCACTTCCCATTCCTGCATTGGATAAACGAAAAGACACTGGTCCAAGCCGCGGGTTACAACGAAAGAGCTGCCGAGGAGTTCACGAAACTTAGCCGGAATAATAATCCGGCCTTTATCGTCAATGCTATGTTGGAATTCCCCCATAAACATTGGTGACTCACTCCTTACCTCTTTCCCCCACTTTGCACCACTTTACACCACTGTGATATGTAACTATTCCACACTAAATGTGAAATTCCTTCTTTGGTTCAAATTTTTTTTGACATGAGGTGGATGCGAAGAGTGTATTGCTTTAGGACAGCGACCGCGGTAGAAGTTCGTTTGGCGCTTAAGAAGCAGCAAAAAGGACTATCCCGACAGATTGAATCTGCCTGAGATAGTCCGCTTATCGTGCGTTAACAGTAAAAACTAATGTTATTTTATGGATTGATCTCTGGTTTCTGCGAATTAAGAGCATTTTGTACCGTTATTTTAGGTGAAATCCTCCAACTTTGCTCTATCTGTCGGAATTAGCGGTAGGATTTACCGTTAAATCTCCTCTAGCGGGGGAAAATCAGCAATTAACGGTACGATTTACCGTTAACTATCGCCTCTTGGCGATGGAGCAGCACCAATTGGAACGAGGATCTTCTCTCCACCAGCGATTGAACTGCTCCCGCACTCCCAACAAATTAATGCTCTTGCCAGCTATCTAGGTAAGCGCGTTGCTCCGCGGACAGCGTATCGATGTTCACGCCGAGGCTTTCCAATTTGAAGCGAGCTACCTGCTCATCCAATTCGTAAGGGACATTAACAACCGTCTTCCCGATTTCTTTATAACGGTCATTGACGTATTTCAAAGACAACGCCTGCAGCGCAAACGTCATGTCCATAATTTCAGCTGGATGTCCATCACCAGCAGCCAAGTTCACCAGACGGCCTTCGGCGAGCAGGTACATTTTGCGTCCGTCTTTCAGCTGATATTCTTCAATGTTCTTACGCACCGTGCGAACAGAAACCGAACGCTCCTCAAGATCTGGCTTGTTCACTTCCACGTCGAAGTGGCCGGCATTGGACAGAATCGCGCCATCCTTCATCACATCGTAGTGCTCGCCGCGAATGACATCGCGGTTGCCTGTTACTGTAACGAAGAAATCGCCGATCTTCGCTGCTTCCAGCATCGGCATCACTTGGAAGCCGTCCATCACCGCTTCCACCGCTTTGATCGCGTCAACTTCGGTAACCACAACGTTAGCGCCGAGGCCTTTGGCCCGCATCGCCACGCCTTTGCCGCACCAGCCGTAGCCGACAACAACCACGGTTTTCCCCGCAACGACCAGGTTTGTCGTCCGGTTAATGCCATCCCACACCGATTGGCCGGTGCCGTAACGGTTGTCGAACAAGTATTTGCAATAAGCATCGTTAACTGCAACCATCGGGAATTTCAACTGACCTTCCTTGTCCATCGCTTTCAGGCGCAAAATCCCGGTAGTCGTCTCTTCAGCGCCGCCCCGCACATTTTCCAGCAAATCCTGACGTTCCGAGTGCAGGATCGTCACCAAATCACCGCCATCATCGATGATCAGATCCGGCTTCGTCTCCAGCGCTTTAATCAACAAGGCTTTATACTCTTCCGGTTCCGGATTATATTTGGCGTAAACGGTGATGCCATCTTCAACGAGTGCAGCGCATACATCGTCCTGCGTCGACAGCGGATTACTGCCGGTAATCGTCACTTCTGCCCCACCGGCTTGGATGACTTTGGCCAAGTAGGCTGTTTTGGCCTCCAAATGAAGCGAGATGGTTACTTTCAAGCCCTTGAAAGGTTGCTCTGCCTCGAATTGCTTCCGAATTCGGTTGAGCACCGGCATATGGGCTTCCACCCAATCGATCTTCAAATGCCCCTCCGGCGCAAGCTTCAAGTCGGTAATGATGCTGTTCTGAATGGCCAACGAACTCATTAATGTCTCCTCCTATAAATAGATAATTCGATGTTTGCCAGTTAACTCATAAGGGATATTCATCAGGTCTTCGATCCAATCTGTCCCATACCGATTTAATGCATCAAAGAGATTGTAGACTCTCTCCTGCGGTTTGCTTAGAGGGAACAACGAAAGTTGAATCCGATCGAAATGGCGTAAGCCGGTCTCATGAATTTTCTCCAGTGTATCCTTCGCTTTGCCCCGCAAATACTCGATTTGACCAATGATTTTGTCCCGATTCACCGCCCCGAGTCGGGATAAGTCGTTTTGAATCCCTGCCAGCTCCTCAATGAGCGGATTGTACAGATCCACAAATGCAGCGATGACCTCATCAAACCGTTGGTCGACCGGCATTCGCTCCTGCGCTGCAAGCCAAGCATCACGTCTGCGTCGGAAGCCTTCCGCATCCTTCACATCCTCCCAGCTGAGCTGGTATTTTTGCATATGCTTTTGGACGGTGCGATCGACTACGGTGAAAGCTTCCCGTGACAGCAGCAACGGCATTTTCAGCCCCAGTTTATGAAACGCCTTGCGCGTCAGACTCCAGTATGCAATTTCGCCGGGGCCAAGAACCGAGCCGAGGACAGGCAGTAAACTATCCTGCATCAATGGGCGAGTTAACACATTGTTGCTGAACCGCTCGGGATGCTCTCGCAACTCGTCAAGCAGTTCGTCAGCCGTAAAGGAGAGCTTGCCCTTACGATCCTCGAAGCGGCCCTCCCGTTTAAACAGCAGCAGCCTTTCGCGTTCATTAATATAGAACAAATTTGCTCCATCTTCAGCCACTTCAGCCGAAGGTTCAAATCCCAAGATTGCCAAATCTCGTACCGTTTCGTGGTAAGCCGACTCCAGCTCGTCATTGCGACGAATCATTTGCTCAAACACAGGGATCTCCAAGCGGCGAAGCTCAGGATCCGACGAGTCGAGCAGCACCAGCCCGTATTTTCCAAACAAAGTCCCCATGAGCTTGGCAAAAGCAACGGACAAGTTATCCGCATCCGCGGATGAGCTTCGTGCCAAATCCAGGACCACCGCCTTATGCTCACTGTCGGGCAGCAGCTGCTCCAGCTCGGTTAGAGCCTTGTCCCACGCCTCAGACGTCACTTTTGTAAAGCTGACGGGGAGCCGTTCCATGCCGCCTCGATGCATGCGGATCCGACGCACCTGCAAATCCGGCGCCATGACATAGGTGTGATTAACCTCATCCCAATCGTGGTCTTCGCCGGCAATCCAGAACACGGGCACCACCGGGCGATTTAACCGGGCAGAAGCATCCTTCGCCGCTTTGAGGATGGTCACCGCTTTATAGATCACGAGCAGCGGCCCGGTAAACAATCCGCTTTGCTGCCCGCCGACAATCACCGCCGTTCCCGGCTGCTCAAGCTGATGGATTGCCTGCTCCACGGCTGGGTCCGGGTTATATTGTCTGTTATATTCACGAAGTCGGGCTGCTAGCGCCTTCCGACCTACGCGCGTATGCTCTGATTGATCAAGCCATGCGACTCGTTCAGCCCAGCTGCTCGCTTCCGCCGGGTTGCTCTCATACAATTGCTGAACCGTAGCAAACTGATTTACGTAAACTTCAGCCAGCGGCCCTGCAAATGGAAGTTGCTCTTGAACGACATTCATCAGTTTGCGTCCTCCTGTCTGCATCAAAACCTTCCTTGATTGTAACGGATGTCCCACTGCTCCGTCAAAGAAATCCTTACTTTAGCTAAACCTCTAACTTTCCGTAATTAATAAGGCGCAAAAAAACTCCCGCATCCGTCATACACGGCTGCGGGAGTTCGCAGGTTCGATCAACCTTTTTTCGGCATGGATACGAAATGTCCTTTCGACACTTCCACCAACTCGGAGTTCTCCAAGTCGTACAAGCCTCCGCTGGCTGCGCCTGCTTTGCCGATTGGACCGCTGGTGGTATCCTCCAGAACAATCCGTTTCTTATTCGCTTCAACTTCCGGATCCGGAATCGGAATCGCGGACAGAAGTGTTTTCGTATAAGGGTGCAACGGGTTGGCATACAGCTCTTCACTGTCAGCCAGCTCTACGATCCGGCCCAGGTACATCACGGCCACACGGTCACTGATGTGCTTCACCATGGACAAGTCGTGCGCGATAAACAGATACGTTAACCCGAGACGATCCTGCAGATCCTCAAGCAGGTTAACAACCTGGGCTTGAATGGAAACGTCCAGCGCCGAGATCGGTTCGTCACAGATGATGAACTTCGGATTTACCGCAAGCGCGCGAGCAATCCCAATCCGTTGACGTTGACCGCCGGAGAACTCATGCGGATAACGGGTTGCATGGTCCGGGTTCAGGCCAACCATATCGAGCAATTCCTCAACGCGTTTCTTACGTTCAGCTCTCGAGCCGGCCAAACCGTGGATATCCAGCGCTTCCCCGATAATATCCGTTACGGTAAACCGTGGATTCAGCGATGCATATGGATCCTGGAAGATCATCTGCATATCACGGCGCATCGCTTTCATTTTCTTCGGCGGCAATTTGCTGATATCAACGCCGTTAAAGCGGACGCTGCCAGCTGTAGGCTCGTACAAACGAAGGATGGTACGGCCTGCGGTCGATTTACCGCAACCCGATTCGCCAACGAGGCCAAGCGTTTCGCCTTCGGCAATCGAGAAGCTGATGTCGTTAACTGCTTTCAGGACGTTACCGCCGCCAACATTAAAGTATTTTTTCAAGCCTTCAACTTCAATTAACGTCTTGCCTTTGCTCATGACGACTGTACCTCCTTGGCCATCGGATGAAGATCCCAGCAACGGGCGGTATGTGTTTCGCTAAATACCGTCGCGCCTGGGTCGATGCGTTCACAAATCTTCATCGCTTGGTCGCAACGAGCAGCGAATGGACAACCAATTGGCGGCTTAATCAAGTCCGGCGGCGTCCCGATAATTGGAATCAGCGGTTCGCCTTTCTTCTGGTCCAAACGCGGCATCGAACGTAACAAACCTTTGGTGTACGGATGTTGCGGGTTTTTAAAGATCTCCCACTTCGTTCCGGTCTCCACCACTTCACCCGCGTACATAACGATGACGCGATCACACATGCCTGCTACAACGCCAAGGTCATGGGTAATCAAAATGATGGAGGTGCCCAGCCGGGATTGCATTTCTTTCATGACGTCCATGATTTGAGCTTGAATCGTCACGTCGAGCGCCGTTGTAGGTTCGTCAGCGATCAACAGCGCAGGCCGGCAGGCAAGCGCAATGGCGATCATGACGCGTTGCCGCATCCCCCCGGAAAATTCGTGTGGATATTGGTTAAAGCGGGCTTCTGCATTTTTGATGCCTACAAGCTTCAGCATTTCGATAGCCTGTTTCTTCGCTTCGCCCGCTGACATTTTCTGATGTTTGATTAATACTTCAGTAATTTGTCGGCCTACTTTGATTGTAGGATTCAAGGAGGTCATCGGGTCCTGAAATATCATGCCAATATCTTTCCCGCGGATCGATTCCATTTGCTTGTCGCTTTTCTTCAATAGGTCTTGCCCTTGGAAAATAATTTCACCTTGCTTAATAATGGAAGGAGGAGACGGAATCAGGCGCATAATCGTTTGGGCTGTGACACTCTTGCCGCTGCCGGATTCGCCGACGATCGCAACCGTTTCACCTTTCCCCACTTCAAAGTTCATACCGCGAACGGCCTTCACTTCTCCACCTTTGACTTGGAAGGAAACATGCAAATCTTTAACTTGTAAAATCGGCTCCATCATTCCACCTCCTACTTCTTCAGTTTAGGGTCAAGCGCATCGCGAAGACCGTCACCAAAAATATTAAACGCCAGCATGATGATACTGATCAGAATAGCCGGGAACAGCATCCGCCAAGGATAATACAACCAGCCGGTCAAGGCATCGTTGATCATCGAACCCAGCGAAGCAACCGGGGCTTGAACGCCCAAGCCAAGGAAGCTAAGGAATGCTTCTGCGAAAATGGCGTTAGGCACAGATAAGGTCACCGTAACGATGATTGGGCCAACTGCGTTTGGCAACAGGTGGCGGAACAACAAGCGTCCGTGGCCTGCGCCCATCGAGCGGGATGCCAGTACGTATTCACGGTTCTTCAGCTGCATAATTTCACCGCGGACAATCCACGACATATTAATCCAGCCGGTGATAGTTAATGCCAGGATAATCGTCCCTAAGCTTGGCTCCATCACGACCAGCAAAAGAATCGTAACGAGCAAATAAGGGATGGAGTACAAAATCTCCGAAAACTTACTCATAATTTCATCGACGCGACCGCCGTAGTACCCCATGATTCCGCCGTAAATAACGCCAATCAAGAGGTCGATACACGCCGCCGCCAAACCTACGATCAGGGATATACGAGCCCCCATCCAGGTACGGATAAACATATCACGACCGAGATCATCCGTGCCAAACCAGTGTGCGGCCGATGGCGCTTTGTTCGTATTTAGAAGATCATTCGAATAATAGTTGTAGCCGTAAATTTTACCGACAATCCAAGGAGCGATAATCGCAGCGAGCGTAACTAGCGCCAAGAAAATCAAAGCCGTCATCGCCAGCTTATTGCTGCGCAATCGTTGCCATGCATCACGCCAAGCAGAAATACTTTCGCGTTGAATGACTTCGGCTTCTTTCTCGTCCGCGCCAATTTTGCGGAAATCCTCCGCTGTCAGATCGACCGGTGTCGGCATCACTTTCATCGGATTTGTATTTTCCATGCGCATTATCCCTCCTTCCCTTTCGCAAGCTTAATTCTCGGATCCACCAGCACGTAAAGGATGTCTGTGATAAACCGAGCCACCATCAAGATTACGCCGTAGAAGATCGTAATCCCCATAATCAACGGATAATCGCGAACGCTGATCGCTTGCACGAACTGCTTCCCGATGCCGCCAATCCCGAAGAGCTGCTCAATAACCACAGAACCGGTTACAATGTTTGCCGTCATCGGTCCCATGTAGGTGATGACCGGCATAATCCCGTTACGAATAACGTGACGGAACAGAATGGCCATCCAGCCCAAGCCTTTTGCTTTTGCTGTTTTAATGTAGTCCGCATGCAATACCTCCAGCATGCTGGAACGAGTCAAACGGGCAATAAACGCGATCGGCTGCGCCGTGAGAGCCGCTACCGGCAACACATAGTACATTGGACCTTTAAAACCCATCGTTGGCAACCAGTGCAGCTTCGAAGCAAACACATACTGCAGCAATGAAGCCACGACGAAGCTAGGTACCGCGATGCCCAGCACCGCTAACACCATCGCCACATTGTCAATCAATTTGCGATGATACAGCGCTGCCAGCATACCAAGCAGTACCCCAAGGATTAACGCGACGATAATCGCCACGATCCCCAGCTTCAATGAAGCCGAAAACGTTTGACTGATAATGTTCGATACATCCTGGTTGATTTGCTTCATGGAAATTCCCAAATCGCCCTGAGCAATTTCACCCAAATATTTCAGATATTGCTGGTAAACGGGCTTATCGAGACCTAACTGTTCTATAAGGCGCTCCTTAATTGCCGGAGGTACCTGCTTCTCTGAAGTCAGCGGATTCCCTGGAATCGCCTTCATCAAGAAAAAGGTAGCCGAGATCAAAATAAACAGTGAAATTAACATGTAAAAAAACTTACTGGCAATATAGCGTACCATGCCCGTTCACACCTCCTTCTTTTAAATTTCGACATATATCGATTTTAGGTGAAAAGAACCACTTTGTCTATTCCATATATTTGTATAAGGACGTAATGCTTGGAAGAAGAGGACACGCAAAAAAAACGGGATATATATGGAATACCCACATATATATCCCGAGATTTCTATGCAATTTGCAATGACTTATTTACGATCATCCGTAATATAAGCGCGGGTGTAATCGATCGCACCACTGTAATCAAGTACTACACCTTTCAACCACGGTTTCGTAGCCGAAACGTTCGTGTAGTAGTAGATCGGCATCAAGACTTGGTTGTCCTTGATCAGGATTTCTTCGGCTTTTGCGAAGTTCGCGTCACGAAGTGCCATATCTTCGCTATTTTTCGCTTCTTTGATCAGCTTGTCGTATTCTTCGTTCGAGAAGCCGGTGTCGTTGTTACCGCCACCTGTTACCCACATATCCATGAATGTCATCGGATCGTTGTAGTCTGCACTCCAACCAGCACGAGCTACTTGGTAGTTCAGGTTTTGACGGTTTTCGATGAACACGGCCCATTCTTGGTTTTCCGTTTTCACGTCAACGCCCAGGTTTTTCTTCCACATATCAGCAATAGCCAAAGCGATTTTCTTGTGGCCTTCACTGGAGTTGTAAGTCAATGTGATCTCAGGCAGTTTTGTGTAACCTTCTTCTTGCATACCTTGCTCAAGAAGCTTCTTCGCTTCTTCCACGTTTTCCGTGAAGTAGTCGTCTTTATGTTCGTTACGGTATTCGTCATTCACGCCTTTGATACCCGGAGGTACGAAGCCAAATGCCGGAACTTGACCACCCAGCGTTACGTTGTCAACGATCGCTTGACGATCGATTGCCATCGAGAACGCTCTGCGGATATTTACGTTATCAAACGGCTTAGCCGTTACGTTAAATTCATAGTAGTACGTACTTGCAATCCCTTTGATCTCCAGTTCGTCTTTCAGTTGATCTTTCAGGATCGGAATTTGGTCGGTTGGGATTTCGCCGTTAGGCGCACCTGCGCGATCCAATTCGTTGTTTTGGTAAGATGCCAACTCAGTTGCACTGCTGTTCACCAGAGACATGGTGATTTTGTTCAGCTTGATGTTGGCTTTATCCCAATAGCTTTCGTTCTTCGTAACTTCGATCGTTTGGCCCTTCACCCAGTTGGTCAGCGTAAATGCGCCGTTTACGATCATTTTGCTTGGGTCAACCGCCCATTTCGCGTCATCCTTAACGGATTGGTGAACCGGATAGAACGTATAGAAGGAAGTCAGACCGAGGAAGTAAGGAGTTGGAGCAACCAGTTCTACTTCCAGCGTGTAGTCGTCAACTGCTTTGACACCAACTTGGCTGAAGTCTGTAATTGTTCCTTCGTTATATTCTTGAGCATTTTTCAGGTAATACAATTGGTAAGCATAAGGTGCAGCCGGATCTGTGTTCGGGCTCAGAACGCGCTCCCAAGCGAATACGAAATCGTTCGCCGTTACAGGGTCGCCGTTGCTCCATTTAGCGTCTTTGCGCAGATGGAACGTATACTTCGTTCCGTCAATGTCCCAGTTTTCAGCTGCAGCAGGGATAACTTGACCGGATTCATCCATACGAGTAAGACCTTCATACATCAATTTCAGAACCGTGTTAGCTTGGCTGTCTTGAGCTTGAGCCGGGTCAAAAGTTGGCGGTTCAGCGCTCAGGTTAATTCTAAGCGTTTGATCTGCGGCCAGTTTCTCTCCGCCGGTGTTACCATTGTCGGAAGCTGTATTGCCTCCATTTGCTGCGCCATTGTTTGCAGCGCCACTGTTTCCGTTGTTCGATCCGCATGCGGCAAGCAATGTGCCGACTGCAAGAACGAGCGTCAGAAGAAGCAATAGACTCTTACTCTTCTTCATCTAGCAATATCCCCCTTAAAATGGTTTGGTATATGTTTTTAGATTATACAACCAGCGGTCAAAAAAATCCAACACAAAATTAAAGATTTTTCGCGTAATTTGTCAAATTTCGCGCTAGACTTTAACAAAATAGTCCAATATACAATATTGACATTTGATTTTCTTAACAATTAACCATGTATGTCATCCCTTTATTCGGTATTGAAAAGTTAAGCATAGTTTGACCTAAGCGGCGGTGATATATGTAATAAAGCTGATCAAAAATAATAAAACGTATGCTAATCCGGTTGCCGCAAACGCCAAACGCCACACCACACGCAGCAGCTTGCGTGCGTCGACCCTTCCCTTCAAGCGAGTCTGCGCCCCGCCAATCAATCCGCTAACCACCAATAGAATGATTACGATCAGATAGAAGCCAAAGGTCGAATGGAACACATTATTAAACAAAGCAGAGACCGACAAGATCAGAAATAGCGTCGTTACGTCCATGGCCAGCTTTAACGCTCTTTTCTTGTCCCGTTTGACATAATAATGAATGAAGTAAACGAGCCCAAATGGAATGACCGGTATCATAGCCAACACGATAAAGGAAGAGACCAACACTTCCAAAGCCTCACCTCCGCATCAATTTTGGTTATAGAAAAAATCAATTCAAAAAAGTAAGTAACTATATTTTTATATCCATGTCAGCTTACAAAGCTCGGACCAACCGCCAAACCATCTCGTGTCCGGGAACCGCGACCCCTTTGCTGCGCGCCATCTCAACGATTTTCCCGTTAATCTGATCAATCTCCGTTGGCGCTCCCTGCTGCACGTCCTTTAGCATGGAAGAGATATTCGTTGAGGTTGATCGACAAACCTTGACGATTTGATTGAACATATCGGCATCGTGTGGAATCCCGTAAGCCTCATAAACCTGTAATCCTTCATCGCAAAGTTGCTGGAGCAGGCCCATTCGTTCATCGTTCTCCAACAGTTGGCCGTTATTCAGCCGCCACAAAGCTGTTAAGGGGTTAATCACCGCATTGATTAGCAGCTTTCTATAGACTTCTCTCCCGATGTCTTTCGACAAAAGGGCGGTAAATCCTGCCTTCACCAGCAATTTCACGAAACTTTCTGCATGAGACTCCAGATCGGCCATATCGCCGTTCGCACCAATCTGCGTTGTCCCCTGGCCAGCCCGGTTCACGCTGCATTCATCCAGCCGTTTGGCACCTTCCGTTGTAATCGCCGCATAGAGCGGTATCCCCGGCAATGCTTTGCCGATCAGCTCAAGATGTCCGATCCCATTTTGAAAGCACACAACCTTCGTCTCTGGCCCCACAATCTGCTTCAGAAAAGACAGCAGCTTCGCATCGATATGGCGTTGCTTCGTCGTTAACACCAGCCATTCAGCCGCCCGATCCGGCACGCCACTTTCTCCAGCGGGAAAAGCTTTGAGCCGCTTTCCATTCACAAAGGTTGTGGACCCGTCCGCTTCAGTAAGACGAATCCCCTCTTTATTTAGCTTTTCAGCCTGCTCAGCAGTTCTTGTCCAAAAACGTACCGGCACACCAGACGCCGCCAGCTTACCGCCAAACAGCAGCCCCAGTGCACCGGCACCGATGATATCGATCTGCATGAAGCTCCACTCCCTTTCTGTATCTCCTAATCCCTTTATACCAAACTCCCCCCTAATAACACAAAAATCCCGCCATTTAGGCGAGATTTTGCGATATTTTTCGGTTATTCGATCCGTTCTAAATTTCCGTTCGCATCCATTTTGAATCTGGATTTGTTTTCTTCGTCTTCTTCATTTAAGAAAGCTAATCTTCTGGCCCGGTCCATGATCTGAATTAACGCTTTATAGTCGTCGTTCACAACCCGATAATCCGTCTGCACCTCATTGACCTGCGCCGACAACTTCTCGTTTTCCTCGCGAAGCTTCGCAATCTCCTCTTCTTTCTCTTTAAGCTCTTTCTCCAGCGTTTTGATTTGGCGATTCGTTTCCTGAATCGTGTTTTTCCATCCGCGTAAGAAGCGGATCACCGCGTCGATCGAAATCGTCTCCTCCGACACCCCATCTCCGCGATAACCGTTGTCGTCCATATCGACGGAAGTTAGCGAGGCCATGCCGGAACCGGCCGTTAGCGAGTTTTGCTTTTTCATATAATTACGTTTCTGTCTTTGTGCTTTCGCGATGCTTATGGCCGCTTCGTACTTCTTGCGAACGCAGCTGTTCCATCGGAAACCGCAGGCCGCCGCCGTTCTGCCTATCCGTTCTCCGACCTCTTCGAAAGCGTTTAATTGGGTGCTGCCCTCCCGTATATGCCGAAGGGTAACCTCGGCCAGAATCAAATCATCTTCTGGGCTCCATGCATCTTGTCTCACAGCTGTCATGCTATAAAAACCTCCTAACGACATCCTAATCTAACCGTCATCCAACCGGCGGTCTCCGGCAGGCGTAAGGGTAAAATGCTTCTTACTCCATTTCTATGCCTCTCATAGAGTTCATAGAATCTATTTGATACTAAAATGTATTTCCAAAATCCGGGGACTCCATACATGACGTTTCATGAAATGAATAACAAGAGTAGGGGGCACCAACACTACTGTAAGGTTTGTCACAACAACACCTTCGATATTTGGCTAAATCGTGACTTTTCGTTTACACTTTTCAGCCTAACGGGTATAATGGGAAAAGGAATGGAAGGCTCGTTGATACATAAGAAAGGGGGATTACCTCGTGGCACGCATGTTTCGCGTCCTTGGCTTCTTCACACTGGCTATTGGGCTTATGGCCTTTGCGGGCGATCTGACGGAAATGGCTTTGCTGTTCTTCTTGCAAACCGCCTTTTTCGTCCTTTTCGGCTATCTGAAGCTTACCGAGAGAACCTATATCCTGCTGTTCTGGGGATATATGATCGTCGCATTTACCGGTTTCAGCTACTGGACGGTCTTCAAAATGGGTTTACCCCTCTAATCCCAAATCGCATAAGTATTTCAAAAAGGCGTTTCGGCATTATGCTGGAACGCCTTTTTTCGTGAGTTCTGCTATTTCGGGACCTGTTATCATATATATAGGACAACTACAGATGGGAGAGGATCGTTGTTGAAGATACGCATCATATCGCTCTGTCTATTGCTGTTGCTGGCGGCTCTTCAGTTTGCCAGTTTGTCGGCTGCCGCTGCTCCGCTGACTGCTGAAGAACAACAGATCCTGGAACAAAGCTTGTCCATTCAGGAAATCGACCGAGAAATCGAGCGAATCGCTTCCCGCCAGCACGAGACGGAAACAGACCTTCACAAGCTGCAGGCACAATTAAGTGATAAAAACGAGCAAATCCGGATCAGCCGCGAACAAGCTGGCTTAAGATTACGTGCGTATTATATGGGGGAACGGGAAAATCTGCTGTATGCTTTGCTGAGTGTGAACAGTCTGAAAGATTTTTTTACCGTATTGGATTATTATCAACTCATTCTGGATCGGGATCGTACCATCCTTAACCAATACAAGTCGGAATATGCTGAACTGACGAAGACCAAACAGAAGCTGGAAGCCACGTCCATTGAACTGGCCCGTATGAAGGAAGAACTGGAGCTCCAGCGAACCCGAGTGGCCGCGCTTCGACAAAGCGTCGACGAATCCCTTGGCCTCAGCGCCGATCCCGAGAAGTTGAAGGCGTTAATTCAGGAGTTAACTGCCTATTGGGAGAACGTTGGACTGTACGAGCTTCGCAGATATTTTCAGGCACTCAGCTCCGCGATGTCGCAATTCTCCGACTTTTTGAAGCAGAACGAGAGCAGTTTGATCGCTGAAAAAGGGGGCTATCGTCTAGAAGTCCACGAGCAGGATCTAAATGCGTTTCTCTACCGCAAGAACGAGCTGCTCAAGGATATGAGCTTTCAATTCAAAACAAATAAGATCATCGCACGCGGCAGCCGGGAAGGCTTGGAGCTCGAAGTCGAGGGTCATTATACGGTGGAGCAGGAACCGGAGAACGCAATTGTTTTCCACGTAGACCGTTTGCTGTTTAATGGATTGGCTCTCCCGGATACGACGCGGGCTGAACTGGAGCGGGATTTCGACCTTGGCTTTTATCCGAAAAAAATCGTCCCCTTCGTGGAGGCCACTGAAGCAGTGATCTCCGAGGGGACGTTAACTGTGAAATTGAAGTTGACATTATAAGTACGAGGTAATGTTTTATCGACTTAGCTCAGCCAACCGTCCGCGATATTGTTTGCCGGTAATCGCTCCGCTTAAAAAATCGGTGGTAGGCGGTGCGAAGCTTTCGAGCTGTTCCGGTAGCGATGGACTGGCTGGCAGTACAATGCCGGAGCCCGCAGCCAACGTGGCGGGGATCCAAGTGGGAAGCTGATTTCGCGCGGCTTCGTAATAAATCGTTTTGAGCACGGGAAGATTCCCGGTAGTTTCATACCAACGCGCTTGATTATAAAGGGAGGTCATCTCCGAGATCCACAATCCGGCCGCATCGGGATGATCCGTTTGGGAAGAAACGGCGTAACTTCGGCCGAGGATCCACGTCGACGCTAGATTCTGTTGCAGCTCGGGCATCCAGATTTTCGTGCGAGGATGCCGGTGCTTCTCGGCTTCCGTTGCCGTCGTGATCATCATCGACAGTTCGCCGTCACTCAGCTTGCTCCACGCATCCAATCCAGTCAAGCTAGAATCCAAAAGCGTTGAGCGCAGTGATTCCAGCTGTTGCAAGGCGTATGTCAGATGGCCCTCTTCCATTACATAGAAGGGTCCGGAACCGGTTGGTTTCCAGCCTCCGCCGACTTGCCATAGTAAGGTCGCTGCAGCGTAGGGATCACGGAAATCCAACCCTAACAGGTAGGGCTGGGAATGTTGCTTTTTGAAGGTGGAGACGAAGACGTTCCAATCATCCGCTGTAGCCGGCGGGCGTTTCCATCCTAACTGCTTCAGCTTGTCCTCATGATAGACCAGCACATAGGGATCCACATCGAGCGGAACTCCCCATACGTAACCATTCCACTCGTTCGGAATCAAGGAAGCGCTTAACACTTCGCCTGACAAGGAACCTGAGAAATACCCCTCCGTGGGCAGCAGGTAACCGTCCGCCGCAAAACGGCGAACCCAGACATTGTCCAAAAGCAGAACGTCCGGCGACTCCCCAAGCTTCAT
Organism: Paenibacillus barengoltzii G22; assembly: GCF_000403375.2. Taxonomy (NCBI): domain Bacteria; kingdom Bacillati; phylum Bacillota; class Bacilli; order Caryophanales; family Paenibacillaceae; genus Paenibacillus; species Paenibacillus barengoltzii. Next base: position 952,253 of record NZ_KE159652.1, on the reverse strand, counting down.
CAGCTTGCGTTGGTACGCGGGATAACTCTCCTCCATCGGCACATTCACTAGATCCACCTCCACCGGATGGCTCAGCGTAAACTGCCGGTTCATCTCCTCCAGACGACGGAAGTCAGTCTCATTCATCTGTACTGCCACCTGGATGTGGCCAGTCTCCTCCTTGGTTTGCGCTTCAGGCGGCGTAACCGGCTGAGCCTCCCCGCCGTCTTCTTGGCGAACTAGCGTTAATTCTTCGCTAGGCGACAGATTAATTAAAGCGAGCAGGAGGATTGCAAAAAGCACCCAATGATTTTTTCGCTTCACGCCTGTCCTTCCTCTCCACAATTTAGGAGCGCACGTCACGTCAATCGATAACCTTCTGATACTCCGTATTGTAGCAAATTGCCGGATGAATTGTCCCGTAAAAAAATGTATACGCCCCGGCGGACCCTCTGACCGATATGCGATTTCGACTGTACCGGTCCGCCTCTTAGTTGATTTTACCATCATTCACTGAAAAGTCCGGCTCACACGCACGAAAAAAGCCCGGGAATCAAGTTGCACGATTCGCCGGGCTGCTACTATGATTTTCCTCGAATGTGAGCGAGCTCTCCCTTCTACAATAAATCCGCCGCCAGCTGAGCCAGCTTCGAGCGTTCTCCCTTCTCCAGCGTGATATGCCCGCTGATCCCCTGGTCGCGAAAGCGTTCGACCAATATGGTTAACCCGTTGCTGGAAGCGTCCAGATACGGATGGTCGATCTGCTCCGGATCACCGACCAGCACGATCTTGCTGCCTTCACCGACGCGCGACACGATTGTCTTCACCTCATGGCGCGACAGGTTTTGCGCCTCGTCCACGATGATGAACTGACCCGGGATCGAGCGGCCGCGAATGTATGTGAGGGCCTCGACCTGGATGCTGCCCAGCCCCATCAAGATTTTCTCAATGTCACCTGATTTCTTCGTATCGAACAGATACTCCAGGTTATCATAGATCGGCTGCATCCACGGACGCAGCTTTTCTTCCTTTTCACCGGGAAGGTAACCGATATCTTTGCCCATCGGGACAACGGGCCGGGCAATCAGCAGCTTTTTGTATTTGTGCTCATCTTCAACCTTCAACAGTCCGGCGGCTAACGCAAGCAACGTCTTCCCCGTCCCGGCTTTGCCCGTGATCGTGACGAGCGGAATATCATCGTTAAGCAGCAATTCCAATGCCATGCGCTGCTGCGCATTTCGGGCGCTGATTCCCCAAACCGGCTCATTGCTAAGATACAACGGTTCCAAGCGAGTAGCATCTTCGTTTACTTTCAGCAAAGCGGATTTTCCGGTTCCCATCTCATCTTTTAATATTACAAACTCATGCGGATAAAGGGAATAACTAAGTCCCAGCGGGTTAATGGGCAAAAAGCGATACGTATAAAATTCATCGATCACCGATGGGTGAACCTTAATGGTTGAATAACCTCCGTATAGATCGCTGGGGCCTACGGTCCGGTCTGACAAGTAATCCTCAGCATGAAGTCCCAGAACGTCGGCTTTGATCCGAACCAGTACATCCTTGCTGACCAGGATCACCGGCCGCGGCGTTTCCATCTCCGCTTGCTCCAGGTGATAATTCAGGGCTACGGCAAGAATCCGGTTGTCGTTAGTGACTTCCCCGAACATTTCCTGAACCTTGACGAAGCTGCGGTGATTTAACTCCACCTTAATTCGCCCGCCGCCCTCCAGCGGTACGCCATCATGCAAATGGCCCGTCGACCGCAAGCCATCCAGCAAGCGGGAGACGCCCCGCGCATTCCGGCCGATCTCGTCGGCGTTACGCTTCTTGCTGTCGATTTCCTCCAGCACGACAGCCGGAATGACCACATCATGTTCGTCAAAGGCAAATACGGCCCCCGGATCATGCAATAATACATTCGTATCCAATACAAAGATCTTCTTCACCATTATCCCCTCCACCGCGGTCATTGCAGCCTTATGAGCATACATATTTTTTGGCGTCCCGGGAACTCTATAACCGATATTAGAACCCGGTATCGAGAGATCAATTCCGAAAGGACGGATCGAACATGCGATTATGGCTGTGTTTGTTACTGACGGCTACCCTGCTTACAAGTTGCGGAACTCGTTCTGAAAAGGCATCACCCTCTCCAAATAATCAAACAGGGAATGCGCCCCAGGCACATAGCCTGGACCCTTATGCAACCAATATCAACGATAAAGAGGTCATGTCGGATCAGGAAAGACAAGAATATTTGGAACAATTGGTGAAAAAGGTCCCCGGCGTGAAAGGCGCGCATTGTGTCATTATGGGCAAAACCGCCATCGTGGGTATCGATGTGGATAGCCGCCTCGAACGTGCAAGGGTTGGAAGCATTAAGTATACGGTAGCTGAAGCGCTTCGAAAAGATCCGCACGGGGCCGGCGCCATCGTCACCGCGGATATCGACTTAAATCAACGGATTGCCGAGATCGGCAAAAAAATCCGCGAAGGTCGGCCGGTGTCCGGCTTCGCCACCGAGCTGGCAGATATTATCGGCCGGATCGTCCCTCAAATTCCGAACGATACCCGTCCGCCGGAAGGCAATCCGAAGCAAATGCAAATCGCCCCTGGCGACGGCGGAACGCGGCAAAATCTGCGTTAAGTTTGTCCCAAGAAGGAAAAAAAGCCTAGCGATCAACTCGCTAGGCTTTCTTCATGGCTTCAAACACTTGACGATCCAGCATGTCCGCAGCACGCTGGTCATAAACTTTGGCATATTCCGGCGGTGACACCAGTTGCGCGCCATAAAACAACGCGTTTCGCACCGCATCGATCTGGATGTCGAAACAGCACATATTAAACGGCACTCCATCCAGTGGATCCTGTACAACGGAAGCTCGGCCATTGATGGCATAAATCGTATCCTGGCCAAACACCGTCACTGTCGCCCGCGGATTGGCCTTCAAATTGCCGACCAATCTGGAGCGATGATCCAGAGCCAGCCGCAACTTCGAAGGATCCACGGCATACACCCAAGAAATCGCACTGGATGTAGGGCCGCCGGATTCCTGATCCACCGTGTTCAACAATACATACGTTTCGGACTGGAGTAGGGAATAAAGCGAATCAGACAATTGGGTTACGACTTCGGACATTAGACCAGCCCTCCTGTACGGTGTTACATCGGATTTCTGCTCAATACGCTTCAGCTATCCTTAAGTCAATTGTATTATAGCACGCAGTAAAACTTGCATTCAATCGTCAGTTGACCTGTCCGTCTTCCGTCTCCCCGGTGTTTGCCTGCGCCGAACCTGCCTTCCCGTCGAGCTGATCCTTCAGCGCCTGCTTAGCCGCTTCGAGTTCATCCTGATGCAAGTATACGTACGGACTCTTCCAATCCCCGGTTACTGGCATGAAATCTACATTTTCCTTGGAAATATTCCAGTACGCTTGAATGATATTCTTCATTTGCTGCGATTCCAGGTCCGTCTCCAAATTCTTGCCGACGGATTCAATGACTTTGCCAGCCCCCATGACCCCATTCAGCGACTTCGCTTGATCAATCAGGGCGTGCAGTACTTCATTTTGTCGGCGGTTACGATCGAAATCATCCGAACCCTTCGTCTTCGGACTACAGTTCGATTTGCGGTAGCGAACATAACCTAACGCATCTTCCCCGTTCAGGTGCTGCTCGCCTTTCTTCAGATTGATGTTCGTGCCATCCGCCGTATCCCGATAACACATGTTGGCATCCACATTGACGTCTACGCCGCCCAGCGCATCCACCACATCGCGGAACCCTTGGAAATTCAGCACCGTTACATAATCGATGTTGATCCCAAAAAACTTGCTCATCATCGTTTTCATTTCCTGAGTGGCAGGGATTCCTGATTTCTTCTCTGCCGCTAGGAAGTTCGGATAGTACGCATTGAGCTTATTCGTCTTATATCCGTCCAATTCCAGCTTCGTATCGCGCGGAAGAGAGACAACCGTGGCCGATTTCGTATCCGGGTTCATCGCGATGACCATCATCACGTCACTCAGATGGGTGCCGGTCTGCGGACGGTAATCCGTCCCTAGGAGCAGCATCGTAATCGGCTTGACCTTGGCGGATTTCTCAGGTGGCACCTCGCCTGAGGTCCCTGTGGCATCGATCACCTTATCGGCGGTATAGAATAAATACCCTGCATAAAGTCCTACCCCAATCACTCCGACAATGAGGAGCGTCAGGACGGTTCGGAAGAACCGTTTGAGGCCGCTGGATTTTCTTTTTCGAGTGGAACCCCGTTTTGAACCTTTTGTCGACCCTCGTTGGCCCTTCCCTCGTGGAGGTAAGCCGCTGCGGTTAGAACTCATGAACTAAAACACCTTATTTCTGTAAAAATGTTGTTGTATTCAATAAGACGTACCGAGCTTCGGAAAAGTTACCGGTTCGAAAGCGAAGGTAAATTATAGCGATTTATCGCCAGACGGTGAACCCTTCTTGCTCTGCTTGTTCCGTCGTCCCTCGACAAAATAACGAATTCTCACCATAAGCATCAATACGACAGCCACCAGCAAACATTGAATGATCGGCAGCTTATCAATTTGGAAAATGAGCAGCAGGAAGGAACCCAGCGCCATGAGGAGGTACAAAATAATCTCCTTAAACAGCGGCAGCTTCTGCTGTGCACGAAACACCTTATTGTAAACATAAATAATCAGCACGAAGATCAGCACGTAGGAAATTATCGGATGGCTGGCAAACCAAGCCTGCATAACGAAACCCTCCTTCAAATGGCAACCTTATTCCTAATTATAGGTTGGCTTCCGCCATTTTGCGATGTTTTTCTGCACGTTCCCGCTCGCTCTTGTTCAGAATCTTCTTGCGCAAGCGAACCGATTTTGGCGTAATTTCGCAATATTCGTCGTCATTCAAATATTCCAGCGCCTGTTCCAGCGAGAAGAGCCGCGGTGTCTTCATCTTCACTGTTTCGTCCTTCGTAGCAGAACGGACGTTGGTCAGTTGTTTTTCTTTACAAATATTTACAACGATATCATTATCGCGGGTATGCTCCCCTACGATCATACCTTCATAAATTTCTGTACCTGGTTCCACAAACAGGATGCCGCGATCCTCAATGGACAAGATCCCGTAAAGAGTCGAAACGCCGTTTTCACTGGAAACCAGCACGCCTTCATGACGTCCGCCAACTTGGCCGCCAACAAATGGACCATAGCTGTCGAACGCGTGGTTCATAACGCCGTAGCCGCGAGTCAACGTAAGGAAATGCGTCCGATACCCGATCAAGCCGCGGGCTGGAATCAAGAATTCCAAGCGAACTTGGCCATTACCGTTGTTGACCATATTCACCATTTCCGCTTTGCGGGAACCTAAACTTTCCATAACGGCGCCCATGCTCTCTTCCGGCACGTCGATCAGCAGGCGTTCGATCGGTTCCATCTTCACGCCGTCGATTTCCCGTACGATAACCTCAGGCTTAGATACTTGCAGCTCGTATCCTTCACGACGCATATTCTCGATCAGAATCCCCAGATGAAGCTCACCACGGCCAGATACGATAAAGGCGTCCGGGCTGTCCGTCTCATCCACACGCAAGGAAACGTCCGTTTCGAGTTCCTTAAACAGACGCTCGCGCAGTTTACGGGAAGTTACCCATTTACCCTCACGTCCTGCAAACGGACTGTTATTCACAAGGAACGTCATTTGGAGCGTTGGTTCATCGATCTTCAAGACCGGCAAGGCTTCCGGGTTGTTCGGATCGGCGATCGTTTCCCCGATATTGATATCCTTAATCCCGGCAACGGCGACGATGTCCCCGGCGCCCGCTTCTTCGATTTCCACGCGGCGCAAGCCTTGGAAGCCAAACAGCTTCTCGATGCGTGCGGTCTTCTTGCTGCCGTCACGCGTCATGACTGCGACAGATTGACCTTGGCGAATCACGCCGCGGTTCACTCGGCCAATAGCGATCCTTCCCAAGTATTCGTTATAGTCCATCAACGTGACGAGGAATTGCAGCGGCTCGTCGACGTTCTCCGTCGGTGCCGGAATATGATCGATGATCGTTTCATACAATGCCAGCATGTTGTCATCCTGCTTCTCTGGATCCAGGCTGGATGTGCCGTTCAACGCCGAAGCGTAAACGACAGGGAAATCCAACTGATCATCGCTGGCTTCCAACTCGATAAACAGATCCAGCACCTCGTCGATGACTTCGGCCGGACGTGCGGCTGGACGGTCGATTTTGTTCACCACAACGATAGGTGTCAGATGATGTTCCAGCGCTTTGCGAAGTACAAACTTCGTCTGCGGCATGCAGCCTTCGTAAGCATCCACCACGAGCAGCACGCCGTCGACCATTTTCATAATCCGTTCTACTTCCCCGCCGAAGTCGGCGTGTCCCGGAGTATCCACAATATTAATCAAATAGTCTTTATACGTAATGGCGGTATTTTTGGCCAAAATGGTAATTCCGCGTTCCCGCTCCAAATCGTTGGAGTCCATGGCCCGCTCTTGCACTGCTTCGTTCTCCCGGAAGATCCCGGATTGCTGCAGCAGTTTATCGACAAGTGTCGTTTTCCCGTGGTCAACGTGGGCAATAATCGCAATATTGCGAATTTGTTTTCTATCATGCATAGGTTTGTCTCCATATCCTTTCGTCTCTATAGATTATTGAGAAGGGTTTATCAATACAATTTGCACTTCGAACAGGAATTAGTCGACAAGACCAAGTGCAGTCTCATCGACCACAAAACAAAGCGTCGACTTAAATGCCGACGCTTGACATATCCCTTATATTATACGTGAAATCTTGAAATTTTCAAGAACTATCCCTGCCTCACCATGATCTCCGACGGTTGCCTCGACCTGCAATCAACCAAATCCCGGCAACGATTAGAACAATAGCCAAGAAATAAACGATGGATGAAGCAAACAACGTCCAACCGAGCAACAGAAGTGAGATCGCTCCCAAAATCAGGGCGGCGATGAATATTCCGTTCTGGCGCTGAGGCGCGAAGTAACCATACTCAAACAAACCGACGGCAACGCCGAGGAAGAAGATCGGCCAGGTGTATTTCAAGGTTTGCCATCCACCGATAACCCCGGTAAAAAATACAAGGCTGTAGACGACCAGAATGGCACCAGGAAGCAGCAATTCCGCAGGACCTTTCCGCCAGAAATGCCAGATGTGCAGCAAGATCCCAGGGATCAGCAGCAGCAGCGGCCAAAGCGCTCTTCCCAGAAAGCTGAAAAACCCTAATTTACCGAGCAGGATAATCACTCCGGCAGCGAGGATCAAGACGCCAGTCATGAGTTTGTTGTTGTCGGACATATCCATCACACACCTTCCAGAAGACAATGAGGGACAAGACGTTGCAATTTACGACATCCCCTTCACTTCCAGTTTATATGAATTCTGCCCAAAAAACCACTCGGCCTAAGGCGGGGCCCGATGTTTTTTTTCGGATGGTGTGGATGGAACTGCTGGGGGCGTTAGCTGCGCCCGGCGTTATATTTTCGCAGCCAGCCGAACATAATAACGACCGCGGCGGTTCCCGCCGGTACAGCTCGTGCCAATGCGGGGGCAGCCGCCGCAAGCGCTGGTCCAAGCTGCGGATCCTGCAGCAGCATATCTCCGGCAGTGTATCCGAGTATGCCTGCTCCGGCATAAACGAGGATCGGCAGACGCTGCAGCCAATCGGCGATCAGATTGCTGCCCCAGACCACGATCGGAATGCTGATGGCGATCCCGATTACAAGAATCGACACATCGCCCTCTGCCAGCGCAGCGATTGCCAGCACGTTATCCAAGCTCATAATAAAATCGGCGGCGAGAATCGTCTGCACCGCCTTCCATAATGAGCTTGCGCCCGCCACGCGGGAGTGTTCCTCCTGCGGCAGCAGCAGCTTCACGGCAATCGCAGCCAGCAGCACGCCGCCTGCCGCATGAATAAACGGGATTTTCAACAGTAACACGGCTACCCAGGTCAAAACGCAACGCAACAGTACGGCTCCCAATGCCCCCCACCATACCGCCCGCTTACGTTGTTTGAGCGGCAAATTCTTGCTTGCCATAGCTATTACAACGGCGTTATCGCCGCTGAGTACGAGATTGATGATTAAAATTTCTGATAACAGCAGCAAATGTTCCAAGCTCATCCCTCCCCCTACAACTTGTATGAGGGATGTAGCCAAGCTATGCCACTTTATAAAAACATCTCTGGACAAATGAATCTTTTTAGCGATTTAATACGTATATACGTCTATAGAGGAAGTGACATAACGTGGACTTATTTAGTGCTGCATTTTTTCTCGCTCTGATCAATATTGTTTTTATCGATCTCATTTTAGCGGGTGATAATGCCATCGTCATCGGGATGGCGGCACGAAAGCTGCCCCACACGGTACAGAAGAAAGCTATCCTATACGGTACAATCGGTGCCGTTGTGCTAAGAATCGCAGCAACGCTGATTGTTGTATGGTTGTTGCAAATCCCTTGGCTGCTAGCCATAGGCGGGTTGTTGCTAATCTTTATCGCCTACAAAGTGCTAGCAGATGAAGGCGGTCATGACAACATTGAAGCCAAGGACAAGCTATGGCCGGCAATTCGTACCATTATCATTGCTGACGCTGCCATGGGGCTCGACAACGTCATTGCCGTCGCAGGGGCGTCCAAGCAGCATATGGTGCTGGTGGTCATCGGCCTGCTGATCAGCGTCCCGATCGTTGTTTGGGGTAGTACTTTGTTTATTAAACTGTTGGACAAGTTCCCTTGGATCGCTTATCTTGGCGCTGCCGTGCTTGCCTACACCGCCGCCAATATGATTACCGAGGAGCGCCATTTCGTGCATTTCTTCGAAGAGAATCCAGCTCTTCGTTATCTACTGATCGCCATTGTAATCGCCGCTGTACTGTTAGCGGGTTACATGAAGAAGCGCCAACAGCGCAAAGAAACTGAAGGAGCTCAGACGCATCCGGCAACCCGCTAGAAACAGTAAAACCCGCCGAAAGCCATTTGAATTGGCTTGGCGGGTTTCTCTTTTTTTATAGTTAGAACCAGCTTTCCTGAACGACATTATCCTCTGTGTTCTCCCGTCGCTTAATGGTGCGCCCAGGGCGGATAAAGATCGTTTCCGTATCCTCGACCGCTTTGTCAATCATTTCATCCAAATCCGTCAGCGAACGCTCCACATTCTCCAGGACTCGCAGATTTGGGTTGGTTGCTGGAGATTTCGGAACAAATAACGTACAACAATCTTCATAGGGCAAAATCGACAAGTCGTACGTGCCAATCTGCTGTGCCAACGCAATGATATCCACTTTGTCGGTCATCACCAACGGCCGAAGTATTTGCAGATTCGTTACGCGTCCGATCGCATTCATGCTGGACAACGTTTGGCTGGCTACTTGGCCCAAGCTGTCTCCGGTGACCAGAGCCAAGGCGCCATTCCGTTCCGCCAGCTTCGTGGCAATGCGCAGCATCGCTCTTCGCATCATCGTGATGATCAAGTTATCCTGACCGGTCTGTGCCAGCTTCGTTTGAATTTCAGTAAACGGCACGAGGTGCAGCTTGATGAAGCCGGAATACCTAGCTAACACTTGGGCTAAATCAATGACCTTCTGCTCGGCTTTTTTACTCGTAAAAGGATAGCTGTGGAAATGAACGCATTCGATTTCCAATCCGCGACGCAGCGCCGACCAACCGGCAACCGGACTGTCGATTCCACCGGACAAGAGCAGCATGGCTTTACCGTTTGAGCCGAGCGGGAATCCTCCTGCCCCCGGGATCACTTCACAGAACAAATACGTACCCTGCTCTCGAATCTCCACGCGCAGATCCACTTCGGGGTGATGAACGTCCACCTTAAGTTCGGGGTTCGCGTTCAGGATAGGGGTGCTGACCAGTCTGTTCATTTCATGCGACGAGTGGGGAAATGCCTTCCAGATCCGGCGGGCAGTCACTTTAAACTTCGTTCCCGGGGCCGGCCCCAGTTCGTTAATGAAATCAACTCCCGTCTGCAGAATATCTTCCAACCGGGAGGGGACAACTTTGATGGGAGACATCGAAGTTACGCCAAACACGTTCTTCATCTCCGCAATCATCGGCTCCAGCGGCTCTCCGTTGATGGCAATAAAAATTCTTCCATATTCTTTGATGACTTGCGCCCGGGGAAATTTATGCATCAGTGCTTTGACATGATTGTGAATCACTTGCTCGAAGCGTGAGCGATTTCGCCCCTTAAGGGTGATTTCTCCAAAACGGAGCAGCAGCATATCATATTCCATTTTAACGTTTCTCTCCTATCGTAAAGCCTGCAGCCGCTTCACACTTCGTTGCAACGCGGCAAGCAGGGCGTCAATGTCTCGTTCTTCATGTTCCTCGCCTAGACTGATCCGAATGCCGGACGAGGCAACTTCCTTCGTTTTGCCCATAGCGAGCAGAATACGGCTTGGTTCACTTCGCTTGGAAGAACAAGCTGAGCGGGTAGATACGAAAAAACCTTCTTCCTCCAGCATGTGCAGCAACGCCTCAGCTTTCATCCCCGGATAAGAGAAATGCACGATATGCGGCGCGCCTTGCGCCGGAGAGTTGACCACAAGCTCCGGCAATTCTGCAAGCCCCTTCATCAGACGCTCACGCAAGCCATACAGCTTGGTTGCCCGAGTCTCGCGGCCTTCCTTCGCCAGACGTAACGCCTTCGCGAAAGCCACGATATAAGGGATGTTCTCCGTACCTGAACGATAGCCGCCCTCCTGTCCGCCGCCAGCCAGCAGCGGCGCAAGCCGAAGCCCTTCGCGGACGTACAGCAGGCCTACCCCTTTGGGTCCTCTTAGTTTGTGCGCAGACAGGCTGTATAAATCAATTCCGCTGTCATTCAACGACAAGGGCAGCTTGCCAAAGCCCTGAACGCCATCTACATGAAACAGCACCCTAGGGGCAGTCGCTTTCAGCATGCGGCCGATTTCCTCCACCGGTTGTATGGTCCCGGTTTCGTTGTTCACATGCATGATCGTCACCAGCACGGTATCTGGGCGCAACGCTTCCCGCACCTGCTTGACGGTCACGCCTCCATTCTCGTCAACCGGAAGAATCGTCGTTTCCCAGCCCCATGAGGCCAACTGCTTGACACTCTCGAGTACAGACGGATGCTCCGTTGCCGTTGTGATTAAATGTTTACCCCGTTCGATAAACTGGAGGGCAACCCCTTTAATGGCCATATTGTTGCTTTCCGTCGCCCCGCCGGTAAATACGATTTCCCGAGGTTGAACGCCTAGTGCAGCGGCGCTTACCTCCCTTGCTTTGTCCAACAGCTTTGCACTATCTTCGCCCAGCCGGTGTAATGAAGACGGGTTGCCATAGTGCCTTGCCATTACTTCTGCTACAGTCTTGGTGACGTCCTCATAGGGCGGGGTCGTCGCCGCATGGTCAAAATAGATCATTAGGTTCACCTTCATCTCAAAAAAGATCAAATGAAAAACGCGTATTCCCGAAATCACCGCGATCGGAGCGTTTTCCATTTGATCTTTCGAATCATGTACTTCTCAATTTTATAACCAAATTAAGCCTCGTATTTCGCTTGCGCTCGCATAATCTTGGCAATATAGCCTTGCGTCTCCTGCGGCAATAAGTGGAACTTCTCCATCAGTTGCTCATCGTTGCTGATGCCCAGCTGTTGCAGTCTGCCTGGTCCAGCGTTGTAGGCCGCAAGAGCCGTTTTAATATCCCCGCCGTAACGGTGGATTTGATATGACAAATATTTGGTGCCGCCATCAATATTCTGCGCAGGATCAAACGGGTCGCTGACTCCCAGCCCTTTCGCCGTTGCGTCCATCAACTGCATCAGCCCTTTGGCTCCGGCGGACGATACCGCCTGCGGATTAAAGGAGGATTCCGTCGCAATGACCGCTTTGATCAGACTCTCCGGCACGCCATATCGCGAACTAGCTTCGGCAATCAAAGACTGCAAGTCAGCGGTAACCTCCGCGGCTTGCCCCGGAACATCCCCTACTGTCGCTGCCGCAGCGGCCGTTAAGTAATTCGGAAGCAGCTCTGCAAAAGAGGCTGCGTCTAACGAATCTCCGCCGTCGATCCCCGCAGAATATAGATACCCTTGAAGCGATGCTAATAAAGCTTGAGTATCAACACTGGAGCCGGTCTCAGGCAAAGATCTCTCGCCCTGCTCAGCCAACATCATTTCCTGAAGCAATATATCAAACAACGAGCCGTCCATATCCCCGGTTGCTCGTTCAGATGACGATTGTTGCAAATTTAATGGATTTAAAGACTGAAGCTGAATCAGCTGTTCCACCGTTCGCGGATCGATTTGCATGCGTAATAAGCTCCTTATCGAGGAATAACTAGTTCAATGCCTATATTTTACACGCAATCCGCGACGCATACCACCCTTTTTCGATAAAAGCTGCAGAAAAGAAAAGGCCAACGCCTTAAAGATGGCGTTAGCCGGTTAGTATGACGGTCATGATTCCAGCGCTTCCGCAGCCCCATCGGACGTCGGTTAGCGAGTAAATGGCATCAGTACAAAGTAGCTTAACGTGGATACGAGCCCCAGGCCGATCGCCCAAGCCCCGGATGTTTTGTTGCCTTGGCTGTAGGCATAGAAGCCCATAACCGCAGCCAGCGGCCCCAGAATAATCGACCAAAAGAACAATGAGGCGATCCCTAAACCCACGCCGACATAACCAACGGTGCGTCCTGCCGTATCGTTGTTACCTACAGCATCGTGAGATTCTTCGGATCTTTCACTGCGGATCACGTTACCGCTGTACGTCCCGGCCGGGGTAACCTCGGCCGCATACTCCTCACGGTGCTCACGGTTCACTTTACGCGGGTAGTCGGTGCGGCTCTTTTCGGCCGACTTTTTGTGCGGTTTGTCTGATTTGGTATCCGTCATCTGAAGCACCTCCGTGAAATGTGTTTTCCTTACGACGATTTGGACTTCGGTTTAAACGTATGGCAGCAAGTGGAAGCGGACGATGCAGCAGCATCTTGGTGTTCCGTATCAAACGATTCACCAGCGAACTCCGCCGAATAATGGTTCTTCGCATGCTGGTCGACATCGATCATAATGACGTCGGCATTGCACACGTTTTTCTCTCCCCAATAGGTGCAGTTGGATACGCTACATTTAACTATGGGTTTTTCCCCATTTGGCATATTGATCACCTCGCGTATCATTTTCTCCCCGGTCTGATTCCCTTATGCGCTGCGCGATTAGCAAATCGTTCCCAAAAATAAAAAGATGCCGTCATCACGGCATCTTGTCGTTTCATTTTCATTTTTATTTGGCGGAACGGTTTAATCGTAATTGGGTTAAATAATCGCTCTCATAATAATTGAGATCGTCCCGCAATTCCTCAAAAATTCCGGTGATATCCAGCACGATGTCACGCGCCGCGCGAACCGGTTTCTTACGGAATCGAATGGCATCCTGACCCGTATAGGCGTATCTGCCATCTTCGGAATAGCTTTCATTTTTAGGATAGAAGAAGTTATTAACGCAATCATGATACACATGGTACAGCACTTTCTCAGCAGCTTCCTCGTCAAAGGTACCGCGACGGAGGGCAACGCCTAGCTTCTCGTAGCAAACCTCACTGAACACAAGCAGGTGACGCAGATCTGACAAAAACCCTTGGTAAAACAATACTCTGTCTTCGTCTTGGCCTTCCATTAGCTGCGGCAGAGAATGATGGTTTAAGAACGTTTCAAGCTTCTCCACCGCTTGTTTTAATTTCTCTCGAGTGGCTTCACACAACTGCCTGATGTTATTGGCTTGTGGCATGCGAACAATTCTCCTTCACCTGTAATGATCGGTATAGTCATTAACGAAATTATCGTAACACAATTTTACAGAATACGGTATCCCTCAAGAATAAAATCAGGGTCATCACCTCACGCTATGGCTATGGACATTGGACATATAATAAAGTCCAGCGGTATGATGTCAAGCTGTTGATTTAATCGAATTGGAAATTTCCCGTGCCTGTTGAGCGCGGAGTCACGAAAAAAGGGCGCATCAAACCAAACCCAGCCAAAAACCATGTCAGATACCAGATTTTTACTGGGAATTCGTGAAGGACTAAGGCAAAGGAGGCGTTAATCCTTGGCGCTATTCACCTTCCTTCGAGGCGTGTAGAGTTGGCCGCTGCGTAGCAGCACATCGACCAAACGCACGAGTTTTCTTGCCGTTAAGACGAGGGCGCGTTTGTGTTGATTCTTGGGCACTTCGTGATACTTCTTCCGGTAATATTCACCGAATTCTTCATCGCGCATCCTAACCGAGTTGGCAGCTTCAACGAGGTAGTAGCGCAGGAATCGGTTGCCGGATTTGATGCGGGCGGTGTCCTCCGCCTCGAAGACGCCGGACTGGTGCCTGCGCCACGTCAGACCCGCGTACTTGGCGACGGCGGCTTGATCCTTGAACCGTTCAATATCGCCGAGTTCGCCGAGCAGACCGGCTGCGTAGACTTTGCCGATGCCGGGCACTGACAGCAAGCACTGAGCGCCTTGAATGCCGTCGAGGACCCGCTCGATCGCTTTGTCGAGATCCTTGAGCTGCTTCTGGATGCTGCGGATGGATTCGATGGAGGTGCCGAGCACCAGGTCAATCGAATCCTCCACGACCTTGGACAGCCGATAGGAGGCGCGGGCAGCTTGCTGAATGCAGCGGGCGACCCGCTCGGGATCGGGGAAACGATTGCGTCCCTTGTCCCGCAGATAGTCGGCCAGATCGGCCACGTCCATCTCGGCGATGTCATCGAGGCTGAACTTCTCGGAGAGCATCTCCATGAGCGCATGGCCAAACACGGAGCTGTCGACCTCGGTTGTAAACGCATTGCACTTGTAGAACAGGTTCTGCAAGAAGTACTGCTTCTCGCGAGCCAAGTTATGGACCAAGTGGAAACGCATGCGCGTGAGGCGTTGAAGGGCGACATACTGCTCCTGCATGACGATGGTGGTCGTCAGGCGGCCGAAGCGCAGGCGATCCGCAATGACCCAGGCGTCGAGCCGGTCGGTCTTGTCCATATCCGCATAGGCTTCTCTGAACTTGCTGATGAGCTTGGGGTTCAAGGTGAACACCTTGGCCTTGCGCTCTCGAAGCGCTGGATCCTGATGCAGGTACATGGCAGGGTGCCAGCTGTAGACGGAAGTGGCTTCCAAGCCGATGTGAATCTCGGTGACGGCCAACTTGTCCGCTGCAGCGACGATTTGGTCACGCAAGTGCGAGGCGCCATTCAAATTGTTTTTGACGGTGAGTGTCTCAAGCTTGTCACCGTCAGCGTTCATGAAACACGCTTCGAGCTCTTGCGAGCTCACGTCAATACCGACAAAAAGCTTCAAGTGAAATTCCTCCTTTCGCTAGGGATTCAGGGAATGGACGCTCCGGGATGCCTCCGGCGCACGCGCAGATCTATCACCCTCGCGTATGAGGACACACTTCGGGCCATGAGCTGCCCCGGATCTGCTAAAACCGGGCATGGGATGCCGAAGGGAACAGCCAGCGGGTAAGAAGCTCAGACGCGTACCGGAGAAACAGACTTAAGGAGTAGACGATGCTACTGGAGGCAGAAGGATTTCCCCGAATGGACCCTACGTTCCATTGTCCAGAGGCATACCGGAAAGTCCAGTCCCTGATGGAATTTTCAAAGAACAAGCTGGAAATTTGGAGGCTGTTTTCCATCCCCCGGGGGGATGGAAATGAACCTAAAAGAGCTTTTTAAAGATACTATACGAGGAGGTTTACTGATGAACTGGCGCAGATGGGCCGCTTGGGGGTTGACGGGGGCCGCGGCAGTAGCTGCGGTTTCGCTTCTCTTCCCATCCTCGGACAATGACAAGACGACTCCGCGGAATTCCGTAACTCAACTATCCGTGCCAAAGCCGGCGGAGGAGCAGAAATTAAAGCAAAGCATGCTGAAGCGAGATATGACCGCTACCGAACGGTTATCTCGCATGGACGCACGGGGCCATCTTCGTTCGCTTGCGGCAAGCTCTTCCGGCGGCAGTATAGGTGACAAGCTGCAACGTGCTGCGCGGGAATTGCAGAAGGATCATAAGCATTTTCAGGCGATCCTCTGGTACGATGCCACGAAAGGGCAAACCCGGCAGTTTCGGCGAGAGGATTTTAAACCGGACCCGGCTGTAAGCAAGCAACTCAACACCTATTTGGGGTACGCGAAAAAGGCGTTAAGCAAATCAAGCAGTTATGAATCGCCATCGTTCCCGGAGAAGCAGCCAAAATATTTCATTGCCGCAGAGCCGGTAAAAGGGAAAAAGCAAGGGATTATCGCGGTGATGGACATCGGGATCTTAGGTCGGGTGCAAGATCATCAGAATAAAAACCTGCGGTTGATCCCTTATCCGAAGGAAGGCAAGTTCAAGGTGGAATCGGTGCATGCGGACACACTGAAAGACATCACGGTGAAAACAGGACATGACAACGAAAAAGCAAGCCATTATTATGAAAACGAAATCGTGGTGACGTTCCATAGCAAGCCTACGGACGAGCAAATGAAGCAGATGTTGGCGGACATCTCCGGCAAACCGCCGCGGAAGCTGAACAGCACCTACATTTTCCGTTCGGATACAATGAGCATGCAGCAGTTGAAGCAATATTTTCAGAATAAATGGAAGCCGAAGTATATCGAGCCGCATTATCTGTATCTGACCAATGAAACCGGCGACAGCATTTGGGACGACCCCGGAAGCTATTATTATGAGGACGATCCGGTATCCGATCCTAAAGGTGCCGAAGAAACCCCCGAGATTCCAAACGATCTGCTGTTCTCCGAATACCAATGGAACCTGCCAATTATTGAAACGAATCGCGGCTGGAAATTATCCAAGGGCAGCAATGACGTGATTGTAGCAGTTGTAGATACCGGCGTGGATTTAAAGCATCCCGACCTGCAGGGGCGGTTGCTGAAGGGCTACAATGTGATTAACCCGGACCAAGAGCCCACCGATGATGTAGGTCATGGCACGCATGTGGCGGGCATTATTTCCGCCAATGTGAACAACGGCGAAGGGATCGCCGGCATGATGTGGGGCGGTAAAATCTTGCCGGTCAAGGCGCTCGATCAATCCGGCTCAGGCACAACCTATTCGGTGGCTCAAGGCATCATCTGGGCGACCGACCACGGCGCCAAAGTGATTAATATGAGCCTGGGCAACTACGCCGACGCTCAATTTTTGCATGAAGCGATTAAATACGCCTATGAGCGGGATGTAGTGTTGATTGCGGCTACGGGCAACGATAACACCGAACGGCCGGGTTACCCTGCAGCTTATCCGGAAGTGTTGTCCGTGTCAGCAACCGACTATAATATGCAAAAAGCTTCCTTCTCCAACTACGGCGATTATATCGACGTGATGGCGCCAGGAGAAAGCATTGCCAGCACCTATCCGGATAATCAGTATGCCGCGTTATCTGGGACATCGATGGCGAGCCCGCACGTCGCAGCCCTTGCCGCTCTGATCCGATCGGTCAATCCGGACCTGAAGAACACCGAGGTCATGGACATCATCCGGAAGAACGTGATCGATTTAGGGGACAAAGGACGGGACAAATATTATGGATATGGGCAAATCGACGTCTATGCCGCGTTGCAGGCTGCTGGCGGCAGTGCAGCTCCGCTGCAGTTCTGGCCGCAGTCGGTCCAACAAAAAATGGATCGCGCAGTAGAGCGCGCGAAATAACTTTCTAAACCAAAAGCCTCCGCATCGCTGGATACACCCAAGCGATGCGGAGGCTTTAACATTGATATAGGTCATGTTCCCTTTAGTGATGAAAGTTTGCCATAAGCCGGGTTCTGTACTCGTTGCGGTATAACGGGAACCACCCTCCCGCCTTGAGTGACAATCATCTATCTAGGCCGCACATTACTGAGCGGCTCCAGCAACCAACCCGGACGCGCCTCGGGCAAAGGCCGCTTCGCGAAGAAGCTGCGTCCCATTAGGTCTTGCTCCAGGTGGGGTTTACCAGGAACGAAGTCGCCAGCGTTCCTCGGGGTCTCTTACACCTCGGTTCCATCCTTGCCTGTGACCCTCCACGAAGTGGAGAAATCCATCGGCGGTCCATTTCTGTGGCACTATCCTTCAGCTCGCGCTGACTGGACGTTATCCAGCACCCTGCCCTGTGGAGCCCGGACTTTCCTCCCGCGGCTTTGCAGCCGCCGGCGATTGTCTGTCAAACTTTCGTAAGGCAACACTAGTTAGTATACAGACATTGATGTCCGCTGACAAGAGCGATTTGCCGGTAAACCTTACGTTTCCTGCCAGCTTTGGAGACCGTTGTTTTCGTAATGTTAGCCGCCTGTTTACATGAATCGAAACGGCTCAGTATTAACCTGAGAAGCATGTACCCGGGTCGCATATTTGCCTTCGTTTAATTTCTCTGTCAGCCAGGCCGCAACGCGAGGCTTCATGATTTTCTCCGCATTATGCCCCGGATCGATGATGGCAACTCCGGCCATCCAAGCATCCTGCGCGGTATGGTAATCGACGTCCCCGGTGACAAGTACGTCCGCCCCGCGGAATTGAGCACTCTTCCAATACCGCCCGCCGGAACCGCCCAAGACCGCGGCCTTGCGAATCGGCCGGTTCAAATCTCCAACAACACGAACCATCGGCACATCCAGCCGTTCCTTGACGCGCTGCACGAAGTCGCGAAGCGTAACCGGCTCTGTGAGCTTCCCGACCCGTCCGAGTCCAAAAGTGCGCCCCTTCAGATCCATCGGGTATAGGTCATAGGCTACCTCTTCATACGGATGCTGCTTCAGCATCGCTTGAATGACCTTGCCGCGCAGGCTGTGCGGCACAACGGTTTCAATGCGCAGCTCCTCAACCCTCTCCAGCTTGCCTTGGCTGCCGATGTATGGGTCGGTCCCCTCTCCGGGTTTAAACGTGCCAAAGCCTTCGATATTGAAGCTGCAGTGGCTGTAGTTGCCGATATGACCTGCTCCAGCATTCAACATCGCCTGAAGCACCGGCTCGTGATGATCCTTCGGCACAAACACGACAAGCTTATACAAGTTGTCCGTATGTACATCTTCAAGCGAATCAGCACTTTCAATGCCCAAGGCTTCCGCCATCCAGTCGTTCATCCCGCCGTCGGTGACGTCGAGGTTCGTATGCGCGATATATACCGCAATATCGTTTTTGATCAGCTTCTCGTACACCTTTCCCATCGGCGTGTCGCTCTGCAAATGAGCCAGCGGACGGTAAATGATGGCGTGATGGGCAACAATCAGATCCGCTTCCAAAGCAATTGCCTCGTCCACAACCTCCTCATTTACATCCAATGCCACAAGCACATTGCGAATTTCCTTCTGCAGACTGCCTAGTTGGAGGCCAATTTTGTCCCCCTCCATCGCCACATGCTTGGGAGCTAGTTGCTCCATGTATTGCACTACTGTTTGTCCTTTGGCAAACATGCCAGCACCTCCTTTAACTGCTCCGATAACCGAGTGAGCTCCGCTTCCTTCTGACGGGAAGCCTCCAACGTCGAAGAAGCCACCGACCGGCGAATCCCCTCCAGCTTACGAAGCTCTGATTTCCATTTCTTGAAAAAGACTTCATTCGGGGCTGCCGTTAACCGAGGCCCCATCATGAGCAGGAGCTCGCGAGTTAAGCTGACTCGGCCTCCTGCCAGCTGGCGTTCCCGGTAGAGCTCCGCATTTCGGGCTTCGGCATCCGCCGTGGCTTCGGCCATCAGCACTTCGTAAATTTTGCCGTCCTCCTCCAGGATCGCCTCTTCCGCCAAATACCAATCGTGCTCAAGTAGCCAGCGGCGGACAAATTCTCCGCCAACATTCGGCTGGAGCACGAGTCGCTTGACACCGGCCAGCTTCGCTTGACCCGCATCGAGAATGGAGGAGATCAGCGCCCCGCCCATGCCGGCGATGGTAATCACGTCCACCTCCCCGGGGGTAATGACAGCAAGTCCGTCTCCTTTGCGGACTGAGATGCGCGCCGTCTCCCCGGCCTCAGCCACCTGGCGGCGGGCCGCTTCCAACGGGCCGTCATTCACTTCGCCAGCAACGGCGAAGACCGCCTGTCCGCTGCGCACGGCAGCCACGGGCAACAGCGCGTGATCTGATCCGATATCGGCAAACCGGCATCCCGCCGGAAGCCAGTCGGCAATGAGCTGCAATCTAGCTGACAAATTCATGTCGATTCTCTACACCACCCATTTTTTCTTAACCCATAGATAATAGCAGATCTGCCAAAGAGCAAGCGATCTTCAAGTGCCGAGGCATCTCAAATCGCATCATCTAGCAACGCACAACGATTTGCATTGCCCAGGGAAAAACGGTAAAATAAAAACCAATAAAGAAAAAGAAGGAAATTATTCCAAAAGTAAGGGGCGACGCTTCGCAGACTCAGAGCCGTTCACGACAGTATAAGGTCCATAAAGCGCCGCTTTAACAAAAATGACCTTGCTGCTTGGCTGCAGAAGGTCAAGATTGCAGGCGTTAACACCTATTCGAGGAAGTCCTTCAACCGCTTGCTGCGGCTCGGATGGCGCAGCTTACGGAGCGCCTTCGCTTCGATTTGCCGAATACGCTCCCGCGTGACGCCGAAGACTTTCCCCACTTCCTCAAGGGTTCTCGTACGTCCGTCGTCCAGTCCAAACCGTAAACGAAGCACGTTCTCTTCGCGTTCAGTGAGCGTGTCCAGTACATCCTCCAGCTGTTCTTTCAGCAGCTCGTAAGCCGCTGCGTCGGCTGGCGCCAAGGCTTCCTGATCTTCAATAAAGTCGCCAAGATGGGAATCGTCCTCTTCCCCAATCGGCGTTTCCAGCGATACCGGCTCTTGGGCGATCTTCATGATCTCCCGGACCTTCTCCACGCTAAGATCCATCTCCGCCGCGATTTCTTCCGGTGCTGGTTCGCGTCCCAGCTCTTGCAGCAGCTGCCGGGATACCCGAATCAGCTTGTTAATCGTTTCGACCATATGAACCGGAATCCGAATCGTACGGGCCTGGTCGGCAATCGCACGGGTAATGGCCTGACGAATCCACCAGGTGGCATAGGTACTAAATTTGAAGCCTTTCTTGTGGTCGAATTTCTCCACGGCTTTAATCAAGCCCATATTTCCTTCTTGGATCAGATCCAAGAACAGCATGCCGCGACCAACATAACGTTTGGCGATGCTGACAACCAACCGCAGGTTGGCTTCAGCCAAACGCCGCTTCGCCTCTTCATCCCCGTTCTCGATCCGTTTGGCCAGTTCCATTTCGTCGTCCGCCGACAACAGCGGGACGCGTCCGATTTCCTTCAGATACATCCGAACTGGATCGTTAATTTTGATTCCCGGAGGAAGCGAGAGGTCGTCGTCGTAATTAAAATCATCGTCATGCGAGTCGTCTCCATCGCCGCGACTGCGATGATCGTCGTCGCCGTCACCGGTGATGTCGATGCCGAGATCGGCCAATTGTTCAAAAAACTCGTCCATTTGCTCGGGATCCTGATCGAAAGGCGAAAGCTTCTCCATAATTTCTTTATAAGTTAAGGATGATCTTTTCTTCCCTTGTTCGATCAATTGATCCCTTACCTGCTCTAAGGTAAGTTCCGTTTCTAGTTCAGTATGTTGATCATTCGTCATTTCTGGCTCCCTCCTCCCTAGAAACATCATCGAAAGTCCGTTCGTCTTACTGTCTCTCTAGGGCAATAATCTCACTTGCAATTTGCGCCGCACGCAAATAGTCACCGGCCCGTTCGGCCGATACCATTTCCTCTTTCTTGCGTTTGATCTGCTCCAGCAGCGGCACCTTTTGAATTTCACGGATACAATCGTCCAACTCCTGTGTGGTCCATTCAGCCGGTGTATCCATCATCGCGATCGAGATGACCGTCTGCTCAAGCCGTTCATCCTGAAGCGAGGAAATGAACCGACTGGCATCCGGGGGTTTCCCTTGCGCATAATAGGCGTATAGATAAGCGGCAATCGCCACATGATCTTCGATGTTAAAGTTCGTCCCAAGGCGTTCGCCTACATAGCGGGACACCTCTTCGTCCTGAAGCATGAATGAAAGCAGTCTCCGTTCCGCCACATGAAAAGCGGGCAGCAACGTCGGCATGGATGCCTGCCCTTTTTTATGCCTACCATTATTCCACCTTTCGGGCTTATTATCCCCGGCATTTGCCTTTTTTTGCATAGCTGTTCTCAGCTCGTTGCACTCTTGCTTCAAGCTGTCGAAGGACACCTGCAATTCGGCGGAGAGCTCCTTCAAATAAATTTCGCGTTCGCTTGGGGAGGAGAGCGCCGCAATAATCGGCATCGCCTCTTTGATATAAGCGATCTTTCCGTCTTCTTCTAGCAGTATATGGTTTTTTCTCAGATATATAAGCCTAAATTTAACGGAAGATACCGCACCTTCCAAAACTTGATGACGGAACCGCTCGGCTCCGTACTTTTGGATAAATTCATCAGGGTCCAACCCTTCGCTGAGCATTGCAATTTTCACTTGGGAAAAACCTGCACCTTCAAGGATCGGAATGCTCTTTAAGGCTGCAGCCTGACCGGCGGAGTCTCCGTCATAGCAGACCAACACCTCATCGGCAAGGCTCCGCATGATCGCCGCATGGTGTTCCGTCAAAGCGGTCCCCATGGTAGCAACACCGTTGTGAACTCCGGCTTCCCATGCGCTGATGACATCGCCGTAACCCTCAAACAGGACGATTTGGCCTGTCTTGCGGATCTCGTTCTTGGCTTGATGCAAATTGTAAAGAACTCGGCTCTTTGTAAACAGCTTGCTTTCCGGCGAATTTAAGTATTTCGGTTGCCCGTCGCCGAGCACTCTGCCCGCAAACGCAATGACTTTGCCGTTTCGGTTGTGTAATGGGAAGATGACCCGATCGCGGAAGCGGTCCACATAACCGGTACCGTCCTGCTTCGCTGACAGCAATCCGCCCTTCTCCATCGTTTCCAAATTAAATGATCTCTTGTCCAAAAACTGGACGAGCGTATCCCATCTGGCGGGTGCGTAACCAATCTGGAATGTATCGATGGCCTTGTCGGTAAAGCCGCGGGATTTCAAATATTCCATCGCCGGCTTCCCGTATTCGGTGTTCTTGAGCAAATAATGATAAAGCTTGGAGGACCACTCATGGGCCTGCAACAGCTCTTCCAACTCCCGGTTACGCGGAGTATCGGCGTAACTTCTGCCTTTATCCTCGTAAGGGATATGCGCCTCGTCCGCCATGATTCTGACAGCTTCGGGAAAGGTTAATCCTTCGATTTCCATCCTGAATTTGATGGCATTTCCGCCTTTGCCGCAGCCATAGCAATGGAAAATTTGGCGTTCGGGTGTGACTGTAAACGATGGGGTCTTCTCCGAATGGAACGGACATAACCCCTTCAAGTACTTCCCCTGCTTCGTTAGATGAACGTGCTTGCTGACCGTATCGACGATATCGTGCTGACGCAGAACCGCCTCGATGACTTCCTCCGGAATGCCACGCCCGGTACTCATCCAAATCACCTTCATCTTTCACGCGTGAGTATTGCTCAAAATGTCAAAAACACCGACATTTTGCTGCTCTCGGGTGACACGTAAATAGTAATTCGCTAAAACTATACATTCTCCTGCAAACGAAGCAAAAGTTTTGACAAAGCGTCGG
This sequence comes from Paenibacillus barengoltzii G22, assembly GCF_000403375.2. Taxonomy (NCBI): domain Bacteria; kingdom Bacillati; phylum Bacillota; class Bacilli; order Caryophanales; family Paenibacillaceae; genus Paenibacillus; species Paenibacillus barengoltzii. The sequence continues at coordinate 928,636 of NZ_KE159652.1, read as the reverse complement.
CAAACCGCTCACGATCCTCGATGGTAAAAGGCTTGGGCCCCTTAGCGCGATGCCCTGCCCGTCTAGCTTTCGCATGGTGATGACGGCGTTCGAGCAAATAGTCGATATTTCCCGGATGATAGATATCACCGCGCGGCGAAATCCCATGGCAGTCTCTTGCGATGATCAATGCCGCCAGCCCGTAGTCCTGGGTCACAACGATATCGCCCTTCTCTACATGGGCGGCAATGTACATATCCGCGCTTTGTCCGCTGCGATCCACCTGGACAACCGTCACGCCCGGTTCCGGCTGCAGAACATGATCATATGAGGCCACCATAATCACAGGTACACCAAATCTGCCAGCCGTTTCGGCAATTTCCGCCTTAACCGGACAGGAATCCCCATCGACGACGATCCGCATCCACCACGCCTCCATGTAATACAATATAACCTCGAAATACCTGAATCTAAACAAGACTCAGGTGAAACTCTCGTTTTTTGCTGAATAGCGATGGATGGCTGACGGCAAGCCCATCGCTAGCCGTCAGCCAAACTTTTGCTTCATTGCCTTCTATTATGCCCAAACCAGTTTGCCGAAATCGGCAAAAGCTTTGAGATCTTCATCAATCGCCGCCAGCAAGGCCAACCGGTTCGTCCGGATCGCATCATCCTCCGCCATAACCATGACGGCATCAAAGAACACGGTAATCGCATCTTTTAATCCGCTGATCAGTTCCAGCGCACCAACCGCGTCGCGGGCAGCCAGCGTCTCCCGGTATTTATCCGAGACCGAACGCCATGCCTCGTACAGCGCTTGTTCTGCAGGTTCAGAGAGCAGATCGGAGCGAACCTTCTCACCGGTGGCTTTGGCCGCCAGATTGTTGACCCGTCCAAACGATTCAACGGTTGCTTTGAACTCGTCCTTCGCATCTACCGCTTCCATCAGCGCCTTGCCGCGTGCTACCGTCGAGACAACATCATCATAGCCCGCCGACAGAACGGCGTCGACAACGTCATAGCGGAGGTTTTCGTCCGAAAGCGTCTTTCTGACTCGCAAGCCAAAGAAATCCAGCAGATCCTTCATGATTTCATCTTCGCTGCGTTTCAGCCCGCGGAATTGTTGATGCGTCTCCAGCGCCAGCTTGAAAATCTCCGTAAGTGAAACGGACAGCTCATGATCCACGATGATTTGCACGATGCCGGCAGCCTGACGGCGCAGGCCGTACGGATCCTGGGAGCCGGTTGGAATGATCCCAATCGAGAAACAGCCAACAATCGTGTCAATCTTATCCGCGATGCTGACAATCGAGCCAACGGTTGAAGCAGGAACGGCATCATCGGCAAACCGCGGCTGATAATGCTCAAAGATCCCTCTTGCCACCGCTTCGGGTTCGCCGGCTTTACGGGCATAATCTTCCCCCATCACCCCTTGCAATTCAGGGAACTCGTAAACCATCTGAGTTACGAGGTCAAACTTACAAATTTCCGCCGTACGCGCGGCAGCTTCTGCTGTTCCGGTATCCGTCCCCAGCATCGCCGATAACTTCTCGGTATTGCGACGGATGCGGCGCACTTTGTCCCCGATCGTGCCAAGCTCATCATGGAATACGATGCTTTCCAGTTTGGACAGCGCGTCTTTAATCGCCAACTTTTGATCTTCCTCATAGAAGAATTTCGCGTCGGACAACCGAGCACGAAGCACCTTCTCGTTCCCGCGGGCAATCACGTCCAGCGACGTGTTGTTCCCGTTACGCACGGTGACGAAGTAAGGAAGCAGGTTGCCTTGCGCATTCAGCACCGGGAAGTAGCGCTGATGTTCGCGCATCGAGGTAATGAGCACTTCCTGCGGAATGTTCAGGAACGATTCTTCGAACGTACCGTACAGCACCGTTGGCGTCTCGACCAAGAACAGGACTTCCTCCAGCAAATCTTCCTTCACGGCGATGTGCCAGCCTTTTTCTTTAGCCAAGGCGTTGATTTGGTTCTGGATCAAAGCTTGACGTTCATTAACGTCTGCGATCACGTGCTGACTGCGCAGTGTTTCCACATAGACAGCAGGCTCTTCGATGACGGTTTCCGTTCCAAGGAACCGGTGTCCCCGCGTCACGTTACCGGATTTCACTCCAGCGATTTCAAGCTCGATGACGTCTTTGCCGAACAACGCCACCAGCCAGCGAATCGGGCGCACAAACTTAAAGTCGTAATTGCCCCAACGCATGTTCTTAGGAAAATTCATCGCCTGCAAAATGCCCAGCAATCCGTCAGCAAGAAGACTCGATGTCTCTACACCAATTTTGCTTTTGCTGACATAAACATACTCCGTACCGCCAACCTCACGGAACGTAAATTGCTCCGGGCTGGCTCCCTGGCTGCGGGCAAAGCCAAGTGCTGCTTTACTCCACTGCCCGTTTTCATCCAGGGCGATTTTACGCGAAGGCCCTTTAACTTCCTCATGCACATCCTCTTGCTTCTCTGCCACATCTTTGACGAGGACAGCCAGTCGGCGAGGGGTTGCATAAGCTTCAACGGCTCCGTGTTGAATGACTGATTCCTCCAGCCATTTCTCCGTCCGCTCCTTTAATTGCTCCATCGCGGCGCGGATGAACCGGGCCGGCATTTCTTCCAGTCCAACTTCAAACAGCAGATCCTTAGCCACGTGCAGCACCCCCTTTCTGAAGCATCGGGAATCCAAGCTTCTCACGTTCCTCCAAATAAGTTGCAGCAACTTGACGAGCCAAATTCCGCACCCGCGTAATATATCCTGTCCGTTCGGTGACACTGATCGCCCCACGGGCATCCAGCAGGTTAAACGTATGCGAGCATTTCAACACATAATCGTAAGCCGGGTACACCAAATGCTGCTCCATTGCTTTGTTCGCTTCTTGCTCGTACATGTTAAACAGCGTAAACAGCATTTTCACATCGGAGATTTCAAACGTGTACTTAGAATGCTCATATTCCGCCTGATGGAAAACATCACCGTATGTCGTGCCGTCCACCCATTCCAGCTCGAACACGTTCTCCTTATCTTGAATGTAGGAGGCCAGGCGTTCCATCCCATAGGTGATTTCTACGGCAACCGGGTTCGTTTCGATCCCTCCGACTTGCTGGAAGTAAGTAAACTGCGTGACTTCCATACCGTCCAGCCAAACTTCCCAGCCAAGGCCCCATGCGCCCAAGCCCGGATGCTCCCAGTTGTCTTCGACAAACCGGATGTCATGCTCCAGCGGGTTAATGCCCAGCCGCTTCAAGCTTTCCAGGTAAATCTCCTGGATATTGTCCGGCGACGGCTTCATGATCACCTGGAACTGATGGTGCTGGTACAACCGATTTGGATTCTCCCCGTAACGGCCGTCCGCTGGACGACGGGAAGGCTCCACGTAAGCCACATTCCACGGCTCCGGGCCAATCGAACGCAGGAACGTCATCGGATTCAGCGTACCGGCCCCTTTCTCCACGTCATACGGCTGCACGATGATGCAATTCTGTTCTGCCCAGAATTGCTGCAGCGTCAAGATCATTTGTTGAAAGTTGATACTCATGGCGAACCTCATCTCCTAACCTTCAGGTTTGTTCAGCAAGCATGGGCTAGAAGGGAAAAATAAAAAGCCCCCGCCTCTACGCCTGCTGTCAGACGTAGGGACGAGAGCTGTAAGTTCCCGCGGTTCCACCCTACTTGATTTGCCGCCGCCTCCTATCGGAGACCATCGCTGCAAATCCGCTTTTCACGATCGGTTTGTGCTCCCGGGCTGCCGCTTCACAAGACCATCTATCCGGGCTCCCACCCTCCCCGGTCGCTTATTCCCTCTCCTGATCCATAACATCACTCAGAAAAAGGGGTTCATAGACTTCTTCTTGCTACTCTTCCCGTTCAACGCACAATTCTCCCTCTTGAATATAACACTTTGAGGGAGAAAGTCTTTTATATATTAACTAATTTTATCTCGTTCGTCAAATTTCATACTTGTCCAGTTGATCGAGAAAATGACGGGATTTCAGCTTCAGCCCAAGCTGCATATCCATGAAGGCACGCATCACAGTCTTTAGCTCCCGTTTCGTCTCGTCCTTTACCTCGACGTTTCCGAGCCGGCGCAGGTCCATTTTCTCAAATAACATGAGCAATTTAAGCACGCCCGGTGTGACCTGCATCGCGGCCGGATCTTGGTGACGGCACGATCGGCAAAGTCTCCCGCCTAGACGCGGGCTAACATACGGCGAATCGTCGACCCGCCCGCAGGAGACACAGCTTTCAAATGAAGGTCCGTAGCCTGCGGCCTGCAAGATTTTCATTTCGAAGAGATGGATGACGATCTGCGGGTCCTTGCCCGACGATAACCCGTCCAGGCAAGCCTTCAACTGAGTGAACCAGAAGCTGCCCACCTCTTCATCCTGCAGGGTCTTGTCCAACAACTCACAGGCATACGAAGCATAGGCCGCGAGAAAAATGTCCTCACGCAAAGAAAAGTGAGACTCAATCATCTCACCCTGGTTTAAGGTGCCCAAACCGCCGTTTTGGCGGAAGAACACATATTCTCCATGTGTAAAAGGCTGAGTCAGGGCCCCGTGGCGGCTCTTCACCTTTTTGGCGCCGCGCACCAGTACCCCGATTTTGCCGCTCGTTTCGGTACATAATGTAATTATTTTATTGCCTTCCCCATAGTCCATACTGCGGATGACAATTCCTTCCACCCTGTAGAGCATTTCGTTTCCCCCAAACTCGCCTCTCCCACCAAATCCGTACTACTCGGCTTCTTCCTCTAGAATCAGCTCTTCAGCAGCCTTAGCCTCCTCCTCATACGCGCTGCTGGCTTCTTTGTAAAGCAAGTAAGCATCGACATCTCCAGTCATCGCAAAATACTTCCACGAAAAATCTCGCATTCGTATTCACCCTTTCTTCGGAAATGACGCCTGCATCTACAAAGATAGGATGTGCGCATGAACGGGATCTATGCGTTGCAATAACTCCCAGTATAAAGCTAGAACTAGACGTTAGCCTTAAGCGTCCTTATGGAACCCGAGGTCCTTCAAGATCCGTTCTTGGTTCCGCCAGTCTTTCTTCACCTTCACCCATAGCTCAAGAAAAATCTTCGATCCAAGCAAGTTCTCGATATCTTGCCGGGCCAGCTTGCCTACTTCCTTCAGCAGCGCCCCTTGCTTTCCGATAATGATGCCCTTCTGGGAATCGCGTTCAACGAAAATGACCGCGGAAATGTACACGACACCGTTCTCCTGTACGCGCATATCTTCAATCGTGACAGCGATGGAGTGCGGCACTTCCTCGCGGGTGAGATGCAAGATTTTCTCGCGGATCAGCTCAGCACAGACAAACTGCTCCGGATGGTCCGTAACCTGATCCTCCGGATAATACTGCGGCCCTTCCGGCAGGTATTTGCCGATCTGCTCCAGCAGCCGGTTCACGTTGTTCCCCAGCATGGCGGAAATCGGTACGATTTCGCTAAATGGATAAAGCTGACTATACTCTTCAATCAACGGCAGCAATTGTTCTGGCTCTACGCGGTCGATTTTGTTCAGCACCAGAATGACCGGTGTCCGTACATCCTTCAGCCGTTCGATGATATAACGGTCTCCGCCGCCCAATCCTTCCGCCGCATCCACGAGGAACAATACGGCTTCAACTTCGCCAAGGGTGTTGAGCGCCGTCGTATTCATGTAGTCGCCAAGCTTCGATTGCCGTTTGTGAATCCCTGGCGTATCCAGAAAGACGATCTGCATCTCTTCCGAAGTATAGACGCCATGGATTTTATTCCGCGTCGTTTGCGGTTTATCGGACATAATGGCGATCTTCTGCCCGATGATCTGATTCATCAGCGTGGATTTCCCCACATTCGGGCGTCCCACAATCGCCACAAAACCGGATTTGAATTTTGCTTTTGCCATATCGTGAGTTCCTTTCATGTGACCTAATCCGTTCTTCAGTCGGAATCGGTCCGTGTTGGTTCTGTGAAGTCATGTTGCGTGAGAATCTGTAGAATCTGTACTGGATTCTGTGCGGGTTTCTGTAGTGGTTCATTTTGGGGTTCGACAGTTGGTTCCACCCGTCCGTGCGTAACGGAACGTAGAGACCTTATTTGCCTATTTCTCGGCAATTTCCCGCGCTAACGGAACTCAGAGCTCTTATTCGGCGCTCACAACAACCAATTCCCGCGAAAGGTCCGTAATAACGTCTCCTCGTTCCGTTAGAAATCCAAAACGCCTCTATACAGCTAAATAACGTCTCTCCGTTCCGTTAGAGATACTCCCGCCGCTTACTTCTGTTCCTCCAGATGGGAAGGACCGAAGGCGTAGGGCAACAACTCCCGTACCGTGGTCTGACGGATGTCGCCCTTCAGATTGCCTAGGATGACAGGCATGTCCGGCCCGCATAGCTCAAACAGCACTTGGCGGCAGACCCCGCAAGGCGCAACCGGTTCTTCTGTGTCGGCAACCACGGCGATGGCTTGAAACGTTCCGGGTTGATGCCCGTCGGCAATCGCCCGGAACATCGCGGTACGCTCCGCGCAGTTTCCCGGGGAATAAGCCGCATTCTCGATATTGCAGCCGTGATGAACCTGTCCTTTGCTATCCAGCAGAGCTGCCCCAACGCCAAACCCCGAATATGGAATATATGCTGCTTTGCGGGCTTCGATCGCTTCTTTCATGAGTTGACCGTAATCCATAACCCTATCATCTCCTTCAACCATAGCAAAAATAAGTTACGGGGGAATTTCAACAGTCCATTTGCCCGTTATCGGGAGCACCAACCTTACAGCTGCCCCAACCAACGCATCAATGGCTCATAAAAAATTAAGATCCCGATCACTACGGCAACAACCGCAGCGACCAGTACAGCCCCGGCTGCGGCATCCTTGGCGATCTTGCCAAGTCGATGCCACTCAGGGGCTGCGAGATCTACGACGGCTTCAATCGCCGTATTAACGAGCTCAAGAGAAATAACTAAGGCGATGACGAGCAACAATAAGGCTACGTCTCTCGCGGGGAGGGATAACGCAATCGCCGCGGCAATCACAATGACCGCCGCGACGCAATGGAATCGCACATGACGTTGAGTCCGAAACGAGGTGGCGATTCCCTCCCACGCATAGCGAAAGGATGAACTCCAGCGATGCGACGGCTTCATTAGCGAACAAGCCCTACCTCGGCGAGCGCCGCTTCCTGTTTACCCATCATTTCCGCTTCGCTGACCTTATCTTGATGGTCATAACCCAGCAGATGCAGGAACCCGTGCACAAACAGAAATCCGATTTCCCGCTCCAGCGAATGACCGTACTCCTCGCTTTGCGCTTTGGCTCGTTCCACGGAGATGATGATATCTCCAAGCATTTCGGTCATATCGTCCAGTTCTTCGTCTTCTTCCAATTCATAGACGATTTCCGGCTCTTCCTCCAGCGATTCGTTCATCGCAAACGACAACACATCGGTCGGCCGGTCGATGCCGCGATAATCGCGGTTTAATTCGTGGATCGCCTCATCGTCCACGAATGTAAGTGCCACTTCGCCTTCCGTGATGCCCTCCGCTTGTCCTGCGATCTGCAGCACCCGCTCTAAGAGATCAATCAACTCCTGACGGATCTCCATTTTATCTTGCTCATTGCTCCAAGCCAGCTGTAGGCCCATTGACGTTTTGCCCCCTGTCTTTCTCCTCGTTCTCTTTACTCTTCTTCACTTCCTCCGGATACTCAATCCGCGAATGGAAGATGCCCATGACCGTTTCCTTTAACGTTTGGGCGATGATATCGAGCTCCCGCATCGTCAGATCACATTCGTTAAACTGGTGATCGTCCAAGCGGCTCTTAATAATTTTCTCGATCATGGACTCCACTTGCTCTACTGTTGGTTTGCGCAGAGAGCGTACCGCTGCCTCAACACTGTCGGCAATCCCAACCACAGCCGCTTCCTTCGATTGAGCCTTCGGCCCCGGATATCGGAAATCATCTTCCGTGAAGTCCGGCTCGACGCCTTGCTCCTCCGCTAATCGCAGCGCCTTGTGGTAGAAATAATGCAAAAACGTCGTTCCATGATGCTGCTCGGCAATATCCCGAATCGGTTTCGGCAGCTTATATTCCTTTTGCATCTCCACCCCATCTCGGGCATGGGCGATAATAATCGATTTGCTTAACTTCGGATCGATAAAGTCGTGCGGATTTTCCATGTTGTTCTGGTTTTCGATAAAATAGCTCGGCCGCTTCGTCTTCCCGATATCGTGATAATACGAGCCGACACGGCACAGCAGTCCGTTGGCACCAATCGCTTCGGCGGCCGCTTCCGACAGGTTGCCGACCATCACGCTGTGATGGTACGTCCCCGGCGTCTCCGTCAACAGCTTGCGCAAGAGCGGGTGGTTGGGGTTCGACAACTCCACCAGCTTAAGCGCTGAGAGGATGCCGAAGGTGACCTCGAAGAACGGCATCAAGCCGATGACCAAAATCGTAGTCAACAATCCCCCCGCCACAGAAAATCCAAGCGCATATAACGTGCTGGTTTGCGTCCAGTCCTGATTATCAATTAGCTGCAGGGCAAAGATCGACAGCGCGCCAAACAAGCAGATCATAATCCCCGCCTTGAGCAGGGTGGAGCGTTGGCTGGCCCGGTGAATCGCAAAAATCGCTGCAAACGAAGTCACCAATGCGAAGAACCCAAATTGGAAATCAAAAATTTCGCTTTGCCGCTGATTCAAAATGATGCTAGCCAGGACGCTAAACAAAAACGAGCAGAGATACGCAAGCGGCAAATCCAATAGCAGCGTAATCAGCATCGCGCCAGTAGCAATCGGGGCTAAATACCCGACAAAAGCCTGCTGTTCGCTTTGCAGAATGTTGATAACATGCATCGAAGCAATCGTGATAAAAATAATAAGCAGCAGCATAACGAACTGCGCGTTGTTGTATTTGAACCGGCTGGCGCCTTCCGATTGACGAATAAACATAATCAGCCCGGTCGCCATCAGCAATGACAACAAAAGAAGCCCCAATTGCGGTGAGTAATCGACCTCATCCTTAAGAAGGCCGTTCTTCTCAAGCAACGTGTACATTTCCTGGGTAATTCTTTCGCCCTTATGTACGAGCACGTCCCCTTGCTTGATATATACCGTAGGCGTATTCTCGCGCGCTTCCACCTTCGCCGCCTTCGTTGCCTCTTCATCATAGAACTTATTTGCGGTGATAGACAGACGAGCAAGCTCCTGTACGACCTCGCGTGCCGTCCGTTTGCTTAAGGAGCTGGTGCTGACCATTTCCGCAACTTTTGCCCGTGCGGTCTGCGCTTCAACGATTGGATCCGCCGTCAGCCGGGCTACAATATCCGCAGCAACCGGCTTCATCGCGTTGATATCCTCTGAGGTTAAACGAGGAATTTTGATAAACGTCTCTTCCGAGATGTGATATTGCTGTTCATCAATGCGCTGAGTTACTTCCTCAAATAAGGTCGCCGAATAAACGCTGGAATTCCGATTGTTCATGATGAAATTCTGCACATGATCCTTCACCCGCTGCGGCAGTTCCTCGCGGTAGATCTTGATCTTATCTTCCTCTGAAACCTGGTCGTCCTGGTTCAACCGAAAGATCCGGTCAAGCATTTGCGCGACAAGCGTTTCATTGCGGAGCGGCAGAATGGTATAGACCTGTCCTACCTTCTCAGCCGCCTCTTCTTGCGCTTTCAGCGTCGCCTTCGTATCCGGAATGTCCATCGGCGCCAAGATTTCCTTCTCGCTTGGCAAACCTACCGCAATGTCATACGTTTCGGGCAACAGTTTGGGCGCCAAGCTGACGTAGAACATAACGACAAGCAGCGCGAACAGAACATAACGCACGCTGGTGCTATACTTCCATCCTGCAAACCTGGATTGTAACGCGCTTTTCTTTTGCTGATCGTCATTAGTCATATTAGACAGCCCTCCTGAACATGGTAAACCCTAACAACATCCCAGAAGCTTACCCTAAGTTTTCGGCAGCGCGGTCGTACGCCATAATGATCTTCTGGACCAGCGAATGACGAACGACGTCGGACTCGGCAAATTGGACGAACCCGATCTCTTCGATCCCGCTCAAAATTGCCTTCGCTTCGACCAAACCGGATTTCTTCCCTTTGGGAAGGTCGATTTGCGTCACGTCCCCGGTAATGACCATTTTGGAACCAAAGCCAAGCCGCGTCAGGAACATCTTCATTTGCTCCGGTGTCGTATTTTGAGCTTCGTCCAAAATAATAAAGGAATCATCCAGCGTCCGGCCCCGCATATAGGCAAGCGGCGCGATCTCGATTAAGCCGCGCTCCAACGCCTTAGCGGTCTGCTCCGGTCCCATGACATCGTACAATGCATCATACAGCGGACGTAGATAAGGATCCACCTTCTCCTGCAAGTCCCCCGGCAAGAATCCCAGGCTCTCCCCTGCTTCCACCGCCGGCCGGGTCAAAATAATCCGTTTCACCGAGCCTTCCTTCAGCGCGCTAATCGCAAGAACAACGGCCAAATATGTTTTGCCTGTCCCAGCTGGGCCGACACCAAACACAACGTCCCGTTTCTTAATCGTCGTAACGTAGTGCTTCTGCCCGATCGTCTTCACCCGAATGGGCTTGCCGCGATACGTGATCGCAATTTCACCTTTATATAAATCAAGCAGCTGATCCGCGCGGAAATCCTTGGCCAAATCGACGGCATATAAAACGTCCCTTTCGGTCAAGATATACCCGTTCCGAATCAGTTCCAGTAATACCTCAAACAACTGCTCTACCTTCTCCGCTTCGCGTTGTTCCCCGCGGATGGTAATTTCGGATTCTCGCAAAACAATGCTTGCTGGTAAATGCTGTTCAATTAACTTCAGGAACGAATCCTGAGGGCCAAATAAAGAAAGTCCTTCAGCCGCACTGTGAAGCGGTAGTTTGATGTTCACCAGTTGTTCCGACAAATAGCCTCATTCTCCTTGATCTTGTACTATCGGCACTTCTTCCGCAATGTTCTGTTCTACTTCGAAATGCACTTTTATATAAACTTTACCATTGTCCGCCTTCTCATGCAAAATTTTTTGATCGAGAATGACGCTATCTGTGCCGTATTTCGCCAGAATATCGCGTTTTGCTCGCTCAATCCCCTCTTGTTTCGCCTGTTCTTCCGTCCGTTTCAGCTCAAGCTCCGTCGTTTCCATCACCTTCTCGGTCATCCAGCCAATCGGGAGCTTCCAACCGCGCCATGTCAGCGGATCCTGATCCGTCATCGTCTCGGATTGCGCATAGCTCACTTTCCCATAACCGGTGAACTGAATTGCAGTATCGCCAAAATATAAATACCCCCGTTGCTTGCGCTCTCCTGTATAAACCTTCTGCTTATATACCAGCGGCACTTGGATATTATACTCGTGCCAGACGATACCGCGAATCTTCGCTACGGGCATGATCGGCTTGCCGCCCTGGAATCCCGACACCAGCACTTGTCCTTTCTTCACCCGGTCGTTTTTCCTGACCTCCGGCTGACCTCTCTCCGCATAAATATGGGTGATCACCGCGTCATGCTTGCTGACCAAATGGCTTGGGCTGACCAGCTTCTGATCCTTAGGCTTCGTTGCCTCCACCACTTGGATCGTAATTTTGGTCCCCGTACGAGTTACCCCAACCCAGGACGTACCCGGCAGCTTGCGGCTCAGCTCGGCAGACAGCTTGTCCTGCTCAGGCAAACGAAAAATCCATTGAAACGGATAAATCCCCTCCTGTCGCGCCGCTTGGAGAATGTCTTGGGAGGCAATCTCCTTGTTGCCCACCACCTCGACATCCCAGACTAGCGAAGATAAGCAAAAAATCGCCGCAATAAATAAAGCGAATCCGGCGATAAACCCCTTCCGCTTCCACACGCGGCCTAACACAAACGGGACCCCGGAGCGGCCCTGAACCGACAATCGGCAGCCTGTCCGTTTCAAGAGCGGCCGCAGCCGGAAGAAATCGGGCAGCGCGATCTTCATGTTCATTTGCCCCCCAGGCAAGGGCTGGACATCCCAAATGTCGATGCCCTGGTGAGATAACTCATTCACAAGCTGTTCGATCGATCCTCCGCGGACCGTGACGGTAACGATGCCTCTCAGCTGGTTTAAAGCCGGTGATTTCACGCTTCATTCCTCCGTTCCACGATATTTAATGCCGAAGATCCGGCCCTCCACGACCACTTCTTCAGGCATGATAGCTTTAATAACCAAGCCGCTTCCCTCAACTTCCAGCGTTCCTTCACTCAGCGCCAGATGCAGCGCTTCGGGAGAGAAGTGGACCACGCCCCGATGATTTTCTATATACAGCTGCTGACCTCCAATTAAGGTGAGCCTCGGCAAATCGAATACAAGATCACTGGGCAGGTCGAGCGCATCGACCGTCCATTTGCGAATTTTGCGGACAAACCGGCTCATATGAGGCAATCCTCCTTCCCCTACTGTACAAATTATGCGGCCCGGCTTGGATTTATGAGAAGGGAAAAGGGAAAGCAAAAGCCAAGGCTGCATAGGACGGCAACCTTGGCTTGCATAGGGCATATAAAATGAAAAAACACCTTCTACGAATACATCGTAAAAGGTGTTTGTCTCTCGAAGTTATGGCAAAAGCTGTTGAACCGTCTGGTTTACGAGCTTACCGTCTGCCCGGCCTTTTACCTTGGGCATCAGTGCACTCATCACTTTCCCGAGATCGGCTTTCGAAGAAGCACCGGTTTCCTGGATGGTCTGCTGTACAATGACTTTAATTTCTTCTTCGCTTAGCTGTTCGGGAAGGTACTCAGCAAGGATCTCCGCTTCCGCTTTCACTTGCTCGGCAAGATCGTCACGACCCGCTTTCTCAAATTCTTGGAGGGCATCTTTGCGCTGTTTGATTTCACGACTTAGGATATCAAGCACTTCATTATCGTTCAAAGTTCTTTTCAAATCTATCTCAAGATTCTTGATCGTAGCACGAACCATTCGAATGGTGGAGAGCTTGAACTTGTCTTGACTCTTCATCGCTTGCTTCATATCTTCGTTCAATCGCTCGCTAAGATTCATCGTTGATTAAATCCTCCTAAAACTTTCTCTTACGAGCAGCCTCGGACTTTTTCTTGCGCTTTACGCTTGGCTTTTCATAATGCTTACGTTTCTTCACCTCAGCCAATACTCCATCTTTCGCGATGGAACGTTTAAAGCGACGAAGTGCAGCATCAATTGTCTCGTTTTTGCGAACTTTAGTTTCAGACACCAGTTTTCCCTCCCTCCGACCAGACCGTCCAAGAGCATAACACGGTTCATCAAACTTCATTATAGGGGAAAGAGAAATAGGGTGTCAACCTGAGCACCGGCTTTTTTCTCTTCCAAATTCTAAAAGGAGTTTTATAGCGCGTGGGAGCTAGAGGATTGTACCAATGCGCCCAGCTTGGCGCCTCCAATCAGATGATAATGCAAATGTGCGACCGCTTGTCCGCTGTCGGGTCCGCAGTTATTGATCAGCCGGTATCCGCTCTCTGCCACGCCTAGCTTCTTCGCGACTTCCTGTGCAACGCGATGCATCTCACCGATCAGACCAAAATCTTCAGAAGCCACGTCATTCATGGAAGCGATATGCTTCTTCGGAATGACCAGCACATGCACCGGCGCAGCGGGTTGGATATCGTGAAAAACGAGAACGCGATCATCCTCGTACACCTTGTTCGATGGGATCGATCCTTCAACGATTTTACAAAACAAACAGTTGTCCATCAGAAAGCCTCCTAAACAGAATCTGTGATAGCTTTCATTTTACCGAAAACAGGCAAAAAAAAGAAGCACCCTGCCGCCTCACAGAATGAGTTGGCTTGACGCACGGACGTATTGGACGGAAACAGCTGTCGACTCTTTCTGTAACCAATACGTCCGGCGGGGTGCTTGTAAATAGGATGTCGGCTAACTGTAGTATAACAGCAGGTTGATACTGTTACTGTGATGTGCATCACGGGAAAACAAATATTTTAAACGAAATTACGCGTGTCGTTGTTCCGTGCGATCTTGTAAGCTGCCAGCAGGAAGAAAACTAGAGCGAACGCGGCCAGAACGGATAGGTTAAACCAGATCTGAGCTAAGCTTTCGCCTTGCTGCAGGTTTTCAATCGACTGAAGCACCCAGTGCTGGGGCATGAACTCAGAGATTCTCCGCACTGCTTCCGGCATGATCTCGCTCGGGAAGAAGCAGCCTGCCAGCAAGCAGGTTGGCGTAACGATGATATTTTGCAGCGCGCTGGAGATGCCGCTGTTCTTGGAGAACACGACGATGACGAGCGACAGGCCGATCGATACGAGCGCAAACAGCATCAGAAGCAGCGCCATCCGTCCAAACGGCACCCCGGTATCGATGTGGAATACAACTTCCAGGAAGAACAAGGTAACCACAATCTGTACCGCCATCACAATGAGATTGACTATTAAGATGGAAATGACAAACTGCTTGGCGTTGATTGGAGAAGAAATGATGCGGAAGAAAGTGCGGTCCTCCCGACTTTTCAGAATCAACTCCGACAAATTCACGGCCGACATCATCATCAACATTATGAGAAAGCCAATCGTTTGATACGTCATCGCCTGCTTTTGCTCGACAGAACTGTCAGCCGAATGAACGGTGAACGTAATCCCGGATTGTTGATAATCTTCGTAAAGCTGGGCGAATTTCGCCTCGTCTCCCTGAGCCACCCGGCTTAGGGCTGCCAAATTCCCAGTGTAATTGTAGAGCATCGCTTTCATGTAAGCAGTGACCGTTGTGCCTTTGACCGATTGAATTCCGATATGGTCAGGCTCCCCGGCAAGGATGCTATCGGAGTAACCGACACCCAGGACCAAACCGCTGTCCAGCTGACCGGCGGCCAGTTGCTCGCGAAGCTCCGCCTCCGTCACTTCCGTCAACCGAATTTGATCCAGTCCTTCCAGAAACCGAATCGTATCCGTTGCAATTGGTTTATCCCCATCTTGATTCACTACGCCAACTCGCAGTCCGGCATCTCCCCCGTTGCCATAAATCATCAACGATAATAAGATTCCGGCCAGCGGCAAGGCTACATATAAAATAAGATTACTGCGTTTGCGGAATGTCTTCCGCAGCGTTTGGGACGTCAACCACCAAATATCCTTAATCATGTTACAGGCCCTCCTTGCGCCGCATCATCCAGGCTGCCGCTGCCAACAGCACGATACCTAAACTTAAATTTAAAGCTACGACCGGCCACATCGCCGAAACTTGATTGTTATAAATAATTTGCGTAATCGCTACGTTCGCCCATCGAACCGGTGACAAGTTGGCTGCCGCCGCCAGCGGACCAAGTTCCCCCATCGGAAAGTACGCTCCTCCTAAGAATGCCGCGACTTGAGTAAAAATCAAGATCACGCCTTGCGTCGCCGCCTCTTTCAGCACATAGCTTACTGCGAGACCCAGACTAACGGCCATGATTACTTCCGAGCTTAGCACTGCCATCACCGCGCCCGAATGCTCTCCCCAATAAGCATTAAAGGCAAATTTACTAAAGAGAATCAGGAGGATGACGCACAACAGGTTCGTCACCATGTTACCAAGTACTTTACCGGCGAAAATCTCACCCTTGGCAACCGGAGAGGCTGCTAGCCGCATGCTGGTCCCTTGGCGAATCTCCCCGGTAATCAGCCGGCTGGCAGATAGCGAGCTCCACAAAGCGATCATCGAGGTCATCGCCATCGCGTAATAATCGATGGAGCCCGGCTGACGGTCAGCTGCAATTGAAGTCTCTTTGATATATTCCCGCTGATTCGCCGCACCTGCTGCCAGCGCCCCTTCCGCCTGGCCGGGAGCGTTCTTCTCAATGGCCATGATCGCGTTGTATTGCTGGGCAAAGGCTGTCAGCATTCCTTGCACGACGTTGCCTTGAATCGGATCCCGGCCGCTTAAATAGAGCAACACACCTTGATCACTCAGTTCTACGTACTCATCGTAATGGTCGGCTTCAACCTCTTTCCGAGCGTCTGCGCCCGGAGCCAATTGCTCGAACGTTAATCCCATACCGGCCGTCTCTTGGGTAAACGCCTTGAAGGCTTGCGTTAAAGCCGGATTCTCACCGTTGTCCTTCACCAACACCCGAATATCCCCAATCTGGGCCGTACTCTCAAAGGCATTTGTCAGGGCAGTGCCTAGAATTAAGATCAGCACAATCGGAAAAGCGAGCATAAACACCAACGTCCAACGGTTGCGGACCTCCTGCTTGAGCTCCTTAAGTGCAATCGATATCGTATTCATTTCTCAAATCTCCTCCCAAAGCGATCGGTTTACGATCGCAGCCCTAGTCACGCAAGTTGCGTCCAGTCAGCGTCAAGAACACCGTTTCCAGATTTGGCTCCTGCTCCTCGACGGAACGAATGACCGCCCCGCCGTCGATCAGCTGCTTCAGGATGCCGCTCAAGTTATCCACCGACAGGTCGCTGTGTATGCGAATTTCGGATTCATGCGCCGTTACCGTCCTTACCCCTGGCAAGCGTCGGATCAGCCCCAAGAACGCCTCGCCATCCTGTTTCAGTTCAATGCGCACTTCCTTCATGTCGGTGATCGTGGCGATCAACTGCTCTTTCGTGCCGTCCGCGATAATTTTGCCATGATCGATAATGGCGATCCGGGAGCAGATTTCTTCAACTTCCTCCATGTAATGGCTCGTATAAATGATCGTGCAGCCCATTTGATTCAGCTTCCGGACAGAGGTGAGAATATAGTTACGCGACTGCGGATCAATGCCGACCGTAGGTTCATCCATGATGATCAGCTTTGGCCGATGCGCGATGGCACAAGCGATGTTCAGCCGCCGTTTCATCCCGCCGGAAAAGTTCTTTGGAAAGCTCTTCGCCTTATCCGCCAGACCGACAAATCGCAGCGCTTCCTCTACCCGTTCCTTCAGCTCCGTTCCCCGCAAGCCGTACAATCCTGCGAAGAACTTCACATTTTCGTAAGCGGTCATATCTTGGTAAATCGCCAAATCCTGCGGAACAATCCCTAGGTTCATTTTGGCGAAACGGTTGTGCTTGCTAATGTCTTTCTCCAAAATGCGAATCTCCCCACTCGTTGGTCGCAGCAGCGATGCAACCAGATTAATCGTAGTGCTCTTGCCGGCGCCGTTGGATCCTAGAAACCCAAAGATTTCCCCTTCCCGCACGGATAAGGACATATTATCAACTGCGATAAAGTCGCCGAATTTTTTCGTGAGTCCGCGAATCTCTAAAACGTTCATTGCAACCTCTCCATTCTGCTTCGTTCTTGACCCTATTGTAGAAAAAAAGGATGCCCTTATGTCAGTGCATAAGTTCATCCTTTGTGCATGAGAAAATTCATATTGTCTTGGGGACGAACCCCTGTCAATGAGGTTCTTCATGGTTTGGGAGGTGCGTAGGGGATTAAAGTAGTCACCTTAAACCCTTGCGTGCCGTCCGCAATGACCGTGCCGTTCACCGAGGCCGCGCGCTCTTCCATGCCGATCAGCCCCATGCCTTTAACGATCTTGTCTTGACCACGTCCATTATCCGTTACAACGGCTTGAATCCATTGCCCGAGAACCCGCACCTCAACCTGTACGAAGGTTGCTCCACTGTACTTGGCTGTATTGGTCAGCGCCTCCGTCACGTTGTCATAAATGATTTTCCAATACAGCGGCGTAATTTTCTCCAGATCGCCGCTATGGACGACCAAGGTCTGGAGGCCGGAACGGTTGCCAAACGCTTCGACAGCGCTCTTCAGCCGATGGATCCCTAACTGCTCCACCGGAGGCTTCAGGTTCTTCAACGTTTGTCGGATCCGTTCAATCGATTCCTGAGCGATGCCAATCGCATTCTGCAGCAGCTTCTCCGCCCCGGCCGGGTCAGTGTGCAGCACACGCTTGGCGGCCTCCATCTGGATCAGCGCCCCGGTCATCGAGTGGCCGACGCCATCATGAATTTCCTGAGAGAGGCGATTTCGCTCTTCCAACTTATACGTGTATTCCGAAGCCCGAATGAAGTCCTCATTGTCATTCAACTGCTTCCTTAGCTTATCCTGCTTCAAACGCAGCTTGTCCAGCTGCTCCTCCTGCCGGTTTAACCTCAGCAACAGACGATAAAAAAGATATCGATTAAACCAACTGATGATCACGATAAACGCATAAACCACTGCCAGCGTCCCTTTCAGGAAGAGCAGCGGGATCGCAAGCAACGCCGCAGCTAAGACGAGCGGGCTCTTTCCCTTGACCATTTCATAGGAGGTTGGCGGCAACAACAGCGCGAACTCCGGAGAGAAGTATACCGCGCAACAGACGCAGTAGATCAGCATTGCTCCATACAGCGCATTTCGATACGCCATTTTGGGAAGCAGCAGCGCCGTGAGGTCCAGAGCCAAATAAAGTAAAGCGAACAAGATCAGCCAAGAGGACGGGGAGGCTTCCCTGATATAAATCAAAGCAATGGCCAGGCCCAGCACGAGCCACTTATTGCCGATGCTCCACCGTTCCATAAGTTAGCGGACCCTCCCGGTCAAGTAATAAATGGCGATTTGCGTTCGATGCTCCAGCCCGGTTTTGTTCAGAATCGAGGTGATGTAGTTGGCTACGGTTCCCTCCGAAATAAAAATGTCCTTGGCGATTTCCTTGTTGGACAAGCCCTTGGCAATGCGGGACATGACTTCCAGCTCCCGTTCGGTGAACCGCGCCAGATCGCTTGGCGACAGACCGGTACCTTCCGGAGTTATCGCAGCGGAAGGGGCCGCCGGTGAAGCAGCCGTACTGGATTGCGCGCTCGCCGATTCCGGCGGAGGCGATACAGCTGTATCCTGCGAAGCCCCGCCAGAAGCAAGCGTCTGCTTCAGCTTATCCAGCACCACGTCCTGCAAGACGTTGTGGCCGTAATACACGCTTTTGATCGCGTCACGGATACGTTCCGGGTCGTTGTTTTTCAGCAAATAGCCTTTGGCGCCGAAGCGGATCGCGTCCATGATGTATTCATCATCGTCAAAGGTGGTCAGAATCAGCGGCTTCGCCAGCCCTTCCTCCGTCAGCAGCCGAGTTGCTTCCACCCCGTTCATATTGGGCATCCGAACGTCCAGCAGCGCTACATCTACCGGATTAGCGCGGCAGTAGTCGACCGCCTGTTGTCCGTCCTCTACGGTCTCCGCTACCTCAAATTCCTCAAAACTGTTTAAAATAATTCGCATTCCCTCACGGATAAACGAGTTGTCATCTGCGATCAGCACCCGTATCTTCATCCTGCTCCTCCGTTTCGTGTCCTTACTCAGGCAGCTACAGCCGTTCCAGCTTAATTTGGGAACCTGCCCCGCCGCTCTCCGCTGGAATGACCACCAGTTTGCGGGCCAACCGGGTCTGCAGCTCGGCAACGTGGCTGATGATCCCCACCGAGAGATGGTCATGATGCAGATGCTCCAGTGAGGTGATGACCGTATCCAGCAGCTCAGGATCCAGCGTTCCAAAGCCTTCGTCCAGGAAAAAGAATTGCAGCGGATATTGGCCGCGAAGCTGAATCTGTGCCGACAAGGCCAGCGCCAGCGCCAGGGAAGCGAGGAAGGTCTCCCCGCCGGACAATGTCGCCACCGGGCGCTTCACGCCGCCGCTTGCATCGTCGCGGATGACAAAGCCGCCGCCAGAGTCGGTTTCCAGCGCATACCGCTGCTTCGTGAGAAACCGCAAGCGTTGGGAAGCGGCATGACTGACGTTCATCAACTGCTCCTCCGCGACATACTCAACGAACGCGTTCCCGCGCAATGCCGATTGCAGCTTAGCGAGCAACCCGGCTTCATGCTCCAGCTGGCTGCGGACCTGCTCCAGCTCCTGCCAGCGGACATGCCGCACCTGCAGGTCCTCCCAGTCCCGCTCGGCCCGGGCCTTGAGCTGCAGTGCCGCTTCATCCTGCTCTTTTGCCGCAGCGAGGGCCGCTCCAATGTACTGCCATTCCTCGTCGCTGACCGTTTGCCCCGACAGCTTGGCATCCAGTTCGCTTAGGCTGATGACAAGCTCCTGCTCCCGGCTGCGGTGTTGCTGCACTGTCTCCACGAGCAATTCCGCTTCGCCCGGGGCCAGCAGGTTATTTAATACGGAAGCTTCCTCCTCAAAAGGCGAAGCCTCCAGCGCCTGAACCCAGCGGACCTGAAGCTCGGCTTCCTGGTCCCGGGCCGCTGCAGCGGCTTGAGCCGCCAACGCTTCCGCTTTGGCGAGCTCATGGCTGCGGGCCGCGGTTTCGGTCTGCATCGCCCGGCTGCGTTCCGCCTGCTGACGAAGGGTTGCCAGCTTCTCCCGGGCTTCGGCAAGCAGCTCATCGACCGGTCGTTCCCCGGCCACGGCGTGCAATCTCTCCTGTTTCTCCCGAAGCAGCTCCTGTTTTCCCTGCTCCTGTACTTCCCATTGCACGAGCGTTTTGTCCAGCTCGATTATTTCGCCGGTTAATGCCTGCAGCTTGGCCGTCTTCTCCTCGATAAACGGCACGCTGACAGCCAGCCGCCCCCGCAAATCTTCGGCCAGCCGATCCTTGGCGGCATACGCCTCCATTTGCCGGGCGGCTTCCTCCGGCGAGAGGCCCGGGTACAGCTCGGCCCACTCGCGCTGCTTGGCCGCGAGGGCCTCACGATGCTGCGCGCTGCGGGCGGCCGCCTGCTTCAGCTGGCCGGAAGCCGCGGCTTCCGCCGCTTCGGCAGCGGCACGCTGCGGCTGCAGGACCGCCAGTGCGCTTTGCGCTGCGCGGCCGTCCCGCTGCAGCGCCTCCAGCCGGCGGCGGCACGCGGCGTGCCGCTCGGCTAGCGCCGCTGCCTGGCGCTGCAGGGCCGCGAGGCCGGCAGGCGCAGCTGCAGACGGCGCGGCGAGCGCAGCTGCGGTGGCGGCGACTTCGGCGCTGGCGGCCGCCTCGCCCGCAGCAAACGCGCCTGGCGCAGCGGCCGCTTCGCCGCCGCTGTCGCTGGTGGCGCCGCCAGCCGGGGCCAGCGCCTGCAGCAGCGCGCTGCACGCGTCGCGGTCGCGGGCGACGGCGAACTGCAGCTCGCGGGCCTCCGCGATCAGGGCGGCGAGCGTCTCAAGCTCCGCCTCCCCGCCGGTGACGCCGTCGTCCTCGGCCTCAGCCGGAGCCGGATGATGCGCGGAGCCGCACACTGGGCACGGTTCGCCGTCCTGCAGCTGCTCCGCTAACCGGGTTGCCCACAGATGGCGTTCGCGCACCTTTAGCGCCTGACGCAGCGACTGTTCGGATCCGGTGAGCTCAGCAGCATGCTGCTGCAGTTCTTTCTCCAACATCGTCAGCTCCAAAGCAGCTTCCGCAAGCTGTCCGGCAAGCGTTTGGCTGGATAGCTGCACCTCGGCAACTTCACGAACGATTTGCTCCAGCTTACCCTCTGCCTGCTGCAAGCTTGTCCGAGCAGCCGCTTCCTCCTGCTCCGCTTGCGCGAGCTGCTCCTGCAATGCGGCCAACTGCTGGGCCAGCCGTACGGCAGCTTGCGCCTGCTGACGCTCCTCGGCCTTCACTTCCGTCGCCTTCAGCTGCTGCTCCAGCTCGCGCTGGCGTGTCTGCGCCTTGGCCAGCAGCTGCTCCTCCTTCGCCGTCTGCTCGGCGAGGAGCTGCTTACGCTGCGCGCCCTCCGCGCGCTGCGCCGCGATCCGCTGCAGCTCGGCGCCAAGGCGCGCGGCCTCCTCCTGCAGGCTGCGCGCCTGCTCCAGCTGCTCGAGCCGTACGAGCAGCGCCGGCTCCTCGCGGCCGAGCGCCGCCGCTGCGGCTTCCGCAGCCGCACTGGCCTCGGCGGCCGCCGCAGCCGCAGCCCGGGCGGCCTGCTCGGCCTCGGCCGCGGCTAGCGCGCGGGCGGCGGCGGCGCGCTGCGCCTCTTGCCAGGCCGTCAGCACCGGCCTGAGCGCCTCGGCGGCGCTCCCGCGCGCCAGCTTCGCCTCCAGCGCGGCGATCTCGCCGCCTTGCGCGCGCAGCGCCTCCAGCTGCGCCGCTCGCTCGGCGCGCTCTACCGCCAGCTCGCGCACTTTGGCGAGCTGGTCATAGCGCTGCTGCGCGTGCAGCAGCTCGCGGCGCCGCTCGGCGGCGAGCGCCGCCGCCTCTTGCACCGCTGCCGCCGCTTGCTCCAGCGCCTCGGCGGAGGCATTGCCGAGCCCTTGCTGCTCGGCGGCCACCTCGGCGCGGCGCTGCTCGTTTGCTCTGACCTTGCGGGTCAGCTTCTGCCCTAGCAGGTCACCGTATTTTTCCAAGTGGAACAGCCGCTGCAGCATCGCCCGTCGGTCCGCCCCCTTCAGGGACAGGAACTCGGCAAATTTTCCCTGAGGCAAAACAACCGCACGGGTGAAATCATCCATTTTGAGACCGAGCTTCTGCTCCACACAACGTGTCACATCAGCCAGCTTGTCGGCGATGACTTTTTCCTCATCATCCGGCAAAATTTCGATAAACCGACTGATCGTATTGCTGACCGACAGCTCGCCCTGGCGCTTAAACCGCCGCTCCACCCGGTAACGCTCCGTCCCGGCCGCAGAAGTCAGCTCGAACGTAAACGCCACAAACAGCGCGTCCTCCAAATGGTTCATAATCCCTTGGGTTCCGCCGGATGCACGGCCAACTTTGCCGTAAAGGGCCAACGTGATCGCATCCAGAATCGTCGACTTCCCGCTGCCCGTCGGCCCAAAAATGCCAAACAACCCTGTCTCACACAGCTCGGTAAAATCGATCGTCTGCATTTCCCGGTAGCTTTGCAGCCCGGCTAATTTTAGCGTAATCGGCTTCATCGACTTCCCCCCTCCACAGCACCATCCGCTGCCGCGCTTTCATCCTCTTCTTCGGAGACGAGGGACATAAACAGCTCGACCAACTCTTCCTCCGGCTCAGCTCCACCGGTTTGTCGCTGGTAAAACTTGCGGAACAGCTCATGCACCGGCACGCTCTCGCGGGAGGCGAGCTCCTCCTGCAGCTCCCGTCCCGGATAGACCGGGCGAATATGGACGATCCCGTCATGAGCCTTACGCAGCGCCTGGATGTCGCTGAGCGCCATCGCTTCGGTTAGGCTGATTTCGAGGTCGATAAACGCGTTCGCGTCCCTTCCCTCTTCCAACCAACGGTACGCCTCTGCCAGCCCGCCCCGGCAGCTCCAGCGTACCAGCGGCCTCCCGCTGCTCAAGTACAGCTCCTCCAAGATCGGCTCCTTCCCAGGTACCGCATCCAGGAGCATCACTGATTTGGCTTGTCCTGCCTCGGAAAAAGAATACGCCAGCGGCGACCCGCTATACCGGGTTAATCCGGCTCCCTTTACCGCTTGCGGCCGGTGCAGATGCCCCAGCGCCGTGTATTGCGCGCCGATGTCCAGCGCCGACGGGTCCACGGTATAAGCGCCGCCAACCTGAATCGGCCGTTCGGAGTCCGATTCCACGCCGCCAAGCACATAGATATGGCTCATCGCGAGGTTCACGGTGTCCGGGCGAAACGCCCCGGCCAGCTGGCGCATCAACATCCCTACCTTGGCGCTGTAAGCCAGCCGCAGTTCGGATTCATCCGCATCGCCGGCCAGCAGCTCGGACAACCGGGCTTCGGAAGGATACGGCAACGCAGCGATGACCGCCGTCTCCCCGGTGCGCGGCACAGGAACGGTGATCGCCTCAGGCACCGGCAGCCCCACCAACGAAATGCCCCGGCGCGCCACCAGCGGCGATACCGCAGCCACCCGCTCCGGCTGGTCATGGTTCCCGGCGATCACCGCCAGATGGCAGCCGGTCTCCGTCAGCCGTGCCGCCGCATCGTAGAACATCGCTTCCGCCGCAGCCGGCGGATTCACACTGTCATACACGTCGCCCGCCATCAAGACGAGATCTACTTGCTGATCCTTGACTATCTGCACTAGCTCGTCCAGAAACGCCTCCTGCTCTGTGAGCCGACTGCGTCCCTCCAGCGTGCGCCCCAAATGCCAATCGCCCGTATGTAAAATGCGCATCCCTTTCTCCCCCTTGATCCCGGCAAAGTACGCCGACATTCTAGCACTCACTCTATTTCGGATAGATGGCGGGCAGCCTTTATTGGCTGCCCGCATCCATGGAGATTACAATCTCACCGCTTGGCCGCCGTCAAAGAAATACAACCATTTCTCATCCACGGTCGAACCGGTGATATCCTCAACCGCTTGGGCGTACAACTCCAGCTGGAACCGGTACGATTCCGCCAGCGCTTCCGCCCCCCCGCGATGCTCCAGCACTCGGTCGCTTTTGTAATCTAGTAGGTACACTTTGCCGCCTACTGCGAACAGGCAGTCCACAATCCCCTGGATCAGGACCGTTTCCCCGTCCAGCTCCTGGAATGCAGCGCTTGGCGATCCATCTTGCATCGTTTCCAATCCGCTCAGCTGCGGCGAGGCTTCCGCTGCAGGCAGCCCGTAGCTGAACGGCATCTCGCGTTTCACCCAGTCCGCCTGCCGCAGCAGTTCGCCAAGCGGGCTCTGCAGCAATCTTGAGATGCTATCCACCTCAATGGCCGCCGCCTGCTCCGCGGTCATAATTTTCCGCTCGATCAACCGATTCAGCGTCGCTTGAACGACTGCGATTCCCGGCTCTGCGTCAAACGGCAGGTGCTGCATCAGCGTATGGTAGGCGACCCCACGTTCGGTTGGAGTCAGCTTGCGCTGCTCCATGAACCGCGGACGGCGCAGATGCAGCTTGAACTCCGGCTGCTCTTCCGCCTCTGCCTGTTCTCGCTCGCGCAATAGCTCCGCTTCTACGAAGACGTCACGAGCCGGTTCCTCCTGCAGCGACAACAGCGCCTTCATCTCCGTCACTGAGGTTTTGGCCGCGACTCGGCTTGCTGCCGCATAAGGATACGTCCAGTTGAGCCGTGACTCCACCATAACTCTCATCTCAGCCGCCTCGACGTCTTCTGCCTCTTCCGGCAGGACCGCTGTCGGCTGACCAGACAGCAACGCCTTGATTTGCGCCGAATCCACTGCCGCAGTCTCCGCAGTGACAGCCGCTTCTGCCACCGCTCCGTTCTGTCCCGCCGTGCGGGCGGAAAGAAACGCGATCTGCCAGTCGGAAGGGCTGTCCGCCAACACGGCAGGACCAACCTCCGGCAGCCCGGCGAACTGTCGCAGCTCCCGTGCGCTTGGATGGCGGATCAGCGCTGGGCCAATCCAGTCGAGATAGCAGCGTCCCCGCGCCAGCAAATAATCCGGCAGTTGCTGCTCACTCGCCTCCAGCGCACCGCCCCAAGCTTCGACGGACTTGGTGAGATTTTTGACCGAAGAGACGAGTACAAGCTTGTCCTTCGGGCGGGTAAGCGCCACGTACAGAACGCGCATCTCCTCCGCCAACAACTCCATCTGTGCCCGCCGCCGGATCGCCAGGTTCGGCAACGTCGGGTAGCTGACGCGTGTGTTCGCGTCAACGTACTTCGGACCAAAGCCAAGCTCCTTGTGCATCAGAAACGGTGCGTTCAGATCCTGACGGTTAAATTGCTTGGACAATCCGGCGACGAACACAACCGGAAACTCCAAGCCTTTACTTTTGTGAATCGTCATGATGCGCACGCCGTCGCCCTGTTCCCCGGCATCGCCCGGAGCCCCAAGGTCGCCGCCGTTCTCGCGCAGTCGAGTAACGTAACGCAAGAAGCGGAACAACCCGGGCGCCGAAGACGATACCTCGTATTGTCTCGCCCGATCCAGCAGCGCCTGCAGGTTGCTCTGACGCTGGGTTCCGCCCGGCAAGCCGCCAACCCATTCCAGATAACCGGTTTCCCGGTAAATCTCGCGGATCAGGTCGCTCAGCTGTCCAATCCGTGCCATGCTTCGCCACGCTTCCAGTTGCCGCAAGAACGCCTGCAGCTTCAGCGCTAATGCATCGTTAGCCGTTTCAACCGGGTCCGTCTCCGGCTGGTACACGGAGGCTTCTCCATTGCCTCCCTCTCTGCTGTCGCTTCGCGCCAACTCCGCATTCCCAACAGCTGCTCGTGCCAGAACCGCCTCATAGTAACGGCCGCTTGGGGAAGCTAGGCGTATGTCCGCCAGCTCCTCCTCAGAGAAATCGTACAGCGGCGAACGTAACACCGCTGCCAGCGGAATATCCTGCAGCGGATTGTCGATCACCTGCAGAAGCGACAGCATCGTTTCAACCTCGGACGCCTGAAAATAACCTTGGCTTAACTCCCCGTACGCCGGAATTCCTTCCACTCGAAGCTCCTCGATCATTGCCGGCGCCCAGGTCAACGTCGACCGCAGCAAAATCACCATATCTCGGAAAGCGACCGGACGCATCGTCTGCAGCTGCTTGTCGTAGATGCGCAGCGGTTCACCGCCTTCGCCCAACATCCCGCGAATACGAGCTGCAATGGCGCGGGCTTCCAGCCGCACCGCCTCAATCAACGCAGCCTCATCTTCCTCGTCCCCGCCTTCGCCGTCCAAGGGTTCGCTGTCTCTGCTATCGAACGAGTCTGAACCGCTGCTTGATCCGTTGTCACGATCAATCAGCAAGAGCTCTGGGCGATAATCCTCGGTTCCCTGCGGTGGAAAGCCTTCCCCATACACCAGCTCGGCCCGTGTATCGTACGATATTTCCGCTACACTCTCGTTCATGATCTGTCGGAACAGTAAATTCACCGCGTCAACGACCTCGCGCCGGCTGCGGAAGTTCCGCGCCAAATCGATGCGCAGCCCGGCTCCGTCAAAATCGTCGCCATAGGTTCGATATTTCTCCAGGAACAGCCCGGGTTCCGCCAAGCGGAAACGATAGATGCTCTGCTTCACATCGCCAACCATAAACCGATTGCCCGGGTTCTCCCGGGAAATTAAGCGTACAATCGTCTCCTGCACCGTATTGGTGTCCTGATACTCGTCCAGCAGCACCTCATCGAATTGCCGGCGGTATTCCAAGGCCGCATCAGACGGTCGCAGCTCGCCCGGCTCCGAATCCGGATGCCGCAGAATTTGCAGGCAATAATGCTCCAGGTCGGAGAAGTCGAGCCAGCCCTTGGACACTTTTTGCAGCCGGTAACGTTCTCCAAATTCACTCACGAGCTCCGATAATGCACCAAGCAGTGGAGCCATGTCATGCATCTCCCGCAAAAACGCCTCCGCCGGTCGACCATACAGCTGCGTCCGCAAATCGGTGACTGTCTTCTTCGCTTCTTCTCGCAGCGCTTTTACCCGCTCCTGTACCTCCGGATCGGTCTGGTCTTTCTTGACCGGCTTCAGCTTGCCAAAGTTCCCCCCTTGAAACGCGTCATACAACGAAGCCCAAGCTCCGCCTGCCACCGCTTCCTGCAGCGAGCGGACCACGTTCAGATCATCCTCCAGCGTGACGGCATACGGCTCCGGCCCTCCCGGAGATAACGCCAGCGCCTTTGCTTGCGTCAGCAAGCTGATCGCGCCTCCCAGCGCCAACTTCGTATCGGCCAATAGGCTTTGGACCCATGCGCTCTTCTCTAGGGCAGCGAGATCTGGAGCCATAAAAGCGGAAGACGCTTCCTGAAGCCAGTGATCTGGCCAAGGATGGCTGCGCGAGAAGTCATAAAGCCGCTGCACCAGCGTAAAGACCGCCGCATCGGTGCGCTCTCCGCCAAACAGATCCACCAGCTTCAAGAACGGGCTGTCCGCCGGTTCACTTCCGTATTTATCCTCTAGCAGCTCCTCCAGCACCTCTTGACGCAGCAGCGCTGTCTCACTTTCCGAGGCAATCCGAAAGCCTGGATCGAGCGGGATCAGCGTGTAATAGCGTTGAATAACTTCCATACAAAACGAGTGGAGCGTCGTGATCGAAGCGCGCCCTAACATGGCCAGCTGATGGTTCAAGTACTCGTTGCCCGGGTCCTTGGCTAATTCCTTCTCCAGCGCTTCCGTGATCCGACCCCGCATCTCCGCAGCGGCGGCTTTGGTAAACGTAGCCACCAGCAGCCGCTCCACGCTCAGCGGCTGTTCGCGGTCCGTCAGCTTGCGGATAATCCGCTCGACGAGCACCGCTGTCTTGCCGGACCCAGCGGCTGCGGCCACCAGCATGTCACCGCCGGACAAGGCGATCGCCCGCCATTGGTCATCACTCCAGTAACTTCCAGCTGGTTTTGGTTTCGTCGGGATGGTCATGAAGGGTTCGCCTCCTTTCCGCGCTCCTGTCCGAGGAGCTGCCAAATTTCGTTTTTGCCCGGTTTGCCGAGGACGTGATATGCGTTGCCGTCCAATGCTTCCTCAAAGCGGCACACCGGTTTGTAGGGACAGAACGTACAAGCCGTCTCCAGGCCAAGTCGATATGGGGCAATCTGCACGTCACCGTCGGTGATGCGCGTGCCGATTTCCGTAATCGTCCTCCGTACAGAACCCAGCAGCGTATCCCACTGCTCCGGCGTTGCAACCGAGGCGCTGCTGTAGAAGCCGCCATCCGCCTTAATGGCCACCGGAATGATATCGGAATAGCCTTTTTCCAGTTGGGCATCCATCTTCGCGATCACATCCCGGTCTGCGAGCAGCAAGCCCTTCATCTTGAATCGCTTTAGCAGCTCCTGCTGCGCCTGCTCCGCACTCATGCCGTTGCTGCTTTGCAGCAGCGGGTTATGCACATGGAAATACAACGTGCCGGCAGGAAGGGCGGGCTGCCCCAGCCAGGCTTCCGCCGAGGACAGCAGAACGTCCAGATAGGTGAGCATTTGTAGAGATAAGCCGTAATACACTTCGTGCAGCTTTAGGTCGGTCTGACTCGACTTGTAGTCGATGACCCGCAAGAGCAGGCCTTGTTCGCCTTCCGCCATATCCACACGGTCAATCCGGCCGACGATTTCCATCACGCAGCCGTTGGGCAGCTCAAACGTCAGCGGAGGCAAGGGCCGCCCTGGTCCAAAATCCAGCTCCAGGCCAACCGGCTCGAAGCTGCCGCGACGCGCTTGCTCGCCAAGGATTAACGAAGCCCGACCAACGATCGCTTTCAGCTTGCGGGAAATATAACCGTAGCGCTTGGAGCTAAGCAGGATTTCGCCCTGCAGCTTAGGTGCCAACTCATCAACAGCCGAATTGGCGGCCTGAATCGCTTCCTCTGGCGTAAGGCTGCCCCAGCTGCGGTTTTGCGCCTTGAAGGTGATCGCCATCTGACTGAGCGTCGCATGGAACAGCTGTCCGATATCCGGCGCTAGCAGCCGGTAAAGCTGGCGTTCCTTCAGCTTCAGCCCATGTGAAGCGAAGTGCGCGAACGGACAAGCCGAGAACTGTTCCATCCGCGATACGCTTGTCCGCAGCCGTTTGCCGTAAAGCCGTCGGCTCGTTGCCGGCGTCAAACCGCGCACCCGGTTACGATAATCCAGCGAGGTCAGCAGGCGAGCCGTTTTGCTTTCCCATTCCGGTCGGGACTTGTACCATTCCAGCACACGCCACCACAGCGGCGAAATGGACTCTCCCGTCTTCCACAGTCGCAGCTGACCGATTAAGGCGTTTAGCGTCGGACCCGGATGAGAGACGTATTCAAGCTGAGAAGCGAACGGATCGGTGGAGCTGCTGACAGGCCCCGGCGCTAATAGCAGCGGCTGCTCCTTTAGTCCCGGGAAGATCCGCTTCACATGCCGGATCACCTCCGATGGTAAAAGTGCACCCCCCTCACCATCGGCAGCGGGGTAGCTTAGCCAGAGCGAACGGCTTGCCCCGGACAACGCTTCGTAGATGAGGAAACGTTCATCCAACAGCTTGCGGGCCAGCCCCGGAGCCAGCTCCAAGCCAAGCTCCGCCAGTCGCTCCCGCTCCTGCTCGCTGAGCACCCCCTCCTCTTGCAGATTGGCTGGCATGATTCCTTCATTAATGCCAAGCAAGAACAGATGCTTGACCTGCCCCGAACGCGTCCGCTCCGTACTCCCGATCAGCACCTGGTCGAGCGAAGGCGGCACCAGCGACACCTTCAGCTCCTTGAGCCCGGTCTCCAGCACGCCGGCAAAGAGCTCCAGCTCCAACGGCTCGTCCCCCATCATCTCTACGATCTGGTCAAGCACGTCCAATACCGCGCCCCATAATTGGCGATGCTCCATCGCCTGACGCGGCTTACCTTCGCGAACCATTTGGTGTGCCAACACATCCAGGCGCTGGGCGGCTTCCACCCGCTCCAGCAAATGGTACACTGCCGCACACATATCTTCTGCGTTCTTCGCCTTACGGATTTCTTTCTCAAAAGCGGTCAAAGGGCCGGCGACCGCAGCGCGGCACCGCTCCAACAGCTGCAGCTGCTCCATGGCTTTCGTGGATGCCGACGTTTGATCCTCCTGCTCCAGCGACAGGCTGGGCGCCGATTTCCAAGGACGGCCGTCAAACCATCGATAACCTTGGATTCCGCTCGCCAGAGCATAATTCTCCAGCACATCCATATGTTCACGCGTCAGGCTGCCGTCCAGCGGCAGAAGAAATTCGCTTTTCACGCAGCGAAATACGTCTTCGTATCTCCAAAACCCAAGCACAACGTCCAGCGCCGCCCGAATAAACTCGATCATGGGGTGATACAGCATGCTTGTTTTCTGGTCAAGGAAATAAGGGATCCCGTATGCTTCCATCGTTGGAGCAAGCAGTTCTTCATAATCCCCTAAGTTGCGCACCAAGAGCGCCATGTCCCGCCAGCGCACACCTTCTTCCCGGGCGAGACGCACCATCTCACGTGCCGCCCCTTCGACCTCGGCTCGCCGGCTGGCCGCCCGGTGCAGAGACAAGGCCTTCTCTAAATCTTTAGGCGGCTCAGACTTCGGCCATGGCGAACGTCGCTCGTAAGCCGACTCCAAGTATGAAAGCGTCTCGCTCTCCCGAAACCGCGGGAACGGGCGAGCTTCCAGCAGCTCCGGCGGCAGCACCTCAATCCCCTCTTCTGCAGCCAGTCGGCTCAGCTTCACGAAGGCAGATGCAGGGGTATAGAACAGGTTAAGTTCATGCGGCTGATTTCCATCGTTGTATACTCGGTCTAATGTCAGTGAGACCGTAACCGAAGCCGCCGTTTTCAGCAGCGCGAGAATCGCAGTATATTCCTGAGGGGTAAACGTATGAAACCCGTCAATCCAAATTTCCGCCCCGCGCAAATAAGCCGACTCGCTGGCCCCCTGCGCCAGCTTGACGACATGGTCCTCGTTGTCGATGTACAAGCGGGACAGTTCTTCGTCATACTCCGCGAACAGGAGGCTCAAATCGTGCATTTTATCTTTTAATAAAGGAGACTCCCCTTCGATCTGCTCCAGAAGATGATAATGCTCCTGCAAAGCGGAGAAATCCACGTTATATTTCTTCATTTCCGTATACAGCCCGGCGATCCGGTCAATTAATCCGAGCTGGTCTCCGCCGTGTCCAAACAGCTTCAACTCGTCTTTGCGGCGGCGCATGAGCTTGTACAGCAGCATTTTCTTGCCTTCATCATCGATCGGCACCAGTGCCGCACCTCCGGTTTCCTGCATGACGCGCAGCGCCAATCGACGAAATCCTAACACCTGAGTGCGTACTGTACCGTGCAGTCCCGGGGCCGTAGCGATCCGCTGCTCGATCTGAAACGTGCCTTGCTCCGGGGTTAAAATAATGAGCGGCGGACCCATCGGTTGCTCCCGCAGCTTGGAGGTCACCCGGTCAAGAATGAGGCTCGTTTTGCCGCTGCCGGAGCGGCCGAGTATAAACTGTAAAGACATGGAAATCCCTCCTACGACGGACAATTCGTTAAGTTCCAGTATAGCATAAATACGATCAAACATTCGCATCTTCTTCCGTCACAAAAACAGCCTCGCACCGCGAAAGCTCGCGAAACGAGGCTGTAATTCAATTATATTCAATTTTATAACGCGTGTTTGCTGCGCACTTCGAAAATGGCAAATTTCAGGTAATGTCCTTCGTCCACCCCAAGAATTTGCGGGTGGTCCTTACCGGCTGCCCGCCATTCCACAAGACGCAGTACTTTGCCCGCATCCTCCGCTGCCTCAAGAATCGTCTCCAGGAACAGATCCGGACGCATATGGTAAGAGCAGCTGGCCGTGACCAAATAGCCGCCTTCATTTACCAGCTTCATGCCGTGCAGGTTAATGTCTTTATAGCCGCGAACGGCGCCTTTGACCGCCGCTTTCGTCTTGGCGAACGCCGGTGGATCGAGGATCACGACGTCCCACGTCCGCCCGCCGCCGGCGGTCAAAGGCACGGAAGTATCGACCTTAGCGTCCTGGGCAGCCCGCCGTGCCCGTTCCTCCAAGCCCTTTACCTGGCTGCGCAGATAGTCAAACGCATCAGCCACCACAAATTCGACGCGATCGGTGAACCCATTCAGTTCCACGTTCCGCTTCGCACTTTCTATCGCATGCTCGGAGATGTCAAGGCAAGTGACCTTTTTGGCTCCATATTTGCAAGCATGCAAGGTGAAGCTTCCGGTATGCGAGAAGCATTCCAGCACGGTAGCTCCATCCCAGTACGGGAAGGTGACTTCTTTACCGTTCCGGTTAACCGGTGCGAGACGCACACCGCCGTCTTCCGTGGGCAGCTCCTGCAGCGAAATGCCGCTGCGGCCACCCCAGCCGGTCATCAACGGCTTGATGGACGCCCGGTTTTCCCGCTGGTCGAAGAAATACCCGGTTTTTTGCCCCTGCTCGATATCCACCTCGATCTTAAGCCCGTTCTCTGAAACGATCACATGGCGCGGAGGCTGGCCAAAGATCGACCCTTTCACCTGCTCCAAGCCTTCCATTTCCCGGACACCGACATCACTGCGTTCATAGATGCCAACGGGGTGCATCACTTCGGACAACGCCTCTACGATCTGCTCCCGACAGCGGTCCATCCCCAGTGTAAGCAGTTGTACTACCAACACGTCACCAAATTTGTCCACAATCAGCCCCGGCAAAAAGTCGGCCTCTCCGTATACGAAACGGTAAGCGTCCTCCTTCACGAACCGTTCCCGATGCTTCAAGCATTCCTGAAACCTACGGACAAAAAAGGCCTTGTCCATCGTCTCCAACGGTGTATACGACACGATGCGGACAGTAATTTGTGAAGCCGGGTTGTAATACCCGGTGGCCAGATAACGGTTCCGGTGATCAACCACCTCAACCAAATCGCCCGGTTTCACCTCTCCTTCCAATCGTTCGATTTCATTTTTGAAGATCCAAGGATGTCCTTTTTCCACCCGTTTCTTGCGGCTGCGTTGCAATATGACCCTTGCCACTTAATCCTTCACTCCTCATTTTAAATATGACTCACGACGCCTAAAGCACCGCTGCGACCGGGACGGTTCGTCAGCCTGACTGGCATGGAAGTTGTCCGACCGTCATATATGTAACTTGTACGATTATCGCTTGTCTGCATTTGACAGATCATCCGGGGAGGGAGGTTGCCAGCATGTTTCATGAGATTTTGTTTCCTGTGACGTTTGGCTTCGCCCTGTTCCTGTTCGGCATGAAGGTCATGGAGGCGGCCCTGCACGCATGGGCAGGTCCACGACTGATTGGTGTTCTTCACCGGACGACGCGGACACCTTGGACCGGCCTTGTATCGAGCACCTTCATCACGGCCGTCTTACAGAGCAGCACCGCTGTAACCGTCAT
Organism: Paenibacillus barengoltzii G22; assembly: GCF_000403375.2. Taxonomy (NCBI): domain Bacteria; kingdom Bacillati; phylum Bacillota; class Bacilli; order Caryophanales; family Paenibacillaceae; genus Paenibacillus; species Paenibacillus barengoltzii. Next base: position 895,173 of record NZ_KE159652.1, on the reverse strand, counting down.
GACAATTGGCCTGGTTAACGCCCGCCTGTTGTCCTATGCACGGACGCTCGGCATTATTCTGGGAGGGAATATCGGAACCTGCCTGACCACAGAACTGCTTGCCCTTAATATAGCCAAGCTGGGAGTCCCCATGCTGATCGTTTCGTTCACGTTATGGGCCGCCGCCGTGCTGGCAGGCGAAATGTTGCCAAACTATATCCAACGCCGCATCCCCTGGTTGCTGCCCTTGCAGTATGCTGCCCTGGCTATCGCCGGCTTCAGCCTCGTTATGATCGCCATCCGTTTTATGCAGTCGATTGGTCCGGCGCTGGAAGAGCGCGGCGTGATCTCCTGGCTGCTGGAGCATGCCACCGGCAGCCTGTTGTGGGGCGCCTTTGCCGGCGCTATCCTGACGGCGATCATTCATAGCAGTGCTGCCGTCGTCGCCATGACGATGGGACTCGCCGCTAGTGGTGCCTTGCCGGTCGAATTTGGCATCGCCATGGTTATCGGCTCCAACGTAGGCACCTGTGTCACGGCGGTCATCGCCGCCATCAGCGGCACCCGAGCTGGCCGCTTCGTCGCATGGTCGCATGTAACGCTCAACGTATTGGGAGCAGTCTTGTTCTTGCCGCTAGTTCCGCTGCTGCAAGGGGCGGCAGCCTGGTTAACCAGCGATCTTTCAGCGCAAATCGCTCACACGCAGACGATTTTTAATGTGGTCTGCTCCTTGCTGGCGCTGCCGTTCTGCTATTTGCCAATCTGGTCCAAGCTGGACCCGCCTGAAGACCTGGATCATCACGCCGGCCCCCTCCTTCCGAATGCGAAGGCATCTAAATAGCCGCAAAAATGCAGTTATTTTCCCCGATATTCTCCATTCTCCTCAATATCGCAGAAAACAACTGCACCGTATTAGTTCTCCGGCTCGATCCCCAGCATTTGCAAGGCCTTCTCTAAGATGAAGTCGTTATTGTCATATCCCGCCTTGCGTTGCTGACGCCAAGCCTCCTGCGGCTCGTACCAGGACACGCTGCGGATCTCCTCAAGCTGAGGACGGAGGGCACCGCTTTGCCATTCTACCAGGTAATAATGGACTTCTTTATCCACGTAGCCGAGTTTGGGATGATGGTAAGTATATGCGATGATATCAATCAATTTATTGATCCGGCCCACAATGCCGGTTTCTTCCAAAATTTCGCGCAGCGCCGTTTGTTCCACGGTTTCGCCTGGTTCCCTCTTCCCTTTCGGAAACGATATCTTGCCATAACGATCGGTAATCAGTTGCACTTGCAGCCGTCCGTCTTGGATGCGATAAACGACGCCTCCAGCAGAGATTTCTTTGAATGGCATTCTGGCTGTACCTCCTTTATTTTACCCAAGCCTCCCAATGGACTGAGGCGCTTCTGTTCGCTGTTCCCTTGGGGAATACGCGTCTTCGGCGCTGGGCGGGAAATTGTTGACGCCCGTTGTTATTTGTTAATTACAGGCGCATCGCACTCATACTTCCAAATTACCCATATGTAACAACAAGGATTTCAACCCCAATCAGGGTGAAATCCTTGACCTATGCCCGATGGCGGGCGACCTTATTAAGCTAAGGCTTGAGTGGCATCGTCCAGAACTCGAACTAACTGTCCTTCGCAGGTGTTCGCATCCGCTTTGGTCAGCTTCACGCGGCAGATTTTGCCGGTCAAGTCCGGTGTGCCCGGGAAGCGAATTTGCAGGTAGTTGTCGCTGAAGCCCGTCACGAAGCCGTCTCCGGCAGTGCCCTTCTCATCCTTCTCTGGAATGACATCCAGCACCTGACCCACGAATTTCTCCGCATAAGCCAGCTGCATTTGCTCGGACAAGTCGATCAGTTCATGCACGCGAGCATGTTTCACTTCTTCGTCGACCTGGTCCTCCATCCGCGCTGCCGGCGTACCGCTCCGCTTGGAATACGGGAACACGTGCATTTCCGAGAAGCCGATGCGTTTGATCGCTTCGAAGCCTTCGCGGAACAGCTCGTCAGTTTCTCCAGGGAAGCCGACAATGATGTCAGTTGTAATCGCAACGTCCGGCATGAAATCGCGGATCATTTTGATTTTATGCTCGAATTCTTCGATCGTGTACTTTCTTCTCATCCGCTTCAGCACTTCATTGCTGCCTGCTTGCAGCGGAATATGAAAGTGACGGCACATCTTCGAGGAGTTCTTCAACACATCCAGCATCCGTTCATCGATCTGGCTTGCTTCAATCGAGCTGATCCGGATACGTCCCAGCCCTTCGACTTTATCCAAGTCCCACAGCAGATCGGACAAACGGTAGTTCTCCAAATCATCCCCATAGCCGCCCGTATGGATGCCAGTCAGAACAATTTCCTTATATCCTGCAGCGACCAGTTGACGCGCTTGCTGAATGACGCTTTGCGGGTCGCGGCTGCGCGACAAACCACGCGACCAAGGGATAATGCAGAAGGTGCAGAAGTTGTTGCAGCCCTCTTGGATTTTCAGAAAAGCGCGGGTATGATCGGCAAAGCTTGGTACGTCCAGCTCTTCGAACTCCCGAGTCTTCATAATGTTGCGCACAGCGTTAATCGGCTTACGTTGCTCTTGAAGCTGCTTCACGTAAGGGATAATTTTGTCCCGATCCTGTGTACCGATGACGAGATCTACGCCCGGAATATCCAAAATCTCCGCAGGTGATGTCTGCGCGTAGCAGCCAGTTACCGCAATGATCGCGTCGGGGTTACGGCGCACCGCCCGCCGAATAATCTGACGGCTCTTCTTGTCACCGGTATTCGTCACCGTACAAGTGTTAATCAAATAAACGTCGGCAGCTGATTCCTCGAAATCAACCTGTTCATAGCCTTCGTTTTTAAAGAGTTGCCAAATGGCTTCAGTATCATAGAAATTCACTTTACAGCCCAAGGTGTAAAAGGCGACAGTAGGCATCGCTCATTCCCCCCCCATTTCTCCGGATTCATACATGATGCAAGTCAGGGCGGCCATGGCAGCGGTCTCGGTACGCAAAATGCGCCGGCCTAAACCAACGGATACCGCTCCCGCAGCTTCGGCTTCCTCTACTTCCGCTTCGGTAAAGCCGCCTTCCGGTCCAACGACCACAGCGACTTTCACCGTTCTTTCAGGTGTCAACCCGATAACGAAAGGCTTCAGCACGTCTCGCAGCTGCCGGCCGTCCTCTTTTTCATAACATAAACATACCAAATCGTAGTTGTTCAGCTCTACAAGCAGCTTGTCCCATTTGACGGGAAGCTTAACCGTCGGAATTTTGCTGCGATGCGCTTGCTCGGCGGCTTCCTTGGCGATTTTCTGCCAGCGGGTGAGCCGCTTCTCCTCCTTCTTGCTGTCATACTGTACCACCGTACGCTCAGATAAAAAAGGAAGGAAAGAAGCCGCACCAATCTCCGTACACTTCTGAATGACGGTTTCCATTTTGTCGCCTTTGGGCAAGCTTTGGGCTACCGTCACTTGAAGCCACGGTTCGCCCGACGCCGCCAGCTCCTCTATAATAGCCGCGGTCACTTGCTGCGGCTCGATGATTGTAATCTCCGCGAGGACTTCCCGGGATATCCCGTCGCTCACGATCAGCTTATCGCCGGGTTTGGAACGCATCACCCTACCGATATGACGGGCATCTTCACCGGCAATCGTCACTTCCCGATCGCCAAATTGCGCGGGATCCACAAAATATCGCTGCATGCCATCATCCTCACCGTTCCATAAGGTCAAAAATCACCAAACTACATCATACAACTTTTGAACTCCTGTTTCCAGTCCTCTTCTCCGGCTTATACGCCAAACAAAGCTAGGAAAAGATGGGCAAACTGGTAATAGATCGTTTCGGCTGCATTATATAGCGGCATGATCGTATATTTCTGCATGCCCGGGAGGATCAGGATCACTAAGAAGATCAGCACCGACCACTGCTCATATTGCTGCAATTTGCCTAACATGCGGCGCGGCACCACATCCTCCAAAATTCGATAGCCGTCAAGCGGCGGTAAAGGAATCAGGTTAAATAAAAATAAGAAGAAGTTCATGACTGTAAATAGATTAAAGAAAATAAGAACGGCTTGAAATAACTTCTCGTTCGTAATTGCATCCAGCACGCCAAAACGGGCCAGCATCACGTAAATCAGCGTCCCCAGGACACCCAGCAGCAAGTTGCTGAGCGGTCCGGCAACCGATACGATCACACCCATCAGGCGCGGTTTGCTGAAATTGTCACGGTTCACCGGAACCGGCCGGGCCCAACCGAACCCGGCAAGCAGGAGCAGGATAATGCCCAATAGATCAAAATGAACTGCCGGGTTCAACGTCACGCGCCCCAGCAGTTTGGCCGTCGGGTCCCCGAATTTATTAGCAAAATAGGCATGCGAAAATTCATGCAGCGTAAAGGCGATCACCAGGGTGATCAAATAAAAGGGGAGCTGGTCCAACGGAACCCGCAATATTCGGTCTAGAAAATCCATATTGAATTACCTCTTTCTCGCCACAAAAGCGACCCAATCTTCTTCCCGGGCCGTCCGTTCCAGTTCGAAACCCGCGGCAATCAGCGCTTCTTGTACGGCTTGTTCTTTATTCTTATAAATTCCCGAGGCGATATAATAACCGCCAGGCGTCAATGCCTGATAGACATCCTCGATAAACAGCAAAATGATCTCTGCCAAAATGTTCGCCACGACCACCCGTACTGGCAGCTTGATCTCTACATTCGTGCTGCCCTCGCCTTTCAGAACGGATAACAGGTCGCTTTCCACGACTTGAATCCGGTCTTCCAAGCCATTCAGACGCGTGTTCTCCTTCGCACTAGATACGGCGACCGGATCCAGATCCAGCGCCAGCACTTTAGAGGCGCCAAGCCGACACGCTCCGATGGCGAGAATCCCTGAGCCCGTGCCGACATCAATCACTTCGTCCCCTTCTTGGATAATGCTCTCAAGTGTGCGTAGGCAAAGAGAGGTGGTAGGATGCGTACCTGTCCCAAACGCCATGCCAGGGTCCAGCTCAATAATTTGCTCATTCGGCGTAACCGGTACATATTCCTCCCACGTTGGTTTGATCGTCAGTCTCTCGGACACCCTTAGCGGCTTGAAATATTGCTTCCAATTGTTCGCCCAATCGTCCTCGCTGACATCCCGCACGGAGATCTCCGCCGCTCCAGGATCAATATCAAAGCTCTTCAGTTCCTCGATGCGTGCGCGAACTTCCGCAATCACTTCATCGATATCCAGCCCTTCTGGAAAATACCCGCTGATCTTCGCTTCTCCTTCAGGAATGTCGTTAGGCGGAATTTCAAACCATTGTCCCAGGGAGGTATCCCGAGGTTTATCGTTATCGACGTGCTCTTCAATGGTTACTCCGCCTGCGCCTGCCTCGTGCAGGAAGTTGGAAACCATCTCCACCGCTTCTTCCGTCGTATGTATAGTTAATTCTTTCCAGATCATCGTATGATTTCCTCCTTGACTTACATGCATAAGATTTATTGTACTATAGATTCAGGAACGTGACAAAATCATAACCACCCGTCCAACGGGTGGTTTGCTCTTGGGGTATAACCCCTTGTTGCCAAACTGCGCCTAAAGACGCTAGCCTGACAATAAAATTGTTCAGGCTCAGTGTTTTTGTCACTTTCACTTACCAGTTAAACTGGTTTACTTTTTCTTGCTACCGTTTCTGCTAAATGGATCTTCATACTCTTTGACGCTCAGTTTATCGATTGCCTGGTCATGTGCTTCCTGCTCGCGGATATACTTTGCGACAGTGGCCTCATTCAAGCCCACTGTGCTCACGTAGTATCCCTCCGCCCAAAATTTCCGATTTCCATATTTATACTTTAGGGTGGCATGCTTTTCGAATATCATTAGTGAGCTCTTTCCCTTCAGATACCCCATAAATGAGGATACTGAGATTTTGGGTGGTATCGCTACCAGCATGTGTACATGATCCGGCATCATGTGGCCTTCTATGATCTCCACTCCCTTGTATTTGCACAGACGCTTAAATATTTCGATCAAATCTCTCCTCACTTGATTATAGATCTCTTTCCGTCTATACTTCGGGGTGAACACGATATGGTATTTGCACATCCACTTCGTGTGAGCTAAACTATAGCTCTTGTTTGCCATCTAAGACCATTCCTTTCTTTTATTGAGCCTGAACATCTCAATTTTATGGGAATGGTCTAGTTGGTCAAACCTTCGTTCCTCCACCCGCATAGCGGGTGGTTTTTTGTTTCGCACGCTTCGCGAGCTCAACTGGCTAAAGCCATAACAAAACAGGGAACCTTTGGGTCCCCTGTAGGTGCTTACGACTTACAGCTTGTATTGCCCCTGCTGGCGTGCATCCGCCCGTTCGCTGCGCTCCAGTGCTTCCCAATCCTCTTGGTCAGCCATCTCTTCGGAAAACTCTACATCCGTATAGTGTCCGATCGGCAGATTTTTTCCTTTGGCAGAGATCCGTTTAGTTCGCCGATCCTCCTGACTTTGACTCATTTTGTGCTTCAGCTCCTTTCCATATACTCTCCAATTGGCATGATGAAATCATTCTTCTTTAAGGATTAAATCAAGCCGCCCGCCTCTTCAATGATGCGCAGCGCCCGATGGTGAATCGATTCGTCAACGACAGCGGTTAGTAAAATGTCATGGCCGGTCGGCCCACCTTGCCCCCCATGGCTAAGTCCACTGGCTGCCGGATCCGCTGCTGCCAATATCCCCGCCGAATGGTTCGTAATCGACGCATCTTGGGTGACCGCCGCCAGGCTGGAGATGCTTCCCGTCACGGGATTCATCGGATTATAGCCCTCGCCGGCATAACGGCTGAATCGATCTATCGATATATCTTCCACCCGCAGCGCACTTAATTTGCGGGCAACTCCTTCGGCCTGTTCCGGGCTTTTGAAATAGGCCAAAATGTTCTTTTCAGCCATCCTTCCTCCCTGCCTTTCGTTATAGGCTTCAATGAAGCTGCACGCGCACAGCCCATTATCCGGTAGGATGTAATTTTGGCCATGGCTTTATACAAATTTGTCCGATTCCCGACTTGGTATGATTCATTTAAATTTGAAACGTTTCCTTGGCTCGTCCGTATTACTCATTGGGGAAGCGAACATACTTTACTTACAATCATAGGAGGAGTTTATAGACGATGTTAAAAAAAATGATGCTTCTGATGATGGTCTTCACCGTCTTCTTCACCTTCACTGCCCCTGACTTTGCCGACGCAAGACGCGGCGGCGGATTCAAATCCGGCCCGCGGTCGTACAATCCAACCCCGAAGAAGCCGTCGCAAAGCGAATATCAGAATACGACGGGCAATCGGAATAAAACCCAAGCAGGAACTCCGACGACAAACCGCGGATTCTTCAGCGGCGGCAGCTTTATGCGCGGCATGATGATCGGCGGTCTTGCAGGTTTGCTGTTCGGCGGCATATTTAGCAGTATGGGCTTCTTCGGCAATCTGCTCGGATTAGCTGTGAATCTGTTAGCGATCTATGTAATTGTTGTTGCAGTTGCGGCCCTGTACCGCCGATTCAAAAAACAGCCGCGCCACGACGATTATCGTAATGGAGGCCGTTATTAAGCCATGATCCTCGGGATGGACGAAATCATTAACGCGATTTGCCTGCATACCGCTGAACGGAGAGGCGTCCGCCCCACCGATGTGACGGTTGAGCTCAGCTGGGATGAAGATACTGGCTATACCGGTGAAGTATGGGTTGGCGGCCGCAGCTGGTACATCGTTGAATCGAACATCATGGAAGCGATCATGGTGTACGTACATCGGGAATACGGCATGCGGGTCTTTCGGGAAGATATCCGGCTGATGCTGGAGGATGAAATTTTAGCGGAAATCCAAACGGCAGGTTAATATTCAATACCAAAAAAAGCGCGAACTAGGGAGTTACTTCTCCTTAGCTCGCGCTTTTATGTTGGAGCGATTAGTCTCCACGAAACGCCCGTTTCATTCGGTCAAAAAACGACTGCTCATGCTCATGCGTATGCTCGCCGTCCAACGCAGCAAATTGACGCAGCAGCTCCTTCTGCTCATCACTGAGCTTGCTTGGCGTCACGACAACCACTTTCACATGCTGGTCGCCTTGGCCGATTCCGCGCAGGCGCGGCACCCCTTTTCCTTTCAAGCGGAAATAGGTTCCGGTCTGCGTGCCTGCTGGAATTTTCAGCTTCACTTTCTCCGTCAACGTAGGAATTTCAATCTCATCGCCCAATGCAGCTTGGGCAAACGTCAACGGAACTTCGCAATAGATATCATCGCCTTCACGGTCGAAGAAATCATGCGGTTTGACGCGGATTACGATGTACAAATCGCCAGCTGGGCCGCCGCGCAACCCGCCTTCACCTTCACCGGACATCCGCAGTTGCGCTCCGTCGTCAACCCCTGCTGGAATGCGCACATGAATTTTACGCTGTTTCTTTACCTTGCCGCTGCCGGCGCAAGTCGGACATTTCTCCTTGATAATTTGCCCTCTGCCGCCGCAATTCGTACAAGTACGCCGGTTCACCATACGGCCAAATGGTGTATTTTGAACGACTTCCTGCTGACCGGTGCCGTGACACACCGAACAGGTCACCGGTTTAGTACCAGGTTTGGCTCCAGTCCCAAAGCAGGTGTCGCAGTTTTCCGTACGCGGAATGGTGATGTCCGTTTCTTTCCCGAACACCGCTTCCTTAAATTCGATCGTCATCGTGTATTGCAAATCATTACCGCGCTGCGGCGCATTCGGATCACGCCGGCTGCCGCCGCCGAAGAACATATCGAAAATATCCCCGAAGCCGCCAAAATCCGCGCCAGAGAAGCCGCCGCCCATGCCCTGATTCGGATCGATATGGCCATACTGGTCATAACGCGACCGTTTTGCAGGATCACTTAAGACGTCATAGGCTTCCTTGACTTCTTTAAACTTCGCTTCCGCATCCGCCGCTTTATTGACGTCCGGGTGATATTGCCGGGCCAGCTTGCGGTACGCTTTTTTGATTTCGTCTTCGGACGCATTTTTACTGAGGCCCAGCACCTCGTAGTAATCGCGCTTCTCTGCCATCCTTCCACCCCCATCGGTCAACTTTTCATCACGAAGTAACCCAAGAAGCTGATTCGACATCGAATCTTGAATTCAGCTGGGCCTTCCGTTGCTCACGTACCCTCATGTACGCTCCGCTACTCAGTCCCAGCTTCATCCAACCTTCTCGGTGCTTAAAACCTGACATATCTTTTCATCACGAAGTAACCTATTTAATATCCCTTATCAGCAAAAGGAAAGTCAAAGCGCGGTAGCAGCCCGCACTTTGACCTTCCCGGTTGCCAAAGTCTATTCACCAGACTCAAACTGCTCTGTGAGCCATCTTAGCTTTATTTCTTATCTTCGTCAACCACTTCGTAGTCAGCGTCAACGACATTCTCGCGGTTCTGGCTGCCGGAAGCTTCAGCGTTGTCTTGCGCGCCTGCTGCTTGCGAAGCTTGCTCATACAGCTTCACGGACAACTGCTGAACAACCTCGGTCAATTTCTCCGATGCCGCTTTGATTTGCTCCAGATTGTCGCTTTCCAGCACTTTCTTCAGCTCTTCTTTCGCAGCGTTTGCTTTCTCAACTTCAGCAGCGTCAACTTTGTCGCCCAGATCCTTCAACGTTTTGTCAACGGTGTAGATCAGTTGGTCAGCATTGTTTTTCGCTTCAACCAGCTCTTTGCGTTTTTTATCTTCTTCCGCATGCAGCTCGGCGTCCTTCATCATCCGTTCGATTTCTTCGTCGCTCAAGCCGCTGGAGGAAGTAATCGTAATTTTTTGGCTCTTACCGGTCCCTTTATCGGTTGCCGATACGTTAACGATCCCGTTCGCGTCAATGTCGAAGGTAACTTCGATTTGCGGTACGCCGCGTGGTGCTGGTGGAATATCGCCCAAGATAAAGCGGCCCAGCGTTTTGTTGCCGGCTGCCATTTCCCGTTCCCCTTGCAGGACGTGGATTTCTACGCTTGGCTGATTGTCGGCAAAGGTCGAGAAGATTTGCGACTTGCTCGTCGGAATCGTTGTATTCCGTTCGATCATCTTTGTGAATACGCCGCCAGCCGTTTCGATCCCCAGCGACAGCGGAGTAACGTCAAGCAGGACTACGTCTTTGACATCGCCAGTCAATACGCCAGCTTGCACCGCAGCGCCAAGCGCAACGACTTCGTCCGGGTTGACGCCTTTATGCGGCTCTTTGCCCGTCAGTTTCTTGATGGCTTCTTGTACGGCAGGAATCCGTGTAGAACCACCAACAAGCACGACTTTGTCGATGTCGGCTGGAGTCAAACCAGCATCGCTCAAAGCCCGGCGAGTTGGTCCAAGGGTGCGTTCAACGAGATCCGCAGTCAACTCTTCGAATTTCGCGCGGGTCAGGTTCACTTCAAGGTGTTGCGGCACGCCGTCAACAACCGTGATGAATGGCAGAGAAATCGTCGTCGTCAACACGCCGGACAGTTCTTTTTTCGCTTTTTCTGCAGCATCTTTCAAACGTTGTACCGCTGCTTTGTCCTTGCTCAAGTCAACGCCTTGGTCCTTCTTGAACTCGGCTACGAGGTAGTCGATGATCTTCTGGTCGAAGTCGTCGCCGCCCAGATGGTTGTCCCCGCTGGTCGCTTTAACTTCGAAGAAGCCATCGCCCAGTTCGAGGATCGATACGTCAAAGGTACCGCCGCCCAGGTCATATACAAGAATCGTTTGATCTTCAGCTTTCTCCAAACCGTAAGCCAGTGCAGCAGCCGTTGGTTCGTTGACGATCCGCAGCACTTCCAAACCAGCGATTTTCCCGGCATCCTTCGTCGCTTGACGTTGGCTGTCGTTAAAATAAGCCGGAACCGTGATTACCGCTTGGGTGACCGGTTGTCCCAAATACGCTTCTGCGTCAGCTTTCAGCTTCTGCAAAATGATAGCGGAAATTTCTTGCGGCGTATATTCTTTGCCATCGATCACTTCTTTGTGGTTCGTCCCCATATGACGTTTGATCGAAATGATTGTCCGATCCGGATTGGTGATCGCTTGACGTTTCGCCGTTTCACCGACGATCCGTTCGCCGTCTTTCTTAAAACCTACGACGGAAGGGGTTGTGCGCGCTCCTTCCGGGTTAGGAATGACGACCGCTTCGCCGCCCTCCATTACCGCAACGCAGGAGTTAGTTGTACCAAGGTCAATACCGATTACTTTGCTCATTACGTTATGTCCTCCTTAATAGGTTGAATCGTCTTTGGGATTCGTGGTTAGCTGCTGGTTAGCCGCTGACTTTGACCATCGCCGGACGCAGCACCTTATCTTTCAGCATATAGCCTTTCTGCACAACTTCCACGACGATGCCCTCTTCATGCTCCTCGGATTCCACCTGCATAATCGCCTGATGGAATTCAGGATTAAACGGCTGGCCCTCCACTTCCATCGCAGTAAGGCCTTCCGACTTCAGCACGCCTTCCAGTTGGCGGAAGATCATTTCCACCCCTTTGATATAGGAGGCGGCATCCGAGATATCCCCGGTTGTGTTTAGTGCCCGTTCAAAGTTGTCGATCACCGGAAGCAACTCGGTAATCAGCTTGGCGGATGCGTACTTGCCCAGTTCTTCCTTTTCCTTCACCGTACGGCGCCGGAAGTTATCGAAATCCGCCTGAGCACGCAGCAAGCGTTGCTGATATTCCTCGTTCTCCGCACGCAGCTTCTCCAGCTCAGCAGTCACATCCGCGTTATTTGCTTCGTTGACGGCTTCAGTTGCACCCTCTGCACCGGCAGCGTTCTGAGTATCCTGCGGTTCTTGAGACGTTACTTCATCTTGCCTCTCATCGGGTTCAGGGGTGTTTTGCAAGTCCTCTTTCACGTTATCGTTCATATTCATTTCTTCCTCTACAGTGTGATTGTTGTCCTGAATCGGCTGTGATTCCTTCAAGATGCTCACCTCCTTAACATGCAGCTAGACTCGTAGATCATGCATGTTATTGCATCCGGCTCAGGAAATGGCTTAAATCCTTCGATAAAATTTCCAAAATCCGGATCACCCGGGCATATTCCATCCGTGTAGGTCCCAAAATGCCGATCGTACCAACCGCTTCACCCTCGACTTGATAGGTTGCCGTGATGAGGCTGCAGTTGGCGAAGGCTTCATGCCCATTTTCGGTGCCAATACGCACTTGAATGCCAGACCCGGATGCGGAAGAGATCATTTTCGTTAAGGTTGGAGTCTCTTCTAGGACATCAAGAATCCCTTTGACCTTCTCGACATCGCGGAATTCCGGTTGCGTCAACATGTTCGTCGCTCCACTCAGGAAGAGGCGTTGTCCCTCTGTGCCTGGGTCAAGCGCTTGATCCAATACCTTCATTAGATCTTCAAAATGCTCAATATGCCGCTGCATCTCTTGTGCAATTTCATTATACAAGGCAGTCTTGAGCTTATAGATCGGCACCCCAGCAAGCTTGCGGTTCAACAAGTTGACCACCCGTTCCATTTCGGATACGGATACGCCCGGCGGAATCACGACGGTCTTGTTCTCCACTTGTCCTGTGTTCGTCACGACGATCGCCACCGCCTTCGTTTCGTTTAGCGGCAATAGCTGGAAGTGACGCAAAGACGTATGAAAAACTTCCGGCCCCAACAGGATGGAAGTGTAATTGGTCATTTGGGAAAGAATGGTCCCGGCATGTTGAATCACTTGTTCAGTTTCGTTTAATTTTTCTGCGAAAAATGCTTTTAACGTCGTAACTTCTTCATTCGAAAGTAAGTTCAACGGCGTTAGGTGATCCACATAGTAACGGTAGCCCTTATGAGAAGGAATCCGCCCCGCTGACGTATGCGGCTGCTCCAAAAAACCGAGCTCCTCCAAGTCGGCCATTTCGTTCCGGATTGTTGCCGGACTGTACCCGACATCCCCCCGTTTCGAAATGCTTCGGGATCCCACAGGCTCCGCCGAGCGAATATAGTCATCAACAATAGCGGTCAATATCATTCTTTGGCGTTCCGTCAACATGGCAATCCCTCCCGGATTAACTCGATTTTTCCGAATCGTTAGCACTCAATGTCATAGAGTGCTAATCGCTAATACAAAAATACCAAACCGACCTGACGATTGTCAAGTCAGTCCAGTATCTTAAGAACGGCGATTTCATCGCAGCAATGCTGCTTTGCACAATTGACGCAGTCGGTCCAAACTTTCTCCGGAAAGATCTCTTTCTCTACAACTGCAAACCCATTTTTAAGGAAGAAGGAAACCTCATAGGTGAGGGCCATTACTTTAGGGATCGCTTGTCTCCGGGCCTCTTCCACCAGCTGCTCCACCAGCATGGAACCAAGTCCCTTTCCCTTATGGCCCTCGGCGATCCCAAGGGAACGGATTTCAACAAGTTCCTCCCCCAGCTTGCACAGCGAACCACAGCCGACGACTTCACCATCCACTTCCGCCACGACGAAATCCTGGATCTGACGCTCCAGTACCTTCCGTGAACGCGGCAGCATAATGCCACGCCGGGCATACCCCTCAATGATGTTATATAATGGCTCGACGTCCGCTAAATTCGCCTGTCTGCAAACGGCTACCGCTGGCATGCTGACTTCCCCCTCGTTCACAAATAATATGAATAAATATACAATATACGGTATAAAACTTCAAGAGAAATGTTTCATGGTTATGTCATCTTCCCAAGATATTCCGCGGAATGCAAAAAAGCAGCTTTGCACTTCAAATCAAGAAGCGCAAGCTGCTTATCAGTTCATTCTTTATTCGGTTAAAACGCCGATAAATTCGGCAAACACTTCGTTTCCGAACAGCACGCCTTGCTTGCTGAGCCGATAGCCTTCCCCGTCGCTATGAGGCTCCAGCAGACCAGCGCTTAACATCTTCGTAAGCTGTCGGTTAAATACGTCATCCAGATCTTCGCCAAATTGGCCTCGGAAATCCGCTTTACGAATGCCGTCCAGCATCCGAAGTCCAACCATCACGAAGTCCTCCATTGCCTCTTCCCGGGACACGCCGAATTGCTCCAAACGAGGCAGTCCTGTCTTCGTTGCTTCCACATAAGGGTTCACACCCTTAATGTTCACGTGACGCGTGCGGCCGACATACCCGTGAGCACCGGCACCCAACCCGTAGTAATCCTCGTTCTTCCAATACGTGATGTTGTGCCGGCTGGCGAAACCGGGTTTGGCAAAATTACTAATCTCGTATTGCTTGTACCCGGCTTTGTCCATTCGTTCCATTAATAGCAGGTACATATTCAGCTCTTCTTCCTCGCTAGGAAGCGGCAGCTGGTTCTTGTGGTACAGCGTATGGAACAACGTGTTCTCCTCAACCTTCAGGCTGTAGATCGAATAATGCGGTAGCCCAAGCTCCAATGCCCGTGAGACACTATAGTCCAGCATCTCAACCGTTTGGTTAGGCAGGCCAAACATCAAATCGATGGACAGATTATCTAGGCCAACAGCTCTAGCATTCTCCAGGCTCCGGTAGACATCGTCAGTGTTATGGATCCGCCCGATACCGCTAAGCAGCTCATTTTGGAACGCCTGGACGCCGAAGCTGACTCGGTTAACTCCGCCGTCTTTCATAACGGTCAGCTTGTCTCGGTCTGTCGTGCCCGGGTTTGCCTCCATCGTAAATTCGATATCACTCGCCCAATGTGGAAAATGACGTCTAACCGATGCCAAGAAGAACTCCATCTCCTGCGGAGTCAGCACGGTAGGCGTCCCGCCGCCCACAAAGATGCTGCGGATTTCACCTGGCGGGGTTTGCTGGACCGTCAGCTCCATCTCCCGATCCAAGGCGCGCAGATAGTCCATTACCGGTTGATCTTTCAATACGTAAGAGTTGAAATCACAATAGAAGCACTTGTTCGTGCAAAATGGGATATGAATATATACCGCATGCGGTGCGCCGGATGGTCCGGATGAGGCTGCGCCGCCTGCCGCAAGGTTTGAGATCGGCATTCCCTGCCCCGGATGCTTCATTGTTTGGTCCATGGTCATGCCCTCCTCCAAGTTTCTCTTAAATAATAGTAGAAAGGAAAGCCCGACGGCTTTCCTTCGTCAACTAACCTGCTTCTTAATTGTCGTCGATCTTCAGCACCGCCATGAACGCTTCCTGCGGCACCTCGACGCTGCCGACCTGCTTCATCCGCTTCTTGCCTTCCTTTTGCTTCTCCAGCAATTTCCGCTTCCGCGAGATGTCGCCGCCGTAGCATTTGGCGAGGACGTTCTTGCGCATCGCCTTTACGGTTTCGCGGGCGATGACCTTCGTTCCGATCGAAGCCTGAATCGGCACCTCGAACATTTGGCGCGGAATCAGCTCGCGCAGCTTCTCGCAGATAATCCGGCCGCGATGGTACGCACGGTCACGGTGCACGATAAAGGACAAGGCGTCCACCTGCTCTCCGTTCAGCAAGATATCCATCTTCACGAGATTGGATCTGCGGTAACCGGACAGCTCGTAGTCAAACGAAGCATAGCCTTTGGTGCTCGATTTTAACTGATCAAAGAAATCGTACACGATCTCCGACAACGGAACCTGGTACGTAATCGTAACACGCGTCGTATCAAGGTACTCCATATTCACGAACTCGCCGCGTTTGCTTTGGCACAGCTCCATCACGGTACCGACATAATCGTTAGGCACGATGATGGAGGCTTTGACGTAAGGCTCCTCAACGTAGTCGATTTTGCCGACTTCCGGATAGTTCGACGGGTTGTCGATGGAAATCGTCTCACCGTTCGTCAGCGTTACATTGTAGATAACGCTTGGTGCCGTTGTAATCAGCGGAATGTTAAATTCCCGTTCAATCCGCTCCTGGATGACGTCCATGTGCAGCAATCCCAAGAAGCCGCAGCGGAAGCCAAAACCCAGCGCGCTGGAAGTTTCCGGTTCGAAGCTTAGCGAAGCGTCGTTCAGCTGCAGCTTCTCCAGCGCTTCACGCAGGTCATTGTAATCCGACGTTTCAATCGGGTACAAGCCGCAGTACACCATCGGATTGATCTTCCGATAACCCGGCAGCGGCTCTGGTGTCGGATTCTTCGCATCCGTCACGGTATCCCCGACACGGGTATCGCCAACCGTCTTGATCCCGGCCACGATAAAGCCAACATCGCCGACATTAAGCTCGTCCACAATCGTCATCCGCGGTTTGAACGCGCCGACCTCGATGACTTCAAACGTTTTGTCCGTCGCCATCATTTTTATTTTAGAACCGGCTTTGATCTTGCCGTCAATGACGCGCACATAAACGATAACGCCCTTGTATGGGTCATAGTGGGAGTCGAAGATGAGCGCCTTCAGCGGTTTATCCGGATCTCCCGTCGGTGCTGGCACCTTCTGAACGACCTGTTCCAAAATTTCCTTAATCCCAATTCCAGCCTTGGCCGAAGCATGCACCGCTTCACTGGCATCCAAGCCGATGACATCTTCAATCTCCTGTTTCACCCGATCAGGATCTGCGCTCGGCAAGTCAATTTTGTTGATGACCGGCAAAATCTCCAGGTTGTTATCCAGCGCAAGATACACGTTAGCCAATGTCTGTGCTTCAATTCCCTGAGCGGCATCCACCACTAGCAAAGCGCCTTCACAAGCCGCCAAGCTGCGGGAAACCTCGTAGGTGAAGTCGACGTGCCCTGGAGTATCGATGAGGTTCAGTATATACTCCTCACCGTCGTCGGCGCGGTAGCTCAGACGAACGGCTTGAAGCTTGATCGTAATTCCGCGCTCCCGTTCCAAGTCCATCTGGTCAAGAACCTGATCCTGCATTTCCCGGGAGCTTAGCGCCCCGGTATACTCCAAAATCCGGTCAGCCAAAGTCGATTTGCCATGGTCTATATGTGCAATAATACAGAAATTGCGAATTTTCGCTTGTCTAGCCTTGATATCTGTCATCCTTACCCCCACCACAAATCATCGAAGTAATGCAATCAATTTATTATAGCAGTTGCCGGGGCAAGCAGCAATCACGGAGAGCGATTTAACGTTGACAGGTTCAAAATCTCCAGAAAAATGTTCCTATATATTTAATGAAGAAGCGAGTTGCCATGAGATGATCTCTGACAGCTCGCTTGTTTAAATGGACTTCCTTATTCGACCTTCCGACGTGGCTCTGCAGTGGAATCCCGATATACCGCCTCGACAGAGATCATGATCTTCTCCCGCGGTGCATCCAGTTGGGCCAGTCGTTCCAGCAGCTTCCTCACCGCCCGTTGACCAAGGCTCTCCTTCGGAACGTTAATGGTGGTCATGGCCGGCGTTTGCCGAGCTGCATCGTCAATATTGTCAAACCCGCTGACCGCGACATCTCCAGGCACGTGAAGGCCAATCTCACCCAGGACAGAGCAGGCATGCATGGCGATGGAGTCATTCGCGCACACCAGTGCGGTTGGGAGCTCTCCAGTTGCTTGTTGCCGCTCCAGCCACTCGCGCAGCATGTTGCCGTAAGCCCCAGTGTCAACGCCTTCCAGCTCCAGCATGGGATCTCCCAGGGACTGCGGGGTCAAGCCGTTCTCCTCCAAGGCGCTGCGGTAACCTATCCAGCGGTCTCGAAAGCTGCGGGAAAACGTTAAACTGCCTAAGAAGTGCAGCTTTCGATGCCCCAGGCCAATCAGATGGTTAGTCAAACGGGCCATCCCATCGACGTTATTTGCGAACACCGTGTCGCTTGGAATCAACGGATCCTCGTGATCGACCAACACAATCGGCAGTCCAATCCGGTGTACCTCCAGCAGGAATGGGGTGGCGATCTGCCCCACCCCGATCATCCCCAGAATCCCATCAGGATTTAGGACGCTCATGAAGTTGTCGCCGCGAGGATCGGATACGATAATCATCCCCAGCTCCAGCGCCTCCAGCTCCCGGGAGATCCCTTCCAGCAGCCTGCCCCAATACAGCGATTCCTTGTTCTGAAACCGGATATTTGGCATCAGTACCAGCACCGATTGCTTGCCGGCTAGTGCCGGCAGCGCAGTTCCGGACGGAATGATGTTCTTCATATAGCCGTTCTTCTGATTAAAATAACCAAGCTGGGAAGCGGCCTGGATGACCCGCTCCCGGGTCTGCTCGCTGACCCCTCCCTTGCCGGATAAAGCTTTGGAGACAACGAATTTCGAAACGCCGAGATGGTCGGCGATTTGCTGCATCGTAACTTTTTTCAAACTCTAACCTCCGAAATAACGTATAACGAACGGTCCATAACAAGATAACAACAGTATAACAAACTCGTCATTCGTTATAAATCGTTATTTCATTCGCCGGGACCAAACCAGGAGGCGACCCAATGAATGCTCTTTTGCGACGCTTGCTGCAGCAGGTGAGCTGCTTTGTCAGCAAATCGATCGATAGCTGGCGGCGAGGGCGGCGGCATCAGCAGGTCAGCTGGCGTCTGCAGCGCCTGACCGCTCCCCGTCGTATTTGACCCATCGGTCCCGGAGGGGGCGGTTCCATTGCCAGAAACCTGGGGATACCCTCCTGTCGTTCCCTGCGTCACAATATTGCCTTGATCGGTGGTCCAAGTGGGGGTGGAGCCGGCGGTCCAACCGTTGTTGTATTGCTGCAATTGCTGTTGCAACTGCTGTATTTGCTGTTGTAATTGCTGGTGTGATTGCTGCGATTGCGGATAGGTCATGGATTGCCCGTTCATGACCGCAGTCGTCCCTCCGGTTTGGAATCCGGAGCCCAGGATCGAGCTGGTGCCACTTTCGGCAAGCTGCATTCCCAGCGTGACCCCAGTCGCCAGCAATAGACCGTATACTAATGTTTTTCGCAGCATTTTTGCCATGTCCATCCCCCATTGCTTCGTTGTCTCAAATCAAGATTTCTTGTTTGTGGTATCCGAAGACTTATTGGAACTGCCCGCACCTTTGTTCGCAGTGCCTGTGGACTTGTTGGTACTCTTTGCGTTGCCGTTGGCGACGCCGTTCGTACTGCTCTTCGACAGCTTGCCTGCCTTCTCCGCGTCCTGACTTTCCCAATACAGATCAGCCAAAATTCCAGCCAGCACTTTGGCGGTACGCTCCAGTTCTTCCTGGCTGTTGTCGATGCCGCCGATTTCGATCAGCACGCTGTTCGGCGACAGCGATTGGTTATATTCCCCGTTGCCTTGGGAAGATGTCTTGCCCCAGATGCCTCTAGATATCCCGGGATACGCCTTCTCCAACCGTTCATGAATGGAGCTTGCGAATTTCTCATTCTCACGCCAATTCTTGTTCCCATGTCCGATAATGAAATAGACCTGGGCATAATTCACGCCATTGATGGTCGTCGTTGTTTTGTCGTGGCGCTGCGAGTCGCGGTGAATATCGATAAAATATTGCAGCTGACCGTTTTCGGCCATCGCTTGTTTGACCGTCTCTCGGGAATATTTATATGAGTAGTTATAGTTGTAATTGCTCACCTTGGCCGCATAATTTTCGAACTTGTGTAACGCTGCGACCCCTCTGCGCTCCAGCTCTTTCGCTAAGGCTTCTCCAACTAAGCCTACGTTCTTCTTATCCTCCGCCGAGCTCGGATTATCTACATTTGTACCAAGCACGGGATTAAAAGATTCTTGCGGATGGGAATGATAGATCATCACGATATTTTTGTTGCCCGGCTTGATGGAAGGCTCCTCTTGATCCCCGGTCGAGCCGTCCGTCTTCCCCGGTTCCTCTGCTGGCGGCTGTGCTGTGTCCGAGTCGTTGCCTTCCTGCCCGGGATCCGCGTTACTTCCGTCATCGGGGACATCCGGTTCCGGGTGGTCCGGCGCACTTCCATCCGCTCCTGCGCCCGGTCGATAGTCTTCCGGAGCTTGGGCCGTCCCGTTGCCGGATCCGGTGCGTAGCAGGATTGGACTGTCAGCCCCTAACCCCGGGACTTCCCGCGCAACCAAGCTCTTCGGATCGGACGGATTCACGTCCGTTAATAGCTGAAAGACGAAGTTCGTCACCTGCTTCCCGGAAATCGCCGGGGTCTGCTTCTCGCTAGCCACATGCGGTAGCTCCATACCAACCATATCCATGAAGAATCCGCTCGACAGCGAGGCAGCCAGTCCTTTCATCGAGGAGACAGGGGAGGTGTTCAGCTGTTTCTCAGCAATCCCCAGCACCCCGAGCATGACGAAGAAGATTACCGACATGACCGATAGCAGCAAAAAGGTGCGTCCCATCGCCAACACATGAAGCAGATTCCTTCTTATTTTTCCTAGATTCCAAGCCTTGAATTTCATATGCATGTCCTCCTCCAGCCGCTTTCAAACTATATTCCAAATCTATGAACCTAGTTGAACGACTAGAACCTCAAATTCTCACACAAAAAAAGAAATCCGCTAGATTCGCGGATTTCCTTGAGATTTTCGGAGAAGGAGCTAGAAGGGGCGTGCGATTGTTAATGCGTGTAGGACGCCACGTTATCCGGCGTAACTGCCTCATGCAGCGAAATATTAAGTCCGCTAGCAATCACGTTAGCTACGTCCTCGATGAATTCATCAATCTCCTTCGGCGTGACGATCAGATCATGGCCAAGTGGTTCAAGCACCTCTTTGACGAGACCCAGACGCTCGTTTTCATTCAAGTCGTTCAGCATGCCCATGATTTGCTTCGTCGGAGCGTTCCCGTCGTCGCTCTCCTGATTAAAATGATTTTTCATCAGATCCAATACATTATTGACGATCGTCGATGCGTAGCACACCGTTGGAACGCCGATAGCGATACAAGGCACGCCTAAAATTTCCTTCGTTAACCCTCGGCGCTTATTGCCGATTCCTGAACCGGGATGGATGCCGATATCGGCGATCTGAATCGTCGTATTCACCCGCTCCAAGGAGCGCGAAGCGAGCGCATCGATGGCGATGATCAGATCCGGTTTCGTTCGTTCCACGATCCCTTGCACCACTTCGCTGGATTCAATGCCGGTAATACCAAGCACCCCGGGGGCAATCGCACTGACCTCGCGGTAACCTGGCGCAACCTGGTCCGGCGTCAGCTCGAAGTAATGCCGAGTAACCATCACATTCTCCACCACAATCGGTCCCAGCGCATCCGGTGTGACGTTCCAGTTACCGAGGCCGACGATCAACGTCTTAGCCTCCGGGCCAACCCCGATTTTATTTAAAAATGCGGTAAACTCCTTGGCGAACACCGCAGCCACCTTCTCTTGCAGCTCGGTATCTTGATTGCGAAGACCGGGAACCTCCAGCGTTACATAATGCCCCTGAATTCGTCCAATTTGCCGCGAGGCTGCCTCATTGGTCACATCCAAACGGGTAACCTTGATCCCGTCCTGTTCCTCGACCTGCTCATTGAGCCCGGGGACCGGGCCGCCATGGATCGTCTCCGCAATTTCCTTCGATTCAACGGCCAAGTCAGTGCGTACGGAATATTCCCGCAAGTCCAAGTTCATGCCATAAGACCTCCATTTCCTCTGATTGCCTTTATTGTGCGGGAGAGGGAATGGGTTTATACATCCCTTCTGCAAGGCTAAAAAACTTGCGCGAAATCAAGAGATTCGGTATGATGAATTTATTGCTTTTTGGTATCTTGCGTGATAAAATATTTTAAGTTGTGAATCATCTGGGTTGATATATGCTTTACAGGAGGTGAATGCAATGCCTAACATTAAATCCGCAATCAAACGCGTAAAAACGAGCGACAAACGCCGCGCGTTGAACGCTTCGCAAAAATCCGCCCTGCGTACAGCTGTGAAAACAGTTGACACTGCTCTGGCGAACAACGAAGTTGAAGCAGCTAAAGCTGCTTTCGTGGCTGCTACCAAAAAATTGGACAAAGCCGTTACTAAAGGTCTGATCCATAAGAACGCAGCTGCCCGTAAGAAATCCCGCTTGGCTAAAAAATTAAACGAACTTACGTCCCAAGCGTAAGACTCGTTAAATGATACGAAGCTCAAAAAGACCTGAACGATTTCGTTCAGGTCTTTTTGGTTGTTGTTTGGGCCGAGCCTCTGGTTTCAAGCTGCGAGTTTTAGCAGAAACAGCTCCAGCCCCAGGACTTTGTCGATTTGCCCGCTTTTCATCCGGTAATCCAGTTCGGCCAGCTCGGATAAAATCGCCTTCAAACGGCCGGTTTCAAACTTCCGGGCCTGGTCGCCGGCCAGCTTGACAACGTACGGATGCAGGCTCAACTGGGAAGCAATCTGCTGCTGCGAATAGCTTTGGCGGGCGAGCTCCTTCACCTGCAGCATAATCCGGAACTGGCGAGCGATGAGCGCCGCAATTTTGATCGGTTCTTCACGCTGCTTTAACAGCTCATAGAAAATGCCCAGCGCCTGCTCCAGCCGTATCGCGGCGATATGCTCGACCATCACGAACACGTTCTGCTCCGTGCTGCGCGCCACTAACTGATCCACGGCAGCAGTATCGATTATGCCGCCGGCTCCGGCGTACAAGCAGAGCTTGTCCATTTCTGCAGCCAGTACGGCCATCTGCACCCCGCTTGCGGCAATCAAGGCTTCCGCGGCATCCCGCCCGATACGGCAGCCGCGCTTCTCTACCTCTTGCACGACCCACTGAACGAGCTCGCCGCCGCCAAGCGGTAAAAAGGACAGCACCGTACCCGCCGATTTGATCGCTTTAACGACCTTCTTCCGCTCGTCCAGCTTTTCCCCGTTCACAACAAACACAATGACGCTATGATCTGCCGGGTTGCCGATATACGTCAGCAACGCTTCGACTTTATGCTCAATCTTGCCGCCTTCCTTGCCCCCTGCGACAAGCAGAGTGGAGTCGCGTACAACGATCAGCTTGCGCTCAACGAGAAACGGCATCGTCTCCGCTTCCTCAACGACCACTTCAATCGGCGTCTCCGCCAAATCAAAGGTCGCGATGGCAAAATCCTTCTGATCCGGATCCACCAGCTGATCCTGAAGTAATCCTACAAACTCCTGAATTTGATACTTCTCCGTACCGTAACATACGTACAACGGGGAGACCCGCCCCTGCTTTATGTCTTTTATCGCTTGTTTCTGCTTTGCGTCCATCGGTATCTCCCTTTCGACTTTGTTGCCTTCTTCCATCATACTTCGATTTCACGTATTCGTCCAAGCCCTGTTTATTGTTATACCGATACGTCGCGTAACGGACCGTGCAGCCCTTATTTGTCCATTTCCCGGCTATTTCCCGTTATAACAGACACCTGAGACCTTATATTGGTACTACCTGCACCCTTTTAGCTCGATTTGACCAGAATAAGGTCTTCTCGGTCCGTTAGAAGTCGCTAATCCTTCAATATGTGAAAATAGCGGTTCTGGAGTCCTTATGTCCGGCTACCTTTTAAACGCAACAGAGGGACCTCTGCCTCGTGGCGAAAGATCCCTCTGTCCCGGAACATCTATATAAACGCGGGCTAAAGAGCTCTAGAAACTCTCCCGCCTGCGGTCATACGACGATCAGGGTTTAATCCGTTATCTCTACTATACATATAACCTATTCCATATCTCCTGAAAAGGTGACTGCTGCAAGTTCAAAAAAACGCCCAAATTTGTCCGTTATTCCATGCTATTTAGGGCTGTGTACTTTTTGCAGCATCCGCAGCCGCCTGCTCAGCATAAAGGGTATGAACCACTGGGGTTCCCTCGATTTCTGTCTCGTACGTAAATATATGGCCTGATTCCGACCACGAACCGTCAACCCAATTCCCATCGATCACTTGATTAGCCACCAGTTTCCGTTCCTGGGCTTCAAGACGATAGACATACAGATGTCCGTCCTTGAACTCAGCTTCAAATGCCCCATCTGGAGAAGTCCAAATATTAAAGCTTGCGATGCCATACTTCTCTCTTGGATTATCGAAGGTCACTTGCTGATCTACAATTGAGTTCTCTAGAATATCCGGAGTTTCTAGATCGCCCGCAGAGTCCGAATTTCCTGCTCCAGGCGATGTCGGCCCTTGTGCAGGAGCCCCGTTGCTACCGCCATTCGGAACCGAGGGGCTGCCGGAAGAACCGTGGTTCCCTTGATTTGGCTCACTAGGAGCTTTATCGCTTGTACCTGAATTACCCGGCGTCACCGCTGGAGAACCGGAATCCGATGTATCGCCGGGTGCGATTCGCTCTTGGGTACCGTCAGTATTCGAATCTTCCGCCGGAGGAACCACATCCTTGGACACTGGCGTATCCAAATCTCCGGCCCCAGGCGCCCCCGTGTTGGTGTCGTCACTGAACAACTGAGCGTCGCTCGCTGCATCGTCCGCCGAGTTGGTCGCCGAGGATTGCTTGTTCGCCGATTCCAACGCAGTGTCCATGGCGATCTCGGCATCGGATACAGTACGCGGTTCGTATTGATAAATGAATACGCCCAAGATCAATACCGCCGCCACACCAAGCGCCCCGTAACGGTAAATCCGGCTCCGACGCATTCCTGTTCCCGCATCAGGACGACGAAGACTGCGCCGGCTCGGCAGCATGCCGCCTTGACCGGCATCCGCATCACGTTGCACCGCTGTCATCGGCAGTACGATGTCCT
This sequence comes from Paenibacillus barengoltzii G22, assembly GCF_000403375.2. Taxonomy (NCBI): domain Bacteria; kingdom Bacillati; phylum Bacillota; class Bacilli; order Caryophanales; family Paenibacillaceae; genus Paenibacillus; species Paenibacillus barengoltzii. The sequence continues at coordinate 870,751 of NZ_KE159652.1, read as the reverse complement.
CAGCCGTACTGCCGCCTTCACGGCGAGCCCGGTCGATTTCATCCAACTGCGGAAGAATCGCGTCCACAAGACTGTAGTTCGGAACTACCTTCGGCAGATCCTCCAATTGCGCAGATAACTTGCGAAGCAGCGCAAACGTCTCGGCGCACTCTTCACAACTGCGCATATGCTCAAAGAGAAGAGAGGTCTCCTCTTCATTTAAGTCATGGTCTAGATAACGATGCATCCATTCCACCGCCTCTGGGCATTTCATCCTGATACACCACCTTTCTGATAATCTTGGAGTAAGTGTTGCAGCTGTTGCCTTGCCCTAAATAAATAGGATTTCACCGTATTCAGCGGCAAATTCAAGCTCTCAGCAATTTCGTTATACGAAAAATCTTGCAAATACCTCAGCACAACCACCGACCGATGGTGTTCCGGCAATTGTTCAATTGCGCTTCGGATGTCCTCGGCCAAGTAGCCTGACATCACTTCCCGTTCTACGCTATCATTCCCCTGAAACACCATTTCGTGCTCCTCGATCGATACGGTTGGCTTATTTCTGCGAAATTTGTCGATACAGATGTTGGTCACAATCCGCTGGACCCAGGTTTTGAACTGAGCTTTTTCTTCATAGGAACCGATTTTCGTATAAATGCGAATAAGTGCTTCCTGAGCAGCATCATGTGCATCCTGTTCGTTGTTTAGAATATAATAGGCCGTCCGGTACACATGGCTTTCAATTTCTCGCAATAGGGTGATTAGAGCGTCGCGATCGCCCGTTTGAGCGGCTCTGATGAGTCCCTGCTCTACCACTAAGGCTCCCCCTTCCTTGCATCCTTACAGACGCTAATGTCCGACAGGATGTTGCAATGTTGTTACTATTTATAAAAAATATTTTAGAAGTCTACCCTCTAAGCAATCTGACCTAAGGATACCAGAAAAAAAAGGCCCCGTCATCTTTACAAACAGCGAAAGGGCCCGGTTTTATGGGATTGGGAGCAACTTATATCTAACCTCAATTCTTCCCTCTCGAACTCTCATTTGGACCTCGCCTTGGTTGTCGGTTCGATAGATTCGAATCTGTTGAGCGCTGAGCCGATCAACGACCGTAGGATGCGGATGACCATAAAGGTTTGAAGCCCCAACCGAAATAACTGCCGCTTCCGGCTGCCAATAGTCCAGCCAATCTGCAGAGGTAGAGGTTTTACTGCCGTGGTGGGCGACTTTCATGACATCGATTGAGAAGAGCTGCGGTGTTGTCGTTCCCGAAGAGGTCAATCGTTCAAGGCTTAATACTTCCTTCTCCGCCGTCTCATCCATATCACCTGTAAATAAAAAGGAAGCTCCATTCATATCTAAACGAAAGACGATCGAGCGGTGATTTTGTTCTTTCACGATGGGGATTGGGTGAAGCGCCTCCTCAGGCATCAAGGGATAAAGCACCTCCAAGCGGGTGGCGTCATCCGGTTGCAACTTCATGCCGCGGCTTGCCGCATATACCGGAATACGCTTAGTCAGCGCCGTTTCCATTAAGGTCGTCATCGTCTTGGACTCGGCCAAGCTGCCGTTGATCACCACTGCTTCCACAGGAATGGAGTCAATGACCGCCTGCAGTCCGCCGATATGATCCTGGTCCCCGTGCGTTAAAATAACCGCATCCAAGCGATGGATCCCACGCTTCTTGAGCAGCGGAACCACCGTTTTGGCCCCGACCTCGAAAGGTTCACGCCGCTCCCGCCACGCATCCTTCGCTTTGCGAAACGATACCGTCCCCCCGCCGTCCACCAAAATATGCTTGCCAGATGGCGTAGTAATCAAGGCACAGTCACCTTGACCCACATCGATGAACTCGATATAGCCGGTCCCTTGGCTGTAGGCCGGTTGATATCCGGTGATCAGCAGCAGCATAAGGCCTATGGCGATGCCCAAACGCAGAAAATCCATTCGTTTCGACCATCCCCATCGGCTAAGCGCGTTTGCGATCGTCCCCCATCCGTAACCCTGTTGGGTCCAGGCGGTTTTAACCGCTGCCAGTCTATCAAGTACCCCTAGCCTAGCCTGATTTCCAGGCACGTCCTGAGACCACTCCCGCCAGTTGATATGAGCGAAAGCTACCTCTCGTTTAGCTGGATTGAGAGGCACAGTATCGTCATCCTGCCCACTGACAGCTAAGGCCTCGGCAGCAAAGCGTTCACGGCGTTGTCCCCAATCCACCAACAGATAGCAACCAGCATAAAAAGCTGCGATCCAAAGCAGCGAAGGAGACTTCCAATACGTCATAAACCCGCTGCGCGTGCTCAACCAGTTGGTTGCTTCAAACGTGGCCGTATTCAGCCAACGTACCGGCAGAGCTGCCCATGAGCCCAGCTTGATCGACAACAAACTTAACAGCAACGCCCCTGTTCCTAGGGGAAGCGCCAAGGTGCCGATCACCGGGACCAGCAGCAGATTAGCAGGAATGGACAGGAAGGAGAATTGGTTGAAATAGACGATCGTTAATGGAAAAGACACCAGCTGCGCCGCCAACGTAATCGCCACCGCATTTCCGATTTTGCCCGGCAGCCACCTTAGATACGGGGTTAATCGCGGGACGAAAACGATCAGCCCTGCCGTCACAGCAAACGAGAGCTGGAAGCTGACATTCAGCAAATAATACGGCTCCCAGATCAGCATCAGCATCGCAACAGCGGCTAATACGTTCAGGCTGTCTTTTAGCAGCCCGCGCCTTAGCAAATACAATCCCAATATCGTCATCAACCCAGCCCGAATGACCGATGGAGATAAACCGGTAAGCAGCATATATCCCGGAACGAAAACAATAGCAACCGTGTTTGCGGTCTCCCGCGTCACCTGGCAAAGCCGGAGTAATCCCAGAACAAGCGCCACGTTAATCGCAACATGGCTGCCGGAAATGGCGAGGATATGCGTGAGCCCAAGCTGTGTAAACTCCGCGTATTTATCCGGGTCGAGCTCATTCTGCAAGCCAATCAGCAGCCCCTTCATATAACCGGCTTGCCAGTCCGGAAACATTCGCTCAATGCGCTCGCCAAGGCGTTCGCGTAAAGCATCGATAGATCCTAAGGCAGCGGCGACACCTCGGGATGGCTGTCCCGCCTTAAGCGATGATGCACCCGACGCTTTGACCAGCCAATGGATCCGCTGCAAATGTAAATACCGACGGTAATCAAATGCGCCAAAATTGCGGGCAGGCTGCGGTAACTCCAGCGTCCCATTCAGCGTAACCCGTAGCCCGCGATGCCAGGTGGCTGCCGTCTGCTGTTCGCTTTGCGATGCGAGCCGCAGCTGGACAGCGACCTTCTCTCCGCGGGGAATTTCCTGCATCGCCGACGCTGTCCCACCCGGTGAAATCAGCGATAGGCCGCTGACCTTCAGCGTAAAATCAGCCCGATCCCCGTCAACCTTGACCGTGGATACGATCGTACCCTCCAAACGGCTGGCTTGACCATCTAACGCCTGAGCCCCCTCCTTTGTAGGGCTTGTCCCCGTTCCTGCTTCTTTTTCTGCTTCCATACCGGCCACTATCGGTCCGATTCGGCTCACATTGCCCGCTTCGTTATACAGCCAATAGCTGCCCCCAAGCAACAAAGCCAACCCTGCCAAGGCGAGACTTCGCCAAGTCTGACGCCAAATGATGGCGATGGCTGTACAGACCAACAACAATCCCAGCCCAAACAACCAAAAACGCCAGCCGGTATAAGCTGCCGCGAAGCCGCTGCCAGCGATCCAACCGCAAGTTATCGCAATTAACGGTCTTCGGTTCATGGACATCCCTCCCTGATCCACCTCAACAAAAAACACCCCACCCGCCCTAAGGCGAATGGGGTGCTTCCACATTCGATGATCGATCAAAAAAATGTCAATTATTCTTCCACGTGTGCAATCGTTTCCTGCGGCGGTTGATACCCTTCCAGACGTCGGAAAGTGATGCCTTTTTGCGCCATCATAGCTGTCACTTTACCGGTATCCTTCGGATAGGGCCGATGGAATACGATTTCCGTAATGCCGCTGTTCGCCAGCATATTCGCGCAAGTCCAACATGGCTCGTCCGTCACATAGACACTGGAGCCTTCCCGGTCGATCCGGTCCGTGAACAACAGCAGGTTCTGTTCGGCATGGATCGTACGGACGCAGCGCTGTTTCTTCACCATTTTCTCCTGTCCATCCTCTACCACCAGCTCGTATTCTTCCGCAATCATACAACCGGCCTCCGAGCAGTCCGGAACACCGGAAGGGGCGCCGTTATAAGCTGTACCTAGCAGCTTCTTGCCCTGAACGAGCACAGCGCCGACATGACGTCGGTTACACCGCGACCGCGTCGATACCATATAAGCGATATCCATAAAATACGTATCCCAATCTTTGCGTTTGTCCGGATTCATATTCCATCATCACCCTCGCAAGTCATGTTTCGATCACAAGAATTACAGCCCGATATAAGGCTTCATTTTCTCCAGCATTTTGTCTCCGATGCCTTTCACCTCGGTCAACGCTTCTATGGAGGTAAAAGGACCATGCGCATTTCGGTAATCGAGAATGGCTTGGGCTTTCTTCTCGCCGATCCCGGGGATTTCCTGCAGCTCGGCCAATCCGGCGCGATTAATGCTGATTTTTCCCGAATCCGTGGATTTCCCGGCTTCTTCCTTAGAGGCTGCAACTCCGCTAACCGCTTCGGCCTCTGTAGTAGATCCTGCGTTCTGACCTGCGGCATTCACATGCGTTGCTGTCTCTTCTGAGATACCCTTTAAGTCCGTTTTCCCGGCTGCGGTTGTCCCAGTCACCTCATCGTCAGGCTTGTCCACGGCTGACCCAGTTTCTGAAGGATTTGCAGCCTTTAGCTCGCTTCGATCCACAGCCGCGCCCTCTGCAGCCATAGCCGCCTTAACCTCAGCATTTATCGGCGTCCAGCCTTCGATACCTGCAGGCGAGCGACCGCCTGTTGCCAGAAGCATCAATCCGGCGCCAATCACTGCCGAAACGATAGCCGTCAAGACGAGTTCCCTCCGCATATCGTATCTCCACTCCTCTTTCAACATCTCAAAAGAATCTGCCAGTAGTCATGAAGATCCAATCAAGCTGCATACAATCTATACAAGTGAAGTAGAAACGGCAGAAGTAGGTTCGCAATAACTAAACGTAAGATGAATCCCTCAATACAACAACACATGAATGAGTGCAATCACTTTAACGTTTTACCAATACAGTGCGTGAAGCACGGAAAGGGGAAGCCGGATGAAAGTCGCCTTCATCGGAACCGGAGCCATGGGAAGCCTGCTCATTGACGCGTTTTTGCGTTCCGGCGCGCTGCTCCCGCAAAATATTTGTGCCAGCAACCGCTCTCCCTCGAAAGCGAAATGGCTGGCCCAGCGCCATCCTGGACTGCGGGCGTACAGCAGCAATGCTGAAGCCGCCCAGGGAAGCAAAATCGTCTTCTTGTGCATCAAACCCCTGGATTACCCCGATGTTATCGCGGAAATCCGGGACGTGCTCGATGATAAACAGATCGTCGTGTCGATCACGAGCCCCGTTCAGATTGAAACCTTAGAAGCTGCCATTCCCTCAAAAATTGCCAAAATCATTCCCAGCATCACGCATTCCGTTCACAGCGGTGCTTCGCTCTGCATCTACGGCGGGCGGATTCGCCCCGAAGATCGTCTACTCCTAGAGCAGCTGATGTCCTCGATCAGTACGCCAATCACCCTCAAAGAGAGCGAGACTCGAATCGCATCCGATTTATCCAGTTGCGGGCCAGCATTTGTAGCTCATATGCTGCAGCTGTGGGCCGAGTCCGCCGCTGAACGAACTGGAATCAGTTATGAGGAGGCGATTGCGCTCGGCTCGGAAATGCTGTCAGGCACAGGCAAGCTGCTCACCGAAGGCGGTCTGAATCCCGAACAACTGATCGAACGGGTTGCCGTACCCGGAGGCGTGACCGCTGAAGGGATCGCTGTGCTGGATTCCTGTCTGCGGGAAGTATTTGCCCGACTGATCGATACGACTCATCGTAAATACGACGATGATATCAGCAAGCTGCATACGTTGTTTCATCCGGCCACACTGGATGAATCTCCGTCGTCTTCGGATCAAGCTCCGTCATGTCCGGAAAAGGAAGCCCCCTTGGCCAATGTCAAACCGCCGGATGGATCAGGGGCCGCCTCCATTTCCTGAACATACCTACTTCCTCACAAGGAAATGAGCTTATCCGACGACGATATTCACCAGTTTGCCTGGCACCGCAATCACTTTGCGGATCGTCTTTCCAGCCACAGCCTGCTGAACATTCGGCAGGCTTAAGCTATGTTCTTGCATCGCTGCTTGATCCAAGTCTTTGGAAACCTTCGTGCGTTCTACGATTTTTCCGTTCACTTGCACGACGATTTCAACTTCGGATTCTACCGTCCAAGCCTCATCATACGTTGGCCATGGTTCATACGTAATCGTATCGGTATGACCAAGACGTTCCCACAGCTCCTCCGCCAAATGCGGTGCCAGCGGGGACAGCATCTGCACGAAGTTTTCCGCCGCCGCTTTCGGCACTGCGTCCGTTTTGTAAGCATCGTTCACGAAAATCATCAACTGGCTAATCGCGGTGTTAAAGCGCAGGTTTTCAAAATCCTCGGTCACTTTCTTGATCGTCTTGTGCCATGTACGTTTGAAATCATCGCTTCCACCGTCCGCCGTAATTTTCGGATTCAGGCTGCCGTCTTCCGCAATGAACAGACGCCATACGCGAGACAGGAAGCGGTGAATACCTTCAACGCCACTTTCATTCCATGGTTTCGTTGCTTCCAACGGCCCCATGAACATTTCATACACGCGCAACGTATCCGCCCCGTATTGGTTGACAATTTCGTCCGGATTGATGACGTTGCCGCGGGATTTACTCATCTTCTCATTGTTGGTACCGAGAATCATCCCTTGGTTGACCAGCTTTTGGAACGGTTCTTTGGTAGTTACAACCCCAAGATCGTAGAGCACCTTATGCCAGAAGCGAGCGTAGAGCAGGTGAAGCACCGCATGCTCGGCCCCGCCGATGTACAGGTCAACCGGCAGCCATTCCTGCTGCTTCTCCTTCGAGCACAGCTCCTTGTCGTTGTGCGGGTCGATATAGCGCAGGTAATACCAGCAGCTTCCGGCCCATTGCGGCATCGTGTTCGTCTCGCGGCGAGCCGGCATTCCCGTTTCCGGATCCACGGTGTTCACCCATTCGGTCACGTTCGCCAGCGGCGATTCCCCGGTACCCGACGGTTTGATGGCATCTACATCCGGCAGAACCAGCGGCAGCTGATCTTCCGGTACCGGCTTCATCGTGCCGTCTTCCAGATGCAGAATCGGGATCGGCTCCCCCCAATACCGTTGACGGCTGAACAGCCAGTCGCGCAGACGGTAAGTCACTTTACCGCGGCCTTTGCCGTTCTCCTCCAGCCAGGAAATCATCTTCTTAATGGCTTCCTCTTTGCCCAGGCCGTTCAAGAAGCCGGAGTTCACATGGGCTCCGTCGCCCGTATAAGCCTCTTTCGACAGATCGCCGCCCTCAACCACCTCGATGATCGGCAGATCATACTGTTTGGCGAATTCATAGTCGCGCTCATCATGCCCTGGTACAGCCATGATCGCACCGGTTCCGTAACCCGCCAGCACGTAGTCGGCAATCCAGATCGGCAGCTTCTCTCCATTGACCGGATTGATCGCGTACGCGCCGGTGAATACCCCAGTTTTCTCCTTAGCCAGGTCGGTACGTTCCAGATCGCTCTTCCGCGCCGCTTGGTCTTGGTAAGCTTCAACCGCTTGGCGTTGAGCATCGGTCGTGATCTTCTTAACCAGTTCATGTTCTGGAGCAAGCACCGCATACGTCGCTCCAAACAGCGTATCCGGACGAGTCGTAAAGACCGTCAGAGACGCATCATGACCTTCGATTTCGAATACGACTTCCGCACCTTCGGATTTCCCAATCCAGTTGCGTTGCATATCCTTGATGCTTTCCGACCAATCCAGTTCCTCCAGGTCTTCCAGCAGCCGTTCAGCGTATTCGGTAATTTTCAGCACCCATTGACGCATCGGCTTGCGGATGACCGGATGGCCGCCGCGCTCACTCTTGCCGTCAATGACCTCTTCGTTCGCCAGCACCGTACCCAATGCCGGGCACCAGTTCACTGGAACTTCGGCCACATAGGCCAGACCTTTTTTATACAGTTGGAGAAAAATCCACTGCGTCCATTTATAATAATTCGGATCAGTTGTACTGATCTCGCGGTCCCAATCGTAAGAGAAGCCCAGCGACTTGATTTGGCGCCGGAAGTTGTTGATGTTCTTCACCGTGATGTCACGCGGATGTTCGCCCGTATCGAGCGCATGCTGCTCTGCTGGCAACCCGAAAGCATCCCAACCCATCGGATGAAGTACGTTATAGCCGCGCATCCGTTTGAAGCGAGAGACGATGTCTGTAGCTGTATACCCCTCCGGATGGCCTACATGGAGGCCTGCTCCCGATGGATAAGGGAACATGTCAAGCGCGTAAAACTTCGGTTTCCCCGCCTCTTCCCGTGTTTTAAAAGTTTGATGCTTTTCCCAATAAGCCTGCCATTTCGGTTCAATGGCCTGGGCCCGGTAAACGTCATGGGGCACATTTTGGTCCGCCATAATTCAAAATCCTCCTTGAAAACAACAATTTGAAATGCGGGATCCACGTCATAAGCCGACGAGGTGAACTCCCTAAAATCAAAAAACCTCCCGACCCGTAGCGTTATGATCGCTAGGGACGAGAGGAGATTTCCCGTGGTACCACCCTAGTTAGCATCGGACATGCTTTGTCCTAGCTCCCTTTGCACCCTTAACGCGGGCAAGACGATGATGATTTGCGCATCATAACTCCAAGGCGAGTTCATCTGCATTCCCCAACCGGCTTGCACCAAACGCCGGCTCTCTGGATGGCGGAATCCAAATTACTATTCCTCTTCAAAGTTCCACAATATAGAATTGAATTATCAATTATTATATAAAATAATGCCACATATCGTCAACGTTGGTTCCGATTCCTTGCGTTCAAAAATTTTTCATCCGTCCCCCCCTTTACAGCTTCGCCTAAAAGTGTATAATGTATTAATGTTTCCCCCAAATTAATAATATTGCTGACGAGACGTGGCTCAGCTTGGTAGAGCGCTTGCTTCGGGAGCAAGAGGTCGCAGGTTCAAATCCTGTCGTCTCGATACTTATGACACCAACATCGCGGACATGGGCCGCGATTTTTTTATTGCCCTTATAGGGCTGAGAGATCATGAACCAACCTCATGCACAACCCCTGAACAGTGAAGTTACTTAAACTAACCCCATCCTCGCTTTCTAAAACAACTCTCAGAAGCTGCCCCGCATTGATCTTCTGCCAAGGAGTTGTAAATGTCGCATTTCTATGATGATTCCTGTAGTCCTCGTGCATCTTCTTCTCATCTTCATTAAAGAGGCCCTTAAGAACTTCCGGATGATCCATTTCAAAGCACACCGCAATCCGATCAAATTTTACCTGAGGGTCACACCTAAGTTCCTCAAGGTTCGAAACGGGAATTTTCTTGGCTGAATAGGTTTGAATCAGGAACTTCTCAACTTCTTGAAGAGAAGAATTTGTGGATTGATTTGGGGGGAGTTTGTTCATAGAGATCGGCTCCTTAACCAGAATTCAAAAAATAAATGCTCTCCAGCGATGTTCCAAGTATACTATATGTTAAGAAGTACCCATTAGGAGGGATTCCAGTGAATATGTGGGAGAAACAAGAGAAAGATCAGCTTAAAGAGTATCAACGCAAGCCTTTCATCAATTTGGCGGATTCGATGAATCGTGCTGAAATCGGAGATTGGAACGCTTTAGCAAAAGGCGGTGTTTGGACCACCCTCGTCATCCTCGTCGGACTCCTTCTCTTCTTCTCCTTTAGATTCTAACAGCATTCCGCACTGATTTTATCAGTTCCATCCTGCTTCGGCCTTCCAATTCTTCAGAAATGCTTCGGCTTTTTGCGGATCGACCTTGAGCAAGGTCCGATACTCCAGCATTTTGCGTAGAGTGTCCAGCATTTGATCGTACTCTTTCTTTTTGTCCTCAATCTCCTTCATCTTGCTTCGGATCCATTCGATGGTTTGTTCGTTCGTGCTCGTATGGGCATCGTGCTCCTGCAGCACATCCTTCAATTCAGCCAGCGAACAGCCGATAGATTGGAATTTCTTAATCATCCTCAATCTCTCGACATCACAAGCTTGTACAACACGGCGCAGGTGGGCCCAGCGACGCGGGAGCTTCTCGGCTGGAAACCGGTGCAACCCGGGCTGATCGCTGATCTTGAGTCAGGACACTATTTTGCATAAAAAATAAGGATGCCCCACTAGCCCTTCACGGCTCTTGGGACATCCCCTTTTTACGACATTTTAAGCTCCGCCGTCGCCTGAAAACGTCCTCGCTCCTTAATCGGAAGCGGCAAGCCCATGTTCTGCAGCTCAGCGTAAATCCAATCCGCGTGGTACTCATAGACGGTTTCAATTCTGTACTGCTGTTCTGCGTTGCTGGTTCTTGCCTCAACGGAATCACTCCGTTCAAGATCAGCCTCGACCAGTAACTGTCGATGCTCGGCAAGCAGCTGCTGCAAAATCACCAAATGCTCATAGATGTGGCGATAGGATTCAATTTCTTTGCCGATGTGCTCCATCGATTCACTGAGATCTCGAGTCAGATGGAATTCCTCTTTGCAGAGCTGATAATATTTCTCCAGACAAGCCAGCTCCGCACGAAAACTCTTCAAATCGACGGCTTCCCGACACGAAGTAATCTGCCCATATAAGTCAGCCATTCGCTTGGCGACAGATTTACGCGCCTTTTCCAAATCCGCCTCATGTTTTGGAGGAAAGACGACCAAATTGACGATCACCGCAACAGCAATCCCAACCAGGGTGTCCGTGATCCGGTTAATCCCATAAAAAATCGGACTTTCCCCCGGCTGAAGATTTAACATAATGGCTAAAAAAACGATACAGCCGATGGATATCGACTTATTCCAATTCAACAGATTGCAGACATAGATTACGACGATGACCCCTAACGCACAATATATGGCGTTCCCAGGTTCAATCATGGCGAAGCCTGCACCCACAATCGCCCCAACAAACGTCCCCATCGTCCGATGTTTCCCGGCCGTAAAGGAGTTGGCAACTGAATTTTCCATGGAAATGGTCGTGGCGATCGCAGCGTAAAAAGGATATTCCAGGCGCAATAACGCTGCAACGATCACACACAAACAGATGGCTAGCCCCGTCTTGAGATTGCGTAAACCAATCGTCCATTTCAATCTCATCACTCCCCCCAATCAAACTCCGACCGTATTATAGAGAATGTTTTTGTTTCGCTTCAATTTCATTAAACATCACAAACCAGCTATTTTTGCGATAAATCGTGACATTTTCATGAAAATTTCTTGGAAACGAGGTAAAGCAGCCAGCATAACCCATTCCAATTCAACGGTTGTAATTATTTGGATCCCCGTGTATAGTAAACATGACAAATGGATATCGATCGACACTAGGGGAGCCGCAAGGCTGAGATGAATCGCAAGATTCGGACCCTTTGAACCTGAACGGGTTAAGACCTGCGTAGGGAAGTGGAGCGTAAAGCATGTATGAACCAGAACATAAGTCTATTTAGGCTTATTCCTTCTGTTGCTGAACTAGCCCCCTCCTTGCGGAGGGGGCTTTTTTGCATTGCATATCGAACCTCAGAGGGGTGAACATGACGAGCCAAAAAATCACACTGACCACACCCGAACTGCATCTGATCTCTATCTCTCCCATTCACATATCCGAACTGCTCAGGGTGTCCCTCAGAGCCCTGCCCTACCTGGATTACATCCATGTACGGGATAAGCAGCTCACGGCGAAAGGTCAGCTGGAGGTCATTCAACAGATGCTGGAAGCCGGCATTCCGCTGTCCCAAATTGTCGTGAACGATCGGCTGGACGTCGCCTTGGCTGCTCGGGCCATGAATGTCCACTTAGCCGGCCACAGTCTTCCAGTGGATGCCGCTCGTCCGTTAGCCACTGGGATGCGCTTGGGCAGGTCGGTTCATTCGGCGGAAGAAGCGATGCAAGCCGCCGCAGATGGAGCGGATTATTGCCTGTTCGGTCATGTATACGATACGTTCAGCAAACCTGGACTTCCCGGCAGAGGACTGGCAGCACTCACGGCAACGGCTCAAGCTTGCCCGGTTCCGGTGATCGCCATAGGAGGCATCCGTCCGGACCATGCGGGAGAGGTCATCCGCTGCGGCGCCCAAGGGGTTGCCGTCATGACAAGCCTGTTCCATGCACCAGACCCGGCGGAAGAGGCCCAAGCATATCGCAAGGCAATACAGGCAGCTTGGCTGGAAAGGAGGTGAACCCCGTGCAGGTTCGTCTGAATGGGAAAGAGACGACGATCAACGAAAGCTGTGTCACACTGGCCGATTTATTAGCAGAGCCCCCATGGAAGGACCGAAAGCTGTTGGTTGAACTAAACGGTACAGTTGTACGAAAGGAAGACTATGACGTGACCCCGTTATCGGATGGGGATCGTATTGAGCTAGTCCATTTTGTTGGGGGAGGTTGATCCTATGCAGGACTTATTCCATATAGGCGGCAAGGCGTTGTCCAGCCGTCTCTTTATCGGTACTGGCAAATATAACCGCAACACCTTAATTCCCGAAGTGATCGAACGTTCAGGAGCAGAAGTCATCACGGTCGCTTTAAGAAGAGTGAATCCCGATTGGGAGGAGGAAAATCTGCTGCATCATATTCCTCCACATATGACGCTGCTGCCGAACACTTCCGGTGCCCGCAACGCAGAAGAAGCAATCCGCATCGCAAGGCTGGCCAGAGCGGCGGATATGGGCAATTGGATTAAACTGGAGGTCATTCAGGATCAACGTTATCTGCTGCCAGACAACGTGGAAACCATTAAAGCAACCGAGGTACTGGCCGCAGAAGGCTTCGTAGTCCTTCCTTATATGAGCCCGGATCTATCGGCCGCGCTCCGGTTAAGGGATGCTGGAGCCGCTGCCGTCATGCCGCTCGGTTCACCGATTGGCAGCAACCGCGGCCTGCGGACGAAGGAATTGATTCAGATCCTGATCGAGGAATCAGGCCTGCCGGTGATCGTAGACGCCGGGATCGGCAAGCCGTCAGAGGCAGCGGAAGCGATGGAAATGGGCGCAGCGGCTGTCCTCTTAAATACGGCGATTGCAACCGCCCGCGATCCGCTGGGCATGGCTGAAGCGTTCCGCGCAGCCGTTATAGCCGGCAGATTAGCCCATCTGGCCGGGCTGGGACCGGTGGAGCAAAACGCGGTAGCCTCTTCCCCGCTAACCGGATTTCTGGATGAAGTGGAGGCCTAAGGGATGAGCTTCTATGACAAAATCCAATCCTGGGAAGGCTTCCCCTTTCCACAGCGGCTTCAAGGTTACAGCGATGCAGATGTAAGGCGGGCGCTTAGCAGGCCTAAGCTTGATGCGGAGGATCTGTTAGCCTTGCTGTCACCAGCGGCTGATCGACATTTGGAGGAGATGGCCCAACGGGCACAGCAGATCACCCAAAGCCAGTTCGGGAACGTAATCCAATTGTTTACCCCGATGTATGTGTCCGATTATTGTGTGAACCACTGTGAGTATTGCAGCTTTAGTTCGATCTATGATTTTCCGCGAAAAAAATTAGACATGCAAGAGGTCGAACGGGAAGCTGAAGCGATTGCGGCAACCGGGATCCGTCATATCCTGCTGTTAACCGGTGAATCCCGCAAAGATTCCCCGGTCGAATACTTAAGAGACTGCGTGAAGGTGCTGCGCAATTATTTTTCATCCATCGGCATTGAGGTGAACCCGCTGTCTGTCTCCGAATATCAGGAGCTAGCTGCGGCAGGCGTAGACAGCCTGACGGTATTCCAAGAGGTCTACCACCGGGAAACGTATGCCAAACTCCATATCAAAGGCCCCAAGCGCAATTATCGAAATCGGCTGGATGCCCCGGAACGCGGATGTGCTGCAGGTTACCGGGCCGTGAATATCGGGGCATTACTTGGCTTGTACGATTGGAGACAGGAAGCCTTCTTTGCCGCCATGCACGCGGATTATTTGCAAACCAAGTATCCAGGTTGTGAGATCAGCTTATCGATTCCGCGCTTCCGCCCTTTTCTCGGAGATTACGAACCGGATGCCCAGGTGACCGATCGGGCTTTGGTACAGGTGATGCTCGCCTACCGTCTCTTTCTACCGCGGGCCGGGATCACCTTATCCAGCCGGGAGCCTGCCCGGTTACGTGACAGACTGGTTCGCCTTGGGGTGACCAAGATGTCAGCTGGTGTATCCACGGCCGTTGGGGGCCACTCCCAAGGGGGCGGCACCCCGCAATTTGAAATTTCCGATGAGCGCAGCGTGGCTGAGATTCGGGAAATGCTCTATCAAAACGGGCTGCAGCCCGTGTTTAAAGACTGGGATATCTTAGTCCCTATTGAAGGCTAAGGTAAACATCAATCGAGCCGGACCTTCCCTAATATCCAGGGAAATGTCCGGCTCATCTACTTATCCTATCAATGGAATAATGAAACGATCCATTCTGTCAGCGGTTTCCACAACTTTGGATATTCCTGGTTGATCAAAACCCTCACCTGTTCAGCAGGAACACCGGTAAAGTCGCCGTCTGGGATCGCCAGAGAATACGTTCCGCTGACGGCATCCCCAATGGCAATGTGCCCGCTGGCATAACCTCCGACGGCTATCCTCGATGCGATCGCTAGGCCGCCAAAGGAATACACGCCCACGGCGAATCCGCCAAAAGCCAACACACCAACAGCGGCCCCTCCAGCTGCGATGAAACCGGCCGCAAAGCCGCCCAACGCTAGAATCAAGGCTAAGGCAATCGCAGCCAGACTTATCACCCCCGCCGCCAACACACCCAGACTTAAACCGCCAAGCGCAATGAGCCCCAGGGAGACAGCGCCGATGGAAATATTGCCGATCGCGATGATCCCTTTGGCGACGTACATCCCGCGCCCCACATTGATGTGCAGAAGCGGTAAGCCAAACCAGGTTCTTTCACTTTTATATTCATAGTGATATCGATAGCGGAACATCGCCGATCCATTTGATTCCGGAGGAAGCTCCCTTTTTTCCGTTGGCACTCCCCGGACCAAATGATCCATGCTAACCTCAAACAATTCGCATAATGCGATCAGTTTATCCGTTTCCGGGTATGACTGACCCGACTCCCACTTCGAAACCGCTTGGCGTGATACGCCGATCGCTTCCGCCAGTTTTTCCTGGGACATTCCTTTTTGTCTCCGATAGTTCTGCAGCTTATCTGCAAAATCCATATTCTTCATCACCCCGCCTCCATCATAGCTGCTCCTCCGTCACCGATCGACCAAGCGAAGTTGGCAATCTGTCAACTACAGGTTGCGAATCGCTAAATACCAGCTTTATTGCTCGGGAAATAGTCGATTTTCCTAAGTATAAACGAGCCGGGAAATCGGTTCCGTGAGGAAGTTAACGGAGAGGTAACCGTCGGAACGCCAATAAAAAAAGCAGCAGCATCCCGATATACCCAAACATGGGATACAGGTAGGTCAATAAAGAAGTAAAACCAGCCTGGCTGATCACAAAGCAAGCAAGCAGGATCATCACCATGGTCATGTTTTCAGGCACCTTATAGAGGCTATGCAGCTGTCTTGTGACGCCAAAGACATTGCCGATCAGGGTCGTAAATATTTCGCCATAGAGCACTAACAGAAACAGCACATGCAGAAACGGGCCGAGGTCCTGGACGATTTCGGCCATCGGAATGTCGTAGCCAAGCATTTCTGGCATACGGGAATTCAATGCGATATGGTAGATCAGCAGCATAGAGCCAAGCCCGATACCGCCCCAGAAGCCGCCCCATTTTAAGGTACTCTCCTCTTGAATCTCGCTCCCCAGCGGAATCAACACAGCCTGGATAAAAGCAAAGTTAAGCGCAGCATACACAAATGGACTCAGCACCCACTTATAGCTTTCCAGTTGTTGTAGCTGGAAGCCTGTGATCCCAAACAGTCCTTCCGGTTCAATTGCGCGAAACGCGATTAAGCTCGTAAATAGAAGAATCATCGGCACGACCAGCGCATTCACCACGACGATACCGTTCATCCCCCGTGTCATCACCAGATAGCTCAGGACGATACTCACGATGATTCCAAGCTGATAAGGCAGCTGAAGCTGCTCAGCAAAGATTGAACCGGTGCCGGACAACATGACGGCGGTAACCCCCAGCAAGATCAGCAGGGTCAGGAAGTTAGCAACCTTGCCGAACAAGGAGCCAAACAAATGATCATTAAACTCTTGGTACGAAAATGCCTGGATTCGATGGGCATAGATCATCATTTTTGTCCCTAACCACATGAACAGCAGCGTCGAAACAATAATCCCGGCAGCGCCAACCGAACCATATAGGGTAAAAAATTGCATAATCGATTGTCCCGAAGCAAAACCGGCGCCAACCACCGTACCGATGTAAGTTACGGCAATTTGAAATATTTTGACCCATCGATGCTTCATATTGCCACCATCATTTCCATTTTTTGAATTGTTCCAATTTCATCCTATGTCCAAGCTCCTCCATCTATTCTTCTAAGAAAAAAAGAGGAATCTTCCGCCATCATGCAGTACATTTAGGAGGGAAGGTAATTTTAATGACACGGAGGGATCTAAGTGAAATCGTTCTATCAAAATTGGAAATTGGATCCCGAGCTTCCGATGGACATTTACCAAAGCAAGAATATTACGTTTTATCCCCATTTCCATGCTGAAATCGAGTTTATTTATGTCCGCTCCGGCGCCATTCGGATTGGGGTGAATGAAGAGATCCGCTTGCTTCGGCAAGGCGACATGGTCATCTGCGGCAGCAACGATATCCACTATTTTGACAGCCGGGAGTTGGAGTCGGAAATCATTATTCTGATCTGTAAACCGGAGTGGATTACGATGACCAAAAGCTGGCCGTCCGACTTCCGCTTCACCTCCCCTTATATTCCGGCAGGTACTCCAGGGCTTGAAACCGTAGAAACGATCTTGGACGAGCTGATCCAGGAAAAAGCCGAAAAGAAACCCGGCTACCCCCTGCTGCTGAAAGCTGGAATCTTAAAGCTGTGCGGCAGCCTGCAAAGGACGTTGGACACGCTGCCGATGGACCGCACCACGAAGGAGAAGTATGAGTCCCGCCGGGCGCGGATGCAGCAAATTTTGTCCTATATCGAGGACCATTACCGGGAGGAATTAAATGTGGAGGTGATGGCGAAGCGTTTTTCCATGGAGCCCTCCCATTTCAGCCGTTCCTTCAAAGCTGCCATCGGCATGAATTTCAAAACTTACCTTAACACAGTTCGCGTCCTCAGCGCGGAGCATCAGCTGTTGACCAGCGATCTCAGCATTATGGAAATCGCCCTTGAGTGCGGCTTCAGCAGCATTCGCACGTTTAACCGCGTGTTTAAGGAGCTGCGGGGCTATGTCCCATCCAGCCTGCGTCCCTCTCGATAGTCGAACGGCAATGCGGGGAATGGGAAAACGCATATTTTGTCCAGATATACGCATAAACTGGCGAGAGATTGCAAGGAAATCTAATTATAATGGGTTTGAAAAAGTTAAATTTTAAAAACTTTGACTATACCCGCGAAACGGAGGAATTCGATGAACCCGCTGCGAGTTGGAATGATCGGTTATAAGTTTATGGGCAAAGCCCACAGCAACGCCTACCGGGCGCTGCCGATGTTTTTCCCTGACGCCTTAAAGCCGGAGATGGCTGTATTATGCGGCCGGAACGAAAAAGCGGTGCAAGAGGCAGCAAATCAGCTGGGATGGCGCGAAACGACGACGGATTGGCGAGAGCTAGTCGCCAGAGACGATATCGACCTGATCGACATCAATGCCCCCAGCGACGCCCATAAGGAAATCGCGTTGGCGGCAGCGAAGGCAGGTAAGCATATTTTTTGCGAGAAACCGTTAGCGCTTACATTGCAGGATGCCCGGGAGATGCTGGCTGCGGCTGAAGCCGCAGGCGTCGCTCATATGGTCGGCTTCAACTACCGTTTCTCGCCGGCCGTCCGGTTAGCGAAGGAGCTGGTACAGAGCGGCCGACTCGGCCGGATCTACCATTTCCGGGCCTGGTTCCTGCAGGATTGGGTTATGGATCCGTCCTTCCCGCTGGTTTGGCGGCTGCAGAAGGATATTGCCGGATCAGGGTCCCATGGCGATTTAGGGGCGCATCTGATCGATCTGGCTCACTATCTGGTTGGGGACATCCAGGAAGTGATTGGCATGAGCGAGACATTTATTAAGGAACGGCCGCTCGCGGAGAATATGACCGGCCTTAGCGCCAAGAGCAGCGCCGATGCGCCGAAGGGACCGGTCACGGTCGATGACGCTACGCTGTTCCTAGCCCGCTTCACCAACGGTGCATTGGGCAGCTTTGAGGCCACGCGGTTTGCCGCGGGTCATCGTTCGACGAATGCATTTGAAATCAACGGCAGCTTGGGCAGCGTAAAATTCGACTTCGAGCGGATGAATGAGCTTGAGGTATACTTCACCTCCGACGATGCGGATGTCCAAGGCTTCCGGCGCGTGCTCGCTACCGATCCGGTTCACGCTTATGCCGAAGCTTGGTGGCCGCCAGGGCACACGATCGGGTTCGAACATACGTTTACGCACGAGGTGCTGGAGCTGACTTCGGCCATTCGGGAAGGACGTCAGCCGGTGCCAAGCTTCCGTGAAGGCGTGCAATGCCAGGCTGTGCTGGAAGCGGTAGAACGCTCGATTGAAGATCGGCGCTGGGTCGCAATTTCTGAAATGTGATCGACACGTTACTTTAACGGACCACAGGGACCTTATTTGCCGATTTCCCGGCGATTTCCCACTGTAACGGACTCCAGTGACCTTATCGGACGATTGCGGCGAACATGGGGCTGTTTTTTTTCGAAATAAGATCTCCTCGGTCCGTTAGAAATCGCGGCGGTGCATGTGTAAGTTGATAACGCCATTGGTGTCCGTTAGCTTTGAACCAACAACTAATCAGGAGAGAAGGAATAGAGAAATGAAAAAAGCATTAATCGTCTGGGGCGGCTGGGACGGACATGAGCCGGAGCAGGTTGCCAGCATCTTTGCCGGCGCTTTGCGGGAGCACGCCTTTGAGGTGGAGGTCTCCGATACACTGGAGGCTTTTGCCGATGCGGAGAAGCTCCTCGGTCTTGATCTGATTGTCCCGGTGTGGACGATGGGAACAATTGAACAAAAGTTCGTCAATAACGTATCCGCAGCGGTACAAGCCGGAACCGGATTGGCTGGCTGCCATGGCGGAATGTGTGATTCGTTCCGGAACAATGTCGACTGGCAATTTATGACCGGCGGACAATGGGTTGCCCACCCGGGGAATGACGGCGTCGAGTACAAGGTGGAGATTATCGCCAATTCCAGCCCGCTGGTGGAGGGAATCGAAGACTTTTATGTGAAAACGGAGCAATATTACCTGCATGTCGATCCTGCCGTTGAAGTGCTGGCCACGACGCGTTTCCCGGTCGTTGACGGACCTCATCGCCTGAACAAGCCGGTGGATATGCCGGTGGTCTGGACCAAGCGCTGGGGAGTTGGACGCGTGTACTATAACTCGCTGGGACATCACGCCGACATCGTCGACCTGCCTCCAGTGAAGGAAATGATGACCCGCGGGATGCTTTGGGCGGCAGAAGGCAAACGCCTTGCGGTCGAGTCTCTTGGCGAGAATGCACGGATTGACAGCAATTACACGGGCATGGGGGACAGCCAATAATGGACAAAATCAAAGTAGGAATTATCGGCTGCGGCAAAATCAGCGGCATCTACATGGAGAATTGTGCTAAGTTCGAAGCGCTTGATCTCGTCGCCTGCGCCGACCTCGACTTGAACCGGGCGCAGGAGCAAGCCAAGCAATATAACGTCCCCCGTGCTTGCACAGTTGACGAGCTGCTGCAGGATCCTGACATCCAGATCGTCATTAACTTAACGATTCCGGCAGCCCATGCCGAGGTTTGCCTAAAGGTGCTGGAAGCCGGCAAACATGTATACGTGGAGAAGCCGCTGGCTGTCACCCGCGAGGAAGGCTTGGCCGTTCTCGCCGCGGCCCGCGAACGCGGACTGATGGTCGGCAGCGCGCCGGAAACGTTCTTTGGCGCCGGCATCCAAACAGCCCTGAAGCTCATCCAGGACGGGGCGATTGGCCGGCCGGTCTCAGCGGCGGCATTTATGATGAGCCGCGGCCATGAGTTCTGGCATCCGGATCCGGAATTTTATTATGCCAAAGGCGGCGGCCCGATGTTTGATATGGGCCCCTACTATTTGACCGCACTTATTCAACTGCTGGGGCCGATTAAGCGGATCGCCGGCATGACCGGCAAAGCGCTGGAACAGCGTACCATCACCAGCGAGAAAAAGTATGGGCAAAAGATCCCGGTCGAAGTCCCGACCCATGTCACCGGCACGCTGGAGTTTGCGCAAGGCGCGATCGCTACGCTCACGACCAGCTTTGACATCTTTGGCGGCAGTACACTTCCGCCAATCGAAATTCACGGGACAGAAGGCACCCTACTTGTGCCGGATCCTAACACTTTTGGCGGCCCGGTGAAGTTCCGCAGGATCGGCGAAGAAGCCTGGACCGAAGTGCCTTTACTCCCGGGCTACGCCGAGAACAGCCGCGGCATCGGCCCAGCGGATATGGCCAGCGCTTTACTGCACGGGCGGCCGCACCGCGCCACCGGCGAGCTTGCCTATCATGTGCTGGAGGCCATGTGGGGCTTCCATGATGCTTCCGATACGGGCACCTTCTATCAAATGCAAAGCACCTGCACTCCGCCGGCAGCGTTGCCTCTGAATCTGAAGCCGTATCATCTCGACGAATAGCGAAGAACCCCCGACTTCATACAAGTTCGGGGGTTCTTTTTTTACGAATAGTCCAAACTCTGCCCCCCATATAGTTGAACAGCAAGGATGGAGAGGAATGGGGAGAACGATGGTGGAGCGGAAACAACGTCCATTTATTTTTGTGTCGATTCGGGCATCAACGATTCGGAATTTCATTATCCTGGATTTGATCACCGGAACGGGGCTGTACTACCTGATCAAAGTGGCAACTGCCAGCGTGCTGCTCGGCTCGATGGGAAGTGCTGTCGGAACGGAGGTGATGAAGCGAATTCGTGTGATAAGGTTGTTTCACAAAAATCGCAGCATCTTGCCTGTAAGAAAAAAATCAATCGACGTACATTCTAAGTCGACAGACCGCGTTTAGCGGATGTTTTTCTTGCGATATCAGGATGCCAATCCCCGGAGTTTGTACTTTCTGATATCTTAAAAAAAGGCTGACCGCCGATACCCCGGCGATCCGCCTTTTTTCATCCGGCGGGTTCCACCTCGCCGCGAATTACAACACTGCCGACGTGCCGCCGTCGATGTTCACGGCGGTACCCGTCACATAGGATGCCGCTTCGGACACCAGGAAGGTGATGACCTTCGCCGCCTCCTCCGCTTGGCCAATTCGGCCCAGCGGGATGCCATGGCGCGGATCGGTTGCAAACTGCTCCCAGGTCAGCTCCGGTGCAGCTTGACGCCATTTCCGTTCGATCTGATCGCTGCGGACAAGCCCAATGCATACCGCGTTCACGCGGATCTTGTCAGCTGCCAAATCCTTGCTCATCGCCTTCGTTAAGGCCAGACCAGCAGCTCGGCTGACCGATGTTGGCAACGAGGAAGCGCCCGGAGTTTTACCGCCAATCGCCGTGACGTTCAAAATCGCCCCGCCCCCTGCTTTACGCAGATGGGGCAGTGCGGCCCGGGCGAAATTCACCGCGCCCAGCAGCTTCAGATCCAAATCCGCCCCCCAAGCTTCGGCCTCCACCTTCTCAAACGGAGCCGCCGCTGAGGTACCTGCATTGTTGACGAGAATATCAAGTCCGCCAAAATGCTGGGCTGCCTGCTCGACGACCCGGCGGGCATCATCACCCGAAGTGGCGTCAGCGACAAGGACAAGCGGCTCCGTCCCCGTCTTCTCACGGATCGCCTTAGCCGCTTCCTGCAACGGCCCTGCGTTCCGCGCCACGATAGCGACCTGGGCACCTTCCGCAGCCAACGTGATGGCGGTTGCCAGCCCAATCCCTTTGCTGCCGCCGGTAATAATGGCCCGTTTTCCTCTCAATCCAAGATCCAAGTGAATCCCTCCTCGACAACATTTTTTATGATGGATGAAGGTGATGATTCGAAATTATGATAAATCTTTGGCCTTCAGGTACTCCGCTTTATAGGCAGCGGCTTTCTGGGCAATCAAGGAGAAATCTCCCCGCTTCACCGCTTCGTTCGTCAAATCCGAGCCGATTCCCACAGCGACCGCACCCGCTTGGATCCATTCGCCGAGGTTCGCCAGCGAAACCCCGCCGGTTGGCATAATATTCGCCTGCGGCAACGGTCCTTTGATCGCCTTGATCATAGACGGATCGTACAAGTTGCCCGGGAACAGCTTCACGATGTCCGCCCCCAGCTCCAATGCCTCCTGGATTTCCTTGATCGTCATACATCCAGGCATCACCGGGATGCGGTACCGGTTACACAGCGTCACCGTGTCACGGTTCAAAGATGGCCCGACAACGAACTGAGCGCCGCTTAAGATCGCAGCCCGCGCCGTTTCAGGATCCAGCACCGTACCTACGCCGATAATCGCGTATCGTGATTCGTCCTGGGTGTCCCAGCTGTATTTTCGCGCCAATTCCTCAATCGCCCGCAAAGCAAACGGAACCGTCATCGTCACTTCGATGACTTTAATGCCGCCGGCAATGGCCTGCTCGGCCATTTGCACGACTTCCTCCGGGGTTTCTCCGCGAAGGACGGCGACAACGCCTTCCTGTACGATTTTTTGCACAAGCTGCAGCTTCTTCATTCCTTAACCCTCTTTCCCATCAACATTGATCTTTATACCTTACATCGAATAAGAATACGACTCCAAATTCACACGCTCGCCGTTTATCCACCGATCCCCTGGAAGCCCGGGACCTTTGACGCTTAACGTAAGCTGGATTCCTTCGGCATAGGTGGTATAGGAGGCATCTATCCTGCCCGTGCGAACATCTGCTGTAAAGCGTGGGGCATGGGACTTCATCGTTAATATGAAATCATCCAGGCTCTTAATTCCCCGCTCGCCTGCTTCCGGAAGGCCTATCGCCTCCACCACAATGCCCACGCAGCAGCCTTCCACCTCGACCTGGAGATAGCCGCTCCGCTCTCTCACCTGATAATCTCCCGACACATATACAGCAAAAAACGTCTCTTCAACCTTTCCGAATATACCATTCGCGGTAAATCGCCATTCTCCTTCCGGAAGCACGCCATTAACCTGCCCGGGTACCTTCTCTGGCAGCGAGTAGACTGCCATTACGACATTATGATGATACAGGACTTCCGTCCATTCGCTCTGATGGCGCGGGTCGTTACCGCTGGGATCATATCCTTTGCCGGGATGGAAAAAGTACAGCTGATTGCCCTTCTCGCCGCGGACCGGCAAGCTGTACAGCCATCTCAGCTGCTCATTGTCGAATTCTTCGACTCTCTCCCACAGTCCGCCTACCGCGAAGTGATCGGTCAGGTAGGCATAAGAATGGAGCCGCTGCTTAACGCCGCCGATCTCCTTGAGGAAGGCTGCCATGGTTTCGGCAGGCTTGTCACGCGCCAACGCTCGCACGCGAGCTGATGCAGGAGCCTCATAGAATAGAAGCCCGGCATACTCGGTGCGCGGCATCGCTTCCGGCAGCTCGAAATCGCCGAACTGCACATAGTCGTGCAGCACGTTGGCGTCCCGCGGTGCATCATGCGGCCAACCACGGGCATGGGCGCCAACCCATGCTCCCATGAAATAATAAGTAGCCCGAATCGTCCATAGATGGTCTAACATCTCAGCCAGCTCGGCCTTTACCTCCGCATCCTCCATCAGCACCCAAGCGCAGGTGTACGCCTGAATCCAGTGCCAAAACCACGGCAACGCGCCGTATTCCGCCATCCCGTCAAGGCGCAAACGAGCCAACGTTTGCCGTAAACATTCCTTTCCGTCGGCAAACAACGCCGCATCTCCATAACACTGCCCCAAGATCAGCTTCGCAGCCGTGTACTTCGCCTCATGATGGTTATATTCCCGCAAAGGCTTGCGATAGAAGTCGCTTCGATAGACATGCGACAGCGCGTCCTCGAAGCGGGCTGCCAATTCCGGGCTTAGCTCTACCCCATAGCGGTGCATGAAATACACCATCAAACTGCCCATGAGCTCGACCGGGAGTACATGCGGCTTAGCCTGCTCCGGTGTTGGATCCAGTCCCAGCGGCCAGTGTCCGTACGTCGGGCTGGACGCCGCCTGATCCTGGAGTTGAAGCACGCGCAGCAACACCCGCTCAGCGAGCCGCTTACCTTCCGTCCGATCAAATGGCAGCGTTTCGTCCGGATCTACGGCAGCGGCAAATAAATAGGAGGCGTAATAATAGTTGTCCCGGATATCACCATGAAACCACAGCCCGCTTTCCCGAAGTGGTTGCCGCCAAGCGGTCGTTGCGACTTTTCGAACGATTGTCTTCATTCGAGCTTGATACAGATTCATCAAACGTACCCCTTCCCCCACATCCTACCATGGTTTCCATCGTGGCTAAAGCCGATGAATCCACGATTTCCTACGGTAAACATCTGAAATTCGCATCTTCATTCGAAATGGTGCAATAGGGTGCGACCTCTTGCCAAATGAACCTAAATGGATTAATCTGAACCTATATGAACATTATACACCAAAATGAACGTGAAAAGGAGAGATTTTACATGGAACGTCGTTACGCTTCGCATCCCCAAGAGGTCAAGCAATTTGATACCGACCGTCTGCGCAAGGAATTCCACATTCCCACCTTGTTTACGCCGGATCGATTAGAGCTGGTGTTGACACACGAAGACCGGCTGATTATCGGAGGCGCGAATCCGGTACGGCAGGATGTCAAACTGGAGACGGATCTCAAAGAGCTGGGCGTCTCCTACTTCCTCGAACGTCGTGAGCTTGGTGCCATTAATGTAGGCGGACCAGGATCGATTATTGTCGACGGAACGGAATACGAGCTGAACAACAAGGATTGCTTGTACGTCGGCAAGGGCTCGCGTGAAGTGATTTTCCGCAGCAAGGATGCTTCGAAGCCAGCGAAGTTCTATTTGAATTCGGCACCGGCGCATAAAGAGTTCCCTACAGCAAAAACAACGCTGGCTGAAGCGGAATCCGGAGCGCTGGGCTCGATCGAAAACTCCAATGAGCGCACGATCCACCGGTTTATCCACGAGAACGGCATTCAAAGCTCCCAACTCGTGATGGGGATGACCCAACTCAAGACCGGCAACATGTGGAACACGATGCCTGCCCATGTTCACCCTCGCCGGATGGAGGCTTATATGTATTTTGATTTGGCAGAAGACGCTGTGGTCTTCCACCTGATGGGTGAGCCGAACGAAACTCGTCATCTCGTTGTGCGTAACGAGCAAGCGGTCATCTCGCCAAGTTGGTCGATTCACAGCGGGGTAGGAACCAGCAATTATACGTTCATTTGGGGGATGGCCGGCGACAACAAAGCTTATGCCGATATGGACGCCGTTCCGATGAAAGACTTGAGATAAGAAAGAGTGAAAGCTTGCATGAATCCGATTCGACGTTATGAAAAAATTATGGAGGTTCTGCTGACGCAAAAGGAAGTCACGGTAGCGCAACTAAGCGAAAGCTTGGGCGTGACCGGCAAGACGATCCGGGAGGATCTCGCCAAGCTGGAAGAACAAGGGCTCCTGGTTCGTGTACATGGCGGAGCCGTGCTCGCCCAAAGCGATCAGTATGGGATTCTGCCGTCCAAAGAGCCGCTGACCAAGCATGCGGATGAGAAGAAGGACATCGCCCTCCTCGCCCTCCATCATATCCAAGAAGGCGATATCATCGCACTGGACGGGGGGAGCACTACGCTGGAAATCGCCCGGCGGCTGGAGAATCGTCCGCTTACCGTCATCACCAACGACGTATATATCATCAGCGAGCTGGCGGCCAAAGACCAGATTCGTCTGGTCGTACCCGGAGGCTACCGCGTCCGCAACATGCTGGCCGGACCCGAATCGGCGGCGTACGTGCGTCAGTTGAATATCCAGAAAGCCTTTATCTCGGCTACCGGCATTCATCCGGAACACGGACTGTCGATTTACACCGGGGATTTGATTGACTTCAAGCGGGCGTTGATCGAAACATCTCGCGAGGCGATCGCCGTCTTAAATCATCAAAAGTTCGGGCAGACGGCGCTCCGCACCTTCGCCTCGTTGAGCGAAATCTCGCGGATCCTTACCGATCGGGGACTGCCCGCCGAGTCCGCGCTGCCGTATGAACGTGCCGGCGTAACGATCGAATACGCAACGAAATAAACGAAAGCGGATTGATGGGAGGAACGTAAACTTATGCATCATCTTTTTGACTTAACGGGCAAAACTGCCCTGGTCACCGGGGCTTCCGGCGGACTAGGCCAGGGGATTGCAGTCGGACTAGCCGAAGCGGGGGCCGACGTCGTTTGCGTCTCGCGCACCAGCAGTGCGGAAACGGTCAGCCAAATTACAGCCTTAGGCCGGAATGCGACGGAAGTCGTGGTTGACCTCAGCGAGCATGACAAGCTGCAGCATACCTTTGACGAAGCAATCAAATTAACGGGTGCGGTCGACATTCTGGTAAACAACGCCGGGATCATCCGCCGGACGCCAGCGAAAGATCATAGTGAACAGGATTGGATCGACGTCATCCAGCTGAACCTGAACACCGTGTTCTTGCTCTCGCAGATCGCTGGACGCCATATGATTGAACGCGGCAGCGGCAAAATCATTAACATCTGCTCGATGCTCTCCTACCAAGGCGGGATCAACGTGCCCGGCTATACAGCCAGCAAGCATGGGGTTGCCGGCTTAACGAAAGCATTTGCCAACGAATGGGCTGCCTATGGGGTCCAGGTCAACGGCATCGCCCCCGGCTACATGGTCACGGACAATACCGCGCAAATTCGCGCCGACGAGAACCGGAAAGCTTCGATCACCGATCGGATTCCAGCCGGACGCTGGGGAACGCCGGAGGATCTTAAAGGGCCTGCCGTCTTCCTCGCCTCTGCCGCCTCAGACTATATGAACGGCCACATCCTTTGCGTCGATGGAGGATGGATGGCGCGGTAATATCTAGAAAATTCGCCTGCCATATTGGCAGGCTTTTTCTATGAATCGGGATTTCGTAATCTTGCTTTTCCTTTCGCTTCCCATGGCATCGTCATCTTGACCAAGGTATACTAAGGCTGGGGGTGAAGCCATGACCAGCCATACCGGGTCTCCGACATACCAAACTGCTAACGAGGCGCAGTGGCAAGCGATTCTCGCCAATGATGCGTCGCAGGACGGCCATTTCTTCTACGCGGTGGTAACTACTCGCATCTTCTGCCGACCGTCCTGCAAATCAAGGCCGCCTAAGCGGGAGAATGTTCTCGTCTTTGCGACTGCAGAGCAAGCACGAGCGGCCCATTTCCGCCCCTGCAAGCGCTGCAAGCCGGAGGGACTGCGGTTGCCGGATCAAGAGTGGGTCGAACAGATCGCGGATTACATCGACCGCCACTATCCAAACAAGCTCACCCTGGAAATGCTGGCTGAAGAATGCCATGGCAGCCCGTATCATTTGCAACGAACCTTCAAACGAGTCATGCAGATGACACCAACGGAATACCTGGTGCGGCGGCGAATCGATGAGGCGAAGCGCGCTTTGGTTGATGCTGAATCACCGCGGACCGTGGCTGAAATCGCCCGGGAAGTCGGGATTGGCAGCTCCGCTTATTTGATCACCCTATTCAAGAAAATGACCGGCATTACGCCGAATGAATACCGCAAAATGCAAACGGAGGTGTAAGCGCCATGACAACCGTTACAGCCGTTCAAACCTCACCGTTATACTGGTCACGGCTTCAGGAACCCGCATGGAGCCTTTATCTCGCTGCTACCGAACAAGGGCTGGCGTTTGTGGGCTCGTCCGGCGGCTCTTTAGAGGAGTTGACCGCCTGGGCGAACCGTCGTTTTCCCGGATGTCTCTTTACGCAAGATGATCGCAGACTGGCTCCCTATGCCGACGAACTGGCCGCCTATTTACGCGGCGAACTGCAGCGTTTTACCCTCCCTTACGACTTGCACGGAACCCCGTTCCAACAGGACGTCTGGCAGGCGTTATGCGCTATTCCGTTCGGGCAGACCCGCTCCTATTCCGATATTGCCGCATCGCTTGGGAAGCCGAATGCCGTCCGCGCCGTGGGAGCCGCGATTGGCGCAAATCCGCTGCTCATCACAGTTCCATGCCACCGCGTGATCGGCAAGAACGGGGCGCTTACCGGCTACCGCGGGGGTCTGGAGATGAAGCTGCGACTGCTGGAGCTGGAACAGGCCGCATTTGTTGGAGGCAGCCGGTGAATCCCAACGACCATCCGCGGGTAGCTGCCGCCTATACAACGCCCAAAACGTTGTTAAACAAAGGGACCGGATTTCTCTCCCACTACTCCCATTCGCTGAACCCTTATGCCGGATGTGCCTTCGGTTGCTCCTATTGCTATGTACGTCAGCTGCCGGTGGCCTTATTTCGCAAGCGGGAATGGGGATCGTGGGTGGACATCAAGCATCACGCGGCTGAGCTTCTCCGCAAAGAACTGCGCAAAGCCAAAGCTAAAGGGCCGGTTACGATCTTTATGTCCTCCAGCACCGATCCTTACCAACCTGTAGAAGCGAAGGAGCAAATCACCCGATCGTTGCTCGAGGTGATGGTAAGCGAACCCCCCGACTTTCTGCTGGTACAAACCCGTAGTCCCCTCGTCACTCGGGATATCGATCTGCTGCTGCAGCTCAAGCATCGGGTGCGCGTCAGCTTAACGATTGAGACGGACCGGGAGGACATTCGCCGGGCGTTTACGCCATATGCTCCGCCGATTGCCGCGCGTCTGCGCGCCGGACAGCAGCTGGCCGAGGCTGGAGTGCCGGTTCAAGCCACCCTTGCTCCAGTGCTCCCCAGCACCGAGCAATTCCCGTCCAAGCTGCGTCTATGGGCCGATCGGGTGTGCCTGGACGACTATTTTATGGGAGATGGAAGTGGAGGCACCCGCACCGCCAAGCTGGGCATTCACTCGATCTATCAACAGCTGGGCCTCGCATCGTGGTATTCACCGGACGCCTACCGAATCGTGCATGAGCGTCTGCTGCAGGTTTTTCCCAAACATCAAGTGTTTCTTAGTCAGGAGGGGTTCGCCCCCTAATGACAGCAAAACCGCCGGAGACAAAGCTCCTGCGGTTTTCTATTACCGTATAAATGATCACGTTAACATTAAGGCCCAAACGACACCGTTCACAGTAAAGAAATGAGCTCTCTACCGCTCCACATGCCCTTTGCCGGACAAGAGACGTTCAATCTCCGCCGCGCTCGGCAACCCTTCCCAATCGCCTACGGCCTGAATGACCTGAGCGCCAACCAGATTCCCGAGACGAACGGCTTCTACCATGCTGTACCCGCGTACGACTCCAGCCAGAAATCCGGCGCAAAATCCGTCGCCCGCTCCTACCGTATCAATCACCTGTTCCACCTTAAAATACGGCACCGCGTTCAGCTGCCCTTGCTCCAGCACATAGGTACAATCATCCCCGCCTTTGATAATACTGATCGCAGGCAACTCCTGCAGCTTGCCGATCATCGTATCCATCGAATCGGTCTCGTACAACAGCTTTAACTCATCCAGCCCGGGCAGGAAATAATCCGCTTTCATCGCCAACGGCAGTAATACCTTCCGTGCGTCCTCAATGCTCCACAGCTTTAATCGCAAATTCGGATCGAAGCTCACCTTCACCCCATGCCGCTTGGCGATATCCATCGCCGCATGGGCCGTTTCCACGCAAGAAGCGCTAAGTGCCGGCGTAATGCCGGTCAGATGCAGAACCTTAGCTCCGGCAATGTACGATTCGTCCAGATGCTCCGGGCGCATGAAGCTGGCCGCCGATAACTTGCGGTAGTAATAGACCGAGCTTTTGCCTGCCACATTTTCCCGTACCATCATGCCCGTCGGGGCTTCGTCCGTCAACATCGCACGGGACACGTCAACGCCTTCGCCGCGGATGGCCTTCAGAATACGCCGGCCAAACGGATCGTCCCCCAAGCGGCCGCACCATCCGGAGGTTTGGCCCAGTCGGGCTAATCCGATCGCTACGTTGGACTCCGCCCCCCCAAAGGATGGCGAGAGAGCGCTTGCATATTCGAGCCCTTTGCCCCCCTCCGCGATCAATAAAGCCATGCTTTCGCCAAAGGTGACCACTTCGGGGCTTCCCAGGTTCGGGCGAGTTTCACTTAACTGCTGCATGTTCAGATCCACACCTTCTTTTGGAGTCAATTTTATTACCATTATCTCATGTCCGGGATCGGAAAACTATCAAAAAAAAAGCCAATCCATCGATACGGGTTCCCCCGGATGAATTGACTTGGTCCCTGCCAAGCTGCATCTTATGTTCTGGTGTCTTATTAACCCCCTACTCCATTTTCGTACACTGTAATAGGGCCGTTGTGACTGATGCTGCCGAATACTCCAGAACCTAAACTAATCAACAAAGCGAACGCCACTGCCCACTTCCGCAACCTTCAACACCTCCCTCATCAAAGATTCGTACTGCTGGAGTTGCACTTGTGTCGCGAAGCTTCGATGTTGCTCGAATAGCGGAACCATTTTTATGAAAAATTCCTTGTTATTCAGAGAAACCGCGTATTGGAGCGCGTAAATCAACTTCTCCAAACCTTCCTCAATCTCCTGTTTGCGCAGCAGATAAATCGCCAGCTGATAGTTAAGGTCCAAGAAGCGGTCTTTATTTATAGCGGAAACATAGTGATTGGGATAAAGGCTATATAAATCCGTATTCATCGGAAACTCTTTTAATACGTCGTCAATTAGAAAACCGTTGATGTTGGCGGCTTCGACAATGATCCTCAGGCTCGGCAGCACTTCATACGGATGCTCTCTGAGCATCTGGATATATTCCGGAAGAATCGCTTGGTTCCCATTTAAAATCTCCAGATTGTAGCGGTTCGCTCTGGCCCAGACTTTAAATTTCTCCACTTCTTTGAAGCCCGTTTCGTCCAAGCCCTCAAACCAGCTTAAATCCGCGTATTCAGCAACACACTGCAGCGCTTCCTCATACCTGCCCAGATGCTCCAATGCCGCGCCCTTCAGCAGATATCCTTGGCCATAGTAAACCACCAGGTGACGCTCACAACGCAGCTCCCGATCCCATTGAGCAGAGGAGGCCTTCCAGCTCGTTTCATAGATTCGGCGGGCCAGCGTTTGCAGCTCCTCGGCAAATCTCACGACATACATCCATTTTTGCAATGCGTAATAGGTGTTCCCTAATTGCAGCAGCCCATCGAGCTGAAGATCCTCAGGAAGTCGGTTGCGATAGGGCTCGAACCAGGTGGCAGTCCGCAGGTTGGATTCCGCGTCATCCCCCAGATTCATCCGGAACAGGCGGTATTGGCTGATTGCCAGTCGTTCTGAGTGCTGGTACTTCTCGTTTTCGCAGACGGAATGGTAGAAGAGCTTTGCAGCATCGCGGTATCCTTCTTCGTAAAGCTCCTCCCCCAGATCAAAAATCATCGGAAGATACGATAAGTCCTCGGTTAAGCGAGATAACACTTGATCAATGCAAGCCAATTCGCCGATCTCCGCGCAGCGATGCAGAAACGCTTTTAACCTTCGACGGTTGGGATGGTCTGAATCGATACATTCCTCCACATACAAGGGATAATACGACCCGATCGGCTGTTCCAGCGCTTGGGTGATCAGGTCCAACTGACCGATAGAGATCGGTTTAGGGGGATTTCCGTTCAAGATGGCGCTGAGCGTTCCCCGGTTAATTCCCGAACAGCGAGAGAAGCTGTGCAAGGAATAGCCCTTCCTTTCCAGCTGATCGCTGATCACGGAACGAATCGTGGGTTCTTTCATGGAATCTCCCTCCTTTGCGATCTCCTTTTATTTTTACACATTATACGGAACTCCGAACAAGCGGTCAATTCAAAGAGAAGAGCCTCCCGTGATCGGGAAGCTCCCACTGTCGATGCTAGACTTCCAAGATGGAAGGCATAATATGCGGCGTCCGGCCCACTTCTTTGGCAAAATACCGCCGAAGTTGCTGCTGCGTCGCGCGCAGCCAGGCGTTATGATCGTAAGGCTCCTTCTCGCCAAGGCGGTTCAGGTTCCGCTTCAACAGCGCCTCCGCCCGCCGCAGCAACGGTCTGGCATCTTGCATATAAACGAAACCGCGCGAGACGATGTCTGGTCCAGCCAAAATTTGCCGTGTCTTACGGTCGACTGTCATGACGACGATGACAATCCCTTCCTGAGCCAGCTCCATCCGTTCGAGCAACAGGGTGTCTTCATGGGTAGGACGCATTTCCCCGTTACTGATGAGCACTTGTCCTGAAGGAATCGTGCGCCCGCGTTTGGCTCGGTTCCGGTACACCGACAACGTATCCCCGATGTTCATGATGAAGATGCGATCCTCAGGAATTCCCGTTTGCAGCGCCAAATCGCGATGGCTGAGCAGCATCCGGTACTCGCCGTGGATCGGAATGAAATATTTAGGCCTAATAAAGCTGAGCATCAGCTTCAGGTCCTCCCGACAGCCGTGCCCGGACGTATGGATATCGAAGATCGAGCCGTAAATGACGTTGGCACCTGCGCGAAGCAGCAGGTCGATGCTGCGGTTAATATTTTGCGCATTGCCAGGAATCGGCGAGGATGAGTAAATCACCGTATCCCCCGGATAAACCTGCACATTCCGATGCGCACCCGAGGCGATTCGGCTGAGCGCCGCGTTAGGTTCGCCTTGGCTGCCGGTGCAGACAATAAGGATCTGCTCCTCCGGGTAACGGTCGATGTGCTTCACATCGATCAGCATCCCTTCCGGAACGCGGATATAGCCCAAATCCTGACCGATGGCGAATACTTTCTCCATGCTGCGGCCGATAACTGCAATTTTGCGGTTGACGATCGTGGCCGCTTCTACCACCTGTTGAAGCCGATGCACGTTCGAGGCGAAGGTGGCGAACAAGATCCGCCCCCGGCAGCCGCGGAATGACTCCAGGATGGCGTCACCAACCCGGCGCTCCGAAGGGGTAAAGCCTTCTTTCTCACTGTTGGTGCTGTCAGCAAGCAATGCCAACACGCCTTCTCCCCCGACGCTAGCCATCTTAAATAGATCCGCCGGACGGTCCTCCGGGGTGAAGTCGAATTTGAAGTCACCGGTATGAACGATAGATCCGTAAGGAGTATCCACGACAATGCCGAAGGCATCGGGAATGCTGTGAGTCGTCCGGAAGAAATGCACGGCCAGATGCTTAAAGGCATACCGATCATTTTCGTGGAACACATGCAGCTCTGCTTGCCCAAGCAACCGATGCTCCTCCAATTTGGCCTTCACTAAGCCAATTGTTAACGGGCCGCCGTAAATCGGCAGCTGCAGTTGGCGCAACACATACGGGATCGCACCGATATGATCCTCATGACCGTGAGTCAGGAAAAGCCCTTTCATTTTATGCTTGTTCTCAATCAGATAACTGATGTCCGGAATAATGCAATCAATGCCCGTCAAACGGGAATCCGGGAACTTAAGCCCCGCGTCAATTAAAATAATTTCGTCTCTGAACTCGATGCCATACATATTTTTTCCGATTTCCCCGATCCCGCCGAGTGAAAAGATCCGAACAGGTGGAGGTGACGGCTTCGAACGCCGGTTTGTCTTAACTGGTTTAGTTGCTGCTACATTCATTAGGTCGATAATCCTCTCTGAAGAGTTCGTTCAATGGGTTCATAAGAATTATACTGAATTATGAGCACAATAACTATTTAATTTTTACAATTCTCCATTTAACCAATGAATTTACTGCAAAACGTTAACAAAATAGAGAACATTGCATAAAAAATTCTAGATAACAAAAAAGAGACCGTGGATCAAACATGGCCTCTTCTGTCTTGGACTTCATCCATATGATTTATATGCTCTTCTTTAGCTTGCTGATTAAATCCTCATATGTATCGATAACTTGGGGCGATGCAAAGCTTCGGTACCGCTCGAATAACTCTACATATCGGACCATCACGGCGCGATGCGAATTGTTTAATTGATTAAACTGTTCCAAACTTTTGATTAAGCAGCTAAACCCCTCCGGGTACTTACCTCGGCAGAGATGATAGTCGGCTAACTCGAGATAAAGTTGAGATATCCGATCCAGAATAAGCTGCGGGCTATACATTCCCGTATTCAAGGGCGGATGATCTAAAGCCGCTAAATCTTCTTGAAACTGTTCAAGGATATGATCAATCGAGAAGTCATATTGGTTGGCGTTCCTCACCAGATTGAAGATCATGAGAATCTTGTCTTCTTCTCTGCTGTGGCAGTAGGTGACATACTCATCGAGTACCGTAATATCCCCGGAAGAAAGCCGGGTAAGAAGCGTGTTGGCATAGGCCCACTCACTAAATAACTTCTTCCAACGCAACGTCTCTGCATCATTCTCCTGCACCCAACTGAGATCTCGGTAGTGTTGGATATCCAACAATGCTTGGTCATATTCCCCACGTACGTTATGTACATTTCCAAGCAGCAAATAGGAATACGCCAAATAGTAAAATAAAGGTCGCGTCGTCTTCCGATGCAAGATTCTACGCTTATGCTCCGAGAAATAGTACACTTTGGCCTTTTGCTCCAATCGTTGCACAATGCTCTTCACCCGATCCCAGCGGTTTAGGGCACGATAGGTATTCGCCAGATCCCTTAACGCATCGAGTTGACTGGCTTCATCCAGACGCTCGACATACGGCTCGAATTGGATCGCCGCCTGGTAGTTTTGATCCTGATTCGTCCCTTGACCGATCAGGAAGAGGCGGTATTGACAAAGAGCTAACCGCTCGGAGTGCTGTTTCCGCTCAGTCATCGCTACATTTTCGTATAAGATTCCAGCGGCTTCATATTGGCCCTTCTCGTACAGTTCTTCAGCTAAATCAAATAAAAGCTGAGCGTAAAGCGGGTTGTCCAACAATAATCCGACGATTTCCCGAATGCGATCCAGCTGGCCTAACTCCGCACAGTTATGGATTAATGGTTTGACTCTGCGCCAATCCGGGTCCTTTTCATGCAGATACTCGCTGATGTAAGTTTTATAGAAATAGCCTCTCGGATATCCCAGCACCATAGTAATCCGTTCTAATTGATCTACCGCCAGCGGACGGTTTCCGTTCAATATGGAGCTTAACGTCCCCGGGTTTAGTTCAAACTGCTTGGCCAATTGAGTGAGATTTAGATTCTGTCGCACCATATATTCTTCTATGGCAGCAACAATAGTGGCACGCGATTTCAATGGAATCCCCCTCTAATTTGCAAAAAAAACTATTCATCCATGATTTTAGGGGATTATGTCTAATTCGAATAAAATGGAAATATCTGCAACCCCGATCCGTTCAACAAGACCACTCCTCACCACTCGAAATGAGATAAAATCAACCATCACAAAGGAATGGTTCAGATTTCTATCTTCAATCTAATATTCCCCTCGAAATTTGTCAATAATATGCAGTAAAGAACTTATAAATTCTTTTTGATAAAAATTTGAACTTAAGATGCTCTGCAGTTCGCCCCTCCGCTTGAACTAAACTTAATACGAGAGGTGGCTTCTATGGAAGTAGCTAAGCAAGTCGGGAAGAACGTCAGATACTATCGCAAGCTCAAAGGGCTGACCCAGGAACAGCTGGCCGAGTCGACGGAAACGTACGGCTCCTATATCGGACGGTTGGAACGCGGGGAGCAGAACGTGCAGCTCGAAACGCTGCATAAAATTGCCGATGCCCTGCAGATCAGCGTATATGCTCTATTTCGCAATCCAGGGTACGACGAGCTCCAGGACCAAACTTGGATTTGGCAGATCGTGCAATTGTTGCAGGAGCAGCCAGCCGAGGAGCAAGCGCGCGCGTACCGTGTGCTGAAGGAAATGTTTCGTCAAAAATAAAAGGGTTTAAAACGGAATCAATCCGCTTTAAACCCTTTATTTATGTTCACTTTAGTTCCACAATCCGCTGCGCTCTGCGACCTCCAGCCACCGTGTGGCGATGACATCATGGCCTGCGGCCGTCGGATGGACGCCGTCCCAGATCCAATAAGCGGCCTCAGCCTTCTCCGTCGCGGCATCAAACGCGTCCTGCAACGGAACATGCACCGCACCAAACTCCTCAGCCAATTGGCGCACGATATCCTGGTACCTGCTTATCAGGCGCTTCCACTCGGTCCACTTTTCCGCGGTAGCTCCGGTATTCAAAATAAACGGCTCGCATAACACCAGTTTGGTGTTCGGCAATACTTCCTTCGTCTCCTCCAGCAAGTGACGATACACCCGCTCAAACCGATCCGTTGCCCCGCTAGGTTCGCCGCTCATTTGCCGCCAAGCGTCATTAACGCCGATCAACAGGCTAATCACATCCGGCTTCAGGCTGATCGCATCCTCATTCCATCTTGCGTAAACATCGGAGACCCGATCTCCACTCACGCCCCGGTTTATGAACTTCGGTTGCAAATGGGCATATTCATGACCTAGCTTCGCCGCGATAATATAGGCATAGCTGTGGCCCAGAATATGGTTCAAATCCGTACCGCGATCCCGATTTCCGTCTGTAATGGAATCCCCCTGGAACAACACGGTCAACTGCTTTTTCATGCGATTACCCCTCTTCCCTTCGATGATTTCCGTTTCTCATTATAGCTTTGAGAGACAACGGGCCTCCATGAAGAAATTAGTGCAAAAATACAGTTTTCTTCTCGAACTTTAGCCGATTTTTGATTAATCCGTGCAAAACCTGCACGTTTACATTTATTTTGCGAATCAAGCGGATAATCCCCAATAAAATTGCACTTTTGCAGGTATTGCACTTAGGACAACGATGGGCAGCCACAGCCTGAGCCGTCTACTTCACCGCCACAAAAAAGAGCCTAGCCGCATCGTCTACCGCCTCGACCCACTCAAAATCGGCATAGATGTTGACCTCGCGGAAGCCGCAACGCAGCAGCTCGCTCTTCATCCATGCCGGGTCGTACGCCCGTTGGATATGCGTTTCTTCGAACCGACGGTACAGTCCCGGCCCCTGCTCCTCTTCCCGGGCGAAAATCGTCAAATGATGCTCGATTTCGTTCCGATACGCATCTCGCTCGCAAGTCCAGATATACGACACACTCGGCTCATCCCAAATAAACGGCTGCTCCTCCTCATACCGGATCAACGTGTTGGGATGATGCACATCAAACAGGAACGTCCCTCCGGGCTTCAACCCTTCGTATGTACGGCGGAAGGTCCGAATGATGTCTTCCTCTTCCAATAAGTAGTTCAAGCAATCGCAAAAAGAAATGACGGCGTCGACCGGCTCCGGCACGGACCACTCCGTCATATCCTGTTGCACCCAGCGCACGCTGCCCTCGCGGAACAACCGAGCGCCTTGGGGCGTGGTTTCCATTTTACGGCGGGCTACCGCCAGCATGTCGGCAGACAAATCGATGCCGATCACCTCGAACCCGGCATTCACCAGCGGAATCGTAATGCTGCCGGTCCCGCAGCCGAGATCCACAACCGTCTTTGGCATACCGTACCGATCCCAAGCTGTACGGGCGAACCGGATCCAGTCCGGGTAAGGCATGTCCTCCATCAATTCGTCGTACACGTAAGCAAATTTCCGATATGATGCCATGGGCTCGTCACCGCCTTCTATCTAGTTGCTGCTGCTTTCTTAAGCTTCCGGCTGCCCGCGATCATTCGCACCGGCAGCTGGGGACTGCACCAAATACGTCCAGTTCTCTTTCTGGACTACCTTGCCTTCCTTCATCAGCTTGCCAAGCGCCCGCTTGAACGCAGACTTGCTGATCGCAAACCGCTGCTTGATCAGATCTGGGGGCGTTGCGTCAGAATACGGCATACCTCCGCCTGGCCGACTCTCCAGATAAGCGAGTATGCGCTCCGCATCCTGGCCCATGCCGATTTCCTTGCGCGGCGCCATCGACAGGTTCACGCGGCCGTCCTCACGGATATGGGCCACCCGTACCTGCACGCGTTCGCCCAGACGCAGCAAGCGGGTGCGTTCCGAGGCGTGGATCATGCCAATTGCTCCGAATCCCAGCACGCCGCCTTGGACGACGACAAACGTCCCCATCTGCAGCGGTTTGTAGACGATGGCATCAAGCCATTGGTTTTTCCACGAGGATGGCGCATGGAAAGCATGGGGAGCCAAATCCTGCTCACCGGCCAGCTTCGCTTTGAGCCGACCTTGTTTGTCATGCTCCATGATGACGTACACGTGGTCGCCTACCTGTGGATGCAGCTCCTTCATTTCGGGCAGCTCACGGATCGGCAGCAGCAGCTGACGGCCCAGCCCCATCTCCAGGAAGCAGCCAAGCCGCGGATGCACATCAGCCACCTCAAGCAGCGCCAGCTCGCCCAGCGTGAGATACGGCTTCTTCATCGTAGCCGCCAAACGATCCTCCGTATCGTAGAACAGAAACACCTCAACCGTTTCCCCCGGCTTCACCTGGCGGGTCAGCTCGGAGTAATGGAGCAGTACATCTTGCCCGCCTGCACTCAGAAAATACCCATACGGCGATACCTCGCGATCGATCGGTAAAGAGACGATGGTTCCCGCAACCAGACTCATACCGTC
Organism: Paenibacillus barengoltzii G22; assembly: GCF_000403375.2. Lineage (NCBI taxonomy): Bacteria > Bacillati > Bacillota > Bacilli > Caryophanales > Paenibacillaceae > Paenibacillus > Paenibacillus barengoltzii. The sequence goes on along the minus strand of NZ_KE159652.1, from coordinate 831,892 downwards.
TCCACGACCTTGGCATCCGACCAAAGCCGTTCAATGTTGTAATACTCACGCTCATCGCGATGGAACACGTGCACAACAACATCGCCCAGATCCATCAGTACCCAGCGAGCAGAATCCAGGCCTTCAATGCCGCGAATTTGGGCCCCCACCTCATGCGCTCTTTTGCGAATCTCAGTGGCAATCGCCTGCACCTGCGTATCCGAGTTCCCGTGACAAATCACAAAATAGTCCGCGATTAAGGAAATCCCTTTCAAATCGAGCGCCACGATGTTCATTGCTTTTTTATCGTCTGCAGCTTGCACTGCCAAGTTCATCAATTCATTGGAACTAATCGCCATTCATTCAGCCTCCTTAGTTTTTCTTCGGTTTACGATCAAATCATTACGTGCCAATACCGTCAAAGGAAAGATCGGCTTCCCCTTCTCCAGCAAAAAAGATATCGTTGAGTCAAACCCTGCGATCAGCGCATCATCCAAACTCGTTTTCGCCAGCTCGCGAATCCGCTCCACACCCGGGAATTCGCGCCCCGGTTCGATGTAATCGGCCAGACAGACGATTTTGTCCAGCAGCGTCATGCCAACTCGGCCGGAGGTGTGATAACGAATCGCGTTCAGCACCTCTTCATCCTCGATCCCGTAATCCCGCCGGGAGATGAACGCCCCAACCTCGGCATGCAGCAGCTGTTTGTCGTGGTTTAGCAGCTCGGCATTTAGGCCGTTGTCGCGGATGATCGCTTCCTGCTCCTCGATTGGCCAAAACTTGGCCAAGTCATGAAGCAGCGCGGCTAAATCCGCCTTGACCGGGTCTGCTCCGTACCTCTTCGCCAGGATGACTGCGCTCTCCATCACGCCCTCAACATGCTTCCAGCGCTTGGCGGGCATCCCTGCCGAGACGGAGGCGATCAGTTCTTCACGGCTGTAACCCATACAATCCGCTCCTTGTCATATATTCATACACGGCATCCGGAACCATATATCTGACCGAACGTCCGGCAGATAATCGGCTGCGAATCAGGCTTGAAGAAATATCAACAAGCGGCATCTCCGCGAGCTGTACCGCCTCCTGAATAAACGGAGGCAGCGCGTCCAGCTCCAGGAAGCTTCCGGGGCGCTGCAGCCCGATAAACGAGATCATCCCGGCCAAATCCTCAATCCCTTCCCACTTCGGAAGGTAATTCACCATATCGGCCCCGATAATAAAGTAAAACTCAAGATCGGGGTGCAATGCGCGCAACTCCCGGATCGTATCTACCGTGTAGGACACACCGCCGCGGCGCAGCTCGATATCCAGCGGCTTAAAGGCAGGATTGCTGCCTATCGCCGCCTCGACCATCTCCAGCCGCTGCTGGCCGCTCACGCCGGCCTGATGCTTATGCGGAGGGATATGGGAGGGCATAAACCAGACCTCTTCCAGATGGTATTGTTCTCTGGCCGCCTCCGCCGCCAATAGATGGCCGAGGTGAATCGGGTCAAACGCCCCGCCCATAATTCCGACTTTCTTCATTATCCGTTGCCTCCAACAACCTTTACATGAAGCCTTTTCTAAAGGTTAGTTTTCTCATGTGCACAATCTGCTTCAGCCTCATCTTAGACTTAAGGCAGCTCGATTTGCTTATACTCCCGAGACTCCTTATATAAAACAATCGTCCGGCCGATCAGCTGCACCAGCTCAGCTCCGGCGCCTGCCGCCAGCTCCTCCGCGATTTCCTGCGGATCGTCCAAGTTATTGTTGAGCACGGAGATTTTGATGAGTTCCCGGCGCTCCAGTGCTTCCGAGATTTGTTTAATCATATGCTCGTTGGTACCGCCTTTGCCCACTTGAAAAATCGGCTGCAGTCCGTGCGCTAAACTGCGCAAATAACGTTTTTGCTTTCCGGTTAACATGTCGTATTCAAGACCCCTTAACATTCAATTATGCGATAACTTGCGTTATTGATTCATGCTCTCCAAGACCGCTGCCCGCATCGCATCCACCGGCGCTGTCAAGCCAGTCCAATGCTCAAATGCGTAAGCCCCCTGGTAAATGAACATCCCCAGCCCGCTGTGAATCGTGCAGCCTTTCGCCTCAGCTTGCACCAGCAGCTCGGTCTTTAGCGGATTGTAGATGAGATCGCTGACCACGATCCCTTCCGGGATGAGTCGCATATCCAACGGACAATCGCTCACGTGCGGATGCATGCCAACGGAGGTGGTGTTAATGATCAGGTCCACTTCCGGCAGCACCTCAGCCAGTTCCTCCATGCTGCAGCCGGTTAAGTTGCCAAGCTGGGACCATTCTGCGGCCAGTTCCTGTGCTTTCGCCGCCGTACGGTTGGCGATCGTCACCCGCCCCGGCGCCTCCTGAAGCAGCGCGTACACAATGCCTCGGGCGGCACCGCCGCAGCCCAACACCAGCACGCGCTTGCCCTTTAGCTCAGGAGCTGCCTCCTCCTTCAGCGAGCGGATATACCCGATGCCGTCAGTATTGTAACCGGTAAGTACGCCGCCATCATTGACGATCGTGTTTACCGCCCCGATCAGCCGCGCGCCTTCGTCGATGTGGTCCAAGTAGTTCATCACTTCCACCTTATGCGGAACCGTGACATTGATGCCTCGGAACCCCAATGCGCGAATGCCCCGAATAGCTTCCTCTAACCGGTTCCCTTTGACATGAAACGGAAGGTAAGCCCCAATAAGCCCGCAGGCTTGCAAGGCGGCGGTATGCATCACCGGAGATTTGGAATGCTGGATCGGATCGCCGATAACGCCGAGCAGCAACGGTTGCTTCGCGCTTCCGTACTCACTTGCCTGTGCCTCTCCCCGTTTTTCGTGATTCGTCTGCTCTCGATCTCCCATCGGTTCTCCTCCTGCTCACCAGACTTTTCGAATCATAACGGTCCAAATGGGCCTTATGTCCTCTTAAGTCCGTTTTCACTCAAAAATAGCGGTAAATTATGGCTTTATTCCACCTGAAATCACCACAATCGCCCCGACTTCAGGCCATGCCTCAAAAATAACACCCATAATGTCCGCTATTTTGCTTCATCCTTACGTTTTCCATGAAATAGCGCCATTAATTACCCTTATCTGTGTCGCAAAGCAAAAAGCTAGCCCTGCCTGCCCGCAATGCCAGCGTCCGCTCTACCATGTAACCCTAGATCAACGACGGCCGAACGAGCACCTTCACGCCTTTCGGCACATGCATCGCGACGACCGCACCAGCATCGTTATTGATTTTGATCCAGCCTAGGCCGGAAATAAAGACATCGCTCCGGCTGCCCTTCGGAATCCGGAATTCATGGCGCGTCCATTCCGGCAGCGCTTCAATATGCTCCTTGCTCGGCGGTGACAACAACTCCCCGGCATGCTCTGCGAACAGCTCGTCTGCCCGCGCCAGCTTCGTGCGGTGAATGGGTACCCGGCCGCCGACAAAGCAGGTGAACGATTGACGCTCCCCTTGAATGAAATCAAACCGGCCAAAGCCGCCAAAAAAGAGTGTCTGCCCCTCATTCAGCTGGTACACCGCCGGCTTTAACGGCTTGTCAGGCATGATCACCCCTAAATCAGATGGAGCCACCAGCTCGCTGTAGCGAGACGGATACACAATCCCCGGCGTGTCGATAATCGCCCGGCCATCATCCAACGGAATGTGCACCATATCCAGCGTCGTGCCTGGATAACGCGAAACGGTCAACTCCTGATCCAGATCGCTGTAGTCCCGAATCAACCGATTGATCAGCGTTGATTTGCCCACATTCGTTGCGCCAACGACATAGACGTCCCGATCGCCGCGGCGTGCCGCCACTGCATCCAGCAGCCGGTCGAACCCGCTGTTCTGCTTCGCGCTGCACAGCACGATATCTTCGACTTTCAGCCCCAAGTCCTTGGCTTCCTTCTGCACCCAGTTGCGAACTTTGTTCCAATTCGTTACTTTCGGCAGCAGATCGATTTTGTTTACCGCCAGCAGCACAGGATTGTTCCCCACAAACCGCTGCAAGCCGGTAATCACACTGCCGTGAAAATCAAACAGATCCACGATATGGATCACCAGCGCTTCCTTGCTTCCGATCTGCGACAACAGCCGCAGGAACTCGTCCTGCTCCACCGTCACCGATGAAGATTCGTTATAGTTCTTGATCCGGAAACAGCGTTGGCAAATCACCGGTTCTTTCGATAAAGCTTGCTCCGGGACGTACCCCGGTTTACTTGAATCCTGCGTTTGCAGCACAGCGCCGCACCCGCTGCAACGAAGAGCGCCTTCTGCGCTCCGTACTTCCGTCATTTCCTCTTGTCCTCCTCGAGCCATAATCCAACCTTGCCCAGCCGCCGCTTCACGATGCGTTCCAACATCCGATTAATTTTCGTACCGAACCCTTCATCCTGGACGGCGATCGGGAGTACGAGCACGGTAAACAACCCTTGCCGGTTCCCGCCAAAGACGTCGGTCATCATTTGGTCGCCTACCACGATCGTCTCCTTCGGACCAAGCCCCATCATTTCCATCGCTCGGTGAAAAGCTGCGCCGGACGGTTTTCTGGCTGCGTGTACAAACTCAATATTTAAGGGGTTGGCGAATACCGACACCCGATCCAAATTATTGTTTGACACAATCACGAGTTTAAACCCGCATTTCTTCACTTTCTCAAACCATTCGATCAGTTCGGGAGTGGCCAGCGGCGCTTTGGCTCCGACCAGAGTGTTGTCGAGGTCGGTGATGATGCCGCGGTAGCCTTGGGCATAGAGTCCTTCCAGATCGATATCGAATACGCTGTCCACGCGCATATTCGGTATAAACTTCTCAAACAAATACGTTCACCTCGGTTTCATACGACAAACTATACCATATTATTCCCCCGACATGCTTCTATTTTAAAAAAGAAAACGCCTCCCGCGCAAGCACGGGGGCGTTGACGTTAATCAGAGATCAATCGATCGCTCTACGATTGGATTATTGGCCTAAGGTTCGTTTAGGACCGAGCGGCCAAGCCTGCTTCCAACCGTGCCCGCCAACCAATCGGGTTGCCCTTCGGGACAGCTCCCGCGCGGCGCGCCAATTCGCAGCAGCCGGGCTTGGACTCGAGCTGTACATCGCCTGCTCGTATAAGAGAAGCAGCGGGTCCAGCACTTCCGCCAGCTGCGGACGTTCAAGCTTCCAGCGCTCAAACGCTTCCCTTAGCGTCTCCTGGTCACCGCGGGTAAAGCCTCTCCGCTGCATCCGTCTTACGAGTCGCAGCGTTTCGTATACCGTCTTTTCCTCTGGCGTCAGCGGGCGGCCCAGCCGCAACCGGAGCCAGAGGAAATACAATTCTGAGCGCAGTTGGTACAGGGTCCAGAGCAACAGGACGCTGACGGCCGAGACAAAAATCCGCTGCATCACCACCGGATCCAGCTTCGAGAAGAAGCTCTCTTCGGCAGCCGCAACCTCCGTATCGGTGTTCGTATCAACCGTAAGCGTATCTTCACTCTCTTCCGGTGCCTCCATAATCGGGGAAACAAAGCCCGGCGTCGCCTCGAACGGTATCCAGCCGTAATCGCCGAAGTAGAGCTCCGCCCAAGAGTGGGCATCCGCATTGCTTACATTATATGCCCGCCCCAGCTCCGGATTGCGCATCATCATCTCGTCGCTTGGCTGACTGCCTGGAGCGTACCCTTTAACCCAACGTGCAGGGATGCCCAGCGAGCGGGCCATCACAACCATCGCCGTGGAATAGTAGTCGCAGTACCCCTGCCGAATTTCAAACAGGAAGCTGTCAACGAAATCATCGCTGCGTCTGCGAGTCAAATCCGGCTTGTTTGTATATTCGTAATTTTGCCGAAGGTACTGCTGCAGCAAATCCATTTTCGCATAGGGCGTCTCGCCTTCTGCGGTAATTTCCGCAGCCAGATCTTTGACCCGCTGCGGCAGATTGTTGGGAATCTGCAAATATTCCTCCGGCGCCCCTTCTGGATACAAGGTATCGTAACTGGCCCGCTCCAGCTCCTTAAGCGGGATCAGAGGGATATTGGCGACCACTTTATATTTCCTCGGATAGTTCGGCAAATCCCCGGGATCACGATAGCCGTTCCAGAATAGTTCCGCCTGTTTGGCAGACCAGCGCATATCTGCCTGCTGGCGTTCGTCCAGTAATTCCACGCTTTCGATAGCGTAACCGCCAAACAACACCGGGTACTCCTTGTCGGTATTCATTGTCACGATCTGTTCGACCCGCATCGTTTCCACCTTGCCAGGCTGCTCATGCTCGAGCGGCTCGGCTTCCGGTCCGCCGCGATAACGCTCCGTATCCCGGCCTTCCTGCTCCAGGTCAGCCCATCCCTTCCCGGAGTAGATGCGCCGGGTCTCACCGCGCCAATAGGATCTCACCGGGGTTTCAATGGACATGACCGGGCTGTAACTGAATTCGAACCCGTCGCCTAGCGTTTTGTCATCGCGGCTGTAGCCGGAGACGATTTCTTCCTGAACAGCAGCTGGGCTATTCCCCAACGCGCTGGTCAAGGCGGAAGGACCGCTGCCACCTCCCCCGCTTCGCTTGATCCAAGCCGTATACGGATCGGTCAGCGTAGGCGACACCGACGGCATGCTAATCCCGATCAACAGCACGCAGGCAGAGACAATAAAGACATTCACTGCGATCTTGAATGGGCTTTGCCGCAATCGTTGCCAGCCCTGTGGATATTTCCGACGATACTCGTAGAAATTGGCGCTAACCAGCCATCCGAGACCGGCGAACACAATCCAGGCTACGTTTTGCCATAAATAATAACGTGTAAAAGAGTCCAAAATCGTAAACGCAACCAGATGGGCAGCCAGAAACACCAAAATTCTCAGTCGAGTAACAACCAGCCGCAGCGCCGCTTCAAGCAGCACCCAAGCGACTAAGGAAAACCAGATATACGGCGTAAAGGTTAACGCCATACCGCGAATCTGATCGGGAAATAACGGGCCAAACGGAACATAAACCCCGTAAGTGGTGAGGATGAACCTCCAAATGAGCAGCAGCGCGATGATCTTAATCGTCCATTTCCACGCTGCCTGTACCGGAAGCAGCCATTCAATCAGAGCCATCAAGATGATCGTGACCGTCACCAAAGTGGTCGTGACCGAGAACCACAGCGGTTCCGTAAAATCAATCCATTGCATCGCAATGATCACGATCCACAGCAGGGTTAAGTTCTGATAAGACTTCGGAAGCTGAGAATTGGCCAATAGTTTCACTGCTTTGCACCCCCCATCGCTGCAGGAAGCTCGTGCAGAGAGGTGACATATATCCCGCGAAGTCCCCGCTCCTGCAGGGTTGCCTGCCATGCGGAACGTTTCACGGTTTGATAGCTGTTAGACGCACCTGCGGCCACAGCCTCTTCCCCGATTTGGATATGATACGGGATCATCTGACGGGATTTGGCTAACCTAAGCATAGCCAACACTTTATCGTCTGCCAGCGGACTTATGAGGATAAAGAATGCGCCCGGCTGAAATAAATCCGGCTTCGCTTCTAAGCGATCCTTATAGTTGCCGAACCCGTCTGCATCGATATCTACGAGATGGTGCAGCATCTGCTGTCGCTCCAGATAACTTTCCGCCGGCGGGAAGTAACGAAGGGACTTGCCCAGAGTGCACAACCCCATGCTAATCCGCTCTCTGGCCCCAAATTCCAACAGCGATGCAGCCGTTGATACGGCCAATTCGAACTGCGAAGCACGGTAATATCCGCTGGTATGGGCGTCTAGCACCAGCACCATCTTAGGCAGCGATTCATGCTCGAACTCCTTGGACTTCCAGGTTCCTGTCTTCGCAGTGGCGCTCCAGTGAATCCGCGAAATCCGATCTCCATATACATAGTCGCGCACCCCGTTGATTTGAGTGGATTCCCGGCGTGACAGCGCAACCGCCGTCTCCGGACCCGCTAGACGCGAATTGCGGCTGTACAGCTCCCAGTAGGGAATAAACACCGTCCGGGGAAGGATGCGAAACTCCCCGCCGGTCTGAAAGACGCTGGTATGCTCCATGAGGCCAAAAATATCCTCAGCACTGCAATTCGTACCGGCAAATGCATATTTTCCACGCTCGAGCGGCGGCGTTTTATACACCAACTCGGATCGGGAGCTGAAGTAGGGCACGATGCTATCCTCAAACATCCAGCTGTCTCCGTTATGACGACGCAGCGTTTCCTTGACGACGATGTAAGGCAGGGGAAGGAATGCGGGAAGCTGCAGCTGCAGCTTCACCACCACCTGATCCCCGGCTTGAAGCAACCCGCCCCGCTCTCCAGAGAGCGAGAGCGTCCGTGAGCCTGTAATGCGTTTGACGCCGCCAAACCCTCCAATCGCCCAGTAGAAGCAGAGTACCGAAACCATCATAAATAGCATCAGCGAGGTTTTCCCGCCTTGAAACAAGACATACAACAGGCAGATCAGCCAAACGGACGCCACTCTCCAGAATTTTCGGGAGGTGAGGCCCGCTTTAAAGCCTTCGACCAGCGCGCGCATCGGTTACCGTCCTATGGCGACCGGTACGTGGACTTGCCGGAGAATTTGCTGCAATACCTCACTGACGTTCCGATGCCCCAGACGGGACTCGGGACGCAGCAGAATCCGGTGCTCCAGCACGAATGGCACCAGCGTCTTAATATCATCGGGCAGCACATAATCCCGTTCCTCTAGGTAAGCATAAGCCTTGGCTGCAGCCATAAAAGCGAGCGAAGCACGCGGCGAAGCCCCCAGCAGGACATCTTCATGCTCCCGTGTCCGACGGACGATCTCCAGCAAGTAATCGGCAAGCGGTTCGCTGATATGCACGCGCTGAACCTCGCGTTGAATCTCGGCGATCTCTTCCATCGTTGTAACCGATTTCAACTGTTCTGCCGGCTGGCCTTGACTATGAGAGCGCAGCATCGCTTTCTCCGTGTCAGCGTCGGGATACCCGATCCCAATTTTCATCATAAAACGGTCCAACTGGGCTTCCGGCAGCAAATAAGTGCCTTCAAAATCAATCGGGTTTTGCGTAGCGCAGAGCATAAAGGGGTGAGGAAGCGGGTAGGTCACGCCATCAGCGGTGACGCTTCGCTCCTCCATGACTTCCAGCAAAGCGGATTGCGTCTTCGTCGTTGCCCGGTTGATTTCATCCGCCAGCAAAATATGCGTCATAACCGGCCCCGGCCGGAATACAAAACGTTCTTCATGAGGATGGAAAACCGATACCCCCGTTATGTCGCTGGGCAATATGTCCGGATTGCATTGAATCCGCCGGTAATCTCCGCTCATCGACTTCGCCAGCGCCTTCACGAGCTGAGTCTTGCCTGTACCGGGTACGTCCTCGATTAACACATGGCCGCCGGCCAGCAGCGCCGAAAGCAGCAGCTTAATTTCAAAAGACTTTCCTAAAATACATGACTCCAGGTTGTTCTTTACGGCGTTCAAAGTTTGAATCGATTGCTCATGTACGGGCACGCATTTTCCCTCCCAAATAAGACCTGTATATATCTACCTATTTTACATGAAGATAGATAGGGAGTACACTGTTCCCGTAAAAAGCAACGCGATTTCCAAAAAATTTAGCCTTTGGGCCGAACAACCAGTGCCGCAAGGAAGGAGAAAATGATCGCCGCCGAGATCCCGGCACTTGTCACGTCGAAGATCCCGGTAATTACGCCGATCCAGCCGTCCCGTTGCAGCTCGGTTAATGCCCCGTGTACCAACGAGTTGCCGAAGCTAGTGATCGGTACCGAAGCCCCCGCTCCGGCGAACTTCACCAGCGGGTCATACCAGCCGATCGCATCCATCACTGCGCCGGCAACGACCAGCGTACTCATTGTGTGCGCCGGGGTGAGCTTTAGCACGTCCATCATCAGTTGACCGATGACGCAGATCAATCCGCCAACAACAAATGCCCAGAAAAATATCATTCTTCACTAACCTCCTGTTCCAGGGCGACCGCGTGCGCGATGCAAGGAATGCTCTCGCCTTGCTGATAGGACAGCGGAGACAAGAGGGCACCCGTAGCAACGACCAGCACCCGGCCTAGTTCCCGGTTCTTTAATTTTCGTAAAATGTGGCCGTAGGTGACGACGGCGGAACAGCCGCAGCCGCTGCCTCCGGCGTTCACATACGTTTGTTTGTTGCGGTCATAAATCATCAGTCCGCAATCGTTAAATTCCGTTTTATCCATCAAGACGCCGTCTTTTTCAAGCAGATCCTTGGCGATAGCATGTCCGACCGAAGCTAAGTCTCCGGTGACGATCAAATCATAATCCTCGGGTCCCCGGCCCGTATCACGGAAGTGGGAAACCAGCGTATCCACGGCAGCCGGCGCCATGGCCGCTCCCATGTTAAACGGATCCTTGACCCCAAGATCCTGGATCCGGCCAATCGTAGCGTGGGTAATGCGCGGCCCCTTCCCTTCCTTCGATACCACCGCACAGCCCGCACCGGTAATCGTATATTGGGCGGTGGCCGGTTTTTGTGAACCGTACTCGGTGGGATAGCGGAATTGCTTCTCCACGGTGCAGTTATGGCTGGCCGTACCGGCCATCGCATATTTTGCTCCGCCGGCATCAGCCAGGAAAGCGGCTAAAGCGAGACTCTCCATTGAGGTCGAGCAGGCGCCAAACACCCCGAGATACGGAGCTGCAATCGACCGGGCTGCAAACGTCGCAGTGATAATTTGGTTCATCAAATCGCCGCCGATGAAGAAGGACAGGTCCTCGCGGTTGATGCCGGCATGGACCAAGGCGAGGGCAGAAGCGTGCTCCAACAGTTTGCGCTCCGCTCGTTCCCACGTCTTCTCGTCAATCTCCAAATTGTCATAAACAAAGTCAAAGGTGTGGGACAACGGCCCTTCCCCTTCTTCCGGTCCAACAACGGTCGCCGCCCCGATAATGGCCGGCTTGGAGCGAAACTCCCAGGTTTGCGCGCCGATCAGCATCGGTTAATGCACTCCTCCCAAGCCGAAGATCACATGAATCACGCCTACAATAAAAGCGGCTACAACGCCAAACACGATCACCGACCCCGCCAGCTTAAACATATTGGCCCCGACGCCAAGGACAAGGCCTTCTGCTCGGGATTCAATGGCCGAGGAGCACATGGAGTTGGCAAACCCTGTCACAGGTACAGCCGTGCCGGCTCCAGCCCATTGGGCGATTTTGTCGTACACGCCAAACGAGGTCAGTACAACGGAGATGAAAATCAGGACCGCGACCGTAGGACTCGCTGCTTCCCGCGCGGACATGTCGGCAAAAGTCATAAACAGCTGTTGGATACATTGGCCAATAAAGCAGATGAACCCGCCGACCAGAAACGCCCTTACGCAGTTCCGCAAAACGTTGGTTTTCGGCTTATGCTGGTCGGCAACCTGCTGGTACTCTTCCTCCGTCAGCAGCAGGTTGTTCAGCTTCACCCGAGCTCCCGGCTTGTTTTTCGCTTTTGCAGGCAAACGACATTCCTCCTTATTTTCCTAACTTGCACGGTATACTCATTATTTGTCATCCGGCGGCTTGTTATGTTTGGAAAATGATCCATGGATTTCGGCTCCAAACTGCTCAATTACAACACAAAGAAGCCCGCAGGAATCAAGTTCCGGCGGACTTGCATCAGGTGGGGCAAGGGAATTGCATCCTGTTATTATAAATATAAAAGGACGATCACTAACAGGATAAAGAGCAGACAGATCACCAGCCAATCCTTGGCATACCGTTCCATTCAGCCTAGCCTCCTCATTCGCCCATCGAACTGCTGCTTCTGCAGTATATGCTTTGCTTGGGAGCCGGGTGCTCATCAACGTTACAGCAATGCTGGAAATTCAGAACACAATCGCTGCATGGACAATCGAAAAAAGGTAGTTCATACTAGGAGAGGAAGATTCAACTTCGAGTGATTCTAAAATATCAAGTGCTGTAAATCGGGCCTTTGGAACCCGTATCTTTAGAAAAAGGAGAAGCAAGCAATGAATGAAAAAACGCGCGAGCTATTTAAAGAACTGACGGAGTTTCCAGCGGCTCCTGGATTTGAACGAGAACTGCGGGCCCTCGTCAAACAGAAAATGTCGGCCTACACGCAGGAATTCGTGCAGGATAACCTTGGCGGGCTGTTCGGGGTCTTGCGCGGAGATGAGCAAGGACCTCGGGTCATGGTGGCCGGGCATTTCGACGAAGTGGGCTTCATGACCACCGGAATCAGCGACAACGGAATGGTGTCGTTCCAACCGCTTGGCGGCTGGTGGAGTCAGGCCGTATTGGCGCAGCGCCTGCAAATCATTACGCCAAACGGCCCCATCGTCGGCGTCGTCGGATCGATTCCGACCCACCTGCTGGATGAGTCGCAGCGCAACAAGCCGGTAGATCTCAAATCGATGTATTTGGATATCGGCGCGGACAACCGGGAGGAAGCCGAAGCCGCAGGGGTGCAGATCGGCCAGCAAATCGTACCGATTTGCGAATTCACCCCCCTCGTAAATCCGAAGAAAATTATGGCGAAAGCCTGGGATAACCGCTATGGCGTTGGTTTGGCCATTGAGCTGCTTGAAGCGCTGCACGGAGAGAAGCTGCCGAATGTACTGTATGCCGGGGCGAATGTGCAAGAAGAAGTTGGCCTTAGAGGGGCTCGGACGGCAGCGAACCTCATTAAGCCGGACATCTTCTTCGCTTTGGATGCCAGCGCCGCCAACGATATGACCGGCGACAAAAAAGCGTTTGGCCGGCTGGGTGAAGGCACCCTGCTGCGTATCCTCGACCCGACGATGATCACCCATCGCGGCTTGGTCGAATATATCCGTGATACGGCAGATACGCACAAGATTAAGTACCAATATTTCGTGTCGCCGGGCGGCACGGATGCCGGTCAAGTGCATCTCAGCGGCACCGGCGTCCCCTCGAGCGTGATCGGCATTTGCTCCCGCTACATCCACACGTCCTCCTCGATCATCCACACGGATGATTACGCTGCAGCGAAGGAGCTGTTGATCCGCCTCGTGCGCGGACTGGATCGGACTACGCTGAACACAATTTTGGAGAACAGCTGAACCTCTCCGATTTGCAAAAACCGCAAGGCCTGCCTTAAACGGCCTTGCGGTTTTTTATGGTCTTTATTTTTTCCCTTCCAAAATGACAACGCCTCGGCCAGGAACTTGAACCGTCCCCGATACTTCCGTTTGCGCCAACAGGTCCTTATAAGCTTCGGACCCAATCTCCACCTCGGCGGCCCCTTCGTTATGGTTCAGCAGGAACAAGAAAGCTTTCCCATCCTTCACGCGGCGTGCTACTTCAACGCCTTCTGGCGCATCCAGCAGCGGCTGGATCCCTTTCTCCTCGCAGAGGTTCTTCAGGAATCCTTGCAAGAAGGCGGCGTCCGGGCTGCTTGCCACATAATACGCGCGACCTTTGCCGAACGAGTTGACCGTCACAACCGGCATCCCCTGATAGAAATCGGAGCCATATTCCGCCAGCACTTCCGCGCCTTCGGCGTGAATCAAATCGCACAAGAGGCCGCATTCGTATTGCCCGGACAATGCACCCCAAGCTTCTTTCATCACGATTTGGTTCGTGCGGCCTGGCAGCAAGGCATCGATTTCCTCTGCCCAAATGCCTAGTACAGAGCGCAGCTCGCCTGGATAACCGCCAAGCGTCACCAGATCGTTCTCGTTCACGATGCCGCTGAAGAAGGTGGTGACAAACGTACCTCCGCCGGCTACGAACTCCTCCACTTTTATCGCAAAGCCCGGCTTCACCATATACATCACCGGGGCAATCAGGATTTCGTATTTGCTGAAATCCTCCTCCACTGACACCATGTCGCTCTCTACATGCATTTGGAACAACGTATCGTAATATTTGTGCACTTCATTGACGTAATTTAAGGCTACGGATGGGCCGCTGGAAAGCTCGATCGCCCAACGGTTCTCCCAGTCATAGACGATGCCGATCTTGGCTTCCGTCCGCGCATCCAACAGCGTATCGCCCAGTTGATCTAGCTCTCGGCCCAGCTCCGCTACTTCACGGAAGACCCGGGTGTGCTCGTGGCCCACGTGCTCAATAACCGCCCCATGGTATTTCTCGCACGCCCCAATTGAGCGGCGCAGCTGGAAGAACATGACCGTGTCGGCGCCGCGAGCTACGGCCTGATAGCTCCAAAGGCGCATCACGCCAGGGCGCTTCAGCGAGTTGTACGGCTGCCAGTTTTGCTGGCTTGGCGTCTGTTCCATCAGCATAAACGGAGCGCCGCTCTTCAACCCGCGCATCAAGTCATGAGCCATCGCCGTGAAGCTGACCGGCGTATCCAAGGACGGGTAGTTATCCCAAGAAACAATGTCCATAGATTTCGCCCATTTAAAGTAATCCAGCTCCGGATAAAAGCCCATCAAGTTGGTGGTTACCGGTACGTTAGGCGTATGCTTCTTGATTTCGTCGTATTCCAGCTTGTAGCACTCCAGCAGCGAATCGGACTGGAAGCGCCGGTAATCCAGCGAAATTCCTTGGAAGTTCGTGCGGTTGCCCCCCCATTCCTCACTGAGTTCGTTAGGCACCACAATCTCTTCCCAATCATAAAACGTGTGGCCCCAGAATCGCGTATTCCATACCCGGTTGAGCTCATCCAGCGTTTTGTAACGTTCCCGCAGCCAGACGCGGAAGGCCGCCGCACAGTTGTCGCAATAGCAGTAGCCGCCGTATTCATTGGACACGTGCCAGATTAACAGCCCCGGATGATCCTTGTATCGTTCTGCCAGCTTGCCGGCCAGACGGGCAGCGTATTTGCGATAGGTCGGCGAATTGGGGCAAGAGTTATGACGTCCGCCAAACCGGCGTTTCCGTCCCTGCACGTCTACGCGCAGCACGTCCGGATATTTGCGAGCCATCCACGCCGGGTGAGCCCCGGTGCTGGTCGCCAGGCAGACATACACGCCGCTTTTGTACAAGCGGTCAATCGTTTCGTCCAATTGTGCAAAGTCATACGTTTCCTCGCTCGGTTGAATCAGCGCCCAGGAAAAAACGTTGACCGTCGCCACATCAATCCCAGCCAGATTAAACATCCGCTCGTCCTCTTTCCAGACGTCTGGTCCCCACTGCTCTGGATTGTAGTCGCCGCCGTACCAAATCTTCGGCAGTTTCTCGTTGATCACCATATCCACATCCTTTTGCGATATATAACTTCTAAGTCCATTGTAAGGTTGAAATTTCCCGCTTTATATATAATAATTTCGAATTGTAATATAATTATATGGATCATACCTAGGAGGCATTTCGTACGATGAGTTCACGGGCCTTTACCCGTTTTGTCTTTTCACCGGCCGCCACGCCGGATCTTCCCTTACTCCTCGAAAGCGTCGGCTATAATCCAAATCAGGAAAAAATCGTCCGCCCGGACGGCTACCCTTATTACCATTGGCTGCATACCGCCGAGGGCGAGGGAGAGCTAACGTTCGGCAGCGGTACGTTCCTGCTTCAGCCAGGCAGCGGGATGCTGTTGCCGCCAGGTATGCCTCACGCTTATCAGGCCAAGCGGAGCTCGACATGGGAGACCTATTACCTCACCTTTGGCGGAGCGGCTGCCGGATCGATATTGGCTGCGTTTGGCATCCGGGAGGCCGTCCTGTTCCGCTGGGAACCGGAGGCCCCCATATCCCCGTTGCTCGGCCACTTGCTGAACCGGCTGGACAGCATTCAGGACCCGTTTGGCCTGGAGACCTCAACCGAGGTGTACCGGTTCCTCGCTGTCCTGAGCCAATTCGGCCAAGTAAGCAGCAGCGCTGTCCCGCGAATCATGGAGAAGCTGGGACCGTTGCTCGCCTGGATGGAGCGGGAATACGGCAATCCTAACGTGGGGCTGGATACGTTGGCGGAAGTAGCCGGAATGTCCGGGCGACATCTCAGCAAGCTGTTCCAGCAATCGTTTGGCATCGCCCCGTACAGTTACCTCACGCAAATGCGCATCCATAAGGCGAAGGAGCATCTGGCCAGCGAACCCGGCGTCACCGTCGCTGCGATTGCCGGCAAAACGGGATTTCGCGATGCCAGCCACTTCGTCGCCACGTTCCGCAAGCACACAGGCATGACGCCCCAGCAGTTCCGCAGGCTGCATTAGGGAACGTTCAAGTCCGGGGCGGTACGGCGCATTCGTCTAACAAAGCCTAACCCAAAAGGGGAGGGCTTTTTTTCGTGGAAAACTGCACTTTTGCATTCATTTGACGCCGAGCGCCCCCCGCGAGAAATTCGGGGCTTTTCCTTCTAGCCTACGAGGTACGTCGCCCCCGCCTCCGTCAGGAAGCGTTCGCCTTCCTGCACGGTGCGGCCGTCCGGCAAGCGGACGGTCAGGCCCTGCAGCCCGCGCAGCGTACAGTGGCTGCCGGACGTTGACGTGATGCGGGCCGACGTTAAGCGGCCGTTCTCCCACGTCATGTCGACGGTGAACCCGCCGCGGGCCCTTAGGCCGCTGACCTGCCCGCTCGTCCAGGCCGCAGGCAGGGCCGGAAGCAGATCGATGCCGCCCATATGGCTTTGCAGCAGCATCTCGGCGATGCCTGCTGCCCCGCCAAAGTTACCGTCGATCTGGAACGGCGGATGATCGTCGAACAGGTTCGGATAAGTGGAACGTGACAGCAGCGTGTTCACGAACCGATGAGCGGTTTCCCCGTCGCCCAGCCGGGCATACAGGTTGATCAGCCAAGCACAGCTCCAACCGGTATGACCTCCGCCATTCTGGATGCGCGCCTCCAGCGTACGGCGGACGGCTTCCGCCAGCTTCGGCGTCTGCCGCACCGTAATCGCATTGCCCGGATAGAAGCCAACCAAGTGGGACACATGCCGATGTCCCGGCTCGGCTTCTGCAAACGGCTCGCTCCACTCCTGCAGCCGGCCGTCCGGGCCGATCTGCGGTTCAGCCATACGCGCCAGCATATGGGATAGCTCTTGTCGCCACGCCTCGTCAACGCCAAGGATTTCAGATGCCTGAATCGTATGTTCCAGCAGCTCACGGATCAAGAACAGATCCATCGTACTGCCCGCAGACACGCTGCAAGGCTCACCGCCATCCGGTGTCAGGAACTTGTTCTCCGGTGAAGTTGATGGGGCTGTAACCAGCTGTCCGTCCGGTCCGGGCACCAGCCAATCCTGGCAGAACTCGGCGGCTCCCTTCATCAGCGGATACGCCGTCTCCCGCAGAAACTGCTCGTCCAGCCCAAATTCGTAATGCTCCCATAAATGGCGGCACAGCCACACGCCGCCCATCGGCCAGAACGCCCAGCTGGCCTCGCCGTCCGACGGTGTGGATTGACGCCATACATCCACATTGTGATGAGCGACCCAGCCCCGGGCACCGTAATGAATCCGCGCCGTTCGCGCACCGGTAACGCTAAGATCGCGAATTAACTCAAACAACGGCTCATGGCAATCAGCCAGCCCCGCCACTTCGGCATGCCAATAATTCATCTGCGTATTGATATTGGTCGTATACCCGCAGTTCCACGGCGGCTGCACATGCGGATTCCAGATGCCCTGCAAATGAGCTGCCTCTGTCCCCGGGCGGGAGCTGGCCATTAGCAAGTATCGGCCGTAGTGAAAATACAACGACTCCAGCCCGAGATCCGCCTCGCCGCGGCGATAAGCCTCAAGCCGCTCGTCGGTCGGCCGGGCGGCTCGTTCTACGGCCTCCTCTGCGCGGCCCAGCCGCAGCTCCACGCGGCCGAACAGCCGGCGGTGATCGGCCTCATGACGTTGGCGCAGCTGCTCATAGCCGAGCGCTGCCGCCTCATCCAGCGCCGCCCGGCAGCGCTCCGCCGGGTCGATGCCGCCGCTGCCCGGCGCCTGATCGAAGCCGGCGTAATCCGTGGCGGCTGCCAGCAGCAGCGTCACCGCCTTCGCGCCGTCTACCGTCAGCCGGCCGGAGGCATCCGCCTGTGCGCTGCCGTCTCCCTCCGGCAGCGCCAAGAGCTGGGCCACAAAGGTGAGGCCCAGGCCATCCTCGTACAAGACCGACTGCGGATGGTCTCCGCGATAGTTGTCGGCAACATGGCTGGGAGCCTGGCCGCTCATGCCGATCCGTGCCATTCCGGCCGGCCCGCCGAAGGCTTGATGCCGAAGCGGTGAGTCCAGCGAAGCGGTCATCTGTACCGGTTCATTCCCCAGCGCAGTTATGCGGACAACCATCACCTGATCTACCGCACTAATGAATATCTCACGCTGATACTCCGCCTCACCGATTCGATAAACGGTCGTTGCAACCCCGGTCGCCAGATCCAACTCCCGTCGGAATCCTCGCACCTCGGACCCATTGGTCTCAGCCGCCGGATCTCCCTGCTCCAGCCATAAATCCCCCAGCGGCTGGTAGGATTCCGTGCGTCGGCCTAGCATTTTTGCATCTATCAGTTTCTCGGCTTCTTTGTATTTCCCGGCGAAGATCAGCTCCCTAGCCGGTCCGAGATGACGCAGTGCATCGTAGTTTTGCGGGTCCCGGGGAAAGCCCGACCACAACGTATCTTCATTCAACGCAATTCGTTCCCGATGAATGCCGCCGAACACCATCCCGCCGATTCGTCCATTGCCAACGGGAAGAGCTTCCTCCCAGCGGGAAGCGGGGCGACCGTACCATAGCTTCCACTCCGTTTGCTCCAAATAGTTCATTTTCCTCGCCCTCCTACCGCCTGACTGATGTATATAATCGCAAACTGGCGCAAAAAGGCCCGAAATCACACGGGCCTTTTTGCAATCCTATTTAGATCGTTCAAGCTAATCTACTATTGCAGTTTCTTACCGGTAAACAATTCGACTCTCTTCTTCACCAATTCCGTATACTCGGCTTCCATCTTCTCAGCGCCGGCTTTATCGAGCTCTGCAAGGAAAGCGTCATAAATCTTGTCGAAATCGGCTTCTTTCGCCAGAATCGCTTCCGGAATCCGTTTACGGACGATATCTTGCGTTTTTTGGTAAATCACTTGATAATCGCCGTCCGTTGGAACTGGCATGTTGTACAGAGCGCCCCAATCCTTCGCTGGGAATGCATCTTCACTTGGGAACAGGTCTTTCCAAGTTGTTGCATTGTAAGCTTTCAATGTTTCTTTTTCAGCTTCCGTGTAGCCAGCTACGATTTGTTCAGGGAAGTTCGTGGTGTAATAGTTGCCCGAAGGATCTTTCACGCCGTCACCATAGTT
This sequence comes from Paenibacillus barengoltzii G22, assembly GCF_000403375.2. Classification (NCBI taxonomy): domain Bacteria; kingdom Bacillati; phylum Bacillota; class Bacilli; order Caryophanales; family Paenibacillaceae; genus Paenibacillus; species Paenibacillus barengoltzii. The sequence goes on along the minus strand of NZ_KE159652.1, from coordinate 812,785 downwards.
CGCACCGAGAATACGGTACAAGCTGATGCCGGATTCCTTGGTGAAGTTCGTGCTGTCATTTACTTTCCGTTCTTGAATGTCAGCTGGGATGACGCGTTGGCCATTTTCATCCACGGTGTAGTGTTTACCTTCTACGCCCCAGTTTCTCAGGACCTGACCTTCGTCAGAAGACAACCAGTCGATAAACTTGATCGCGCGAACCGGATCTTTACATGCTGTGGTGATACTGATCCCGTAACCGTCGACACCTGCTTGTTGGAAGGAATGATCTTCATATTCCTCCGTCAACGTGACCGGGAAGTGCGCGTACGTGTACTCGTCTTTGCCTGCGGTTTTCAATGCGTTTTCTGCATCCTGATAACCCCACTCTTGGTCGATCAGGCCAAGCACGCGGCCGCTGGCGATTTTCGCTTTGTATTGGTCTTCTTTTTGCACGAACGTATCTTTATCCAGGAGGCCTTCGTTATACATGTGATTCAGCCAACGGAAGTATTCCTTCTCCTCCGGACGCTTGTAGTGCAGCATCGCTTCATACGTTTCCGGATTAACATAATATTCGCCGTCGTCCGGTGCGCCCGTTGTCAGGAACGCCGGGTTCGTTACGGTAATCATGATTCTCCAGTCGTCAGCGCTCAGCGTCAACGGAATCGTTGGTTGACCGTCGGTAGTTGGGTGTTTCTCCACATACTGCTTCAGTACGTTTTCAAAATCCTTCACCGTGCGAATCTTCGGATAGCCCAGCTCTTTCAAGACACGTTGCTGGATTTCGAAGCCGCCGCCAGCGTCGAAGTATTGCTGATCCACGCCGCCGTTCGTGAAGATTGAGTAAATAGCAGGATCATCGTTGCTGTATTTCAGACGGTTCATATTTTCGCTGAACATTTTCTTCAGGTTTGGTGCATGTTCTTCAATCAGCGGAGCCAAATCGATAATGAGTCCGGCATCCACCAGCTTGCTCAATTCCCCTTTGGCAAAAATCATATCCGGAACATCGCCGCTTGCCGCCATCAGCGCAATTTTGTTTTCGCCGCCGCCGGCCCCTACGTCAAACTCAGCTTCAAGTGTTACCCCGGTTTTCTCTGTAATCACTTTACCTACGTCGTCTTGCATGTTGTTCCAGTTCGGGCTGGCATCCGCACCAAAGAAAGTAAAGGTGATCGGGCTGTTATCAGCGGACGCTTCCGCATTGCTTCCCGCGCTGCCGGTATTGCTGCTGTTGGCCGCATTGTTACCGTTACCTCCGCAACCTGCTACCAACACCGTACTCGCAAGCAAGATCGCCGCGAATGCTTTAGGGCTTTTCCACTTCATTTCTACGTTCCCCCTCGTCATCTTGATCAAACTTGTATTGTATGAACAGGCCTTCGCCTGCTGATACCTTAGCTGCTCCCCTCATTCCCGGCACTCACCGAAAAGTAAGGGCTTTCATCTTTGCTTTAAGAAAGAAGCACTTTCCATCCGCCGAGTGCCGCCCCACCGCGAATTCAGCTTGCGGCGGCGGAGCGGAGTTGGCAGCGTTACTCCATCGCGGGCTTGCTGCCGTCAGGATCTAGGGTTAAGCCTTGACGGCACCCAGCGTCATCCCGTCGACGAAGTAACGTTGCAAGAACGGATAAACGATCAAGATCGGTACTGTAACGACGATCGTAATCGCCATTTTGATCGATTCCGGTGAGACCTGAGCCATCTGATTCGCCATATCGTTGGCGTTGATCATTCTTGCTCCTTGGTTGGTGCTTTGCAAAATTTTCATCAACTCATATTGAAGCGTCGTCAAATGCGCTTTGTTCCCGTTGTACAGATAAGTGTCGAACCAAGAGTTCCATTGGCCTACCGCCAGGAACAAGGCGATCGTTGCCAGAACCGGCTTACAGAGCGGCAAAATCACTTTGTAATAAATCGTGAAATCGTTGGCTCCGTCCAGCTTGGCTGATTCCTGCAACGCATACGGCAATCCGTCGATAAAGGAACGGATCACGAACACGTTAAACGCGCTGACCACCCCAGGCAGGATGTAAATCCAGAACGTGCCGATCAAATCGAGATGGCGCATCAGCATATAGGTTGGAACCAACCCGCCAGAGAAGTACATCGTCAACGCCAGGAAGGTGGATACGAACTTCCGGGATTTGAAATCCGGCCGGCTAAGCGTATAGGCCAGCATCGATGCGCTGATCAAGCCAAGCACGGTCCCAAGCACGGTCCGGTAAATCGTAATTTTAAAGCCGGTAATCAGGCTGGAATAATTAAAGATCGTCTTATAGTTCTCCAAAGTGAATTCCCGAGGCCAGATGTAGATGCCGCCTCGAACCGTATCGGTGGAATCATTGAAGGAGATCGCCAACACGTTCAGGAAAGGATACAACGTGATGACCAAAATAACGCTCATCAGGATGATGTTGCAAATGTTGAAAATTTTATCGCCCCGGGTATCATTAAAGCCTCTGCTTGAACTTGCCATCGCCCTTCTCCCTCCCTTACATGATGCTCTCTTTTGTCGTTTTCTTCATGATTCCGTTGGCCGTAAGCAGCAGGATGATGCTGACCACGGAAGTGAACATACTGATGGCTGTACCGTAGGAGAAACGGCTAATATTGATTCCGTAGTTTAGTGCATACAAGTCCAGCACTTCGGAATAGTCCGTTACGAGCGAGTTACTTAGCTGGAACTGCTTCTCGAACCCGATGCCGATCAAATGGCCGATCGACATGATCAGCAGTACCGAAATCGTCGTCCGGATCCCCGGCAGTGTAATGTTCCAAATTTGCCGGAAGCGTCCGGCTCCATCAACCCGTGCCGCTTCATACAATTCTTTATCGATGCCGGTGATTGCCGCCAAGTAAATGATGGCGTTCCAACCGGTTTCTTTCCACACATCGGAAGCGGTTACAATTCCCCAAAACCATTTCCCTTGGGCCATGAATTGGATCGGTTCGTCAATGATATGCAAGGAAACCAAGATTTCGTTGACGATCCCGCCGTCGATCGAGAGCATTTTCGTCACGATCCCCGCAACGACAACCCAAGATACAAAGTGCGGCAGATAGGAAACTGTCTGAACCGTTCGTTTAAAATACTTGCCGCGCAGCTCATTCAACAACACCGCAAAAGTAATCGGAATGACGAATCCCGCGACCAGCCCCATAAAACTCATCGCCAGCGTATTTCGGAGGACCAGGTAAAACCGCTCGTCCTGGAACAAGTCCACGAAGTTTTTAAATCCCACCCATTTTTGCTCCGAGAAGGATTTCGCCGGCTTATAGTTTTGGAAAGCCATCGTCCATCCCCACACTGGCAGGTAGTTAAATACAAACAACCAGATCACGAATGGCATGGACATTAAGTATAAGTACTTTTGCTGCAAAATGCTCCGCCAGATACCGTTCTTCCGCTTCTTCTGCGGCGCAGGGGTTGCGCTTACATTTTTGGTTTCAGGCTGAGTTGACAGCGTTTCCATCTCAATTTCTCCCCCCTTGTCTGCTATAGCTTAATGATAAGGGAGGAGCGGCTCACGAAATACCCGAGAGATTTCAAACAAAACCATATAAAAATTAGAGATTGCCTCCCGCCGGGATCGTAAAGCTGATCTTCGTCCCTGCGCCATATTCGCTGACGATCCGCAATCCGTGCTCTTCCCCATAGGAGAGGACAAGCCTTTGATGCACGTTACGCAGCCCGATGCGTCCCTGTTCCGGCTCCTTCGACCCGGAGATAAAACGCATGACCTCTTCAAGCCGCTCCGGGGTCATTCCCATTCCGTTATCCTGTACCGAGACGCGAACCATTCCCTTGTCTCTCTGAATATTCACCTCAACATGGACCCCTTCTTCCTTGTCCTCCACCCCGTGCACGACCGCGTTCTCAACGAGCGGCTGAATGATCAGCGGCGGTACCCGAATGGCGCTGGCTGCAGGATCAATAGTTAAGGAATAAGTTAAGCGGTCCTCATAACGAAACTTCTGAATTTCCAGATAGGAGCTGACCATTTCCAGCTCTTCCTTCAACGGTGTGCTTTCCCGCCCAACCTCCAAATTTTTGCGCATCATCTTGCCTAGCAGCCGGACCACGTTGGCGATTTCTTTGTCCCCCTTCAGATGAGCGTTCATCCGGATGGATTCCAATGCGTTAAACAAAAAATGCGGATTAATCTGACTGGCCATCATCTTTAGCTTGATCTCGCGTTGAGCCAGCTCCAGAGCGTTATTTTGTTCTGTTTTCTCAACGACCTGGTTCATGAGCCGGCGGATACTGTCCACCATGTAGTTGAACTGCCGAGACAGCTGACCAATTTCATCGTTCCCATCGATCCGCGATACGACGTTGAGGTCCCCTAAAGCCAGACGATTTAAGTGCCGGCTTAGCCGCAGCATCCGGTTGGTGGTCAAGAACGAGACGGTGTATACGAATACCAGCGCAATCAGCAATACGAGTAGAATGATCAGCAATCCGACAAGGCTTACGGTATTGGCGTCCTTCACAATAGGCTCCGTCGCAAATACGGAAATAAACTTTAGCCCGTTCATGCTGGCTTCCGGATTCAAGGTGTCGATAACGAGATAGGACGGAACCCCCTGGATATCCACCTGAAACGTCCCTTTTTGCTGAGTTCGCAAGTCGATGCCGTAATCCAGATCTTCCAGTGTCTTGCCGACGATCGCCGGATTATTGGCGGCCACCACATAACCTAAATCATCGGTGATCAGCGTCTCAAAAGGTTCTTGCTGCAGCATCCGGTTGAGTTCCTCCTGGTTCATAATGACCATAAGGACACCGCTTTTCTTCGTTCCTTTAAAAGAGATCTGCCGAACGAGACTGAGCCGCTTCACCGGAACCTCCTGCTTGTCGTCAATGTAAAACCACCCGATGTCTTTGTTCTTCATCGCTTGTTGGTACCAATACATCCCCTTGATCTCCTCGTTCACCGGGATTAATTCAAGGTTGTTGATCAAGGTCGGATTATCGTAATAGAAACGAATCCCCGACACTTCCCGATAGGTTCTGTCGTAAGCGCGGAAATCATTGTAATTGAGGTACGCCTTGGTCAGCTCCAACACATTGGGATACGGAGTGCTGACGATCTTCTCCAGCCCTTCATCGAGCATAAAAATATCGGAGATGTCCATCGGCACCCGAAGCAACGCGGCGGTCCGGGTTTTCACCTTCTCGACGTTATTGGTAGTTTGGGCGATCGCCCGATCCATGGCTTGATTGCGAAAGTAAGCGGTTACGGCAACGCCGACAATCAGGACCGGAATCATGACCACGACGATATAGGAAATGAGCAGCTTATGCTTCAACCGCAAATTATTGGTGATGCGAATCAGTTTGCTTATCAAATCGGATCACCTCTCATCTAAATGGAAATATCCCCTTCATCCAAGGGAAAGGGGATATTTCAGTTACCCCGGGCACGTACCGTGCGCCGGGGATGTCTGTCACATATTAAATTAAGATGCGATCAAGGTCTAGGACCAATTATTTCAAGGTGATTTGCAGTTCGGTTTTGCCTGTGAAAGCCTCCACTTTTACAGCGCCATTACTGGACAACGTAGCCCCTTGCACCGATTCCGCTTCGCCCATGCCGTGCAATGTTACGTAGAACGGTTTGCCCGCGCCTTCCGCAGTCACCTTCACAAGCTTGCCTTCGCGAACGACTGTAACTTGAAGTTCAGCTTCGCCCTTGATGTTGCGTACCGTACGGGATACGGTTGCCCCGTCTTCGATCGCATACAAGCCAAGTTGGACTTCATTGGCATAGTCGTAATCTGGACGAACATCGTTAGCTCCTGTCGCCAGAATCGAGTTCGGGCGAACGAACAGCGGCAAGCTGAAGAAGTCGTATTTCTCTTTGCGCCATTTGCCGCCTTCTACCGTTTGGCCCGACAGCAGATGGGTCCACTGGCCGTCCGGCAGATAGTACGTCACGTCGCCTTGTTCGCTGAACACCGGCGCTACAAGCAGCGAGTCACCCAGCATATATTGACGGTCCAAGGTTTCGGCCGCCGGATCGTCCGGGAATTCCAGGAACATCGCCCGCATTGTTGGTACACCTTGTTGCGTCGCTTGGACCGCAATGTCGAACATATACGGCATCAAACGGCATTTCAGCTTGGTGAAGAACCGGGTTACGTCCACTGCCTCGTCATCATAAGCCCAAGGCACGCGGTAGGAGCTGCTGCCGTGCAGACGGCTGTGGCTGGACAGCAAGCCGAAGGCCAGCCAACGCTTGAACACATGCGCCGGAGCGGTGTTCTCAAAGCCGCCGATATCGTGGCTCCAGAAGCCGAAGCCGGCTAAGCCCAACGACAAGCCGCCGCGAAGGCTTTCTGCCATCGACTCATAATCGGCGTAGCAGTCGCCGCCCCAGTGGATTGGGAATTTCTGACCGCCGACGGTTGCAGAACGTGCGAACAAAGCTGCTTCATTTTTACCCAGCTTCTCTTCCAGTACTTCAAAAACAACTTTGTTGTACAGGTACGTATAGTAGTTATGCATTTTCACTGGATCGGAGCCATCGTGATACACGACATCCGTCGGAATCCGTTCGCCGAAGTCGGTTTTGAAGCAGTCGACGCCCATGTCGATCAGCTCCCGCAAATATCCGGCAAACCATTCGCAAGCCGCCGGATTTGTGAAGTCTACCAGCGCCATGCCCGGCTGCCACAGGTTCCATTGCCATACGTCACCGTTTGGCTTTTTCACGAGGTAACCGTTCTTCTTCCCTTCCTCAAACAGACGGGAACGCTGACCGATGTACGGGTTGATCCAAACGCAAATTTTCAAGCCTTTCTCCTTCAGGCGCTTCAGCATGCCCACTGGATCCGGGAATACGCGCTCATCCCATTTGAAGTCCGTCCAATGGAATTCACGCATCCAGAAGCAGTCGAAGTGGAAGACGTGCAGCGGCAAATCACGCTCTGCCATGCCGTCCACAAAGGAGTTAACGGTAGCTTCGTCATAATCGGTTGTGAACGACGTCGTCAGCCACAAACCAAAGCTCCATGCCGGCGGAAGCGACGGCTTGCCGGTTAAATCGGTGTACTTATTCAGCACATCCTTTGGCTCCGGACCGTCGATGACGAAATATTCCAGCGATTCGCCGGGAACACTAAATTGTACTTTTTTGACTTTTTCCGATGCGACTTCAAACGAAACCGCACCTGGATCGTTTACAAACACGCCATATCCTTTATTTGTCACGTAAAAAGGAATGTTCTTATAGGACTGCTCAGAGCTTGTCCCGCCGTCCTTGTTCCAGATGTCAACCACTTGACCGTTCTTGAGGAACGAGGTGAAGCGTTCGCCCAAACCATACACCCATTCGCCGACGCGCAGGTCAAGCTCTTCGCGCATATAGGTGTTGCCGCCTCTTTCGGTGATATGCGCCATCGATTTGTAGCCGCTCCCGGTAATCCGCTCGTCGCCGCGGAAGAAGTCCACGGACCATTGCGGGCCTTTGTTAATGCGGACGCTAAGGTTGCCGCTCTTGAGCTCGGCATAATGCTCGGTCTCGGTAATCTCGGCATGATCGCCGCCCTTTGCCAATTCAAAATGAGGACCATGGTCCACTGTCCCCGCAAAATGGATCAGCTTAACACCAATGACCCCCGGCAACGGAGAGTGGAACTGCATCGTCAGCAATGTCGTATTAATCATATCGCCCCGGCCGCGAAGCGGAGTTGTGGAGGCGGAGGCAATTAAAGTATGGTCTTTGACTTGAAAATCATAGGCCTGCACCGCGGTGGAGAGCGTAAACTCCTCGCGAATCAGCCAGTTGCCATCGGTAAACTTCATGGGTGGAATACCGCCTTTCGTCACATTGTTTTTCTTATGAAAACGCTCTATACTTGCATTATACTGATATCACTCAAATAAAACTAACATTATCAAGCCAAAATATAACACTATTTTGATGGGGTGACCGTATATGGATCAGGCGCTTCGCCGCTCTCTGAAAGAGAGCAAGAGTCACGGCAACGAGCGGCAGCCGTTTGGAACCTATTGGTACCGCTATGGCCCTGGTGAACATGTCATCGACTGCCATTGGCATGATGAAGCAGAGTTCTTCTATTGCCTGGAAGGCGAGACGCTGTTTCAGGTCGATACCGATTACTTCCCGGTTCGTGCCGGGGAAGCGGTGTTTATCGACGGCGGCGACATTCACGCCGCCCATGCGCATGGTGAGCAGGGCTGCGCATTCTTCTCTCTCGTATTCGATACGCAGCTGCTAGCCAGCGCACATTATGATGCGGTCCAGGAGAACCTGGTGCTGCCCTTGCAGGAACGGAAGGCGACGTTTCCTCGCCATATCCGGCGCGAGACCGCGGCAGACTTATCACTTCTGGAGCATATCGTGACGTTGATGCGCAGCTGCAGCACCGAGGCGCCCGGCTATGAAGGCGCCGTCAAAGGGCATCTCTACTTGATGCTGTCGGAGATCGCGGCTACCGGCCGGGCCGTCAACCGCTCCTATAGCAGCACCCGCAGCGAATCGTCCAAAATCGACCGGCTCAAAACGGTCATTCAGCATATTCAGCAGAACTACAGCCATCCCATCCGGCTGGCGGAGCTGGCGGCGCTGATTCCGATGAGCGAAGGACAGTTTTGCCGCTTCTTTAAGTCGATGACCCGACAGACGCCGATGGATTATATCAATTCGTACCGGATCCGCCAGGCCGCCGAGCTGCTGCGCGATCCGGAACGAAAAATCTCCGATATCGCGCTGGAGGTCGGCTTCGACAACATCAGCTACTTCATCCGCGTGTTCCGTAAAGCGATGAATTGCTCGCCTTCGGAATTCCGCAAACGGCTACATGCTTCGGTTGAGGTCTAAATTCCCTGGAGGGGGCTGTTTCCCCATTGCATCCCCCATGCAGCAAAATTAGCTGGAGTATTCCAGCTAATTTTGGTTTCGTCCTTGTTTTAGCTCAGCTTGAACCAGCTGATTTGCACTTCCCCTTGCAGATGCAGATACACATCATGTCGGCCCGACAAACTTGCCGGTGCTTCTGCGGTGACTGTTGTCCAAGCTTGGCGACCGCCGGTAGGCAAGATCTTGCAGCTAATCACCGACTCGCCTTCTGGTGAATCCAGCGTGACGGCGATTTCGCCGCCCTTCAAATTCCCCGATACACGGGCTTCAAGTTGGGTTGTTCCTTCATCTAGCTCGACATCACGGAAGGCAATCCACCCGCGTTCACCTTTCAGCCGGATGCTGTCGCCGCCTTCACGGCATTCGTCCAGGTAGACTTCCTCGTAGTCGTCATAGTTGACCGCGCGGACCGGTTCACGCAGCGAACGCGGAGGTACGGTTTCGCCATCAACCTGAAGTGTCGTTGTCAATGCGATCTGCCCCGAGGAAGAGCCGACCATCACCGTATATTCGCCCGACTCCACGCAATAGCGATCTCGGGTTACGTCCCAGAACGCCAGCTCTTCTGCCTTCAGCGCAAAGGTCACCCGCTGCGTTTCACCCGACTGTAAATGCAAGCGAGTAAAGCCTTTCAACGTTTTCAACGGCCGCGGCACGCGCGATTGCCCGATTCGCACGTACAGTTGCGGTACTTCGTCCCCGGCGATATTCCCCGTATTTCGCACATCAAACGAAATCTGAACCTCGCCCTCCTGATCAACCTGAGTCCGATCAAGAGCAAGATTGCTATATTCAAACGTCGTATAGCTAAGTCCATGACCAAACGGATATAAGACCTCGCCGTCAAAATATTGATAAGTCCGTTTACCCTTAATAATGTCGTAATCCATAATGTCCGGCAGTTGGTCTACCGATTGGTACCAGGTCATATTTAATCGACCTGCTGGATTATAGTCGCCGAACAACACATCGGTCACAGCATGGCCCAGTTCTTGAGCAGAATGAGAGGTGAACAGGATCGATGGCACATGCTCGTTCTCCCAGTTCACTGCAAACGGATAGCTGCCGACAATGACAACCACTGTATTCGGATTTGCTGCTCTGACCGCTTGGATTAAAGCTTGCTGCGTCGGCGGCAGCACGATGTCCACTCGGTCGATCGTTTCCTTCGCATTAATGAACGGGTTATTGCCTACGACAACTACCGCGGTCTCTGCCGACTTCGCAGCCTCTACAGCTTGCTCAATCCCGTTCTCCACCACTTCAACGATCCATTGTTCTCCTGGAAGGCGACTATCTACCTTCACCGTATTATCAAAAACATTCTCGCCCACAGCGATCAACCCGCCGCGTTCGTTCAGGATGATTGGCCGTCCGTTCCACGCCTTCATCTCAACCTTGCCGTTTGAAGCAGGGCGGAAGTCGAACACTTCCTTGACAAACCAACCGCTTGCTTCATTTGCCGTTGCCATCAGCAGCCCCGAATCGGTCTCCGTAACGAACTTGCCATTTTCCACAGACCGCAGCGTGATGGAGCCCCAGCCCCAATCGTTACGCTCAAAAACAGCTGCATCCGCTGCATTCTCACCGGTTGCTTCTAGAACAGCCTCCGCTCCTTCGCCAGAGGTGATCCGGACGTATTTGCCGGTCAGGGCCGAACGAAGGCGAATCCGATCCGAGCCGGTTCCGAACAGGACAGGGCGGTCACCCATCTTCTCCTTGATGCCCTGAAGCGGGGTGACGCGGTACGGCGGCGTGCCGCTGTACCAGTCGGTATAGGCTTCATTGGCCAACGGTCCAACAACCGCGATGGAACCTAACGTTTGCGGAAGAGGCAGCAAGCCTTCGTTCTTCAGGAGCACGATTGCTTCGCGGGAAGCTCTCAGCGCCAAAGCCGTATGCTCTGGTGCGCACAGCTTCTCTTCCGGCACTCGGCTGTACGGGTTCCGCTCCTCCGGATCGAACTCCCCCAGACGGAAGCGTACACGGAAGGCGTTGCGCAGCGCACGGTCCAAATCCGATTCGGCCAGCAAGCCTTGCTCCAGCGCATTCCGCAACGCCTGGAACATGATCGGCTGCTCATCCGTCATGCTGTCGATGCCGGCCTTAATACTCCCTGCAACTGCTTCAGCATATGACTCCACGTACTTGTGGTCCAGCACCGTACCCATGACGTCGCCGGCGTCGCCGACAACAAACCCGTCCATCTCCCATTCACCTTTAACAATCTCGTTGACTTCTGAATTCAAATTGCAAGGCGTGCCGTTAATCCCGTTATAAGCCGTCATCATCGAACCGGCCCGGCCTTCACGGAACGTCCGCTCAAACGCTTTCAAATAATACTCCCGTTTGTTACGCGGGTCGATGCTCACCGATTCACTGCCGCGGCCAATCTCATTGTTGTTTGCGTAAAAATGCTTCAGCGTGGCTACAGCCTTATAATAAAACGGATGATCCCCCTGCAGCCCCTTCACCAATTCGGTCGTTAACGCTCCCGTGAGGTATGGATCTTCGCCGTAAGCTTCCTCTGTCCGGCCCCAGCGTGGATCGCGTTCCATGTCGACGGTTGGCGCCCAGATCGTCAAACCGTTCACTTCCGGATTCCGTTGAAAATAGACGCGTGCCTCATCCCCGATCACCGAGCCGATCTGACGCATCAACTCAGGATCCCAGGTGCAAGCCAGCCCCGTATTTTGCGGGAAGGACGTGGCTTCCCCCAGCCAAGCAACGCCGTGCGCCCCCTCCGTGCCATGCTTATATTTTTTGACGCCGAGCCGCGGCACCTCCGTTTGGAATTGGCACATTAACTCAATTTTCTCATCCAACGTAAATCGGCTGATCAAGTCGTCCACCCGCTCCGCCAACGGCAGATCAGGATTCTGAAAAGGATATTGGTACTTGTTGTCCGTCATACAATTACCTCGCTCTCCTACTCTATCAAACTCATTGTAAGCGCTTAAGAATTTGTTGCTGCTGATACCATCAAGTCTTCCACCCTATCTTAGTCTGCCGCCCCCTTCAGCGATACACGGAACATTAGTGTATTTTTCATATAAAAATATCGCATGATCAGCACGGTACGCCCCGAAGAGTTTCCCCTAGCTGCACCTCCTTTTGCACGATTATCCCCTTTAATCAGAATGGAGAAATCGAGAAGAGGATCTTCTAAGCAGCTTCTCTGCAGATTATCCCTTTTGCTCAGATTTGGGAGAGGATGATGTTCTGGCCCTCTCTTTTGCACCATTATCCCTTTGGTTCAGAATTGGGATTTTTCAGGAGGATCATCTTCTTACCGCCCTTTTTCGCCGCTATCCCTATTGTTCAGATAAAAGGAATCAATAGGCGAGACGGAAAGCTGGTTTCCCGGAATCTGATTAGTCCTCCGTATATAAGTTAGTATTTTTGGGATTTTTTTCTTGATATCAGAACATGCGTTTGGTATAATTTAGGAAAAGAGAACGTATGTGCTTGTTTGTGTCATTTAGAAGAATCAATGGAGGAAGCGGACATGAAATTAAGGATGAACACGGAGCATCAAGCTATTAGCCGTCGTTTTCAAAATGAAGCCGACTGTATCGAGGCGATTATCGCGATGAAATGGCCAAATGGCTTCGTCTGCCCGCGCTGTGCTTATACCGAGTGCACCCGTCTGTCCACTCGACATATTCCTTTATTTGAATGTGGAAGATGCAGTTATCAAGCCTCTCCTTTGGTCGGCACCATTTTTGAAAGAACCCATCTGCCTTTGGTGAAGTGGTTTCAAGCACTGGAGCTGTTCCTGCTCCCAGATGGCATCTCGGCGCTGCGGTTGAGTCAGGTAATCCAAGTGACCTACAAGACCGCTTGGCTCATGCTGCACAAAATCCGCCATACCCTCGGTGAATGCGATGCGAAGGTTTTGCTCTCTGGAGAAGTCAAAGTGTGCCGCGATCAATATGGGACGGATACCAGACGCTTTCATCCTGCTGATCAACCTTATGCCACCGCGGTTGTTACCGGCTGCACGGTAACGGAGACTGGCGAACCCGAGCGGGTGAAGATTCAACTGGTTTCGCATCAAAGAGGAAGCGATCAATGGGCTACTCGGCCCGATCTCGAGGCTTTCATCAACAAGCATGTGGATGTTCAACATACTTCAACCAAGCGGTGGTTTCCTTTCGCTTATCGGATGTATCTGCCCTTGCGGAGAGTCGTGAGACAAGCAAGAGACTCGATTCGACGCACGTATGTCGCCTTGGGGACAACGCATTTGCAGGCGTATTTGAATGAGTACACCGCCCGCCGTTACCTGCGCATGACTTGTTCCGAGGAAGAGATGCGCCAAAATCTGCTGCAGATGTGCCTGTCCATTTCTGCCATCCCTTACCGTGAGCTAATCAACCGCCAACAAAAATACCCGTCCATTGCAGCAGCGGCTTAAACCACTGCCGAATGAACGGGCTACAAGTGCTTGCTGTACTAGTGTACGAATTTGTTTACACCTAACAGGACGAGCTCTTCTATGTCTATGATCGATTGGACTTGGAGTTTTATCCATTTGTCTTTTATTTGTTATTTCATTTTTTCTTCCGAACGTTTTCAGGTTTCTCTTTCTCCACTCCCTGATTCAACGGGATAATCGTCAGAAGAGCGCCGCCGATAGATCATATGCCACTAGAGCAATATGTCACTTGCGCAATATGCCACTTGCGCAATATGCCACTTGCGCAATATGCCACTAAAGCAAATGCCCTAGGGCAACGGACCAAAGCACACCTCAGTGCCCCCATGGAAACTTACAGGGCCGGCATCAGGCATGGTTCATCTGCTTGCGATAAGCGGAAGGCGAGGTGCCGACGTACTTGCGGAATTTGCTGTGGAAATAGTCGACATTGGTGTATCCGACCTTTTCGGCCACCTGATAGACCTTCAGGCCCTCCTCTAAATAGTGTTTTGCTTTCTCGATCCGCACCTTGTCCAGGTACGTGTTAAAGTATTCTCCGGTCGTGTTTTTGAACAATTTGCCTAAGTATGCGCTGTTATAGTTGAAGATGCCGGAGAGCGTCTCTAGTTTAAGATTTTCGCTGTAATTCCGGTGAATCAGATCCAACATAATCTTGACTTCGCGGTGTTTCCCATCTTCACCGAGTTGGTTCATAATTTGCTGCAACAGTTGCTCCGCCTGCCCGTTTAACTCCAGAATGGAGTAGGCTTTTTGGATTTTGGAGTACCCGTCGGAAAACTCTTTGCTGCGGTTTTGCAGTTCCGGTGACTGCTTCAGCGCCTTACTGAAAATCGTGGTCAGCAGCTCCACATAACGGTTTTTGATTTCGTTCTCCATCGCACCTTCGGCTTTATAAGCTTCGCCCAGCTGGTGCAGCAGAGATTTGACGGCATCGCGATTCCCGATATCTACCGCATAAAAGAGCTGCTCTCCCAGTTCATCAGTCGAAAGCTCTGGTCCCGCACTCATGCTTGGACTTGCACCTGAATTTGCATCTGAACCCGTACCTCTACCTGAAACTGCACCGATACCTGAACCCGCAACTGGATCCGTTCCGGCAGACAAGCTATCGGGCGTTAAGATCGTTCCCTGATCAAGGAAAAAATGACGGCGGACCAAATCACATGCCGTCCGGTACGATTCCCGAATCTCCGTCATGCATCCTACCTTCTCGCCAATCGCCACGGAATAGCGGATGCCTAAATCAGCCAGCTCAGCAGCAAGCTCGCGATAGATTCCCGTAAGTTCTACAGAGAGAAGCGGCTCCTTCAGTAGGACACCAAACTTCGAGTGGATCGCAAACACCCAGCCACGGCCTGTCTCCTCGAACTGCCGAACCAACGCTTTGCGGATCAGCGCGTTAATTTGGGCATCGGTGTCTCCCTCCATTTGCGGGGCTAGCAGCAAAATTTGAAACACCTTGCCGCTGATGCCCACTTCATGAGCCCGCTCGCACAGCGGCGTAGGGTCCTCCTCGTCTTCGCCAGTCAGTACGGACTGGATCAGCGCTTCCCGGTTCCACTCCGTTGTGACGTGCTTCCACTGCTCGGACGCTTTCTCTTCGTCGATCGTCAGCTTGATTTTCCAAAGGTAATCCTTCAACTCATCTTCATCCACCGGCTTCAGCAAATAACCGTCCGCCCGGTGGGTCATCGCCTTCTTGGCATAGCTAAAATCTGCGTAACCGCTAAGAATCAAAATATGCAAATTCGGATCTTGCGTGCGAAGCTTCTCGATCAACTGCAACCCGTCCATCCCTGGCATGCGGATATCGGCCACGACCAGATCGGGATGATATTGCTGATATTTTTCCAGCGCTTCATTCCCGTTAGCCGCCGTATCCACAACTTCGTAGCCATAGGCGCCCCAATCGATAAAGGTCCGCAGACCCTCCCTAAGTTTCGGTTCATCGTCAACAATCAGCACTTTAATCATTTTGCATTCCTCCGGCCGGAAAAAAATTTAGTTTTCCCCAGCATTCAATAAAGCGTTTACAATTTGATTATAGGTTAGTTTTTAAATCGCTCACAAACATTATTCTGTTCATTTGTTGCACTATTTTGATGCCCCGCAAAAAAAGCTGCTCTCTCCCTCATCAATTGAAGGATTGAGCAGCTTGGTAGTTTCTGCATCCACTCGATAGAGTACGACTATCACTTTTCATTCATAGACGGTCTATTTATCCCTTCACCGCTCCTGCCGTCATCCCGTCGATAAAGTATTTTTGGAAGGCCACAAACAAGATAAAAATCGGAATGATGGAGAAGAAGGAACCTACAATCAGCAAATCATAGTTGTTCCCGTAAGGGGTTAGCAGCGTCTTGAGCCCAATCGGTAACGTGTATTTATTGGCGTCGCTGAGCACCATAAACGGCCAAAGGAAGTTGTTCCAGCTGTTCATCCCGTTGAGGATGGCCATCGCCGCAAAAGAAGGCTTCATCACCGGTAAGATAATCCGCACGTAGATTCCGTACTCACTCGCTCCGTCGACGCGTCCCGCAGCGATAATTTCCCGGGGAATTCCCCGCAAATACTGCCGGAAGAAGAAGATCGTCGCCGCGCTGGCGATGCCAGGCAGAATAATGGCCGAATAAGAGTTCATTAGCCCGATATCGTAGGTTAGGGTATACAGTGGCAGGAGCAGAATTTCAAATGGAACCATCATGATCAGCAGGACACAGATGAACAGGGTATTTTTCCCTTTGAACTCATAAGCTGAAAACCCGTATGCCACCGTAGCGCTGACCAACAGTGTCACCATGACTTGGACGACCGTCAGCAATAGTGAATTGAAAAACCATAAGAAATAGGAATGATTGCCCGTAAATAAGTAGACAAAGTTATCCAAGCTCATGACCGATAGATCGAACTTCAGGTTCAGTCCGTATCGGATCAAATCCTCCCCAGGCTTAAAGGAAGCCAGTGTTACAGCATAAAACGGCAGAAGCACCAGCACGCACAGGAAGGCGAAAAACACGAACAAAACGATCTTAATTAGCAAGCCGCGCTTCGATTTCGTCATGCTTCCTCCCCCTTCTTAAACATGCCGGTAAAGGCCAGCTGTGTCAGATTGATCACCATCGTAATGACAAGAAGCACGATGCCAACGGCGGCCGCATACCCCAGATTATTCTTCTCAATCCCTTGACGGTATAAGTAGCCCACGATGGTTAAGCCGATGTTCTTCGGAGAGTTGTTGCCGTTCCAGAGCATCATGCTTTCGATAAACATCGCCAGACCGGCGTAGATGCTGATCGTTAAAACATAGATGGTCGTTGGCTTCAACAGCGGCATCGTGATTTTCGTAAATCGCTGGATGGGAGAAGCACCGTCGATGGAAGCGGCTTCATAGTATTCTTCGGGAATATTTTTGAGTCCAGATAGGAAGTAAAGCATGTTTACCCCGGTCCATCTCCAGGTCGCCAGTGCCAATAAGGCAATAAAGCCAGTCGTTTGTCCTTTCAAAAATTTAATCGGCTCCACGCCAAACAAGCCCAAAAAGCTGTTGATGAGCGACCCTTCCATTTCACCGAACATCAGTCGGAAGATCGTCCCGGCCACCACCACTGACGTCAACGCCGGGAAGAAAAACGAGGATTTGAAAAATTCCCTCGCCCACATGAACTTGTTGTTAATCAATACGGCAAACAACATCGGAAACGGGATCAGAATCACCAAGGTTAAGACCATATAGATGGCACTGTTGGTCACGGCCTTGAGGAAAACCCCGTCGCCCATCAATTTCTCATAGTTGTCTATGCCAATCCACGCTGCTTCCTGTCCCAGGGTCACTTTCTGGAAGCTCATCCCGAAGGAGCTGATCAGCGGATACACCCAAAAGATGAGGAATACGAGCACGAACGGCAACACAAATACGTAAGGAGCAACCTTTTGTGAGTAAAGGAATTTTTTAAACATCGCCCTACCCCTTTTTTTAAACAGAGCTACTCCCGGAGGAGTAGCTCGCTGCTTATTTCAATTACTTCAGCTCCTGCTCGATTTGCGCTTGCGCATCATCCAGAGCTCGCTTAATATCCTTCCCGTCTTCAAAAACCTCGTTTAACGTTACCGTACAAAGCACGTTATTGATCGTAGGTGAAGCGGAGGTGGATTTAATCAATCGGATTTCGTCCTTGATGTCGTTCAGCACGTCAAATGGGTTGTTAATGAAGTATTGCACAAACTGGTTGTCCGGGTTATGTGTTACATCCTTCATTTCCCAAACGTCCATGTTGACCGGGTCAAAGCCCAACGTGTTCCAAATTTCAATGTTGGCATCCTCCGACAATTTGGCAAAAGCGAGGAAATCCTTGGCCAGCTCAATGTCTTTGGCCGTTTTGGTTACGACCGTCCCGGTTCCGCCGCCGCCAACCGAACGCGGCATCCCTTCTTCGATAACCGGAATCGGGGCGATGGCGATTTTGCCGGAGAGATCCTTCATATAGTTCGTGTATCTCGACATTTGCCACAACGGCATGAAAGCGGTCGCATAGTTGCCCGCATTAAACTCCCCGTAAGCTTCCTCCGTATCGGGCTGCCCTCCGGCGATGGTGGCGATCACATTGTTGTCTTGCAGGTCTTTCAGCAGGGTAAGTGCCTTCACCAAGGGTTCCGAGTTGATGGTCGGGTTCCCGGCGTCATCCGTGAAATCCGCACCTTGCTGCGCCAGCAGCTGGGAAAGCTGCCACGTTGCACTCGTATCGGCGGTGCCCATATACTTGCCTGTTTTCTCATACACTTGGATTCCGGCTTGTTTAAAATCTTCCCAGGTGACGATCGTCTTGTAATCCACTCCGGCCTCTTCTAAAATTTCCGTGTTGTAAAAAGCAACCGAGGCGCCAACGTGAGTTGGGATACCGTAATTCACACCGTCCTTGCTGTAGAGGTCGATTCTGGATTTGACGATCGTGTCCCGGTACGGGTCGATGACGTCATTTAATTCGACCAGCTGCGGCGTGCCGGCCAGAAAATCCGGGAACTTGCCCAGCTCAATATCCGCGATGTCCGGCGCCCCAACACCCGTCTGGACGGCGATGGATAATTTGTTGTGCATATCATCGTAAGGCATCACCGTGACGTTCAGCTTAATTTGCCGATCCGGATTGGCGGTGTTCCATTTCTCCAGCATTTTCTCAAAATGCTGTCCATGCAGTTCCACAAACGTCCAATAGGAAAGCTCTATCGCATCTTCCCCCGCACCGCCGTCCAACACGGAGGTTTCACCCCCCGCCGTGGTTGACGTCTTGCCGCAACCCCACAGCCATGTGGCCATTGATAAGACTAACAGCACAATCCAAACCTTTTTCTTCATCCTTGACCCTCCCTGACAAAATAAAATCTACACACTTCATTTACAGTCGGTTATCTCCCACTTCTCTAGTAAAACCGATGGTCAATCGATGACCTGAAGAAGCGCATGCCTGTTGTGTATAGCTAGGTGTTGTCATCGTCTCAAGGGTGAATGAAGCCGTTGCTTCTCAGAAGCGTTTGGTTCTTTAAGATCTCGCTTGACCCAAGCGAATCACGTTCCAGGAGGCTTTAGCTAAACGAGCTTTTACATAACCGTCCTCGCAGACCGCATTACCTCCGGTGTGAGGTTTAACATTTTCCTGGTCCGCTGTATTTACAGCTTTGAGGTCGTCATGTTCCAGCACCAGATGCTCGATCACACAGTAGCCTTCGAACCCGCGAATATCGCAATCCAGCTCAAGCGCTTCCTCCAAATGACGGTTGACCGCAAAAATCGTCAACGTCTCGTCCGCTTCGTTATATACAATCGCACTGTCCAAATAAGGAACATCGGTATAATCCTTCGCGTCGTACACCGGGGAGTTAACTACCGGCTGCAGCGATACGCCCCGTCCAAAAAGCGAAGCATGCATGTAAGGATAATAAATCGTTTGCTTCCAGGAACGTCCGCCATTCTCCGTCATGATCGGAGCGATTACGTTCACCAACTGGGCCATGCAAGCCATCTTCACTCGGTCGGCGTGGCGCAGGAACGTAATCAGCATGCTTCCGACCAGCAAAGCGTCCTCGAAGTTATAAACGTCTTCCAGTTGCGGCGGCGCAATTCCCCAGGGCTCCAGCTTGGCATCGGCATCGTTGGAATGGTACCAAACGTTCCATTCGTCGAAGCTGAGGTACATCGTTTTCTTGCCGCGTTTCTTCGCCTTAACATAATCGCAGGTGGAAATCACCGTACGAATGAAGTGGTCCATATCCATCGTACGGGCGAGGAAATTCGCCGTATCGTTGTCCCGGTTGCCATAGTATTGATGCAGGGAAATATAATCCGCCACCTCGTAGGTATGCTCCAATGTCACCGCTTCCCATTCCGGGAACGTTGGCATCGACGAGCTGGAGCTGCCGCACGATACCAGTTCGATATCAGGATCAACCTGTCGCATCGCCTTCGCAGTCTCATAGGCGAGCCGTCCGTATTCCTGAGGTGTCTTTTGTCCGATTTGCCATGGACCGTCCATTTCGTTACCCAGGCACCAGGTTCGGAACTTATGGGGCTGCTCATAACCGTGGCTTCGGCGCAAATCGCTCCAATAGCTGCCCCCCGGATGGTTGCAGTATTCCAGCAGGTTGCGGGCCGCATCAACGCCGCGGGTCCCCAAATTCACCGCCATCATGACTTCGGCACCAACCTCTTTGGCCCATCCAGCAAACTCGTTTGTGCCTACCCAATTCGGTTCAATCGTCCTCCAGGCCAGTTCCAAGCGTTTGGGCCTCGATTCAACCGGACCAACCCCATCCTCCCAGTTATACCCGGAAACAAAGTTCCCGCCGGGATATCGGATGATCGGGACGTTCAGCTGCTTCACCAGCTCCTTGACGTCGTTACGGAATCCATGTGAATCCGCCTCCGGATGCGAAGGCTCATAGATCCCCCCGTAGACAGCTCGGCCCAAATGTTCAATAAAGGAGCCGTAAATGCGCCGATCTACTTCCGCAATTTTAAAGGCTTTGTCGATGACCATCGTTGCTCGCAGTGCTGTGGATGACATGTTGACCACCTTCCATTTTAGTAAATATTAAATTATTTCGAATATCCTTGAATGAATCCGTTTACAGGTATAAAATAACATATGAGATTAGGGTTGTAAATATATTTACCTAAAACATTTTATATTTATATAAAATTAATTGAATGAATGGTCCTAAACACCGTGAAAATGCTGAAAAATTGCCTGAAATTACAATGTGATTTTGAAATTTAGTTTAAATAAACTTAAAATTAATTACTCATTTACTGCAAATTTAATCTATTTTTCGAATCGGATCTTCATTTTTTGATTTGATGCTTTATTATGCGACCAAGTTAGTTTATAATTATCTAAAATAAAACTACCCATTAATTATTGGAAGAAGGTTCGATTATCCGATGATCTATATTAAGGATTTGATGAGCGGGATCGACATTTTCAAAGCATTAAGCTCGGAGATCAGAATTCAAATCCTCGAACTGCTGGCCAAAAATCAGGCTTTAAACCTCAATGACCTCGCCACCAAGCTGGGCTTAAGCAACGGAGCGATAACGATGCACATCAAGAAGCTGGAGGAAAGCGGTCTGATTGAGATTAATACTTCCGTTGGCAAGCATGGCATCCAGAAGATATGTTATCTGAACAAAGACAAGTTGATGGTCGACCTGCGGAGCAAGGATGTCGACAATTTATACGAAGTGGAAATTCAGGTGGGCCATTATAGCAATTATCATGCGGTCCCTACCTGCGGTTTGGCTACGAAGCACAGCATTATCGGTGATTTTGACGATCCGCGTTACTTCGCCGATCCACAGCGAATCGACTCGGAGATTATTTGGTTGTCCGAGGGCTTTCTGGAATACCGCATCCCGAATTACTTGAAGCCCAATCAAACGTTCCGGGAAATTCAATTTTCGATGGAACTGGGTTCCGAGGCACCCGGGTATTGCGATAACTACCCGTCGGACATCTATTTTTACTTGAACGGCGTCGAAATCGGTTTCTGGACGAGTCCGGGGGACTTCGGTGATGCACGCGGCACATTTAATCCGGATTGGTGGCCGCCGCACTTGAACCAATATGGAATGCTGAAGCTGATCCGCATTAACAATGAGGGCAGCTTTATCGACGGTTGCCGCATTTCCGACGTTACGTTGGAACAGATTCAACTGGATTACAAAAGCGAGCTGACGTTCCGCATCGCCGTCACCGACAAGCCGATCAACAAGCGCGGACTGACCATCTACGGCAAGAACTTCGGCAACTACAGCCAGGACCTGCTGGCTCGGGTGCTGTATGATGTGAAAGAGCAATAACAACAATCAAAAAAATCAGCCTCCAGGTTACCGTTAGGTCCTGAAGGCTGATTTATTTTTAGCATAAGGAATAGGTTCTTACATCGTTTGCCCGTTGTCGATGGTAAGGATTTGTCCCGTCATCGAAGGTTGTTCCAGAATCGACGCGATCAGTGCGGCAATCTCCTCCGGCGAAGCGATCCGGTCCAATGGCAGCTGGGAAGTCAGCGACCGCATCTGCTCCTCCCGTCCAGCCCACCAACGTGTGCTGACCGCTCCAGGAGCTACACCGGTCACCCGCACATCCGGCGCCAATGCGTGAGCCAGCGATTTGGTCAAACCGTGCACCGCTGCTTTGGATACCGCATAGGGGACCGAGGAGCCTTTGCCCGTAATCCCTGCTATACTGCCCACGTTGACGATTGCCCCTTTACCCTGCTTTAAATACGGAGCTGCCGCTCGCGCACAATAAAACATCCCTTTTACATTTACCGCAAATAGATCGTCCCAGGCATCCTCCGTAATTGCATCCAGATCGCCCATTGCAATATACCGGGTGATGCTGGCGTTATTGACCAGATAATCGATCGTCCCAAATTGCTGGACGATTTGGTCAACCATAGAGATGACCTCCTCGTTGTTTGAAACGTCGGCGCGAATCGCAATCGCCCAGCCGCCAAATTGCTGAATGGTTTGCACGGTCTCTTGGGCCTCCGCCTCTGAACGGGAGTAATTGACGGCAACCATTGCCCCGCGTTCAGCCAGCAGCGTTGCCGTCGCCCGGCCGATCCCCGTAGCGCCCCCGGTAATTAGCACAACTTTGTTATGGTAACTCATGCTTCCATCTCCTCCTGTAAGCGAAGTACACTCGATTTATTTTTTTCAGCCGACTGGCTGTTACTGCTTCCCTGCCAATTCACCAGGAACACCCCTACACAAGTCAAAGCCCCGCCAACATAAACGTACCAAGTGATCTGCTCACCAAACAGCAGCCAACTGCAAATGACGCTAAAGATCGGCACAAGGAACAGGAATGAACTGGTTTTGCCGGGATCGCTGTGGCTGAGCAAATAAAACCAGATCGTAAATTGAATAATGGAACAAAAGATCACGAGCCAGATGACCACGGACGCGGACGACAGGTTCAATTCAAAGCTGGGATGCTCCCCTGCAAAGCTGAAGATTAACAGCATCACGCCGCCGAGCAGCATTTGATAGGCGGCCAGCACTCTTTTGTCAAACGCCGGACCGATGCGGTTAATGATCAACGTGGCCACCGTGAAGCTGACGGCTCCCGCCAATGCAAATACCGTGCCAGGGTTAATGCTCAGGTTCATGCCAAAGGTGATAACCACACCAGCAAAGCCAATCACCACGCCAACCCATTGCCTTACGCGATAGGCAGTTCCCATCAGAGCTCCCCAAAGGATCAGCATCAACGGGCTCGTGCTTGAGATGATAGCGGACTCGCCAGAGGTAATCCAGCGCATGCTGTAAGCGGTGAACCCCATCACCCCAACCGATTGGAACAACCCGAGCAGCAAAAGCTGCAGCCAAGACTTCGCACCCTTAGGTTGAGGTTTGTTGGCGCTGAGTAAGGCGAGCAATCCCCCGGCCAATAAGAATCGGATCCCCATCAGCATGAGCGGGGTGGTATGCATCATCCCCAGTTTGGCAGCCGGATACGCCGTCCCCATCAAGAAAGTGGTCAGCAACAGCAGACCGGTATATTTGAATATATTCACGTTGTCGTTTCCTCCTTAGGTGTCACTTTCATGATTTGTATTGTATCGGAGGTTGGTGATTATGTATAATGATTGATAAAGATATCTGATATCATTTTTTGTGATGACAACGGGCCAAAAGGGAGGCATTCCATATGGATAGTGCGGAATTGCGGATATTTCAAGCCGTTGCTCGGGACGGCTCCATCACAAAAGCTGCCGCCCGGCTTGGCTATGTGCAGTCCAATGTGACGGCTCGCATCAAGCAGCTGGAGACGGAGCTGGGGACTGATTTGTTTTACCGGCACAACCGGGGGATGACCTTAACCTCCAGCGGCAAGATGCTGTTGGATTATGCAGACAAAATTATCGGTTTGCTGGACGAAGCAGCGTCGGCGCTCTCCTTCTCCGGCGAGCCGACCGGTCCGTTGCTGATCGGCTCGACGCAAACGACGGCGGCAGTGCGGATGCCTAAACTGCTCAGCCAGTATTATGAAAAGTATCCGAAGGTGGAGTTAACCCTGCTGACAGATATGTCCGATCGCCTGATGGAGAGAGTGCTGCAATATGAGTTGGATGTCGCTTTTGGCAGCTTCCGATTTAATCATGAGGATCTCACTCGCCTTCCCGTCTTTGACGAGGAAGTGGTGGTTATTTCTCCACCGGGCATTGAGAGCTTGGACGAGGCCCTGTTGAAGCCTAGCTTGGTGTACAACCGCGGCTGCACCTTCCGCGAACAGCTCGAGGAGATGAAGAAGACCCACGGTCAAACCAACGTCGCCACGATGGAGTTCGGCACGCTGGAAGCCATTCTTGGCGGCGTCTCCGCCGGACTTGGCATCTCGCTGTTGCCGCGGATGGTCGCCGAGCAGAAGGCGCAGGAAGGCGCCATGCGGATTCACGAAGTTCCCGAATCGATGCGCTACTTGAAAACCGAGATTATTTACCGCAAAACCGCCCAACCCACCAGTGCACTCCGCGCGTTAATCGAGTTGCTGGGAGAGCAGGAAAGGATGGTTTCGTAAGTGAGGAGCGGTGCCTGCTCCTGCCGCCGCCATAGCTCTCTGTGGAGGGGATGACAGTTGCAAGGGATGATGAATGTACGGGAAAGGTTGCGCAACAGAGTAATGGTGACGGTAGAAGCTACCTGCGACGAGTGAGGGTACGATGACGGTGAGGTGCTGCGCTCGACGCGGTGCCGTGCTAGGGACGGTGCTGCGCTAGGGCAGTGCGGTGCAAGGGCGGTGTTGCGCAAGAGGTGGCGCTGTGCAAGAGGCATGCGGTGGAAGAAACATGCGGCGGAAGAGGCATGCGGAAGAGGCGTGCGGAAGAGGCATGCGGAAGAAGCGTGCGGCGGAAGGAGCGGCGTATGAGGCACGGCAAAATCATGAGGCGGTGCGGCGCAAGAGGCGCGGCAAAATAGCGGTAAAAAATGGCCTTATTTTGCCTTTGCCGCGGATTTGATGAAAAATAAGGCCATTTTAGGGCCTTATTTGGGGGAGGTGGCGCGGATTCCCCCCGTTTTTAGGGGGATCCGCGCCAGATAAGGGAAATTTTTGGCGTTATTCACGCCAAAAATTTGGGATTTGGCCGAATAGCGGAATGAATTACCGCTATTCGCAGGACGAGCCGGCTGGACTCCGTGAACGTGGAGTCCAGCCGGCTCGTTTTGGCGCGGCCGTACGCCCGGCGAGGCCGCGGGCGGGTTCGCGCGCTAGGCCTGCTCCGCCTCGTTGAGCGCCCGCAGCAGCGTGCGGCGGTCGCGCACGCGATGGGCTTCGCGCAGGCTGCGCGCGAACAGCTCCTCGCCGACGCCCAGCTCGGCGAGGGTGGACGGCCCGCCGGCCTGGCGCAGCAGGCCGCGGAGCTCGGCTTCGCCGGGCAGGTCCCGCAGCCAAGCGCGGACCTGCTCCCGGTGCTCCCGGAGCGCCGCAGGCTCGGCGCCCGGGAGCGTCCCTTCGCCCGCGGCGTGGTACACGCGGGCGATCTCCGCACAGGCAACGCCAACTTTGGCACCGTGCAGCAACGCCCGCCGGCCCTGGCGCAAGAACTCCATCTCCCAGTAATGGGAGAGATGATGCTCTGCGCCGGAGGCCGGGTGTGACTGCCCGAACAGCAGCATGGCGATGCCGGATTCGATCAGCGCCGTCATCAAGGCGCGGATCCCTTCTTCCGTGCGCGCGCCGATGGCTTCGGCGTGCGATACGCAGCTGCGCAGCGCGCGCTCGGTAATCGCCGCCGCCTGTTCGTCATAAGGTTCCCCCGCTGTCAGGTGGGAGAACTTCCAATCGAACAGGCTGGTGTATTTCCCGAGCATATCGCCAAAGCCCGCAGCCACCAACCGCTGCGGGGCCGCCATCAGGATGTCGAGGTCAGCAAAAATCGCCACCGGCGGCACCGCCGGCACCGTCTTTTTGACCCCTCGCACAATCAGCGGCGCGCCCGCCGAGGTGAAGCCGTCCACGGACGGCGCGGTCGGCACTGACACAAACGGCTTGCCCGTTTTGTGGGCGGCAAACCGGACGATGTCGTGGATCGTCCCGGAGCCCACCGCCAGAAGCGCATCCGTCTCGTCAGGACGGATCTCCAGCAACAGCTGAACGATCGCAATCTCGTCAGCAACTACATCGCCTTGCGCATCCGGTTGAATGAGAACAACGCGCGTCTTCACGCCCGCTACTTCTAGCAAACCCATCAGCTGCTCTCCCGCCGCCGCATACGTGTGATCGTCCGCCACCAGCAGGATTTGGCGATAACCTTGTTCTCGCAAGTAAGGAGCAACCTTCCGGATGACCCCGCGGTCGAGTTCAATCACCTTCAACGGCTCCAACGTTCTGTCTTGCAGCATGTATTTCCCTCCCTTGACCATCCATCAACTTCCTGCAACTTTCTGAAAACCACATCCAAAACCTCATGGTCCTACAAATGCCACACTTCCCCGATCAGCGAAAAAAGTTCCCTAACTCATCACTCGCAACACCCACGGTTCCGGCTTAAATCAGTGATTATGAACTTAGCATAAGGGGAGCGAAGCTTCCAGTCCTTCCCCCGTCCTTGTACAGCCCTTGAACAAGTCGGCCTCCTCACTCCCCTGCATCTTCCCTCCGCTTACTCCGCCGATTGCTTGATTCGCTTCAGCCGCTTCATCACGTCGTTTGCACCGCGGCCGAAGTAGTCGTGCAGCTGGCTGTATTCCTGATACAGCTTCTCGTATACTTCAACGTGCGCCGGGATCGGCTTGAACGTTTCCTCTTTGACGCGGGCCATGTTCTGGGCCGCATCCAGAATCGAGTCGTAGCCGCCTGCTTCCGCGCCTGCCGCCACCGCTGCGAACATCGCCGCTCCGAGGGCCGGCGTCTGCTTGGAATCTGCCACAAAAATCTCGCGGTTCGTCACATCCGCATAGATCTGCATCAGCAGGCGGTTTTTCTGCGGCAGTCCGCCGCAGGCATACAACGCGTCCACTTGCACCCCATTTTGAACAAACGCATCGATAATTTTACGCGTGCCAAAAGCCGTTGCCTCCAGCAGCGCCCGATAAATCTCCTGCGGTTTGGTCAGCAGCGTCATCCCGAGGATCATGCCAGTCAAATCCGTATCCACCAGCACGGAACGGTTGCCGTTCCACCAGTCAAGCGCGAGCAAGCCCGTTTGCCCCGGTTTATACGCCGCCGCTTCCCGCTCCAGCCATTGATGCACGTTCAGGCCTTCCTTCTCCGCCGTTTCCTTCACGTACGCAGGCAACGCTTCCTCAACATACCATTCAAAAATATCCCCCACAGCCGACTGCCCCGCTTCATAGCCGTAAAAGCCCGGGATGATCCCGTCCTCAACAACGCCGCACATGCCTTCCACCTGCTTCTCTTCCGTCCCCAGCAGCATGTGGCAAATGGAGGTCCCCATCGCCATCACCAGCTTGCCCGGCGTGACAACGCCAACGGCCGGTACGGCTGCATGGGCGTCCACGTTCCCCACGGCCACGGCGATGCCTGGCTTCAGGCCCATCATCTCGGCCATCTCCGGCAGCAGTCCGCCGGCGTTTGACCCGAGTGGAATCACGTCGCCGCGCAGTTTGGTATCCGTCAAATGCTCCAGATGAGGATCCAGCGCTTTAAAATACTCCTTGCTCGGATATCCGTCCTGCTTATGCCAAATCGCTTTGTATCCCGCTGTGCAGCTGTTGCGGACGATGTTGCCGGTCATTTGCGCGATAACCCAGTCGGTCGCTTCCAGAAAAAGATCCGCCTTCTCGTAGATCTCCGGCGCTTCATCGAGGATTTGCCATACCTTCGCAATCATCCATTCCGACGAGATTTTCCCGCCATACCGCGCCAGAAATGCTTCTCCCCGCTCCGCCGCAATCGCGTTGATCTTGTCTGCCTCCGGCTGAGCCGCATGGTGCTTCCACAGCTTCACCCAGCTATGCGGGTTATCGGCTAACGCCGGATCGAAGCTGAGCGGCTGGCCTTGCGCGTCCACCGGCAGCATCGTGCAGGCGGTAAAATCGATCCCTATCCCGATCACATCCGCCGGATCGATACCCGATTCCTGGAGCACTGCAGGCACCGAGCGACGCAGCACCTCAATATAATCGCCAGGATGCTGTAAAGCCCAGTCGTGCTCCAGTTTGATCCCGGAGCCAGGCAACCGCTCATCAATCACATGATGCGGATACGGCGTCACATGATCGGCAACTTCGCGGCCGTCCGACAAATCCACCAGCACGGCGCGGCCAGACTGGGTGCCGTAGTCGATGCCAATCGTGTATTTTTTTCCCTTGCTCATCGTAACCCCTCCCTGCTACTTTCTCGATTATTTCTGCCCGTAATAGGCATTGGCTCCATGCTTCCGCAAAAAATGCCGATCCAGCAGCGCCTGATCCATCGCCGGCGTATTCGGATTGATCTGTTCCATACGAGCGGCGATCTTCGCCACCTCTTCCAGCACGACCGCATTATGAACCGCATTGTGCGCATCCTTGCCCCAAACAAACGGCGCATGCGAATGCACAAGCACTCCCGGCACCTGATTCGGATCCAGCCCTAGCTCGTTGAACCGTTCTACGATCACATTTCCTGTCTCTAATTCGTAAGCGCCTTCAATTTCGACTCGTGTCATCGGCCGCGTCACCGGAATCTCTCCGTAAAAATAATCTGCATGCGTCGTCCCATACGCCGGTAACGATCGCCCTGCCTGAGCCCAGCTGGTTCCCCACGGCGAATGGGTATGCACAACCCCGCCGATGTCAGGAAATTCACGATACAGCACCCGGTGCGTCGGCGTATCCGAGGACGGACGCAAATTCCCTTCCACCACATTGCCGTCCAGGTCGACCACGACCATATGCTCCGGCTTTAGTTCCTCATACGGCACGCCGCTCGGCTTAATGACAAATAGTCCGCTTTCCCGGTCAATCCCGCTGACGTTTCCCCACGTAAACGTGACCAGTCCATACTTCGGAAGCTCCAGATTGGCTTCCCAAACCTGCTGTTTTAAGGCTTCCAACATCGCAAGCTTCGTCCCCTTTCGTTCTCCCATGTCTTCCTACACCATAAAAGGTACGTACAAGTTACCAAGCACCTGTTCCGGCCTAAAGCGGCACCGCCCAGCCAATCTCCAGCAGGACGGTGATCGCCAAGTGGTCTATTTCCCGTTGTGTCTGATCTGATAGCTCTTTCATACCAGTTTATTTCAATACCGTTCGTTCCAGCACCGAATCCCGTTCAATCAGCTCCGGTTCAAACACCGTATCTCCCGGTGTTTCCCCGCGCTCAATCATCCCGATCAACTGGCGGGCGGCAAGCTCGCCCATCGCCGTTTTGGGGTGGGTCAGCGTCGTCAGCTTCGTGCCCGAAGCCGCCGCCAGGCTGGAATCGTCAAAGCCGATAACGGACAAATCCTCAGGAATCCTCAAGCCGCACGCGGCAGCAGCATCCATCAGCCGTACCGCTAACTCGTCGTTGTAACATACCCATGCGGTTGGCCGCTGATCCTCCGATTTTCGAAGCAATTCCAGCGCTTTTTGATAGGTGTAATCACCTTTTTGCTCCGTCGTAAACGTCACCACATGCTGCGGCGACACCGTAATTCCAAAGTCCCGATGGGCGGATAGGAACCCTTTTAGCCGGTTGACACCCTGCAGGTCATCTCTTTTGAAAAATCCAGCGATCTGCCGGTGCCCTTTTTCCAACAAAAACAGCGCTGCCTTCCGGCCTCCCGCCTCGTCGTTCACCTTCAGGCACGGACATTCAAGCTCAGGGTATCTCGCATTGATCATCAAATACGGAATCCCCTTCTCCTGCAACTCCAAAAAATACCCCAAATTCGGGTTCCCCTCCGCACTCTTTGTCGGCTCGATAATCAGTCCGCTGAGCGGCTGGCTCGTCATGAGCTGCAGGCTGTCCCGTTCCTTCTCCTTCGTGTTGTCCGTGCTCGACAGCATCAAGCGATACCCATGTTGGCGCAGCTCCGCTTCCGCCCCTCGAACGATATGGGGAAAAATATAATCGGAAATATACGTCGTCATAATGCCGATCGTCTTCACCGCTTCGCTCTCCCGGCGGGCGGGATGCCGGACAAACGTACCTTTGCCCTGGATGCGCTCCAGCCAGCCTTCCTTCTCCAGTTCGCCAAACGTTTGCCGTACCGTCTGCCGGCTTAAGCCAAACTGCTCGGCAATTTCGTTCTCTGACGGAACCTGTTTCCCAGGCTGAAGCTTTCCTTGCTCAAGCCAAGACAATAGTTCGTTTTTCAGCTGCATATATTTCGGAATTTTCCGGTCATTCATGTTTCGTCCACCCTTCACCAATGCCACCGTTCTCTTTTACTACCCGTTATTGTAACATAGGCCGGGCGAACGCAGAGGGCTGTTTCCACACCTTATCCAATAGCAAGCCAGTTTGGCGTCAAACCGCTGCAACTCGCGTCACTGCCGATGCGATTAGCGCAACCGGTAAGCCGCATCGCTCCAGCGCAGTTCGTTCTTGAAGCGAGGTACCGAGGTATCCTTGTCGATGATCACCGCTTCGATACCGGCCATTTCCGCCCAGTCGGACAGGTTCTCGGCCGTAATCGCGTAAGACAGCACCGTATGATGTGCCCCGCCGGCCAAAATCCACGCTTCCGCCGATTCACGCAACGAAGGCTGCGGCTTCCACAACACGCGGGCTACCGGCAGCTTCGGCATCGGCTTTTCCACCTTCACACCGTCAACCACGTTAACCAGCAACCGGAAGCGATGGCCCAAATCTACAAGCGAAGCGTTGACCGCCGGACCTGCCTGACCGTCGAACACCATCCGTGCCGGATCGGCTTTGCCGCCGATGCCCAGCGGGTGCACTTCAATCGTTGGCTTCGTCGCCGCAATCGTCGGGCATACCTCCAGCATGTGCGCGCCCAAAATCATGTGATTGCCTGGCTCAAAATGATACGTGTAATCCTCCATAAACGAGGTGCTTTGGTTGTTCGCCAGTACTTTGAGCACACGAGTCAGAGCTGCAGTCTTCCAGTCGCCTTCCCCGCCAAAACCGTACCCGGCTTCCATCAACCGCTGCACAGCCAGACCCGGGAGCTGCTTGAGTCCGTGCAGATCCTCAAACGTCGTCGTAAACGCCCCAATGCCGCCTTGCTCTAAGAAGCGTTTCATAGCAATTTCGAGCTTCGCCTGATACGCGATGGAATCGCGAACCGGCCCGCTGCTTAAACCAGCTTGCGTAATAGTGTACTGTTCGGCATATTCCTTCAGCAGCGCTTCGGCTTCCGCATCGGTGACTTCGTTTAGCACCTGCACCAGATCGCCAACGCCGTACCCGTTCACCGACCAGCCGAACTTGATTTGCGCTTCAACCTTGTCGCCTTCCGTCACGGCAACTTCGCGCATGTTATCGCCAAAGCGCGCCACCTTCAGCTGCCGGCTCTCGGCGTAAGCGACCGCAGTCCGCATCCAGCCCGCCAGCGATGCACGAACTTCCTCGTCCTCCCAATGTCCAACGACAATTTTGCGGTTGAGCCCAAGCCGGGCACCGATATGTCCATACTCGCGGTCCCCATGCGCCGATTGGTTCAAGTTCATAAAGTCCATATCAATCGTTTCCCACGGAATATCGCGGTTAAACTGCGTATGGAAGTGCAGCAGCGGTTTTTGCAGTTGAGACAAGCCAGCGATCCACATTTTGGCTGGCGAGAACGTGTGCATCCAGGTAATAATCCCCGCGCAAGTCTCGTCGCTATTTGCAGCTAGAATCAGCTTGTAGATCTCGTCCGGTGTCGTCACGATCGGTTTGAACACCACCGGGAACCCAATCGCCGGGTCTTGGTCCAGTTGTTCTGCGATAATGCGGGAGTGGTCGGCTACCTCCTCCAGTGTTTCAGGGCCATATAAATGCTGGCTGCCAGTCACGAACCAAAATGAATGCGGTTTCAATTTCATGCCAAAGCGCCTCCTTAGGTAAAATGATTGCTCCCTAACTTGTACATACCATATTATTAATTCCGACACTTTATTACTAATTGTACGTACAAGTTGAATTACCCTCATTGTACTTCCCGTGACTTCAAATGACAATAGGGTTCCCGAAATTAAAATGAATTTTTGGCAGCACGAGCCCCAGCGGCATTAGCACCATTCGGTTCCATCCAGCTCCATTCAGTTCCATCCAGCTCCATTCAGTTCCATCCAGCACCATTAGTTCCATCCAGCACCATTAGTTCCATCCAGCACATTGATCAACGCCAACACTATCCATCACCATGCTGCAACGCCAGCTCCCCCCTGTTCCGTCACCATCCAGCGCTTCCAGCACCACCCCTGCAGTGCTAACGGACCGAGGCGCCCTTATTTTGATCATATGCGCCTTCTCCCAATTTTAACGGACAGAGGTGACCTTAGTTGGCCCCAATCCGGTGTCTTAGGCTTGTTTTGGGCAGAATAAGCGCACTGAGGTCCGTTGCTATGAACGTTTTTGTCAAGCCCTCAGTTTAAACCTTGCCTGAGCACGTGGCGCGAGAGCAAAAATGCGAGCGACGGTCGGCACGCTGCTATCCGTGGGTTGGTTACCACATGTTATGCCTTCGTCAAGGAGAGCTTTTGCAAGCTAGAAACGCACGTTCAGTCCCTTCCGAAACTTAGTGCAAACGGACAACGCAATTTCTCTCCCAAACCTTCGTTTGCTCCCGGGCCTCGTGCTCAGGCGTGAGCTTGTCAAGCGTCTTCCTTGACAAGCGGGTAGTTACAAATCAACACTTTTGCAATTCCTCATCGAAGATGAGGAACGCCACACGGCGAGTGTGGGGGTGCAGGGGGCAAGGTCCCCTGCGTCCTTCATCATCGAAAAGCTGTTAGGATGCGGCGGGCTGTTCCACGGTTCGGGCAACAGCCCATACAAACCCAATCAGTTCCCTGGCCACCGCACCGACGGCCACATTCTTGTGTTTGTTCTTTCCAAACACAAGATGGCGGTATTTGGAATGCAGTCTTTCTTGGGCCTTCCAGGACAACAGTTGTACGTCGGCCGGCATGCCATCTAGTCGTTTGGCGAGATCGCCCTTCACGGCAGGACGATGACGGTAACTCCAAGCGGACTCCACTAAAGTCCGGCGCAAGCGGCCGTTTCCGGCTTTGGTCATGCTGCCTCGACGAGTACTTAGGCCCGTGGAATACTCACGAGGGACCAGTCCCAAGTACGCCATCAGTTGGGCTGGGGAGCGAAAACGCGCAAAGGTTCCGATTTCAGCCGCAAGGGTGATGGCTGTGAGCAATCCAATCCCGCGTAAGGACTGAAGAACTTGAATTAGCGAAGCCTTGGAGCCGGTCGCCGCTTGCTCTACCAGTGCTTTTTCTAGGCGACCCATGCGCTGCTCGATCTCATTCAAAGCATGAAGCATCTCATCGAAGGCCACCTGCATGGGCTCGTACGGGAATACCAGTTGCCCCAGCCAGACGCGATACTTCTTCGTCCAGCGACGCTTGATTGTGGCCGGTGGCTCTATCTGGTGACGGAGCAAGAACTTCAAGACCCGCTGACGAGCCCGGTGGGCATCTTCCTTGGCAGCTTCACGGGCGCGAACCAATTCCCGTAGAGCCTCATCTTCCCGTTCGGGGACGTAAACGGGAGCGAGCTCTCCTGCACGATACAAACGCGCGAGTTGCTCGGCATCCCGTCGATCTGTTTTCACTTGGTCGCCGGGGCGTTTGGGAATGAGCGATGGAGCAATGACGACACAGTGGGCCCCCATGGAGGTGATCCAGCGATAGGTTTCGTAACCTGTGGGTCCTGCCTCGTAGCAAAACGATAGCGTTTCGGCCGCTCCCAGCTCTTTGATAAGCTTGCGTAACGCTGCCGGTGTGTGGGGAATGGTTCCGTAATAGCGTGGAGCTTCCCCGCTCACATCTGCAATCGCAACCGAAATTTTTTCTTTGGATACATCTAAACCGACGAATTTTGTGGTAGACTGCATAGTATCAGCTCTCCTTTGCTATGTAGCTCTGAAATGGTTTGGGTTAATCACTATCCATTTTAACCTACGAGATGTAGCAATTTGGAGGGCTGTCTTTGTTTTACGTTCATCTTAGCTAGAATCAAAAATCCAGCAAAATGGTGCAAATAACGTCTCCTGTGTCCGTTAGCCCAACTCATCAAGCGGCTTTCCTACACATTAAGCTCCTTCCAAACTCATCAAGCGTACAACAGCACACCAAACTCCTTTCCAGCTCATCAAGCTCCTTTCGAGAAAACCTCATCACGAAAAAACAGACCCCATTTAAACCGGAGTCCGTTTTCATGCTCTGGACATGTCTACTATGTCTACGATTATTCTCTCCTCTATACCAGCTCTCCATCTCTTTCCCTCATGCCCTCCACGCACAATCCAAACCTCAGCATCAACCTACGGCTTATGCCCGCGGACCGAATCCTCTGTATCTTTCTCCCTAGCTCAAAATCCCTGGCTGCGGAGTTACGCCAAATGCGGCGGCTAAGTCGCGCAGCTGAGCGTCGGTGATTTTTTGCAACACCGGGCGGTCGCCGAGCAGCATGTAGATTTGCGCGGCCTTCTCCACCGTCTCGATCAAGCCAAATGCTTCGTCGATCGTCGTACCGGTGCCAAAAATCCCGTGCTGCGGCCATATCACCACGCGGTGCTCACGCATCTTCGCTGCGGTCGCCCGCCCGATGTCCGGACTGCCGGGCACCATCCACGGCACGATCCCGATGCCGTCGGGGAACACCACAAGGCATTCCGTGCACATTTCCCACAGCGTTTTCGTCAGCCTTTTCTCGTCCAGCTCATGGACAAAGGTCATCGCCAGCGCATGTGTGGCGTGGCAGTGCATAATGACCCGGTGTGCCGGATCGACCTTCAAGCGCTCGATATGGCTCATCAAATGGGACGGCAGCTCGCTGGTTGGCACCGCCCCATCCCGCAAGCCCCACAGCACCTCAATCTCATCGCCGCTATCACTCACCCGCAACACGCCCAGGTTTGCCTCCGGATCGGAGATCACATTTTTGAAATACTTGCCCGAGCCCGTTACGATAAAATAACATCCCGCCAGTTCCTTCACCGGAAACGTCAGCGGCAGCTTGCGGCGCTCCGCAGCAGAGGCGGTTCCGATATATTTTTCTACCTCCGCCTCATGGAGCAAATAGCTGATGTTGCCTCCGTTGCGCTCATCCCAGCCCAACCGCCACATATGGTACGTAATTTCCGCCATCTCCCGGATAAACGGGACTTCCAAACCTGGGATCCGCCAACCTTTCTCCACTTCCGATACCATCGTAATCACAGTAGGTTCCTCTCCTTACTCAAATATATAAAGCTTAAAAAAATGCAACTGCATGAGTTACCTTCGTTACCGCGCCTCGAGCACCTTCGTCTCGTAGTCTTTCACTTCCGCCAGCCACTCCTCCCGCACCGGCACACCTTGGGAAGCGCAGAAGTAATCCCAAATCGCGCCGTACGGATACGATTTAAACTCTTCGACCAGCGCCAGTCGAGACGTGTAGTCGCCGTCCAGCTCCAACTGCTTTAACGTGTCAACCGGCTCCAGCATCGCCCGCAGTAGGGCTTTTTGGGTGTTGCGCGTACCGATGACCCAAGCCGCGATATGATTGATGCTGCCGTCGAAGAAGTCGAGACCGATATGCGTGCGGTCCAGCAATTCCCCACGCACCAGCTCGCGAGCGATTTCCAGCAGTTCGTCATCCATCGTTACAACGTGGTCGCTGTCCCAGCGCACCGGGCGGCTGACGTGCAACAGCAGCGCACGGCCAAACAACAGCCAGGAGGACAGCTTGTTGGAGATCGTCTCCGTTGGATGGAAATGACCGGCGTCGAAGCAAACCGCTTTGCCCCGGGATAACACATAGCCCATGTAAAATTCATGCGAGCCAACGACATAACTTTCCGAGCCAATGCCAAACAGCTTGCTCTCGACCGCGTCGATGTTGTATTTCTCGTCGATTGGCTCGGCAAAAACTTCGTCAAGCGCCTCCATCAGACGGGCCCGCGGTGAAAGCCGATCCACCGGCGAGTCCTTGAACCCGTCCGGAATCCAGACGTTGGTGACGCAAGGCTGCCCAAGCGCACGACCAAACGATTCAGCGATTTTGCGCGATGCCTTACAGTGCTCGATCCAAAACTTGCGTATCTCCGGGTCCGGATGGCTGAGCGTAAATCCGTCCTTCGCTTTTTCATGGGAGAAGCAGGTCGGGTTAAAATCCAGCCCCAGCCCCCGCTCCTTCGCCCAATCGACCCAACCGGCAAAATGCCGCGGTTCCAGCGCGTCCAGCTCAACTGCTTCATCCGTATCTGCGTAAATAGCGTGCAGGTTGACTTTATGCTGACCCGGTATCAAACGAAGCGCTTGGTCCAGGTCTTGGCGCAGTTCCTCCGGCGTCCGCGCCCGCCCTGGATAACTGCCGGTAACCGCCAGGCCGCCGCCCAACTCCTGATCCTTGTTGAGGAATCCCTTAACGTCATCCCCCTGCCAGCAATGCAGCGAAATTTTGATTTGAGCCAGCCGGGCCAGCACAGCGTCGACGTCAATTCCATGGCGTTCATACAGCTTTTTTGCTTCGTTGTAGCTGGTTTGAATCGCGTTGTCCATGTTTGCTCCTCCTTTTTGGCCTAGATTCATTTATCTATCCGCTCAATGCTATAATCATCAATCCAATCGTCACCGCGCCAACAAAGCCGCGAACCGTTTCCTTGCCTCTGCTATCTCATCGGCATGGTTCCCGTGAGGAACATACGTCCGGATCGAAAAAGACCGCCGAATCAGCTCACGTCCCTCGCTAATATCGCGAATAGCGCCGCTGCTGATCATCTGTACCAACAGATTCCCCAGCGCGGTGGACTCCGTTGGCCCGGCTTCCACCAGAATGCCCGCTACGTCCGCAGTCCATTGGCACAGCAGCTCATTGTTGGCACCGCCGCCAACGATGTGGAGCTTCTTCGGTTTTTGGCCGGTGAGCCTTGTCAGCTCCTGCAAGTAAACGTCATAAGATAAGGCCAGACTGTCAAAAATGCACCGCGCTACCTCACCCGGTGTACCCGGAACGGGCTGATTCGTCTCCCTGCAATACTGCCGGATTTCCTCGGTCATCTGCGCAGGATTTAGGAACCGGTCATCGTTGCAGTTGATCAGGGACCTAAGCGGCGTCGCGGCCTCGGCCAGCTCCACCAACTCCGCATAGCTGTGCTGTTTTCCGTAATCCTTCCGGACCTCTTGGATCAGCCACATGCCCATGATGTTTTTCAAAAAACGGTACGTCCCGTACGCGCCCCATTCATTCGTATAATTGTGCTCCATCGCTTCCGGGGTCGCGAGCGGCTCCTGCCGCTCTACACCGATCAGTGACCAGGTTCCGCTGCTCAGATACGCCCACGAATCACCGCTGGCCGGAACGCCTAGTACGGCAGAAGCCGTATCGTGCGTCGCCGCCACGATCAACTCGCATTCGGGCAGCCCATACTCCTGAACCAGCTCCGGCTTGATGGCCCCCAGCCGCGTCCCCGGCTCCGTCAGAGCCGGAAACTTCGATCGGGACAGCCCCAGAAGCGCGAGCAATTCCGGATCATAGTCGCGGGTTTGCAGATTCAGCAAAGAGGTGGTTGACGCATTAGTCATCTCGCTGATCCGCTGCCCGGTCAGCAAATAATGGAGATAATCCGGTACAAGCAAGATGTGCTTGGCTTTCGCCAACTCCTCACGATCATGCGCATACAACTGATACAACGTATTAAAGGCTAAATGCTGAATCCCCGTTTTCTCATAGATCCGTGCAAATGGGATAACCGCATGTACCTGAGGGACCGCCGCGTTCGTCCGGGTATCGCGATAAGCATATACTTCGCCGATCCGCTCACCTTTCTGGTCCAACAACGCATAGTCCACGGCCCATGTATCGATGCCCAACGTGCAGCGCTCGATGCCTAGCTTTTTCGCCTGTTGCAAGCCGCGGAGAATTTCTCGGTACAAATGATCGATATCCCAGTAACAATGCCCGTCACGCTCAGAAAACCCGTTATCAAACCGGTGGATATCCTGCAGCGACAGATGTCCGTCCTGCAGGGTTCCCCTTACCAGCCTCCCGCTGGAGGCGCCGATATCCACGGCAACGTAATCTCTCATCGCTAAACGCACCTCGCTCTGGAATGCTGCCTGTTCCTAATTTCATCCTATGTCTGTTTTTCTTTGAAGTCAACATAAACAAACAATTATTATGTTGTTTTATTTTTGTTTTTGTATTTTCCGTGAAAATGTTCCTCTGGTCGCTTCCTCATAACCGGTTGCCAATCGCCCCTTTTTCTCGCTATGATGGGAAGGAATCAAGACCCTGGCGTCTTGACAATATGAACGGACCCGAGGTGAACGCCATGTTGGCGGCAGAACGCAAACAAAAAATTATCGACCTGCTGTATCAGGACAAGCGTGTTCTGGTATCCGAGCTTAGCCGGATGTTCGAAGTGACGGAGGAGACGATCCGCCGTGACCTGGAAAAGCTCGAAAAAGAAGGTATCGCAACCCGCTCCTACGGCGGAGCGATGCTCAATCGGCACACGAACGAAGACTTGCCATATACGACGCGGAACACGCTGAACGTGGAAATCAAGCGAGCCATCGCACTGAAGGCCATCGATTTGGTAAACGACGGCGACACGCTGATGATCGACCCGAGCTCGACTTGCTTTGAATTTTTGAAGACACTGCATTCGAAGAACAACATCACCGTCATTACCAATTCCGTCAGCGTCCTCCACGAATTCGCCAGTTCGAACCTGAACATCATCTCCACCGGCGGTTCGCTGCGCGCCCGTTCCCTGTCGCTGGTTGGTCCTGCCGCCCAGGAAACGGTGCAGAAGTACAACGTTGACACCGCCGTGATCAGCTGCAAGGGCATGACGCCGGACAAAGGCATCTCCGATTCCAATGAGCCGGAATGCGAGCTGAAGAAGCATATGCTTCGCCATGCCGACAAAGTGATTTTGCTGGCTGACCATACGAAGTTTGACAAGAATGCCTTCGTCAAGCTGGCCGATTGGGAGCAGATCGATTATTTAATTACTGACCAGCGCCCTTCGGAAGCTTGGCTGGAGCTGCTGCAAAGCAAGAACATCGAAGTGTTGTACTAGCACACTCGTTTCCTCACTCGGCTTAACCGACCAGCAGGGCGAACACGATGCCTGGGCCATGCACTCCTATCGTGAGATCGTTTTCAATATCCGCCGAGCGGCTGGGGCCGGAGATAAAATGGATGCCCGCAGGCAGGGCTTCACGCCCGGCTGCATCAAACGTCTCCAGCACCTCGCCCAGGCGGGTTTTTAGCCGTTCGGCCGGGACGATGGCGAACAGTGCTGTCGGCAGCAGGCTGACCGAGCGCCCTTTCTCTGCCGCAGACTGAACGACCAGCGAACCGGTGTAGGCGACGGCAGAGTCCGCCGCTACGATGCCGAAGTCCGCTTCTGCGGCCCGGGCGATCCAGGCCTCATCACGGTGCCCGTTCCATACGGACACCTTAGCTCCTTCGGCGGCCAACGCTTCATCAAGCCCAAGCTCCGCGAGTAACGGATCGTCCTGGCGCACGATATAACGGGCGCCAAGCTCTTGCGCCTTGGCCGTGATAAACTCCTTGGCCGCCTTTAAATCGGGGAGTCGGGCAACATGCCCGCCGGCTGCTGTAAAATTGTCTTCAAATCGCGCCAAGCGCTCCTCCAGCCCCCATTCCAGCTCACGCCAATACGTTGGCGCACCTCGAAACGGATGTGCCGGTGCCTCCTGCTGCCGCGGCCGTTTCAACTTCCCGGCTATCCGGTTCATGAACTGCTCCTGCTTTTGCCGCGCTTCCGCTTCCTTCTTTTTTAGCCATGCGTTATATTCGTTATCCATCATAGGTTTGACCTTCTTTCCGTACGAACGCAGGACCAGCATGATCCCCGGCGC
Source organism: Paenibacillus barengoltzii G22 (assembly GCF_000403375.2). Taxonomy (NCBI): domain Bacteria; kingdom Bacillati; phylum Bacillota; class Bacilli; order Caryophanales; family Paenibacillaceae; genus Paenibacillus; species Paenibacillus barengoltzii. The sequence continues at coordinate 772,974 of NZ_KE159652.1, read as the reverse complement.
TTCTTTGGGTTCGATCCGCTGCTTCACGCCCTTCCACCTTCGCCGCACGCCGGTTTAACGCCGCCTTCATTCGCTCCTGTGCCGCCTGTGCAGTCACGGTTAGGGCAGCGGATGCGCGCAACTCATGCTGAAGCGTATCCCAGCGCTCGCGGAACGGTTGATTAGCCAGGCTTGGGGCAACGCGGTACTTGTTCCACCCCTTGAGCGGACCGATGCGCGCCGGAATTTCCCCGTTGCGTACAACTAGCCGCTGGACAACTCTTCCGGCCTTCAGCGCGCGATGAAATCGTTTGGAGCTCGCCGTCACTGCGGCAAACCCCTTCATCCCCGCCGTCTCCAGCTTGTTGCCATAACCTTGCTCAACCTTGCGGCGACGCAAGTACACCAGCATGTCATGCAGCGGGATTTTGACCGGACACGCCTCATAACAAGCACCGCATAAGCTGGAGGCCGAAGCAATATCGTCCCATTCCGCTACGTTCTTGTTGAGCGCTGGCGTCAACACCGCTCCGATGGGGCCGCTGTACGTTCCGCCATAGGCATGACCGCCGATATGGCGATAGACCGGACAAGCATTCAGGCATGCGCCGCAGCGGATGCAGTTGAGCAGTTCCTGAAACTCCGGATCCCCCAGCTGCTCGGATCGGCCGTTGTCGAGGATGATGATATGCATCTCCTCTGGACCATCTCCATCCGCCGTACGGCGCGGGCCGGTGATACCGGACATGTACACCGTCAGCTTCTGACCGGTGGCCGATCGCGGTAGCAGCGTAGCCATGACCTCCAGGTCACTCCAGGAGGGGATGATGCGCTCCATGCCCATAAACGTAATTTGCGTTTTGGGCACGGTCGACACCATGCGGGCATTGCCTTCATTTTCGAACAGCACAATCGACCCCGTCTCGGCAATGGCGAAGTTACAGCCGGTCATGCCAATGTCCGCAGAGAGAAACTTCTCCCGCAGCTTCCGGCGCACAAACCCGGCAAGCACACTTGTCTCCGGCGGCAGCTCTTCCCCAGCCTCGCGGGACAGCAGTTCGGCAATCTGATGCCGGTTCTTGTGAATCGCCGGGATGATGATATGCGAAGGTGCTTCCCCTGCAAGCTGAATGATATACTCCCCCAGATCGGTCTCCACCGCCTCGATGCCTGCTTCCTCCAGCGCTCGATTGATGTGCAGCTCTTCGCTGACCATCGATTTCGACTTCACGACGGAGCGGGCTGCTTTATGAGCAGCAATCTCCAAAGCGATCTTCACCGCTTCCGCTCCCGTTTCGGCAAAATGGACATGCGCCCCATTCGCCCGGGCTTGTTCGGCAAACCGATTCAAGTAATAATCAAGATGCGCGATCGTATGCAGGCGAATTTGCCGTCCTCGTTCCCGCCATTCCTCCCAGTTGCCATGGTCTTCGGAGGCTTTACGCTTCCCGTCCCGCAACCGTTCGGTTGTAAAGCGCACTGCTTTGCGCAAAAACTCATTGTTGAGCGCCAGCTCTACCCGTTCCTTCACAGTCTTCATGCTCCGCTCACTCCTTCGTACAGCAGTTCAGCCAGATGCATGACTCGTACCGGCTGGCGGCGGTAGCGCAGTTGACCGGCGATATTCATCAGGCAGGCCATATCCAGACCGGTCAGCACCTCAGCGGACGTTTCGAGCACGTGATCTGCTTTTTCCGTCACCATCGCTCCGGAAATATCCGCCATCTTCACCGCAAACGTTCCACCGAACCCGCAGCAATCCTCCGCGAACGGAAGCGGGACAAGCTCCAGACCCTTGACGTTTTGGAGCAGCGCCATCGGCTCCTCCTGAATGCCAAGCAACCGGCTGCCGTGACAGGACGGATGATACGTGACCTTATGCGGAAACACCGCCCCAAGATCGGTTATGCCCAGCATCTGGACGAGGAACTGGGTAAATTCATACGACTTTGCTTTCAGCTCCTCGGCCATTGCCAGCCGCACCGGGTCATGCTCGAACAGCTTCGGGTAGTGATGGATCATCCCGATACACGAGCCGGAAGGTCCGACCACGAAATCGCTGTCCGCAAAAGCCTCCAGCAGCGTAGCCGCCGACCGCCGTGCTTCCTCCCAATACCCGCTGTTAAACGCCGGCTGGCCGCAGCAAGTCTGACCTTGCGGAAATTCCAGGCGGACCCCCACCCGGGCCAACAAACGGGCCATCGCTTCCGCGATTCGCGGGTACACCGCATCGCCGATGCAGGTAGCGAACATGGATACTTTGATGTCCGTCTTCGCCGCTGCCGTTATCGTGTCCGTTTGATTCCTCCGCTCCATCCTCGCACCTCCCATGACTTGATCTCCAACTTAGAAGCAATCTTCACATGTAAAGATTCTGCCTTACCGTACAAAAGCTGCCGGAACACCGCCATCAATCGTCAACATGCATCCAGTCGTTTTCGCCGCCTTGGACGAAGCGAAGAAGGCAACCCCTTCCGCAATATCTCGCGGATAAATATTAACCAGCAGCGTCGTACGCTTGCGGTAATACTCCTCCAATTGATCCGGCTCAATACCATAAGCGGCCGCTCGTTCGTTCCGCCAGTTGGAGTTCCAAATCGCCGAGCCCTGCAAAATCGCATCCGGCAAAATCGTATTCACCCGAATGCCAAGTTCTCCCCCTTCCGCCGCAATACAGCGGGCTAAATGAGCCTCCAACGCCTTGGCGGAGCTGTAGGCCGTAACGTTTTTGCCGGCATATACGGAGTTTTTGGAGCCAATGAACACCATGCTTCCGCCGAGCCCCTGCTCCTTCATCAGCTTGAACGCTTCCCGCGCAACGAGAAAATATCCCGTTCCCAGCACCGACATATTCAGATTCCATTCCTGCAGCGACGTTTCGGTGAACGGGCTGGACGTGGCTAAACCAGCGTTGTTGACGATAATATCAACTCCACCGTAGGTCAAAGCCGTTTCGGCATAAGCCCTTGCAACCTGCTCCTCCTGCGTTACGTCCATTTTCACGGCCAGCGCTCGATTTTCCCCGTATTTGGCGTTGATCTCGGCTGCAACCTTTTGCGCCCCTTCCAGATTGAGGTCCGCCAGCACAACATGAGCCCCTTCTTCCGCCAATCGTCGTGCCGTTTCGCTTCCGATGCCGCCAGCGCCTCCAGTGATAAACGCAACCTTACGCGAAAATTCAGCTTCGGCAGGAGCCAGCGACAATTTGTACAACTCCAGCGGCCAATATTCAACGTTGTAGGATTCGTTTTCGCTAAGCGATACGAACCGGCCAATGGCCGTCGCGCCTTTCATCACCGCGATCGCCCGATGGTATAACGCTCCGCTGAGCTTGGAATTCACCCAACTTTTTCCAGTGTTTAACATCCCGATGCCAGGAATCAAAATTACCCGCGGTGCCGCATCAAACATCACGTCATTCGCCTGCTTGTTGCGTTCGAAATAAGCCTGGTACTGAGCTTTATACTCGGCAATGCCCGCCTGCAGCTTCTCCTTAAGCCCAGCGACATCGGCAGCATCCGGCTTCCAGTTGATAAACAGGGGAACCACTTTGGTGTGCACCAAGTGATCCGGACACGCGGCGCCAACCTGCGACAGCTCGCCTGCATCCCGGCTGCCAACGAATTCTAGCACATCCCCCTCATCGTCAAACGTCACGATGACCGGCTTCTCCCCGCTCGCGAGCCCCCGAACCAGCGGCATGATTTCGGCTGCAATGGCCCGGCGTTGCGCTTCTTCCAACGGCTTCGCAAATTGCCCGCCAAATACGCGGCCTTCTGCGGCTTGAGCAGCGCTTTTTGCTTCAATATACGCTTCCGCCTCATTGATAATGGCTATTGTTTTAGCGTAGCACTCCTCCTGCGTCTCCCCCCAGGTTACCAAACCGTGCTTCTCCATCAGCACCAGCTCCGCATTGGGGTTAGCCAGCACGCCTTCGGCGATCATTTGGGACAACTTGAAGCCCGGACGAATGTAAGGCACCCAGACAAAACGGTTGCCATAGATTTCCCGGGCAATCTCTTGGCCGTTGTCAGCGCAGCACAAGCTGATAATCGCATCCGGATGGGTATGGTCCACATGCTTAAACGGCAAAAACGCATGCAGCAGTGTTTCAATTGATGCCCGTGGATGTTTGGCGTCAATCATGCAATTTGCCAGATAAGCGACCATCTCTTCGTCCGTCATTTCCTCCCGCTCAAACAGCGGACGGATGTCGTCCATGCGCAATCCGGTGAAGTTGCCCGCCTTCATCGTCGCCAGGTCCGAGCCGCTGCCCTTCACCCACATCACCTCAATGTCCCGGCCGCGGAAGTCTTTCTCGATCGTTTTACTCGATGTGTTACCGCCGCCCCAGTTACAAACCCGACGATCTGCACCAAGCAGATTCGATCGGTAAACCAGCTGCTCCAAATCTGAGGATAATACCGATGCTTTAGATGAGTCCCATAAGTTCTGTACCATGATCTCTTGAACTACCTCCATTTTGGTTTGTTTGGTTTTTTCTTTATTTTTGTTTGTTTTAATTTTAAACCATTTGGGTTGTTTTGGGTATAGCGCTTTCACAAAATATTGCTTTAGCACTCTGTCCCCCTCACTTGACCTCGCTTGACCTCTCTTACCCCTCTCTTCTGCCCCTTTTGCACCATTATCCCTCTCGCTCAGGTGGTGGTCTGGAGCTCAGGAGGCACAATTCAGAGAAAGGATCTGCATTTTTTGTTGCTTCGTGAAACGAGAAATGGAGAATCGGTAATGGGAATGGAAACAGGGGGCGGGGAACGGCAACGGACAACGGACTGCGGCAGAGCGGGTAACAGAGAACAGAGAATAAAGAATCGAAACAGAAACAGAAACAGAAACAGAAACAGAAACAGAAACAGTATCAGAATCTGAACAGAACAGAGCATAACAAAGCAGAGCAGATACAAAGCACAAACAGAATCAAGCAAAACAGAAGCAGAGACAGTATCGGAATCGGAAGCAGAAGCAGGAACAGAGGTAAGAACAGAGGTAAGAACAGGAAACGCCGTATGGGGAACGCCACCCTGTATTGCACCTGAACCTGACTAAGCGGGATAATCCTTAAAAAGACCGGCAACGAGCACCTTATCTCCACCTCCTCCATCAAGAAAGAACTGGTCCCATAAGCAACTGATGTGCTATAAGGATCAGTTCTTCTTTCAACTTACTGACTAAACGGGATAATCCTTAAAAAGACCAGCAACGAGCACCTCACCCCCACCCTCCTCCATCAAAAAATGGATCGGCTACACTTAGTTGGACAATAAAAATAAGGGCTTGTAGAATAGACCTATCATGTTAAGGAGCGGATCTCAACAATGCCTAAACAACCACGACGCACGTTTACAACCGAGTTCAAAAAGCAAATGGTGCAGCTCTATGAAAACGGGAAATCCCGCGCAGCGATTGTGGAGGAATATGACCTCACTGCGTCTGCTTTAGACCGCTGGATCAAGCAAGCCCAGACCACAGGCTCCTTCAAGGAGAAGGACAATCGCTCTTTCGAAGAAAATGAACTCATCACTTTACGTAAAGAGATTCAACGACTTAAGATGGAGAACGATATTTTAAAGCAAGCCGCGCTGATCATGGGACGAAAGTAGCTATCATCCAGAACAACCGTGATAAATACTCGGTATCAGCAATGTGCGACGTCCTACAAATTGCAAAGAGTACGTTCTACTATGAAGCAAAGGAACGAGCGAAGGAAGATGAACTAACAGAAACGATTGTGGAGATCTTCCACAAGAACCGCAAAGCCTACGGCACGCGCAAGATTAAAGCCAAGCTAAAGGAACAAGGAATAGTTGTATCTAGACGTCGCATTGGCCGCATTATGAAGGAGCAGGGGTTGGTCTCCACCTACACGATCGCTCAGTATAAGCCCCACAAAGCGGCCTCCAATGAAGCAAAGACGGCAAATGTGCTGGCTCGTGAGTTTGAGCAGACAGAAGCAAAGCGCTTCGTCGTTAGCGATCTAACGTATGTAAAGGTTCAAAACAAGTGGCATTACATTTGTGTGCTGATCGACTTGTTCAATCGAGAAATCATCGGGCATAGTGCGGGCCCAAACAAGGATGCGGCTCTGATTTCCCGTGCCTTCTCTACCGTACAAGGTGATCTGCGTCAAATCCAGTGGTTTCATACGGACCGCGGTAGTGAGTTTAAAAACGAAAAGATGGACGAGCTATTGGAGACCTTTAAAATCGGTCGATCTCTCAGCATGAAAGGCTGTCCCTATGACAATGCCGTGGCTGAAGCTACCTATAAAATTATGAAAACGGAGTTCATTAACCAGATGAGCTTCCACAGCCTTCTTCATCTAGAGGTGGAACTGTACGATTACATCAACTGGTTCAACAAGCATCGGATTCACGGAACACTGGGATACCTGACACCTGTTCAGTATCGTCAAGAAGCCCTTAATAAAGTTGTCTGATTTACTGTTGACAATCCAAAAAGAACTGATCCCATAAGCAACTGATGTGCTATAAGGATCAGTTCTTCCTTTAACTTATTTTGCTTTTGCAGCCCACTTGGCTCCGCCCCGCAGCAGCTTTGCCACTTCGGGATGCTGGAACGAAGGCAGATGATGCCCCGGCATCAGGAATACCACTTTGCCAAGTCCGTATGAATGCGCCCAAGCCGCCGGCCAATCCTGGCCCTCATGGCGGTACGTGAGCAGCACCTTTTTGGCACAGAACGGATCGAATTCGAAGCGGTAAGGCTCCTCCGCCAACGTAAACGGTTGGATTCCCTCCACAACCGGATGACTGGCGCCGCCAGAGTCAACTGCCACCCCAAACTCCAGCTCCGTGTAAGGCGGATGCTCTATAAATTTAGCGCCGATCAACTGGGCCAGTTCCGGGCGCACCTGCAGCGAGATTCCGTTGTGCACGACAAGCAGCCCGCCGCCATTCGCCACATAAGTGAGCAGTCCCGCTGCCTGCTCCGCGCTCACCGCCTCCTCCCAGCGGTCGGTGTAGGAGATGAAGAGGTCGTAGTTCTCCAAGGCACCTGAGGCTAACTGATCGTAGTCCAAGCTGGTCGTCAGCTCGAAATCGTCCTGCAGTATCTGCCGTAACTGTTCCTGTACTGCGTCCAACGGATGATACGGCGCATCCGCGTTATTCCCGATCACCAAGGCTTGCTTCCGCACATGACTCATCTTCCGTCTCCCCCTCTCTTTTTACCAAGCATAAGCTTGAGGTGCTGCACCGCCTGGGCCTGGGAAAATTTCATCCAATCGCTTCATCACCGCTTCATCCAGCTTGATCTCGACCACACGGAGCGTATCTTGGAACTGCTCCAACGTACGCGGTCCGATAATCGGTGCAGTCATCGCCGGATGCGCCAGTGTCCAAGCTAATGCCACGTTCGCCTCGCTTTCACCCAGCTCCCGGCAAAGTGCCGAAAACGCCTCAAGCTGCGTACGGAATTTCTCGTAGCGGTTGTCATTCGCTGTGCGCGAACCCGCCAGCTTCTTCGCCGCGTTGCCGCCCAGCAATCCGCCATCAAGCGGGCTCCAGGCTACGACGCCAATCCCGAGATGCTCCGCCGCCGGCAGCACCTCCAGCTCCGGTAAACGGCAAAGCAAATTATACTTGTGCTGCTCCGAGACGAGGCCAAGCATATGGCGGTTCTTCGCCTCATATTGCGCCTTCACCAAGTCCCAACCGGCAAAGTTGCTGGACCCGACATAACCGATTTTTCCTTGGACAATCGCAATCTGGAACGCTTCCCACAGCTCATCCCAGGACACATTACGGTCAATATGGTGCATTTGGTACAGCTCGATATGATCGGTTTGCAACCGGCGCAGCGAGCCTTCCAGATGCCGGCGGATTTTGTAGGACGACAACCCTGCCGGACTATTCGGACCGTCCAATGGATCACTCATATCACCATGTACCTTTGTTGCCAGCACGACTTTTTCCCGGCGTCCGCCCCCTTGGGCAAACCAGCGGCCAATGATTTCTTCGGTTTTACCGGCGTTTTTGCCCCATCCATAAATGTTCGCGGTATCGAAAAAATTCACTCCCGCGTCCAGCGCCGCATCCATGATCCGGAACGCTTCCTTCTCATCGGTGTTCACGCCGAAATTCATCGTGCCCAGACACAGCTTGCTTACCTTTAAACCGGAACGTCCCAAGTACGTATACTCCATTGCTCATTCCTCCATTTTTATCTATTAATTTCACTAATGAAAAAATAAGGCTCTCAACCTACCACGGTAACACCTGGCCATCTACATCGAGGAATACGGGCTTCTCCAGAGGTCTGTCTTCCCGTTCCATCGCCTCGCGGATGATGCCCCACAGTTTGCTAGCGGATTGCTCCGGTGTGAGGGTCGCCGCGGAATCCTTCTCGCCGCGCATAAACGTCTGCACCCAACCGGGATGCAACACCAGCACTTGTCCGCCTTGCGTTTTGATGCCGTTATGTACGACGTTCGAGTGCATATTCACCGCCGTCTTCGACATCGTATAAGCGAACCAGCTGTCTCTGTAGCACTGGCCAACGCTGCCCGCTTCCGAGGAGATATTGGCGATCGTACGGCCGTTGCTGTTCAGGATCAGCTCGATCAAGGCATTCGTCATACGCAGGCTACCCAGCGCATTCACGTTATACACCTGCAGCATTTCTTCAAAGTTCAGTTCGCCAAGCACCGTCGTTTCGATATCGCCCAGAATCGCCGCATTATTGATCAGCAAATCGAGCGAATCCGTATGCTCCTTCACTTTGGCTGCAGCAGCCTGTACGCTGGCATCATTGCCCACGTCCAAATCCACAAGAATAAACCGATCACCGTACGTTGCAGCCAGCTCCGACAACGCCTGTTCCTTCGGGTTAAATCTCCCGGCAAAAACCTGGTGTCCTTCCTCAAGCAGCTGGCGCACCAATGCCAAACCGATACCGTGATCGGCCCCGGTCACCAATGCCGTATACCTTATTGCCGTCCACTCCTCTCCTTCGAAGCTTGCCTGTTCATGTTCATCTGACAGGGCCGCAATCTCTTTTATTGTAAACGCTTTTATTCGACGATAAAAGAGGGCATACCTTGCGGCAGCCCCCCAGATCCGTGTTTGAGCTTTATGGTGTGACGACCCCCTTTTTCAGAATGAGATTGGCATATAACGCTCTCTCCCCGGTGGAGACGATCGCATACGCCTGTTTGGCCCGCTCGTAAAAAGCAAACCGCTCAACCTCTTCAAACGGCTGGTCCGCTGGATGATAGCGGCTTACAATTCTGCGATAGTCGTCCCAGATTGGTGTTTCCACTGGGTCGCCGGGCATCACCGCCATCAATGCTACCGGATGGTCCACGTAGCTGTCGAGCGGGAACAAGGGCAGGATCGCTTCCAGCAAATCGGGAATGCCATGACCGTCACAACGAATCAATCGCTGGGCATGGCTCGCAGCTGGAAAATTGCCGTCGGCAAGCACGATCTCGTCCGAATGCCCCATCTCCATTAAAACCTTCAGCAGTTCCGGCGAAATCAAGCTGGATATGCCCTTTAGCATGGGATCGACCTCCCTAATCGTTCGAATCGCTCATAGGCGGCAGCCCAGAGAGCGCTGCGTTTCTCGTTCTCCGGCCTGGTCGCTTGCTCCGGCTCATACACCTGTATCGGGAATGAAGCCTTCACCATTTCCAGGCCTTCTTGCAGGTCATGCAGCCAGCCGCCGGTCCGCAGCTGAACCAGCAGATTGCCGATGGCGCTGGCCTCCACCGGTCCCGCCCATACCGAGCGGCCAATTGCCTCCGCGGTTAAGCGGCAGAGCAGCTCGTTCTGAGTGCCGCCGCCCACCATATGCAGCCCGGCAAATCGAGAGCCGGTCAGCTCTTCGGCCTGCTCCAGCACCTGGCGGTAGCGGAGCGCCAGGCTTTCGAGGATGCAGCGGGCGAAGGCGCCGGGCGAATCCGGTACCGGCTGGCCGGTATCCCGGCAATACGCCCGGATCTCCTCCGGCATATCGGCCGGATTCATAAACCGCAGATCATCCGGATCGATCAAGCTGCGCAGCGGCTCGGCCTGTTCCGCCAATTCCGCCAACTCGCCGTAAGTATAGGCTTCGCCAGCCTGCTCCCATTTGCGTTTACATTCCTGGAGGAGCCACAGGCCCATGATGTTTTTGAGCAAATGGTACGTGCCGTCTACGCCGCCTTCGTTGGAGAATTGGCGCTCCAGCACCGCCGGCGTCAGCAAAGGCTTCGCCATCTGCGTCCCCAGCAGCGACCAGGTGCCGCTGACCAGATAGGCGAACGCCGGTGTATCCGCCGGCACCGCCGCCGCAGCGGACTCCGTGTCGTGCGAAGCGACGGCCACGACCTTGATCGGCGGCACATCAAGCTCAGCGCACACCTCCGCCGTCAGCTCCCCGATCACGGTTCCTGGGGGAACCGGATCGGAGAAGATTCCGCTTGGGATGCCCAGCTCATCCATCAACGCAGCGTTCCACGCGCCCCGCCCCGGGTCGAACAGCCCGGTCGTGGTCGCCATCGTAAATTCACAAACCCGCTGGCCGGTCAGGAAATAGCTCAGCAGATCCGGCGTGAGCAGCAGCGTTTCGGCCAGACCAAGCTTGGGGGAGCCGGCTTTTTTCATGGCATATAGCTGATATAACGTATTAAAGGGCATAAACTGCAATCCGCTTTCGCGGAACAAACGCTCTGCCCCAACAAGGGCAGACACTTCCTCCACCAATCCTTCCGTTTGACGATCCCGATAATGATACGGGATGCCCAGCAGCTCGCCGTTTCGATCCAACAGACCAAAATCAACGCCCCAGGTGTCGATGGCGCAGCTTTCGGGACGATACCCGCCCTGGAACGCTTTGCGAATGCTGGTTTTGATCTCCCGCAGCAGCATCGGTGTATCCCAATGCAGGTGCCCGCCAATCTGAACCGGAACGTTCGGGAAACGGTGGATTTCGGTGATGTGCAGCTTCCGAACGCCAGGCGTGACAGCGGCGGCACCGGTGGTGTCATCCGGGCTTTCGGTACGGATCTCGCCGATGAAAGCCCGACCGCTGCTTGCGCCCAAATCAAACGCAAGGACGCAAGGGATGCGTTGTGGTTCCGATGACATGCGTGTTCACCGTCCGATCACTTCATTTTTTGAAGCAGTGCAATCCGGTAGTCTTCACTTTCGAGGGCGGCGATGTCTGCGACCTCCTGATCCGTTAGCGGGACAGGGGTTCCCGCCGCTTTGGCGCTTAAGTAAATTTTCGCGCTCTCCTCCACAACCTGGGTCCGGTAGAAGGCCTCCCGCAAATTTCGGCCCGTCGTCACCAGCCCGTGGTTCCCCAGCAAAATCGAGCTCGCTTCATTCACCTTCTCGGCGACTGCATTCGCCAGCAATTCCGTCGTTGGGATCAAATAAGGGATAAATGCCGTTCGGCCGACCAATGCGGCCTGGTCCGGGAACATAATTGGCAGCTCCCGCTCAATCAACGTAAACGCGATACAATGGGCTGGGTGCGTATGCACCATTGCTCCCATGTCAGGCTTTTGGCGGTAGCCGTAAAGATGCATCAGCACCTCAGACGACGGGCGCAGGCCGATATCGGTCACCTCTCCGGTTGGGATATCCACCTCGATCCACTGCTCCGGCTCGATCTCCTCCAGCGCGAAGCCGCTGGGCGACAAGTACATTTTGTCGCCAGCCCGGGCGCTGATGTTGCCGCCCGGCCCTACGACCAGCCCGCTGTCGACGATTTTGCGGGCGTATTTGCACAGTTCTAGGCGCGTTTCCATGTTTTGCATGGCGTTGTTCTCCTTTTTTTATGAGGCTTGGTTGTCGAGTCACAGCTTATTTGTATAACGGCCCAAACGCAGCGCAAGCCCGGAAGTCGGCGCTCTCCGCATCCTCGGTACCGAACAGGCCCCAAGCCCGCGGGCGGAACACCTTCTCCTTCGGTACGTTGTGCATGCTGACCGGAATGCGCAAAATCGAGGCCAGCGTAATCAAGTCGGCGCCGATATGGCCGTAGCTGATGACCCCGTGGTTTGCGCCCCAATGATCCATCACGTCATAAACGCTGGTAAACGCGCCGCTGCCGGTCAGATTCGGAGCAAACCACGTTGAAGGCCACGTCGGGTCGGTCCGCTTGTCGAGCGTATCATGCACATGCTCCGGCAGGTCCACCGAGTAGCCCTCGGCGATTTGCAGCACGGGGCCAAGCCCTTTGACCAGGTTGAGCCGGGTCATCGTCATCGGCATGCCGCCGCGGGTCAAGTAGTCGGTGGAGAACCCGCCGCCCCGGAAATATTCCAGCGAAGCCGGACGGAACTGCGTGGCCTGCAGCATGCGCGCGACCTCTTCCTCGCTGATCTCCCAGAACGGCTTGATGACGGGATCGCCGTCTTTCAGCTGCTCGCCGGTGCCGTCAAGCGCCGCCGAACCGGAGTTGATCAGATGCAGGATGCCTCCTGCTGCCCGGCCCTCCAGCTTGTAGCCAGTCACCCGCTCCACGGATGCCGGGCTCCAGTACGTCCGCACATCGGCAAAAATTTGCGCCGTATTCGTCAGCAAATAGCCAAACAACATGCCAACGCCGTTGAGGCTGTCATTTTCCGTAGCCACAATATAAGGCGCACGCGTCCCGTTCCAGTCAAACGACGAGTTGAGGATCGTCTCCATAAAATCGCCGTTCGGGAAATGATCCGTCCACTGGCGCTGTCCCTGGAAGCCGGAGGCGATCGCGTGATGGCCTTGCGCTTCCTCCTCGTAGCCCAATTCCGCTAGGCGCGGGTTGCCGATCATCAGGTCGCGCGTGATCAGCGTCATTTTGACCACCGTCTCCCATTCCAGGTCTTTCCGCTCCCGCGAAGTCTGCAGATGGGCCGGGTTATTGTCCGGACCTTCTTGGCAGTTCTGCTTCACCCAAGCCAGCGCCGCCTGGTATTCTTCGGGATCGTATATCCCTTCCTCCATCCGCCGCGTGAACTCGGTCATGTCGATATACTCGTTGCGCATCCCCAGATACTCTTGGAAAAAGGTATCGTTCACCATCGAACCGGCAATCCCCATCGACACCGAGCCCATCGACAAATACGCTCGATCACGCATCATCGCGGCTGCCAGCCCGCTCCGGGCAAAACGCAGCAGCTTCTCCTGCACGTCCGCCGGAATACGGTCATCGCCTTCATCCTGCACATCCTCGCCGTAGATGCCAAAGGCCGGAAGCCCTTTTTGCGCATGTGCGGATAACACGGCGGCCAAATATACCGCTCCCGGTCGGCCGGTGCCGTTAAAGCCCCACACCGCCTTCGGAATCTGCGGATCGGTATCCATCGTTTCCGTGCCGTAGCACCAGCACGGCGTTACAGTGATGGACACTCCGACTTCCGCCGCCTTGAATTTCTTCGCTGCCGCCGCCGCTTCAGCGACGCCGCCGATGCAGGTATCAGCGATCACGCATTCGACCGGTTGTCCGTTCGGATAACGGAGCTCCGCCTCTAACAGCCGAGCTACCGCTTTGGCCAAGTTCATCGTTTGCTCCTCCAGGGATTCGCGTACCCCTCTTCGTCTGCCGTCAATCGTTGGACGAATGCCGATCTTCGGGAACCCGTCCCGCCATCTGTAACCGTTTTCAACCATAGCCAACCTGCCTCCTTGGACAATGAATTATAGTCCCATTCTATCGTTCGCTCCGCCCGTTCGAGAACCTACTATATTGCCATCTTCCTCGCACAACATCGCAAAAAAGTGAACCCTCCCGCACCTCCGCATCCGCCTATTCCTAGGAAATCCTCCCATCGTGCCTCACATCCGTTATAATGGAGCTATCCAATGTTCGGGAGGAACTGATTGTGCCGAAAATCGAAATTCCTTATCGCAAAAGCGACCGTTTTCGTTTCAAAAAAACGCCCGAATTACTCTACGCCGGCCAGGTCGTCGACGAGCGCCGCTTCTACGCGCCGCCGCAGATCCACGACTATTGCGAGATCCTGTATATCGTCGAAGGCCGCGGGGAATTCCGCATCGGCGGCACCATCTATGAAGTGCATCCCGGGGATGTCGCTGTCTATAATGCCGGCGTCCCGCATGAAGAGCGTTCGATCAGCACCGAACCGTTTAAGGTCATTTATTGCGGTGTCGGCAACGTGCATATTGACGGCGTGCCGCCGGGGCAGCTGCTGCCCGCCTCCGTCGACCCGGTCATTCCGTGCGAGAAATACGCCTACAAAGTGGAGAGTTACCTGTCGGAGATGCTTCAGGAATGCGACTCCCAAGTGCTCGGATACGAGACGCTCAGCAATAATCTGCTGATGTCGCTGATCACGCTGCTGTACCGGATCGTGGATGTGAAGCATCCGTTTGATCCGCTGAAGGACAAGAACGAAATTACGGTCCGCACCAAGCAATTTATCGATAAGAACTACACCCGCAGCATCACGCTTAAAGAGATCGCCGATACCCTCTACGTCAGTCAGCACTATTTATCCCATCTCTTTAAAAAAGAACTCGGCGATTCCCCCGTCAACTACCTCATTAACCGCCGGATTGAAGAGGCCAAGCGCCTGCTCCGGGAAACCAATGCGCCGATTCACGAAGTCGCCGCCCGGGTCGGTTACGGGAACGACAAATACTTCTCGATGCTGTTCAAGAAGGTGACCGGCCAATCGCCCAGCACTTTCCGGGAAATGAACTAAGCCTTGCAGCGATAGGCTGCAAGGCTTTTATTTTGCCAATTTCAAGGCGTAACCTCCAGTTTGAATTCCATATGTGAGACAGCCTCTGGCGCCCCCGGGCGATAGGGATAAATAATTTCCACGCAGCCATCCCGTTCCCGGATGATCGGCTCTGGAGCCGCAGCTTCCACACGCAGCGCCAATCCGGGAAAAGACCAACTCGTGGGAGTCACGCCTGTTGCGGTCACCGCAGGGCCGCACACCTCAAAATAGACGTCCAGCGGTCTGTCCTGCTCCAAGATCACCGAGGCGGTCAATTTACCCGGCGACGCTTCTGCTTCCACATAATAGCCGCGCAGATGGGTGTTCCAGCTGCCCTCCGGCTCCCGGCGGATTAACCGCAACGCGTAGCGGCCTCCATCCTCACTCTGCCAATGGATCGTTGCCGGATGCAGCTGACCGTTCGTATTGCGGCTGCCTGAACATGCGCCGATCATCAGGTTCCGCCCCAGCCATGCAGTGGCCGTACACACGAAGCGGTTCTTACCGGGCTGATCCCGTTCGCACAGCTCGCGATATTGCCGAGTCACCCTCCGCTCCTCCGGCTCGCCAAGCAGCTTGGGCTTAACTGGCTCCGGTACATCCACGCCAACCAGCGCGATTATCGGATCATGCCCCGTCTCACAATTCACCCCGGCCAGATGCTTGAATCGTTCGCCAAACGCGAGATACAAGAACACGCCCAGCGAGCTGTGGGCCGTCATTTCCATCTCGTAGGCGCGGGCATAGGGGCCAGCCATATTTTCCAAGCCCGGGTGATAAAATAACGCAATCGTCTCCCACAACGCCTGCTCAATCGTATGTCCTATCGTTTTGAACCGATCGGTTCGGGCATATTTGCGGATTAGACCAAGCACGGTGAGGTCAACACCGTAATAGGTGGTCGAATTAAACTCTGCGAGCGTGCCAAATTCATGAAATTCTTCGAGGAATCGCTCTGCCTCACCGTCGGCATGACGAATCCACGCTTCATTGCCATAACGATACCCGTAATAATGGGTGATAAACAGATGCATCAGCTCGATGTTCGTATTCATCGGCACCGCATCCGACAGCCTGCGATCGATGGAGCCGGTGACAGCTTTGACCATCGCATCATCCATGCGCTGAACCAACTCCCGGGGGAGTCTGGGCTCAAAATGCTCCAAAATCACAGCGAACGCGCAGGCGATAAACTCCCGCCAATTCGGGTCATAGCTTCGCCAGACCGGGGGAATGACTCGATCCGCCGCCCTCGCCAAGGCATCCTCTGCTTCCTTCCTGCTGACGTTTATTTTCCCGTTGCCTGCCGCACCAAGCTCCTCGGCCAGATGACCGGAGATCTTCTCCAACAGGCTTGTAACGTAGTATGCGAAGCCCGGTCCGAAACGTTTCCACGGATAACCGCCCCGGGGAGGATCTGCCGCTTGCGGTGCAGTTTTAAACGTGCCGTGAAAGATTTCGTCCGGCGCATCAAGTTGCAGGTTCAGCACCTCATTCAACACAGCGCAAGCCCGCTCCGTATCCCCTTCGCCGTTCCGGATTAACAATCCGACGGCATAATGCGCACTGCCGCGAGTTGAATGCCACTCGCTCCGCCCGTCCTCCGCATTTCGCAGCAGGTGTTTGGCCTCGTCATAATGACGGTCCATTTCCTCCATCGCCTGCTTCACCAAAAACACCTGCTCCGGTGTCATGTGCTCCAGCATGCTGCCCGCCATCTTTTCATCGTCCTTCCTTGGCAAATCCGAGTGCCTTCAGCTGCATCACTTCCACTGCGGCCAACATCATTATGCCGATGCCGTGATTGTCGTTCCGAACCGTCCGCAGATCCTCCATATAATAATCCGGAGAGAAGGAATACCGGGAACCGCTGCAGACGCCATGGACGTTGCCCTGGCGGTCAATCGCCTGCGCGGTCAGCCCTCTCCAGCCTTTAAGCGCCGCCTCTGCATAAGGCCCCTCACGATCAAGCCAGCCGAAGCGAACGCCGCGGGAAAAGGCATATACAAACATTGCAGTACAGGATGCCTCCAAATAAGCGTCCGGCCGATTTAGAACCTGGTGCCATAACCCGGAATCGGATTGAAGTGCGGCAATGCCTTGACTTAATTCACGAAACATCGCCAGCAGCTCCTCCCGATCCTCATGCGTTTCGGGCAGCTGCTCCAGCAGTTCGCTTAACGAAAACAGCACCCACCCATTCCCCCGTCCCCAAGGGATTCGGGTTGGTTGGCTGTATTTAAAGTCATAAACATGGGACATAATCTGCTGATCTGTCATATACAGATAGCGCTTAAAGCGTAAAAACTGCTTCGCCGCTTCATCGATAGCATCAGCTTCCCCCGTCACCATCGAATAACGGACGAGAAACGGGGCGCTCATATATAAATCGTCCGCCCACATCGTATCGGCCGAATATTCGCCTTCACAACGCCGGTAAAAGGCTCCGTCCTCCCGCCGCTCTAACCGATGCAGCATAAAATCGGCGATCGTGTCCGCAATCTGGCGGAACTCAGCCTGCTCCGCTCCATCTAAATAAGCTTCCAGCATCGCGGATCCGAAGGAGCCGCAATTGTCCAGCATCCGCATGAGCACCAGCTGATGGTTGATCCCCGGAAAACCGTATTCCTCCCGGTCCCAAAGCGAGTATTCATACATTTCCGTACAGGTGGAAATATGGGAGAGGGCATAGCGCCGGATGTCTGGGCGATTTAATGCCTTCGCCGTGCGGAGTAAGCCATACATCGTCACGCCCAGCGGGTAATCCCAGCGCCCGAAATTGGTGGCTCCTTCTGTTGTCCACTTGTTGCTTAGCATGGCATTTTCGTAAAAAGGCCGCACGCGCATCTCCGGAGCATCCACCTCCCAGTAAATCGGGCCTCCCAAACCGTCAAACGGCCTCTTGAGCGTGCGGACCTCTTGCGGCTTCAGCATCCTTTCCGCCGGAAAGGGGCCGAGGTACAACCACGGGCTGGGATTGCCATGAACCTTCACCGGATCAGTGAAAGCCAGCGGCTTCCCCCCGGCTTCCGCCGCCAGTTCGAAGCCCCAGCGTTCCTTCGCGCTTTCCGTTCGCACCACGATCTGCCGAACTCCCGGCTGTACCTTTACTTGAATATGGAACGGTCCACCGCCCGTAACGGTGGTTGCCAGCGTATCATCCACCCAGATCTGCGTCGTTCCCCAAACGGTTCCGCTCAGTTCAATCTGATCGGCCGAGGCTGGGATACGCACCGAGCTCCACGCATAAGCCGCTGCAGACTGGGCCAGATTTCCGTAGATTCGTTCCAGATTTGGTACGGAATGCTCCTGTTTCGCATCTGGCCATTGGGTTGCTGGCAACCATCTCAACCCGGTTGCAGCTTCGGGTTCTTGCCAATTCGGAAAAGCTTGGCCTAGGTCGCTTCCACCAAAGCAGGCCGTCTTTACCGGCTCCGAGAACACCCAGCCGGCGCTCCCCTGCCGGTCGGCAAACGGGGCCAGAACTTGCAGAATCCGCACCTTCGCTTCATCGGCACCGAATCGGCAGCCGAAGCCGGAGCGGGTATTGCGCGCCTCAATCAGCAGTGTGTTCCAGCCGGGGGTGAATGCAAGCGGTACCTTGATCCGAGCCTTAGGGTCGAGTTCGTCGACTACTGTAGAACGGTATTCCAGTTTCTCGTTCACGAACAGACGTATCGGCCCCAGCGGCTCCAAGAGACCGTCGATCTCCCGCTCCCCATCGCTCCAGACCAGCCCGAATGCATAGGCGTAATCCCCATCCTCCGCCTGTGGAAGTTTGGAAGCCAATTCCATGTCATACAGGCCTTCCGCCGTCTGCAAAATCCCTGCCTTGGAGAAGGTGCGCAGCGCAAACGGGATCGGCGGATTCGCCCCGATATACCTTGCGGCGATCACTTCCAATATCCGTTCGTCTTCCTCACCGAAGCCATAATAGGAACTCTCCCGATCCTCCATATATTCGCCCAAGTTGATGTCTCCTTCCCTTCTATACCTGGCTATGTCCTTAATTAGGGTGAAAGCTTGAGTTCAAACGTCCGGTCATAAGGTGTCAGCAGATTCACGACGAGCGCCCGGCAATTGACGGGGATCGCGGTATTGTTTAACCCTGCAGCTTGATGTTCCATCACGCCCCCATGCAGCTCAATCCAATCCTCGCCGGAGGAGAAGCGGACCTTCCCCTGCTTCCAGAACCACATCCCGTTCTCCGCCTGTTCCACCATCTCTTCGCCCGACATCTCGCTTTCTTGGCCAAAGAGGAACGTAAGCTGCGTTAAAATCGGTTCTTCACGGGCGCATTGAACACGAAGGCTCCACCCCTCTGCGGTCTCCAAGACCTCGACCTCGACCCGATGCTGCTGCTCATGGGTCACTTCCCGCCGATGATGGGGCAGCAAATACCAGGGGCTCACCGGCCCTCGAGCCGTTTCAGGCAAGAGCTCCTTCGCGACAGGAGCATAGTATCCCTTTCGCTCCGTTGCAGATAGACGGTAGCCAGACCTTGACCTTAGTCCCAGCCCGCGCTCCTGCATACCCAGCACCTCTCCCTGGCCCTGCGCTTCCCTCTGCTCTTGCGCCTCCTCCGGCGCCTGCTTCAACACCTCCAACCGCTCCAGCTTCACGTACCCTGGCGCGAACGCAGATGCCAGCTGCACCGCCAGCAGCCGCACGCTGCCGTGTCGTAAGGCAAAGAAGGAATTCGCTTCCGTCATCACGGTGGCACTTGTCTTCCCATGCCGATGCCGGGCAATTGGTGCGCCAAAATCGGGATGCAGCTTGCTGTGATATATTCGCCCGTGGTGTCCGGCCGCCTCCATCCCGCTTAAGTATCGCTCACGCGGAAAGCTGCCGTTGAGCACGACCCGATAGTCTTCCGGCAAACGGACAGGCGGAACCGCCGGCTGGCGCAGCTCAGGATAACGAAGCAATCCCAGAAGCGCATGGTTCGGCAAGCCGCTCGGATGCCTCAACGAACGGCCGGCCAGTTCGGCGATGGCCTCAAACAGCGGGTCTTTGTCGCGGTTCGCCAGCCATTTGGCGGCAAGGAAATACCCGCTCATATCAAACGGATAGCCATAATCTTGGCGTCCAGAATAATCCGTGACCACCTCTCCGTCCGGGTGGATCAAATACGCCATCATCCGCAGGTTGCGGCGAACCGGTTCAAGCAGTGCAGGAAGCCCCAATTGCTCGGCGGCAAAGATCATCACAATGTCACTGACCGCGTTATAGATTCCGTTGCTGCGCTCCGTCCACTCGCCGTCTTCCGTGCAGTCGATCCCTTCCGCAAGCCATGCTTCCGCCCGCTCCTTCAGCTCCGGCCGACCAGTCAGCTTGTACATGAACCCAAGCGCCGAGCACAATACCCAGCGATGATTGGGTGTATGACAACCGCCCGTCAATAGCACCGGCAGCGTCCGCTCCAGGAAGAGCCGAATTTCCTCTGCCGCTTTCCGAACCGGGGCATATTCGACCGTATGAGCATCGAGGAGCTCATAGACCTGGGCAAGCCCGCTTACCACAAAAGCGGTATCAGGCGGCGAATGCAAATTGGTCCAGGGCGGCGTGATTGAGCCGTCGGCATGCTGCGACCGCAGCATAAACTGGGCTGCCAGTTCCAAGCGCTTCAGCAATGTCTCGCTGTGATAAAACCGGGAATCCTCGTTCACCAGAGCGCATGCCCAGATGGCCATATCCTTCGGCGTTCCGCCGTGGCTCGGCCAAGCGATTCCGTTTGCCGGGTCGATGACTCCGCCATAAAAGCGATTTTCCGGATCAAGAACCTGCAGCTCCATCGCCGCTTGCGCGAACTCATCGTTCATAGCCACCAGCTTGTCGTAGATTTCCTTTTCCAACCCGCCTCTCCCCCTCCGTGTAGTCACAGCATCAAAAAATAAACCGCTCCGTTATCCCTTCACTGCGCCAAGCATCACGCCGCTGACGAAATAACGCTGCAACCACGGGTATACAAGCAGGATCGGAATTGTCGCGAACATCACGCTCGCTGACTTCAAGCCTTCCGAAACGAGCTTCGTCATTGCACCAGCGCCTTCCGCTGCCAAGAGATCGGAAATCATGTTATTTTGGATCATCTGATACAGCTTTAATTGCAGCGGATACAGCTCCGGGCTGTTAATATACATCAACGTGTCCTGAAATCCGTTCCAACGTCCGACCGCATAGAACAAGCTGAGGGTTGCGATCACCGGCAGCGACAGCGGCAGGATAATATGGATCAAGGTGCGAAAATGACTGCTGCCATCGATCTCCGCCGACTCCTCCAGCCCCTCCGGAATGTTGTTAAAGAAAGTGATCAGGATGATCAAGTAAAATGGATTAACGAGTCCTGGAAGCACCAGAGCCCAGATCGAATCCAACAGGTTCAAGCTGCGAACCAAAATATACTCCGGGATGATCCCTCCGCTGAAGAACATCGTGATCACGACGACCGTCATAAACAATTTGCGGCCTCTCAGCTTTCGCTTGGACAACGGGTAGCCGGCAGCGATCGTCATCAACATGCACAGCAGCGTATACAACACCGTCAACAGCACCGTAAATCCCAAAGATCGAATCATTGATGGATCCTTGAACACTTGTTTATAAGAATCAAACGTCAATTCTACCGGAAGCAAGCTGACCTTCCCGGACAGAATCGGCCCTGCTGAGCTTAAAGATACGGCGAGAATATGAACAAATGGAGCAAGACATAGCAACGTGGCGACAGCAATCACGACAAAATTGACAACATCGAACACACGGTTAGCGGTTTGTTCCTTCACGTCCGTCCGCTCCTTTCCTCAACGTGCATACCACCTAAACCTCCCTATACTTCCTATATGATTCCTTCATCGGTAAGCTTCTTGGAAATATGGTTGGCCGACAGCACCATCACCAGCCCAACAACGGCCTGGAACAAGCCAACGACCGTGGCGATCGTGTACTGACCGGATTGCAGCCCGACGCGATAAACGAACGTACTCAGCACATCGGAATACTCGCGTACGGCTAGGTTGCCAATCACATATGGCCGATCAAAGCCAATCGTAATTAAGTGGCCCAAATTAATGATCAGCAGCATCACGATGGTGGATTTTAATCCGGGGAGGGTAATATGCCAGATTCGTTTTAATCTACCGGCTCCATCAATGCTGGCCGCCTCGAACAACTCTTTGTTGATGCCTGTGAGCGCCGCCAAATAGATGATCGTCCCCCAGCCTGCACTTTGCCACATGCCGATGAGCAAATATGTGACCAGCCAAATATTTTTCTCGGTGAGAAAAGGAACCGCCTCAAAGCCCATCGAGGTGATCACATTGTTGATCAACCCGGACTGCGTCCCGAACACCTGCGCGGCAATCCCGCCGATGATCACCCAAGAGATAAAATGCGGGATGTAGAGAATCGTTTGCGACAGCTTCTTAAACCATTGAACCCGCATTTCGTAAAGCAGGATGGCCAGAATGAGCGGGGCCGGAAAGGAGACGAGTAAATCCAAGAAATTCAGCATCAGCGTATTGCGAAGCGTGAGATAGAAGTCCCGCATCCCAAACACTTCCCGGAACGCCTCAACCCCAATCCATTTACTGCCCCCAATCCCTTGAAAGAAGTTAAAATCCTTAAAGGCAATCTGAATCCCGTACATCGGGCCGTATCGGAATATCACAAAATAAGCGAGCGGTAAGGCAAGCAATGCATATAACTGCCAATATCTGCGGATATAAACTTTCCAGCTCACAGCGGTCCCCTCCTGATGCGTTAGTCAACTGCGAAGAGGGAGTAAAACAACCCCACTCCCCGCAGTTAACCTAACTCGATTTATTTGGATTTCATTTCTTTGTAGACAGCTGTGCGCTCGTCAAGGATCGCTTGGCCTCCGCTGGCCATATAGTCCTTCATCATCGATTCGTATACGCTTTCGAATTGCTCCGGCTTAGCCATCGTCACCTTGACGAGCATCTCGTGGAACTTCTCCTGCAACGTGGTTCCGTACTTCGTCTGCGCTTCAATTGGTTTACTCATCACGACGGGCTTAATCAGATCCGTATTCGCGATCTCCTGAGCCTCGGCAACATCCTGTTGATATCTTGGTGGGAATTGCATCGCCCGGGCTTTCAGGTTTAATTCATCGCTGCCCAGCTGCTTGCCGTTGGAGATAATCGCCATATCGCCGCTGTTAAACAGGCGGCTTAAGGCTTCTTCCGTTGGGTTCTCTACAGCAACCGGTACGCCGTCGACCATGGTATAGTTCTCGCCTTCGACGCCGTTTTGCATATGGAACAGGTGGTCATCGGAAGCCATCCACTCTAGGTATTTGATCGCTTCCACCGCACGTTCGCTGGATTTCGGAACCATAATGTACATGCCGTTCGGGTTGTACATCGGTTTGGCATGTTTGCCCTCAGAATTGGTGAAGACGTCGACCGATTTGAGAATCGCGCCGGGAACATTTTCCTGGAGAGTGGCGTAAGGGCCGTTTTCATAGAATGGATTCACATCGTCCTCGCTGAAAAAGCCAACTTTCCCCGAGGATACGTCCTCGCCTAGTTTTTTCTTGTCTGTATCCAGCGCGAAGTCCTTGCTGATCAAGCCTTCATTGTAAAGCTTATTCATAAATTGCAGGCCGTTCTTAAAGCCTGGCAGCAGCGTCGGATAATCATTGGAGCCTAGGGTTTGGGTCAAGGTGTAGGTTTGTTCTTCGGTTAACGGTTCGATGAAAGACCAGAGGAGAGGTTCATATTGCGCGTTGGCTACGGTCATGGCCATTGGGATAACTTGGCCGCCCGTTTCTCCAGGATCCTTCTCCTTAAAAGCCTTCAGCACATTGTATAGCTCCTCTGTGGTTTGCGGAACAGGCAGTCCCAGCTTATCGAGCCAATCCTGGCGGATGAAGGAAGCATATTTGCCCAGCTGCGTCCGTTTGGCCGGAACTGCATATTGCGTGCCTTCATATCGGCCGTATTGCAAAATTTCTTCGCCGAGGAAAGCCGTTAAGTTCGGGGCATATTGTTCAAGAAGCGGAGCCAGATCGGTCAAGCCGCCCTGAGAAGCATAACGGTTAAACGTGTTGGTGTCATAGGTGAACACAATGTCCGGTACGTCGCTGCCGCTCGCCATCAAGACGTTCAGCTTCTCGACCTCTTCGGAACGGGGAATCGGTACAAATTCGACATCGATGTTATTCGGGTCACCGAAGCTCTCCTGAACAAATCTCGTCAAGTAGTTGTCGGTAATTGTGGCTCCGGCCGGAGAATTCCCGCGATCGAACACCTCAACCTTCAGTGTGACCCGTTTGCTGCTGGATTCGCCCGATTGTGCTGAACCACTGGGATCATTGGATTTCGAATTCGACGAAGACGAACAGGCTGTAAACAACAAGGAAGTAATCAAAATAATCGTAGTGATAGCTAATCCTGATCTTTTTTTGTTCCTCATCTTTCTTCATCCCCTTCTTCTCGAATAGTTGTATCCTCTGATCGGAAGACGTAAGACGTGAATTCGTGAATTGGCGGATTCACACTTTTTTCACTGCGGCTGACGCCCCCCGTCCAGATTGACCCAAGTATGCCATGGCTCGCGAAGGGGCAGCAATAAACTAGTTTCAGGCGGATAAACCGCCATCCCGATACCCAGATTATGGTAAAATAAAGCGATTTCCCGCAATAAACCAATTTCGTTATTTCTCAGAATGCCGGGACTTCGCGGGTTTGAGCCTCAGCCTTCTGAAATCGCCGGGCGTCACGCCAACGATCTTTTTGAATACGCGGCCAAAGGTAATCGAGTTGGCATACCCTACGCGAGTAGAAATATTTTGGATCGTCTCGTCAGTTTCGGTAAGCAGCTCTTGAGCTCGCTCCATCCGCAGCTGAACGATAAAGTCAACGAATTTCATGTTAAATTCTTCCTTAAACAGATAGCTCGCGTACTTCGCCGAAATATGAAACCGATCGCTGATATGCTTCAAGGAGAGATCTGGATTCTCAAAGTTCTCCTCAATGTAGGTTTTAAGCTCGCCCACCATCGCTCGATGGTTTTTGGTTTCGCTGTGTGCCACATATAAGCGGTACAGCCCTGTTAAGTAATCGGAGTATAGCGATTTCAACTGTTCCAGAGTGCCTGCCTTTTTCACGTCATGCTGCAATTTCTTCATCTCTGGACCGTGAAAATAGTTGTGAATCTCTTCAGAAAGAGACGCCAGCTCGTAACCCAGCATATCGATCAGCATCTGCAGCAGCATTCGGATATCCTCGTCCTTCAGACAATCGCTGGCCATCCGCTCAAACCACTGATCCAGACGCATGCGCCATTCGCCGTCCAAGTGCCGGAAATCGCGCACCAGTCCGGAAATCATCATTACATCCTGATGCCATCTGCGTTCGGCAGCCTGCGGCAGATCTTCGCTCAGGAAGATCGCCTCCTGACCGAGCGACAGCTTGTGCTGCAAGACGTCAAGCGCTGCTTTATAGGAACGGTCAATGCGTTGCCACTCGTGCTCAACATGACCGGCACAGAATCGTAAGGAAAACCGCAGATGCTGCTCGACCCAGGCCTTCCCTTTGTCCGCAAACCCGCGGATGGCCTGCGCCGCCGATTCATGAGTTGGGTCAACGCCAACGATCATGCCCAATCGATCCTCAGCGATCCATTCCGCCCAGCCGTAGAGCCCATCGATTTGTGCCAGCTCCTGAAGGACGTTCGTGAGCGCAAACTTGAGTGTATGCTGATCCCGTTCGGAGAACGAACTGCGAAAGTCGGGATAATTGCTAATTTCCACGAGAACAAATGCCAATTGGAGCGGCTCCTCCTTCGGTTGCACGCCCAGCTTCTTCAGACGATCCCAGAGCATGTCCGGCGTCTCGCCCTGCATCAGGTCATAAAACAGCTGGCGACGGCTGATCAGCAGGTTCTCGCGCTGCTGCTTCTCATAATCGGCAGCTTGCTGAATTAAATCCTCCAACGCCCGGTCGATCAGCGACAGCTCATCCATCTTCAGGCCAAGCTCGTCCTCCCGCTGCCTGAGCGATTCGATGCGGCCGACCATCGCTCGGATCGGTTGATAATTTTTTCGAGTGATAAAAATCAAATACACCAGAGCGGCAACCACTGTCGCAATCCCAAGCACGACCCAGATATAAGAGATAAATGAGACCCACGTAAACAGCTGCCCGGCGGCAAGGCCGCTCTCGAAATGCCATCCAAGCACCTCCGATGTTACCCGATTGACAACGCGGTTCTTCTCTCCCTGTTGCTGCATATCGGAAGGACGCGTAGAGAACAGCAGCTCTCCAGATGCATCGCGCACGTCCAGGAAAGAAACCTCGCTGTCGTTCATGGAGCGAATCATTCGCTCGATCGCATACATATCGAGATTGATGACGACCAATCCATCATCACCGAAAGGGAGCGGTTCTCGCTTGTAACTGGATATCACTCGTTTCTCCTGATCCGTGCTAAACTCCCGGTAGCCGCGAATCGGCGACCAGCTTCGATCCTCCAGCTTCGTTAAGGCGGTCTCAACGAAAGCGCGGTCGGCAAACGTTTCTAAATCCATCAGACCGCTGCGTGTCAGTACTCTTCGATCTTTGATCCGATAAATATAAATGGATTCAATCAGGCTGTCCCGAGAAGCCAATTCGCGAATGCTCGCTGCTACATCCAAGATGATCTGGCTGTCCTGTTCGGTGAGTGCCACGTTAAGGAAATCCTCGTACCGTTTGTTTTTTTCGACTTCCTCCAGCACGTCCATCTCGATGCCTTTCAGCGAGCTGGTCAGCCGCCCTACCACATAATCCGTTGTGATCCGATCGGCCTTGACCGTCTGCTTATACGAGATATCGCTAACAATAATTACGAAGATAAAAAACAACACTGCCACCGTGATCAAAAAGATGGGAAAGTACGATAACAGCATCCGTCGGTACCAATTTCCTCTCATTTCACCACTCCCACTTCGAATGCATTTTCGTCATCCACAAAAGCAAAGGAAAGCGTTTTCTTAAGATTGTATGGACAGCCATTGGCGAAGTCAACGAATAGATGAATGTAAGGGAAGTTTTTTGCTGGAGGGACGGGGGAGGTGTCAAAAGGGCATTGGCGGGTTTTGGGCCGCCCTTTTGCACCATTATCCCTTTTGATCAGAGGGCACGACATTATGAAGGATATGGGGGTGCGGACTTAGGAGATACAGAGTTTCAAAGAGATGGAAGTACGGAAAATGGGAGTGAAGGTAAGAAGTGAAGTTAAGATGTTACAGAGGCTACTTAGAGGTATTTATTGGAGGTTTGAAGTTGCGGATTAAACGGGATAATGGTGTTAAAGGCCGCGCCAAAACAGGAGTGGACCAAGAAAGTAACACAGCGGAGAGACAGCACGAGAGCACCTTAACTGACGCTTGGACTCTCGCGCTGCGGCTAATGAACTTTAAAACGCTCTCAATCCGTCACAGCCAATTCGGCAGACAGGGCGGCTTGACTGCTGCCTCCAACCATGACCGTGATTTTACATGGAACTACTTCAAAACGCATCTCCCGCGTCCAGATCCCCAACTCTTCCCTGCCCAGGCTAAACTCAATAGTGCAGCTTTTTCCTGGGTCGAGCTCGATTTTGGTGAAACCTTTTAATTCGGCGATTCGCCGGGTGATCCCCGATTCCCGAGCTCGTATGTATAGCTGGACGGTTTCTGCACCGCTTCGTGCTCCCGTATTTTTGACCTCTGCCTGCACCATAACCCGCTCCCCGTTCTCAAGTGCGGACGGCGAGATAGCAGCCCTAGATAAGGATAGATTCGCATAAGTAAACTGCGTATAGCTCAGCCCATAACCAAACGGATATAACGGCGCAGAAGTCATATCAACGTAATTTCGGATCCTTCCCGGATCCTTTTGGTTGTAATATACCGGAAGTTGGGCAGAGGATCGCGGCAACGTCACCGGCAGCTTCCCGCTTGGGTTCACCTTCCCAAACAGGATCTCGGCGATCGCCCGCCCTCCTTCCGTTCCGGGATACCATGCGCAGAGGACTGCATCGCACATATCCACAACCTCGCCAAGTGCATGCGGCCTGCCTTGAATGATAACGCCAACAACGGGAGTGCCCGTGGCAGCAATCGCCTTTGCAAGCTCCAGCTGGCCCCCGCCGAGGGACAGATCGGCCAGATCTACACCTTCACCGCAATCCATCTCGGACGGGCTGCCCTCCTTG
Source organism: Paenibacillus barengoltzii G22 (assembly GCF_000403375.2). Taxonomy (NCBI): domain Bacteria; kingdom Bacillati; phylum Bacillota; class Bacilli; order Caryophanales; family Paenibacillaceae; genus Paenibacillus; species Paenibacillus barengoltzii. Next base: position 745,094 of record NZ_KE159652.1, on the reverse strand, counting down.
ACTATTGCGGCCCCGTTGTCTTCGAACTCACCTCCGAACTCCCGGGCGCTGCTCCCGCCGAGCACAAGAACCACGAGGTTCGCCTCCTTCGCTGCAGCCACCGCTTCCGTGAACCCTGCCTTGGAACAGTTGCGAATCCCGCAGCCCAAGGCGTATACGACGTCGACGTCTTCCGGCGCGCACGCACGGATACCCTGCAGCACCGTCGTTCCGATCCCCTCACGTTGAACGCTGGTATAGTCGCCAAGTTGGTTGTACAAGCGGTCGGCGTTCGGACCGATCACTGCAATCCGACGCGGCTGCCCAACGATTGGTAACAGGTCTCCTTCGTTCTTCAGCAACACAACAGACTCGCGGGCAACCTGCAGATTAACCTTCTGGATTTCAGGACAGCCCACCACGGAAATCGCCCGTAGCTCAGGCACGTAGGGCTTGTCAAACAGGCCCAGCCGAAATTTCAGCCGCAGGACGCGTGCTACCGCCCGATCGATATCCGATTCCAGAACCAGTCCTTGACGCACCGCCTCCTCCAACGTGGTAAAAGCGGTATCCCACAGACTAAGATCTACACCGGACGACAGTGCCAACGCTGCTGCGGACTCGTGGCTGCCGGTAAGTGCCAGCAACCGATCCACCGCGCATCCGTCCGCCATCACAAGCCCTTCGAAGCCCCATTCCTCGCGCAGGATGCCTGTCAGTAAATCGCGATTGGCATGACAAGGCACACCATCAATTTCGTTGTAGGCTGCCATAAAGCCAGCGGCTCCAGCGAGTACACCTGCCTGCGCCGCCGGAAGGTGGATTTCCCTTAGTTCCCGCAGCCCAATGGCGGCCGGTCCTGCGTTACGCCCGCCCTGAGCTGCCCCCTGCGCGCATAAATGCTTCAGGACAACCGCAATGCGGTTTGGAGCATCCAGCCTGCGCGGGTCGTCGCCCTGCATGCCGCGCACCGCGGCTTCCGTAAAGCGGGCAGCCAAATAGGGGTCCTCGCCGAAGCATTCCTCGGAACGTCCCCAGCGCGGCTCCTGCAAAATATCCAGCGCCGAGACCAGTCCAACGTGCGCCCCGCGGCTGCGAATTTCGGCTGCCACCCGAGCATAGGCCTGTATCATCAGCTCCGGATTCCAGGTGGCTCCAACAGCGAGATTCACCGGCAGCATCGTTCCGTCTAACGCCTGGTGGCCGTGCGGACACTCTTCCGTGAGAAGGACGGGAATGCCTAACCGGGTATGCTCCAGTAAGTACCGCTGCACCATGTTTGCGACCTTCGCGCTATCCATCGCTGTAATACCGTTCTCGTAATTCACGCCGGACCAAGGATCGCTGCGGAATAAGCCGTACAACGCACCTATCCCGCCGCCTTTGGCCACCTCGTCCTTAAAAGCGTCGGTCAGCTCAAACGAATCTCCTTGACGGACGTAGGCATCCCAGCCGTACATCCGTTGATTCAACTGGCCCACCTTTTCCCGGAGCGTCATCCGGGCCAATAAATCCGCTACCCGTTCTTCGATCGGAGCGGACAACAGCTTATAAGTCTCCATCCGTATTTCCCCCCGCTTGTCGGCCAGCGACCCCAACGATCTCCGGCCGTCTCCTACTCTGTTCCCGATTCCAAACTGGCCGACGTTTCCCCGCCGCTCTCCGACATTTCTCTGCTGACGCGCAGACCGCGGTATTCCTTTGGCGTCATCCCTGTATAGGTTTTAAACACGGACACGAAGTACTTATACTCTCTGTAGCCGACCTTGTCCGCAATTTCGAATACCTTATCTTGCGTCGTAGCAAGCAAATGCTTGGCTTGATCAATCCGCATCTCATTCATGTATTCCGTAAACCCTTTTCCCGTGCTTTGCTTAAAAATGTAACTGAAATAACTCGGCGTGATTTTCAGCCAAGCCGCAACCTCAGAAGCCTTAAGATCCGTGCGGTAATGGCCGATGATGTATTTTTTCGCTTTTTCCACAATCCAATACGACTTGTCGATTCCGTTCTGATCGATTAACCGCTTCAGCTCCTCCATATCCTCAAGAACAACAGTTTCTAATCCAGCATAGGAGTTATAAATATTCGGGTCCGGCTGTCCCCGGAGGGCGTAGTCCAACCCGGTCATCCCGCTTTTGCGCAAACGCTGGCGGAGCAGGGCAAACAATTCTTCATACACGTTCCAAGCTTCCGGCAGAAGATACCCCGATTCCCGGAAAAAACGAAACATGCCCTCGACCAAACGATGAACTTCTTCCCGATCCTGCTTAAATAACGCAGCTACGAGACATTGCACCATCTCGGTACTATCGAAGGCCGGCAACACCCGCTCCGACATCACCTCTTCACCATAACGGGGCGTCAGGACTTCTCGACCGTCCAGTACATGGAACGACAGCAGGCGTAACGCTTCAGCGCATCGAAGGGCAGTTTCCCCTAAATCCTCGTACACGGTGGAAACCCCGCCATAAATTCGCGCTCCGACTTCAGAGTTAATTGAGCCAATCGCTTTGGCCGCCCACTCATCCCACACACCGGGCTCGATGCGGCTCTCCGCCGTCAGCAGGGTCATCAGCAGATTTTCATGGTCGAAGACGGATACTACATGGAAGGGACTGCCTTCCAGCGCACGCTGCCAACCGAGCTGCCAGGCCTCCTGAACGGTCGCGTAGGGATCCGCCCCCATACTGGCATAGCGTTCGTGGAACTCCGCCAGCTGAGTTGCTGCAATTCGGAATTGCACACCGTTCAGTGAAGCTGGAGGCTCCTGGCCAAACGCCATCCCGTGCCGAGCCATGCCCGACAGCCACAACTCGATCTCCCGCGTCGTTTCTTCCTTGCCGCCGGTGTGGATAGCGGTAACGATTTTTTTCACGACCGAGCTCAATTCTTCAATATCGACCGGCTTCAATAAATAATCGCCCACGCCAACTCGAATGGCTTGGCGCGCATATTCGAACTCCTCGTATCCGCTGATCATGACGATTTGTACCTCAGGATGGCGGTGCCGTACCTCCTTGGCCAATTCCAGCCCATCCATACCGTCCATACGGATATCAGACAGAATCAGCTGGGCTCCATGCTCTTCAATGAGCCGCAGCGCTTCGAATCCATCATACGCCTCACCTACGACTTCCACGCCAAGCTGCGTCCAATCGATCGTATAACGCAGTCCTTCGCAAATGACCGCTTCATCGTCCACAATCAGCATTTTCACCAGTTTGCCTGCATCTGCAGGTGCTACATTCGTGATTCGATCATTCGGATTCATTGGGCTCACCTCCCGGATGGCCGGGCTCGGCAATAGGGAAACGAAGCCGTACCCACGTGCCCGCCGCCGTAGTATCGACAATCTCCAAACCATACGCCTGTCCGTAAAAAATCGTGAGTCTTTCATGGATGTTCAGCAAGGCTCCTTCCCGGATTCCGCCGGTTTCTCGCCGCCCCAACGCGTTGCGGATCACCTCCGCTTTCCCTGGATCCATCCCCTTGCCGTTATCTATCACGTCTACCCAAACTTCATCCTGACGGGCGTAACAACGCACGTTTATCATGCCGTACGGTTTGCTGCGATCCAGTCCATGCTTGATGAAATTCTCCACCAAGGGCTGAAGTGTAGCCTTCAACGTCACAGTCTCCTCAATCCCCGCCTCGATATATAACGAATACTTCAGCTTCTTCTCACCTAACCGGCGCTGCTGCAAATACAAATACGATTGAGCAAATTCCAGTTCTTTGCGCAACGTGGTCTGGTAGTTTCCATTGCTCATGCTGGAACGGAAGAACTTCGACAACATTTCGATCAGTTGGCTCGACTTTGTTGCCTGCTCCAAACGTGCCGTCCAACGAATCATATCCAGCGTATTATATAAAAAGTGCGGATCCATCTGATTTTGCAGAAGCTTCAGCTCGGACTCCCGTTCCCTTAACTCCAGCTTGTATTTATGCTCAATCAGTTGTTGGATCGTCTCGACCATCTCGTTAAACTTGCGGTTTAATTCGGAGATCTCGTCGTTGGATTTGACCGGAACCCGAGCGTTGAAGTCCCCGTAGGTAACTTTGCTGGTTTCTTTTTTCAGCCGTAAAATGGGGCGAATGATCGTGTAATGAAACCCGATCAATGCAGTTAAGCCCAGCATCATGATCGCCGCCAGAATGACCAGCATGATCATTTTAATGCCGCGGAACTCCTCAGACACCTTCGCTTCGGGAATCATGGCGACCAGTGTCCAATCCGTGTTCTCCATTTTTTTATATAAAGTTAAATAACGTTGGCCTTTCACCTCATAGGTTAGGTCCCCTTGTCCGGAGGCCGACAGCTTGTCCAGCAACGACTCATTCGGATGAAGATCTTTCGGCGACGGTGGATTCGTCCTTAATATCTCCTGGCCTTCCGGGCCAACGATAAAGACGCTTCCCACACCGTCCTTGAAAATCCCTTTCTCCAGCAAGCCCACAATGCTTGCTTCATCCAAGCGGATAATTAACCTTCCCAGCGGTAAGGTGATTTTACTGTAGGAATTGAGAATTCGGAACATCGACAGCACCCGAACCTCACCGTTCCAATCGCTGTGCAGCGAGTACCCTTCGGTCCAAGTAATCCCGCCTTTTTGGGCCTTTGCGGCCTCCTCCCATTTCGTTTCGTCTCCGCGGAACGGCTCACCCATTTCAATCGAGTTGCCGTTATACCCGAGAATCTCAATGGAACGAATATATCCCTTTGACATCAGTTGAAACGTCAGGAAATCCTCGATATTCCGTTTCAGAACTGCTTGTTGTTCACTGCTCAAGGGTGGAGAGGTGCGCAGGAAGTTGCGCATATCTGGACTTAAAATGAAGTAATTGGCGATGTCTTCCACCATTTTGGTTTGCTCGCCAAGCTGGCCGACGACGTTATCAAGGTTCCGCTTCGTGGAATTGATGAACTGCTCCCGAAGCACCTCATTAAATTGAACTTGCACGACCACACCGACGCCAAACGTCGGCAAAATGACGAAGATGAGGAAAATGACAAGCGCCTTCCGCTTTAAGCCAAAGCTGCCTAGAAACCTTTTGTAGCTTGCCATCGCACATCGCCTCCGTCCGGTCGTGATGCTATGTGAACCTTAGTTACCCTTTGACCGCCCCTGCCGTCATGCCGGTAACCAGTTGTTTTTGCAATAATAAATAGAAAATAATGATCGGAATCAGCGCCATCGTCAGCGCTGCCATTTGCAACGTCAGATTCGCCGTTTCGATGCCTACGAAGTTGGCCAAGCCAAGCGGCAGCGTCTTGAGCTCTGATGAGCTGATTAATACTAAAGCGAACAAATATTCATTCCAGTTATAGATAAAGTTGAGGATAATGACGGTTGCCATTGCAGGTCTTGTAATAGGGAGGATGATCGACCAGAAAATTCGGAAAATACCTGCGCCATCCATGACGCCCGATTCCTCGAGATCCTTGGGGAATCCCCGCATGAAGCCCTCCAGAATAATGATCGTTAACGACAGGTGGAACGCTGTATACGGCAAAATCAACGATAAATGGGTATCTAACAGGTGTAATTTCTGCATGATCAGAAAGATCGGAATCAATGTTGCGTGAATTGGCACAAGCATGCCCAACAGAAATACGCCGTAAGTGAAACCTCGCAATCTAAATTGAAACCGTGATAGAAAATAGGAGGCTAAGGCCCCTAAAAATACGGTGACTACCAAGGAAGCAAAGGTAACAAACAAACTGTTCAGAAAGTATACATTCATATTGGCTACTTTCCACGCCTCCGCGTAGTTGGACACATGCAAGGCTTCCGGCAGCGAAAACGGGCTGAGCGCGTATTCCTGTTCATTTTTGAAAGAGTTAACGACCATCCAGAACAGCGGAATTATATTTATGATAGCGAATAGACTTAGAAAAGTGTATGCCAATATTCGGAACCCTACGGACTTCATGCTCATGGTCAGTCCCTCCTTTCTTTATGCATCTTTTTCTCGGCCTAGGCGATTAACGATCGAGATCACGATCAAACTGAAAAGTAAGATTAAGATTGCAACTGCACTGCCATATCCGTAGCGCATATTTATAAAGGCGCTGTTGTACATATGAATCGTCATCACTTCGGTTTGGTGTGCAGGACCACCGCCCGTCAAAATTTGAATTAAGTCGAAGACGCGGAAGGAGTTACTGATGCTATAGACAACCCCAACCATCAGCGTAGTGCGAATCATCGGGATCGTAATCAGGAAGGTACGTTTGAGCCCCGTGGCCCCATCCAGCTCGGCAGCTTCGTTGACCTCATCGGGGATGTTTTGCAATGCGGCCAGAAAAATAACCATATATAGACCACAGTTCTGCCAGATATACGCCACGCTGATGGACAACATGGACCAACGGTCATCACCAAGCCAGTTCTGCTTCCAACTGTCGAGGCCCACGAGGCCCAACAGGTTATTTAGCATCCCGTATTCCGTGTTATAAACCATGCCCCATATCAAGGACACCATGACGGAAGAGATGACTACGGGCATAAACCCAACCGTGCGGAAGAACCCGGAACCCTTCAGTCCGCGATTCAGCAACAGCGCGAGCAGTAACCCAAGCGGAATTTGGCCGATCAGACCGGTCACCATGATGATGACGTTATTTTTGACCGAGAGCCAGAAGGTGTCGTTGCCCAGAATCTTCGTGAAGTTATCAAGACCAACAAACTCCATCGATCCGATGCCGTTCCAGTCCATCAACGAATAGTACAGCGACACACCGATCGGTACAATGGCGATTCCCAGATAGATGATCAGGGCAGGTAATAACCCAATAAAGATCGCCAGTTTCGCGCCTCGTAATGTTTGCATCAGGGGTTCCCTCCTTTATATCTAGATTCAACTCCGATGAATGAAGAAAACCCGAGGAACGGGTTTTCTATCACGCATCGATATGGATACCGTGCTATGGCCTCATCATCATGTCTATCTCATGTCATCCATCGCCTGTTGAACCTCTGCAGCCAGTTCCTCAGGAGTCGTACGTCCCATCATCATCGACTGCAGGCCATTTTGTAACACATCGACGACTTGGGTCGGAATTAAACTATCGAAGACCGGAGACATTCCGTTGCTCGTCAAAGCCAGCATTTCCTTCAAATAAGGACTTGCATCCTCAGGAACATCAATTTTCGCTGGGACCACTACGCCCTTACGTGCCAGTTCCTTATATAGATCCTCGCTGACAAAGAACTTCAGGAACTCTTGGGCAGCCTGCAGCTTCTGTTCATCCAACCCGCTCTTGATACCGATGCCAAATTGCATGATCCCGGCACTCTTCTTCGGATCGCCCTTACCACCTTCAAAGCTCGGCAACAAAGCAATCCCAAACTTATCGCCTTCTTCGTTATTCATCCGGATCCGCCCATCCACCGTTGCCGACGAAATATGCATGGCGGCCTTACCTTGGATCAAATAATCCTGACTTTGTACCGAGTCCATATTATTGGCATCTGTATTAAAAGCTCCCAGCTTAGTCAACTCATCAATAACTGCCAGTGCTTTCACGAACTCAGGGTCGGTAAACTTCGCCTTCCCTGCCAAAACAGCGGGCAAAAAGTCGCTGCCTGTAAAACGATCGCCAATGCCGGATACGTATGTGGATTGCAGCGGCCATTGTTCCTTGTTGCCTAACGAAATCGGTGTAATCCCTGCTGCTTTCAGCTTGGTTATTACATCGATAAAGCCTTCATAAGTATCCGGGAAATGGTCATAGCCCACCTGGGCAAACATCTCTTTATTGTAGTAAATGATATCAACAAAGTTTTGTTTGGTTGGGATCGCATACTGCTGACCGTCTACATTAAAGCCGCTCAAGGCATATTCCGGCAGGAGATCCTTCCAATTGTCCATCATGTCATTAATCGGTTGAAGCAAGTTCCCGGCTACCAGCGGGTCCAGATCCGCTCCCGGCCATATGACATTGATATCCGCCAAGTTGTTGGCAGCAGCCAGCGTACGCAGCTTCGTCTTGTATTGTGCAGAAGGCACGCTGTCTTGCTTGATAATAATATTGGGATGTTGCTTCTCGAACTCTGCAATACGTTCTTTATACACTTCGTTATCCACATTCGGGGTAGTCCAAGGATGCATCATGGTTAACGTAATTGTCGGCTCCGTTCCTGAACCGCTAGTATTGTTCGCATTACTTGCACTATTACTGCCACACGCGGTGACCAACAACATCAATACAGCAAGAAAGCCAAGCATGATCGATTTTCTACTTCGGTTTGTTCTCCTCATCGTACAACCCTCTCCCTTATCGAATTTAGAACTTCCTAAGAAAATAACAGAAAATGATCTAATATATTTCTTCATCTGTTATATCGCTTATTATATAGACGGATCCGATATCTAAACATCCCATGATTTTTCGATTATATCTAATATTTTGAAGCAATTCTAAATATAACTCACTTAATTTGTTATATATACTAACACAATCATTGTGTTGAGGGGTTGCAGCAGAAGTTGGAGCTTCTATTTGGTAACGCTTACATTAGTTGGTTATAGATAACCGCTTTATGCGGCTATCTTCCTGCTAGTATTAAGCTTGCGAGTCTTTCAAAATATGGTCCACCAATTCATCTACCGGCACCGTAGCCAGCGCGATCGCGGTATCCGTCACCCCATAGTAGATATAGAGTAAGCCGTCTTTAACGACATTCCCCGTGGGGAAGATGACGTTTGGAATCTGATAGCCAAATTTCTCGTAGTACGTTTCCGGCTCCATGATGAAGTTTTTCGTGCGGGCAATGATTTTCTCTGGATTCTCCAGATCCAGCAGCATCGCCCCTACGCGGTAAACGACCTCATCATCGACGCCGTGGTACAACACGAGCCATCCGCGATCCGTCCTGATCGGCGGCGTCGATCCCCCAATTTTTCGCGATTCCCAGGCCATGTTCTCCGCTTTCGCCAGCAACTTCGGCTCTTCCCAATGGATCAGATCCTCGGAATACGTAATCCACATCGCTGCTTTTTCCGTGCCGTACGCATCGCCGACGTATTCCTCCGGCCGCCGCAGCAGCACGAACTTGCCGTTAATCTTCTCGGGGAACAGGATGTTGTCGCGATCATTGATATCCAGCGGCGTTGTGTCGGCAACGAATTCCCAATCGATCAGGTTCTTGGAGGCAACAATGGAGGAACGCGTCAGCCAATGTCCTTCCTGCTCTCCCCAACCGTCTGGGTATTTCGGAATGGAACGCTCCGGAACGCCTCTTCCTGTCGGATAATAACTCATTGCACATGGACGCAGCGCGTAGTTCATATAAAACGTGTCATCGATTTTTACAATCCGCGGGTCCTGCACACTGCCGTACGGGAAACCTAGCATGTCCGGCGTAATGATCGGCTCGTCCTTTACATGGGTGAAATGCACGCCGTCTTCGCTTTCCAACAGCCCCAAGTAGTTTTTGCACGGAGTCAGCGATCCTGCCGTCCGTTCGATCATATAAAATTTGCCGTTATCCATGATCACCGCCGGGTTGAATACCGTCACTTTTCTCCACTCATATCCTCCCGGCACCACAATCGGGTTTTCCGGATGTCTCGTGATCTTCATCTGCGTTCCTCCTCCTAAACCCCTATACCCATCTTGAGATCAAATCTGTATTGTTATTATAGCCCTGGGCTTCTTGAGGAAATATCCCATAAACTTTCGAAAACATCTGAAATATTCTAATCATTTTGTGGCAAAAAAAACCGGATCATTGCGATTTAAGCAACAATCCGGGGGCTGGCATTCGCCTCGTTACGCGTCATAATCGACGATGTAACTTTGCAGCTCCGTATTATAATAACCAACGCTATATTCAGCCAATCTTCCCTGGGCATCCCGCGAATACCGCAAACGCTTCAGCACGGGGACCCCATCTTCCAACCGCAGGAATTGCTTGGCTCCGACCGGCGGAAGAGCCACCGTGAACTCGTCCCTCAGCTTGTCCAGTGATACGCCCCACTCTTCCAGCACCTCATAGAATGAGTGGTCGCGGAAATCTTCAAGCTCCGGTTCCGTCGGTTCTTTCCAAGTGACGGCCAAATAATGCTCGTAAAAAATATAAGGCTCGCCGTCGAGATGATACGCCCGTTCCAGCTTCAAGCAGCGCTCCCCGAACAGCCTGTGAAGCTCGGAGCCTGCCTCGTTCCACAACGATTCGGCACGGAGCCATTCCTTGCGAATCTGATGATTCTCCTCCACCAGAATCTCCGTGAAGTGCTTCCATTTCGACCACTTGGAGGCGGCTTTGTTGCGGATCACTTTGGTGCCTTTCCCGCTGCCCTTCTCCAGATAACCTTCCTGGACAAGCTCCTGAATCGCGCCGCGAACCGTAATTTTACTGACGGCAAACTCCTGCTCCAGCTGAGGCTCAGAAGGGATATTGCTGCCCAGCGGGTATACGCCGTGTAAGATGCGTTCCTTCAGGATGTTTTTGATTTGTACATATAACGGTCGATCTTTGCGGGACAACCTCACGAACCAGTACCCTACCTTTCCACATCGCCTGCGGCGGATTGCTCCATTGCCCGGAGGACATCTGCCTCCGTCGCCATCGGGGTATCGCCCGGCACCGTGTGCGCCAGCATGCCTGCTGCCGCGGCAAACCGGACGGTCTGCCCCGCTTCATAGCCCTCCAACTCCCCATGGATAATCCCGCTCGCAAAAGCGTCTCCTGCCCCTATTCTATCATAGACCGAAAACGTGAGCTGTTCAGAGAACGCAAAACGTCCCCCTTTGAACAGGAATCCGCGCAGCGAATGGGAGTTATCACCGTGGATTTGGCGGTGCGTTCCGGCAATCACGGAAATGCCGTAGTTATCCGCCACAACCGGAATCAGCTCCTTCAGCTGCTTCTCCCGCTCCTGCTGGTTCGTGGTCATTCCTAAGGTCAGCAGCGCATCTTTTTCATTCATCATCACGATGTCCGCTAATCGAAGCATCGCTTCATAATGCGGCTTCGCCTGGGCATATCCGCCTGCGCTCCAAAGAGACGGCCGGTAGTTGCAGTCAAAAATCACCTTGCCCCCCTGCCGCTTCACGGCTTCGGCAAGCGACTTCATGTGGGAACGTACGCCTTCGTTCATCGCCAGCGTAATCCCATCGAAGTGCACCGCCTCCATGCCGGCGGCGATGTCCTCATAATCATAGGTTCCTTCCGGCGCAGTGTTAAAGCTGCTGTCCAACCGATTCGAATAAGTGACGCGGCTGGGTCGCACGCCAAAGCCATTTTCCAGGAAGTACATGCCTACGAACTTGCCTCCCCGGACAACGTGAGCCGTGCCGATGCCGAGCTGGCGCAGATAGGCGACAGCTGCATCGCCCAGCGGATTATCCGGCAACCGTGTGACTAGTACACCCTCATGCCCGTAGCGGGATAAAGCCGACACCACATTTACGCCGGTACCCGAAAAAGAATACTTCAACGTATCCGCCTGCGCTAACGTCTCATACCCCGGGACCTGCAGGCGCATCATTACTTCACCGAAGGCGGCAATACGATGTTTAGGCATAAGCATTCGCCAGCTGTTTCATGATTTGGGTCAGCAGATGCACATCTTCGGTCCGGGTGTTGCCGGTCTCTTTGTCGATGATCGAGGTATATACATGCGGAATGACTTGTGGAACCCCGGCTTCCAAGGCAATGCGCACGATCGGCTCAAAATTGTCCAGGTCGATTCCGCCGGTCGGCTCCAGCGCAAAATTCTCCTTCGCACAAGCAGCCGCTACCGCGCGAAGCTCTTCTTCGCGGCTTAAGCCTTGCATTGGGAAGTATTTGAGCGCATTGCCGCCCATATCGCGCACCAGCGCAATCGCTGCTTCAACCGGAACAATCGCTGGCTTCTCCTGGGCTGCGCTGGCCGGGCCGGTGGAGATGTTCACGTATCCCGCTTGCCCCGTCGGGGAGACCAAGCTGTTGATCCAGCCATCCTGTGCGCCAAGATTCGCTCGGGTCGCTCCAACCGCCGGGAACACCTGATTGATATGGCTGCCGGCATAATGCTTGGCGATCTCGGCAACGACGGCCGCCTGACGATTATCGCCGGCACCCAGACCGATCGACACTGCATCGTCAATTACCCGGCCGTATGCCTTCATTGCCGTTACGGCTTCCTCAACGCTAGCGTAGTCCTTCGACAGGACCCCAACGAGCACATAACCTTCCGCCGCTTCAAACACTTCCTTGGCGTTCGGAATATCTTTAGCCAGGACGTTGAGGGCTACCCGATTTTTATAAAAGCGTTTTGCGATTTGCGACATCTTATTGTCCTCCTGCCAATTCGCGAATTTTTGCGGCAATGACCTCGATATCGTCCCCCATCAGCGGGCGTGGATCGATATCAAAATACCCTTGTCTCACCCCATAATCCCGGGTGTAAATGGCAATATCCCCCGTTTGCAGCGCATGTACCATGTCCTTCGCCGAAATTCCAGCTTGCTGCGGGTCCACCTGCACTCGCGCCCGGAAAATCGCTCGCCCGGCTTCGTCCTGCACGATAGAGACCCGGATTCCCGGAAGCTCACTCAGCGGCATCAAGGTTTGCAAAGCCTCTTTTTCGCGCTCACTGTTGTCGGGTTTCACGGCGTACTCGTCCAGGGCTTGCAGCAACCCAAAGGTCGTTTCCTTGCCCACCTTCATGCTTCGTCCGATGCCGTGCAGCTGCACCTTTACCCATTCGATGTACTTGCGTTTCCCGGCAACGATACCGGAGGTCGGGCCTTCAATCGCTTTGGAGCCGCTGTAAATGGCCAAGTCGGAGAATTTCACGTACTTTTGCAGATCCTCCTCCGCCGCGGCATCGACGATCATTGGAATTTGATTCCGCTGCGCGACCTCCCACGCCTCTTCAACGGAGATCATGTTCTTCTGCACGGCATGATGTGATTTCACATAGAGGATCGCCGCAGTTCTGTCGCCGATCGCGTCTTCAATGTGCTCTGCTCGCCCTTCATTCGCGTAGCCCGCCTCCACCAGCTTGCCGCCGCCGAGGTACACCATCGTTTCCACGGGAGCGCCGTACTGCACGTTATGCCCCTTCAGCATGATGATTTCGTTACGGGGGATTTCCTCCTGATGCAGACGCAAGCTCTTGCGTCGGTCGCCTTGCGTTACGATTGCCGCAACCGACAAAGCGATGCCGCTGGATGCCGAGTTGACGACCACCGCTGCCTCCGATCCCACATGTTTGGCGACATAGTCTCCCGCCTTGTCCACGAGGTCAGCGATTTCGACGTAGCTTTGGCCGCCCCGCTTCATCGCGTCCATCACCGTGTCGCTTGGCGCCGATACGCCAAGGATGCTCATCCGCCCGCTGGCGTTAATCACGCGCTTAAGCCCGTACTTCGCATTTAATGAATTTTCCATGGACGATCACTCCTTTAGCTTCGATACGGCGCTTCGAGACGCGCCGTTCTCCTTCCGAATCAACGAGTTCCACAGGTTCTTCCTTCACGACGAACAACGTTAAGTGGGCCGGGTCTCCAACCTGAATGCGGCCCAACTTCTCACGGCCCAGCCATTGTGCTGCTTGAGTGGTTACCGCAGCAATGACTTCCTCAAGCGAATAGCCAAGATAAAGAAATTTGCTCAGCACGTTGGCCATGCTGTACACCGGACCATTCAGCCGGTTCCCCCGGTAGATGTCGGTGCTGATCGTATCAGGGTGGATCCCTTGTCGCTTCGCCGCCTCGGCCACCCGAAACGAGAAGCTGGCCGTACCATGGCCTACATCAAGATGCACCCCGCGGCGGATTGCCTCGTTTAACACCGGGAGCGGTTCGCCTGCTTCGTCAAACAAATTGTTCGCTTTACCATTGAGATAATGGGTAATGATATCTTTTCGTTGCAGCAGCGGGATCACCTCCCGGATATCGGGCGGCGCTGAGCCGATATGCACCATCAGCGGCAGCCCCGTCTCCAGCGACAGCTCCCTTCCGATCCGCAGCGGCATGACGCCGTTGTCGCGGACGACGCTCTGGCTGATTCGCGCTTTCAGGCCAACGATGGAGTCCCGATACTCGGCAAGTGCAGCCTTCAAGCGCTCACGGTCGATCCAAGCTAACTCCGACAGTTCGTCGATGCGTTTCAGTCCAATCCGCGAGATGTTCAAAAAAGCCAACAGATTGGTCTCCGCGTGCTTGCCGCTGGCCAGCAGATCGCCGATCCGATCCGCACCGCAGCTGCCGGCATCTATAATTGTTGTGACGCCTTGCTTCACGCCAATCTCATCGATCTCGTCACCGTACGGGTCGAACTCTGGAAATGCGTGGACATGCATATCGATCCAACCGCTGGACACATAGTGGCCGGTCCCGTCCCAGTCCCGATCGCCGCGAGCCTGGCCGGCTTCCGTGATCTCCGTGATGATCCCATCCTCGATCACAATGTCGATCGCTTCCCCATTAACTCTTTGGAGATGGCGATAAACGACTCTTTCCTTCATCATAGCTCGCCTCTTTTTAATAAGGATCGTTGTCATGCCTGCCTCTGATTGAATTTAGCATAACATGGAAAATAACTCTTGAGAATATAACGTTATAATGTTTAAACATTGGATTTCTCGTACATTAATTTTATCTTAGCCTCCCAAAAGTCCAGGAAATATCCCACGAAATTACGATAATATCCGAAAAAGTTGTAATTTCACACTGTGTATTAAGCAAAAAGCCCCCCGTATCACTTGGAAAGTGACCGGGGGAACTAGTAAGCCAGTAACTCTACCAAATCAAAAAGAAATAGACCCCCACGCGTTAGGTAAGGGTCTATCCTTTTACCAAACATATTGACAATGCACCTACTAATCATCAAGATTTGAAATGCAAAAAGGGCCGCTCGCGAAGCGAACGGCCCAAAATATAGGGAGGCTCAGGAGGCAGTATGCCGCCCTTTTGCCACAGGTACACAAGCTAATATGTTCTCGATCCGAAAAGCCCGAGGGGCATGGGAAGTCAGGCAAGTCGCCCGAACCAAACCGCCCCGCACATCATGAACTTCGATCCGCCGCTGCGTAATCTTGCCTGTACGGTCAAGGTAAATGATTTCTACGGTGCGACCGATGTATTTTTCCACCAGGATCATCTCCATATAGGAACGTTTGTTTGTATTATATGCAAACAAATGTTCTTTATTCAAGTGGAAATGACCTCCAAGCAAGATCATGCTGTCCCCGAAGCCCCTTATTTGTCCTTCGTTCTTCCTTGGCGTTTGTTCCCGAGCTCAAACAACCCGGTGGCCGATAAACCCGCTAAACCTCCCGCCCACAGTCGCAGCACCAGCTCCATTTCCGTAAATGGGTACGCCGCTGCTCCAACCAAAATGCCGATGATTACCCCGATGAAAGGGATCAGATTTTTCGGCAGGTTGAAGGTTGTTTTCACAAGTTGCACCAAAGCTAATACAAATACGGACAAGACCGAGGCAAAGGCCAGTACATTGGTTAAAATCTCGTTTTGCATTGACGATGATTCCCCTCCTTCTTATTGCTCCGGGATGCCCGCCGCCCGGCGCAGGTAGTTTGCTAAGTTGTTAAAATGCTGCGCTCGTGCCATATTCCCTTCGTCCCGTGCCTTAAACCAAGCCGGAGAAAGCCAGCGGAAGATGATTTCCTGTGCATTGCTTTTTGGCAGTGGAATCAATGGGCCGGGAGTGGACGAAGAGGTTAATGGAATGCCAGAGGCTACCCGTAGATTGTTCGCTAAATTGTGAAAATGCGTCATGCCAACCTGGTCCCTTTTGGCACGTGAAGCAAACCATGCAGGAGAAACATAGTTGTCGATCAGTGATTGCGCGATGGAAGCCGGAAGCGGTGTAAAAGAGGTATTCGAATTTTGCGTTGGGCTAGACGTACGCATCGACTTGAGTTCGGCCGAGATATCGTCCAGCAATCGGTTCATCGTTTTTCCGCCTGTAGCCAGAGCCTTGTCAGGATCTTGTCTTCGCGCCGGGTCGAGTTGTTTGTGGGATGGAATAAAGACGTACGGGTTCTTGTTCCATTTGTAACAGCAATAGGCCAGATACCAGACATAGCGCTTGTACGCTTCCGTAAATTTTATGCGCCCGCCGTAGCAAAATTCCACCCCGATGGCCGCGTCATTGGCATCATAGCCAAATAAATCGTTGTCCGTTTTCACGTTATACAGCACGTGCCAAGCTTTTTCCGCGGGATCCGAGCCAGTGCCTGTCGGGATAATTTCAAGAATTTTTGTATCATCGATAAACACATGGGCCGAGGCTGTCCGATCCTTCAGCGAGTTGAAATAGGCATAGTGGTTGTCCGCCGTAGCCCCCGGATTCCCCGTGTCATGCGCCACAAAAAACTCCGGGGTTCCCGTCGTCAACCTCGTCCCTGGCCGGACGTTAGGCCGCTTTACAATGTATCGCCTTTCAATTTGGTACTTCTTTGTATCCATAAACGATTTCACCCCTTCCATTTATGCTATTCCGCAAGGTGACCCCTTCGCTTGTGCACTTGTGAGGACGAATCTAGGATTTTCATCAAAAAACAAAAGAGCCTGCGATGATTTAGCAGACTCTGGTATAATTTAGCATGTACAACTGAAATTGGGTGGGACTGTATCGCCTCCGGATGGGAGGTGATGCGTATGCAATTTTCGTTTTCGGAAGTGATCATGCTAGGCATGTTTGTCCTTGCACTGCTTACTTACCTGAATAAACGAAAATAACCCGCCCAGGTTAGCGCCGAGGTGCGGGTTATTCTCTGAAGTACATTTGGAGGTTTCCCACCCAAGTGTTGTACCGGGGAGGCTGTGGCGCAGCCTCCTTGTTTCTATTGTTATCTTAGCATACTCTTCCATATACCTCAATCATACCCAAGAGCTTATTCCTCCAGCCGATCGATCCGTTTATGGGCTTGTTTTGCTGACTCTTCGACGCGGGTCAGCCGCTCGGAGAAGGCTTCAAATCGCTGGCCTTGCAGCTTCTGCTCGATTTTCATGTCGTCTACCCCCCGCTTGATGTATTCGACATCCGCCCGCTGCACAGCCTCCGCTTCGGCCGACTCCTCAGCCTCCCGTCGCGCCGCCTTCGCACGCCCCGCCCACCCCAACGCAATTCCGCTCACCGCCGCCAGCACGGAGGTTACCGCGGTGATGATCGTAATGTCCATGATTACACCTTCTTTCGGGGAAAATGAAGAGCCCTCGGGGGATCGAGGGCATAAAAAATACGCCTTGCGGCGTTTGTGCGGTTATACCTGTCAAACTTGAAATAGTTACTGGTCCATCGACTTCCGGAACCTAGTCAGATTGGCTTCCTTCAAAGCAACTGCATTTTAACTCAGAGCTCATTTGTTGCAGTTACCGCATTAAGTCTTTCCGCCACAGCATTTCTTAAACCATCGTATAATGGCACTTGATCTACTGTCTTACGCCCCGCCTTGATAAGTTGTACATATACCTCAACCATGATGTTATTTTCCATGATTTAAGCCACCGTCCCGTTTTTCAGAGTTTCGATTTCGGTCTGTAAAGTCGAAGCCTTATCCTGTAATTCCAAAGTCAGTTCAAATGTGCTGGCTAGGGCGTCGAGGGCGAGTAGATTGGAGGCATCGGCCTCTTCCAACTTTACACTTAGTTCCGCCAATTGATCGTAAAATGAGAGAATTGGTTCTGGCGGCAATGTATTTATTTCGTAATTGTAAAACAACTCTTGTGTATCTTTCTTATACATTAAAACCGGGTACATACCCTCTGGTGTATTGGCTGTCGGCAGTTCAGTTACATAAAATCCGCCTTCTACTTCTTGTTCAGGATATGGATCGTTAATAATAATTTGAATCGCAACTATGTTTTCCTCAGTTTCTCTTGGTATAAGATAAAACATACAAACACCGCCTTTACGAGTAGTACAACTTACCGACAAGCCTAATGTTTACAGTTCTAGTTGATTCATCGTTGCCAGCCCAAATGCTTGTTTCGTAGTAAATTTGCCATGGCACAGTTGGATCTAAGGCAACGTCATTGATATTACCATAGTACTGCACTACTCCATCTATATTTCGGAATCGCATTCGATAATCTTTGTCATATAGCAAAGAACCTAAATTAACACTTTTTGTTGGTTTTTCATACAAACTTAATAACACCGTTCTTTTACTACCATCTGTCAATATAAGAGATAAGCCGGAGGCTGAGTTTAACTGAAAATAAGAACTAGAATCAGCAATAAAAGCAATTTGAGTTATGCCAACGGGGAACGTAGCTATTGTTGTATAATCACTAACATACCCGGTTTTTGTATAATTAAGTGACATACTACCTTTAACAGACGGCTCCAATGACCCGGTAATTCCTCCGATGTTGACGTCCTTCTTTATATTTCCCGCCACAAGATTGGCAAAACTCGCCGTCACCTTCCCGCTCCCGTTGTGGTACCCAGCTGGTATTGTATACTGTCCATTCTGTGTTGTAATTGTATTTGTAACGGCCCCACGGTTTGACATAGTTCCGGTAACTAGTCCATTTGTGGTTAGGATAGTTTTTGACGCTAATACGTCGCTTGCTGTTGCTGTTCCGTAGCTTTCGACTTCCCCCCCTTCACCCGATAAGATAAAAGCCGATCCGTCAAAGAACAACGTATATACACTGGCGTAGAATTTAGCCGCCGATCCGTTGGCTTTTTTTATCGGATAGGCTGACGTGCCGCCAAACTTTAACATCGGTGTTCCGCTGCTGTTTGCGTTGAATTTGACGGTTATTTGCTGGTTGGCGACCAAAACGTCACTTGTCGCAATCGTGTAGGCGTCCCCGCTCTTTGTTGTCGTATACGGAATAACCGTTCTGATTGCTCCGTTTTCGGATTCTTCCGATCCTGCTCCACCTTTTGTCTCGATTGGGATAGTTCCGATTATTGCGGCAGCCGCATCCACCAAATCGCTAATCTGTGCCTTTTCGTTATTCGCTACAACCCCTTTAATCGGTTGAGCATGAGACTTGTCAAATTTGATATAGGTTATTGTGTAGGTAGCCATCTCGTCATAATTATTATTGTTCAAGCTGATAAATGCTGGGCCGTTGGAAATTTCAACGCTCCCTCCGCCGCTTCTCATTCCCCATACATCTACTTTTTTGTATCTTCCATTTTCATAAAGGGAAAGAATCGCCCCGGCTCGATAGGATAAGGGATCGGCGGTACCATTGAAAGTTTGAACTCCCGAACTCGTTACTGGTGTCGGTTTGTTAACTTCTCTAAGCACGATCCCTGTACCAACCTCAACCACGCTTTGCCCTTCTGGTAAAACTAACGCTCCTTCAAATGGAACAGGTTCTACTACTTCTTTGGCTAGGCGGTATAGAAGTTGATATGGTTTGTAAGTGTTCCCTAAAGCATCTGTTCCGGCATCAACTGTTGGTAACGTTGTGGTGTAGTCGATGTTATTAGATAAACCGACTGAATCGTTTAACCTAGTGATCCTTATCCAAACTTTCGTCCCGGTTCCATTGTAATTGTCCCATCTTGTACCGCCATATACGCTCATTTTCCAGCCCATAAAATACGCCTTAACCTCGTCTGCTGTTGGTGTGTAGCTGTCTCCCCAACCGCTTTCTGCGTTGCTAATAGTTATCAATGTGTGTCCTGCTGTTGTATCAATGCCCCATTGATCGTTTTTACTCCATCCAGCAATAACGGCAGGTTCAAGAGTTACCCCAGTGTATTTAACAACGGCTCCATTATACGATCCGGTGGCGTCACGACCCATATTTGGTATTCTAATGCGTTTTGAACCAGAGACGCTATAATTGCTAGAATGCTCATATGTTAGCGCCCCATCCAATACGACTTTTTTCCACTTCGCCAATTTGAAATATTGCCCCTCCTTCTCAAACAGGACGTCCGGTTCGCTACCATCTTCTGGGTTAGCGTGCAATTCCGTTTGCAGGGCAAGCATGGTTTTGCGCTGCGGCTTGAATGACTTTTCATCATCATTAAAGGCCAAGATTGGGCTGATAAACTCCGCCGTAATTTCAAAGTCTGGTTTCGGGTAAAGATAAACCCTAATGTACTTGGCGTTTGGTGGAGTTTTAATCCAAGTATGCCTAATGTTACCCTCTAAAATTTCCTCGCCAATTTCAGCCTCTGCTATCTGGGAAAAGCTATCATCCAAAACCTTTATTAAGTTTCTATTCTCATCTCCTGCTGCATTTTGGACGAATAAATCATAATAAGCATCCTCTAACGCCGGGATTGTATGGTAATTGTACTCGTTTGCGTTAGTGGTTGTTGTATGCTTCATTCTGTACGGCTCAATTACTTTTGCGTTGGCATGGAGACTTTCCCACTCGTAAAACGGTGGCAAAAGGTTTTCTCCATAACTGATAGCGTAAGGATTCTCTACACCGATAATGCCACACGGCACAAATGGATATTTGTAATTAATGTAACTATCCGGCGTTGATTCGTTAAGTTGTGCATATTCATCGGCGGTTAATTGATAAACGCGAAAGGAGTCGAAATTAAAAGTATCTCCTATAGCGAATGGATCATTACTGAAAGCTTCAACGCATACAGAAGTGTTTGCACCCAAATTAGATGGTGTAAATACTCGGAAGGCAACCCCACCCGTCTCGCCTGCCGCGTGAAATCTGCCAAATGAATATTGAATATTTTCACCACCAGTCGTTACAAGCCGAACAGATACAGACTTACTTACCGACTTTACCCAAGCAGCAATTAATAGATATTTAGATGGATCAATCGGAAAATAATTCGATCTGACATATGCACCCGACGACGATGAACTACTGTGTGTGTATTTAAGACTTGCCATCCCGCTGTCTCTTATGGTCGCGTCAACAGAAAGCATTCCATACGGAGCAGACCAACTGTTAGCTTCTTCACAACCTCCAGCAACCCCAAGTAGGTTAATCAACGTCCTCCCCTGAATCTCACTCAATTTAAACCTTGAATCCTTGGGCGAGTTTACGACTTGTAGTCCTGGGTTAAGGGTAATCTCTTTAGTTACAGCATGATCTAGACGATCTTTAAGAGCGCTAATCTCTTCCTGTACCTCACCGGCAAAAGAATCTACCTTTTCTGCATTCTGATCGATATATTTATTCAAATCGAAATACGTAGTTTCTGGCGAAGTACGATCGATTTTATTTAGTCCAAGATTTGGTGTAGTTGGATTCGGCACTACAACCCACCTCCTAGTAATTTGTCTTGCGTTATCGATTCAATCTGAGTAATGGTCATTCCCTCAACTTGGGCAATCGTAAGATAGTTCAGTCGATAAACGACGGACATATGCGCCGGCTTAATTTCTTCAATCATGCCTTTCAAATCATCGAGATTTGGAGGGGCTCCGATTGAATCGACAAAACGAACCGTAACCCCCCACTCCCCCGGCTGAAAAGAAACCTCCACTCTCCCCCGGTCATACGCCTCTGCCACATTTTTCACCAGCTGACCTGAAAACTTCCCGCTGCCGCGCAGCTTGGATTCAACAACAGCGCGGCGTTGATCCAGCGGCTTACTTAAGTCGGTCGTGATGCCGAGCTCACTCTCCCAGCGATCCAGCCCCCAAGTGGCCGTGCGCACAAAGAACTGCTGAAACGTCTCCTCCAGCGCTGCGAACAGCAGGTCCATTTCCACCCCTTTGGCGTTCATGTCCGCCTGCATGACTCGGGAAGATTCGTAATAGGCCGGCAGATAGGAGAACATTTCACGCCCTCGAGGGCTGGTCAACAAAGACTCACCCGTACTTAGACGTAGAGCTTCTCCCTTCTCCCGCCGAACTGGTTCACTCATACACATCCACCGTCCCCAACACGGCAACCTGGCCCGTGTAGATCTCCAAATTGGTATCTGCGTTGCCATTCACCGTCAACTCGGCATAGTCGATGATCGGTGGAATGTCCAGCAGAATCGCAGCGATCCGCGTAAACCGAACCAACGGGTCAACAAAAGCAAGCTGCTTCAAATACGCCCGCACACCGTCCTCGATTTTTTTCTTCACTTCCTCCAGCGTCACGCCGCTGGCTAACGTCAGCTTCACGCGAATATCGATCGGTACTTCCTCGGCAGCCATCACCGTCACAATCGCTCCCGCAGGTGCCACGCCTTCGCCCTGCCCATCCTGCGTCGGATCGATATACGCCTGCGCCGCCGCAACGATCTCCTCGTTCGCCGCCCGCTTGTCCGTATCAAGCAAATAGATCCCAACCGTGCCCGGACCCTGCCACAACGGTTCCACCTGCGCTCCGCCCACACCAGGCACTTCGCCGGCCCATTTCAAATATTGCGCCTTGTTCCCGCTTGTGCCCTGATTCCGTACCTGCGACAAAAAACGCTCCAACAGCAGCTCATCCGACTCAACATCGGCACCGCCCCGAGTCGCCTCCAGGTTCGTAACCGCCGTCACTCCACGAACGGGTGTCGTCATCACCTGAATAACTCCAGCCGGGACATTCCCTGCTCGGCCAGGAACCAGCGCGCGAATTGGCACCGTCCCTACTCCATTCTCATCCAACGTCACAGCCGCCGTCGTTACATACTCCATCGATGCTTCCGCCGAGAACTCATCTGCCGGCGTCGCCACAACCGTCCCCGCAGGCACCGTCTTCCCCGGCTCTCCCGCAAACTGCACCGTACCCGTAGCAGCCACAGCCGGCCGCCGTGTAACGCCATGCTCCGCCGCCCGGAGATCGAGGTACTCCCCATACGTCGTACTCGCAAATCCCCGCGCCAGCAGCTGTTGCGCCCACGATGCCGCCTCTGCCAGCATGAAGGCCACCGGCGCTTCTGCATCCCAAATAAAAGAACCCTCAGACTTATCCATATCCGAAGGCACTCGATCCAGCATACGCTGCATTATCCGTTCTTCCGTCTGATCCTGCAAATAAAGCGGCAAATCTGCCATCACGTCACACTCCCTTCCACAATCAACTCATCCTCCCGCACGTTTTTGACCCGGCATGTAAATCGACAACCATCCTCCCGCCAAACAAAAACAAACCCATCCACGCTCAGCGTCCGCGGGTCCACCATCAGCGTCTCCGTCGCGATCCGCCGGATTTCGCTCTCCTGAACGGCCCGGCTATAGCCTTGGCCGATCAGCTCCTCAAATTCCTGACCATAGGCACGGGAGTATATCACATGTCGGTATCGCGGGGTACGAATTGCTTTTTCACACCACACCTTCCAGGCGGCGATCTCGTCAGCAGGCGCGATTTTTCCCGTAGGCGTCATCACGAACTCTCCTGTCTCAAAATCAAACCGCCAGCTTCGGCCAAACGTTACCTCATCCGCTCCAGATTCCTGCCCGTCCTGTCCTGCAACCTCCCAAGAATCCGCCACTGCCTCCGGAAAAAGATTAGCCATTCCCGCTCACCACCCTGCATAACACAATCGCATCATTTCCGCCGTTAAGCGGCAACGCCAGTACGCGATCTCCGGGCTGAAGTTTTAGCGACAACACCGCATCCTTCGTTTCCGAAGGCATAAATGTAAACTGCCCTTGGCCCTCGACGCCACCCCCACCGCTGTCTCTGAGCCCGCGGACCTCTCCGGTCATCTTCAACTCCGGGAGCTTCAGGATGCCTGGGAACTCTGCAACATAGTAGTCTTGAATTTCATACTTGAAACTGTCGAGCTTCAGTCCCGTGCCCGTCACGGTCCCAAGCTCTGCCGTCGCACCGGTGAGCACTTCGGCGGCTTTTCTTGCTGCATTTTCTCGCAGTGAAACGGCCAACGCCGCATAAGGATCATTGCTCAAGAAAATACCTCCTTTTCACGTCGTCCATCGTCGCGAGCTCCAGCGTCATATGCCCGGGGTCCCCCAGTTCATGCGAAACGGAAGTTACGATCAGGTTCAGCCCGTTAAAAATCACCTTATCTCCTGCCCGGATCGTATTTAGATCGATGCAGGTTACGGTGTAAGACTGCCTTAAACCCGTTAGCATGGACTCGGCATATTTTTTGGCAGCACCAGCGGTTTTGACATTCTCGTCCTGCACAACCCGTTGCAACACACCGTATTTAGCGGTCTCCCCGCTTGCTACAGCTAACACCTTGGATGGTGCGCTTTCGCTGCGATCTTCGGTCCCGATGACCTTCACACGCGTCACTGCACCTTCCAGCGTACGGTTTTGCGTCGCTTCCTCCAGTTGCTCCAGCTTCCAAACCACGTCATTGCTGCCGACCTTGAACAAGGTTAATCCCGCAGGCGTCATTCGCGGTACGTACATGTCCCCGCCGGCCTTTACTGTCTCCTTGAGATCCGACAAAATCATGTTGTAAAGGGTTTGCGGGCGATAGACGGCTTTTTTTAGCTTGGTTTTCGTATCTGGTACCTTATCAAGCGGAATGCCCCAATCTGCAGCATATTTCCGGAGCCGCTGAGTTGCCGTTCCCCCCGCCGGAAAAAGATACTCATCCTCCGATTTCGCCAAATAAATCGTCCGGTCATACACCGTCACCGTCA
Organism: Paenibacillus barengoltzii G22; assembly: GCF_000403375.2. Taxonomy (NCBI): domain Bacteria; kingdom Bacillati; phylum Bacillota; class Bacilli; order Caryophanales; family Paenibacillaceae; genus Paenibacillus; species Paenibacillus barengoltzii. The sequence continues at coordinate 720,647 of NZ_KE159652.1, read as the reverse complement.
TGTACTTCGATTGTCTCAATGTGCTGGAGCAATCCCATACCACGCCCGGATGCAGTAACGGAACCATCTTGCCCCCAGCAGCAATGTCACGGCCCGATCCGCTATACGGTACGCCGCTGATCCGAATCTCTTGTCCCGGTTCAATCCCAGGAAAAGAAGCCGGAATACTCAGCCCAATCGTGCCCTGATACGATATCTGATCAAGCGAATCCTTAAGCGAAATGTTCTTTACCAGTTCCCGCAAGTAATACTTGTTTTGGAGCACCACTTCGTAACTCATTGCGGCATCACCAGCTTTTGTCCGGGCTTGATTTGGTTCGGGTCTTTGCCGATCGTTTTTTGGTTGGCATTATAGATCTGCTGCCACTTCGAGCTGTCTCCAAGCTCCAGCTTGGCGATTTTGGACAGGGTGTCACCTGATTTAACGACATAGGTTTTTGCGGGCTTTTTCGTGTCCGACCGGGTTGTTTTCGCTGTCGAAGCTGCCCCGCCGGCACCCGCCTGAGTGTGCACCTTCATCTCTCGCCAAGTCCGAGCGGTCAGTTCAAAGTACACATCCCCTGGCTCCCCGCCCCGAAAGGTACTGTTATGTGCAGCGATGGTCACAAGCACGTTTACAGCTGTATCCGTAATGATCAGGCGGACCGGCGACTTGCTGTTCATCAAGGTCGTCAGTCGGTTCATCGCCTCCTGCGGATCAGGGAGGTCTTGGTAATTGCAATACCCCGGATCATAGACCGCCGGAAAAAAAGAAGAGAAGGCGATCTCCTTCACCCTCTCTCCAGCCGAAAAGTCATATTCCCCCAGCGAGACGATATTCACCGTCTCCACGCCTTTGCTTCGGGAGATCGTAATCTCCTCCGGGTTGACCGGGAACACAAAATTCTGTCCTGCACCATCAATTAAGTGAATCTCCATATGTCCCTGCTCCCCTCCCCTACTTCAGATTTTGCATCGCAAACCGCACTTCGTTGGCGATTTTCCAGCCGGCAGCTTTGGCAAGTTCGTCGTAATTGATCTCATCTTTGTTCACAGTGAGGTTAATTGCGCCTTGGGATAAAGAAACGTTAATCTGAGACGGGGGAGAAGCCTTTTTCTGTGCGTCATCCTGTTGTCGACTTACATTTCCCGCGTAAGGATTTATACCAGCCAAGCTCGGAGCCATCTGTGGAATCGCAGATAAGCCTAGCGTATCCTTTACGGACAAGGAATCTGGCTTCGGTGTTGCTTTCTTGTCGGCTGGCTCTTTTTTCTTAGAATAAAGGTTATAAATCCAACCACCCAAATGATTTCCTAGAAAGTCACCGCCCATCGAACCTAATGTCGCCCCGACGGCCGTCCCTGCAAAGGGAATAATTGAACCGAGGGCCCCGCCTATAAGACCGCCGATCGAAGAGACCACCGCGGAGGTGGTCGCTTTTAAGCGATCCTTATTATTGTCGGCTGATGCGATCGCACTTGCATTCGACAGTAATCCTAACGGTCCCGGAAGCTTAATGCCCTTGCCAATCTTTCCAATCAGCCCGCCTGCTTTACCTAATAATTTTGCACCGAATTGATCAACCTTCCCTGCTCCCTTGGTGATCAACTCCGGCAGACCACTTCCCGCCAGCAAATCTCCTCCTGTGCTCAGGAGCAATCCTACACCGATTTTTTTTAGAGAACCTTTAAGTCCTCCACCAGAACTAGGTTTAGGCTTAGGCAATTGTACTTGGGTGACCACCGTACTCCTGGTTCTAGCCCCCCTAGCAGCACGACCCGTTCGCTTCCTCCCGGGTCCAGTTCCACTAATATATCCGCCTCCACCTGCTCCGCAGTTGCAGTAACAGGTGACTCTGCACTTACATTCAACCGTTATTTTCTTGTCTTTTTCATCCTTTTTCAGGATGTACTTATCCATCAGTTCTTTGGTGCCTTCCTTGGTGTAATCCTTGGCCACGTCCTTTCGAACGGTATTTGTAAATTCGAACAGCGACCCTACCGTCTTCTCTAAAAAGCCTTTGCGTTCGGGCTGCTCTGGCACAGGAGAATTCTCCTTCGACATTCCATGACTTCCGGGATTGAGTACAGAATTAGCTAACTTTCCCGTAATAACCAATGCATTCCCAATCGCCGCAGAAATTCGCTTCAACGTACTCTTCCCCTCGGAACTGATCCAATCGGTAAAAGAGTCCCCCACCACCGCTTCCCAATCTACTCCCGCCGCAGAAACCTGCCATGGAGTCACTGTCAGCGCAGTAAGGTAAGCCCGCAACTTCAGCGCGTCACCCGTGACGCGATCGCTAAAGTTCACCGTTGGCTGCACCGTCGTTCGATGTAGACGTCTCAGCGTGTCCTCGACCTTTTGGGCCGCGGAAGTAAAACGGTCGTCCAGGGTGAGGGCGGGCTTGATGCGAGATTTGCCGAGCAGCGCTGCACGGCGATGAGTTTGTTGCAGCAGTTTGTCCAAATTGCGGAGCTTTTTTGCGGTTCGGTCTATGTCACGGTCGTCGATCTCGACTTCAAGCTTGTCATTGTCATCTCTAGCCATAGGTTGTTTAACCTCCTTTCTGTTAGCTTCTAACCGGTTCCAACCAACTCCCGATAAAAATAACAGGATTTCCTACCGTTATTTTTGGAAGAATCCAGCTTCCACGCAAACTAACTGGAAATCCTACGGTTATTTCGCCCGATTTTCCCGAGTAGGGCTAAAATCCATCAAATTAACGGTAAGAATTCCAGTTAATCGCCCAAAAACCGATAAATGCAGCAAAATAACGGTACTTTTTACAGCTAATCTCTCACCCTCCTAAACGCTCGTGGTCCAGCACCTCACAACATCTCCAACTCCCGTTCGGAAAATGCCCGCAGCAGCAGGCGCTCCCCCTTCGGGAGTGACCAATATTCCCCGGGGCGAAGATGATGCCGCGTCCACATATGGAACAGCAGCGTCGTCATGCCGCCGGAGCCGATTAGTTTTTTACGTCTTCGATGTCGACCCCAAACCCGGAAATCTCCAGCACCTTATCACCAACGGCGTCGAGCTCCCCGGCCAGGAGCAGACGGCGGATCGCCTCTTCCCCGCCGGACAACTTCAGCCGGCTGGTCAGGCGCGAATCGTCCCAACCGCTCAGCTTCACGCTTTGCGCCTTCCCGCTCTGGTCTTCACCGTTGTTGGCTTTTTTCACCACTTCCAGCATCGAGGTGGCTTCCTTGATCAACGCCGCGTTAAACAACTCGCTGTCGATCTTCTCGGTCACCTGCCCTTTGGTCGTCTTGCGCACCGTGCAACGTTCGCGAATCGCATCCACTTTGCTGGACGTCAGGCCGCGCAGCGTCACGCGCAATCCCAAGCGCCCGATAAATACGGTCTCCTCCGGTAAATTCGACACCGTCTCAAAAAGCCCGTCCAAAATCTCCTGTTCGCGAACCGGATCCAAAGCTGAATATTCACTCATGCTCGCTTCCTCCTTCAGATGATCTTCCAAAAATCAAATGTGTCTTTTGAGCAGCAATAGCGGTACAAATGGGCGTTATTCCCACACAAAATCAAGCTCTAACGAAAAATAAGACCATTCCATGGCCTTATTTACACGAAATCAGCGCAAACCCGGCGTCCAACGACATCCAATCGCAAAATAGAGCCAAAAAAGTCCGCTAATTCACCCATTATGCGAATATAAACGGGAATAACGCCCAAAATGTCCGCTAAGTTCAAGTCAACTGGGCCGCTGCGAGTTCAAGTCCCGTATACGCCACCCATACGGCCAAACGGCCCTTTAAGACGCCACGATCGGATCCAACAACTCGTACGATTCGAACGTAAAAGGCGTTTCCTCCGTTACTTCTTCGCCGGCGGTCCAGTTAGCCAGGACGATTTTATCGACCATGCAATTGTTCAGTTGGATGCGTTCGAAGCCGTAGGCTTCCGGATCGTCCAGCTTATGAATGATCGAAAATCTCTGAAAGCCGCGCGCGATCATATCCGATGTGACCTTGTAGCCGCTCATCGTGCCGGTGCCTTTTTTGCGCCCCAGCTTGTACACCGTATAATCGGTGCCCACGAGATTCAGTTCCTTCTTCTCTGCTTCAACGCTGGCTTCCAGGTGGTTCAAGTTCGACTGCCATACCCCTTCGATAAAAATCTGGCCAAACGTCCCCATAATCACGCGGCCGGGATCAAGAAATTGTGCCATCAGTTAGCTCCTCCTCCAATTAGAAAATAAAATTATTGCACATAAAACGTGCCGAAAATTTGCTCCATCACATCGGTATCATCCGCCGTCCAAGCCAGGAACACCTGATCATCCTCCGGCGTGAATTGCGGCGCGTTGCCATAAAACCGCGGATCCAGCGTCACATCAAACCCAGTCGCCTCGATCACGTTCTCAGCGGCCAACGTTTGCAAATACTGCTTCCCTGCGCCGATCAGCGCCAAGCGGCCCTCCTCGGTGTTGTTCACCTTGCCGATATAGGCATCCTCGGCGGTCCGCTGCAGATCCGCATTAATTTGGTCCATGACGCGAATCTTGCGAATCTTCTTCCAGCCTTTGTTCTGCCCCTCACGGAGCGTCACTAGGCTGTTCACGCCGCGCAGCGCCTTCACCCGGCGGCCGTCGTGCACGAGCAGGAACACGCCGCCTTGCACCGCCTGCTCCTGCTCGGAGCGCGTCCAGCGCCGCGTCACGTCGCCGAACGGCGAGGCCGCGTATGTCGTCGATGCCTTCAGCGGCTGGCCGGCGATCAAGCCGGCAACCCAGGCGGCGACCTGCGCCGACGAATACGCCCGGCCGTTCAGCACCGCGCCGGTGCCGACGTTGACGACGCCCTCATGGTCGATAGCGGCGCTGCGTGCCACCGCTTTACTCACGGCGTCGGCAGCCGTATCGTCGGCGGCGGATCCGCCCAACACAGCGATGACGCCTTTACCTTCACTGCGCACGCGCTTCACCCAAGCGGCAACGCTGGTCCGCAAAGCCGAATCCGACACGCCGTCCAGCGTTAGCACATGGAAGTCCTGCGTCTCAAACGCAGACAGAGCTGAAGCGTACTCGGCGTTCGTAAGATCTGCGATGCCACTGTCCCCGCCGGTCAAGGCCGCCCCGGAGACGTCCGCCAACGTGCCGTCTTCCAGCGCTTCAGCAACGATCCATGCGTTGGCCGGATCACCGTTGACCGCTGCAGCGGCTTGCAACGTCGAACCGTCCCCCAACGGGAACGTGCGCAACAAAGCCGTACCTTCATAGAGCTTCAACTCCTTGCTGCCGGGAAGCGAAAGACTCGGTTCAACCGAAGCGATGAAGCCGTTTCCGCGCTTGCCGGGATACTTTGCTTTCACCCGCAGCACGGCGTTACCCGACTCATCCTGGAGTGTTACCGACGCCTCCGTTGCGGAAGCACCGGCTAGACGGTAGGCCAGCAGTTTTTTCGGACCGCCCAGCAAAGCGAGATAGAGCGTACTATACGCCGTCGCGCCCTCCGATTCGTCCTCCTGAAACAACTCCCGGATCGCCGCTTCACTGCCAACTTCCACAAATTGTCCAACCGGTCCCCAATGGGCCTTCACCGGCGCAACCACAACACCGCGCGCCCCTGCCTGAATGGCGTTCCCCGCCGCGCTGACAAAATTCATATACAACCCGGGCAAAACCGGTTGATCCGTTACATTCCATGTACCTCCTGCCATAATTACAGCACCTTCTTTCTCAAAAATTGATCAACGAGCCGTTTCGCCTCGCCAATTTGAAGTAATTTGCTTTCTATGCCCAACATCGCCCCGGCCACAATTTCCGGTTTTACGCCAAGCACCGTCTCGGAGCATGCCATCAGTTCCTCCATGCGATAACTAGCAGCCCCCTCCGCTGCAGCTAAAGCCGATGCGCTTTCCGAGCTCCTTGATTTTCTTCTTGCCACGCCAGTTCACCTCATTTTGGATTGATAAAAAACAGCCTGCATCAGCGGCGCTTCCACCACCGGCCTTGTCGTCCGCTGAAGCAACGTGACGGTCAGCGGCCCTTGTAACGCCGCTCCTTCCGCGTGTTCCTCGGGCTGCAAGCTCAGCTTCGGATCCACAACTCGCAGATATCGCTTAGCCGCGGTGTCCAGCGGGATTTTCACCGCCGATCCCAGCCCTTCCAGCAGCCGCAGGACCGCAGCATGTTCCCGTTCGGTATCTTCCGCCAGCAGAAAAGCCGTCATCCGCTTTTGGATCTCATAGGACGACGGACCCAGTGCCCGCACGTCCATGCCGATCATCTGCCACATCACGGCTGGAGCGGCCACATCCGGCGGCCACATTCCGCAGTAAACCTGCCATTTGGAGCCCAGCACCGCTGACGTCCAGTTCGCTAACTCTGTCAACCAAGGATCACTTGTGATCGGCACTGGTTCCGGAGCTAAAGTCATCTCTTCTTCTGCTATGGCAATCACCTCCTTTCCAGCGTGGAATCGCCGTGGATACAGCGCGGCATACTGCAAAACTGCTTGGTCCCCTCGAACCGCCCCCAGATGCATCCTTGGCAACGTATCGGCTGCACCCATTCAGGTTCAGATGAATGCGGCGGTGTCTTGTTCTGATTTCGCATCTCGGCCCCTCCTTTCCAAAGCAAAAAACCGCTGACCTGCTCAGCGGTTTTCTTCGTGATATCATCGATTCGGTTCGCCTTAACCTGATCTTCCACGCTACCAATGTAACACGGGGATAACCAAGCGAACGGACAGTTGACGGACACCCACCGGACAGGTATCGGACAACGCCTAATTTTCCTATAACCACACAAAAAAAGCCGGCTATCAGCCGACCCCATGTTTTGCCGTTTGCGTTTCTTCTTTTTTATAGACCTCCAGCTTCAGCGCCGCTGCTAGAAGGCGGATCGCACTGGCTTTGATGCGGCGGTAGGTCCGGTCACTAATGCCCATCTCACCGCAGCTGATAAAATCGTACTCGCCTTTCTGATCCAAATAACTGCGTCGAATCACCTCTCGCTGCTCCTCCGATAACCTCTCCATCGCAAGGTCCAGCAGCTCGGATTTGCGAATCAGCTCCGCCTCCTTATCCACGTTCCCGATCGCAATTCGTTCCGTTGGTTGACTTACAACATGGGTCGCACCATGATACTGCGGCTCATATCGTGCTGTGATGAACGCTTCCTTACGAATCCATCCGACTTGCCGGTACCGTCTGACTTCTTCCAGCCACTTTTCCACCGCAGCCCGGGTTGCCGCTTCATCCACCGGCAATGAATCAAATAAAGCATGATACACATGAATGCGTCTTCTCCCCATCAGATATCCCTCCTATATTTTATTGCCATTTTGGCAAGTGATATCATTTCCCTCCGACAAATCCATTCGCTTGTCCAAGTCTTAAACCGCTTGTAAATTTCGAACAAACGTTCTTCAACCTCCTCTTTTTTACCAATTTGGTAACCGCAACCTGATTATATGTTGCCGTTTTGGTAATGTCAAGCCACTAGATTACCGATTTGGTAATATAAATAAATTCCATTCTGACCACCTTCTCTTTACCAATTTGGCAACTTGTGCTACACTAAATGAAACGGTTAGGAAGAGGAGTAACCATGCAAACGCTAGGCGAACGAATCAAATATCTTCGTGAACTACGTCAGCTCACGCAAAAAGACCTCGCCTCCCAAGCCGAAATTTCGGTCGTGCAGCTGTCTCGGTATGAGACCAACGACCGCAAGCCGGATCCGGAGGTGCTGCGTAAAATCGTTGACGCTCTGGATACCAGTGCCGATTATTTACTAGGCCGGACCAACGACCCGTCTTCAGCAGTGGGGAAAGGCATGAGCTTGTCTTTTTTCGGAGGACCTGAAGCGTATACGGCGGATGAAATCGCCATGATGGAGGCAGCTCTGAAAGCATATCGGGAGCAGAAGAAGAAGCTGCTGGACGGAGACGAAACGAAAGGCTAAATTATTCGAAGATAACGAGTTACATATAAAGTCAACAAGACAACTACAACGGCCCTGATCCTAAGGGCCCTTATTTCGGACTATAGACCGAACATACATTCTTATCCAAGAGGTGACGTGAATGTTGTACGCCTATTATCGCGAGACTCATCTGGAGCAATGGATGAATACCAAATATCTGAATCACGGGATCTCGTCCCCCGCCGATCTCGACATCGACCGCATCGCCGAAGCCTTCGGGATCGGGTTAGTCTACGGGAATCACCCGTCCTTTTCGGACAATGAGGAGAATGTGATTTTCCTGAACAAAATGATGCAGGCGGATCAGACCCGGGTCGTCTTCTTCCATGAACTTTGCCATGTGCTGCGCCATGCTGGAGATCAGCGGCGGATGACCGAGCTGTTCATGCATGCCCAAGAGACCGAAGCTGAGCAGTTTGTGCTGTATGCCGCCATTCCTTTCTATATGTTCGCCAAGCTGCCGGTGCCGGATCATCGCAGTGAAGCGGTGGCTTACATTGCCGAGCAGTTCCAGGTTCCCCCGGAGCTGGCGGAGCAGCGGCTGGACCAAATCCAACGGCGGGTGCTGCACGGCAGCCTCATCGCAGCAGCCCAGGAGGCAACCCGCCGCCAGCGCGAAGCGGAGCAGAGCTGGTCGTCAGAAACCCGGCGGGTACTGTCCCAGCTGGAACGACAAATCGGAAGTCGAGGAGGGCGGTAAAGAATGCGGGTTGCGGCATATTGCGATTATTATACGGACTCAATCCGTCCGCTGCAGTTAATTGTGGATCTCCAGCCGGGGGATGTGGATTGGTCGGAGACGCTGTATATCCCGGTTTTGGGACCGTTTGAGCCGTTTGCTCCCGAGGATTTTGGCGACCTGCCCTGCGTATCTGTCCTGCTGGAAGACCTCGTTCGACCTAAGCTGGAACAGGAGCCATCAGATCAAATCTCAACTGGCGCACCGGACACATCGCCCTCCCATCCATCACAACAGCTGCTGGGCATCCGCCTGCCGCAAATTGCTGCCCGCTGCGGCGATCCCTCGGACATCCAGCGCCTGGTGTTGCAGATGGACGACGTCGAAGAAATTCTAGGTTATGTCATCGGTTGATTGGGATGGTCATATTTGACGACCGGCCACTTTTGCTTGCGCAGGGCATCCATCAGCAGCGGCCCGACATTTAGATTGCTCTCCACCAGCTGATGCGGCGTCAGCGCCATCCATTGATTGAGCGACACATCCGCAAACCGGTCACTGCGGAACATCTCCAAGAACCAGATGCTGCGGTCGCCGGTATTCTGGATATAGTGGCCATAGGCAAACGGCACATACCCTACATCCCCTGCTCTGACATTAAAGGTACGGGCGGCGCCGTTACCGGCAAATACGGTCATCCGTCCTTTTCCGGACAAATAATATTGCCATTCATCATTGTTGGGGTGCCAATGCAGCTCTCGCATTGCACCAGGCTTAATTTCCACAAGGGCAGCCGCAATCGTCTTGGAAATGGGGAAGTTCCGCGAATCCGCGATCCGTACCGTCCCGCCCGGCGTTCGAATCGGCTCTTGGGCCAGCAGGCTGTGCTTGAAGCTGAGAGGAATTTCGCCGTACGGCGATTCAATCCTTTGCGTGTCGATCGGCCCCGGAACACGGTCCTGATAAATATACACCTGCTCTTTTGGGATATGGTCGAACGCTTTTTCAGGCACGCCAAAATTCGCAGCAAGCACCTCTTTGGGCGTATGGGCAAACCAGTCGGAGATCGTCAACGTATTGAGGTCAGAGAAATTCCCGTCATCGAACACAAGCAGAAACTCACAGCCTTCCTCCAGTCCTTGAATCGAATGGGGAATCCCCGGTGGAAAATACCACAAATCCCCCACGCCCACATCGGCGATAAAGTTCCTCCCGTCCTGATCCACCGCCGTAATCCGGGCACTGCCCGAAATCATAAACGACCATTCCGCCTGCTGGTGCCAATGCAATTCCCGCACTCCCCCCGGCGTCAGACGCATATTAACCCCCGCCAGCGTCGTGGCGATGGGCAGCTCCCGAACCGTAATTTCCCGGGACCATCCCCCATGGTTCAACTGCATATGCGTATCCGAAAAAGAAAACTTCAAATTCGGAATCAATCCGTTATCGGTCACTGGAGGAACCAGCATATCGGGATTCTCGCGATCCCGCATGACGTCGCGCGGGCCTGTATCGGTAGCCCCGGCGCCGTCAGCCCGTATCGGCTGAGGGATCGACGACATCGCGCCGCCTTGATTCTCCGGCTGCCTGGAATCAGATGAATCCAAATGATCCGACATTCACCATCACTCCTTATCTGGACAAGTTGTTTCTAATTTTTACCAAAACCTATTTACACAGTGAACCTATTCCCGCATGAGCAAAAATATGTAGTGATTCATTTCCACTTTTCCCATAAAAATCGACGATTTCGGAGAAAATAACGTTAAGTGCTTGATAGTTGCCTAAGCTTCTGTATAATTAAAGTTAGTAAGTTTAGTCAACAAACTAACTAGGTAAAGGGGAATCCTTGTGGAAAAACCTGTACGTCCGAATGAACCACTTGTAACTCACATTTATACGGCAGACCCATCTGCCCATGTGTATGAAGGCAAGATCTATATTTATCCATCCCATGACATCGATCATGACGGTCCAGACAACGACAACGGTGACCAATACGCCATGGAGGACTACCATGTCCTGTCGCTGGACGACTTCAACTCTCCATGCGTCGATCACGGTGAAGTCCTGCATGTGCGCGACGTCCCATGGGCCAGCAAGCAAATGTGGGCTCCGGATGCGGCTTATAAGAACAATACTTACTATCTCTACTTCCCTGCGCGGGACAAAGATGGCATCTTCCGTATCGGCGTAGCGACCAGCTCTTCGCCTGCCGGGCCTTTCAAGGCGGAAGAAAACTATATTCCAGGCAGCTTCAGCATTGATCCGGCTGTTCTCGTGGATGACGACAATCGTGCCTACATGTATTTCGGCGGACTTTGGGGCGGCCAACTGGAGAAATGGCAAACCGGCACCTTCAAGCCGGACGCAGAAGGCCCGGCACCAGATGCACCGGCGCTTGGACCACGCTTCGCCGAGCTGAGCGACGATATGCTGACCTTCAAATCCGAACCGCAGGAAATCTCGATTGTGGATGAGGATGGCAATCCGCTGTTAGCCAAAGATGAGGAGCGCCGTTATTTCGAAGGGCCATGGGTGCACAAGTACAACGGGTATTACTACTTGTCCTACTCCACCGGAACGACCCATACGCTGGTTTATGCGATCAGTAAGAACCCGCAAGGTCCATTCGTATTTAAAGGTAAAATCCTGGAGCCAGTCATCGGCTGGACCACTCACCATTCGATCGTGCAATTCCAAGATAAATGGTACCTGTTCTACCATGACAGCTCGCTGTCCGGCGGTGTGAACCACAAACGCAGCGTTAAATATACTGAGCTGCATTACAATCCGGATGGTACCATTCAAACCATCGATCCATATAAATAAGCACAAAGAAGGAGCGCCCATCGGCTGAAGCAAGCCGGGTGGCGCTCCTCTTTTATTTTATTTCAGCTGCTCTCGGCATCGCGGTGTGCTCTGTCGATGCTTCCGCAATCTCATAAAATGCCCAATGCGACTGCGGAACGTCACGCCACACCGGAAGTACGTCGGCTCCGCCAAACAGCGGTCCCCGCTCCAATGCGCGGTTCAACACCGTCACAGCCTCGGCCCGTGTGACCAAAGCCATTGGCCGGAACGAGCCGTCAGCATATCCGCTGACGATACCCGCCGCCTGGGCCGCTCGGATCGCCTGCTCCGCCCAATGACCGGCGGTGTCCGAGAAGCCTGCGCCTTGCTGCCCTGCAGCCGACTTCATCAACTTCACGGCGATTGCCGTAATTTCCGCCCGTGTGACAGGCTGTTCTGGCTTGAAGCTGCCATCGGCATAGCCTTGCATCAAGCCCATTCTGGACGCTTTGGCAATCGCCTCAGCGGCCCAATGACCTGCCGGAACATCGCTGAAGCGAATCGTCTGGCCCGTTTCCTTCATTTCCATCGACTTGACTAACATGGCGGCCATCTCCGCGCGAGTGATCGGGTTCTCCGGTTTAAACAAACCACCGGGATAACCGCTGATATAGGCCTTATGCATAGAGGTTAACGCTGAGTCCGACTTCACTAGAGCGAAGATGCTGAAATGATCGACGGTGAATTTCAGCCCTTTGCCGCTCGCTAACGGAACAATTTCTCCCGTCAGGAACTCCGTTGTTCCGTCGGAATGCTCGACGTACACCCCGAGTTTAATCAGGTCTACTTCATCTGCCATCCCCGTTAACGGCAGAACAAGCTCGACCTCCCGGTTTTGCAAATTCGTCTCGATTTGAACCGGGCGGCCGATAATTGTAACTTCATTACCTCCTGTAGCCGTAAGCACAACCTCAGCCTGGTTCGCGCGCCCTTCGATTTCCTTGGTTTGGGCGGCTGCTTTTACCGGCTGGATCGTCATCGTCACATCACTGCTTGCCCCCTGCAAGGAAGCTGCCGGAATCGTGATCTCCCCGTTTACGGTTCGAAATTGCAAGTCAAGTCCACGCCCCGTGAGCAAGGAAATGACGTCGCGGGCAAGCGAAAGCTTGATGGTGCTCACTTCATCCTTCGCATCCGGGATCATCAGACTCAGCGAAGCGGCGCCTTCTTCCTCCAATTTGTTAATCGCTTCCCGAAGCTTAGCATCGGCCGTCAACTTGATTTCATCCTGCTTCGAGCCATCAGCTGCGGTCGTCCGAACGATGTCGACCGGGATAGGACTGGATGGATCGCGGATAATTTCCGGTTCCACTGGACGGCTAGGCGGCGTTGACGGTCCAGATGGAGACGAAGGCGGGTTCGTCGGATTGGTTGGCGTTGTTGGCGGCGTCGAACCCGAAGCGACGTGGAAGATCAGCTGATCGACCAGCATCAGCTCGCCGGATTTTTTCACCACTTTGATTGTATGTTCACCAGCCGGCAGGTTGGCGATGCTGAACAACGGTTGCTGAGCGCTGCGGGTCTCGGCATAGGCGTCTACCGTCGCTTTCAGCTGTCCGTCGATGTACACCTCCATTTCCCCTTGAGCCGGGCCAGCAGGCATTCGCAAATCGATGCCGGTGCCCTTAAACGTATACTCGAAGAAATCGCCATTCATCTCGGTGGAATGCACGTCATCGTAGTAATCTCCCTTGATGTGGAACGTCAGCTTCAAGCTTCCCGCCGGTTGAGCGGCGAGGTATTCCTTCTTGATCGTCACCTGGTTCCCCTCTACGGTGTAGTCTGTGCCCTCAACCAACGGCGTCTCACCGTTTTGGATGCTGCTGAGATTTTCGATGCCGCTAAGCACTTCTACTTGGATGTCCTCCTGAGCGGACAGCGTTTTATCAAAAGTCGCTTCGGTGCGGTTTATCAGGTCAGGAATTTGCACCCTGAACGCATCCAATAGCATAAATCGGCCTGATTTCTTCACCAGCTTGATCGTATGCAGGCTGTTGGACAATCCGGATACACTGTAGACAGCTTGCATCGCCTGTCTAACGTCGGCATGGGTATCCACGGTACCTACAAATGCGCCATCCAGATACACATCCACCTCTCCCTGGGACGGATCGATTTCAGTGATGTACTGGATTCCGGTGCCCTTAAACGTATACTCCAGAAAATCACCGTTGGTCTCGGCAAAATGCACATCATCCATGTAATCCCCAAAGTTCCGACCACCGTTGCGATTCCAGGACCCCGTGTAACGAATGCCGGGGTCATCGTTATTGATCATAAGGAACCGGCCTGACATATCCACGATTTGAATCGTAAGCGTTTGTTCAGACCTGCGCTAAAATGGAACGTCAGCTCGATGGTTCCTGTAGGCTGGGCTGCTAAATACGAGGAATGAATGCGGACCGTATCCCCTTCGATGGTGTAGTCCGCCCCTTCGGTCAAATCTTCCTCCCCGTTGGCGATACGAACCAGCGTATTTCCGTTTAGCGTCATCGCAGTCGTCACGTCCGCTTGCGCCGACGGTTTCTGATCAAACTCCGCCGTTGTCGGCGAGATCGTGCTGTTGACGATCGCAGGCCCGGTGATATCGACGTTGAACGTCTGCATATCTCCGCCGGCGAAATGAAACGTCAAGCTCAGCGTCCCCGGCAGTTGCTGGAGCAAAAACTCTTTCTTGATCGTAACATCGTCCCCGGAGATCACATAATCGGTATTCCGCGCCAGCGCTGTTGAACCTGCCGCGATGCTCGTCAACGTGTCTCCTCCCAGCGGCAACGATACGGTCACATCCTGTGGATTCGTTGTTTCAAAATCAGCCGTTGTCGAACCAATTAAGCTGTCCGCATAAACCTTAAACCCATCAACGATCAGGTAGGTTCCGCCCTTTTTTATACCGGAGAGGGTATGCTCGCCAAACGGCAGATTTCGCACGCTGTAAATGGGAACCTGCCCCTGTTGAACGGAAGCATTGGCGTTAACCGTCTCTCGGAATTCGCCGTCGAGATAGATGTCAATTTCCCCGCCAGAATCTGCAGTTTCGGTCAGAAAATCAATGCCAGTGCCCCTAAACGGGAATTCAAAACCTACCTCTCCTTTTTCCCCGTAATGGACATCCCCTTGATAATCGTTCCAATCGGGATTTCTGCCTGAACTGTAACCCCAGCTGCCCCCGGTGCCGTAAGTATCGTAGGTCACCGACGGGTGATTGTCATTATAGATCACCCAATGCTCTCCCGTCTCAACGACGGACTCGGGCGCCGCTTGCTCTAAGCTTTCCACCAAGTTGCTCACTTCTGGCGCAATTGGATTCGTTGCATCGGAAGACTCCATAATCAGGACGTTCAAATCTTGGGCATCCTGTACCAGCTCTTTACCGCCGTTGCGCGTCCAGCTTCCGGTATATTTCACGCCTGTGTCGTCATCATTCACTTTGGAGGTTCCGTTCTTGGCTGTAACCTTGAACAAACGCGAAGCATGCGGCTCCAAATAAATGTTGGTCATTCCGGTTGCATCATCGCCAAGCTCCTTATGGGCCCACAAATCGCGGACCGAAGCAGCGCCGTCCAAACCGATGTCGCTCCACTTTACATTCATGGATGCGCCTTTGGTGCCCAGATTAAACAAAGCCACCGTGTATGTGCCATCCCCATTATTGGCGTACCACACCTGTTGATTGGTTGCCATCGATACGGGATGTGCCGGGCGGCCGGCTTGGTTGACGGCGATCACCTCATCATTCGTCAACAGCTCCATACCATAGCTGTCCAGGTTAGTTAAATCGTCGCCGGTGTAAAATTGCGCACAGGCAATCGCCCACAGCGTTGCCGCGGTCTGCCGCTCGTCTCGGGTCAAGCCGGACGTCTGCCCGTTCCCAATGTTAAGCGAGTCGAAATCGTTCCAACCGCCGGGGCCAGCGTCACGCCACCACAAGGCAGCATCCGGGAACAACCGGGCGATGTTCGACCATTGGGTCATCCCAATGTTGCGGTCATACGCCTCCACATCCCAATTGACGCGCCAGCCATTGGCGTATTTTTTCCAGAAGTCTACGTAGTTGTGGTCCAGCGCCCAGGACAGTTCCAGCCATATTCCGTGCTTGGACAACGCCATCGACCAGGCCTTTACGTCATCCCGCGCGTCGATCGATAGGTCGTTATGGCCAGACCCGGGAGTCACGCTGTCGAACTTCACGAAGTCAACGCCCCAGGAGGCGATCAGATCCGCGATGGAGTCCACATATTCCTGCGCCCCCGGCTTGGAGAAGTCGATTTTGTAATCAATATCCCAATAGTCCGCTGGTCGAAGCGGCTGAGCGGCGATGTCCTGCGTATGGTATTCCGTGCCGTAAATCGGCAGGTTCTTCTCGTAAGCTTCTTTGGACAAACCGGGAATCAAATAGATCCCGACCTTCTGTCCATTATTATGGATATAGTCCACCAATTTCTCAAAACCGTTAGGATACAACGTTTCACTTGGAAGCGGCCGGCCGTATTCGTCCATGCTGCCGTTCCAGCCTGCGTCGATGTTGATGTATTCGTACCCGTGAGCTTGCAGCTTCTCGCGCATGGCATCGGAGATCATCTTCAGCTTCGCTTCCGAGGTCCAATTCCCCTCCGGCCCGTCGTACACCTGCAGGCTGTAGCTGCTCCAACCCATATAAGGCTTCAATGCCAGGCCGTTATCGGCGGCATGGGCCACCTTGCTCTCCGTGCCAAAATAAGCAAAGGGCACGAGGGTCAGCGCCGCCGCTAACCAGCAAACCAACGTCTTTTGCAGCAAACGGATCATCAATTCATCTCCTTTGGTAGATATTGTGGTCCCTGTTGGACGGTTGGTGGTTCAATGATTCTGTGATTCTGTGATTCATTGAAGTTCGGTGCCCTCCCCCTTTCTGCGATTAAATTATCTTGGTAGCGCTTACATATCTGTCCGATGAAATGATCTCATGAACGTGCCGGCTTCGCCTAGGTACATCTCTTCGTTTGGCGTACACTTCCTCCTGATTTCGATGGAGCATCCAGCGGATCTTAGCAACCATTTTTTCGGGCAAGGGACAATTCCCCATATATAGTTCCCTACATTTCCATTAAATGTATATTTACTCCATTCACGGTACACGCTATCCCCATATCAATCATTGGAGGTCATGTTGTGGATAGCCAAGCTGGAACAAACTACGAATCAACAGAAGCCAGACATATTTTAACGGACCGTCAGGGTCACCCCATCACGGACAATCAGAACGTCCGAACCGTAGGGAGCCGGGGGCCAACCACTCTGGAGAACTATCATTTCCTCGAAAAAATTTCCCATTTCGACCGGGAACGTATTCCGGAACGAGTGGTACACGCGCGGGGGGCCGGGGCTCATGGTTATTTTGAAGCTTACGGCAAAGTCGGGGACGAGCCGATTGCGAAATATACCCGGGCCAAGCTGTTTCAGGAGGCCGGAAAACGGACGCCGGTGTTCGTCCGCTTCTCGACCGTGATCGGCGGCGGGGAATCCCCCGAAACGCTCCGCGATCCGCGCGGATTTGCGGTGAAATTTTATACGGAGGATGGCAACTGGGATTTGGTGGGTAACAACCTGAAGATCTTTTTTATCCGTGATCCATTGAAGTTCCCAGATATGGTGCATTCCTTCAAGCCTGATCCAGTCAGCAAGCTGCCGGACCCGGAGCGAATGTTCGACTTCCTGTCGCAAACGCCGGAGTCGACGCATATGGTGACTTTCCTGTTCTCGCCTTGGGGCATCCCGGCAAACTACCGTCAGATGCAGGGTTCAGGGGTCAACACGTATAAATGGGTCAATAAAGATGGAGAAGCCGTACTGGTCAAATACCATTGGGAGCCGAAGCAAGGGATCAAAAACCTGCTGCAGCACGAGGCCGACGAGATCCAGAAGACCAACTATAACCATGCCACACAAGATTTGTATGAGGCGATCGAGCGCGGTGATTATCCGGAGTGGGAGCTGTGCGTACAGATCATGAGCGATGACGATCATCCGGAGCTGGACTTCGATCCGCTGGACCCCACCAAGCTGTGGGATCCCGAGAAATTCCCGTTTCTGCCGGTTGGCAAAATGGTGCTGAATCGCAATCCGGAGAATTATTTTGCCGAGGTGGAGCAAGCGGCGTTTGGGACCGGCGTGCTGGTGGACGGGCTGGATTTCTCCGATGACAAGCTGCTGCAAGGGCGGACCTTCTCTTACTCGGATACGCAGCGTTACCGCGTGGGGACAAACTATTTGCAACTTCCCATCAATGCGCCAAAAACGAAGGTTGCCACGAACCAACGCGGCGGGCAAATGGACTATCGGGTCGTCCACAATCCGGGCACGAACCCGCATGTCGATTATGAACCGTCAACGAAAGAAGGCCTGAAAGAAGCGGACAAACGAGGCAAAGACCATGAGCCGCATTACGACGCCAATCTGGTTCGACGGAAGATCGAACGCACCAACGATTTCGCTCAAGCCGGCGATACCTACCGCAAGTTTGATGATGTGGAGAAAAACGAGCTGATTTCCAATTTGGTGAACAATCTGAAGGTGTGCAGTCCTAAAATACAGGAAACGTGGATCAGCTACTTTACCCAAGCTGACGAAGAGTATGGAAGACGCGTAAAGGAAGGGCTTGAAGCGGCCAAGCGGGAAATGGGAGCCGCAGGCAAGCATACCAGCACGGCGGACGCAGATCAAGCGATGGATAAAGCCAAAGGGATGGGGCACGAGTCCGATCGGTATTAATGAACAAAACCTGCGAGGGCCTTGTGGGCAATCGCAGGTTTCTTTATGACTCGCCGCAGCCCAGCAAATCCAGCCGCAGCGGCGTAAAGGTCTCCCGCAGCTTGCTAGGCTTCAGCGCGCGGCAGCCCTGCAAGCACACCGCTTGGGATCACCAGTGTTTTCCCCCGCCGACAGGAGCGTTTTGTCCCCATATTCCAGTTGTCCTTATGTTTTCTCCTTTAAACTTATGGGATAATGGCCTTATCGTTCCAATCTATGGGATGCGATATTCATCTTTACATGGTTGAAGGAGGATCCCTATGGACATGACAAGGGGAACTTACGGTTTCCGGTTCGCTGAAGACCAAGAGCTTCCGCTGTGCGTGTTGTTTGCCGCCGGCTATGACTCTATCACTGATCCTTCTTATCACTGGGACGGATTAGAGCGAACGGACGGACCTTTGCTCCTGTTCCAATATACATTCTCCGGAGAAGGGGTCTTTGAGCTGGGTGATTGTTCTCACCGCGTTACCGCCGGACAAGCGTTCCTCGCCGAAATTCCAAGTTCCCATCGCTATTATTATCCGCAAGAAGCTTCGGCGCCTTGGGAGTTCCTGTTCCTGCTGTTTCGGCCGAATGTGGTACTTCCCTTATGGCGAAAATTCCTCAGCGAAGCCGGAGCAGTTCCTTATCTCCCCGAAGACTCCGCACCGGTGCGGTTGGCGCGCATGATCATCACTGATGCGGGGGCAGGTCGGATCACCGATCCCTACATCGCCTCATCTTGCGTTTACCAGTTCGTCACGGAATTAGCCAGAATGCAGGTTACATCGCAGAAAAATAAAGAGAACTGGCCGGAAAGCGTCAAACGTGCCGCCGAGTTAATGGAGAGCAACTATGCGCAGATGATCAGCATCGATCAGCTTTCCGAGCATGTTGGCTTGTCCAAGTACCACTTGATCCGCCGGTTTTCGGACAGTACAGGTCTTACGCCAGGCGCTTATCTGACCCGTGTCCGCACCGAAAAAGCGATGGACCTGCTTCGCGGTACGTCACTTAGCATTGAGACCATTGCTGAGCGGGTAGGTTACTCCAGCGGAAGTTACTTCATTAAGGCCTTCCGCCGTTTGACCGGGCTCACCCCAGGAGAGTTCCGCAGCGGGGGCGAAAGTCTGGTCTATCGCAAGCTGTTCTTCGATTAAACGCAATATTTTGCTATTCATATCGCAAAGTTACTATAGATATAGCAAAACTCCTTTAGGTAAGATGAACCTAACAAGAGCAATAAAGATCCATCCGTAAAGGAGTTTTGCAAATGAACCATCAGCAGATTGCCCCAACTCCACCGCTAGGTTGGAATAGTTGGGACTGCTACGGCGCAGCTGTGACGGAAGAAGAGATTCGGGGCAATGCGGAATACATGGCCAAGCATCTGAAAAACTTTGGTTGGAACTATATCACCGTGGATATTCAATGGTATGAACCAGGAGCCCTTTCGTCTCAATATCGGCCGTTTGTTCCGCTTGTGATGGACGGCTATTCCCGGCTGATGCCTGCCGAGAATCGCTTCCCCTCTGCGGCCGGCGGCCAAGGCTTCAAGCCGTTAGCGGATTATGTGCATAGCCTCGGGCTGCGATTCGGCATTCATATCATGCGCGGCATTCCGCGGCAAGCCGTTCACGCCGCCACACCGATCTTGGGGACGACCGCAACCGCACGTGATATTGCACATCCCAATTCGATCTGTCCCTGGAATACCGATATGTACGGTGTGGATGCCTCCAAAGAAGGGGCGCAGGCCTATTATGATTCGCTTTTTGCCTTATATGCCTCATGGGGCGTTGATCTCGTAAAAGTAGACGATATTGCCGCTTCCCGGCTTTACGGCACCCACCAAGCCGAAATTGCATTGATCTCCGAGGCGATCAAGCGTTGCGGCCGTCCGATGGTGCTCAGCTTATCCCCCGGACCGGCTCCGGTGGAGCTTGCAGCTTTCTTCGCCGAGCATGCCAACATGTGGCGCATGACGGACGATTTCTGGGACCAGTGGCCGCTGCTAAGGGACATGTTCGACCGCTGCCGGGCATGGCAGGGCGTCCCGCAAGCCGGGTCATGGCCGGACTGCGACATGCTGCCGCTGGGGCATATCGGCATCCGCTCGGTGGACGGCGGCGGGGCGGATCGCTGGACCCGGTTCACGCGTGATGAGCAATTAACGATGATGTCGCTTTGGAGTATTTTCCGTTCGCCGCTGATCTTTGGCGGGGAACTCCGAGACAATGACGAATGGACCTTGTCGCTGCTGACCAACCGCGAGGTGCTGCGGATGCACCGGGAAAGCCGCAGCGCCAAAGAAGCCCTTCGGCAAGACGACCTGATCGTTTGGACAGCCGACCATCCCGAAGGGTTCAACTATGCAGCTGTTTTTAATGTAGGAGAAAGCACGCTGCCGCTGGAGCTCCCTCTGGAGCAAATCGGTTTATCCGGCATTTCTTCCGGAACCGAGCTGTGGAGCGAAGCTCCCGCGGAGCTTACGACGGCTGGGGAGCTTCGGACTACGATCCCGCCGCACGGGGTGCGGTTGTATCGGTTGGAATAGTCAGTACACCTTCTTCAACAACTCAATCATCTCATCCAAAGTCAGACCAAAGGACTTGTAATAGGACACTTCGCTAGCCAACTGTTCCATCACCATTTCGTTGCGGATGCGCTGCATCTCTTCAGGGGAAAATTCGGCGACAAAACACCCTTTGCCGGTCACCGTATGGATCAAGCCGCGCCGCTCGAGTTCTTCCCACGCCTTCTTGACGGTGATGACACTCACCCGCAGCTCATGGGCGGCTTGCCGGATGGGCGGCAGGATATAGCCGCTCTCCAGCTCCCCTTTTAGAATTTGGGCGCTAATTTGCTCGAACAGTTGCTGATAGATCGGTTTCTCCGAAGTATAGGATATCGCGATGTTCATTGGATCTCCACTTGAAGGAATCGTTTGACCGCCATCCGGTAAGCCACTGCGGTAAGCGCAATGAAAATCACGATTCCTGCGATCAGAATATAGGCTTGAACTGCCAAATGATTCGCTTCCGTCCCATAAAACACACGATTCATCCCCGAATGCACGATCCCGATCCACTGGGTGATCCCTGCAAACAATGTAGCTGCGACAGTGGAGGTCAGCAGTGCCATACCAAATTTATACGCCGTCTTGTAATACATCGGAATAAAAATCAGGTTAAAGATCGCCAGCATCACCAAACAGAGACCAAAGAATCCTAAGTTCGGCGGGAAGAAAAAGTAGGTCATATCCGAATAGAAGCGCTGACTGACCAGGCCAAAGATCAAAGCAACCACCACATGCGCCAATTCCAGTCCGGCGATCACGATAATCCGCGCTTTCACAATGTCCCGTTTCGTAACAGGCATCATCGAGGTAAACATCAAATCGTTTTGTGCTCTCAGTTGGTTAAACATATTAGGGATGGTGATCCAACAAAAATACAATATCACTATGAAGTAAATCCAGCCAGGAACAAGCATCAAAACGCCCATTAACACAGGCATGCTCAATAATAGAGGATGTACACCCAGTCGGATATCTTTTCGGATCAAATTAATCATGGTTCTGCCCCCCTTTTCTCGCATAGTAAATCATAATATCCTCTAAGCTTGGCGTGGCGGCTCGGATTCCCGAAGACAGGTCAAAGTCATCCGCATGCATCAAGCCCGTAAAACCAAACGAGTTCGTTTTGTAGGAAATCATCCGGTCCTTCACCTGTGCAAGCTGGCCCTCTGAACCGTTCACGAGGAGATAGGATTCTTTGAATTCATCCTTCTCCCCGCTCAGCACAATTTGCCCGTTTGAGATAAAGGTAATATAATCAGCGCACTTCTCCAAGTCGGAGGTAATATGGGTGGAGAACAGAATGCTCACCTCGCCATCAGCAATCAGCTCCTGAAAAAGATCCAGCAGGTCATCCCGTGAAGCCGGATCCAGCCCGCTGGTCGGCTCGTCGAGGATCAGCAGCTTGGCCCCATGGGACAAAGCTAGTGTCAGGCTGTATTTGACCTTCATGCCCGTTGACAGTTCGGCGATCTTTCTATTCTCATCCAAGTTAAATCTCTTCATGTAGGAGGAGTAGATTTGATCGTCCCAATTTTCATAAAACCTCTTAATGGTATCCGTCAACGTCTTAATCTTACTGCGCGTGTAAAAATCAATGCTCCCGAAAGCAAATCCAATCTCCTGCTTTAATTCCAGCTCATGTTCCGCCATGTTCTTGCCCAGAATGTAAACCTCACCGCTGTCGATCCGAGTCATATTTAAAATCGACTTGATCGTCGTCGTTTTCCCTGCGCCGTTAACTCCGATAAAGCCCATGATGTATCCCTTCTCCAACTGGAAAGAAACATCCTTCAGCTCAAAGGCGGGGAATTTCTTATGAATATGTCGAACATCTAATGCCAGCATGGAATACCCCCTCTTTTTAAATTGTGTATATCGTGTATACACAATATATCACGGACGGGAGGGGGCGTCAACCGAAGGCCGCCTTCATATGTAAAAAAAACACCCGCTCAACAATGCAGTTGACGGGTGTTCAAAATCAGAGTATTCGTACAAAACTCAGAGCCCAGCGGCGCGTTGCAGCCGTTTCGCGATTTCCACCAAATCCTCTGGCGATATGCCGGGGGCGAATTCCTCCTGAATCGGCTCCAGTTCTGGAATTTCGCCGCTGTACCCCGGCAGTCCGGCAAATGCTTCCAGCCTGCCGCCGTCCGTCGGATGCTGGCCGCGCCAAATTTGGGCGATGCCGTGATAGTCATGATCGCTGAACGTATACAATCTGCGATGCTCACCAGCGGCTTCCCAAGGACGGGTCGCATCAAACTTCCGATTTTCAATTTTCGGGATGGGCAGCATTTTGGTGACATCCACTCCGGTTGCGATCTCAAGCGCCTTCGCATACGCCAACACGTGCACGCCGCCGCGCACAAGAAGATAACCGATCATTGCTCTGGCCGTCGGATGATCGGTCATTTCATAGACGCGGGCCTTATGCGTCCGTGCACCACACTCCAGGAAATAGTTATGCAGCAAGTCGAAGATCAAGTTGCCGCTGCTAACGACGTACGATCCGTTCCAAGGACGCCCCATTGAGTCATACGGCAGAGAGGTCTGAGCGGATTCAATATAGTGAGGGGAGAAACGAAGATCCTTCGTATTCCCTAACGGAGTGGAATCCGGATCCCCGGGACGAGTCGTACCTTCCAGCATTAAATTGATCGTATTCGACACCAGCTCAACGTGACCAAACTCCTCTGCCGTAATACTCGCGACGAGGTCGTAAAACGGCTTGAGCTTGCTTTTTCCCCGGAAATTAAAGGACTGAAACAAATAGTTATTTAGCGTCGACATTTCACCAAACCGTCCGCCTAACAGTTCCTGAACGACGCTGGCGCCATTCGGATCCGGGGCTTTCGGTCTGGGCAATTCAATGGCCAATCGGTTTACGCGTTTAAACATGCATGTACCTCCCCATAAGTATCAATTACTAAAAGCCTACGGGGGATAGCTCGGATATTATGCCGGACGGGTATTGATCGTCCGAAGCTTTGGTGTGGAAGTGCCTTTTGTTTATGGCTGGAAAACCTCTTGACCGTTGAGGATCAGTCTGTAGCTGATGTCGGCCTTCAGCGAGTCCGATACAGCACAATATTTCTCCTTGCCCATTTGGATAGCTTTCCAAATTTGGTAATCTGGAATGTCTCCTTCAACGCGGAAAATCAGCTCAATGGCGGTAAAGCCGGACGGATTCTGCTCTTTCCGGGTACCGTCCGCTTCGATCTCTAGTGAAGTGATCTTCTCAAGGAATGAATTCAGAATCATGGTGATGTCAATGCCGATACATCCGGCCAGTCCGGCCAGCAAAAGCTCCATGGGTGTTGCACCTGTGCCGTCGCCGCCGTATTTTGGCGTAGCGTCCATTCTTACCGGATAACCGGAATCCCCGACTGATGTAAACAAACGTTTTCCATTCCAGGTTGTCATAACCTTCATCATCATTACCTACTTTCTGTTGTTAATGCTCCTGAAGTTGATTGATAAACTTACGAGCTCTTTCGGACGCCGTATTCTGAAAAAAAACTTCCGGTTCCTGCGATTCCACAATTACACCGCCATCCATAAACACGATCCGATTGGCGACCTGACGGGCAAATTTCATTTCATGAGTGACGATGACCATCGTCATCCCATCCCGGGCCAGCTGGCGCATAACTTCCAGCACCTCTCCGACAAGCTCGGGATCAAGAGCTGAAGTAGGCTCGTCAAACAGCATGATCGCCGGCTCCATGGCTAATGCTCGGGCAATTGCCACCCGTTGCTGCTGGCCGCCGGACAGCCTCGAGGGATATTCATCCTTCTTCGCCAACAGTCCAACCCGATCCAGCAGTCGTTCGCCGATCTGTACGGCTTCTTCTTTTTTCATTTTCTTCACAGATAACAGCGATTCGATCACGTTGCCAAGCGCTGTCTTGTGCGGATATAAGTTAAACTGCTGAAAGACCATTCCCGTATGACGACGAATTTCACGGAAGGCGGCCTGTTTCTTCTTAGACGGCATGGATGCGTCCACTCGAACACCATTCACCTCAAGCGATCCGCCGTCCAGCTCCTCAAGGCCGTTCAGACATCTCAGCAGGGTGCTTTTGCCGGAACCACTTGGTCCGAGCAGCACAACGATTTCTTTGGGAGCTACATGCAGATCAATGCTTTTCAACACCTCTGCTCCGTTAAAAGACTTGGACAATCCTGTCGTTTGAATCATATTTGCTCCACCTCATGCCTCAATATACTTTGGACAACTGCTTCTCCACCGCATTCAGAATGGCCGAGAACACAGTGCTCATGATCCAATACATGGCGGCGATCCCAACGAAAAAAGGCATATAGACATAATATTGAGCGATCAGCAGCTGCGCTGAACGCAGCAACTCGGTGACCGTAATGGCCGACACCAGCGCCGTCTCTTTAAGCATTCCGATAAAAGTATTACCCATAGGCGCAATGGCCACCCGAGCTGCTTGCGGCAGAATGATTCTTCTCATCGTCATCCAGCCCGTCATGCCCGTCGCATAAGCGGCTTCCGTCTGGCCCTTCGGAATTGACTGAATCGCCCCTCTGAACGTTTCAGACAGATAGGCACCTACGTTGATGCTCAATGCCACATACGCGGCTGTCAGCGGCCCCAGCGTAATTCCGTAATCTACAACCCCATAATAAACAATAAAAATTTGGACAAGAAGCGGCGTACCTCGAATAATCGACACATATACACGGGCAATTCCGCGTACCAGCCGATTCCCTTTTAATCGCGCAATCGCAACCACCAAACCGATGATCAGTCCGAAAAACATGGATACAACCGTAACAAGCAGCGTGTAATAAGCACCTTTCAGCAAGAAAGGAAGGTTATCCCATACCAGATTCATTGTCGTTTGAATCCCCTTTTGATTCCATGGTTAAAGCGAGAAGGCCATGAAAGAATACGAATTCTTCAAGGCCTTATCCTTTTCACGATTCTTTATTCTGCCGGCGGCTCTTCGCCAAACCATTTTTGGAAGATGGTGTTATAGGTACCGTCGGCTTTCATATCGGTCAAAGCCTGATCCAGAGCGGCCAGGAATTCCGGGTTATTTTTGCGGATCGCGATACCCGCTTGGTCGGATTTGATCGCATCGCCCACCGCTTTAATTTTATAACCGTTTTTGTCGACAATAGGTTTCAAGGCGTACAAGTTATTGATGGTGGCATCGATCCGTCCCGCATTCAAATCCTGCAGGGAAGTAATCACATCGTCATAGGTTTTGATCTCGAAGTTGCCAACCTGCGGCAGCACGTCATTCCGGAGATAGGATTCATCGTTTGTGCCGAGTCCCACGCCGATATTTTTCCCTTTAAAGTCTTCCAGCTTCGTGATCGAGTTATTATCCTCTTTTACGATGATTTTAACTTGGTTCGTGATATACGGCTGGGTGAAATCAATTTGCTGCTTGCGTTCGTCAGTAATCGTAACCTGGCTGATAATGGCATCGATTTTGCCAGCCTGCAGACTAGGAATCAGTCCAGAGAATTCCTGCGGAGCAAACTCGACTTTAACGCCGAGCCGTTTGGCTACTTCTTTCGCAATGTCAGCATCAAAACCATCGATTTCCTTGTTGTCATTCAGGAAGTTGTAAGGCGCGTATGTCCCCATAAGCCCTACCTTTATCACACCCGCTGTTTTAATTTCGTTCAATAAATTACTATCGGCATTTGCGGAGCTTCCTCCGTTCGCCGTATTGTTGGAAGGAGCCGAGCTTGGCGCGTTATTGCCGTTATTGTTAGAACCGCAGCCAGTCAATGCCAGAACTACGAGCAATACGGCGGATAATGTTAGAAACAGCGGATTTCTGGATTTCTTACTTTTCAGCATGGATGTTCTCTCCTTTGTATTTATTGGGTAGCAGAATGGGTACAATTCCGAAAAGGCAGATCATTATCCAATCAAAGCTAAACACCAAGCAAACCAAAAAATTCGAATCTGGCCGTCTCCGCGGCAAGCTGCTGAGCCGTTTTGGATTCGATCCCGCTGCCTGGCGGCGCGAACCCGAGCAACCAACGTGAAATGACGCCTTCGATCAAGCTCATAATCATCGTGGCACGGAATTCAGCATCGATGGAAGCCGGGAGCATGCCTAACTCAATCGCCCTGCGAATGTTAAGAAGAAAAGAGTTCTCCATAGCTGCTCTCGTTTCCCGGATCGCATGGCGAATCGTTTCAACCCCTTCACCTCTGCCGAAAATAAGCTCTATTAAATACCGGTTGGATTCGGCAAACCGAAACAGACTTTCCAGCAGAGCTTCGGAGGCATGTACCATGTCCTGCACCGATCCTGCTTCCCGTCGGTATCCATGACGGATGACGTCAAGCAATTTTTCCCGGCCTTCCTTCACAATTTCCAGCGCAATCGCTTCTTTGCTTTTGAAGTACCAGTAGAACGTCCCTTGAGCCACACCCGCCTCAGCGACAATATCGGAAATTTTTGTTGCATGATAGCCATCCTTGGCAAATCGCTTCATGGCAATTTGCAGAATATGCTCTCTGCGATCACTGTTGATTTGGGCTTCTTTCTCTCCGCTCAATCTGTTCCCACCCCACATGATTGACTAGTCAGTCAGTTTGTAATTAAATCCTATAGGATTTATATGATATTGTCAACTCTTGTATTGTGGAAACAAAAAAAGCGAGGTTTGCGCAGTAACGCAAACCCGCTTTTTTATAGTCATATTTCGATCAACAACAACATTATTTCTTCTTATAAAACTCATGATACAGCTTCATGAGCGCTCGCTTCTCAATTCGTGACACGTAGCTGCGGCTAATGCCGAGCTCCTTGGCGATTTCGCGCTGGGTCCGTTCTTCTCCCCCATGCTCCAGGCCAAACCGCCCTTTGATGACTTCCTGCTCCCGCGCGTCCAGGATGTCCAGGTTGCGATAGATTTTACTCTTCTCCATCTTTAACTGAACCCGGTCCACCACATCGTCCGCTTCCGTCCCCAAAATATCAATGAGGGTGATTTCATTCCCTTCCTTGTCGGTTCCGATTGGATCATGCAAAGAGACATCCTTGCGTGTTTTCTTAAGCGAACGCAAATGCATCAGGATTTCGTTCTCGATACAGCGGGCCGCAAAGGTTGCGAGCTTCGTCCCTTTATTCGGCCGGAAGCTCTCGATCGCCTTAATCAGACCAATCGTCCCGATCGAGATCAAGTCCTCCAAATCCTCGCCGGTGTTATCGAATTTCTTGACGATATGCGCCACCAGCCGCAGGTTATGCTCGATCAGGATATTGCGGGACTCCGAATCCCCTTCCGCCATGCGCTGCAAATGCTTCGTTTCCTCTTCCTCGGTCAGGGGCTGCGGAAACGCATTATTTTTGACATACGATACGAGCAACGTCAGCTGTTTAATGAATAAAGCAATTGCGGTAAACAATCCCGGCAAAGATGACACCTCCCGCAGATTCACATCACGATGAATACAACCTCGCTTCATTTTGGGTCAATTCATTGTATGTGGGCGGAGGCCTATCCGTGCCTGTACGGAGGAAAAGAAAATCCCTCCCTTTGCTTGCATTGACGAATATGGAGATGCATTGTACGATATGACAAATTATTCAAGAACGACTAGCCCATAAGTAAGGAGTGGTGATAATGAACAACACCCGTTGCGCTGTACCTGGACCCGACTTGGAAAAGAGTGGATTCTACTACACGCTGTCCGTTATCGGCGGAAAATATAAAATGACCATCATGTACTTACTCGCAGAGCATAAGGTTTTACGACACAATGAAATCCACCGGTACTTAGAAACCGTCTCCTATAAAACACTAAGCGTTATGCTGAAAGAGCTTATGGCAGATGGCATTATTTCGCGCAAAGAGTACCCCCAAATACCACCGAAAGTGGAATATTCGCTAACCGAGCGGGGACAATCCCTCATTCCGATCTTAAACATGATGTGCGATTGGGGAGAACAGAATCGAGAGAGTTACAACTTCACTAAAAACTCCAAGTAATCTTTCACTCCCTTTTCTATTTCTTCTGTACTTGAAGAATATTCTTCACCCGGGACGAGCTCAGCACCGTAAAAAGCAAAAAACGAGCGATAATCCGCATGGCAATAATAGCGGAAAGTGGTCTCAAACGGTGTCAGCAGCTGCTCCAGCGTGTAATGATATCGGCCGCTTTCCTGATAATCGCTCTGCCGAATCCCTGCGGTTACTGCCAAAGCTACCTTTTTCCCGTGCAGCTTGTCTCCCCCGTTTCTGCCATAGGCCCAGCCTTGGGTTAGCACTTCATCCAGCCACGTTTTAAGAATAGGCGGGCAAGAGAACCATTGAATCGGGAACTGCAGAACGAGATGATCGTGAGCCTCGACCAGCTTCTGTTCTTGGTCCACATCTATTTTCCCATCTGGATAGGCGGAAGTGAGTTCATGAACGGTGTATTTTTCGGGATCTTTTCGCAGTTCTTCGATAAACCTTTTGTTAATCACAGACTTCGAAATGTTGGGATGTGCCACAATGATAAGTGTTTTCATGGAGAACCTCCTGTTCTTGTTTTGAGGATTATTTTATTCGGGTTGAAAAATATAACAAGAACGCACTTTCAGGTGGGGTACTTACCCAAAGGTAAGGGAATGCCAGCAACTCCTTTACTCGTATTTTTTGTCATAAGAACTGCTTTCCATCAAAACCTGTTCAGATCAATTCTCAAATCAAATTGAATAAATATGAATTTTTTTCCTCCTTTAGCAAACACTACATCACAATTCGTAAAGGAGGCAGAGTATTATGTGTCAACGGTTTTCCATGGCAGCGGAGCTGCCGGAGGTTCAGGAGCATTTTCAGATCGGACGGGTCATGTGTTATTATAAAAATCGCTTTAACATCAGCCCCACACAGCCCACGCCGGTGGTGCTACAGCAGGACGGAGAGCGGGTGCTCGACGAATTCCGCTGGGGGCTCGTTCCTTATTGGGGCAAAGATGCGGTGAATGCCGATCTGCGAAACGTCCATCAGAATCCGACGTACCGTCGGCTCATCAGCACGCAGCGTTGCGTGATCCCCTGCAATGGCTTTTATTATTGGAAGAAGGACGGCAAGAAGGAATATCCCGTGCGCGTTGTGCTGAAAAACCGCGGTATCTTTGGGGTCGCCGGCCTGTACGAAGTTTGGCGGGATACGCGCGGCGAGCCGCTTCGCACCTGTACCCTCGTGATGACAGAGGCAAACCCACTGATCGGGGAGTTTGAAAGCCGGATGCCGGCGATTTTGTCCCCCGAAGACATGACCCGGTGGCTGGATGAAGGGATTAGTGATCTCGACGCGCTGGACCCGATCCTGCGGCCGCATGCAGCGGAAGAAATGCGTGCCTACCCGGTGACACCGCGGATCGACAACAACCGGTACGATTCCGATGAATGCATCCGAGAGATGGATTTGGAGTTAGCTTGGGTGAAGCGCTAAGCGGATAAGGTCGACATCGAAAAAAATGCAAAATCAGCTCTTGGACGATTGTGTCCAGGAGCTTTTTAGTTTGCTTTGAAGTTGTCCATCCCCTTCATTCCGCGTTATCGGCAATGTGACCGGAATCACCTTGTCGCTCTTTTCACAGCGTTATCTTCAAATAGAGAGGGATTTGAGGACCTGATTGTGCTGGGCTACAACAGCAAGGGCTATGCCGCGCAGCATCTCAAAGCGGGAGCCGCTCTGTGGCCAAGGACTATTTGAGCGCGGAGGGACGTTTGCTAATTGACAAGCTAAATCCGGTGATCTATGCCGGGGATGGAGTTCACAAGGGGTTCCGGTTTTTGCAGGAGAGCTGACAGCACAGCGGTCACCTAGCAGCAATTCCTTTCGCGAAAAAAAGCTGCTTCTTCGCTTCTATAGCGAGGGAGCAGCTTTTTGATTTACTCATCTATCAGCCAACGCCTTAGCACGTTCGCGTGATTATACACCGGGTCCTTGGCGGCATACAGCAAGGTGACCGGACGTTCACGCGCGATATCGCGGATCCGGTCCGCGAGTACAGCACATTCCGGGCGGCTACTCAATTCCCGCAGGTAATTGGCGCTAAAATCCGCATACCGTTCCATTCGGTGCGCGAATTCCTTGCGCAGCTCCGGGCTCGGGGCGATCCCCTTCATCCACTCGTCAATCGCCGCATCGGCCTTGGCCATCCCGCGCGGCCACAGACGATCCACAAGGATGCGATAGCCGTCTTCGGGAGCCGGTGGTTCGTAGATCCGTTTGACCCGGATCTGCTCTCCAAGCGTCGTTGTCGGGCGGGATGAGCCAGTCTTCGCAAATTGCCGCACTTCGTCAGCCGTTGGCATGCCTGCCTGGGCGCCGAACTTCGTCACGGCCAGCGCGGAAGCTTGCGATGCATATTGTATCGCCTCCTTCAGGCTTTGTCCCTGAACGAGAGCGATAGCCAACGCAGCGTTAAAACAGTCGCCGGCCCCTGTCGTGTCCACGACAGAAACAACATGTCCCGCCACAGTCCGAACTTCCCCAACCTCATCCAAAAACGCCGATCCTTCGGCGCCTAACGTCGTTACAACCTGGGCCGCACCTAGTTCCTTCAGTCGTTGCATCGCCATGCGGATAAAGTCGCTGTTCGTGTGCGTTGTGTGCGCTGTGTTCGACTTGTTCAATGCGCTCGATGGACTCGACATGTCCGTCACGTCCGTTGCCACTGTTGTGCCCGTCGCGTCTGTCGCCACCGTTGTGTCCGTCGCATCCGTCATGCTCGCCCCTATCCCGGCGTACCGCACCAACTCCGTACGATTCGGCGTGATATAGTCGATATACCCGTAAATCTCCTGTGGAAGTTCTCGAGCCGGGGCAGGGTTCAAAATCACCTTCTTGCCCAGCGATTTGGCGATCCGCGCTGCATAGAATACGGTTTGCACCGGAATTTCCAGCTGGAGCAGTACGATATCGGCTTCCTTCAGCTTGTCCAAATGCTGATCGATATCCGCCGGAGTCACTTGGTCGTTAGCTCCGGGAACAACCAGAATGCTGTTATCACCATCGGCAACGTAGATCGAAGCAACGCCCGTTGCCGTATCGGCCAGCCTCTTGACGCCGCTGACATCAACACCTTCCTTACGCAGGGCGGCCAGCAGATCCTCTCCAAAATTGTCCGCTCCAACCGCACCAATCATCGAGGTACTCGCCCCCAAACGGGCTGCGGCAACCGCCTGATTTGCCCCTTTACCTCCCGGAATAAAGCGAACCCGATCGCCCAGCAGAGTCTCCCCGATCTGTGGAATCTGCCGCGCCTCCACCACAATATCCATATTCAAACTGCCGATCACAGCCACCTTAGGTTGCGTCATTTTCATAACTATCCGCCCTTATCTTGGTTTCTGCCCTCAAGTTTATGCCAGATGCGTCCTTTCAGCAAGTTGCTATCTCATCGTTGTCCAGGTCCTTTTCCACCATTATCCCCTTCAGTCAGAGGGCTGCGACCTTATGGTCATCCCTCGCATTTTTACATCATTATGTATCTGAATCAGGTTGAAGTAAATTCCAATCGTTCGATTGAATTGATTTAATAAAGCATAACTCAAACAAGACAATCCCCTCCACCACCTGAACCAAATACACTCCTGAACCAACGGGATAATGGTGGAAAAGAGGGGCCAGCGGGCAAAAGGTTCCTAGTAACAAAACAATCGCGCCCCCTAGGCCCCGGTCATTTTGAATTCAGGTCCTTTTCCACCATTATCCCCTTCAATCAGCGGGCTGCGACCTTATGGTCATCCCCCATTTTTACATCATTATGTATCTTAATCAGGTTGAAGTAGATTCCAATCGTTCGATTGATTTGATTTAACTAAAGCATAACTCAAACAAAACAATCCCCTCCACCGCCTGAACCAAATACACTCCTGAACCAACGGGATAATGGTGGAAAAGAGGGCTCCGAAGGCAAAAGGTACTGTGTAGGTGCGGTGCACGTTCAGATTCAGATTCAGGTTCAGGTTCAGATTCTGTTACAGTCACAGTAAAGGTACATCAATGACACATTAAAGGTGCAATACAATGCACGGTGAACAAACAACCGGGACCCTAAGGCCCCGGTCGGCATGTGTAATACTATAAAAACTGTACCCGCTTGTTTAATGCGCCAGGCGGAACCATAAACGCTTGAGCCCGCTTGAACCCAACCGGCGCCCCGCGCACGATGGTCAACGCTTTGTAGTATTCGATGAAGGGGAAGCCGGATGTTTCACCGCGAGCATAAGCGTATACATTCATCGCTTTGACCCACGTTTCATAGGCTTCATCCGGAATATCCACGAACACCTCCGGCTGGAAGTCGTACGGGTCCTCCCAGTTGTCGGCATAATAGACCGGGCCGGGGTAGTGATTGGGCAGCGCCCGTTCGATCGTTTTCAGCGCCGCATAAAACCGGGCATCCTCAACGATGTAGTGTGTGTTCGAATGATCTTTATGCATCGAGCCCTTCCAATGCGTAATAAGAAGCGTCGGCTTCACTTCGCGGATGACATCCGCAACCTGATATTTCACCTCTTCATCAACTGGCAGCTCCGCATCCTTGTAGGCAAGAAACCGTACGTCGGCCCCAACGATTTCGGCGAAACGGTGGGCCTCTTCGATTTTTTGCTTCGCATAATCGTCTGGGGACAGCTTAGGATGCCCCTTCTCGCCTGGCGTCAAGTGCAGGAAGGTCGCTTTATGCCCCGCCTGTACGTATTTTGCAATCACAGCCCCCGCTGTTAAATCCATATCTCCGGCATGTCCTCCGATGGCCAAAATATGTTGCGGCTTATCCATTTCCATAATTAGAATCTCCCTTCAAGTCGTAGTATTGTTCGCAAACCGTTTGCAAACCTATATACTCGCCATGCCTATTCTTTCAACCCTGAGTTCATCATGCCGCGAACGTAATATTTTTGCAGAATGATAAACACGATGAGAATTGGCACCGTTGAGATGACAAGTCCTGCCATCAGAAGCGGTTGGGTTAAAGTAGGATCCAGATGATCCTTCAGCATTTGAACGCCAACAGGTAAGACCGCCAATTCCGGATTGACTGAGTTAATAATTAACGCCCAAATGAACTCGTTCCACTGCCCGATAAATTCAAAAATCGCCAGAGTCGCTAACGCAGGTCCCGTCATCGGCAAAATGAGCCGAAAATAAATACGGAACTCTGATGCACCATCAATACGGGCAGCTTCCAGGTAAGCGTTATTGATCGTCATAATAAACTGCCGCATCAGGAATATGCCGTACGCACTTACCGCAAAGGGGAGTATCAAGGACAGGATCGACGTCGTCATCCCGCCTACGCCCCCGTTACCAAAGAGATCGTTACCACCTACCAATGGAAAATGCGTCATGATGTAAAAGTTCGGGATAAAGAACAGAAAGCTCGGAATCATCATCGTCGACAAAATAAACCGAAAGATCCCATCCCGTCCGCGAAACCGCAGTTTCGTCAGCGCATACGCCGCCATCGAGCTCGTCAGGAGCACCAAAATGGTGGTGATAACGGATTTGAGCAGGCTGTTTTTGAACAGCAACCCGATGTTTAACGATTCAAACGCCAGTTTGTAGTTGCCGAACTGGAACGTCTCCGGTAAAAAGCGGTAGTACAAGCTGTTATACTCCGCCGGCCCTTTAAACGAGCTGAAGATCATATCCAGGAAAGGGAACAGCATCGCGATCGAGCCAATGACGATGATGGTGAAGGAAACCCAAGGCTTTTTTCTCCGTCGCATTAGTAGCTCTCCACCCCTCCCTGTCTTAAAAATCGCATTTGGATCGCCGTAATGATCATGATGCACACGAACAACACAAACGCCATCGCGCTGGCAAGGCCCCAGTTACCAAAGGAAAACGCCTGCTTATACATCTCCAAACCTGCAACATTGGTAGCATCGCCCGGACCTCCGGTGCGCGTCATGACCATGGTCAACGTAAACGACTGCAGCCCGCCGATAAACGAGGTGATCAGTACGAAGGTGATGGATGGCTTCAGCAGCGGCAGCGTAATCCCGAGGAACACCTTCCACAAGCTTCCCCCTTCCAGATCCGCAGCCTCGTAGTAGTCCTCCGGTATGGCTTTGAGTCCGGCGGACAGGATCAGCATGGAACTGCCGATCCCGAGCCAGCCTCCAACCACAATAACCGACGTCAGCGCGGTGTTGGGGTCTTGCAGAAAGTTTTGCCGAGGGATACCTACCCAGGTGAACATTTCGTTGATCAACCCATTTGTTGGGTTGTACAGGTACAGCCAAATGTTGCCGATGGCGACAACCGTTGTGACCGACGGCAGAAAGTACAGCGTTCGCCATAGCCCTTCCCAACGCAGACGGGTGATGAAGTAGGCGACTGCCAATGCACAGACAAACGAAATCGCTACCGTGCCAAACGCAAACGTGAATGTGTTGGTCAAGATCGGATGCAGAAAGGTGGAATTCGCTGAAAACAATGTACGGTAATTGGCTAAACCTACCCACCGGATCGATGCAAGGTCAAAGCCGCCCCATTCCGTAAAGCTGAGGAACAGGGAGAATATAAACGGGATCACCAGGAAGATCGCGTAAAACACAAACACCGGCGTCAGGAACAAATAACCAACCAAGCCTTCTCGATATGCTAAACCTAGCTTCTGTTTCATTGGCCGGTCCCCTTATTGTCCCAGCTTCGCCTGGATATCCCTCTGGGCATTTTCAAGCACTTCTTCCTTCGTGGCTTTGCCTGCCCACATATTTTCTATCTGCTTATACAAAATGTCCTGGATTTCCGAAGCGGTGGCCGGGCTTTGTTCAGGATTGGCGTATTGCAGCGCATCAGAGAACGTTTTGGCGATCGGGTCGGCGGCCAGCTTGTCTTGGATCGTCTGCGAGGCGAGATCGGTTTTGCGCGCTGGTACCGTATTAAAGCCTTCGATCAGGAAGTTCCCTTCCGGCGTCATTCCGTTCTTCACCTCCACCGAGTTAAACCACTTGAGGAACTTCCACGCCGCTTCTTGATGCTTCGACTTAGAGTTGACGCCCCAGGCCCAGGTATAGGCCAACGAGCCTTGAGTTTGACCGTCCGGTGAAGGCAGCGGGGCTGCACCTACGTCGACGAAGCTGTCTTTCATGAGCGTTTTTAGGGAACCCGCCCACCAGCCGGCCTCAATTGTCATTGCCACTTGACCGGCGCCAAACGCCTTGGTCGTTTCGAACCCGATGTCGGAGATTCCGTTACTCCCGTAAACCTTCGAATAGAGGTCGATCGTTTGCTTCGCAGCTTCACTGTCGAGATTCGGCTTGCTTAAATCCTCGCTTAACAGCGTGCCTCCGGCTGTAGCCAGCAGGCCCATAAATGGCTGGACAACTTTACCGGCATAACCTCGCAAGAAGCCAAAACCTTGTACGGTGGTTTTGCCGTCCTTGTCTTTCTGCTCGATGGCCGAAGCCATTTGCAGCAATTCATCCCACGTTTTCGGCGGTGCTTCAAAACCTGCTTCCTTCAGCAACCGCTTGTTGTAGAACAGACCATATGCCTGCACTTCGGTCGGATAACCAAAGATTTGCCCGTCGATCGTTGCTGCAGCCACGGCGGATTCGGGGTAATTCTCTCTGATGTCAGCCGCAACATCCTCCGGTGCCGGAGCCAGCACCTTATTCTTGGATAGCTGTCCGCCCCATAAGGTGTACGTATGGACAATGTCAGCCACTTGACCGGCGGTCTGCTTGGTCATCATCGTGCTGAGCAGTTGGTCAAATTCGACCGGCGTCAGCTTCACCTGGATGTCGGGGTTCTCTTTGTTCCATTGTTCGATGTAAGGTTTGAGGAAATTCTCGTTTTCACCGGTATAATGCGAGAGCAAGGTGAGGGTCACTTTCGAGGAGGAACTCGCGTTGTTGCCGGATGAACAGGCGGTCATGCCGATGGCGCAGACGATCGTTAAA
The DNA here is from genome assembly GCF_000403375.2 of Paenibacillus barengoltzii G22. NCBI lineage: Bacteria > Bacillati > Bacillota > Bacilli > Caryophanales > Paenibacillaceae > Paenibacillus > Paenibacillus barengoltzii. The sequence goes on along the minus strand of NZ_KE159652.1, from coordinate 683,900 downwards.
AGCCAAATAAACGTTTTTTTCACGTTTCTCCCTCCCAGGATCGGACTTAGGATCGTGTTTGCTTGTGGCTGTTCTGTTTTTACGCAAAGCGGATGAGGTGTTTATGCGAGGGTCTTGACCATGATGTCGAAGGTTCTTGTCACCGAAAAACCGGTTTGTTTGTACAGGTGCCCTGCCGGGCTCTGCTCGCCGGTCCAGAGAAACCAGGCTCCGTGCAGCCCGTGGGCGCGCATGGTGTGAAGGCAGTGATGGAGTAGAATTTTGCCGATGCCCCGGCCGCGTTGATCCGGATGAACACCAAATGGCCCAAATCGTTCGCGAATCCCTTCGTACCCGCCAAACAGGCAGAAGCCGACAAGCCGGCCGCACTCACGGGCCACTAAAATTTGCTCCAGCGGCAACCCTTGAAGAATCCCTTCACGGATCGCGCGAGCCCAGTCCGGATTAAAAATCTCCAGATTAAAGCGGATTAATTCCGTCAAATCACTATCCTGCGCCGTGCGAAAAGTATAACCTTCCTCCTCCCTTTGCCGCTTCAGCGCTTCGACCTCGGGCGGAGTTTCATAACCCACCAGGCTGTAATCCATCGCAACGGCGGAGTACTGTTTGGTAAAGGCGTTTTTTTGTAGAAATGCCGCTCCTTTCGGGTATCCCGCTGCGTCGATGCCGGGCACGATGTAGTTCGGGGCGTAGGAAGCGAAAAACAGCTTCGTGCGGCCGTGCTCGCGTAAGAAGCGTTCAGCTTCAAGCAGCAACCGGCTGCCCACGCCCTGCCGTTCAAACCTGGGATCCACGAAGAAGAATGGAATCCAGCCGTTCTCCGGCTCCAGCTCTGTGCCGCTCATCGGAAGCTGCCGGCGCACCGCATAAACGCAGCCAACCAGCCGATCCGTCTCGTCGAAGGCGAGACGCAGGCCTTCTGGATCAAAGTTGGCGTCCAGCAGCACCAAATTCCGGAATCGCTTCGCCGTCACCGGGTCGAGGAGCAGCACGCGGTTCCAAAGCTCGACCAGCGGCCCTTCGTCGCCAGGCCGGTACCCCCGGGTTGCGATTTGTCCCATGATGATCCCTCCTGTTCTGTAGCGTTGAACTATTTTGAAATAAACTTCGCGATCAACGGTCCCTGTTGCCGCAGTTGCTATGCATCAGCAATCGCTGCGGCAACCGTGTTGTGAAACTTGGCACGCAAGCCGGCCACGGATCGATCCCTCCCGTAATGAACGCGATTGGTAAGCAGGACGCAAGCCAGCTCCAGTTCGGGATCGATGTAGAGGCTGGTGCCGGTGAACCCGGTGTGGCCGTAGGCCACCGGGGAGAGCAGGTCGCCGGCGGCGTCAAACGGATCGCCGCGCAGCACCTAGCCGAGGCCGCGGCAGCCGCCCGGCACGCCGTCCGTGCACGGCCGCGTGGCGGCTTCCACCGCCGCGGCCGAGAGCACTCTCCGGCCGGCGGCGGCACTGTAGCCGCGGCCGAGCCACAGCTCCGCGTACGATGCCAGATCGTCCGCGGTGGCAAACAGGCCGGCGTGCCCGCTGACGCCGGCCAGGGCCCGGGCGTTCTCGTCGTGGACGGGAACGCCCGCGGGGCCCGCGCCAACCGCCGTGCCAGGCTCGGCGGTTGAGGCGAGACGCCGGCGCACCTCCGGCGCCGGCGCCGTGAGGTAGCCGCTGGACGCAAGGCCCAGCGGCGTGAACAACTCCGCTGCCGCCAGCTCCGGCAGCGGGCGTCCCGCTACCTTGGCGATGATCTCGCCAAGCAAAATATAGCCCAGGTCGCTATACACCACCCTAGCGCCCGGGGCTGCCTCCGGCGGAGCCTGGCAAATGTAGTCCACGATCTCCTCCCGGCTGAAGCCGTGGGAGTGCAGATCGCAGAATGGTGCCAGGCCCGCCGTGTGCGTGAGCAGATGCCGAAGCGTCATCTGCTCTCCCCTCGTCCCTGACCGCCGCTTCGCTTCTGCGGCGGCCAGGGGCGAGAGATATATCGCTGCCGGATCATCCAGCCGCAGCTGGCCTCGTTCGGCCAGCAGCAAGGTCAGCGGCAGCGTCACCACGATCTTCGTCAGCGAGGCGCAGTCGAAGATCGTCTTAAACGAGACCGGCGTCTGCCCGGTGTCGTCATCCATGGCGTTGCCGCAGGCGAAGCGAATGCGCCTGCCGCGCCGGGACACGACCGCAACTCCGCCGGGAGTCTCCCCTGCGCTCACCGCTTCGCGCAGCGTGTTCCCGATCCATGGGACTCGGGCCGGGTCCAGTCCCATGGCTTCCGCCGCTTCCGTATCCTCGAGCCAGTTCACTTCGCTCATCTGCACCCCTCCTTAGCCTTACGTACGGGAGCTTACCCGTGTAATCCGGTATAGACAGAAGGCATTTTTCTACGATGGAGGCCAACTGATTTGTACCGGCATGTTCACCACCCCCGCTCTCTTAAATCAGCTGATAGTTTTGCTCTTAGGGCAATTATAAAGACGTTGAAATTTTATTTCAATAAGAAAATATATTTTGAAATTTAATTCCGCAAAATTGTCCAATACTTCTCTTTAATCAACATTTTTCGCCACGTTTTTCTCACATCAACTTAACGCAAAAAGCCAGAGTTCTCGCATCCGAAATGCGAGAACTCTGGCTTGCCTTAACAGCTATGACTTACATAGAAAATTTTCTACTTAAGCTTGATGCGGAGCCGAAGCTTGTGCAGCTTGCACCGCACCTTCCTCTCCGCCCTCTTTAGCACTTTGAGGAGTTGGTGCCTGGTTCGAGGAACGAAGCGGCAGCTCGCGAAGGAAGAAGACCAGCACGAAGGCCACAACGAGCACCAATGTACCTGTTAAAAATACAGTAGACAACGTCGTTCCCAAGGCATCACGGATGCCTTGAATCATCTGCGCAAACAGCGGCTGTGCATCGGCCGGCAAACTAGCTTGCGTTTGCTCCAGCAGCGGTTTGTTCATCAACGTCTGTGGATTCGCGAAAGCCGTCATTTGCTGAACTACTTGCGGGTCCATCTGGCTCATATCCGGTGCAGACGAGGATTGCAGCGCCTCTTTCAGGTTTTTCGTCAAGTTGTTGGACATTACCGTCCCCATCACGGCGATCCCAATCGTACCGCCAAGGTTACGGAACAATTGCGTCGATGCAGTAACGACGCCCAGCTCTTTATGCGGCACGGCATTTTGCGTAGCCAGCGAGAACACCGGCATCCCAACGCCCAGGCCTAAACCAAATACGATCATACTAAGAATGGCAACCGGTACACTGTTCATGAAAATCATAATGACCATCCCGGCGATCATGATCGGAACGCCAAACAAGGCAAACTGTTTGTATTTCCCTTTCTTAGCAATCATTTGACCAGTGATAGCACTCGCGACAACCATGACGATAGACATCGGCATCGTTACGTAGCCCGCATAAGTCGGCGAAATGCCCAACACGCCCTGTACGAAGAACGATAGATAAATCAGGGCGCCCATCATCCCGAAGTTCATAATAAAACCGATAATATTCGAAATCGTCACCACATCGTTTTTAAACAAATGCATTGGCAAAATCGGATTTTTCGCCTTTAGTTCCACGAATACGAAGATCAAACCAGATACGACCGAGGCCACAAGCAGGCCGATGATTTGCGTCGAACCCCAAGCGTAGGTTGTTCCGGCCCAAGAGAAGGCCAACAGCAGCGGCACAATCGTCGTCGTCATGAATAGCGAGCCGACATAGTCGATACTTTGGGAGCTGCCGCGTTCCATTTTTGGAAACAGCGACAAAATCATAATAAATGCAACGATGCCCAGCGGCAGGAAGATCCAGAACAGCCAGTGCCAATCCATGTGATCGACGAGGTAACCGCCCAAGGTTGGGCCGAGCACGCTCGAGAAGCCGAAAATCGCGGTCATCAGACCCATCCATTTCCCACGTTCCCGCGGCGGGAACAAGTCACCTACAGCCGTAAAGGCCGTCGATTGGATAATCCCGGCACCGATCCCTTGAATCCCGCGGTAGGCGATGAACTGGAACACGTTCGAAGATGTCCCCGTCATAAATGCGCCCACCATAAAGAGCAATATCCCAATCAATAGGAACGGCTTCCGCCCGTACATATCGGACAACTTGCCGACCAAGACAGTAGCAATTGTGGACGTCAGCAAGTAAATGTTAATCGTCCAAGTATAATAGTCCATGCCGTCCAGAATCGAAATGATTCGCGGCATGGCTGTGCTCACGATCGTCTGGTTAATGGCGGCGAAGAACATCGCTGCCATGATGGCGATCATGATCGAAACTTTACGTTTCAGTGATAAATGTTCCATGTAGTTTCTCCATCTCCATTATGATTTATTTTCTATATTTGCAAGCACCACGCCAAGAATTCGCCGCAAATGCTGTAGATCTTCCTCATGCAACTGATCAAAAATCCCCTCGAGCATCTCCTTCTGCCGCTCGGTGATCTGATTCATGATTTCTCTCCCCCGATCGGTAATCGAGATGTTGACAACCCGGCGGTCGTTCTCCCCGCGTTCACGGTTCACATATCCTTCCGTGACCAGCCGGTCCGTAATTCCCGTGATGGCTGCCGAGGTAATCCCCAAGCTCTCTGCAATCTGTGATACGGTATGCGTCCCGGAAGTATTGAGCATGTAGAGCATCTTATATTGCGGAAAACTAAGATTAAACTCGCCCCCGCGTTTGTTCCACTCCTGGGTGATCGCCTTGAACAGCATTCGAAACATCGAGGTAACTTCGAACAGCTCTTCTTTTTTCACCAACGTTTCTCTCCTCCTCCCTGCCTTGAGCCGTTCGATTCGATTAATTTCACAATTTAATTACTTTACTACTTAAATATTTTAGCGGTTAATAATATACTCCTTAATAATTTTCGCGTCAAGCTTTCGTCCAAATATACTTTTTGGCAACACAAAATGCAAAATGTTGTATACCCTGTCCTTCCTTTGCGCGCCCCTTTTGCACCATTATCCCTTTCGTTCAGTAATTGGGGATTTATTCATTTAATTTATAGGGGATCATTTCATCCGACCTTTTTAGAAAAAGATGGGGTTTGGAATATTTTTCTTGATAAACGAACATACGTTTGGTATAATGATAAAAAAGAGAACAAATGTGCGTATTTCTGATTGGTGGAGGGATCAGACATGGAGATCAGTACGAGTTCAGAGCTTCAATCTTTTAGCAGCCGTTTTCGAAGCGAAGCCGACTGTATCGAGGCGATTATCGCGATGAAATGGCCAAATGGCTTCGTCTGCCCGCGCTGTGCTTATACCGAGAGCACCCGTCTGTCCACTCGACATATTCCTTTATTTGAATGTGGAAGATGCAGTTATCAAGCCTCGCCTTTGGTCGGCACCATTTTTGAAAGAACCCATCTGCCTTTGGTGAAATGGTTTCAAGCACTGGAGCTGTTTCTGCTCCCGGATGGCATCTCGGCGCTGCGGTTGAGTCAGGTAATCCAAGTGACCTACAAGACCGCTTGGCTCATGCTGCACAAAATCCGTCATACCCTCGGCGAATGTGAGGCGAAGGTTTTGCTCTCTGGAGAAGTAAAGGTAAGCCGCGATCAGTATGGCACGGATACCAGACGCTTTCATCCAGCTTGTCAACCTTATGCCACCGCGGTTGTTACCGGCTGCACGGTCACGGAGACTGGTGAACCCGAGCGAGTGAAGATTCAACTGATTCCGCACAAAAGAGGAGGGGGCGAGCAACAGGCTGACCGGAGCGATCTTGAGGCATTCATCAACAAGTATGTCGATGGACAACATACCTCAACCAAGCGGTGGTTTCCTTTCGTTTATCGGATGTATCTGCCCTTGCGGAGAGTCGTACGACAAGCAAGAGACTCGATCCGACGCACGTATGTCGCGCTGGGAATAACGCATTTGCAGGCGTATTTGAATGAATACACCGTCCGCCGTTACCTGCGCATGACTTGTTCCGAGGAAGAGATACGCCAAAATCTGCTGCAGATGTGCTTGTCCATTCCTGCCATCCCTTACCGCCAGTTAATCGCACATCATCGGAACCATCCGTCCATTGCAACCGCAGCTTAAACCATCTTGCAACGGCTGCTTAATCTCTCGGCACAACAGGCATCGGGAGAATCCGTAATTCAGCATGCAGATTTGCACTCGAATCTATATCTGATTAATCATCTAAATATTTACTTTAATATACATTATTTATATGTATTATGATCTATATCGAAATCTACTTTTTGATCCATATTTTCATATACAAAAAAATATCAATATCTATGTTTACTCCTTTTCTATATATCTACTCCTTTTAAATTTTAACTTTGGGGCTTCTTACTCTTCTTTGCTTTTTCTTTTTCTAATTTTACTTACGGTTACTCCTTCTCTTTATTCACCACCTGATGCAACGGGATAATCCTTCAAAAGGGGGGATCGGATAGACCACCTCTTCCTCCCCCGCAGTAAGAAATAACCGCTCACCCAGCTGCTTTAGCCAGGGAACGGTTATTTACGCCAACTATACGTTATCTCTATTCTTCTTCCTTAAATATCGGCTGGATGGTTAGCTCAAAATCGAACGACTTCTCGGCGAAACGGTAAGGCTCTGCGAGCTGCGGGCCGCAGGAGCCGGAGCCGGAGCCGCTCATTTGGTAATCGAGCATGACAATCGTTTCGGGGCGGCGCTTGAGTTCGTACGTATGCTGCGCTGCTGTCAGGTCCTCGGCGGTGTAGTGCAGCGCCTGGAACGAGAACGATTGGGCTGCCGTGAACTTCAAGCCCATGCCCTGAACGGTGGAGGCGATCGCCCAATCCGTACCGTAGCGGGAACCGGTTTCCTGCGGCATCACATAGTTCTCAAACATATCGTCCACCGACAGCAAGTACTTGCCTTTTCGTACGCTTGCCCGTTTGTCGATGTAGCTCTCATGCGGACCGTAGCCGTAATATTCGATTTCTTCGGTCCCCTTCGGCATGGTCAGTTCGAGGCCAAAGCGCGGTAAGAATGGAAGATTCTCGCGCACTTCGGCGTGAACCTTCAACTGAATCTCGCCCGTGACCCCAACTGTCCATACAGCGTTGCCGCGTACGAACGGTTCGAAGATATAACTGGCGAGCGAGAAGTCAACGTGGATTTCGACCGAAGCGTCCGGTTTTTGCTCCCAGTGACTCCCATATACCTTCATTGCGGCATGATCAAGACCCGCCGCTTCCCATTCCTTGCGGATGTTCATATCGTTATCCATCGGAGCCCGCCAGATGTTAAACCGAGCCAGACTCGCAAGCAACGGCACACCGTGCTTCGATACCTGTTGCGGCATCCCTTTTTTCAGATCAAAGACGTGCTCGAAATCAAACCCACGTACCGTAAGCATGCCGTCTTGTTCATCTATCGTCATAAAGCCGGCGTATCCCTCGCTTTGCAGCTTCTCGTGGGCCAACGCTGAAGTCGCACCCGGCAATTCAAATTGATAGAAGGCGATTTCGTATCCTTCCTCCGCCCATGGTGTGTCCAGCTGTTGCCGGACCGAGCAGGTTAAGGTGAGCGGCCCTGTCCCCTCCTCCTGTGCCACCGTCAGATCATAGGGAAGAGAGATGATCTCGGTCTCACCTGGTGCAGCGGTTAGCAAGCCTGACCGCCCTTGCTGCAGCACGTCTCCTTCCTGCTCCAGCTTCCAGCTGACCGCCAGGTGTGACAGGTTGCTGAAATCATAACGGTTCAGTACGCGGAAGCGGCCTTGAGCGACATCCTCTGCCTCGATCAGCACCGGTGCAATGACTTGCTTTAATTCCAGCAGACCGGTATGTGGCCGACGATCTGGGAAAACCAGGCCGTCGATGCAGAAATTCCCGTCGTTTGGCTGATCGCCGAAATCGCCGCCGTACGCATAATAACGTTGCCCATCCGGCGTCTCCGCAGCAATCCCGTGATCGCACCATTCCCAGACACAACCGCCCATCAGCTTCGGATAGCGATAAATTACGTTCCAGTAATCCTGCAAATCGCCTGGTCCGTTACCCATCGCATGGCTATATTCGCAAAGGAATAGCGGTTTGGTGCTGTTCTCATCGAGGGCATACCGCTCGATCTCCTTCACTGAAGGGTACATGCGGCTGTCCAAATCCAGGCAGGACGTGTCCGAATTGCTGTAATACCGAGGATCCGCTCCTTCGTAATGAACTAAACGTGAGGCGTCCCGCGCTTTTGTCCATTCCGCCATGGCGATATGGTTATCCCCGTATCCGGATTCATTGCCCATGGACCAGATGATGACGGAGGCGTGGTTTTTGTCCCGCTCGACCATGCGAACCGCCCGTTCCACGAACGCTTCTTTCCAATCCGGATTGTTCGACAACTTATGGAAAGCTCCTGCTTCGAGCTCACCGGTTCTGGTCACACCATGGCACTCCAGATCCGCTTCATCAATGATGTAAAACCCGAATTCATCACATAGATCAAGAAACTTCGGGTCATTCGGATAATGCGAGGTCCGGATCGTGTTAATGTTATGCCGCTTCATGAGCTTCAGGTCTGCAATCATATGGTTCACCGGAATGGTCTGCCCCAGCTCAGGATGGGAATCGTGGCGGTTCACTCCCTTCAGCTTCACAGCGCGGCCGTTGATGCGGAAGATGCCATCTGTGATCTCCACCTTTTTGAAGCCAACCCGAAAGCGCAGCACTTCTTGGCCCGCTGTCAGAATCAGTTCATACAACCGGGGTTGCTCAGCATTCCACAATTGAGGCTGCGGCACGTCCAGCTCCATCGCTCCTTTGCCGTCGATTTGCGCCTCCTTTTGGCCAATCAGCTTGCCCGCAGGATCCCGCAACTCCGCTTGAATCGTCAGGCTCCCCGTCGTTTCAATCTCCGACCGCAGCTTGCCTTCGGATAGATCGTCCGATAACAGCGGTTGATTAAACACATCACGGATATGCGTATTATCCCGGGACAGCAAATAAACGTCGCGATAAATCCCTGAGAACCGCCAGACATCCTGGTCCTCCAAATAGGTACCGTCGCACCATTTCAATACCAGCACGGCGAGACGGTTACGTCCTGCCGCGACAAACGGCGTAAGATCAAACTCCGCCGGAATTCGGCTGCCTTGGCTGTAACCCACAAAACGGCCGTTCACCCACAGGTAAAAGCAGGCGTTCACACCTTCAAATACGATCCGCGTCAGCTTCTTCGTCCATGCTTCGGGCAGATTGAAATCCCTTACATATGTTCCCGCAGGATTGTCATCCGGCACAAACGGCGGATCGTAGGGAATCGGATAGTTGACGTTCGTATAATGCAGCTGATCATACCCATTCGTTTGCCAGCAAGAAGGCACGATTAGATCGTCCCAACCGCTCACATCCGTTTCCGTCTCATAGAAATGACTGTCTACTTCGCGAACGCTGCGATAATAGCGGAATTTCCAGCTTCCGTTTAATGTTTGAACATGCGGTGAGCGTCCGCGTTTTCCCGTTCGGGCTGTCATGGCGCTCTCATACGGAATATAGGAGGCGCGGGCCGGCAGCCGGCCGATGTGCAGACACGATAAATTTTCCCATTCACGGTTCAGTTCCACCTATTTCACACTCCCCAAACGATTTGCTCTCATTATAGGGTTGAGATATAATCGGGCGGAAGCCACAAATCGGACAAACCACCAGATAAAATGGACAAAATGGAGGAACTCCCCATGGACCTGCTTCCGCTCAGAAGTAATTTAACCCCCTCCCGCAACGAGCTTTTGCCGTTATCCGTTTATACGGTGGGTACGGAAATTCAGCCGCCGCTCACGAGGATGAAGGGATTTTCGGCACATCAGCTGTTCTTAACGATCTCTGGTACAGGACAGTTTCGCCGGCTCTACGTAAACAAGGACAAATGGGACATTCTGCGCCCCGGCCAATTGCTCTACATCCCCGCCGGCTGCGCTCATGAATATATGCCCTACGGGGAGGGGCCTTGGTTCGTCGGGTATGTCACGTTGCTGGAAAACTTCGGCGAGGTGCTAAACCGATGGGGCTTTGGAGATGCCCCGCGGTTGATGCAGCTCTCAGACATTTCAATTTTTACAGATCGCCTGCTTGCCATCTGGCAGCTGTCCGGTAACGAACATGACCCTTGGCGAACGACCGAGCTATTGTACTCGTTATTTCTAGCCATCCTCAAGGATACATCGGGACAAACGAGCCTAAAGGCGGATTCAGCCGCCCCATGGGTACCGCCCGCTGCTCCCCCCGCCTCCTACCGAGCATCGGTTGTGGATGTTGCGGTTCGCTTCCTGCATGACCACCTAAATCGGCCGATTACCATCGCCGGGCTGGCAGGTCACGTCGGCTACTCGCAAAAGCAACTCACCCGGCTCTTCAGGCAAGCGATGGGGTTAACGCCGCTGCAATACCTTCATCAGATTCGACTAAAAACAGCCCGTCATCTGCTCCTGGATCATCCCGACATGACGATTCGCCAAGCTGCGGCGTATGTCGGCTTGGAGCCGGTTTATTTCGCTCGGCTGTACAAGCGCGAGTTCGGTCGGCTGCCGTCGGAGGAGCTTCGCGGACGGGAAAGCAGCTGATGATCGTTGACTGATGACCGCTCCATGCGCGAACTCTTCCTATGGCGCGGAACGCAGCAAGTGCTGAGCGATGAATTCCGGCCACGCCGCACGCATTTCCGCGGTTTCCATATGGCCGCCGCCGGTGATGACGGTTTGCCAATGGTTTGCCTTCCCGGCGGCGGCGTAGGCTTCACGTAAGCCTTGATCAAGCCGCTGCACCCCTTCAAACGGGCATAACCGGTCGTTGCGGCCAACCAAGCTGAGGCGGGGGCGGGGAACGATGAGCTTTTGAATATCGAGGGTCGTAAAATGCTTCAGCAGCCCAGGTACGTAGTAATAAAACCCGTGATGTTCCAGACCGCGCCGCGCAATCAACGTTTCTGCATCAACCTGTCCGCAGAGGTCAATGACGACGCTTACCCGTTCATCAAGTGCCGCCAGCCACCACGCCATCAGCCCTCCCATAGACATACCGATCGTCCCGATACGCGTCGGATCAACGTCTTCCCGGGTGCACATATAATCGATCAGCCGGTAATTATCGTAAATCATCATGCCCCATAACGATCGTCCGGTCCACAGCATTTCTTTAACCAGCTCGCCTTCACTCCTGCCGCTGCGTTCATGGAAGCCCCACATATCTATGCTGCATACCGCACAGCCTAAGCCAGTCAGCACCTTGGCAAAAGACGGCTCTTGTAGATAACCGCTGCTGCGAATCAACTCCTTGCGGCCGTTTCCATAATTTCCTCCGTGGGAGTGATTAAACACAACCAGCGGGTAAGGACCTTCCCCCTCCTGCGGCTTAGCGAAAAAGGCTGGTACCGCCTCCAGCCCGTTTAAATCCAGCAGCAGAGTCTCCAGCACGTAGCCGTCAAACTCCTCCCGCTTTAATAACCGGGCGGAAACCGGCCTTTCAAAGGAAGGCAACTCCCCAAGCGTCTCCCATAGCTTTGATCGCTGCTCCTTCACGTGCATATCCGTTCATCCTCTCCGTTACAATTTACCGATAATTATAGCGCTTAAAATCAATTTGGAGCAAATTTTATTTTCACGTGTGCATTGCTTGTTTTTCTTGACTTTTTTAGATATTGGGGAATAGAATGAAAACGTGAAAACTAATGTGAATTCCTGCGAAAGTTGAGGATCTATGATTACGATTAAAGACATTGCCCGCGTGGCTGGAGTATCCCACACCACGGTATCCCGGGCGTTAAACGGGAGCCCGCTGATTAAGCCGGAGACGCGGGCGAAAATTGAAAAAATCGCCGCCGAGATGAATTATGTTCCGAATGTCAGCGCCAAAAGTCTGGTGATGAAAAGGACGTACACGATCGGACTGTTCTTCTCCAGCATCGATCAAGGAACGTCCGCCAGCTTCCTCGTGGATGCAATCAAGGGCATTCATCATGCGCTGGATGAAAACTACAGTCTTACTGTGCACGGGATTGACGGCATCCGTCATTTGGAAGGCATTTCGCCGTACCGCTTCGACGGCATCCTGGTTATGAGCCAAAGTGACGCCGACAATGCGTTTATTTACCATGTGAAGCAGGCGGGAATCCCGCTTGTTGTCTTAAACCGCTATCTGGATGATCCCGGCATTGTGAACGTTGTCGCCAATGACCGTGAAGGTGTGCGGGAGGCGATCAACTATGCAATTGACCAAGGCCACCGGCGGCTGGCCATCATGGAAGGCAAAGCAGGCTTTCGGTCTGCGACAGAACGAAAGCAAGGCTTTCTGGAAAGCTTGCTCGCCCACGGTCTTGCCCTCCCTGCTGAATATCAAGTTGCCGGCGATTACAGCATCGATAGCGGGTACCGGATGATGAACGCGCTGCTGGATCTGAAGGAGCCGCCAACGTTGGTATTTTGCGCGAACGACGATATGGCGATCGGGGCGATGAACGCCTGCTTCGCACGGGGGGTGAACGTGCCGAATCAGGTGTCGCTGATCGGGTTCGACGATATTGTGTTCGCTGGATACACCAACCCCTCCTTGACGACCATCCGTAAGCCAGTCGCCGATATCAGCGAACTCGGAACCCGCAAGCTGATCAAGCTAATGCAGCCTGCAGGTCCAGGGGCATCGGATCAGGAACAACCAACTGAACCATCCAGCGAGACCTTGTTCGTCCCAACGGCATTGGTGATTCGACAGTCCGTGGCCAAGATCTCCTGACCTAAACTGGAACAGTGAATCATGCTTACTGACTGTTAGTCATTACACTACAGGGCTGACTTCGACTCGCAACTAGCAAGCTTATTGGGTTTGTCCTGGCCCTGTTCGGCAAGCCAGGCAACTCACCCTACTCCTCAATGTTCACGTGTGCAAGCAAGTGTGGTATCTCACAATCTCCTCAGCATCTATACCAAGGAGGCTAAAAATATGGACACCCCGCAATATCCGCTCTTATCCCGAACCTTATTTCCCGATTTGCCTGCCTATCCGGAACGGATGATCCAGTTCGGCGAAGGAAACTTCCTGCGTGCCTTTACTGCCTGGCAGGTGCAGCAGATGAACAAGCAAGGCCGGTTTCAAGGTAGCATCGTGATGATTAAGCCGCAGGGCAGCCCGGTATCTGAGCATTATGCGAAGCAGGATCATCTTTACACGGTACTCATTAACGGGATCGCCGAGCAGCAAGTCATCAACGAACATGAGATCATTCACTCTGTCAGCCGATTGATCAGTCCGTACACCGAGTACGAACAATTTCTTGCCTTAGCGGAGCAAGATTCGCTGCAATTCATCACCTCGAACACGACCGAGGCCGGTATCGCCTACAACCCGGAGGATCGTCTCACGGACGCACCGCAGCGGAGCTTTCCCGGTAAGCTGACCGCCTTCCTCTACCGTCGCTATCAACTGGGCAAAGCAGGATTTACGATCATCCCCTGCGAGCTGATCGACCGCAATGGCGAGAAGCTGCGCGAGATCGTCCTGCGCTACGCCGCTGAATGGGATCTTGGCGATGGGTTCATCCAATGGCTCGAACAGGAGAACACCTTTTGCTGCAGCCTCGTAGACCGGATCGTTCCCGGATATCCGCAGCAGCAAGCAGAGCATCTGGCGCAAGAGCTCGGTTATCAAGACCATTTGATGGTAACCGCCGAGCCTTACCTGCTGTGGGTGATTGAAGGCCCAGCCTGGCTGCCTGAACGGCTGCCATTAACCGAAGCGGGGTTAAACGTCATCTTTACCGAAGACCTGCGTCCGTACCGCGAGCAGAAGGTTCATCTGTTAAACGGTCCCCACACGGCCATGGCTGCGTTGGGCTTGCTTGCCGGGCTAACAACGGTCGAAGATGTGATGAACGACGAGGATCTCTCTGTGTTCGTCAAGGAACTGATGGAGCAGGAGATCGTTCCGATGCTTGATCTGCCTAGCGCCGGACTGCTGTCTTATGCCGAGGCTGTACGCGAGCGCTTCATGAACCCGTTTATCCGCCACGAGCTGGCTTCGATTTCGCTAAACAGCATCGCCAAGTTCCAAACCCGGCTGCTGCCTGTGCTCCTACGCTACCAGCGGGAACGGGGCGAGCTGCCAAAGCGAATTACACTGGCCTTGGCCGCCTTGCTGGTTGGTTATCGGGGAGATCGGCTTGCGCGAAAGGACAGCCCGGAGGTGCTGGCCCTCTTTGATCAAGCTTGGTCACAGCCCGCTGAAGCGATCCCGGTCCTGTTACGGGAAACGGAGCTGTGGGGGCAGGATTTATCCAGCGTTCCCGAACTCGCGGGAACCCTGGAGCAATATGTGCGGAAGCTGGACGCTTTTGGCGCCCGAGCGACACTACAATGGTTGGGAGGCGGGAGCTTATGCGACGATTAATGAAAATGAACCCGCGTGACAATGTAGCGGTAGCATTACAGCCAATTACAGCCGGTGAGGAACTCCAGCTTAACGAGGAGTCTGTTTGTGCGGCGCAGGACATTCCTCAAGGCCATAAAATCGCACTCACCGCCATCCCCGCCGGTTCGTCCGTTACAAAATACGGCTACCCAATTGGCCATGCGGTCACCGCGATCGCTCCTGGCGAGTGGGTGCATACGCATAACATCAGAACCAACCTCGTCGGCGAGGAGCAATACGTGTATCAACCGAACCTGCACCCCGTCATTTATCCGAAGCGTTCCTTGACCTTTCAAGGATACCGGCGGGCCAATGGAAAAACCGGCATACGCAACGATCTGTACATCGTGCCCACGGTCGGCTGCGTGAACGGAATCGCGGAGCAAATGATCCGCGCTTTTAAAGCGGAGCACCCGGATCTTGGTCCCTTCGATAACATTACCGTGCTGAGTCACCCCTATGGCTGCTCGCAGCTTGGGGAAGACCATCTCATGACGCGCAGCATTCTCGCTGATGCCGTGCTTCACCCCAATGCAGGCGGCGTTCTCGTATTTGGACTAGGCTGCGAGAATAACGTCGTTTCCGAGTTCCGGGAGAGGCTGGGGCATTACGATGAGCAACGCGTCAAATTTCTGGTGGCCCAGGAGGTTGAGGATGAGCTTGAGGCCGGTCTGACACTGCTGGAAGAGCTGGTTGAAGCGGCGCGCAACGATCGCAGAGAGCCGGTGCCGCTCAGCGAGCTGAACGTTGGGCTCAAGTGCGGCGGCTCGGACGGCTTCTCCGGAATTACGGCCAATCCGTTGCTTGGCGCTTTTTCCGATTTTCTCATCTCCCAGGGCGGCTCTACGATTCTAACCGAGGTTCCCGAAATGTTTGGGGCTGAACAGATGTTAATGACCCGCGCGGAAAGTCCTGAGGTGTTCGAGCAAATTGTTGCACTTATCAACGATTTTAAACAATACTTCTTATCCTACGGCGAGCCCGTCTACGAAAACCCCTCGCCCGGCAATAAGGCCGGCGGAATCAGTACGCTGGAGGACAAATCGCTGGGCTGCACGCAAAAGGCCGGGACCGCCCCGGTGGTCGACGTCCTGAAATACGGTGAGAAGCTGCGCAAGAAAGGCCTCAGCCTGCTGCAGGCACCAGGGAACGACCTGGTCGCCTCCTCTGCGCTTGCCGCCGCCGATTGCCAGCTCGTTCTCTTTACGACCGGCCGCGGGACACCGTTTGGCAGCTTCGTTCCCACCGTCAAGGTGGCTACGAACAACGAGCTGTTCGCCAAGAAGAAGCACTGGATGGACTTCAACGCCGGCGTCTTGTTGGATACGCCGATGGAAGAAGTGCTGGAGCAGTTTATTCAATACGTCATTGCAGTAGCCAGCGGTCAACCTACTCGGAACGAGCAGAACGAGGTCCGCGAACTGGCAATTTTCAAAACAGGAGTTACCTTATAAACGGATCGCGCCCAAATTACACCAAAAAGCCATTGCCCGGACGATAACGTCCAGGCAATGGCTTAGCTTTACTAAGATGGCGATACCGTCTCTTCATGGTGGCGACGATGCCGCGCTTGACGGACGGTAAACAGCAGAAGAACCAAGGAGCCGAACACCAACGCGAGACAAAGGACGAACACCATCCGATATCCGTCTACGCCGGCCAGGAGGGCTCCACCTGCCGCTGTGCCAAACATCATGCCCAGGTTCCGCGACAACGCGAGTAAACTGCTGATTAACCCCAAGTGGCTTGGATCCACGCGGCCCATCACCAGGCTCGTATTAGGCGAAGTGATCATCCCCATGGATGCCCCCAGCAAGACAATCAAGGTAATGAGCAGAAACATCGGATAGGAGGAGGAAAGAAATCCCAAAGCCAATAACGTTCCCGACATCGCGAGCAATCCCGCCGTCAACAACGGCAAGGAACCGTGCTTGTCCGATAAACTGCCGAATAACGGGGAAGCGACGATCAACGCCAACGGATACCCCATCATGATCAATCCGGCCATTGCCGGCGGAGCGTCTAACTCGTGGCGAAGATAAACCGGCAATACAAGTTGCGCCGAAAATGCCGCCATATACGTAACGATGGTGATCCATAGCCCGGTATTTGTCGCAGCATCGCTGAGCAGCTTGAGATCGATGAAGGGGGAGCCGCTGGTGGAAAGACTCCACATTACAAATCCAGCGGCACAACCCGCAAACAAGAGCAACAACACGACCACGGCCAGGGATCCCCATCCCCATTCCGAGCCAAGATGAATCGCTGTGACCAGGCCGGTTAACGAAATCCCAAACAATAGCGTTCCGGTTACATCGATGTGCCCTTGCTCCTCCGGCTGATCCTTCGGAATAAACCGCTGGGCCATAATCCAAGCCGCTAACGCAGTGCCGGCCAGCAGCCAGAAGCACGCCTCCCAAGAGATCCATTGAATCAGCACCCCTCCGAGGCTGGGGCCAATCATCGAACCGGCGGCCACAAAGGTGCTGATCATCCCTAGGGCTCTCCCCCTCTTTTCGGGAGGAAACAGAGAAACGATCAGCGCCATATTCGTCGCCTGATACATCGAAGCGCCAACGCCTTGTACGATCCGGAAGGCAATCAGCCAGCCCAGGGACGGGGCAAGCGCGCAGCCAAGTGCCCCTAACGCAAAGCCGAGGTAACCCAGATTATGCACGGACCGCCGCCCCCGGATATCCCCGAGTTTCCCCATCACCGGCAGGAGGACGGAAATGACCAGCAAATAAGCCGTAACCACCCATTGCGCAGAGGCAAGGCCGATCTGATAATCTCTAGCGATATCCACCAGCGCGATGTTGAACATGCCGGCGGAACAGTTCGATAAGAAGGCTCCCGTACAAATAATATATTGAACCAGTGTACGGGTTTTGCCGTTCATGCCCATACCTGCACCTGCTTTACACTTGTGTCATCGTCATCGGGTTCACGGTCGTTTTCCCGGCCCGTTCCCACAAGGAAATCACTTCGCGGGTGTCCGTGACTTCACCGAAATATCCTTCAATATTTTTTATCGTCATTTCATGAGCCTGGGTTGAATAAGAGGCGCAGGCATCGCGAAGCAGCACGATGTGATAGTCCAGCATAAAACCGTCCCGAGCCGTCGATTCCACGCACACATTGGTGCTGACACCGGTCATGATCAACGTTTCGATCTTCTGGCTCCGCAGGATGGAATCGAGTCGAGTATTCACAAAAGCGCTGTAACGGTGTTTGTTCACGACGACCTCACCCGGCTCGGGCGCAACTTCGTAGAAATCCGCGCCCCAGCTGCCCTTCCGACATACCGCCATCGATCGTCCGTTCGATCGTCCCCTCCAAGCTTCGGAATCGGTCGCTTCTTCATGAAAGGTCTGGATAAAAATCACCGGCACCTCAAACACTCTGGCTGCTGCCAACAGGCGATGTAAATTGGGCATCATATCGGCTACGGCACCTATGTCATTCCCCGCTTGAGCTAAAGCCCCCTCCGGGTGACAGTAATCATTCTGTACATCGACCACCACGATGGCTGTCCGGCTGTTCATTAGCTTCTGTTCTAAATTCACTTTGCTTCACCTTCCCTTTCCTTACTTGGATGAATTAACGAACTGCATATCTACCAATTGATCATAGGAATAATCGCCCGTATAAATCCCGGTTTTGATCAGCACATCCATGTCTTGTTTCACAGCGGCTTCCGTAATGAACCCATCCCTGCTCCATAGATTGTCCGCATAGGCGCGGTCAAGGGAGGCCTGAATCGCATCATCGGATAACGTAGGGAACTCAGCTTTCATGTTTTTCATCGCCAGTTCTTTGTCCTCTTGTACTGCCTTCAGCGCCTCGATAATTGCGTCGGTGAACAACTGCACCGTTTCCGGATCTTTCTCGATCGTCGATTTCTTAACACTAAGCACAGAGTAAGAGAAATCGCCGAAGTCATGGAACTTATAAAATGGTTCGCCCCAGACATCCTTAGAAATCCCGTCGCTAATTTGCGGCTCCGCGCCATTGCCGATATCCGCCGCTCCTTGCTGCACCATCGTCACGACAGTGGAGGCATCCGCCGGCTCCAGCAGCGTGACATCTTTCTCTGGATCCAGCCCCAAGTAGATGAGCAAATAACGGATCAGCAAATTGGGAGTACCGCCATGACGTCCGGCATTGATCTTCTTCCCTTTAAAGAACTCTTTCAAATCCGCCTCTGAATTCCCGGCCGGAGCCAGCCCTTTTTTGGCCACCAAGTAGACGTTGGCTCGGTTCACGACGTTGACGATTGACACGATGGGATCGGAGTTCTTCTTGTTCGCCAGTGCGTTGGACTCCGTTCCGCCGATGACGCCCCATGCATCTCCGCTAACCACCGCGGTGACATGTGCTCCGCCAGCTGCCTGAATCACCTCTACATCCAGTCCCCGCTTCTTGAAGTAACCTTCCCGTTGAGCCAAATAGAGAGGTAGATATCCGGTGGAATGAACGGGTTCGGCGATAACGATTTTTTTGAGCTCCGTGCTCCCCTCCGCTGCTTCCGCGGTGGACTCGCTTTTTCCTCCGCATCCCGCAAGTAAGCTGGCCGTCAAAGCCAATCCCAATAATAACGGTAACAGTCTGCTCTTCTTCATCCAACTTCCCCCTCATGAACATTTTCTGATTCCGGATGACTGACAAGGTCCTCTTTATTTAACGCCGAACCCTTTGGACAACCCTCTTTCCAACAGCACGACGCCCCAATACATGGCCATAGAGAGCACCGACAACACCACCACGCCAACCCATACGAGATTGATGTCAAGAATCGTCCCCGCATACATGATCATGCGTCCAACACCTTGGCTGGAGGCGATAAATTCGCCGACGATGGCCCCGGCAAGCGCAAGGGCAATGTTGATGCGCAAACTGCTGATGATCCAGGGCATCGACCACGGAATGACGACTTTGGTAAAGACCTGCCAGCGTTTGGCCCCCAGCGAATACATCAACTTCTCCATATCCGGGTCTACGCTTTTCACCCCGCTGTAGGCGGACAAAGCAGATACCACAACCGTCATGGAAAAAGCCAGCGCCACCTTGGAGAAGAAGCCGATTCCCAGCAAAATGACGAGGACAGGCGCCAGAGCCAGCTTGGGCATTGCATTTAAAATGATTAAGTAAGGTTCGCTAATGCCGGCATAGCTGCGTGACCACCAGAAGGACAGGCCCAGCAAAGCTCCGCATAACGTGCCAAACACAAAGCCCAGTACGGTTGAGCCTGATGTATAGGCGATATCGCCTAACAGGCCGCCCTCCGCCACTTGCAGCCAAGTCGTTTGCCATATCGCGCTTGGGCTGCTCCAATAATAAGAATCCAACCAGCCGATCCGGGTAAATACCTCCCAGATGATGAACAGCAGAACCCCTACGGCCACCCTTCCCCAGCCGATTCTGCGAGCTTTCTTCCGCTCCGCCGCCTCTTCGTCATAAATCAGCGGTGCGGATTTTGTAGCGGACGGGGTTTTTAGCTTTTTTTCAGCTGCCGGCACCACCGCATCCGTGGACAGAGAATGAATCACAAAAGTCGATTTCCGCACAGTTTCTTCCACACTTCATCCCTCCTAGATCGTTTTTTATCCCAACGGTCAAAGCGCGAGTTCTTCCTCGGCATGTCCCGCTGATAACTGGTCAAGCAAGAGATGTTTCAATTCCATAAAATCCGGAGACGTCATATCCTCCGTTTTACGCGGGCGCTCCATCGTGACCGTGATTTTCGTTTTGACCCGGCCCGGCCGTGAAGAGAAGACATAAATATCGTCGGATAAGTAAATCGCCTCATCGATGTCATGGGTGACGAACAGCACCGTTTTTCCAAAGTCGGTCCAAATTTGCAACAGCCAATTTTGCATCGTAAGCCGGGTCTGGGCATCCAGCGCGCCAAACGGCTCGTCCAGCAAGATGATGTCGCGATCGTAAAGCAGCGTTCTCAGCAGCGCAGCCCGTTGTCGCATGCCTCCCGACAATTCCTTGGGATAATGCTTGTCAAAGCCTTTGAGTCCATACTTCTCCATCAGGGGCAACGCTCGATCCACCGCTTCCTTTCTAGGGACGCCGCGAATTTCCATCCCCAGAATGATGTTGTCCAGAATCGTCCGCCACGGCAGCAGCATATCCTTTTGCAGCATGTAACCAACATATCCCGTCTTTCCCACGATGTTCTCCCCGTCCGCAAGCACCTCTCCGGTAGAGGGGGGAATGAGTCCGGCAATGATGTTGAACAAGGTCGACTTGCCGCAGCCGCTTGGGCCAATGATGCTGACGAACCTTCCCGCTTCAATCTTCAGGCTCGTTTCTTGCATGGCCGGGATATCTCGGCCGTTCCGGCGAAACCATTTACTGACTCCGTTAATCTCGATTTTGGGCTGCATGCTCCAACGCCTCCACTCCTTGAAATTTTCGTGTGTAGATATAAAAAAATCGCCAGTTAAAACCCATAGCGCCCCCTAACAAATAGCGCTGCGAGTCCAAACTGACGATTAGCCGGCTCTTTCGATTAGCGAAGTTCCGACAACTCCTTCAGATAATCCTCCACGTCGCGATCCAAGACAACGATCGTACCGGAAAATTCGGTCTCTGCATCGTAATCTTTGAGTATGGCGACGATATTCAGTTGAAATTGACGTTCGAGGGCTGCCTTAATCTCCCGCTTGAACACTTGAAATAACAAGTAATCCAGCTGCCTTGTGGACTGAGGATAAGCCTCATCCAATAGCTTTAAGACCGGCACTCGCCCGTTCAAAGAAATAATCACAATTTTGTTGCCGACGAAATCGACCTTTTGCTGTTTTACACCCACGTTAAAGATTTGCTTATTGATCGCGTTGTAAATCCTCAAAATGTCCTGCTTCCATTCGCCAGCAGTCAAGTTGGCCATACCTCACACCCTCCTTCATGTCATGTATTCTATCATAACTCTGGGGTGTGATTAATGAAACTCTCATTCTTGTGATTTATTATAGGCGTTTAAAAGGGATTGTCAATACGTTTACGTCAAAAAAAATAACATCCATCCACTTGGATGTGATGTTATTTTACATGAAGGCTATATTTAAATGTATGGCATAGGATGAAATGTGTCAAATTACCCGGTGAGCAAAGCCAACCTGTCAATTTGCTGGTACAACCGCTCCGCTTCGTCTGCCAAGCTGGGTTGATTCAGCCGAATTGACATCGCAAGCAGCCGGTCAGCTTTCTGCTTGAGCTGCTTAATCTCCATCATGACCGCTTCTTGATCCATCCCCGGAAAACGTTTCACGAGCGTTACTCCTTTCACCACATTTTCAAAAAACATCCATATCCCCTTTCTCCAATTTACTCCAATTTGCAGTAGTGGCCATTTCACAGAGTTTTGAAATAGGGGGTATTTTTTCGCAAACTTGATCTGAATCAAGTAGAAAGAAGAAGCTCGATGCTAACATAGGAGACAAGGATCAGGAGTCCCGGCGATCAAGCCGGAGTATTCCAGCCAAAGGATCCGGTCCACCAGGCCGGAATAAGGAGGATATCAGGAAAATGGAAAAATTATCAATAGCTCAACTTCAGGACTTCCAAGCGGATAAATTCACCAAACGGATAGCCTACAAAAAAGGGGAAAGCGTCGTGTTTGTGCTAAACTTTATGCCGGGCCAAGAGCTGCCAACCCACACCCATCCGAATACAGACGTGTTTATTCTCGCCTTGCAAGGTCACGGGACGATTACGGTGGATGGAGCAACCTCTCCGCTCAATCAAGGTGAAGTCCTGCATTTGGAAGGAGCGGAAGCCTTCTCCTACCGGAATGACGGAACCAAGCCCGCCAGCTTGTACGTTTTCTTAACCAAAGTTCCTGCACCAGAGTACGCACAGAACATTTAAGATACGAATTCTAATCGCAAAAAAACAGACCGAAGGCTGAATCTCCCCTCCGCCCCGGTCTGTTTTTTATTACTTCTTGATCAAGTCTCCCAGCGAAACGGCAGTTCCCTTGGAGACATTGCCAGAAGCATCAACGGCTTGGAATTGGACCGTATAGCTTTTGGGATTGTTTACGTTCGGCAACACCGCGGTCTGGACACCGCGCGCCACCTCCAATGTATTGCCGATTAGCTTCTTGTTTTTGAGCAAACGAATCTGCACCTTCACAGCATCCACATCGTACGGACCGTCCCAAGTTAACCGAATCTGTCCATTTTCTCGAACCGCACGTACATGCTCAACCTCTCCTGGAGGAGTGTGGTCCCGAGGCGGCTCAGGTGTAACAGGCGGTGCCGTAAATACGTCCGGGTCACCAAACGTAAATTTATCCAGGTTAAACAACCAATCCGATCCCTTAAAGAGCAGGAACACGATATGCTTGCCGCGAACCGAAGCCGTGAGATCCGCCGAGAACACCTTAAACTCCTGCCAGCCACCGGTCCCTGTGACCTGCACCTCCGCAATTACAGGGCCGCTTGGGCTGTCCAGCCGCACCTCAATCGTCCCTCCGGCGGTATCGCTCGCCGCATTGACATGGAATTGCCCCGCTGCGCCGCCTTCGCCAAAATCAATGTAGTTGTACATGGCATAAGGCTGGTTCGGGCCGTACATTCCAGCGAGATACGTCTGTCCTCCGCCCTGCTCCGTGCCAAACCCTGAGCCAAGGGTATAACTCTCCGCTTCGATCTTGCCGTAAGCGTCTTGAGCCCGGCCTTTGACGGTCGTGAAGCTGAACCAGTCGAGATTACACGGAAAATCGCTGCCGTCCGTACCGTGGAACACCAGATAGACGTCATGGATGCCCCTCGCAGCCGAATCATCCAGCGTGGACATTACGTCGATCCACGTTGACCAATCGCCTACAGCCGGAATCTCAAGGGTGGCGACGGTTGGCCCATTCAAGCTGTCCAGCTTCACCTCGATCGTTCCTCCGCGGTTTCCGCTTGCCACATGCGCCGTGATTCCGGCCGCACCGCTGCCGAAATCGATGCCTTCATACCGAACGTACGCGCCGTTCGTGATCCCCTCCAGGAAGCCATATTCACTGTTTCGGCTCACCCCGTTTC
Source organism: Paenibacillus barengoltzii G22 (assembly GCF_000403375.2). Taxonomy (NCBI): domain Bacteria; kingdom Bacillati; phylum Bacillota; class Bacilli; order Caryophanales; family Paenibacillaceae; genus Paenibacillus; species Paenibacillus barengoltzii. The sequence goes on along the minus strand of NZ_KE159652.1, from coordinate 660,455 downwards.
CGTCATCGAAATCGCCGGCCTTCCGCTTCGCATAGGCATCGGTTTTCGTCGGATCGGTCTCCGTAAACCGGAACCAGTTCAAATTAAACAGATAATCATCATTTGCTTTGACAAAAGTGAGATAGACATCATGCTTGCCAGTCACGGCCACCGGCTGACCTTGTTCATCCTTGAGCACGGCCACCGCATCGATAAACTGGTTCCAGCTGCCTGTGCCCTCAACCCGAACGGTACCGATTTTAGGTCCGTTCTCCTTATCCAGCCGGATTTCGATGCTTCCGCCAGACGTGGCGCTGGCAGCCCTAGCAATGAAGCCAACGGCTCCCTTCGACCCGAAGTCGACATTTTTGTAGACAGCGGTATGTCCGTGCTGGATCCCGCCCAGCTGCAACGTGCCTTCTGCACTGCCCTCGAGCACGAAGCCTTGGCCGATGTTGTATTTTTCCGCCTCGATCCGTTGATTGGCCGGCTTCACCGGATATACCGGAACTGTCACCGGCTTTGGTTGCACGACCGTCACAGCCTGAACGGCGCTGGAGGCTGACCAGGACTCATAGGTGCCGGACAACAGCTGTCCGATCCAGTTGCCGTCGACGAGCCCCTCTGCGTTCCGATGGCTCCAGGCCATCGCCGCATTAAAAGCGAGCCAATCGTCGAACTTCCGCTCGAACTCCCGATGCGCCTTGGACTTACTGCCGTCCACTGCTTTTTGCAGGTAAGCCAAATTGCGCAGCAGAATCGTTTTGCCGCCCTTCAGATCTCCATGCGGCCCCTCGTAACCGAGCAGTCCGTTCGGTTCTGTCTGATGAGCCATCGTAAATTGGGCAGCCTTGATCGCATCCTCCAGATACACCTTGTCGCCTGTTACACGATGCAGTCCGACAGCTGCGCCAATAAACGTTCCTTGATTATAATGCGTTGCATCCGGCACAGGTCCTTGGTCCATCTCGATCCGGTCGAATACCTTGCCGTTTCCGTCCGTCAGCATCGTTTTGCCCCATCGATATATCCGGGTTGCCGCCTCCAAATAGTGCGGGTCATCCGTGATTTCATACAGGAACACTGCCGCTTCGGCCGCCGGGAAGTTGATACAAGCATTTTTCGTGACATGCTCGCTGTTCAACCACCAGATGCCGCCGCCAGCAAACTCATCATCCCATTGGGTGTCGTAGACGAAATCGAAGTAATACTTCGCTTTATTCAGATACCGGACTTCCCCGGTGATTTGATACGCTCTGGCACTGGCCATCGCCCACCACATAATGTCATCGTTAAACGGATTGTTCGTCCAATCCTCGCCATACTTCAGGACCGCTCCATCGAAAATATCGTCGATCTGGGCCCGCAGCTGCGCCTTTAACTCCCGATCCGATGTACGAAGGTAAGCGTCCATGACCATTTCCCACAGCTCGGCTTCCACCCAGAAGCCCTGGTAGTTAGAGCCGCGATTGGAATCGGCCCAGAACAATTTAGCCTGCGGATCCCAGAACTTGGCGTTAAATGCCCGGATCGCCGCATCCGCATCCTTGGAAGTCCAACTGGCCGCATGGGCCTCCGAAGCGTTTGCTCCGGTAAGCAGCGAAATCGAGAGTGCCATCGTTAACGTGAGTGCAAGTAATTTCGATAACGTTCCATTCCCCGGATTCCGTTTCACGGCAAAACCTCCATTTTCGGAAATGTTTTCTTACCCGAAAGCTAGCGCATGGCAATTTCCAAACCACATAAACTGAGCACAAATTCGACAAACATGGCATTAGACCAAGAGAACCATTCCCGCGTATACTCCGATGGATTATCCTTGTGGAACCCTTCATGTACCAAATTCGTTCCCGCATCGGTCCGCTCGAACATATCCAGAATCTCCAGCTTTTCCGCTTCCTCCAGCGCAGTGATCCCTTGAATGGATAAGGCGATGTGCCAAATGTAGTCCGGCGGCGTGTGCGGGCTGCCGATGCCTTTGGCATACGTTCCTTCATAGTAATAGGGGTTGCGGCGGCTCAGAATCATCCGACGCGTGTTGAGATAGATCGGATCGTCTTTGCTGCAGTAATCGAGATAAGGCAGCGACAGCAGGCTCGGCACGTTGGCATCATCCATCAGATTCACGCCGCCCAGGCCGTCTACCTCGTACGCATACACCTTCCCAAACTCCGCATCCTCAATAATGGCGTATTTTTCGATCCCTTGCCGAATGTCGTCCCGCAGCGCACGCACCTCACCCGCGAAAGCGTCATCCCCGTAAAACTTCTCATTGATCTCCAACAAATACCCCAGCACCACAATGGCAAAAAGGTTCGACGGAACGAGATACCCGTATTTGCAGGCATCGTCACTCGGGCGGAAGCCCGACCAGGTCATCCCCGTGTAGCCAACCGGTCCTGGAAGCCGATCGGTTTCCCCGCTGTTTTCCCGGACGAACGTGTATGTTGACAGTTCCTCATGCCGCTGCTCGGTCCGCCACGTTTGCAGAATCAGTTCCGCCGCTTGCTTAAATTCCGGCGTGAAGTGGCGAGTTTCTCCGGTATTTTTCCAATAAAGGTAGGCGAGCTGCAGGGGATAACATAACGAATCCACCTCATATTTCCGTTCCCAAATCCATCCGGACATCTCGGTCAAATCTGTCTGATGACCGCGGAAATTCTCAAATTCGTTAAACGCGTTAGCATAGGGATCGCGCAGGATCGATTGGTATTGCGTTCTCAGCACGCCCTCGATAATCTGGCGCAAGCCAGCATCCTGCGCCGCCGGGATGAGATACGGCCGAAGCTGATTCACGGAATCGCGCAGCCACATGGCCGGGATATCGCCGGTCAGCATAAACACCGTGCCGTCATCGTGGCGATGGATGGTGGTCTCCAGCGTATTTTCATAACACCGTTTGAACATCTCGACGATTTTCGGGCGATGCTTCATTTTGGTCTCCACCAAGGCAATAATGTCGGATTGAGTTAGTTGCTCAGTCATGGTTAATCTCCTCCGTGTTGTCTCGTAGTCGTTGTGCTTGTGATGCAGGTTGTGCTCGTTGTGCTCGTTATGGTCACATACGTTCGCTTTCGGTGGTTCGGTTGTACATGTTCCTCACTTGCGCGCCTCCAGCCGGGCCGCCGCTTCCAGCAGCATCAATCCGCTCAACTGGACGCTGAGCTGAACCGGCAAGGTCGGCTGCTCCTTCCAGGAAGGGGCGCAGAGCATCGGGCTCTCAAATAGCCCGCTGGATCGAAGTGTCTCCGCATTGGCAAAAATAACCTCCCGCACGTGCGGACACGCTGGATCGACCTCCAGAAGTCGGTCGAGATAGCGAATGAGGATCCCTTTGAATAACCCGGTATCGTCGATGCCTTCCTCCGGAAGCAACCAAGTGCCGGGCTCGCACAGCTCCTCGAAGCAGGCGGCCGCAGTACGCCGGGCATCCTCTAGGTAGGCTGATTCGCCGGTATAGAAGTATAATTCAACTCCCGCGCCAATGAAGACGCCTTGGCAATACGTGAATCGCCAGTCTTTATCAATCGCACCGTCCCCCGTACGGTTCATGCCATCCCAAACAAAGCCCGTTGCGGGGTCAACCAGATTGGCTTTATTCCAATCGTAAATTCGTTTCGCCCAAGCGAGATCTTCGAGCCGACCGAATATGCCATAAAGCCGGGCAGCAAGAATTGCTGCGGGGGCGTTGGCCGGGGTGTTTTTGTAATCCAACTGATCCTTCTTCCACGCCATCCCCCCGCCGCAATACTCATTCCAAGCCGTTTGGATGTCTGCCCATAACTCTTGAACCTTCTCCTCATACCACGCCTCACCGGTCGCCCGGTAAGCCCGCAGCAGGGCCAGTGCCGTCCATTCCATGTCGTCATAATAATTGTGCGTGAACGTCCCGCCGTTATAACGCTCCAGACTGCGGCAGAACTGACGCATCCGATCCGGCAGCGCCGGGTCGCCGGTCCGCTCATAGGCGTCCACCAGCACATCGAGGACATGGGCTTGCCACCAGTAGTAGAAATTTTCGCCGACCCGTCCCGCCGAACGCGGATACCACTGGTCCAGGATGCCGGTCTGCTCATTCCCGTAACAGGCGAACAGATCGCGGTGCATGCGTTCCGCCAGTTGGGCCCAACCTAGCTCACAGCGGTCCATCACGGCGTCTCCCCTTGGGGGGCAGCCTCCGAAGTTAGCCTTGGGGCTGATTGATCCTGAGCCGCCTTCGGCTTAAGCGCTGCTGCCGCCTCCATCAGCATCACGCCGCTCAGCTGCGAGCTGAGGGATACGGCTATATCTGGCTTAGGAGCCTGGCTCCAATCCGTGCCAAACCGCGGTTGCTGCGGATCGGCGGCCAGGTGGCTCCAGGTACGTTCCGCCTGAAGGGCGACGTACTCGGCAACCTCGGGATGGTCTGGAGCCGCTTGTGCCAACTGCACCAAGTAGCGGATCAGGATGCCTTTGAACAGTCCGGCATCGCCATCCCCTTCCTCCGGCAGTAGACCGGTCTTTCTGGAAGTGAACTCCTGAAGGACGACGCGGAACGTGCGAAGCGCCGCCTCCAAGTAAGCCGCATCACCGCTTACCCGGTACATCTCCACCGAAGCTCCAATAAAGACGCCCTGGCAATACGTAAACCGCCAATCCTTGTCGATGGTGCCATCCCCGGTACGGTTCATCCCATCCCACACCAGGCCGGTGTCCGGGTCGATCAGGTTCGCCGCCTGCCACTCGTAGATCCGTTGTGCCCAAGCCCAATCGTTTGGATCGCCAAACGCTTGGTACAACCGGGCTGCCAGTATCACGGCGGGAGCATTGGCTGGGGTGTTTTTATAGTCGAGCTGTGATTTCTGCCAAGCGATCCCGCCGCCCATGTGCTCGTTCCAGCCGGTTTGAATGTCCTGCCACAGCAGTTGGACGGCCTCCTTGTAACGCGGTTCACCTGTGGTCTGATAGGCGCGCAGCCAAGCGAGCGCCATCCACTCCATATCGTCGTACAGCTCATTGGGCCAAGCGCCGCCGTTACGCTGAAGCAGACCATCATACAGCTGCTCCAGCCGCTGGACATACCGCCGCTCCCCTGTGCGCCGCAGTCCGTCAACCAGCACATCCACCGCATGCGCCATCCACCAATAATGGAAAATCTCATTGCAGGTTCCATTTTCGCAGGGCGTTTGAATATTGTACATCCGGATTTTTTCGTTCCAGAATAATTCATCCAATGCCGTCTGAGCCAGGTCGGCCCGTTGCTGCCGGATTTCCGTCTCTTTCATGGTCGTCGTCATATGAGCTCTCCCCTCTGTCCTATCCCTTGATTCCACTAAACGCGATCCCCTGAATAAAATACCGCTGCAGCAGCAGGAACAGCACCAGGATCGGCAGAATGGCCACCAGCGCCCCCGCCATCATCGGCCCATAATCCGTCTGATAGTTGTACGAAAAAGCCTGTAGCCCCATCTGAATCGTCGCCTTCGCCGGATCGTTCAGGACGATCATCGGCCAGAGGAAGCCGTTCCAACCGGCCTGGAACGTAAAGATTCCGAGCGTCGCCAGCGCCGGCTTGGTCAGCGGCAAGTAAATGCGCCAGAAGATTTTGAATTCGCCGCAGCCTTCGATCCGCGCCATCTCCATCATGTCATTGGGCAGGGTCAGAAAGAACTGCCGCATGAAAAAGACCGCAAACGTCCCGGAAGCCCCCGGCAAAATAATGCCCCAAAACGAGTTCATCAGCCCGTACCCTCCGCTGCCGAACAGGTCATTGCCGCCTGCCAGCGGGATATGGCGCAGCACGTAGACGCTGGGGATCATCGTCACGATCCCCGGCACCATCATGGAGACCAGCAGAATGCGGAAGAATGGCTGGTTCATCCGGAATTTCAGCTTGGCAAACGCATAACCGCTCAGCGAACCGAAGAACAAGTTACACAACACCCCAGCCGCCGCAAGAATAAAGGAATTCCAGAAATAAAGACCAAAAGGCACGGTCGTGAACGCGTTGTAATAATGCTCGAACGTCAGGTTCGTCGTAAACCACTTAATCGGCAAAGTGAACATGTCTTCATCGTGTTTAAATGAGGTCAGTACGCTCCAATAAAAGGGCAAAAACATGATGACCGCAATGATACCGCCAACCGTATAAAACAACACATTCGCGATTCGGTTCTGCGTGGATACACCGATTTGCGGACCTCGTGTACGGACGCCTGGTTTTATCGTCTCTGGATTTGTCATACGATCGGCTCCTCCGCTTTGGTGATTTTCATGCTGATGATGGAAAATACGAGAATCGCCATCGCCAGCACAAACGCCTGTGCTGAGGCATACCCCATCTGCAATTGGTTAAAGCCCTGCTGATAGATCAGGTAGACCGGAGTTTTCGTGACGTTCGCCGGTCCGCCCTGCGTCAAGACAAACGCCTGGTCGAACAACTGCAAGGCGCCGATGATGGACATGACGCTGACGAGGAACGTCGTCGGACGAAGCTGCGGCCAAGTGATGTAGCGGAAGCAAGCGAACCGCGACGCCCCGTCCAGCCGGGCGGATTCGTACAGATAGTCCGGCACGCCTTGAAGGCCGGCTAAATAGATGATCATATTGGAGCCAACCGACTGCCAAAGCGTCATGACGATGATCGATAACATCGCTGTCTCCGTCTGCGACACCCAGGCCGGGCCGGTGATGCCAAAATAAGCAAGCAACCCGTTGATCAGCCCGTATTCGGGATGCAGCATCCAGATCCATACGGTGGCCGCGGCGACGGCCGAGGTCAAGGTCGGCAGGTAGTAAAACGTGCGGAACAGCTTGACCCCGCGTATCTTTTTGTTAAGCAGCATCGCAAACAGCAAGGAAATCAATAAGTTCAGCGGTACAAAAACAATCGCATAATAGAACACGTTGATGAAAGTCTGCCAAAGCAGCGCATCGTCGATCAGGCGGCGGTAATTGTCCAAACCGACCCAATCGTTACTGCTCAGCACGTCATAGTTGGTGAAGCTGAGGTACAGGGCCATCACGACGGGGATGACCATGAATACGGCAAATAGCAGCATGGTTGGTGTTATGAACAGATAGGCCATTCGAGCCTGATGCCGTCCAAGCTTATTGATGGATGCCATTCTTCGCTCCCCTTTCAGAGGCCGATTTTTACTTCACGACAGCATTTTCCTCTAGCAGTTTGTCGCCTTGCTCTTGGGCTTTTTTCAGTGTATCGTCGATCGATTGCTTGTTCTGGAGCAGCAGTTGAAGGTTCGGAATAAGCGCATTCTCTTCCATGACGGAATATCCCGGATGGGTCGGGCGCGTTTTGGCAAATTCCAACGTCTCCGTAAACGGCTTCCACAATGGATCTTCGGTAAAGAATGCATCCTCCAGCGCCGGTTTAAAGCCTGGCATGTTCAAGCTCGTTTTTGCCCACAGCAAGGCGTTGTCCTTGTTCGCTGTCCACCATTTGATGAACTCCCATGCCTCATCCGGATGCTTGGAGCCTTGCGGGATAACAAGCCCGAAACCGCCCATCACGCTGCCTTTGTCCCCATTCGGACCGGCTGGCGGCGGAACGATGCCGTAATCCAGATCCTTACCATATTTGTTGTACGTGCTCATCATCCAAGGTCCGGTGTACAGCATCGCTACTTTCCCTGTAACAAACGCGTCGGTACCTTCGCCAAGCCCTTGTTCGAAGCCGACTTTATAGACTTTGTCCTCGTTCAGCAAGCGCTGCCAAAACTCCAGAACTTGTTTGCCCTTCTCGTTGTTGAAGTTGGTTTTGCCTTCTTCGCTGAGCATTTGCCCGCCGGATTGCTGTAAATACATGTTAAACAACCCCGGATCGGCCATGGAGAACCCTGCAGTTTCAAGCTTGCTGCCATTCCATTTCGTCAGCGTCTTGGCCGCTTGCTCCAATTCTTCCCACGTCGTTGGCGCCTCCAGCCCTGCATCCGCAAACATCTTCTTGTTGTAGAACAACGCGCGGGCATCTACCGTTAACGGCAGGCCGTACAGTTTACCGTTATTGGTCAGCTCCTTCAAGGACTCCTCGTAAAAATCCTCCTTGTTCACTCCATCGCGCTCCATATAGTCGTCGATGGGACGAAGCACGTTTTTCGGAGCGTACAATGAGGTTCTCCAGCGGTCCCAGAACAAAATATCCGGCGAACCGCCGCTCGTCGCTGCCGTGAGGAATTTCGTGACCATATCCTGCTGAAGCACGTATTTGACTTCGATTTTGTCTTGCGACTTGTTGAAGGCGTCAACCATCGTCTCGAACTGCTTCTGCCCTTCGCCGCCCCAGTCGCCCCAGAACGTCAGCTTCACTTTCTCGGTTTTGCTGCTTCCGGTGTCACCACCGCCTCCGCTGTTACCTGCGCCGCCGTTACTTGCGCTGCCGCCGTTGCCAGCACTTCCGCCGTTACCTCCCCCTCCGCAAGCAGCCAGCATCGCACCGAACAGAACGGTCACCAGCATTACCATCATCCACTTTTTCATTTGTAAACCTCCCCTTTTCATTTCGAATAACATAGCAATTAAAGCGTTTTCAATAAGGATAGTATATTGGTATCATATCATTATGTCAATAAGAAAAAGTATCGATGTTAGTTGGTATATAAAGATATGCCAAATGACCTTGTTTATCTTCTTTCGGAAAGTGCAAAAGGACCTCCCCGAAAAAGATGCTTAATCGGGAAGATCCTTGAGCGAAAGGGCTGTTAACTGTAAAAGTACAGTTCATATTTGGGGAAAAGGCGCTTTTCAGCGCATTCAACTGCAAAAGCGGCTAGGCCCCCTAAATCCGGAGTCCTGACCTACAAGTTTTGTGTTATCGCAGTCCAGCTCATTTTCTTGTGTGTTTACATCGATTTATGGAACTTTGAGGTATCCTCTAGCATTTTGACCCATAACGAAAACTTCATGGGAGCCATATGCTTCAGGCTACCATGCATTCTTCGATAATTATAAAAGTCCATATATTGATCAAGTGCGATAAACGCTTCTTCAAACGTCATAAATTCTCGTCTGCTAAACAAG
>NZ_KE159652.1:543434-650571 GCF_000403375.2 Paenibacillus barengoltzii G22 | reverse complement strand
ATCTCGGTATGCTCGAATCCAGGTTCGAATGGTTTCTGGGTGCAGGTCATACGACCGGGCAAGCACCCCCACCTTAATCCCGGACAGAGCTTCTCTTACTACCTTTAAACGAAATTCATCTTTGGCTTTTCCCATAACTGAATCCTCTCCCTTATTTCCATTGTAAATCCTTGTAGGGGAGGACTCCAGTTTATTTAGGGGGCCTTAGGGAAAGTACAGTTCATTCCCGCCCCTTTCCCCGTTTTCCGCCAAATCACCCAACACTAACTGCACTTTTACACTCCAAGGCCGGTAAAAATAGAAAAATGCCGAAGCTGAACTGCACTTTTGCAGTTCGTCTTCGGCATATTCGGCATATACGTGAGCAGCGTGAGGCAGCCGTCCTCAGCTACTTATGCTCCTGCGCCGTCCTTGCGGGGCCGGTGGACTCTCCTGGGACGAGCACGGCGGGCAGCTTGATTTTGTTGGCTGCCGGGCGGTTCTCCATCAGGGCCAGCACGTTCTCCACGGCCAGCTTGCCCATATCTTCTTCGCTCTGCCGCATATGGGTGAAGGCGTAGCCTTCCCCAATGCGGAACTGCGGACTGTCGAAGCAGATGATCGACACGTCCTCAGGAATGCGCAGGCCGAGCCGGGTCACTGCGGCTTTCGCAAGCAGCGCGATGTTGTACTCGATGGCGAAGAAGGCCGTAATCGAAGGATGGGCCTCGAGATGGCGCATAATTTTTTGAATGTCCCGTTCAATGTTGTCATCGTAAAAAGAGTCCGGCAACGTCGACGTCAAATCGCTGATCCAGAGCTCCCGCTCAACAGCGATCCCGCGGCCGGCATGCGCCTGCACGAACCCTTCGATCCGTTCCTCGACGGCCGACGTATCGATCGGCGGCGGGGATAACAGCGAAATGCGGGCGTGCCCGAGGTCAAACAGGTGCTCCGTCGCTTCCTGCGCCGCTTTCACATTGTCGGTAATAATAGAAGCCGCCGCTACGCCCTTCAGCTCCCGGTCGATCAGTACCAGCGGGAAGCGTTCGATCACCAGCTTGAGAATCTCCGCGTTGAAATACTCCCCCTGTGCCGGAAAGACGATCAATCCGTCGACGCCAAGCTGCAGCAGCTTGCGGATCGTTGCTTCCTCGTTCTCCTGAACTCCAAACGTCCGCTTCAGAACGAGAAAACAATCCTGCTCCCGCGCAGCATCCTCCATCCCATAGATCAACCGCGTGCCGTAGCTGCCGGCAAAATCCGTCAGTACCACGCCGATCAGCTTCCCGGCAGCCTCCCTGTCCGTTCTGTTCCCGCTATAGATTCCGTCCATTCGGCCTTGTACCTGTTCTTCCGCGCCTGCGCCCTCAGCTTCGGGGTCCGTCACGAACGAGCCGCGTCCCGGCTTCCGCACGATAATTCCCTCGGCAGCCAGCATTTCTAAAGCTCGCTTGCTCGTAATCCGGCTGACTTGATATTCCTCAGCCAGCTCCTTCTCCGATGGAATCCGGTCTCCCGGTTTATAGCTCTGATCCAGAATTTTCTGTTTGACATCATCAAAAATCTTCTCGTACATCGGCTTTGACGAGGTGGTTTCACTCATGACGTTCCTCCCACGTTCCCTCACACAAGGACATGATATATATTATAATATATCATGATATATAGCTAATGTCGAACTATGTTTGAAAAAGTTTGCAACCGCCCCTCCGCCCAAGCTTCAGCTAAGAGCGAGCCAAGGCCTCCAAGCCCAGCGCGAGAGCGCCGCAAAGCCCAGCTCGATTCCCTAATCCCGGCGGGACAATATACTCATCCATCCCGTCCAAAATGGCTGGTGCGTTCACATATCCGGCCAGGTTCTTCTGAACTTCTTTGCGGATTAACGGGAACAGCTGCGATTGCTGCATGACGCCGCCGCCCATGATGATCTTCTGCGGCGAGAGCATGAGGATGGACCCGGTCACCGCCTGCGCTAAATAGTAGGCTTCGATCGCCCAGGCAGGATGGTCCGGTGTCAGCTCTTGCCCTTTGACCTTCCAGCGCGCTTCAAGACTAGGCCCCGCAGCCATACCTTCCAGACAGTCCCCGTGATATGGACATAGACCGGGGAAATCGTCCTCCGGATGCCGCCGCGGCAGAACATGTCCGCCTTCCGGATGAATCAGTCCATGGACAAGCTTGCCTTCGGTCAGGACTCCAACACCGATCCCGGTCCCCACCGTATAATACACACAGCTGTCCAAGCCCTGAGCAGCCCCCCATTTCGCCTCGCCCAACGCGGCAGCGTTTACGTCCGTATCCCAACCATAGGGAACATCAAAAGCCGCTTTTAACTTGCCAAGCACATCATATCCGTTCCATCCCGGCTTCGGCGTTGTCGTGACATGCCCGTAAGTGGCGCTGTGTGGATTCAAATCCAGCGGACCAAACGAGCCGACGCCAATCGCTTCAACATGTTTATCGCGAAAATAAGCAATCACCCGTTCTAACGTTGGCTCCGGCAGCTCGGTTGGGAAGCTGACCTCGTCCTCGATGGCTCCGTGCTCATTTCCGACACCGCAAACAAACTTCGTTCCTCCGGCCTCAATCGCTCCGATACGCATCAAATCTCCTCCTTTGTTATGATCGGAATATGCTATAATCATAGAAATTCATTCACTAAACAGCTGTATTCTTGGAATCATTTTACTGGTGAAGGAGCATGATCATGTTACCTTTCCTTCAAAACAAATCCATGCACAGCTCTCCTGCAGCACCCAGGAAGTATCTGTGCCGTACAAATCGGAAAATCGGCTTATGTACCCTGACCGTTCTGCTGCTAATCACCTGCGTGAATGGGGCCGGCGCAAAGCCTACCGCTGCGGCATCCCAACCAACCAAGCCTACCGATTCATCGTCGGTTCCCTTCCAAACTGCGAACAACACCAAAAATGCGGAAGTCACCAAGAAGTATCAACTCCCGAAGGGGAAAGGCTTCGTGTACCTCGACGAAGTGATTCCAAATGCCGTATACGATCTCCGCTATTATACCGGCGATAACTTTATCGGGGAGCGAATTGACGGGTACAACGGCCCGTTTGCCATTATAACCCTGCGGGCAGCCCGCGCTTTAAAAAAAGTCAACGACGACTTAGAAAGCCAGGGCTACCGTCTGAAAATCATCGATGCCTATCGGCCGCAGAAGGCAGTGAACCACTTCGCCCGTTGGTCCAAGGACCCGCAGGATACCAGGATGAAGGAACATTTCTATCCCGACGTAGATAAGAAAAACCTATTTAAGCAAGGCTACTTGTCCTCCAAATCCGGCCATTCCCGCGGCAGCACCGTGGACCTGACCATGGTCTACAAAAAGACTGGCGAAGAGGTGGATATGGGCAGCCGGGTTGATTTTCTGGGCCCGATTTCCGCGCATGGCGCGAAAGGGTTAACCAAAGCCCAGCGCGCAGCCCGCTATAATCTCAAGACCGCCATGGTGAAGCAAGGCTTCCAGCCCTATTCGAAAGAATGGTGGCACTATACGCTAAAAGATGAACCTTACCCCTCGACCTATTTTGATTTTGACGTGGAATAGACCTTAAGGCGTTTGGTTAGCCTACCACTTCAACCGATAAATCCCCTTGTTCTCCAAGCCCCGGATCAACGGGGTCCACGCTTCGGATTCCGGGGTCGTAGCCAGCGCGTCCTCTACCATCTGCAGCTTGGCATCCAGCGCATCGATATGGTGGAGGGCAACCGCCTCCGGCGTCTGCGGCTGAACCGGGCTGCCCCATTCCCCCAAGTTGTGGTGGGACAACACCAAATGCTGGAGGGCAAGTACCTTCGGCGAATCCAGCGCGATGCCCAGGCGAATGGCCGCTTCGGTCACCCACTGCGACGCCATCGAAATATGTCCCAGCAGCTTGCCCGGTGTACTATACTCGGACACGATCCCGAGTTCAGCTACCATCTCCTCCGGCTTGGCGATATCGTGCAAAATGATCCCCGCCTTCAGCAGATCCGGGTTCAAGAACGCGCGCTGCGCGCATAGGAAATCGCCGATTTCCAACATCCGTACCATATGGTAGGCCAAGCCGCCGAAATACGCGTGATGATGTGTTTTGGCCGCAGGATAATGGGCCAGCTTCTCCTCCACCTTGCCGACACAAAAGCGGACGATCGCCTGAATATCCGGATCGGCAATATCGTGAATGACGGCCTGAATCGTATGAATCAGCGCTTCCGACGAAATTGGCGCAGAGCGGATAAAATCGGTAAGGCTCACCCCATCCTCCGGCTTGGCCAATCGCATCTGGACGATTTTCACCTGCAGCTTCTCCCGGTAAGTTTGCACGATTCCCCGTACCTTGACCAGCCCCATTGGGAAAAATGTCTCCTTGTCCGTTGACGAGGCATCCCATAATTTTGCCGGGATTTCCCCGGTCGAATCACACAACACGATATCTAAATAATCTTTGGGCGGATTCGCGTTCGTCTGCTTGATCTCCAGCTCCTTCAGCAAATAAAAGCCAATGAATTCATCCTGGTTTCGTAATTGATTAATTTGCGTCACCCATAATTCCTCCAAACCCATGATAGACCCATTATACTATGGGACAGCCAAAACCTCAGCGCATTTTCATGCTCGCCTGTCCGTCCTTCTATAGATAAAAAAAGAACGCCTCCCCGTGAATCTCACGGAGCCAGCGTCCTTTTTCAATTCAACAAATTATCTTCCGGCGTTCTCCAGCGCGTCCTTGACGGCCTCAATCACTTGTGCCGATACGGCTTTTACGCCTTCGGTTTCGCCAAACGCTGCCGGGCGATACCCGTATTTATGCAGGGAACCTGCGGCGGTTGGCGTCTCGATTTCTGCCTTGACAGCTTTCTCGTCGGCGGTTAATTGGTCTTCGGTCTTGATTTTGGCGTTCTCATCCAAATAGAAAACTTCCATTTTGAACGGAATGTTATTTTGTACCGTCACCATCACGTAAACGGACTTGTCCTTGTTAATCCCGGCAAAAATCCCGTTGATATAAGCTGTTTTGTAAGTCTCGCTGATTTCCGCTTTCTTATAGGCATTTTCAACGGCTGCTTTCAGTGCGTTACTGCTGCTGGTAGCCCCAGTGACAGCATCCACTTGAGCTGCTTGCTCTCTCGTTCCGGCATACAACAGATCGCGGGTCAGGATCGGGATCGCTCTAACGACTTCAGCGTAAGCCGAAGCGCCGCGGTCCACCATGTTCACGCCCACACGATACAGCTTCAGGCCAACGATCACGCCATTGCGCAGCGTGACATCGGCACGGTTCGTTCCTTTGTCGTAAGCGTCGCCGTAGGTCGTGTATGTGCCGTCTTTGTAGTTGCCTTGCGTTTTCGACGCGTTATTCAACAGGTCAGCGAACGCTGCTCTGGCCGCGAGGGACAAGTTTTCTTCCCCTACGATTGGCGTCATGTTCGCGCCTTTTTGCGTCAAGCCTTCGGTTAACTGAGCGACAACGGTTTGTTGCTCATCCGTCAGCTTATCGGAGGCGATCAATTTACCGTCTTCGCCAAACAGGAACACTTTTACGTTCGAAATTTGATCCGCCTTGATGTCCGCCAGAACCAGCATTCTCGACTGGTTATCTACACCGGCAAACGTTCCTTCAAAATATTTCGCTTTCCCCGGAACCTTCAACGCTTTCTCAAAAGCACGTTCTACAGCAAGGTTCCAGCTATGGCTGCTCTCGGTGGCGCCGGCAATCGCATCAACGTCATCCTTGTAGTTCTCGATGTACGAGCCGTTCGCGAGCAATTTTGCCGTCATCGGTGCATTCGCTTTGACTACTTCAGCATAGGCTGTGTCGCCGCGGTCGATCAGGTTGGAGCCCAATCTGTACAGCTTCACATCCACCAGCTTGCCGTTGCGGATGTAAATGTCCGCTCTCTCCACCCCTTTATCACGGGCAGAACCATAGGCGGAGTAGAAACCATCGATGTATTTCGAATCATTGTTGACTTTGGCATTTTGCTCCGCATCCCAATACGCTTTTACCGCGGCTTTGAAGTCAGCTTCCTGACCTTTTGCACCCACGGCACTGGTCCCTTTCGCCAGCAGCTCCGCTGCGATCGCTTTCACCAATGTCGCTTGTTCGCTGGTCATATTCGCTTCTTCGATGGCACTGCCGCTCGCGTCAAGCGGATACACTTTCACCGCTGTACGTTTCGTTGCGTCGAAGGTTACAAATACCATGTATTTGCCTTCCGGATCGACACCCATATGCTCGCCGGCAAAATAAGTGACATCCTTTGGCTTCTCCTTCAAGGCTCTTTGGAAGGCACGCTCAACGGACAGCTTCCAGCCCTCACTCGAACGGGTCGCTCCGGACACAATGTCCACTTTAGCAGCCTGCTCTTGCGTTTTGCCAAGCAGATCCGCTTTCATCGTTTCGTAAGCGTTCCAGAGACCGCTGTAGTTGTTGCGAACGTCTCGGTCAATCAGCTTAGGGCTGGTTCTGAGCAGCTCAACCGCAGCGATTTTTCCGTCCTTGATCGTGACTTTGGCCCCTTCGGTCCCTTTGGAATAAGCGTTGCCGTAGGCTACATATACGCCGTCAACATACTTACTTTCCGCAGGTTTGACAGACGGAGTTGTTGTTTTGGCCGGAGTTGTCTGTTTCGTTGTTGTCTTTGCAGGAGTTGTTGTCGTTTTTGTAGTTGTTTTCGTGGTTGTTTTGGTTGTCGTCGACTTACTTGGCGTTGTCGATTTGCTTGGCGTTGTTGTCTTGCTTGGTGTTGTCGACTTACTTGGCGTTGTCGTCTTGCTTGGTGTCGTTGTCTTACTTGGTGTTGTGGTTTTGCTAGGTGTTGATTCTTTGGCAGGGGTTTCCGATTCCGATGCAGCAGACACCACGTCAATGCTGGTCAGCTTGAAACCAGAGGTACCAACCATAAGCGACAAAGACGATAACACCAACGTCGCGCTTACTGTAAGGCTAATCAGCTTTTTCAAATGCAATCCTCTCCCTTGTGATTTTCACCGAGTTACGTAATGCTACATAACCTGCTCGCCTTTCATGGCATGTTCGTTTTGAATTTCGACTGTGCTTAGATCACGAACACGATCAACGTGCTCTAAGCAATCGCGCCCCTCCCTCTTGCACGATGTCTATCCTTTGAACCGACCGGCCTTTGAATTAATGTGAAGAAATTCACATAACCTGTGAAAAAAATTTGCTGGAGCGGTTCCCATTAAATACTAGGTAATTTGACGCAAAAACGCTGTACACAAAATCACATAGCCTGAAAGATATGTCACTTTGTTACGGCTAAACTGATGAAAACAGCCGCCGGGAGATTCCCGACGGCTGCCATACCGCAAGTGTTTGGAAGACGTTACTGCGTGTTACCAATCGCCATCCACGTCATGATTCCGTAGTTGACGCTGGTGTCCTTCAGCTTGGATATCGAGATGGTTGCCGAGCCCGGCGTTTGCTCTTTCAGCGAAGCATAGTACGCAGGGTGATTGGTCATCGCAACGACAACGTAATTCGATGAACCAAACGGCGATTCAAAGTTGATTGTCACCGTTGCCTCTTCCTCTTGAGGCTTCAGCAGGAACGGAACCATGCCAAATTGCAGCTCCGCCGGCTGGCCTGCCAGCGACGTTACCGGAGCAAACCCAAGCTGCTTCACTCCAACGGAACCTGGCTGCAAGTGGCGAGTCCCCACCGCCTCATCCGCTAAGTTGGCGCTGTTGACCGCATTTGCCGCCAAATGGACGTTTTCAACGGACGCTGGCAGCAAATGTTCGGCTCCAACCGCGCCTGCAGCCAAAGCCCCGGCATCCACAGCCCCCGATTGCAGATGTTCACGACCGATGGAAGAAGGCTGGATGTCTTCACCGCTGATCCCTTCCTCAGGCAGCAAACCGTGTTGCTGAATTTCGGTGGACAGATGCCATATATTGACGGCTTCGAGCGCGATATGGTGGGCATTTACTGACGCATCGCTTAAATGCCGGGATTCCACGCTTTCCGCAGCCAGATTCACACTTTGCACGGCGTCCTCGGTCAGGTGATAGCTTTGGACGGACGCCTCCGCCAGTTGATCGCTCTGCACCGCACCTTCCTGCAGATGGCGTGCCCCGACAACGGCTTCGCCCAGATGGTGCTCCGACACAACCCCAGCTGCTAAATGCTCGCCTTGCACTGCGCCATGAGCCAAGTGACGACTTTGAACCGTTCCTTCGGCCAAGTGTACACTTTGCACCGCACCGGCTTGCAGATGATCGCTGCGCACCGCTTGCACGCCCAACGCACCAGGGCCAACCGCTCCGGGTTGCAAATGAGCGCTGGTAATCGACGACGGCTGCAGGTCCTTCCCGCCGATGCCTTCCGCGGGCAAGAGACCGTGCCTCTGCAGCTCCGTCGATAAATGCGAGATACTTACAGCTTCAGGAGCAAGATGCGTGCTGTCGACCACAGCTTCTCCAAGGTGTCGAGACTCCACGCTGCCTTCAGCCAAATGCCCGCCTTGCACTGCGCCTTCAGCAAGGTTCCGGCTTTGGATGGCCCCATCTGCCAGATGATGGTTCAACACGGCACCTGCCTTCAGATGTCCGCTGCCCACCGACTGCTCGCCCAAGGCGATGGCATTCACCGCACCCGCTTGCAGATGTCGGCTCGTAATCGATGCGGCCTGTAAGTCCTCGCCGCTGATTCCCCCTGCCGGCAACAGCCCCTGTTGCTGCAGTTCGGCAGACAAGTGCCCGTAATTCACGGCTTCGGGAGCGAGATGCAAGCTTTCCACCACCGCTTCCCCAAGGTGTTGGGACTCCACGCTGCCTTCAGCCAAATGCTCGCTTTGCACCGCACCTGCAGTCAGGTTCCGGCTTTGCACCGACGCCTCTGCCAGATGGCGATTCAACACGGCGCCGCTCTGCAAGTGACCGCTGTTCACCGCCTGCTCACCGAGAGCTGTGGCATTCACCGCACCGGCTTGCAGATGACGGCTCGTAATTGCCCCGGCCTGCAAGTCATCCCCGTTAATCCCTTCGGGCGGCAGCAGACCTTGCAGTTGCAGCTCTGCGGATAAATGCTCGTAATTCACGGCTTCTAGGGCGAGATGAGCGCCTTCCACCACGGCCTCCCCAAGGTGCCGAGACTCCACGCTGCCCTCGGCTAAATGCTCGCCTTGCACCGCGCCTTCAGCCAAATGTTCACTTTGAACGGACGCCTCCGCCAGATGGCTGCTTTGCACCGCTCCCTCCTGCAGATGCGAGCTGCCAACCGCTTGCTCACCCAGCGCTTCGGAGCCCACCGCACCCGCCTGCAGATGCTGGCTGGTAATCGCTCCTGGCTGCAGCGCCTCCCCATCGATCCCGGCGACAGGCAGCAGCCCGCTTTGACGCAAGGCAGGGGTCATATGGGCAGCGCTGATCGATTCCGGAGCGATGTGGTAAGATCCAATCACCGAGATGCCGAGGTGGCGATCCGTTACACTGCCTTTGGCCAAATGCTCGCTTTGGATCGCCCCTTCAGCCAAATGCCGGCTGTGAACAGACGCTTCCGCCAGGTGACCGCTTTGCACCGCACCTTCCTGTAGGTGTGCGCTGCCAACCGCCTGCTCACCCAGCGCATCCGTATCCACCGCACCGGCTTGCAGGTGCAAGCTGGTGATGGATCCCGCCTGCAAATCCTTGCCGCGGATACCCGCCTCGGGAAGCAATCCGCTCTGCCGCAACTCGGCAGACAGATGACCGGCTTCGATGGCTTCGGCGGCAAGATGGCGGGAGCCCACGGCTGCGTCACTTATGTGGCGTCCCGACACACTGTTTTCTGCCAAATGCTTGCTCTGTACCACCCCAGCGGCCAAGTGATCTGTACCTACCGCGCCTGCGGACAGCGCCTCCGATCCGACGGCCCCGGGGGCTAGATGCCCGGCGTCCACGGCTTGCGCCGCCAGTTTTGGGCCGGTAACACTGCCGTTCGCCAGCTTCGCCGCCGTGACTGCCAGATCTCCCAACTTATCTGTGGTCACACTTTCCGGTGAGAGCTTCAGGCTGGTGACCGCATGATCCTGAAGATGCGGTGAGAAAATGACGCCAACCCCCAGGTGCTCTTCCCGAATCGCACCGGGTGCGATCTGACTGCGGGTGATGGAGCCTGTTGCCAAATGCCGGGTCTGCACAATGCCCGATCCCAAATGGTCAGCTGTGATTTGCTGCGCACCGATAGCGGATTCCGTCACCGCGCCCGGAGCGATCACCCGGCTCGTCACACTGTCTTTTGCCAGTTTGTCAGCCGTTACGCTGCCGGATTGCAAGTGATTCGTCGCCACCGCTTCATCCGCCAGATGCTCCGAGGTCACCTCGGCGGATGCCAGCTTCTGCCGCGTGACCGCCGCATCGGCCAAATGCCATTCCTGCACCGCTTCCGAGCCCAGGTGATCGCTTTGCACCGCCCCTTCTGTCAGGTGCTGGCTCGTAATTGCTCCCCGAGCAAGCTGCTGCGATTGCACGGCCCCTTTGGCTAAGTGCCGGGTCAATACGGCTTCGTCCGCGATTTTTCCCGGCAACACACTTTGATCGGCGATCTTGGACGAAGTCACCGCCTGCTCGATGATATGGGAAGTGCCCACAGACTGGTCGGCCAGCTTCGTGGAGGGAATCGACTTATCGGCGAGATGCCGCGCCTCGATCACTTGGTCAGCGAGATGCTCCTGACCGATACTACCCGGCTGTACATGCTCGCTGCCCACCGCTCCTGACGCAAGATGGTGGGATTCAATCACCATTTCACCTAAATGAGCTGAAGTCACGCTCCCTTCCTGGAGCTGCTCCGCGCCGACACTCGACCAAGCCAGCAGTTCCCGATCGATCATCCCGGGAGCCAAATGCCGCGAAGTTATGCTGTGATCAGCCAGATGACGGCTCTCCACCGCCCCTTCCGCCAGCTTCTCCCCCGTTACGGAGTGGTCGCGCAGCTTCGACGTTGTCACAGCGGCCTCTCCCAGTTTAGAGGTGTCGACTGCTCCGTTCGCCAAATGCTGCGCATTTACAGCACCGCTGCGGATTTTATCTCCCGTAACAGATTGGTCCTGCAAAAGTTCGGACGTTACGATCCATTCCGCCAGATGCCGGCTCTCCACTGCCCCTTCGGCCAGCTTCTCTCCGGTGATCACCCGATCCGCCAGCTTCTCTGGGGTGATGCTGCCATCAACCAGCTTCTCCCCGCTGATCGAGTGATCCCGGATCGCTCGGCCTTCGATCGAACCATCCACCAGATGGCTGCCGTTCACAGAAGAAGGAGCGATTTTCGAAGAAGTGACCGCCCGATCCGCCAGCTTAATGGTCTCCACGGCATAATCGGCGATCCAAGCGGTATCAATCGTTCCTCGCATGATCCGTGATGCATCGATCGTATACGGCGCAATTTTCTCCCCAGTAACAGCCTCATCGATGATATCGTCGGTATAAATAATCCCTTGCTCTTGATGCGGGGCTGCTTTTTCACTGAGCAGTTCCTGCAGCGCCTGGTTCCCGCTATCGCTGCTTCCATGTTCCGTAACTGCCGCAGACTCTATCGCAGCTGATGCTGGCGTGTTCGCCTCTTTCTCTTGTTCCGGCAGCGCGGGCAGTACGGGAGCTGGGCTTTCATGAAGCTCAACCTTCTTGTCTCGGGATCGCAACGATGCCTTTCGTTCCTCAAGCAGCTTAAGCTCGTTGATATTCGGGTTATCTACGTAATAGAGCGATTTCTTTGATCTGCTTGATTTTGATGATTTATGTCTCTTCAAGAGCCGCCCTCTCCTTTGCCAAAATAATAATCTTTGGTATCATATGCGGGGGTTTAGGCTCTTGTCACAGCTTTTCGGCCTGATGCCGCCGCATGCCGCCTCCTGAAAAAGATGAAATGGTTTCCTCGTTTTCTACCGTTTTTAGCAGAACGGCCGCACGTTACAATATCCTTACGCGACAAACCTCGGAACGCACGTCGAAACACGCCGAAGTTCGCTGAAGTTCACGGAACACCCTAAAGCCTAAGTCCTGGAGGCAACTAGACATGAAAACCGATCTCGCCATAAACACCGCTCAAAAAGCATCCGTCAACCTCACCCCGGCTGCCGCAGGCACGTCGAATGAGCCTGACGCCAGCGCCCGATCGACGGATAGTCCCGCGACTGCACCCAATCTCGGGTATCGCCGCTCGTTTGCAATTATTTTGACCAGCGTTGTGCTGTTAAGCTTCGGCGGGAAGCTCTATGAAATCATCCTGCCGCTGATGATGTATGACATCACTCATTCCTCTGTGGCGATGAGCAGTATGAAAACCGCAGAGCTGTTGCCCAACTTCTTCTTCGCCATCTTCATCGGCGTCTTGGTTGACCGCGTCAACAAAAAGCGCTGGGTCCTCTGGATGATTGGACTGCAAGCGATTTTGCTGCTTGCCTTTGCCGTTTTATTCCGAAGCGGGATCCATCTGCTGCCGGTCTATTACGCCATCGGCTTCCTGTTGATGACGCTGAACTATGGATATTTTAATGCCGAAGTCAGCCTGATCAAACTGAGTGTCCCGGCCCGGGAACTGACAAGCGCCAATGCCAAGCTGAGCTTCGCCGAAACGTTTGTTGGCATTATGGGGCCGGCGTTGTCCGGTCTGATCCTGATGTTATCCGACATTTCTGATGGCTTGCTTATCACGTCGTTCTGTTACCTGATATGTATGGGGTTATTTACTAGACTAAGATTGGCGGAGCAAAAAGAAACCCCGCGGCAATCCCGATTCACCGCGGAGTTTCTGGAAGGCTGGCGCGCTTTTTGCGCGAACAAGCCGCTTGTCTTGATGACCGTGTTCGTCGTCTTTCTAAACTGTACGCACACCGTGATTAGTACGACATCGATCTACTATGCCAAGGATGATTTGGGGTTATCGTCGTCCCTGCTGGCCGTAGTACTCTCGGCGTCAGGGGCCGGAGGTCTTGCCGGAAGCTTGCTGCTCAGCCGGTTAAGACAATCCTGGGGGCTGGGCAAAGTGTTTGCTGCATCCATCTTGCTGAATGTTATCGCTTATCTCCTTCTATTTATCACCGAAGGCCTCGTGATGTTCGCCGTTGCTCTTTTCTTATCCGGATTTGCCGCAACCCTGTACAGCGTGTCGGTGTACGCCTTCCGCCAAGAGCAGACGCCGGCCCCGCTGATGGGACGGATCGCCGGAATTACCGGGACCTGCTTCCGGATCGGCATGCCTATCGCCGTCTACGCCTCTGGTTGGGTTATCGCCTGGTGGGGTACAAGCGTTATCTTTATCGCCTGCGCGATATGGAATTTGACCGTCCTGGTCTTTTATGTGCGAACCCGGTTGTGGAACGTTCAGTAGACGATTTAGCGCTCGCGCACCCACACCATCATTTCCCCTTCGCCGCGGTTCGCCCAGGCATAATACGGGATAAACTTCAGCGTTGCCGGTTGCTCTGCCAGACGCGGCGACGCGCTGTACAATCCGCCGTCCCAGTCCGACCCGGTGATGCGAACCGCCTCCGTCTGCACGGTAACGATGCCGCCCAGAAGATCGGCTTCGTATGCCGCGTGAAGTTCGGCCTCCCGCGGCAACACCAGCTCATGCAGGTTCGCCCCGTTGTCAGCCTGCTCCAGGCAATAGACGAGCGGACCGCGCTGCAGCGCCACCTTGCCGGCGTTGCCGCGTACGAGAGGATGGCTGTACATCCGCGTCACCGGCATCGCCAGCTTCAGCTCCACCACATCCCCTGCACACCATTGCCGTGCCAGCCGAATGTAGCCGTCCTGAAGCACAGCTCCCTCCAGTTTCACTTCTACTCCATTCACGTGAAGGCTCGCTTCTGGGCACCAATCCGGCAGCCGTAACGCCAGTGTAAAACGGCCTTCTCCCTCTGGCTGCACCTCAAACCGCACCTTTCCATCCCAAGGATAATCGGTCGTTTGCTTCAGCTTCACCTTGCCGCCGCTCGTTGGCAATTCAGCTTCCCCGCCGATATAGAGATGCGCATATACCGTATCGCCTTGCACTGTATAGATGTATTCGCCAAGTGAGGCTAGCAGCCGGGCGATGTTTGGCGGACAGCAAGCGCAGCCGAACCATTCCTGACGAACCGTTTTGATATGGTCAAACTTATGGTTCGCGCCTCCGCAAGCCTTCGGATCAACCTCCAGCGGATTCACATAGAAGAAATGCTTGCCGTCCCTTGCCATTCCAGCGACAACCGTATTGTATAAAGCCCGCTCCATCACATTGGCATATCTCGAATCCGGCGAAATCCGCAGCATCCGCTGGGCGAAGAAGATCAGCCCGATAGAAGCGCAAGTCTCCGAATATACCGTGTCATTCGGCAGGTCGTAATCAAATGAAAATGCTTCGCCCTGCGGCATGGAGCCTACCCCGCCGGTAATATACATCTGTTTGTCGACGATGTTGTCCCACAGCTTGCGGCAGGCAGCGAGCATCGACTCGTCACCGGTCAGCGCTGCAACGTCGGCCATCCCAGTCAACATATACAGCAGCCGAACCGCATGCCCCACCGCAGTCTCCTGCTCTCGTATCGGCAGATGTGCCTGATGGTAAGCGAGATCCACATGATCGGCATGTCCCGCCCAGTGCGTTTGACCACGCCGCCGCTTGAGCTCCTCCTCGAAGAAGAAAGGCTTCTGTCCCCGTTGCTCCAGGAAAAATTGGCTTAGACGCAAATATCGCTCTTCTCCGGTCACCTCGTACAGCTTAACGAGCGCCAACTCGATTTCCTGATGGCCGTCGTACCCGGGCAGCTTGCCGGGTTCCGCACCAAACACGCTGTCGATATAATCCGCGAACTTGATGACGATGTCGAGCAGGTTTCTTTTGCCCGTGGCCCGATAATAGGCGACTCCCGCTTCAATCAAATGTCCTGCGCAATACAGCTCATGGCATTCCGTCAGATTCGTCCAGCGCTTGTCCGGCTCCTTCAGGATATAATACGTGTTCAAATACCCGTCTTCCCGCTGCGCCAAGGCCATCGTGTCAATTAACCCGTCGGCGATCGCTGCCAGCTCCGGATTTGGATCCGCTTCCAAAATATAAGCTGCAGCTTCCAGCCATTTCGCCAAATCGCTGTCCTGGAATACCAGCCCGTAATATTCTCCCTGAGCCTGCCCTGCGGCAATTTGGAAATTGCGTACAGCGCCGCTAGGTTCAGCACCTTCCACCCGATCATTTAATGCTTCCCATTGATAAGGAACAACCACATCCTTCACCAAACGGATATAGTAACTCCAAAATTCGTCTCGAATGTTCACCCGATTCAGCGCAACCCGCTCGGAACGCGGCATTTGCCCGGCTAACTTCATCGCAAGGCCTCCTCCTTTTTTTCAAAAAATCATACTGACAAATCTCATTTTATCTCATATATTTAGAACGAAATACGAATCCTATCAACCTCAAAGTTATAATATTTCACACTCAAAATGGAGGAGAGTTCCTTGCCGAAACCAACGGACCTGGTACAGCTGACGGCGCCGCCTTTGCCTTATTTTTTGGAATGTGGACATACCGTCTATCAGCCTGGAGACGAGCATCCCAACCGACGGAATATCGGGATCTTTGATTGGATCGTCGTGGAATCCGGCACGTTATACCTCGGGGAGTCGGGGCAATCCTGGAGCTTAGGGGCCGGCCAATCGCTGCTGCTGTTGCCCGATCGGCATCATTACGCGGTGAAGCCCTGCGAGGAGATAACATCGTTTTATTGGCTGCATTTTCATACGGTCTGTGCTTGGCAGCAGCTCCCGGCAGAGGAAGCGGATCATCGTTATCCGGACGCGGATGAGCATTACAGCCGTTTCCTGGCTGCACCGTACTCTCTGCATCTGCCGAAAGCGTGGGACCTTCCTTCACCGGACCAGACGTTCCGCTTGTTCCGACAGCTGTTGGGGAGCCTCGGGGAACGTCAATCCCGGGTGTTTTGGAACCGGCAGCAGCGGTTCGAGGAATTGCTTCGCTCAATGGACCTCCGGCAGTTGGAATCGCATGCCTCGCCGGTAGTAACCGTTGCGGAGAAGGCCGAGGCCTACATCAAGAGCAACTTCCGTTCGGAGCTTAACAGCGGGCAGATGGCCGATGCCTTGCATTACCACTATAACTACATCACGCGCTGCATGAAGCAGGTATATGGCATGACGCCCAACGATTACTTGCTGCATTACCGGCTAGAGCAAGCCAAGCTGCTGCTGCTGACCACAGAGTGGCCGATTGCGGACATTGCTTCTTACGTTGGCTTCAACAGCACGCCCTACTTCTCGAACCGGTTTGCGTTCAAAAACGGCTGCTCTCCCCGCGAGTTCCGCAAGCGATATATGTCTTAAGAAAACGTCATTCTTTCTGATATCTTAAAAAAGCAAAAAAACCGCCCATTGCATAAAGCCCAGCGCGGACGGTTTCATTCATAATTAATTTGTTGCCACAACGGCGTTGATCGATGCGAACGCATGCGGACCAAAGCCTTCCGATGCCTCGCCAACCGGTTGATTCAGCAGAAAGGCAAATCCCTGCCCGCCGATGTTCTTGACGATATACTGCTGGGTCAGCCCCTTGCCTTGGGCGATCAGGAACAGCTCCGCATCACGCATCGTTTCGTAGAGCTGATCGCCGCTGCGCTGCTCCACGTCACCGATTTTCGACATCTCACTCTTGGCTGCTTTGGCCAGCTCCTCGATGTTGTAATCGGCAGGCAGCTTGGAAATGATCACATGATAATCCGGGTCGTAATTCATCATGAGCTTGTTGGTTTTGGCATCAAAGGAGAAGATGTCGAACATATAAATTGCGTAGCCGTCGCCCCGCTGCAAAGTGGCCGTTTTCGTCTCTTTCATGCCTTCCAGCTCAAGCTCAATCGATTTCTCCGCCGGCAGATCCGATGCTGCACCGGAGTCCGTAGCCTCTTTGACAGGAGACGCTTCCAGCTTCGTTAAGACGAGTTGCTTCAGCGCAGCATCGCCTTCCACTGCCCGCTCCACATACTCGAATGACACCGGCGTGCCTCGCTCCAGACTCTGAGCCGCCGCGCTTATAGTTTCATCCATTTGAAAAGCCGTTGGCGTCCCCTCCACCTCAATCTCCGCAGAGTGGTTGTCAATCAAACCAACAAACGTTCCCGTCCCCTGCTTCGTTTCGGCTGCGACGTCATCGGGTGAGTTGTTGCCTGTCTCCGTCTGGTTCTCATTCGTTTCACCGCCAGCATTCATTCCAGGCTCAGCACTGTTCCCGGCACAAGCGGTCAACGAAATCACAAGCAGGATCATTCCCAGCCAGCCGGCGGTCTTCTTCCATCTATGTTTCTTTAAACTCATGTTTGTCATGATAAGCACCCCCACATACACAGACGGCTTAACTCTTTAAAAGGTTGCCATCGCAAAGCAATTTACGCGAACGCTTCGCAAAAGCGCAAAAAAGAGGCAGCCTCCTTAAGACGGAGAGCTTGCCTCTTCCTAATTCCTTACTGTTCCTCAACTTCTTTGCCCTCGCGAGCGGCCAATAAGAACAGGACGATCAGCACGAAGGCAACCAGCGCCATGAACGGAATCGTAATAAATCCGAGCCAGCCTTGCCCAAGATAATCGACGTTGCAAGGAACGCCAATTTTGCAGGGAAGCAGCTTGGCTAACGCCGGGATTTTTTGCTCGCTGTAATGATAAATGGAGATCATGCCGCCAATGATGCTGAGCGGGAGCACATACGGAATGATGTGCCGATCGTTCTTATACGCAGCAATCCCCAGCAAAATGACCTGCGGGTACATGAAGATCCGCTGGAACCAGCACAGCCGGCACGGCTCATAATGCAGCACTTCGCTTAGATACAAGCTGCCCGCCGTCGCGACCATCGCAACCAGCCAGGCGAGGTAGATGCCGTAGTCCCTCAAAAACCCCCGCATCGTCCTCATTCCTCCTCTTTACTCCTTTTTCAACCTCGGTTGACTAGAAGGTCTTACTCTCCGGCCAGTTCGTTGTCGATGGTCTTCTTCAGCGTCTCATAATCGCCAAGGTTGCCGGCATACTCGATCCCATTGATGAAGAACGTCGGTGTGCTGTCTACACCCAGCTTGTCTCCTCGAGCCAAATGCGCTGACACCTCGTCCTGATACGTGGCCTCTGCGATATCTTTCTGCAACAGGTCGTAATCGATGGGTAACTCCAGCTCCTTAGCCAGGTTGACCAAAAATTCAGGCGAAGCCCAACCGCTGTTCTCCTCCCCCTGGCGTTCAAAAATCGCATCGAAATATGTCCAGAATGCCTCATTGCTTTGATGATACACCGATTGAGCGGCCAGCGCGGCCGTAAACGAATCGGAACCGATAAACGGCAAATTCATGAAATAAAAAGCAACTTTACCTTGATCTATATAATCCTTCGCCAACTCTGGCTTAATCAGTTCATTAACATGTTTACAAGACGGACATTGATAATCCCCAAACTCCACAATCTTAACAGGGGCATCAGCTTGTCCCAACACAGGCAGCGCAGCATAATCAAATTCGACGGGCTTCGGTTTCGGCTGAATCGTCAAGACAACGATGATCAGAATCAGAAGCAACCCCACGGTCGAAAACCAGATCAGACGTCTCCTCTTTAATTGCTGTTGCTGCTTTTGTTGTTCGGCTTTGCGCTTGGCCAAAGCGTTCTTTGTTGTTTTCGGCGGCATGCGATCCCTTCTTTCCATATAATAGTTCATTTTCAATATACGTTTTATCCTGCAACCATTCTAGTTACAAAAGCAAGATTCGTCAAGTTGAGCCTAGAACTTCGCTGGAGCATTCCCATTAAAAAAAGCTGCCCTAACGCCCAAGGCATTAGAAGCAGCCCTTCAAAGAAACTCCTATCCAGCGATCGTCTTAGATTATTCCTTCGCTTCGTCCGCGCCTACCGTTCCTTCAGGTTCGCCGTCAGCCGAGGCTTCCTTCGCCAAATCCGCATCAGCCACCCGTGGCAGCACGATGGAAGCTAGCAACTCCTCTGGCTGAGCATGCATCGTCACGCCTTCCGGCAGCTTCACATCTCCAGCCATCAGCTTGTCCCCTGCATCCAGCGAAGAAATATCGACCTCCAAGGATGCCGGCAAAATATCCGGTAAACCCTCCACTTCGAGCTCCGTTTCCTGAATCTGCAATACACCGCCAACCTTCGCTCCCGCAGCCGTACCTGTATAATGCAGCGGAATTTTTACGCGAATCGGTTTGTTTTTGGACACTTGTTGAAAATCGACATGCAAAATCTTCCCTTGCTGTTGCTGAACATCTTTGATCAGCGCTGGGACGGTTGGCCCCCCTTCGACATTCAGAGCAAAAAATTCTGATCTTCCCGTCCGTACAACCTTCAACAGCTCCTTCTCATCCACATGAACTGCGAGGTTCTCGGTTTCCGCTCCATACACAACTGCAGGAACACGTCCATGTTGTCTCAGCTTGCGCAGCGTGGAACGATGGAAATCCGTTCTTGGCGTAGCATTCAGTTGAAACGTGTGATGGTTCGTACTCATCTTGCAACAACCTCCTTGAAATTGTGCCTATTGCGTCACTGACATGATTGCCATGGCATAAGCTCCATAAACGTATATTGCCCATTTTTACCACCACTAAACTTCTCAATGTTCTATGCTCTTCTGGCCTCTTTTGCACCGTTATCCCTTTGCTTCAGAAATAGAGTTCGATCAAAGGCTGATCCCCCTAGTTCCGAGCTATGCGGTGTTCCCCACCCCCCTGATGCAACGGGATAATCATCTAAAAGAGGGCCAGACACCCCCAACAGTCCTCAAAGGAACATCACATGAATCGCCTCGCCAAAGGAAAAAACCGGCGCCTTAACGGCACCGGTTCAAGAGGAAACCCTATTATTTATCAATTGGAAAAGATTATGCTTCGATCGAGCGAACCAGCTCTACGACCTGTTCAGCCGTCTGCATTTGCAGTGCCTTCGCTGCCAGCTGCTCCATATCTGCTTTGGACAGCTTGGAGATTTGCGAACGAGCCGGCAGGATCGAAGTTGCGCTCATGCTGAATTCATCCAGTCCAAGCCCCAGCAACAACGGAATTGCCGTTGCATCGCCAGCCATCTCGCCGCACATTCCAGCCCATTTGCCTTCTTTGTGCGCTGCATCGATGACCATTTTGACCAAGCGTAAAATCGATGGGTTATATGGCTGATACAAGTAAGATACACGTTCGTTCATGCGATCGGCTGCCATCGTATATTGAATAAGGTCGTTGGTACCAATACTGAAGAAGTCCACTTCTTTGGCGAACTGATCGGCCAAGACCGCAGTCGAAGGAATCTCCACCATAATGCCGAGTTGAATCTCGTCGGAGACTTGAACGCCTTCGGCTTGCAGCTTCTCCTTCTCTTCCAGGAGCAGCGCCTTCGCCGCGCGGAACTCATCCAACGTTGCGATCATTGGGAACATGATGCGCAGGGTACCGTATACGCTGGCGCGAAGCAAAGCGCGCAGCTGCGTGCGGAACAAATCCTTCTGCTCCAGACACAGGCGAATCGCACGGAAGCCCAGGAACGGGTTCATTTCCTTCGGCAGATTCAAATAAGGCAGTTCTTTGTCGCCGCCGATATCCAACGTGCGGACAACGACCGGTTTTCCTTCCATTTTTTCCAGCACGGTCTTGTAGGCGTTGAATTGAACATCCTCCGAAGGCAGCTCTGTGCGTCCCATGTACAGGAATTCTGTCCGGTACAAGCCCACTCCTTCACCGCCGTTCTCCAGCACGCCCGTCACGTCGTTAGGCGTACCGATGTTCGCAGCCAATTCCACGTGAACGCCGTCCTTCGACGTCGTCTGCACCTCGCGCAGCTTCTTCCATTCTTCAATCTGCACCAGGTACTTATCGCGTTTGGCTTTGTACTCGTTCAGAACATCCTCGGTCGGATTGATAATGACACTGCCGTCCAATCCGTCCACGATCACCAGATCGCCGCTGTTTACCTTATCCAGCACCTCTTTGGTACCAACAACCGCCGGGATTTCCAGCGAGCGGGCCATGATTGCCGAGTGCGACGTCCGTCCGCCAATATTCGTTGTAAAGCCTTTAACGTAATTGCGATTCAACTGTGCCGTATCCGACGGCGTCAAGTCTTCCGCAATCACGATGACTTCCTCGTTGATGTCAGCCGGGTTGACGTAGTTCAGTCCGAGCAAATGCGTAAGCACACGCTTGGTAACGTCTCGCATATCTGCTGCGCGTTCCTTGAGGTAGGCGCTTTTCATATTTTCAAACATCGAGATGAATTCATTAGCGGTTTCATTCAGAGCATACTCCGCACTCACGTTCTCAGCAGTGATTTTATCGCGAACCGGCGTCAACAGCTCAGGGTCGTTCAAAATCAACAAATGGGATTCAAAAATCTCCGCTTTCTTCTCACCAAGCTCTTGAAGCGTGCGCTCTTTGATCGCTTCGAGCTCCTGTTGAGATTTGGCCAGAGCTTCGTCCAGGCGCGCCAATTCCGCAGCGGAATCGGAAGCATCCCGACGATGAATCGTATAGTCGGGATGTTCCAACTTGAAAGCTTTGGCGATGGCCACGCCAGCCGAAGCGGCAATGCCTTCAATCTTAAGCATTCACTTCTCCAAGCCCTTCGTTAACCATCACTTCGGTGAGCGCTTGAAGTGCTGCTTCTGCTTCTTCGCCTTCAACGATCAGCTTGAGCGAATCGCCTTGTTCCAGACCCAAGGACAGTACGCCGAGGATCGATTTCAGCGTTACTTTCTTGCCGCCGGCTTCAGCGAAGGATTCGGCCCCCTTGAATTTGTTAGCAGTGTTCACCAGAGCCGTTGCCGGGCGTGCATGAATTCCGTCTTCATCCGTAATTTTGAACATTCTTTCCATGATTAATCCTCTCGCTTTCTGAATTATAATTTTAGAAAAAATATATAATACGCTCCTTACCCTATTGTAAGGGAACGTGAGAACCAATGCCAAATGCACCGCCGCGATCAAACGACAGCGCATTGGAGCTTTACTTAATAGTGACGATGTCGGCTTCGCCTTTGGACAGCTTGCCGGTTTTGTTCAGCTTCACGGACGCGCCTTCCGGCAAGTTCGAGAAGACGATTGGCGAAATAATGGATGGAGCATGCTCTTTCACATAATCCAGATCGACTTCCAGGATCGGTTGTCCAGCAGCGACCAGATCCCCTTCCTTCACCAGTACATTGAAGCCTTGACCCTTCAGTTTAACGGTATTTACGCCGATGTGAACCAGCACTTCTTTCCCGCCGTCCGACATGATGCCGATGGCATGCTTGCTTGGGAAGACGTTAAACACTTTCCCAAAAACTGGGGAACCAATCACGCCGTCGTGCGGAAGCACGGCGAATCCGTCTCCGGTCATTCTTTCGGAGAACACGGGATCCGGTACATTGGAAATATCCATCAGCTCACCATTTACCGGCATGACGATGTCTTCGTTGATAATCGCATCGCCGTCTTGGGCTGCTTGTTGTTCCACTTCAGCAGGTTTAACCTCTTCAGTCTTGACCGCTTCCGATTTCGCCGCAGGCCGCGGCGTCTTGCCGCTCATAATATCGGCAATTTG
The DNA here is from genome assembly GCF_000403375.2 of Paenibacillus barengoltzii G22. Lineage (NCBI taxonomy): Bacteria > Bacillati > Bacillota > Bacilli > Caryophanales > Paenibacillaceae > Paenibacillus > Paenibacillus barengoltzii. Next base: position 628,028 of record NZ_KE159652.1, on the reverse strand, counting down.
CGACTTGATCGTGTCGGAACGTGTCCCGAAGATCGCTTGGATATTGTTACCTACTTCAAGCACACCCGATGCGCCTAGTTTCTTGAGCTGATCCTTGCTGACATTTGCTTTATCCTTCACTTCCACCCGCAGCCGAGTGATGCAGGCATCCAAGTGAACGATGTTCTCTTGACCGCCCAGCGCGGACAAGATGTTATGCGGTAAATCGTCTTGCGAAGTTGCTCCACCAGCTCCCGCGCCTTCCTCATCGGTAACTTGATCTTCGCGGCCCGGCGTTTTCAAGTTAAACTTGCGAATCACATAACGGAAACCGAAGTAGTAAATGACCGCCAGAATCAGACCAACGATGATGACGTTCCACCAAGGCGTCCGGTTTGGAATCACCCCGAAAATCAGGAAGTCGATCAAACCGCCGGAGAAGGTCATCCCGATCTTCGTCCCCAGGATATGCATCGTCATAAAAGACAAACCTGCAAAGATCGTATGAACGGCAAACAACGCCGGTGCAACGAACAGGAACGAGAACTCCAGCGGTTCCGTAATCCCCGTCAAGAAGGAAGTTAATGCTGCCGAGCCCATAATCCCGGCCACATATTTCTTATGCTCTGGACGAGCTTCGTGATAAATTGCCAGCGCAGCGGCAGGCAAACCAAACATCATGAACGGGAATTTACCGGTCATAAATGTACCGGCTGTAAACGGTACGCCATCGCGCAGTTGTGCCATGAAGATCGATTGGTCCCCGCGCACAAGCTGACCTGCGCTATTGATGTATTCGCCAAATTCGAACCAGAACGGCGAATAGAAGATATGGTGCAGACCAAACGGAATTAACGCCCGTTCGACTACCCCGAAGATAAACGCGGACAACGTCCGGTTTTGCTCCAGCATAAAGTGGGAAGCCGTGTTCAATCCGGTTTGAATCGGCGGCCAAATGATAACCATCAGCAACCCAAGCAGAACCGAAGTAGCCGCTGTCATAATCGGCACAAACCGTTTCCCCGCGAAGAAGCCAAGGTAAGACGGAAGCTCGATCCGGAAGAACCGGTTATACATTGCGGCAGCTAGGATACCCACGATAATACCGCCGAATACCCCCGTTGCCAACGTTGGGATCCCCAGTACATTGGCATAGGCTGGATCGGTTCCGATCATCGACGGTACTACTCCAATAACCGTTCCCATCGTCACGTTCATGACGAGGTACCCGATAATGGCCGCCAGACCGGCAACCCCCTCGCCGCCAGCCAGACCCACGGCGACGCCTACTGCAAACAGCAAGGCCAGGTTCGTAAAGACGATTTGGCCGGCGTTCATCATGACTGTAGCTACAGCATGAACTCCATGGTTATCCAAAGCTGGAACCAAGTTTAAGAACTCGGGGCTGACCAGCATATTGCCGATCCCGAGCAGCAAGCCTGCCGCCGGAAGAAGAGCTACCGGAAGCATCAGCGCTTTACCTACCCGTTGTAATACCCCAAACAAACGCTTAAACATAAATACCCTCCTGTAATTACTATGGTGGACTAACAAAAACAGGCATGAGCCAATATAGGTCTTTGGTGTTGTACCGTGATCGCTTACGGATATAATGCCCCGTAACCGTCCAATACAATCCAAAAAAACCTCTATCAACTCATGCCTGATCGAATCAGTCACACATTGTGATTATGAAGTTGTTGTTTTAATGCACTAGGAATTATAGCAGACCTTCTTTTTTCGCGCAAGCAAGCTATTGAAGATTTGCCGGCGCCACCCGGTGTAAATGCATGGTTAAATAACTAACCTCTGCCTTATAAACCGGCTGTTTCAGGCGCTGTTCCATAACTTTTGTCAATTTATAGGCAAGCGAATACAAAACAGGATATTCCTCTTTCAGTAGCCGTTCCAGCTTGTGGACTTCCCCCACTTGTTCGCCCCGCCGTATCCGTTCGATCGCAAATCGCAAATGGGTGAGCAGACGCGAATAGTCCAGCGAGTTGCGAAGGATGGAGAAGCGAAGCTCCTTCTCAATGATGCCTACCAAATCGGCGATCAACTGGGCATGTCCTCGGACCTCGCTGATATGACGGTTGGTGATGGCGCTGTTAATATGAAGCGCCACAAAGCCGATTTCGTCTTCACCAAGATCAATCCCCAGCCTGTCCTTAATCAAACGTATGGCGTATTCCGCTAATTCATATTCCAATGGATAAATTTCCTTTGTTTCGAACAAAAATGGATTATGAAACGCGATGTCCTGCTCCGCCCGCTTAATCGCAAACGCCAAGTGATCTGTCAGCGCGATATGAATATGCTCATTCAGTTCGGTTTGGGTTTTTGAGGAAATATACATAATAATTTCGCCGATGATCTCGATCAGTTGCTCATCCACTTGGTGCACGAGTTGCTTGTATTGCTCCTGCTCTTGCTGGTTCGTAAGGATGAACATCTTCTCGACGGCTTCCAGCGAAATGGAATCTCCCGTTTTTCGGTTAAATCCGATGCCTTTGCCGATGACAACGACCTCGCCATGCTCCGGATGATTCGCGATGATGACATTGTTATTCAACACTTTGGCCACGCGCAGGCTGTTCACAACAGTAGCACCTCTTTTCCTATATTCCGAAAACGGTTAAGCCCATTATAATGGATTTTTAGGGCGCCGTCAGCCGATTCCCAGGCATTTCAAAGGCGTCCTCACTCTCATGAGGAGCGGGACGCCGAGTTTCTTCATATCCTAGGACAAGATACACGGATGGAGGGCAGTTGTCAAGCCAACTTAGGCCCTACTTTTGGTCTGGGTCCGCCGCCTTTGAGGCCGCAGTTTCCAGTACAACCGAATCTGGAACTTTTGCGCCTGCTGCAGACTTGACGGAAGCCGTCTCGAGCTCCGGTTTTGCAGCGACAACTTTGCCTTTGGTCAGACTTTGGATTAACCGATCGAGCTCGATTCCGGAGACGCTCTTCAGCATATCAGGCGCTGTAGCCATCAGCTCGGTCACGTAATTGCTGACGCGAGCAGCTCCCTCGCCCTTGCCCGTATCGACCACGGTCAGCTTGTCGATGGAGGACAGTGGTGCAGCGATCTTGCTTGCCAGCTCCGGCAGCATTTTCGTGACGATATCGAGAATTGCCGCCTCGCCGAATTTCTGGAACGCTTCGGCCAGCTTCTCCTTCGCTTCGGCCTCTGCCAAGCCGCGCAGACGAATGATTTCGGCCTCTGCCGTCCCTTTCGCCCGTTCGGCATCCGCAATCGCCAGACCTTCTAACCGCTTCTGTTCAGCAGATGCTTTAGCTTGCTTTTCAATCGAGTATTGCAACGCATCGGCTTCCCGCATCTTCCGGGCTTTTTCTGCTTCTGCTGCTTGCTCGACGGCATAGCGGTCCGCCTCAGCCTTTTTCTTAACTTCGGCTTCAAGTTGCTTCTGACGGACGATGATTTCTTTCTCCTGCAGATCGATTTCCCGTTCCTTCCGTACCAGCTCAACCTTCATCTGCTCTTCGACCATCACTTGCTTCGCCCGAGCTTCCTGAATGTTATAAGCTTGGTCGGCTTCGGCTTTGGCGGTATCCTGCTCTTTCTTAAAGGACGCCACCTTCAGCTCCTTCTCCTTCTCTGCCTCGGCAATGTTCGTATCGCGGACCAGTTCAGCCTTCTGCCCAGCTTCCTCCGCCAACGCCTTCTGGATTCGTGCATCCCGTTGAGCTTCGGCCTCGGCAATGTCGGCATCCCGCTTAACTGCAGCGATCCGCGGTTTCCCCAGCGCCTCCAGGTAACCGTGCTTATCTCGAACGTCCTTGATCGTGAACGAGACGATCTGCAGCCCCATTTTCTTCAGATCACGGGCTGCAACGCTTTGCACTTCCTGAGCGAACTTATCGCGGTTACGATACACTTCCTCAACGGTCATCGAACCCAAGATGGAGCGTAAATGACCTTCCAGCACTTCCTGTGCCTCGCCCTTCAGCGACTCAATCGGCTTGCCCATAAATTGTTCCGCTGCTGTTGCGACGTCTTCAACCGAGCTGCCTACCTTAATAATGGCCACGCCGTCCGCAGATACCGGGACCCCCTGCTCGGTGTAGACCTCCGGTGTCATCACGTCAAGCTTATGAGACAGCAACGATAGAAACTCGGCTTTCTGAAAGATCGGCCAGATAAACGCCCCGCCGCCGCGCACAATCTTGATTTTGCGGCCGGATTGGTCGTCGGAAATGTTTTTGTTCCCTAGAAAAGACCCCGTCACGATCATTGCTTCATCGGGACCCACCGTTTTGTATCTTGCCCAAAATGCCAGCCCAAGCACGATGATGACTGCAATCACGATCCCAGGGATGAGTAGGAAATCAGCAACACCTTCGAACAATGACATCAGCTCCCTCTTCTTTAATTGGTACTACATCGGGTGGGGGTAAAGCTCGGAAACCTGGACGGTCCCGTCCTTCGCCGTCTCGATCACGACAACGGCGGTTCCGGCGGGAATCTCCTTCCGATCCCAGCTGGAAGCGATATGCAGCGAATTGCCGCCTGCCTGTTTCACCATCACTTCGCCAAATCCTTGTGCTGGAATAGGCACCGTGACTTCACCAATTTTACCGGGCAGCTCCGATTCGGAGAATCCCGTGGAATTCTCGCTGTTCTCCATCGGCTTCACATAGACGAAATAGACGAGAACAGACAGCAGGACGGCAATCACAATGGCTAACATCACTACAGCAGCTGTGCCAAGCCCGGAATATCGGTCCAGCAAAATGCCGGCTCCGCCAAAGGACGTGATCGCCGAGGCCGTGATGATCGGCTTGAGAAAATCGGCGGACAAGAAATCAAAGATGCCATCCAGCCAGCTTCCAATCAAGTCACCAAGCACAGCGCTGATAACGGCAAACAAAGCACCGCCGATAAAACAACCCCAAAACAGCGCTTCCATCCCGTTCCTCCCTTTACCCAAAATATTGTTGAACTCTACAATTAAATACGTAAATTGGTGAATTATGTTTCAAAAAAAGAAAAACCGGCCCACGACGCAAATCGGAAGACCGGTTATGTGGAGTAACTATTTCGGAAAAGGCGATTACAGCGACATCCGATAAATTTCGAGCACGTCCTGTTTATCCAGCACGGCAAAGTTACCAAATGGACCAAAGCGGACCGCCTTATCGGCCATCACTTCCAACTGGCTGTCGTCAATGTCGTAATCCGCCAAGCGGCTTGGTGCGCCAATGGAGTTCCAAAAGGAACGCAACGCTTCAATCCCCTCAAGCGCCACTGCCTCATCACTCTTGCCCGCAGGGTCAACATGGAAGACGTTGACCGCCAGACGCTTAAAGCGGGTAACATCGTGCTTTAAGTTATATTTCATCCAGTTCGGGAACAGGATCGCCAGACCGCCGCCATGCGGAATATCGTAAACCGCCGACACGGCATGCTCAATGTTGTGAGTCGCCCAATCTCCCGACAAACCCATGTTCAGCACGCCGTTCAGCGCAAGCGTACCGCACAGCAGGATCGTCTCCCGAAGGTCGTAGTTTTCCAAATCCTGTACCAGCTTCGGTGCCGTTTCAATCACGGTCCGCAGCAGCCCTTCACAGAACTCATCCTGCAGCAACGTGTTTGGCGTCGGATGGAAGTAATGCTCGAATACATGAGACATGATATCCACCATGCCATATACCGTTTGATCTTTCGGCAACGTCACCGTAAACTGCGGATCAAGGATGGAGAATGCCGGATAAGCCAGCTTGCTGCCCCAGCCCAGCTTTTCCTTGGTCACTTCGTTGGAGATCACGGAGTTCCCGTTCATTTCGGAGCCGGTTGCAGCCATGGTCAGCACCGTACCAAGCGGCAGAGCGTCCTTCGGCACAGCTTTGCGCTCTGCGAAGTCCCACATATCCCCGTCGTATTTCGCCCCGACGGCAATTGCCTTCGCGCAGTCCAGAACGCTGCCGCCACCAACGGCAAGAATCAGCTCGATGCCGTTGGATTTGCACAGCTCAACCCCGCGATGCACCGTCGACAGACGCGGGTTCGGTTCAACGCCTGCAAGCTCCGTCACTTCGGCGCCAATTTCGCGCAGAATGGACGTTACTTGATCATACAGCCCGCTGCGTTTAATACTGCCGCCGCCGTAGACTAGCAGCACTTTTTTGCCGTAAGCCGGCACCTCGTTCCGAAGCGCCTCCAGCTGGCCTTTACCGAAGATCAGCTTCGTTGGATTATGAAATACGAAATTGTCCATCCTGTAACTCCTCCTTAAATTTAGGTTATATCATTGTAGTGTTTCTACTAAGCAATAGTGTTATTACTAACCTCTTGGAACTCCCAAACTATTATACTTCTAACTGTAACAACAAGCCAAACAGAAAAAGAAAGGATCACCCAAACCTTCACAGCTTGGAATGACCCTTCTCCTTTGTTCCGATCCATGCCTTAACGTTTGCGGTACCCGATCGATTCCACAAAGCGTTCGAACGCCTCATGTCCTTCCGGCGTCGCTTTGAATACGCCGGCATGTCCAAGAATCTCCGCAAACTTCTTGCCCACCTCATCACGCAGCAGCGCTTCGGCCTCTTTACGCCCCAGCGACATGCCCACGCGTGCCACCAGTTCCTTCACCCAGTCCGCATGCACGGCCAAGCGGGCATTCGGTTCCGATACGGTTTGCTGATACAGCGCCTGATCACCGCTCAGAATGTCAGCAACCGCCGCCAGCTCTTCCTTCAACCGGCCCGGCAGGATGGCAACGCCCATGACTTCAATCAGGCCGATGTTCTCCTTCTTGATATGATGCATCTCGCGGTGCGGATGGAAGATTCCTTCGGGATGCTGCTCATCCGTCCGGTTATTGCGCAGGACGATGTCTGCTTCATACCCGCCGTCCGCGCTGCGGCGGACAATCGGCGTCACCGTGTTATGCGGCACGGATTCCCCCTCCTGCTTGGAGAAGGCGAAGACGCCAACCGACGGGTCGCTGTAGTGCTTCCATTTCTCATACAGATGATCTACCGCTTCCAACACGGCTTCCCGGTTCTGACCGTTTACTCGCAGCACCGACATTGGCCACTTCACCCTGCCGACGGTAACACCGGCGAAGTCCGGATGCGCATAGACGGCTTCGACTGGTGCTTTTTCCAATGGGAATGTGTGGCGTCCCCCTTGGAAATGATCATGCGTCAGAATCGACCCGCCGACGATCGGCAGATCCGCGTTGGAACCGATGAAGTAATGCGGGAACAACGTCGTGAATTCCAGCAGCCGCTTAAACGTATCGCGGGTCAGCTTCATCGGAACATGATCGTGGTGGAACACGATACAATGCTCATTGTAATAGACGTAAGGCGAGTATTGGAAAAACCACGGCTCTCCATTCAACGTCAGCGGAATGACTCGCAAGTTCTGGCGGGCGGGATGATTCAACCGTCCAGCATACCCCACGTTCTCGCGGCACAGCTGACATTTTGGATATACCGGAGGGGGCAGCAGCTTAGCCATCGCGATTTCCTTCGGATTTTTCTCCGGTTTGGACAGATTGATCGTGATTTCCATGTCTCCAAACGGTGTGGGCTGCTCCCAATAGATGTTCTGGCGCACCCGGTCCATCCGAATGTAATTGCTGGCTACCGACAGTTTGTAGAAGGCGTCGGTCGCGGCGGCAATTCCCTGCTCACTTTCCGTTTTGCGGAAGGCAGCGATCGTTTCCGACGGGCGCGGCATGAGCAGGCCCATGATTTTTGCATCCAGCAAATCGCGGTACGTAGCGGTGTTTTCCGGTATCAAACCGATGGCAAGCCCGTAATCGATTAGAATCTCAAGCGGTTCCTGTGGTCCAGTCAGCGCCTCTGTCGCCACTTCACCGGCGTACGGCTCATCAAAGGCGAACAACTCTAGGAGACGATTACGCGAATAGTCCACGTCCCACCAATCGATCAAGCCTTGTTCGAGCGCATAATTCACCAGCCGTTCAATCGCATGAAGCGCGTCTTGACGACTTTTCTCTTCGACTCCCATCCATAACACCCCTTAGTCGTTATAGCCGTTCGGATGGCTGTTATGCCATTGCCATGCACTTTCAATGATGCTGGACAACTTGTTGCGGGTCGGATTCCAGCCCAGCACGCGGCGGGCTTTGTCCGAGGAAGCAATGAGCACCGCCGGATCGCCGGCACGGCGCGGACTGATGACAACCGGGAAGTCACGGCCGGTGACCTGCTTCACGGTTTCGATAACTTCCTTCACCGAGAAACCTTGCCCGTTGCCAAGGTTAAATACATCGCTCTCCCCGCCGCTAAGCAAATGATCCACCGCGCGCAGATGGGCATCGGCCAAGTCGCTGACGTGGATATAGTCACGGATGCAGGTACCGTCCCCCGTGTTGTAATCATCACCAAACACCTGAATGGATGGACGTTGTCCCAATGCCGCTTGAATGATCAACGGGATCAGATGGCTTTCCGGGCGATGGTCCTCACCGATTTTGCCGCTCTCATGGGCACCGGCTGCGTTGAAGTAACGCAAGGACACGTATTTGATCCCCAGCACCTGATCGAACCAGGCCATCATCCGTTCCATCGTCAGCTTGGTTTCCCCATAGACATTCGTTGGCCGGGTTGGATCACTCTCTTCAATTGGCACTTTTTCCGGTTCACCATAGGTTGCCGCCGTGGAAGAGAACACGATTTTTCGTACATTCGCCTGATCCATCGCATCCAGCAAACAAAGCGTCCCGTACACGTTATTGTCAAAATATTTCACCGGATCCTTCATACTCTCCCCAACCAGAGAGTTCGCGGCAAAATGAATAACCGCTTCAATCTCGTTCTCGGCGAACAACTTGGCCAGCAGCGGCTTATCACGCAGATCCCCTTCGTACAGCTTACCGCCGAGCAACGCCTCGCGATGTCCAGTCTGCAGGTTGTCGATCACGACAACCTCTCTACCTTGCTCCAGCAACGCTGCTACCGTATGCGAACCGATATAACCGGCTCCTCCCGTTACCAATATCGCCATGCGGATTACTCCCCTTTCATCTCATGCACGCCGTCGCCTACGCCGCACACGTAAAATTCGCCTTCCAGCCCGGTCCGCTCTTGATAAGCCCGGCCAACCTCGGACACGAACTTTTCTACCGAATCTTCATGTACCAGCGATACCGTGCAGCCGCCAAATCCGGCACCGGTCATCCGAGCACCCAAGGTGCCTTCAATCTTACGGGCTTCCTCTACCATCACGTCCAGCTCCAGGCAGCTCACCTCGTACAAATCCCGCAGCGAATCATGCGAGGCATTCATCAGCTCGCCAAAAGCCTTCAGATCGTTGGCGCTCAGCGCATCCACCGATTTCAACACGCGCGCGTTCTCTTCCACTACGTGTTTGGCCCGTTTGTACAGCACTTCGTTCGTAAAATCTCCCCGCCACTGCTCCAACTGCTCCGGTTTCAGATGAGCCAGGAACTGCAAGCCCGGCTCACGCTTCTGCAAAATCTCCAGCGCTGCATCGCATTCCGACCGCCGTTCATTGTATTTCGAGTCAACCAGCCCGCGGCGTTTCTTCGTATTGCCGATGACCAGCTTATACGCACCTGTCCGGAACGGAACCAGCTTGTATTCCAAAGTGTCACACATCAGCAGGATCGCATGGTCCTTCGCCCCGTTCGCCACTGCAAATTGGTCCATAATGCCGCTGTTTACGCCGACGTATTGATTCTCAGCCCGCTGCGACAACCGAGCGATTTCCACCTTATCGAGCTCTTTCCCTTCCATGCTCACGAGTGCCAAAGCCGTAACCACTTCAATCGAGGCGGAGGAGGACAGGCCCGAACCGTTCGGAATTTCGCCGTGGAACAAGAGATCATACCCGCTGGTAAGCGAGATCCCCAGCTTTTTCAGCTCCACGTAAACGCCGATCGGATAGTCGATCCATTCTCCGGTTTTGCTTGTGCCCAGCTCTTCCAATGCCAGCTCTGCCGTGTACGGAAGGTTACTGGAAGCAAAAGCGACTTTGCCGTCGGAGCGCTTGCGGACCGCCAGCGTCGTCCCAAATTCTAATGCAGCCGGGAAGACATACCCCCCGTTGTAGTCAATATGCTCACCGATCAAGTTCACCCGTCCCGGGGCGTTAAATACGCGAATCGGCTCAGCGCTTTCCCCGTATTTGGATATAAACAATTGTTCCATTTCCTGCTTTTTCATCAACGTACACCCCATCGTCATGGAATCTTTAATCCTTGTATCCAGTATAATGAAATCGCTTTGCGTTGATAATGCAACTTTGCGAGAACAATATAGATAAATGTGACTTTTCAGAGTAAAATGGGAGCGAAGTCTTATGGGGCGTTACCCGTCCCTTTATCCAAAGGAGACCCTCCCATGCTTAAAGAAACTTACAGCGCGGCCGCCAACCCGGATTTGATCGAGACCGATGAGCTGCATGTTCTGTTCGCCGGCGAAAGTCAAACTCTCCCCGATCACCGATTGGGCCCGAAAATTTATGATTATTACCTCCTGCACTTCGTAGAGCAAGGCAAGGGCACGTTCCGAACCGAATCCGCTTCCTATGAGCTGAGTAAAGGGAATGGCTTCCTGATTCTCCCCGATCAGCTCGTCAGTTATGCTTCCGATGTGACCGAGCCTTGGCGTTACCGTTGGATCGCCTTCACCGGTGTGAAGGCGGCCGAACTCGTGAAACGAGCTGGCTTCACACCGCAGCAGCCAGTGTTCCGGCAAGACGGGGACAGCCCGATCCCTGCCTTGCTCAGCAGCGTGTTACAAGCTTTCCAAGCGAAAAAAAACAGCTCCCATCTGCTATCGCTGGGGCTGCTGCACCAAATTATGGCCGAAGCCCAAGAGACGCTTGGCATGGCCTCGGCGCTGCCGTCAGGTGAATCGGGTGTTCAGCGAATCGTGAAGCAAATGATTCATTATATGGCCAGCCAATACGCGCATCCGGTCTCCATCGAGCAGATGTGCGCATCCTTGGGCTATAATCGAGCTTATCTATCACGGATATTCAAAAAAGAAACGGGCTTCACCCCCGTCACCTACCTGTTGAAGCTGAGAATTGATAAGTCCCGCCAGCTGCTGCGCGAACGTCCCGAGCTGTCGATCGAACAGATTGCCGCTTCGGTCGGCCTTACCGATCCGCTCTACTTCTCACGGCAGTTCCGCCGGTTCCATAACGAATCGCCAAGCGAGTATCGCCGTGCGGTTACGCGGAATCCCGCGAAGGAGTGAGGGCTCGTCGCTTAACTCGCGAGTCCTGTCTCACTCCGATAGGCCCAGCTTCCGGGCAACGGCCCCCAGCACCTCGCCAATCGGCTCGGTGATCAAGAGGTCAGCCCGGTTATCATACGCAGTGGACGAGGCGTTAATCAGCACCGTCCGTTCGCCGCGGAAATAGGTGACCAAATGCGCTGCGGGCTGCACGGTCAGCGAGGTCCCGCCGATCACCAGCAAATCGGCACGGGCAATCGCCGTTACTGTGTCCTGGATGACCTGATCATCCAGGCTCTCTCCATACAGCACCACATCCGGCTTGATGATACCGCCGCAGTTGCAGTACGGCACGACGTCTTCGCTGTCCATGACATCCTTTAACATATAGGTACGACCGCACTCCATGCAGGTATTGCGGTGCACCGATCCGTGCAGCTCCAGTACGCGTCGGCTGCCCGCCTGCTGATGGAGCCCGTCGATATTTTGCGTCACCACGGCGCTTAGCTTCCCTGCTCGCTCCAGCTCCGCCAAGCAGCGGTGTGCGGCGTTGGGCTGAGCTTCCGGATGGAGCATTTTCGTCTTATAGAAATCGAAAAATACGTCCGGATGCCGATCGAAGAACCTCCGGCTCAAAATCTCCTCCGGTGGATAAGGCGACGCATTCTCCATCTGATAAATGCCGGCTGCCGAACGAAAGTCAGGAATTCCGCTTTCGGTGGATACTCCAGCCCCTCCGAAGAAGACGATGTTTGAACTCTCCTCCATCCATGCTGCCAACGTGTCGATCTCTTTGCTCATCCGCTTTGAACCTCCTATGGATGTATCGTCAACTCACGATAATTGGATATTATGACGTCCGCGTCCCGTAAATAAACCACTGCATCCTGGGCTTTTTCGCCATACTCCTCCGCCACGCCGATATTCATCACGACGCCCGCACGCTTCCCCATTTGCATATCGGCGTTACTGTCGCCAATAACCACCGCTTCACCGGGCGAAAGCCCCAGCTCACGGCAGGCGAGCAGCGCCATGTCCGGCCCAGGCTTGCCTCGGGCGACGCGATCTCGGCCGACCACACTGGTAAAGGCATCTCGGATGCCAAGCCATTTCAGATGCTCCAGCGCCTCCGAGGTCGAGTCGGAGGTGACCACTGCCAGCTTGACTCCCGCCTCTCGGCAACTCTGGACAAAGTCGCGCAGCCCGGGCAACGGCACCGCTTCCCGCCGCCGCTTAAGCTCCGCCATGGCCGCACTATTTAATTCGCGAACCGCCGTGATCGCTTCATTCCAGGGCAGGCCTGCGGCATACAACGTCGAGGCCAGCAGCGCGATAATCTCTTCTTCCGTCCCCATGGCAACCGGACCGGTTTTGTCGTAACCGATCACCCGGTTCCGCTCATCCGTTTGAAGGCCAAGCAGCGTGGATTTGTTGAACCCGCCCTGAGAGCCCAACTCGGCCAGCTTCCGCTCCATCAGATCGGTTAACACCGCGGCCCAGCTGCCCCATAGCCCCATAAAATTCAACAACGTTCCATCTTTATCGAACAAAATGGCCTTGCAAGCTGCTTGTTGCCCGCGTACTTCAATCGTGGCCATCCTCGCTCCCCCTTCCGCAACATTGTCCTTATTATACCATTTTCACAGATGTGGGCTGCGTCGACTCTAAAAATACATCTCTTTCATTCCTATGATTAATAGGGATCTTTTGGCGTTTTCTTAAAATTTTAGATAAATCCGTTTCAACATGGGAATCCGTGGTAAATAAAACATACGTACTCCAAAATAAAATCCAAGGAGGGATTCGATGGCACGAAGCCAAAGCAAAATGACCCGGGAAGAAGCCGGACGTCTGGGAGGACTGGCCACGGCCAAAAACCACGGCAAAGCCTTTTATAAGCAAATCGGGCAAAAAGGCGGCGAAGCGACCTCGAAAACCCACAACCGCGAATTTTATCAGGAAATCGGTCAAAAGGGCGGCGAGGCGACATCCCAGAAGCACGATAAAGGCTTTTACCGGGAAATCGGCCGTAAAGGCGGGATCGCCCGCAGCAAACCTGGAATTCAAGCGTAAGTCATAAGAAATCTCCGGAACCCCCGGAGATTCTCTTTGTTTTCATAGAACCGATCCGCTCCTGTCCCCTTGCTTTTTCCTGTGATCGATAACTAGAAAATCATAACCACTTGTGATAGACTTTAGAGAAAACCTTTAGCGGTGTAAAGCTCCAAAACTATAATGAATTATGGGGGGATCGGAGATCATGCCAGCCAAGAAAATGCGTTCTGATATGATCAAAAAAGGCTTCGACCGTGCGCCGCACCGCAGCTTGCTGCGTGCTGCAGGCGTGAAGGAAGAAGATTTCGGCAAACCGTTTATCGCGGTCTGCAACTCTTATATCGATATCGTGCCTGGGCACGTGCACTTACAAGAGTTTGGTAAAATCGTGAAGGAGGCAATCCGCGAAGCGGGCGGCGTTCCGTTTGAATTCAATACCATTGGCGTAGACGACGGGATCGCGATGGGGCACATCGGGATGCGTTATTCCCTGCCAAGCCGGGAAATCATCGCCGACTCGCTTGAAACCGTGGTTTCGGCTCACTGGTTCGATGGAATGGTCTGCATTCCGAACTGCGACAAAATTACGCCAGGGATGATGATGGGTGCTTTGCGTGTGAATATCCCGACGGTCTTCGTCAGCGGCGGCCCAATGAAAGCCGGCGTCGACAGCAAAGGACGCAGATTGTCCTTGACTTCCGTCTTTGAAGGCGTGGGTGCCCACCAAGCTGGACAAATCAGCGACAAGGACTTGCTCGAACTGGAACAATACGGCTGTCCGACCTGCGGTTCGTGTTCCGGCATGTTCACGGCCAACTCGATGAACTGTCTGGCCGAAGCGCTGGGCTTGGCATTGCCAGGGAACGGCACCATCCTTGCTGTAGCCGAAGAACGCCGGGATTTCGTCCGGAAGTCGGCACAACAGTTGATGAAGCTGATCGAAATGGATCTGAAACCACGTGACATCGTAACAAAAGAATCGATCGACAACGCCTTTGCGCTCGATATGGCGATGGGCGGCTCCACGAACACCGTTCTCCATACGCTGGCTTTGGCCCAAGAAGCAGGGATCGATTACCCGTTGGAACGGATTAATGAAGTGGCAAACCGCGTGCCTCATATTGCGAAGCTGGCTCCGGCCTCCGATATCTTCATCGAGGACGTACATCGGGCTGGCGGCGTCAGCGCTGTGCTCAACGAGCTGTTGAAGAAGCCGGGAGCGATCTTCGGTGATCAAATCACCGTAACCGGCAAGACGCTGGCAGAGAACGTTGCCGGATGCGAAATCCTCGACCATAACGTCATCCGTCCGATCGACAATCCGCATTCCGAGAAAGGCGGTCTGGCTATTCTATATGGTAACCTGGCGCCGGAGGGCTCGGTGATCAAGGTAGGTGCTGTTGACCCTTCGGTTGGCGGATACCATAAAGGTCCGGCCATCTGTTTCGACTCGCAGGAAGAAGCGCTCGAAGGGATCGCAAACGGCAAAGTCAAAGAAGGTTGCGTTGTCGTCATCCGTTATGAAGGACCTAAGGGTGGTCCAGGTATGCCGGAAATGCTGGCTCCAACATCGCAGATCGTCGGCATGGGTCTGGGCGCGAAGGTTGGTCTGATTACCGACGGACGCTTCTCCGGCGCTTCCCGCGGGATCAGTATCGGTCATATCTCACCAGAGGCTGCTGAAGGCGGTCCAATCGCTTTCGTGGAAGACGGCGACATCATCGAGCTTGACTTGAATAACCGCAAAATCGAGCTGCATGTCAGCGATGAAGAGCTTGCACGTCGCAAAGCAAATTGGAAAGGCTTTGAGCCAAAGGTGAAAACCGGTTATTTGGCCCGTTACTCCAAACTAGTCACCAACGCCAGCTCCGGCGGCGTAATGAAAATTTAACGAGCCTAACTCAAAAGGCCGTACCCGAATCATATTCGATTCGGATACGGCCTTTTTTCTTACTAAATAATTGATCAGAACGATTAACGCGTAGGCAAGGATACGCTAAGCAAAGACTCCTCTTCCACGGCTTCCGGCTTCTCATCAACCGTAGGATTGCTGCGATGCGAGCCGTTCTCGGCGAACCGTTCCAACAGCACATCCATCGGCATCACGATCATCTTCGGTACCAGCTCTTGAGGTTGCTCTTTTAATCTCGAGGTACCGGCAGGGTGAATAACACTCATTAATAATTTCAAATAGATCTTCGTCGAGCTGGCAAACCAGCCCTTCGGCAAATCTGTAATGATAAACCCAAATTGCTCCGGTCCCCGGTTAATCATGCTGACCCCATATAGCGCCTTAACTTCTTTTAGCTCAGGATGCTCAATCACATATTTTGCAAAGAGGGGTAACGTCTTCTCCACTTTACGAATCATTTGAATCGCCAAATGCACGCTTGTTCTGGCACGAGTTCCATACTCGAACAATTTTTTGTTGTCAAAATGAAGCTCCATCACCTGATCCCCGGATTGTAAGGTCTTCCCATTGTTCATTTCCACCGGCTCTCCGTGATAGGATCGAACTCGAAAATGAAGGAATGGATCCTCCGGTTCGGGAGTTTTCAATTGAAAAAGGATGTGGAAGATCTTCTCCCATACGAGCCATATGGCTACGATACATCGCTTCAACCAGGTAATCTTCACTGGCGTTCTCCCCTTCGGCGTTGCCGTTTCCTGTTTGCCTTGAAGCTTGGCCTCTTCCGTCACCTGAATCAGTTCATCAATGCGGATGCTTCGCAATCCGCGGCGATCCGCTTCCTTCAACACCCGCTCGAGCGCGATCAGCATTTCCGCCGGCGCTCCGGTGTTCGCTCCTAGGGTAGCACCACAGTCGTGCAGGAGAAAGACCTCGCCGCCTCGCAGCTTCTTCAACATCCGCTCCGTTAATCGGTCAGCGCCGACCTTAACCCGCCAATCGCCGAACATCGCCGACCACAACACGATCTGCGTTTTGCCGCGGTTCGCAAAATCAAACAAGTTGACAATGCCCCACGGCGGACGATAGTAATGAGAATTGAAGCCCGTCACGTCATAGATAATCTGATTCGTCTTCTGAATCTGCTTCTTAACAGCCGACGGCCCCATAAGCCAATTGGTCTTGTGCACATAATTGTGCGACCCGATCAAATGACCTTCCTCGTACATCCGTTTAATCAATTCGGGGTGTTTCTCCGCATTGGAACCAACGAGGAAAAACGTTGCTTTCGCTCCGTGGCGCTTGAGCAAATCAAGCAACTGTGGAGTATATTTCGGATCGGGACCATCGTCGAATGTCAGCGCAAACGCCTTCTCGCTGATCCCGCGCTTGAATACGCGAAAACCGAAAATCCGAGTGATCAATCCGGGTATAAAAGCGTACAGCGTAGAGATATAAAGTAACCATAGCAGCAAAGTCTCCATATGCTTTCCCCACTTTTCTATGATCAATGACTTTGGCATGCTCCGTGAAAAGCATAGCATCTACACTATTTTATCACAGACATCTTCAGATTAGGCGCATTTTTTTGGGGAAAGCATAGGAAATCGGTCAACCCTCCGCAGCCAGAATATCCATCGTTCGCCGGAACATTTCGGCGGCCAGATTCTTGGATCCTTCGGGCCGGTTTTGAACGAGGACGGCGACGGCATACTTGGGTTGATGGATCGGTCCGTAACCGATAAACCATTGATGATTCAACTGCTTCTGATTCTTCACAACCTCGGCAGTTCCAGATTTTCCAGCCAGCGGCCATTTGGCTTGCTGCATGGTTCGCCCTGTGCCGTCTGTGACTACCAACCTCATCATGGACAATAGTCGTTGAGCTGTTTGCGGCGTAATTTGTCCAGCAGAGGAGGGCGAAGCTTGTACCGGTAATGCGGAGAGCAGCGAGCCGTCCTTATAACGAATCTCGCTGACTAAGCGGGGCGCCATCACCTGCCCGCCGTGGAGCAATGTAACCACCAAATTGGCTGCTTGCAACGGGGATACCAGTACGTCCCGTTGGCCAATCGCAGTCTGCGCCCGCACCCCGCCATCCGCCATAGCCAGATCGCTAAACACCGCACCGGCTTCTTCCTGATCCAGCGGTCGCAAAGAATCTCCGCCAAGGAAGGACGGGTCATGCCAGCCCACGGAACGCCCTAGCCCAAGCTTCGCAGCTGTCCGGGCGATTGCTTCCGCGCTCAGCCGTTCGCCCAGGGTGGCGAACACCACGTTACACGAGTGGGCAAAGCCCTCTTCCAACGTAAGATTTCCATGTCCGCCTTCCTTCCAGCATGACAAGCCGTATTTCCCGTAATGCCCGCTGCAGTGGAACACCTCCCCAGGTACCGTCACTTTTTCTTCCAGCACAGCCGCCGCAATGACCGTCTTAAAAATCGAACCCGGCACACTGGCCTTAACCGCCTTATTACTCCAGTTCTCAGCTGACGGATTCACGTGGTGCGGATCGTAGAAAGGCAGGGATACCATCGAGACGATATCAGCGGTTCTGGCATCCAGCACGACCACTGCTCCATCCGTCACTTTCATCTCCTTCGCTAGCCGCTCAATTTTTTGTTGGAGGGTGTCATCCACTGTCGTTTGGATTTGCAGCGGATAATACCGGCTAGACTCCGCATTTACCCGCGTCCCCATCCCTGCCAAGGGATCTTTTCGGCCATCAACCGTGTAGGCCGCTCTGACACCGCCAATTCCACGAAGCAAGTTGTCCAGCGTCTTCTCTAACCCCGAAGCTCCAACCTGCAGCGTTAACGCGAAGTTCGGTTGGTGCTTATCTTCTCGCAGCTTACGAATCACATCCGGCCGTTGCGTCACGAAGCCAAGCCACTGATTCCCTCGTTCCCCCGGCCCGTAGCGCGTCATATACGGCAGCACCTCTAGCCCTTCGAGACGAGGCAAAGTCCGGGCTGTTTCTTCATTGAGCCGAAGCGGTTCTCCAGGCTCACCCCCAGGTTTGGGCCAAACGTAGGGCCGCTCCAGCTGTTCCCACTTTTTTTGGAGTTCGGGAATCGTTGTTCCCAACGCGGCAGCGAGAGCAGTAAGCTGATCTGCTGCGGGTAACTGGCGTATGGGGAACAATATCGGAGTCCACCCCATTTCCCCCGTCAACATCTTTCCGTTGCGATCAAAAATATGACCACGCCCCGGATCCAACTCAATACCTTCTTCGCGCTGCCGGACAGCGAGTTCGTTGATCGTCTTACCGCTTACGGTCACTGCCTTAAACGCTGAAGCCACTTGAATCCAAGCGATTCGCAGCGCAAATAGGGCCAACACTGCCGCAAAAGACAGTAATAGATAAAAGATCCGTTTTTTGCGCAATAACGACATCGTTCGCCCTCCATTCTGTTCCCATTATTTCCTGGGAAAAGTCGGGCTAAACTTGATAGGCTGTTGCGGCCAACAGAAACCTAACGGACCTGAGAGACGCTATTGGCTCATTTCCCGCAGATTTCCCAACGTAACGGACACAGCGGACGTTAGTACAGACTAAATGGAGTCACTGGTGTCGATTTCGCCCAAATAAGGGCTTCTCGGTCCGTTACATCTCTCTAGGTCTGACCTCCAGGTCTATAAGGCCTCCTAGGTCCGTTAGCGCACCAGCTTACAGCAAAAGCCCGGCCAAACCTGCAATCGCAGATTGGCCGGGCTTTTACCCGTCTCCCTGAACCCTCGGGAAATCGGGACAATCTTATTTTCAGGCGCTAAGCCTGCCTTCTACACGGTGAATTTCGACAACGACTCTTTCAAGCCGGCCGACACATTCTCCAGTTTGTTCGACAGCTGTACCAATTGATCGCCGACCGTTTGTTGTTCGCTGGAGAGCGAAGCAACCTCTTCGGACGTGGCAGACGATTGCTGAGCGACGGCACTGACATTGCTCATCGCTTCCGACAAGACCGTTTGCGATTCGTTTAACTGGTCGATGGAGGCCGTTACGGAATCCAGATGGCGTACGAACCCTTCCATTTGTTGTTGTACAGATACGAAAATTTGGTTGGTTTCCTGTACCGATGCGATTTGCTCCTGGAAGATCGGGCTCGCCTCGGACAAGGCCTTCACCGTTTCGTTCATCTCTTTTTGAATGTTATCTGTAATTTCACCAACCATAGTGATCGACTGACGTGATTGATCCGCCAATTGGCGAATTTCATCGGCAACGACCATAAATCCACGGCCGGCAGCACCTGCCCGAGCTGCTTCAATCGTCGCATTCAGCGACAGGATGTTCGTTTGCTGCGTAATGTTCTGCATGACATCAAGCACTTTCAAGACAGAGCCAGTACTTGCTTTGAGCGAATCGACCTTGGCGGTCAAAGCGTTGATCATTTCGACCGTCATATTGGTTTTCTCCATCAATCCGTTCAAATACTGAGTCCCTTGCTGACTGGACTTCTCTACTTGACGAGCCGACATCTCCATCTCTTTGTTCGATTGAACAACGCGTTCCATTTGCCGGGAAATATTCTCGGTCAGCTCATTACCGCGTTCCGCTTCGTTCGCCAGGCTGGTTGCCCCGTTAGCAATTTCTTCGGTCGCCACAGCGATCTCTTTCGCAGACAATGCCGTTTTGTTCGAAGCTTGCGTCAACTCAGCCGCAGTCTCCAATACATCCTGTGCGGAGTTATTGGTTTGCTTCACGAGGGCTGTAATGTTCTCCATCATCTCGTTAAAGCTTACTGCCAATTGACCAATTTCATCTTTCGATTTCATGTTCATCCGGACGTTCAGATTCCCTTTGGAGCCTTCTTCCATCAGGTTTCTCAGCTTGCCCAGCGGATAAGCGATCATCCGAACCATCCATACCCCAATCAGAACGGCAATGATCGCAACAACGATCAGCGAGAAGATCGTAAACATCAGAATGCGGTTTGCGCTCTTCGTTAATTCTGCTGTATCCACCGTACCGATCAGCTTCCAGCCTGAATACTGGGTGCTATAGGAAGCGAGGACAGAGTTGCCGTTGGCATCCTTCGTTACGAAAGAACCCGAAGCCTCGGTGGCTTTGGCCAAATCAAATTCGGTTGGGTTCCCTTGATCCCCTTCAAAGGAAGAACCTACAACAACGTTATCCTGGGTAACCATTTGCAGCTTGGAGTTATTCCCCAGCTTAACCTCTTTCAAATAGCCGTCTAGGATTTCCAGGTTGATATCAGCAATCAGAATAAAGCGTTTCATGCTGTTAACGCTCTGTACCGAGCGAGCTAAACGGAAGACTTCCGTGCCCTTACCTTTCGATGGCACTTGCATCCATAAAGTTTTAGTGGCGCTGGTCAGATCTTTAAACCAGGCTTCTTCGCGCACGGTATCCAAGAACGTGACATCGGCACTGCCCGAAGTGACGTCGTCCACAATGTTGTCAGCCGACAACATGTAAACGGCGGAAACCCCCTTCGTGGAGAAGGTCAACGTATTCAGACGTGTTCTCATTTTGTTGGTTGCCGTAAACTTGTCATAATCCGAAATGTTCGCCAACGAAGCATCCATAATAGCATTTTGCATTTCATCGTCTAGGAACATTTGCTGCAGGTTTTCCTCATACTTCTGCATGACGATATCCAGCTTCTGCGAGGTTTGTACGATGGTCTGCAGGTTTGCTTGTTCTGCATTGTCTTGAATGGTTCCCTTCGCCATTTGGGACGACATAATCCCGATCGTTAGGACGAAGAACATGATTGCGACAAAGAAGATTAGGAACAACCGTACCCCTACTGCTTTCGCAGGGTTCAATTGTTTCGGCAGCTTGTCCAGGAAATTAGCCCATACAGCTTTGGTATCTCCCTTTGATTTTCCTCCTGGCTGAACCGACTTGGATTTCCGCTCTCCCTTTTGTTTCTTATCCTTCTTCTTGCTGTTGGTTTCTTGGTCCTCGTTCTTCGGAACCAGACTCATGTTGATCACCCACCACTCATAATAGTTGCAGACCTCAATTTTTAGGCTTGAGGTCGTACATAATGCTGTTGGTTGTTCACATTTCTCGTCAGCTACTCGAAATATTCGACAATTCCTGACGTTCTCCTCTATAATATCGGTTCAATATGTGGTGGATTTTAAATAATATTAACAAAAGTCACAAAAAAGGGCCTTTCGTCCTAGAAACGAACAGGCCCCAAAGCATATTGATTTTTTGATTACTTTCTTTTACGCATCATATCGAAATAGGAAACCGGTTGATCCACCTTCATTTGGACCCGCTGCAACGGGTGGCGGGCGGCATCCAATTCATTGCCTTCTTCGTCGTAGATGGTCCCCACCTTCTGCTTAAAGAACGTCCCGTTTGGACCAAAGAATTCGACTTCTTGTCCCGGTTTGAAGTGGTTGCGTTGCTGGATCGTTGCCATTCCTGTGGATTCATCATAAGCCATCACCAATCCAGCAAAATCATAAGGTGCTGCCTTCTCTTCCGGCTCGTAAATATGATCCTCATGATCTGGAGTATCGTAGAAAAATCCGGTATTCAGCGGCCGATTCGCAGCTTTGTTGATTTCTTCGATCCATTCCGGCTTCAAGACGTAATTGTCCGGATCCGCCATGTAGGCATCAATCGCTTGGCGATACACATTGACGACCGTCGCCACATAGTGGATGGATTTCATCCGACCTTCGATTTTGAAACTGTCGACTCCAACGTCAATAAGATCGGGAATATGCTCTATCATGCACAAGTCCTTCGACCCCATCGTGAAGGCATGATCGTTCTCCTCAAACATCGGCAGCTGAGTTACGCCCAAACGGAACTTCTCCAGTACTCTGCTATCGCGGGCTTCTTCCTCAGAAATCCATTCACTACCTGAACGGGCGTCCGTGAATAGATCGTATTTCCAACGGCAGGATTGGCAGCATCCCCCGCGGTTAGAGTCACGGTCGGTAAAGTGGTTGGACAGCACGCAGCGTCCCGAGAACGAAGAGCACATCGCTCCATGAATAAACGCCTCGATCTCGATGTCGACATGTCGTTTAATTTCCTCGATTTCCTCAAGGCTGGTTTCCCGTCCCAGAACGACCCGCGGCAAGCCTTGCTCTTTCCAGAATTGCACAGCCTGCCAGTTCACAGTAGATTGCTGGGTGCTCAGATGAACCTCCAGCTCGGGAACAACCCGTTTCGCCGTCTCGATAATCACCGGGTCAGCGACGATGATAGCAGCGATGCCAACCTCGTAAAGGTTCCGCAAATACTCCTCGATGCCGTCCAAATCCTCATTATGAGCATAGATATTCGTAGCGACAAACACCTTAGCGCCATATTTCTTGGCAAATTCCACGCCTTCCCGCATTTCTTCAAAGCTGAAATTATCCGCATTGGAACGAAGGCCATATTGTTGTCCCCCGATATACACGGCATCGGCGCCATAATGGATAGCGAATTTCAGCTTCTCCAGATTGCCTGCCGGGGCAAGCAGCTCAGGTTTCGTCAGCCGATGACGTTTTCCCGTATATTTCGGGATATGCTTCTCCGCAGTTTGCATCTTCGTTCACCTCTCATCATTTTTTGAGTATTTAAATTTAAAATATAGGTCAAATAGAAAACTCCACAACGCCATCTCTCTTAATAAACTTGTTCCTTATAAAAGAAGCCAAACGACAGTTCGCGCTCCGGGTCTTGGACCTCGCGAATCGCCTCAAGCCAGCTCTCATCAAGCTCATAGCCATCCGGATCGCGGAAATAGGCTTCGATCGCGTTACGATATGAAGCAATGACCACTTCGTTATAGGATACCGGCTTCAGCAGCGTCTCAATTTTGAAGCTGTCGACGCCAGCCGCCATTAGCAGGTGCAAATCCTCCAAGATGCAAATATCGTCTGAACTCATAATATGCGTTCCGTTCACATCCTCGAAGATGGGAAACTTCTCATCCGGCCGCTCAGCCTCGATCAGGAACAGCCCGCGGCTCATCCCCAGGTTGCTGTCCGGATCAACCGGCCGTCCTTGAGATACCATGTAGCTATGCACCAAGCGCCGTTTCGAGTGATAAATATTGGTCATTCCGTGCACCTGAACTTCCGCTTCGATGTTCAGCTTTGAAGGCATCGCGGTGATCTCGTCCATGTTCAGCTCCCGAGCCAGCACAACTCGGGAAGCTCCCTTCGTTCCCCAATAGTTCGCAGTGGCATAGTTGGTGGAGGTCATCTCCGCATTCCAATGCAGCTTCAATTGAGGCGCCACTGTAAGCACCGTTTGAAGCACCGCCGGATCGCCGAATTCAACGGCATCGACGCCGCATTCCGCTAACTGTTTCACATATCCAGGTAACCCTTCGAGCATGTCATTTGTCATCAAGTTATTCAGGCTAACATAAATTTTAGCTCCGTACTCACGCGCTACCTTCACCGCTTCCGCGATGTCTTGGGGCGTCATATCGCCAGGGAGGCGCATCCCATAGCGAGCTTCGCCAACCAGCGCCGCGTCAGCCCCCGCCGCAAAGTAGCGCTTCAGTTCGTCCAGCGAGCCGGCAGGAACCAACAGTTCCGGTTTTTTACTCATGTTGATACTACCACCTTTAAAAGGTTGTTCAAAACATGATCTACATTTTGAACTTCCACCTTATTCATTGATTGGCCATCGCCTTGCTTGTTTCGATGTTCTTTAAGTGTTCCTTATAGGTTTTGGCGAACAGGTGCTCCCCGCTGCCGTCTTTTTTCGTCACATAGAAAAGATAGTCCGAGGCTTTCGGCTCAAGCGCTGCTTCGATCGATTTGAGGCTTGGCGCCGCGATAGGTCCCGGAGGCAGTCCTTTATACAAATAAGTATTATAAGGGCTGTCCACGCTTCGCAAATCCGAATTGAGCAAGCGTTCCTTTGGTTTATCCAGCACATATTGCACCGTAGCGTCGATTTCCAGCTTCATGCCGTCCTTAAGCCGATTATAGATGACACCGGCCACGAGCGGCCGTTCACGATCCACAACCACTTCCCGCTCAACCAGTGAAGCAATCGTCATCAGCTCATTGAACGTAAGGCTGCGAGCCTGCAGCTTTTGATCCAAATCAGGGATTTTGTCAAGCCGGGTACGGGTTTCCTGCAGCATTCGGGCAATGATGTCCTGCTCGTTGCTGCCTTTCTTCAATTCATAAGTTTCCGGGAACAAATACCCTTCCAGCCGATAGGTCAACCGCTCGTCCGTCGGGATTTGCGATAACAGCTCATCGTTCAGACCTGCGGCATCCTTCGCCAGCTTCAAAAATGTGGCCTGATCCACTAAGCCTTCCTCCGCCAGCTTGTCAGCCATTTGTTTAACGGTGAAGCCTTCAGGAATCGTAAACCGAATCATCTCGGCCTTCACGACGTCGCCGCTGTTCAGCTTAGCGATAATCTCGTCATATGTGATGCCTGGCTGCATTTCATAGGTTCCAGCCTGAAACCGGCTTCCTTCCGACTTCCATTTTAAATAGGAAACGAACAAAATGGAATTTTTAATTAGTCCCTGGTTTTCCAGCAACTTCGCGATATGCGCCGTTCCCGTTCCCGGTTCGATCGTAATCTTGACCGGCTGTTCCTTCGCTTCAACCGGGAGCATGCTGGTGTACACATAAAATCCGGCCGCCCCTGCCCCGATCATCACGATCAGCAGCAGAACAGCCAGCCATTTCAGCGCTTTCCTCAAACCGCCTTCCCCCTTAACAGCCAAAAAGAGCGGAAATCTCCCGCTCTTCCCGGACTGATCTATCGTGCTCTTGCGACGCCCTTCCCGTTACTCCGGAAAGGTCAATTCATCGTACAGCTCGGAGACGTTCTCCCATTCCTCGTCGTCATCAATCGTCACCAGTTCCAGCTCATCACCGTTCGTCACGATTTTGAAAATCTCCGGCTCTTCATCCTTGGACGCGTCCTCCGGCAATAATACCGCATAGGCCGCTCCGGCGACGTCAAATTCCTCAACGACTTGATAATAGGAGACGTTGCCCGATTCGTCCTCAAGTTCTACGACTGGGCCAAATGTGTCGCGAACCCGCGACGTCATGACTGCTTGGTCTGCTGTAAATTCAGTCATTGCCCATCTTCTCCATCAAACTCGTCGATCAACGTATTAAAGGTCTCCTCGACGATTTCCCATTCTTCGTCGCTTTCAATCGTGTACAGCTTCAGGTCATCGCCGTCTTCCTCGTAACGGAACGCGTATACCTCTTCGCTCTCTTCATCTTCATTCCCATCGGAATCCAAAGGAACGACCATCATATACTTGGCGTCCGAACCGTCGACTTCGAATTTCATAATCACTTCGAACTCTTCTTCATTGCCCTCATCATCGGGGATATAAATAATTTCCGGTTCTTCTTCATTTCCGATACGATCTTTAGACATACGCGATCACCCTCACTTTATACTCTTAGAGTCCAAATAATTTTGCAAAATCAAGCTGGCAGCCATCTTGTCGACGACATCCTTGCGTTTCTTCCGGCTGACATCCGCATCCAGCAACGTACGCTGCGCAGACACGGTAGTCAGCCGTTCATCCCAGAGATGCACGGGCAGATTCAGCTTCGCCCGAAGATCCTCGGCAAACGCCATGCATATTTCTCCACGGGGACCAATCGTACCGTTCATATTCTTGGGCAGCCCCACAACGATTTCTTCCACCTCGTGCTGCTTCACAAGCTCGGCAATGCGCTCAAATTCGCTGCCTTCCTTGCGACGCTCGATGGTTTCGAGCCCTTGGGCGGTCCAGCCTAAGCTGTCGCTCACAGCCACTCCGATCCGCCGATCCCCGTAGTCTAGGCCCATGATTTTCATGTATTGCTCCTTTAAAATGCGGATTCACCGCTTATCCGTTCTTGAGAAGGTTCGCTGCCATCAACGGTGATTCGCCATGTAAAAGCGCACCAACTCTTCGATCAGCTCGTCGCGTTCCTTCTTGCGAACCAAGCTTCTCGCATTGTTATGACGCGGGATATAGGCCGGGTCCCCCGATAACAGATATCCGACGATCTGGTTTACCGGATTATACTCCTTCTCCTGTAAAGCCTGATAAACCGTAAGAAGAATCTCCTGCGCCGACGCTTCTAGTTCATCGCCTTTGACGTTAAATTTGACGGTTTTATCCATGGAGTCCATGATGACACCTCGCTTCTTCGACATACGCCTTTATGATCGCAGCTATTTTCCTCTTAGCCTAATCATACTATACCATATCATGGGTTCCATAAGGAAATTTTCAGTGATCTGCCCCGTCAAATTCCACCACCTTCTCAGGCTTGGGAAGCAATCCACTCCGCTGCTACTTTTAATGCTTCGTCCAGCTTGCTGGCATCCTTGCCTCCGGCCTGGGCCATATCCGGACGACCGCCGCCTCCGCCGCCGCATACCGCTGCAACTTCCTTAACGAGCTTGCCGGCATGCAATCCGCGAGCCACCTCTTCCTTCGGAACTACGACGACAAAATTCACTTTGTCTTCGTTTGGCGCGCCCAACACCAGCACAGCATCCGGCAATTTCACCTTCAGCTCGTCAGCCAGCGTGCGCAGCGCATCCATGCTTCCGGCCTGCACGCGCGCAGCCAACAGCTTGGTTTGACCAACGCTCACCACTTGGCTCGTCAATTCACCAGCTTCGATCACGCTCAGCTTGCTTTGCAGCGATTCGTTCTCACGGCTCAGTTCCTTAAGCTGCTGGAACAATCCTTCCACCCGTTTCGGCACATCGTTGACGTTGGCTTTCAGTAGACCAGCTGCTTGCTTCAACAGGTCCAGCTGTCCATCCATAAACAGATATGCGCCGCGTCCGGTCACAGCTTCGATCCGGCGCACCCCGGAACCGATGCCGCTTTCGCTGACGATTTTGAACAAGCCGATCTCCGCCGAATTGTTCACGTGACAGCCGCCGCAAAGCTCCAAGCTGTAGTCGCCAACCTTGACAACGCGAACGATGTCCCCGTACTTCTCACCGAACAGCGCCATCGCCCCCATCGCTTTCGCTTCATCGATTGGCTTCAGCGAGGTAGTTACAGGCAGAGCATTCCAAATCTGTTCATTGACGCGGCGTTCGATTTCCGAGAGTTCCTCCGGCGAGATGCTGCCGAGGTGGGAGTAGTCGAAGCGCAGGCGCTGTGGTTCAACGAGGGAACCAGCTTGGTTCACGTGTTCGCCAAGCGTCTCCTTCAACGCCTTATGCAACAGGTGAGTTGCCGTATGGTTCTTCACTGTGTGGCTGCGTTGTTCACGGTCTACGGAAGCGGTAACTTCGGCGCCAACCCGCAGTTCGCCGGTCTTCACCGTGACTTGATGCACATGCTGCCCATGAGGAGCTTTAAACAAGCCCTCCACATCGGCGCTAGCGGAGTCGTTATGAATCGTCCCTTGGTCGCTGACCTGGCCGCCGCTTTCCGCATAGAACGGCGTAGAAGCCAGAATCACTTGACCCGATTGGCCCTCGCTCAAGGAATCCACAAAAGCGTCATCAACCACAATCGCTACAATGCTAGTGGTAACTTCAAGCTCATTATATCCAACGAATTCGGTTTTAGTCGTAAAATCCGCCAAAACGCCGCCCTGCACCTTCATGCTGCCGCTATCGTGGCGGGCTGCCCGGGCGCGTTCACGCTGTTCTTCCATGGCGGCTTCAAAGCCTTCGCGATCTACGCCAAGCCCCTGCTCCGCTGCGAAATCCTCGGTCAAATCCAGCGGAAAGCCGTAAGTATCATACAGCTTAAACGCATCAGCCCCGCTGATCTGCGTGCGGCCTTGCGCTTTCGCTTCAGCACTGATATCGGCCAGAATCGCCAAGCCATCGCTCAATGTTTCATGGAAGCGTTCCTCTTCCGTGCGGATGACTTTCTCGATAAACTCGCGTTTGGTAACTACATCCGGATAGTAGGTGCCCATGATGTCGCCAACCGTCTCTACCAAGCTGAACATAAAAGGTTTGTCCAGTCCGATCAGCTTGCCATAACGTACCGCCCGGCGCAGCAGGCGGCGGATGACATAACCGCGGCCTTCGTTCGAAGGCAGAACGCCGTCAGCTACCGCAAAGGTCACCGTACGGATATGGTCAGCAATTACCTTAAGTGCCACGTCACTGTCCTCAGCAGCGCCGTAAGCTACCCCAGCCAAGCTGGCGGTCTTTTGGATAATCGGTTGGAACAAGTCGGTATCGAAGTTGGAGTTCACGTCCTGCAAAATCGACGCAAACCGCTCAAGTCCGGCCCCGGTATCGATGTTTTTATTCGGAAGCGGCGTGTAGCTGCCGTCCTTGTTGTGGTTGAATTGTGAGAACACCAGGTTCCACACTTCCAGGAACCGTTCATTCTCCCCGCCTGGATAACATTCCGGATCCGATAGATCGCCGTAAGCGTCGCCGCGGTCATAGAAAATTTCCGTACAAGGTCCGCAAGGCCCTTCCCCGATATCCCAGAAGTTATCCTCCAGCTTAATGATGCGTTCTGCAGGAATGCCAATTTTTTCATTCCACAGTTTAAATGCTTCTTCATCCTCAGGATATACGGTAACCGACAGGCGATCTGGATCAAAACCGATCCATTTCTTATCCGTCAGGAATTCCCAAGCCCAAGTAATCGCTTCTTCCTTAAAATAGTCCCCAATCGAAAAGTTCCCCAGCATCTCAAAAAACGTATGGTGCCGACGTGTCTTCCCGACATTTTCGATATCGTTCGTGCGAATACACTTTTGCGAGTTGGCAAGGCGCGGATTTTCCGGCTTGACCCTCCCGTCGAAATACGGCTTCAGCGGCGCCATCCCAGCATTGATCCACAGGAGCGAAGGATCGTTATGCGGAACGAGGGAAGCGCTGGGTTCGATTTTATGGCCTTTGCTGGCGAAGAACTCCAGCCATTTGGAACGGATTTCACTTGCTTTCATCGTCTCTTGACCTCCTAATTGTTACTCTAAAAATAAAAACGCCCCTGAAAATCAGGGACGATTCAAATCGCGGTACCACCCTGGTTATCGCTTCCGATTGCGGCTGGACCGTTGTCCGCCGGATTCTAAAGCGATCGCCTCGTTGGTCCGATAACGGGGACCTGCCGGTGAATTTGTAGTCCACACTCCGAAATTAGCTTTCCGTTCGCGCGAGATTTCAGGTTCTCTCAGCCGCCGCCTCGGCCCCCATGCGGGACGCCAACTGCAGCGGAACCCTTCTCTGGCAAATCCGCTTGCCGAACGTACTGGATTTCATCAACGTTTTGAAAATTTTCACATAACATTTTAAGTATATAAGGCGGGCAGCGCCGTGTCAATGCAACTTGTCCGCCTGAATCACATCGCTTTGCGGCGAACATAGTAGGCATAGAAATGCTGAATAACCACCTTTACCACGGCAAAAAACGGAACCGCCAATATCAGCCCGGGCACCCCTGCCAACTCCCCGCCAATAAGAAGCGCCAAAATGATCAGCATGGGGTGCATATGTAAACTCCGTCCCACCACCTGCGGGGAAATGACGTTGCTTTCAATCGTTTGGCACAGCATGTTGACGAGCAGGACCAGCAGGACCATTTTCCAAGAAATCGTCGTCGCCATAACCAAGGCCGGAGCCGCCCCGAGAAATGGCCCCAGGTAAGGGATGATGTTGCACAGAGCAACCACTCCTGCCAGCAACAGCGCAAACGGCATGCCGATGAGCATATAGCCGATGTAGGCGAGCACACCGATAATGACGCATACGAGCAATTGCCCCCGGACATAGTTCCCTAAGGCCATATCGATTTCCTTAAGCAGCGTTAGGATCGACTTGCGCCGGGAGCGCGGCAAGTACTGCAGAATCAGCCGCTCAATCAGCTCGATATCCTTCAGCATGTAGAAGATCAGGAACGGGATAATAAACGCATTAAACACAACGCCAATCGTTGTTCCGATATTGTCCAGGAAGCCGGAAATGGCGCTGGCCAACCGGTTTTCAAATTGATAAAACCAATTGTTCATGCCCATGCGGATGCTCCCTGGCAAAATCCCGTTGTCCCATCGATTCATCATTTGCTGGGTATGAAACGTAAGCTCCGGCAAATGCTCGCCCAGCTCCTCCAGTTGTTCAACGAACATCGGAATCACATTCATCAGCACCACGGATAGGCCAGTCAGAAATACCGCATAAATCAGCAGCACGGCCATCGTCCGCGGCACCTTCCGCCCATTAAGCATCCGAACGATCGGATTTAAGACATAAGAAATGATGATGGCGATGACAAACGGGGCGAAAACCGCCTTCAAAAATCGATAGACAAGGGCAAACATCGGCCGCAGCTGCCACACAAAAAACAGGATCACCAGCCCCAACAACAGCCAAACGCCATATCGAAACAGCTTGCTTTGGGTGATCGGGATCAGCGGTTCTTTTTGCTCGTTATGCTGGCTGTGCTGATTGTGCTCGTTGCGCACTTTTTGCTCTTTTGATACTTTTGACACTTTTGACTCTTTCTGCTCTTCACGCTCTACTGGCTTTGTCGCTCCCATTGGCGCTGGGGTCTCTGTCTTCCGTTGGTCATGCGCTTGCTCCTTCTGTTCATTGGTTCCCATTGATGCCACACCCCTCCCTGCTTCACGGCAAAATACTCGTATAGATCAGTATTTGTCAGGGAAGGTAAATTTATGAGTGGGGGGAGACGAGCGTAGACGTTGCGGTAAAGCCCAATGCAAGATTGTTCGGCCTGGTTCGTAGCTCCTGACGGACCTCAGAGACGTTATTGGGGCATTTCCCAAGTATTTCCGGCTGTAACGGACTCAGTTTCGCTTATTTGCTCAAGTTGCACCGAACAACGCTATTTTCGCTGAAATAAGGTCATCTCAGTCCGTTATATTCGCCGGCACCTGTCCCAAAGGGGAATAACGTCTCCTGGGTCCGCTAGACGCAAACGCAACTCGCTGTCCCGCCCCACGGCTCCGCCGCCTCACACAACCAAAAAGCCCGGATACATCTGATGTACCAGATGCATCCGGGCTGCTAGTCTGAGCCGGACAAAGAGCTATAAGCCTCTCATCCGTGTCAAGCGCGGACTAAAGTATAGAACGGCCCAAGCTCGTTATGCGCCTGCAGCGAATAAACTCATCCCCTTGCCGCCGCTCAGCGGCCCTTCAACTCCTCATAATGCGCCAGCACCGCTTGATGGATGGGGTGCTCGGCGTCGAGGCCGGTGTATTGGGCCAGGGTCTTGGAAGCACCAACTTCGCGCAGCGACGCTTGCAGCTCCGCGGCTTCCGGATCGTCCGGAACATCGAAACAGAGCGCCATCGCCATCGTCAACGCCAGGTACCCGTATCCAAATTCACGTTCATACGCCTGCGTTGCCGGGGAGACCAGCCGATCGCCGGCGGACAGCTTGCGGATCGGTGAACGGCCAACCCGCGAAACCTCGTCCGTCAACGCCGGATTGGCGAAGCGCTCCAGAATCGTATCGATATACGCCTGATGCTCGGCTGGCGAAAATCCATGTTTCGCCACAAGCACCGCCCCGGTCTCCGAGAGGACGGCGCGCACATGCTGGACGACTTTTTGATCATTCATCGCTTCCTGAATCGTCGCATGGCCCTGCAAATATCCCATATAAGCGGCCGAGCAATGGCCGGTATTTACAGTAAACAGCTTGCGTTCGATATACGGCTCCAATCGGTCAACATAGTGGACGCCTTCGACCCGATGAAAGCCCTCAAACATTTGCGATTGGTCAACCGCCCATTCATAAAATGGCTCGACCACAACCTGCAGCGGATCCTCATGCTGCTGCAACGGAACGATCCGGTCAACCGCCGCATCCGGGAATGCCACATGATCGTCCGCCCACTGCCGCGTAGCTTCATCTAATTTGGCGTAAACATGCTCTTTGAGTTGGGAGCTGCCGCCGATGGCGTTCTCGCAGGCAATGATATGCAGCGGGGCGGCTGCGGCGCCATCTTTCCGCAGGGTGAGCCCTTGGGCAATTGTACCGGCGATATGCTTCAAGATGTTTACACCAACCGCCGTCGTTACCAAATCAGCCGCCGCAATCGCCTGAGCAGCCGCAGCGGGATCGCTCATGCTGTTAATCGCCGTTACGCCTTTGACAATCACGGTCTCTTGCTGATCGCTGGCCAAGGTAACAGGGTATTCCTTACGCTGGGCCAGCTCCGAAACAAGCTTCTCGTTCACATCAACAAAGCATACCTCGTAACCGGAACGAGACAACAGCAACCCGATAAATCCTCTGCCGATATTCCCTGCGCCAAAATGGACCGCCTTCATCCTTCCATGCCCCCCTCAAGGATCTCCGCGATTTCCTCTTCCGTCTTCGCATTCATAATTCGTTCCAGATTAGACTCATCTGAGAACACCATCGCAACATTCGTCAGAACCTCCATGTGATCCCCGCCGGCTGCGGCGATGCCAATCACGATAAAGGCTGGCTCATCCCCGCCAAAATCAACACCTTCCGGGAAGCGGACAACCGACAGGCCGGTCGAGGAAATCATGCCTTTGGCTTCTTTCGTCCCGTGCGGGATCGCCAGACCTCCCCCCATATAAGTGGAGACGATCTCTTCGCGCTCGATCATTTTGTCCACATATTCTTCCGTCACGTGACCTGCGTCGACCAGCAGCTTTCCTGCCATACGAATGGCTTCATATTTATCGTTTGCCTTGCCGTTCAAAATAATTTTCTCTTTAGACAGTATTTTCATGATTGTTCTCTCCCTTTCCACGGATTATCCTATCTTCTTTTAGTTACAAATTCTCAAAATAAAACAGCAGCTCGGTCGCCAAAAAATTTCGGATCTCCTGACGTTCTCCGGTTTCCAGCAGCTCTACCAACTCCGGCTTAAGCAGCAAGGCGCTGATTTCGCTGAGCACTTCCAAGCTCTCGCGAGACAACTCTCGCGGCGCGAGCATAAATAGCAATGCGCTAACTTCTGTATCCCCGTCAAGCACCACAGGTTCTTCCAAGCGGAACAACGCCAGTGAACGGTAATTCACAAACCGGGTTCGTGTATGAAACAGCGCCAGCGACGTGCCCGGAATGACCTGACTGGCCATCTTCTCCCGTTCCAACAAACGGTCGGTTACGGCCTGAACATCGGATATAGCGTGCTTCAGCTGCCACTCCTTCGGCTCAAGACTAGCGGGACCGGACGGCGGGACGAATCGTTGGTTCATTTCCTCCAAAGCCGTCGAAACCGTCTCCCGTAAGGAGAGCCCTCGATTATTTAAATCGCGGACGTCAAATTGCTCCAGAAGACTGACAACCTCGTTCAGTGATACCGACAAAGACCGTACCTTGTCAAATGCCCTGGTTTTCGTGGACTCCGACTCAGGTGTCACCTTACGAGATTTTAATACGGTACGCTGGACGTATTCGAGCAATCGCTCCGTGTCCTCATCTGTTAATAACGGACTTAGCTTTACGTAACGATCCTCCGGAAGAGGCAAATCAATCGTCGAGATGATTAAGTCGTAATCCGATTCAGGATACCGCTTCGCCTCGTACCAAGATACATTGCCCAGCACTTCGATTTGCGGCATTTCTTTGGCCAGCCGCGTGGCCAGCAGCTTGGAGGAGCTTAGCCCGCTGGAGCAGACGAGAATCGCCCGCATGTTAAGACCAAGCTGATTCAGACGCTCCATAGAGGCTCCGAAATGCATCACCAAGAAGCCAATCTCTTCGTCCGGAACCTCCAGGCCAGCCACACTTTCGTTCATCGCCTCACGTACGATGCCAAACAACTCATCGTAATCTTTGCGAATGGCGCCCAGCAATGGGTTGCGGATGCGGGAGCCTTCGCGGATGCGTTTAAAAGCCGGGCCCATATGCTCCAGCAGACCGTTCCGGAGCAGTCGATCTTCCTGAAACGGAATGCCGGTGCGCTTCACGACGTTCTCAGTCAACCGATATACCGTCTCAACCAACTCGATATCCGCTTGGACGAGCTCGGGGGAAGCTTCTTTCGCCCGGCTGAACAAGCCATTCATATAAGCCAGTTCCTCCGGCGGAAACGTAAGCTCCAGCTTCTCAGCCAAACGGGAAGCGAAGCGAGCCGTTTCGGTTTCATCCTGCTCCCCGCCCCCGGCGGCAGGCTTGTTATTTTTACCTGAGCAATGGACTAACCTTCCTGCCTTCATCCGATTCACTGAAACGGAGAGACGAATAAGCAGCTGGGTATAGGCATTCTCGGACAAATGCTCCGTCCATCTCCAATTCATCGCCCACAACGTGTTTTCGATCGTCATGAGGTGATCCGTTCCAACGACCTCAAGCAATCTGGCGGTGGCGGAGGAGACCTGGTTTTCCGGCGTGCCTCCAATCAAGTCAGAGTAATCCAAGTGCTCGACTGCCAGTTGGCATAATGCCGCGCGTTTCTGCTGTTCCTCGCCAAGCAACTCCACGCCGTAACCGCGGCGCCGAACCAGTTCCAGTCCAAAGCGGGTGAACCAGGGCTCCAGTTCATCCAAATCGCTGCTGACCGTTGCTACCGTTACCTTTAAGCCATGGGCCAGCGTAAACAGCTTACACGGCTCCTGCTCCTCAAGCAAACGGCAGATCAGCAAAAGATGTCGCTCTTCAATGGAATAGTCGCTGGGATTATCAACCAGCAGCAATCGCTTGGCCTCTTGCAGCTTCTCGCCCTCCTCGCTATCTTCGGGGTTGCTCCAAACCGAGATTCCGGTGCCGGATTTCCGGTGCAGAACTAAGTCGAAATAGGCTAATATTTTTTCAATCTCGTCCAGTTCCCGGTGAACCGTTCTGACGCTGACGTTGATTTCCGCAGCGATTTCCGCAGCGGTCATCCCGTGCTTGCGTCCAAGGAGGAGAACGAGGATTTGCTTTTGTCGTGCGGTCATTTTCCGCATATCAGTCTCTCCTAATATAGACGCAAAACACCGGCGACAAAATCGCCAGTGTTCTGCCCCCGCATCGTAACTGGCGTTGCTTAGCCTTTCAAACGCTCAACCAGTTCATCGTATTTGGGACTTTTCAGGAAATTATCAATGGAGATATGTTCGGCGTCCGGTTTGTTGGCGATTGCGCGATCCGTCAGCGTTTTTTGCGTAATAACGATGTCGGCATCGCTTGGGATTTCGCTGACTGCCGAGTTCACGACCGTCACCTTCACGCCAGCGTCCTGCATTTTCTTTCTCAGAACAGAGGCACCCATCGCACTGGACCCCATACCGGCATCACAAGCGAACACGATTTTGTTCACCACTTGCTTCTTCACGCCGCCAGCTGCAGCAGGAGCTGCCGCGTCGGATTTTGCACCTGCAGCTTTCATTTCTTTCATTTTCGCTGAAGCTTCAGCCAGATCCATTTCCTCATCCGTTTGTTTACCCGTTTTGAGCAGCAGCGACGCAACTAGGAACGAAACGACTGCCGCAACAATGACGCCGCTTAACATTGGGATGTAACCGCCTTTTGGCGTCATCAGGAAATAAGCAAAAATACTACCCGGAGAAGGAGAACCTACAAGACCTGCACCGGTCAATTGGAACGTAAACGTACCAGCCACGCCGCCAGCCATTGCAGCCAACACCAGAATCGGTTTCATCAAGATATACGGGAAGTAAATCTCATGAATCCCGCCCAGGAAGTGAATGACAACCGCACCTGGAGCCGATTGTTTCGCCATGCCGCGACCAAAGATCCAGTAAGCCAGCAGGATCCCAAGACCTGGGCCTGGGTTCGATTCGAGCATAAACAGCATCGATTTGCCTACTCGAAGTGCTTCTTCCGCAGCGATTGGCGTAATGACACCGTGGTTGATCGCATTGTTCAAGAACAAGACTTTACCTGGTTCAATAATTAGGTTGACCAGAGGCAGCAATTTCGCGTCCACCAGGAAGTCAACACCCGAAGACAATGCTTTACTGATGGCGGTTACGACTGGGCCAACGCCAGCGTATGCCCCGAGTGCCATCGCACCGCCTAGAATCCCAATCGAGAAGTTGTTGACCAGCATTTCGAAGCCGGACTTAATTTTCCCCTCGACCAGTTTGTCGAACTGCTTAATAACCCAAGCAGACAATGGGCCAACGATCATGGCGCCAAGGAACATCGGAATGTCGCTGCCGACGATAACGCCCATTGTCACAATCGCTGCCGTCACTGCCCCCCGTTTGCCGTGGATCATTTGCCCACCGGTGTAGCCGATGAGGAGTGGCAGCAAATATTTGATCATAGGATCGACGAGTTGGCCGAGATATTCGTTCGGAATCCAACCGGTCGGAATAAATAATGCGGTAATGAGCCCCCATGCGATAAACGCGCCGATATTCGGCATTACCATACCGCTGAGTGCACGGCCGAACTGCTGAACCTTCACTCGGGCTCCGCCGGTTCCTGCAGACGGCTGTTTGGTTTGTGCTGTAGCCATAAAGAGTAACCCCCTTATAAAGATGCACGGATGAACAACAATTTGCTTGTTGGCTTACCGTGTTTCTACCCTCATCCTAATTCAAAGCGCTTTCTAACTCAATCAAATCAAAACACGGTTTCGTCATGATTATTGTTGTCAACATTTGAAGAGTGATTCCCTCCAAAAATAAAAAAGCTGCCCCCTTCGGTCTTAAAAGGGACAGCTTGTGCATCTTTACAGCCTCACCGGAATATATTTTTACGAGGAAGCGTGCATTTCCGAGAAATCCTGTACCATTTCCTCGCCGAAGAACAGATCATCCAGAGAACTGAGCGTTCCGTCTTCTTCTACTTGGTATACGGACATTTTGTCGCCGTTTACCGTTAATTCGATAAAGCAACCCCAGCAATAGAACTGGTGGGAGCCGATCTTCCCAATATCCTTGGAATTGCAATTTGGACATTTCATCATAGAACCATCACCTATCCATCCACATAAAAATTCACGGCTTTTCAAGCAGCTGTTCGCTGCCCAGGGGCACCATGATCGCGTTTTCCCCTCGGGTCATTTCCGGCATAAATGGCAGCAGCTTGCGCCCTTCCATCAGATCGGTGAAAAACCCGTCGCTAATTTCAATTCCAGTAATTGTATTTCCCAATTCGTGTTCAAAATAAACATCCGTTACATGGCCTAGACGTATTCCGTCTTCAGTCAGGACAGGCAGTTCTTTTAATTTTCCATTTCCCGTTAAGAAGGTATTCTGTATATTCTCGGCTCTCCACTTGCGGACAGCCTGTTGATTGCAGATCATCACGGCATCTTCACCGTAAGCCACGATATCCTCCCATCGCACGGCCTTGACACTGGAATTCCAAAACAATCGATTCTCCAGTTGGATGCCGACGATCGACCAATTAAGGTCCAGGAGGATGTCAACGACTTTCCCGACCTTCTTGCCATGCTCCACATCATAGACGGTCAGGCCGATCATTTCTTGCATTCTCATGTTGGAATGGACACTCCCTGTTTGGGCATCTCATGTGAATCCCGAAAAAACGATCCTCCCCTCCGCAAAAGCTAAATTGAGCCCAAAAATATGCCCATTATTTTCTTCTACGGAGACGTTCCAGGATGGTTCCAATTTTTTCGGCGATTTCGTAAATTTCTTCCCTAGTATTACCCATTCCGACGCTAAATCGAATCGCAGAACGCAAAAAACTTTCCGGAAGATGCATCGCTTCCAGCACATGAGACGGCTCCAGCGACCCCGAAGTGCATGCGGAACCGCTGGAGGCGGCAATGCCCTCCATATCCAAATTCATCAGCATCGTCTCCGAATCTACCTCCGGGAAGCTGATGTTGATGATATGCGGCAGGCGATGCGTCGGATGGCCGTTGACATGGAACGCCTCGCGAGTAATCCGCTGCTCCAGTGCGGACAGCAACTCTCGGATCAACTCCTCATCGTGAGCGACGCGCGCCCCCCGCTCCGCCGCAGCCAATTCCACGGCTTTGGCAAAACCTGCGATGCCGGCCATATTTTCCGTGCCTGCCCGGCGCTTGCGCTCCTGCAACCCGCCGTGTTGCATCGGCTCCAGCACCAGATCCTTCCGTACATACAAAGCCCCAACGCCTTGCGGTCCATTGATTTTATGCGACGAGAAGCTCATCAAGTCGACCGGCAGATCCCGACAGGAGATCGGCAATGCGCCGAGCGCCTGCACAGCATCGACATGAAACAC
This sequence comes from Paenibacillus barengoltzii G22, assembly GCF_000403375.2. Classification (NCBI taxonomy): domain Bacteria; kingdom Bacillati; phylum Bacillota; class Bacilli; order Caryophanales; family Paenibacillaceae; genus Paenibacillus; species Paenibacillus barengoltzii. Next base: position 589,808 of record NZ_KE159652.1, on the reverse strand, counting down.
AATTCCCCGCTCCCGTGCAATTTCGCCGATTTCAGCAATCGGCTGAATCGTGCCCACCTCATTATTGCCATACATCACACTAATCAAGATCGTATCGGGGCGGATAGCCTCCCGCACTTGCTCCGGATGCACCTGTCCATAACGATCCACAGGCAAATAGGTCACTTCAAACCCATCCTTCTCCAAGCGCTCGCAGGAGTGCAGTACCGCATGATGCTCGATAGAGGTCGTAATGATATGGCGTCCTTCCGCTTTCCGGGCGTACGCCGTGCCAAACAACGCCAAGTTATCGCTCTCCGTTCCGCCGCCCGTAAACACCAGCTCATCCGGACGGCAGCCGATGTGCTTAGCAACTGTATCTCGCGCCCCGTTCACCAAGCGTTTGGCCTCCCGACCGTAATAATGAACGCTGGAGGCGTTACCAAATTGCTCTCGCATCACCTTCAGCATCGTTTCCGCAACCTCCGGATGGATCGGCGTGGAAGCGGCATGATCTATGTAAATGTGCTTCATGGCTCTCACCTTGTCCCAGAACTTTTTTGATAAAACGTAAATGACCGCCCCGGAGTCGGGACGGTTACCGAATTGTTCGTTGATTGTATCTTATCTCATTGTTGATGGCAAGTCGGTTTACAAATTAAATGTAGAACATGTAATTTTCTTTGGTTCCTTGTTCCTCGAAGTTCACCAGATTCTCCAGCGTTGTCGAATCCAGCACTTCAGCGATGCTGTCGCGGATCCGCAGCCACAAATCGCGTTTGGCCGGATCGTCTTCCTCGGTGAAATCCACCGGAGAAATCGGCCCTTCTAATACGCGAATGATGTCTCCCGCCGTAATTTCACTAGCTTCTTTGGATAGAATATAACCGCCGTAAGCACCGCGTACGCTCTTCACCAGACCTGCGTTACGCAGCGGCGCGATTAATTGCTCCAGATAATGCTCGGATAATTGGTTTTTCTCGGCGATGCTTTTCAGAGAAGTTGGCCCTTCGCCGTATTTAGCGGCCAGCTCCATCATAATCGTCAATCCGTAGCGTCCTTTTGTCGAAATCTTCAAAGAAGGCACCTCTTTCAATTTTCAAATAAACTTTATATAATTGATCCTTGATCCTTAAAAGAACAGTATCAGGCCATTCGCCGCGTTCTTCTGCGACAATTGCGCCCAAATCCGGGGATTCCTCCCTATTCCTATCTTTACCCTGTGCTTATCGTAACATATCATATGTGTTTTGGGAAATAAAGCGACAATTGTGGTAAAATAAACGACGAGCGACTCGCCGCTCAAAGGAGTGATCATGATGGCTAAGCCTAACAGCGAAACCCGCGTCGTCGTCGGCATGTCTGGCGGCGTCGATTCCTCGGTGACGGCACTTCTGCTGAAGCAGCAGGGCTATGATGTCATCGGCATATTTATGAAGAACTGGGACGATACCGACGAGTTCGGTTACTGCACCGCGGAAGCGGATGCTGAAGACGTTCGCCGCGTCTGCGAGCAGATCGATATCCCTTACTATACCGTGAACTTCGAGAAGCAATATTACGATAAAGTATTTGCCTACTTCCTCGAAGAATATAAGCGGGGCCGGACTCCTAACCCGGATGTGATGTGTAACCGGGAGATCAAGTTTGGCGAATTTTTGAACAAAGCGCTGGACCTCGGCGCAGATTACGTAGCGACCGGGCACTATGCCCGGGTCGTGGAAGAGAACGGGACGTTCAAGCTGCTGCGCGGTGTGGACAGCAATAAGGATCAAACGTATTTCCTCAACGCCCTGAATCAGGACCAATTGTCCAAAGCGATGTTCCCGATCGGCCACCTGCCGAAGCCGGAGGTACGGCGGATCGCCGAAGAAGCCGGCCTCTATACCGCGAAGAAGAAGGACAGCACCGGCGTCTGCTTTATCGGCGAACGGAATTTCAAAGAGTTTCTGAGCAACTACTTGCCTGCCCAATCCGGCGATATGATCGACATCGTCACCGGTGAGGTTAAGGGCCGTCACGATGGCCTGATGTACTATACGCTGGGTCAACGTCAAGGCTTGGGTATCGGCGGCTCCGGTACCGGCGAACCTTGGTTCGTGGCTGATAAGGATCTGGAGCGCAACATTTTGTATGTTGTGCAAGGTGACAAGCACCCAAGCTTGTACTCGACGTCGCTGATTGCTTCCGGCGTTAACTGGATCGCTGGCGCAGACAAAATGCCGGAGGGGCCGTACAAGTGCACGGCGAAATTCCGGTATCGTCAGCCCGATCAAGGTGTGACGCTGACGAAGCAACCAGACGGCACGGTGCATGTCGCATTTGATGAACCGCAAAAGGCGATCACCCCAGGCCAAGCGGTCGTGTTCTACCAAGGCGAAGAATGCCTCGGCGGCGGCACGATCGAAGCCCCGGTGAAGCTGCGGACCGAGATTTCGGCTGTACAAGCCTAACAATAAAGAGGAGCCCCGCGTCGGTGAATGTGAACTGTGACCCAGTTTATGGACAGTGAAAGAAGCCCCGTTTAGGCGGACAATAGATGGCTCCTGTATTGATCAGGAGTCATCTTTTTTAATGTCCATTGGTAACGTTCTGCGTTGTAGTACTGGATATATTCCTCAATCTTCTGGCGTAGTTCCCCTAATGTTTCACAACGACGGTACTCGAGCTCATCCTTTAAGTGACCGAAAAATGTCTCCATAGAGGCGTTATCCCAGCAGTTTCCCTTGCGGGACATCGACTGTTGAATTCCTATCCTGGCGACGCGTTGACGGAACCTAGGATGGGTGTAATGGCTGCCCTGGTCAGAGTGAAGGATCGCTTCGGGATGAATGTTCCCGTCCAGTCGTTCAATCAAATTGTCCAGCGTCCGCTCTACAAGAGACATCTCTAGTGAAGAGGATACGTAGTGGGCGAGGATCTGGCGAGTAGCGCCGTCTTTAACACAAGACAGATAAGCCCACTGCCCGTTACCATATCGGAGATACGTAATGTCTGTCAGCAGTACCTTCTCCGGCACACCTGGGTTAAACTGACGGTTTAACAGATTGGGGCATGTCTTGTGTTCCTGTGTGGCTCTTGCCATTTTACGATAAGGATTGGCTTGGCGTATTCTGGCGACCAGATTGTACTTTCGCATTAATCGGCGAATCTTCTTGTGATTCATGATTACGCCGTTATGCCCTTCTAAACGCATCTTAATAGTCAGTGCACCGGCTTTGCCGCGTAACTGGTCATAGTGACCCTTAATGAGCGCTAAATCCTGCTCATCTGAACGCTTACGTAGTTGTCGCTTTTCTTCAGCCCCCAGCCAGCGATAGTAACCACTGCGGCTGACGCCGGCGAGGATGCACAAGTATTGCGTCATCTTTTTAAAACCGTAGGCTCGAATCGTATGGTTGATTATGGCATAGCGCTCTGCGGACGTTAAAACTGTTTTTGTCTTTCGAGCGCTTCGAGCTTTTTTAGCAGTTCATTCTCTGCTTCAAGTAGTTTGATTCGAGCCTCTGCTCGTTTCAACTTCTGCTCAACCGATAACTCACCTTGAGATGGTCTTCCAACACTGTTTTTGCCTCGTCGATCCTCAAGCAGTCCAGCTTCTCCAAGTTTTTGATACTGCTCTCTCCAACGCTTTAGGCACTTCTTGGGCTTTTCGTTGCCGATAGCTGCGATGTCAAATCCCGCATTCAGAAAGATCTCCATCGGTGTTTTACCTTCTTGATAGGCCTTAATTGCTGCTAGCTTAAAAGAGGGCGTATAAGTGATAGTGCGATCTGTGACATGCTGCACGTTAGGATTACTCTCCAGCTGCTTTCTTTGCTGTTCCGTAAACAGCTTGTTTTCGCCTCTTACTTTCCTCATGTTCTTCTCTCCCGTTATCAGATATTCTGATTAAAACACAAATGACCCGCAAGAGGGGCACTTTTTCTTAAAGTGTCCATCTTACGGGTCACAGTTCAATGACGTGGGGCTCCCTTTTTTTATGCATAACCGGGCTATTGCGACTTGGCTTGCGATCCTCTTGCCTTCCCTCGCCTCGCACTTTCCCTTCTACCTTCCGCTTCTGCGCCGCAGCTCCTGGTTATGCTTGATCTTCGCCTCATTCCCTTGCTCCGTGGCATGGTAGAACGTCCGACCGGACAATCGCTTGGGCAGGTACTCCTGCTGTACGTAATGCCCGGGATAATCATGCGGATATTTGTAGCCTTCATGCCCAAGCTTCACCGCTCCCTTATAATGCGTGTCGCGCAAATGGAGCGGCACTTCGGCAGATTTGACCTCTTCGATCGCCGCCATGGCGTTCCCAATCGCTTCAACCACCGCGTTGGATTTTGGACTTTCGACCGCAAACAAGATCGCCTGGACAATATTCAGCCGTGCTTCCGGCCAGCCATTGTTGCGGTAAGCCTCCAAGGCGCTGACGGCCTGTACCATCGCCTGTGGATTGGCCAGACCAATATCCTCGCTGCTGGCAGCGATCAACCGTCGGATGAATGTCATCGGGTCCATTCCCAGCTTCTCAACCGCGTACAGGAACCAGAACACCGCCGCATCGCTGGAGCCGCGAATCGATTTATGAAACGCGGACAGCACGTCATATTGCGTGGACTCGTCAGCTTTGACGAGCGGCCGGCGGATCGATTCCTCCGCCACTTCGAGCGTAATGTGCACCGTCCCGTCCGATTGCGGGGGCGTGGTCATCGCCGCCAGCTCCAGCGCATTCAGCGCGCGCCGAATATCTCCGTTCGCCATCGCAGCGATGTGCAGCAGCGCCTCCTCGTCAACCTGCAGCGGCATAAAGCCCAGCCCCTTCTCTTTGTCGGCCAAGGCCCGCCGCATCGCGATCAGCGAGTGCTCCTTCGTCAGCGGCTCCAGCTGGAACAGCGTGGAGCGGCTCATTAACGCGCCGTTAACGTAGTGGAACGGATTTTCCGTCGTTGCCCCGATAAAGATGATCGTGCCTTTTTCCACCGCCGGTAGTAATGCGTCCTGTCTCGAGCTGTTAAATCGATGGACCTCGTCTAGGAACAGAATCGTTTTGGTGCCGTAAAAAGCTTTGTCGTTCTGGGCTTTTTCAATCACCTCACGCACATCCTTCACCGACGCATCCACCGCGTTGAGCTTGACGAACTCCGCCTTCGTCTGATTGGAGATAATATGAGCAAGCGTCGTTTTGCCGCAGCCGGGAGGGCCGTACAGTAAAATCGACGAGACCTGGTCCGCTTCAATCGCCCGCCGCAGCAGCTTGCCCGGGCCGACAATATGTTCTTGTCCGATATATTCATCCAGCGAGGTCGGCCGCATCCGGTCCGCCAGCAACCGCCCCGCCGGACTTTGCTCTTGATTAAATGAAAACAAATCCACCTTCAAGTCACTTCCTTGATCGTTAGCATGATAATCCGGATACATGGAATGATACCAAACTTATTCTAGCACACCTGACGTAAAAAACACTTATAGTTGTTCTTTCGCTTTTCCTGCAGCCGGAAGTATGAGTTAATATAGATGTCGGGCCGACGAATCACGGGAAAGGGGGCTGATCGAAGTGATTTCAGTGAGTGAGGTGGCTGTCGCGTAACGCGGCACCACAATAAACGGGGGGCTGGGAACAGCCTCCCTTATTTATGTTTGACGATTCCTGTGTTAAGATAGATCCAGTTAAAACCAAATTTTGTCTTTATTTAAAGTCAAAGTCGTTTGTTCTACACCAAGAAGGTTGGAACAAGCGGTACCAATACTAAATGGAAAGGGGGAAGCGAGCATGTTGACTTATATCGTAACAGCAATCAAGGACGGAGCACGAAATAAGGAGGTACATGATCGTGAATTACAAAAATGGAAAGGATGTTCTTCCCCCTAGGCTGCTGAAGGAGCTCCAAACGTATATTCAGGGTGAGCTGCTTTACATTCCCAAGCCGGAACGGTCAAGGGCGTTATGGGGAGAACTGAGCGGTTCCCGCCACTCGATTGCTAAACGGAACGAAGAGATTTTTCGCTTGTACCGCGCCGGGAGCACGGTACGGGATTTAGCCGAAAGATTTCACCTCTCCGATGAAAGCATCCGCAAAATTTTAACCAAAATGCGCAGCCTCAGGCAACCCGCAACCGTGTCCGAGTAACGCCAACCCGGGGAACAACATCCTAATCCAAATCACAATCCTGATGCTAAACCCTAAGCCAGGACCGGCCGGTCTTGGCTTTATTTCTATAGATTCAGGTATAATGGAGTCATATCCTACTTCGAGCCTATACCAAACTGAGGTGACCCCCTTGACGCAGCAGCAACCTGAACCTAACTCAACTTCCGCGAATGCGATAAAAATATGCGCCTATTGCGGCGAGGCCAAGCCGCTGGGCGAATTCCTGCGCCGCACCGGCAAGCGCTCCGGCAAAGGCTCACGCCGGGGCGCTTGCCGCAGTTGCCGCGCGCTGCGCAAGCGGCAGCAGGCTGCCCAGGCTCAGGCCGCGTTGCCGCAGGCTGCGGCCGCGGAGCCCGCTGGCGCAGCGCTGGCAGCGCCAGCGAAAGCGCCTGCGCCGGCGGCGCCAAGCGGCGACGGCCGCGCGAGCGAGGCCGCGGCGGCCGGGCCCAGCGCGCCGCCAGGCGCGGAGGCCGGCGCCGCAGGCACGGCCAAGGCGGCGCGCAAGCGCCGCAGCAAAAAGGCCGCGGCACAGATCGCGGCCGTTCAGGTCGGCGCAAGCGCCAGTGCGGCAGCGCCGGCGGGCGCCGCGGGGCGGCACGGGGGCGAAGCCGCGCCGACCAAGCGGCGGATCAAGCGGGCGCTGCCCGCCCCGCCGCCAAAAGCCGAGGGTCCCGACATCCGGACCCTCAGACCGAACCGCAACGGCATGATCCGCCTGCGCGGGCGTACCGATAAAGGTCGGCGCTGGCAGCAGGAGATCGACTATGACCTGGCGGTTACGCTCGTGCGTGAGCATATGGCCGTCGTCGTGAACCCGTTCACCATCCGCCGTTTGTACACGAACAAAGCGTTCCGCCATTATATTTTGACGCGGGATCATTACACCTGCTTCTTCTGTGGAGAGTACGGCGATACGATCGACCATCTGCTGCCCAGAGCCAAGGGCGGTCACACAACACCAGTAAACTGCGTCTGCGCCTGCAATCTGTGCAACCAAAGCAAAGCCGATCGCTGGCTGGACGAGTTCATGCAGGACGACGCGTAATCAAAGTAAGTTCTTGTTTCGAGCATCAATAGTCAATAGTCGAAACAGAGCCGAAATCCACAATGATGTGACCACGCTCTGTGATTTTATATGAAAAATCAAGTACATTTGGGCGACCTTGAGCGATTTTAACTAATGTATATGAAATTTCATATATATTCGCGCTTTCTGAAGGGTTTTACCCAAAATCTATGCGAAAAACCGAGTACATTTCGGTTTTTTTGCTTTTTTCGGCAAATTATATATGAAAAATCGAACACATTTTTGACCACGTAACTTATGCGCTTCGCCACCAGGGATGATTTCCGAGTAAAGCCCCCTGTTGAGCACATTGCCTACTTGCCCCTCCTCTATACCTCATCCAATCCACAAACCTTCTCCCATCCAACCACCGTTCACCTGAGCGAGGGGGATAATGATGCAAAAGACAGTCAATGACACACTAATCCCATCCCCCACCTCCAACCCGCTTGACCACTCTCCCACACCACCCGCCACCTGAGCAAACGGGATAATAATGCAAAAGGGGACAAAAAAAGGGAGGGCGTGCCCCTCCCCAATCCTCATTGACTATATCTCGACATGTACCCCTTATGCCTCTAAGTTCGTCCTGACGGCATAGTCTGTTGAACGATCGCCTGGGACGTAATCCGGCAGTTCTTTGCCGTGCAGCAGCCACAGTTCGTGCAGGGCGCGGGTACAGCCGACGTACAGCAGTTTGGCGTCTTTGGAACTATAATGCGCCTTGTCCACGTCCGTCACGATCACAGCGTCAAACTCCAGACCCTTCGACAGGTACACCGGCAACACCGAGATGCCCCCGGCGTATTGCGTCAGCTCCCCGGTGATCAGGTTGACTTCCTGACCACCTTGGCTTAATGCAGCATGCAGTTCCTCTGCTTCCTGCATCGTCCGGGTTAACACCGCCGCCGTGCGGAACGATCCGCCCAGCACCTTGTCCAATGCCTTGCGAATCAATGGCAGCCGCCGCTCGCCCTCCGATTCGACCAGCCGCACCGGCTCCCCGCTGCGGAATACCGGAACCGCCAGCAATTCGGTACCTACGCCGCGTTCTAGGATATCGTTGGCGAATTGGATAATTTCCATCGTGGACCGGTAACTGCGCGTTAACGCGAAATAAGCGGTTTCCTCCGGTCGGAACAGCACTTGCATCTCTTCCCAACTGCGCACACCTTTGTAGTAGTGGATCCCTTGGGACAAATCTCCGAGAATCGTAAAGGAATGCCCCTTCACAAAACGGTCCAGCACATACACCTGAAACGGCGTAAAATCCTGCGCCTCGTCTATCACCACATGGTCGAAGGTCAGATTGCCGTCAATTTCGTGGATTAAAGTATATAAATACAAAAGGGCAGCCAAGTCCTCTTCCTTGACGATGTTTTTCTTTAAGCGCGCCTGCGTCTCCTTCCAGATACCCGGCGGTATCCGGTCTGAAACATCGGCCATGCCTTCCATGCTGCCGCTTTTTCGTATGCCAAACATCTCCCGGTAGAGGTTAAGCGGCGTCAGCTCCGGCCATTTTTTTGCATAGCTTTTTTCCCGCAGCTGGGCTTTTTTCTTTCGTTCCTTTAGAACCGCAGCCGACGGTGCCTTCTTCAGCTCCATCTCGATCCAGCGATGGATCCGCGCCAGTACTCGCTCCTTGCGTCGGGCTACTGGGTAGTGGCGATATTCGCCTTCGAACCAGGCCAAGATCTTTTTACGCGGCAGCCGTGCACCTTCCCACGGTTCGAAATCGCCCTCAGGCACGCAGGCTGACTCAAGAGTGCTTGCCGACATATCGATAATCTCTTTAAACGCCATCGCCCCCTTGAAGCGTCCTGGCAGCTCTGTATCCTGCCACGTTTCCGTCTCTGCCTCTCCGCCGTCAAACCAGCGGGATAACGCCTCCGAGCCATCGCTTGGGACCTCGTCCAATCCCAGCACTTTCGCTGCCCAATCGCTGAACGTGCTTTGTTGGATATCCCCCACACCAAGCTCGGGCAGCACTTCGGATATATAATCGATAAACATATGGTTAGGCGCAAAAATAACTAAACGTTCCGCCTTAATCTGTTCCTTATATTGATACAGCAAAAAAGCCAGCCGATGCAGCGCCACGGTCGTTTTCCCACTGCCGGCTACGCCTTGAATAATCAGCGCCGTGTTTTTCGCGGCCCGGATAATTCGGTCCTGTTCGGCCTGAATCGTCGAAACGATGTCACGCAGGCGGTTGTCCTTGTTCTCGCCAAGCCGATACACCAGGAACTCATCCGATACGGCCGGACCGTCGCTGTCGTGGTTATACGTATCCACGACCCGGTCGAGAATCCCTTTGCGGATCACGATGTTGCGCTTCAAGTACACCAAGCCTTCGATCAAGCCTTCAGGCGCTTCATACGAAGCATCATCCCCGCCGGTAAATGAGTAGAACAAACTAGCGACCGGAGCACGCCAATCGATAACAATCGGGTCTCTTCCATCCGGATCGCCTACACCGACCTTGCCGATGTATAGCGGCTTTCTTCTTCCTCTGCGCTCCTCAAAATCCAGTCGTCCAAAATACGGCTCACGAACCGATTGCTCAAGTTGTTTCCTCTGGGTTTCCCGATTCTCCTCGAGAAGCTGTTCGGTAAAATCATGTCCGGTGTACACCGGAATCGAACGCAACCGTTGCAGCTGCCGATCGATCTCTTCCAAGGTGCGGTCCAGCCGCGCCTTCTCTTCTTGATAGGCACTTTGAAAATCATTCATTTCAGTTACCTCCTAAGGTTATTGTGTACTCCAGACTCAAAAGGAGTTTTATTATACCACTACCTCTGGCGAAAAGGCGAATTTTCTCAAAAAAATAAGACGCTGGCAGACTTGTTTATCAAGTCTCATCCAGCGTCTTAGCTCCGAATTTACACACTAACGCCGCCGCGCTCTAGCAGTTCACGCACTGCTGCGCTGACCATAATTAGGCCGACCACCGGCGGCACAAACGAGTTGCTGGCCGGCGGCTGCTTGGCCTTACGGATTTTAGCGCCAGCAGGCGCAATTTTCTCCGTAACGTCCTTGCGCGGGCGGACAGGCGGTTCAGTCGAGAAAACGACCTTAACGCCCTTCTTGATCCCGTCTTCCCGCAGCTTCGTGCGAATGACGCGAGCCATGGGGTCCATATGGGTTTTCGAAATATCCGTGACCTGGAATTTCGTCGGGTCCATTTTGTTGGCAGCCCCCATGCTCGACAAGATCGGGATGCCCCGCTGCAAGCATTGCTTGATCAGGTGAATTTTGTACGTAATGGTATCCGAAGCATCCAGTACATAATCAATATCGTACTTGAACAGTTCTTCGTAAGTCTCTTCCGTGTAGAACATATTCAGCGCGATCGCATCGCACTCCGGGTTAATCAGCTTGATCCGGTCGCGCATGAGATCGGCCTTCTTCTGACCGATCGTCGTCGTCAGCGCATGAATTTGCCGGTTAATGTTGGTGATATCGACGACATCCTTGTCGATCATAATAATCCGGCCGATTCCGGTTCTGGCCAGCCCTTCGACAGCCATCGCGCCTACGCCGCCGACACCAAGCACGGCAACCGTGCTGTTCTTGAGAATATCCAGACCCTCTGCCCCGATGGCGAGTTCTGTTCGCGAAAATTGATGAAGCATGGTCAGTGTACCTCCGTTAGGTTGACATCTTAACCGATTATTTCTTTACTTCTGCCAGTTTGGGAGCCAGCTTGATGTGCAGCTGATCCAGCTGCGATCCGTCGACTTCGGATGGCGAGTTCATCAGTAAGTCCGTTGCGCTCGCTGTTTTCGGGAAGGCGATGGTCTCACGCAGGTTGGAACGACCAGCCAGCAGCATAACCAGACGGTCGAAGCCGAAGGCGATCCCGCCGTGAGGAGGCGTACCGTATTCGAACGCATCCATCAGGTAGCCGAATTTATCTTGAGCTTCTTCCGGCGACAAGCCGATCGCCTTGAACATCTTCTCTTGTACGTCGCGTTTGTAGATCCGCATCGAACCGCCGCCAACCTCATAACCGTTCAGCACGAGATCATACGCTTGAGCGAGGATTTTACCCGGATCGGTGTCAAACAGCGGCAGATCCTCGTCGCGCGGACGAGTGAATGGATGGTGCTCAGCGACATAGCGTTTTTGCTCTTCATCCCAGCCAAGCAGCGGGAAGTCTACAACCCATGCAAATTTATACACGCTGTCGTCGATCAGACCAAGATCGCGGCCGATTTTCAGACGCAATGCGCCGAGGACGTCGGCAACAACCTTTTTGTTATCGGCAGAGAACAGCAGCAGGTCGCCTTCTTCAGCGCCGGTGCGTTCCTTGATCGCTTCGATCTCTTGTTCTGTAAAGAACTTCACGATCGGACCGCGGAACTCGCCTTCCTTCACTTGAATCCAGGCCAGACCTTTGGCTCCGTAACGGGCTGCATACGGTCCAAGATCGTCGATGTCCTTACGGCTCCAAGTCCCGCAGCCTTTAGCGTTCAGTACTTTGACTTCCCCGCCCTTTTCAATGACAGAAGAAAATACCTTAACGCCGCTATTGGCCACAAGATCACTGACGTTCACCAATTCTAAACCGAAACGGAGGTCCGGTTTGTCCGAACCGTACTTATCCATCGCGTCAGCATAGCTAATGCGTTGGAATGGCGTTGGAATGTCAATGCCTTTCGTTTCTTTGAACAGGCGTACGATCAGCTTCTCCATCATCTCGAGCAGCTCATCGCGCGAGAGGAACGAAGTCTCGATGTCGACCTGGGTAAACTCCGGTTGACGGTCAGCGCGCAAATCCTCATCGCGGAAGCAGCGGGCGATTTGATAGTAACGCTCGATACCGCTGACCATGAGCAGCTGCTTGTACAGCTGAGGCGATTGCGGCAGTGCGAAAAATTCACCTGGATGCACGCGGCTTGGCACAAGATAATCGCGTGCCCCTTCCGGCGAGCTCTTGGTCAAGATCGGGGTTTCTACCTCGATAAAACCTTCACCGTCAAGGAAATCGCGGAATACCTTCGCCGCTTTAGAGCGCAACCACAACGTTTGCTGCATTTCCGGACGGCGCAGGTCGAGGTAACGATATTTCAAGCGCAGCGATTCATCCACTTCGATGCCGTCTTCAATGAAGAACGGCGGCGTCTTCGCTGCGTTCAACACATCGATTTCAGTAATTTGCACTTCGATATCGCCGGTTGGCAAATTCGGATTGACCGTTTCAGGATCACGGGCTACCACTTTCCCGGTAACGGCCAGCACGTATTCGCTGCGCACGCGGTCGGCAATTTTCAGCGCTTCACCGGAATAAGCCGGGTTAAACACGATTTGCACAATGCCGCTGCGGTCGCGCAGATCGATGAACAGCACGCCCCCCAAGTCACGGCGGGTTTGCACCCAGCCGTTTAATGTAACGGTTTCTCCGATGTTCGCGGTGCTCAGCGTACCGCAATGATGCGTTCGTTTCATCGTAACTCCCCTTTTCTTCGCGTTATTTTTTTATTTGTTTAGGTTATTTCAACTCATTTACCAATTCGCTTAACTTCACCGTGCGCTGCTCACCGCTGTCCATCGACTTTAGCGCAATTTCCCCGCGCTGCAGTTCATCGTCACCGAGAATGGCCGTGTAGCGTGCCTGCATCCGGTCGGCGGACTTCATCTGCGCCTTCATCTTCCGGCCCAGATAATCGCGTTCCGCAGAGAATCCTGCTTGCCGCAGCTTAAACAGCTGAGTCGTAATCTCCTTCTCCGCTGCTTCGCCAAGGGCGATCAGATACACGTCCAGCGGCTTGACGGCGCCGAGCTCGATCTCTTGCTTTTCCAAAATCAGCGCAATCCGTTCAAGCCCCATCCCGAAGCCGATGCCCGGTTGGTCAGGACCGCCCACTTCCGCCACCAGCCCGTTATACCGGCCGCCCCCGCCAATCGTGTCGATGGCGCCGATGCCTTGGGCTTTATACTCAAAAGCGGTGTGCGTATAGTAGTCCAAGCCGCGAACAAGGCGAGGATTGATTTCATAATCAATCTCCATCGCGCTCAGCAGCTCCTGAACCTTCGCAAAATGCGTAGTGCATTCCTCATCCAAACTATCCAGAATTGACGGAGCCCCATCAAATTTGTCCTGGTCCGTCTTACAGTCCAACACACGCAGCGGATTACGTTCAATCCGAGCTTGGCAGTCTTTGCACAAGCTGTCCTTCATCGGCAGCAGGAACGCCAGCAGCTTCTCGCGGTAAGCCGCGCGGCTGGACGGATTGCCAACGGAGTTAATCTCCACCTTCACCCCTTGAAGACCCAGCTCCCGGCAAAACTGATATCCCAGTGCCACAACCTCGGCATCGATCGCCGGATCGATTGCTCCAAACGCCTCCACCCCAAACTGATGGAACTGGCGTTGACGTCCTGCTTGCGGGCGCTCATAGCGAAACATCGGCCCGATGTAATACAGCTTGCTGACGTCCGGTTCGCCGTACATCTTGTTCTCCACATAGGAACGAACAACCCCAGCCGTCCCTTCTGGACGCAGCGTCATGCTGCGATCCCCTTTATCCAGGAACGTATACATTTCCTTCTCGACGATATCCGTCGTCTCCCCAACGCCCCGTTCAAACAGCGAGGTTTGTTCAAAGATCGGGGTCCGAATTTCCCGGTAATTAAAACGCCGGCACAAGTCTCTGGCCTTCTCCTCAATAAACTGCCATTTCTCGACGGTTCCTGGCAAAATATCCTGCGTGCCCGTCGGTTTCTGAAAAGCCATATTGTTCATCCTCCATCTCAGACTCGTAAGCCAATATAAAAAATCTCCCGTTCCTGTTTGATTCAAACAGGGACGAGAGATCGTTACGCAATCACCCGTGGTGCCACCCACATTCCGAATGTCGACGCTTCAAAGCCGCTCTTATTCAGCCTCCCAGCATCTCAATTCGCTTCAAGCGGTTATCGCCCGCCTACGCCGCACGTCTACTCTCGAAGGGAAGCCATTAGCCGCCTTTGATTTCGCCGCCGGTTCTCGGGGAAGTCTTTCGTCTAATCATCATCAGAATCCTTCCAGCCTGCTTCACCGCACGCATAACGAACACGATTGATCCGTCTGCTGCAACGAAGTCGGGGATTCCTCTCTGTGGGTGTGGGGTTAAACTACTTTGTCCCGTCATCGAATACCTATTCGTTTTCATTCACGCCATAGACGTGACGTCAACTGTTATTTTTAGATTGTATGAAACCACCGCACTAAAGTCAAGCCCGAGACGCGAAAAATGTCTACACAAAGAAAAAAACCTGTCACCAACGGGGTGCAGGTCCAAAAGGTATTATATTAAAAAGGGGGTCATGCCGTTATTATAAACAAGCAATGTTAAGGGAACATGTAGCTAATATTACAGTTATATTACAAGAACCCTTATCCCCGGTTATTCCGTTACAACATAGCCCCCATGCTCGCGTAATTTTCGCACGACCATCTCATAATCGCTGTCCTTCACCTTTGCACTAAGAACATATTTCCAACCCTGCGGCTCGTCACCCGTTGTGATGGGAGGTTTCGATGTGATCAGTTGCTCTCCGTCTCCCATCGCTTGGCTGCGTTCACCATCTAACGTATCGCCGGTACCGTCTTCTCCCAAAGCTACCACGGGCAGCACGCTCTGCACGCCGCGAAACATACCGGGTACAGGGACAACTCCCGGGTTGTTTGCACCTGATGCGCTGATCACCCCGTTATTTAGAGGCAATAACGTAACTTGAAACTCATCGTCCTCGCCCCATTCATTCGACACATTTCCTGCTTCAACCGCATTCGTGTTGAAAGCCCGCAGGGTGATACGCGCACCTTCCACTTGATCTTCTGTATTAAAATAGGCCTGAATATGTCTGGCCATAACCGATTCCTCCTTCATTCTCAGCATCAACTTCCGGGTCGAGGGAGCCATTCAGCAGAGGGCCGGGTCTCCTGCATCATCGGTTCAAATCGCTCCGGTTCGGCCAGCCGGGCCATCATCCGGGCTTCGCTGCGGTGTCCCGCCGTAATGAGCGGAGAGGATTGCCAGTCTCTCGATTTCGCGGATTGGTGCATGTGAGCACCTCCTTTGGTCGTCAAGCTCTTTATCACAAGGTTGTACCAAAATCGGTCCGCTTATCCTATAGAACCCGAAATCTTGCGTGAAAATGGAGGGAATTTGTCCATATCGTCCCGTTCCGTTAACGCAAAAAAGGGGCAAGACGCAAAATTGCTACGTCTTGCCCCGCTCTCAAATCCTTGCAGTTACCCCTCGCTACCAGGGCTGTCCACAATTAAGGTCACCGGACCCCAATTCGTCAATTGTACGTCCATATCGGCACCAAATACGCCGGTTTCGACCGTCAACCCTTTCGCCCGAAGCAGCTCGTTAAACCGCTCATACAACGGTTCCGCCGTTTCCGGCCGGGCTGCTGCCATGAAGTTAGGCCGTTTGCCTTTGCGGCAATCCCCATACAATGTAAACTGGGAGACCGACAAAATCGCCCCGCCGATCTCCGTAACCGCCAGGTTCATCTTGCCTGCTTCATCTTCAAATATCCGTAAGCCGGAGATCTTCTCCGCCAAATAGGCGGCATCCTGCTCGGTATCCTCATGCGTCACGCCAACCAACAGCATGAGCCCAGGGCCAATCGCCCCGACCGTCTCTCCCGCTACGACCACGCGCGCCTCTCGGCAGCGCTGCACAACCACTCTCATCTTGGTTTGAATCCTTTCCTATCTGCTACTGCATGATCCGGTGGACCGTATATACATCCTTCACCCGTTTGATCTTCTCCACAACGGATTGCAGATGATCGGTATTCCGAATCAGAATCGTCATGTGCACCAAAGCCATCTTGTTCTTATCTGACCGCCCGGAGACGGCCGAAATATTCGTTTTGCTTTCCGACACGGCCTGCAGCACTTCGTTTAAGAAGTTACGACGATCGTGACCGGTAATTTCGATATCGACACTGTAATTCGCCTCGATCGAATCTTCCCATTCCACGTCGATCACGCGCGCTGCCTCTTCGCCTTCGCCACCACTCGGGATATTCGGACAGTCGCTGCGATGCACGGATACGCCGCGGCCGCGGGTAATGTAACCCACGATCTCGTCGCCGGGCACAGGGTTACAGCATCTTGCAAACCGCACCAGCAGATTGTCGATCCCCTTTACAACTACGCCATTCGTTGGACGATGGCGACGTTCTTCAGGCGCTTTCACTTCTTTGACCTCAGTGGTCAATTCAATATTCCCGGCCGCTTCCTCTTGCTCTTTGCGCAGCTTTTCGGTTAGCTTCGTCACGACCTGGGAAGCCGTGATCCCGCCGAACCCAATCGCCGACAACATATCGTCGATGTCGTTGAAGGCATACTTCTTCGCCGCCTCCAACAGCTTGTCGTCGCTCATCCACAAGGACGGCTCAAGCCCGGCCCGCTTCAGCTCGCGTTCGATCGCTTCGCGTCCTTTTTCCACGTTCTCTTCGCGTTTTTCCTTCTTGAACCATTGCTTGATCTTGCTGCGAGCATGGGAGGATTGCGCGATTTTGAGCCAATCCTGACTTGGTCCATACGAGTGCTTGGACGTTAAAATCTCCACGATGTCCCCGGTCTTCAACCGATGATCCAACGGGACGATCCGACCGTTCACTTTGGCCCCAATCGTCCGATTCCCCACTTCCGTATGGATACGGTACGCGAAGTCCAGCGGCACGGAGCCGGCCGGCAGCTCTATGACTTCCCCGGACGGTGTGAACACAAACACCAGGTCCGAGAAGAAGTCCATTTTCAGCGATTCTACGAATTCAGAAGCATCCTTGGCTTCATGTTGAAGCTCGAGGATTTCGTTAAAGAACGTAATTTTGTTCTCAAGACCGCCTGTTCCTGCACCTTCTTTGTAAGCCCAGTGCGCGGCAATCCCGTATTCTGCCGTGCGGTGCATTTCCCAGGTGCGGATTTGAACCTCTGTAGGTTCCCCGTTCGGCCCGACAACCGTCGTATGCAACGACTGGTACATATTCGCCTTCGGCATCGCGATATAGTCCTTAAACCGCCCTGGCATCGGCTTCCATAACGTATGGATAATCCCCAGGGTCGCATAACAATCCTTGATATTGTCCACGATGATACGGATGGCCAGCAGATCGTAAATTTCGTTGAACTGCTTGTTCTTCATCGTCATTTTCTTATACACGCTGTAAATATGCTTGGGTCGCCCCGACAAATCCGCTTGGATGCCCATTTCGTCCAGCTTCTCGGCGATGCGGGCGATGACGTTCTTGATATATTCCTCGCGCTCTGCCCGTTTCTTGCGCATCAAATTGGCGATCCGGTAATATTGCTGCGGGTTCAAGTACCGCAGGGCAATATCCTCCATTTCCCATTTGATGGCGGAGATCCCGAGCCGATTGGCGATCGGACAGAAGATTTCCAGCGTTTCATAGGCGATCCGGCGTTGACTCTCCTCGGACTGATATTTCAACGTCCGCATATTATGCAGCCGGTCCGCCAATTTGATGACGATGACGCGGATATCTTGTGCCATCGCAATGAACATTTTACGGTAGTTCTCGTTCTGCTGCTCTTCTTTGGATTGGAATTTGATCCGCTCCAGCTTGGTTAAGCCGTCAACGAGCAATGCACAATCACTGCCGAAATGCTCCTGTATCTCCTTTAAGGACACTGTTGTGTCTTCCACCACATCATGGAGCAGGGCCGCAATGACCGATAGCGCATCCATTTGCATGCTCACAACGATATCCGCTACGGCCAAAGGATGTAGAATATAAGGTTCTCCGGATTTGCGAACCTGTCCGTGATGGGCTTGATCCGCAAACTCGTACGCTTCCCGAATCCGCTTCAGATCCGGTTCCTTTATATAGGCAGACGCCTTTTCGAGTAATTGCTCTATGCCCATTGAGATCCTGTTGATTCCTTTCTATATGAAAATATACTGAAAAAACGCATACAAGAGCATAATTCGCCTCATTTTGATTTCCTATAATTATGCCTCTTGCGTTCCCTCACGTCAACTCCAGGTATTGTCTTCGCTGCATGGACAGCACCTCAGCAGGATGAACCTGCCTTAGGAGGATATACCGACCAGTCGATGAAGGGAATATCTGGGGGAGAAAGACAAATGTCAAGTATTTTTCTGTTGAAAATTGTCGCCAATGTCATTATCCTATTAGGGATAGTTATCTTTATGAACGTATCTATAGAGGAGTGAACGCGTTGCAACGTGAAATTCAAGTGAATGAGAAAGTCCCGTTCGGACCGGGCGTGCTGTTAAGCCTACAGCACTTATTTGCCATGTTCGGAAGCACGGTGCTGGTGCCAAACCTGTTTGGTGTAGACCCCGGCATGATTCTGCTGATGAACGGCATCGGTACCCTGTTGTACATCCTGATCTGTAAAGGGAAAATCCCTGCCTATCTGGGTTCCAGCTTTGCCTTTATCGCACCGGTTCAGGCGGTTATCCTGAATTATCCGGGGAACGGTTATGCGATGGCCCTCGGCGCGTTTATCGTCACCGGTGTGATCTTCGTACTGATTGCGCTGCTGATCAAATACGCCGGCACGAAGTGGATCGACGTCGTATTCCCGCCGGCCGCGATGGGGGCGATCGTAGCCCTGATCGGTTTGGAGCTGATTCCGGTCGCTGCCAGCATGGCTGGATGGATCTCTGATGGATCGGAGGGCTGGACGCCAAATGGGACGGCCATCACCCTGTCGCTCGTAACATTAATTGTCACGCTGCTTGGTGCTGTCCTGTTCCGCGGTTTTCCAAAAATCATCCATATCCTGATCGGGATCGTTGTAGGTTATGTACTTGCTTTAAGCATGGGTGTAGTCAACACCGCAGCGATCGAACAAGCGAAGTGGTTTACCCTGCCGACGGTCACGACCCCGCAATGGGATACCTCCGTCATCATCTCGATCGTGCCGGTTGCGCTGGTTGTCATCGTAGAGCATATCGGCCACCTGCTGGTGACTAGCAACATTGTGGGTAAGGACTTGTCCAAAGATCCGGGCTTGCACCGGTCGCTGATGGGGAACGGAATCTCCACGATTCTTTCCGGTTTTGTAGGTTCGACGCCGAACACGACTTACGGGGAGAACATCGGTGTCATGGCATTAACCCGCGTATTCTCCGTATATGTCATCGGGGGGGCAGCAATCTTTGCCATTCTGCTCTCCTTCTCCGGGAAGTTCTCGGCAATTGTCGCGAATATTCCAGATCCGGTTATGGGCGGTGTATCCTTGCTGTTGTTTGGCGTTATCGCTGCCTCGGGGTTGCGGATCTTCGTCGAGCAGAAAGTGGACTTCTCCAAGCCTACCAACATGCTGCTGACCACGGTTGTACTGGTCATCGGCTTGAGCGGCACCCAACTGACCATGGGGAATGTTGTGCTGAAAGGGATGGCCTTGGCAACGATTGTTGGCATTCTGCTTAGCCTGTTCTTCAAGCTCATTCAAGTGTTGAAATTAAGCAACGATAACGAAGAAGCGGCCCATTAAGCTCACTCTTCTATACAAACTAGGGGCTGCTGCCATGTGATCCATGGCAGCAGCCCCTTTTTGTATGAGATCTATCCTTATTCGTATTGTACGAGGGAAAAGACTTCAATTCCCGGCAGCTTCTTGCGGCCTTCCAATTCACTTAACTCAATCAGGAACGCAGTACCCACGACGTTTCCTCCTAATTGGCGAACTAGATCTACCGAAGTCGAGATCGTTCCTCCTGTCGCCAGCAAGTCATCGGCAATCAGCACGTTTTGCCCCGGTTTTACCGCATCGCTGTGCATCGCCAACCGGTCTTTGCCGTATTCCAGGTCGTATTCCACCTCAATCGTTTCGTAAGGCAGCTTCCCGCTCTTGCGGATCGGTACGAATCCAACGCCAAGCGCGTAAGCCAGCGGCGCACCTACAACGAAACCGCGGGCTTCAGGGCCGGCAATCAAATCGATCTTCAGATGAGATACCCGCTGCTTCAGTTCGTCGATCGCCTTGCGATACATATTCCCGTCATTCAGCAGCGTCGTAATATCCTTGAAGCTAATGCCAGGTTGCGGGAAATCAGGAATCACCCGGATGTACTCTTTAAAATCCAAACCAATCTCCTCCTAGTTCAAATGCGTGCGAATCATTCTTAAGTTTCAAATCAAAACATTTATGAGGCTCCCTGAATATGGGTTAGCATCCATTCAGTAATTTCCGGCACCCGGCCGTACTGCAGCATCTGTTCGATTTCAGCCAGCAGTCCCAGCTCCCGGTAACGGCTTGACGTTTCCAAGGCCTGCTTGGAAGGAGACGGATGGATCCGAATCATCCCGGATGTCCGAATAATAAATCCTAGCTCCTCGAATACACCAAGCGCCATCTCAACCATCCGCTTTGACCAACCGGTACGCTTCACTAAAGCCGCCACCAGTTCTTCCTCAGGAAGCCCTTGGCCAGCTCCCCGATAGATCAAGCTGTACACGAGCTTGAAATGATCGCGAGAAGGCGGCTCAATGCGCTCTTGAGGAGCACGCAGTGAATGCAGCATATAGATGCGCTCCAAACCGGTAAAAGCGGATACCATCCCGGTCCAGCTCTCCGGTGCATCCGGAAGCTCCAGGACAAACAAGGTCGACGCAGCGTGAAGCCCGGCGGTTTGCGCGAGTTCGTTCCCAGCACGCACGCCAACGTTCTTATCATATACCCAAATCGGGGTCTCCTTCAAATCAAGGGTATGGAAAAATGCGGAACCTTCATTTACGACAACTGCCAACGCTCCTGAACCGCAGGCGGGCAGCTTATCCAGCTTCCGTCGAAGCTCTTCGAGCAGCTGTGAAGGATTCCGGGAGCCGCGGTAGTCAAACACCTGCAGATGAGACACCGCCAAATCCTGGATCATCAGCTGCGGCTTACGCGAACCATTCCACTCGTTAACACTGGCTTCCGCAACGATATCGATACGCGCTTCCTCTGACAGCAGCGGGGCCAATTCACCTTTGCCAAAAGCGACCGCTTCTACGGTTTTGCCGTTTTGGCCAAGTATCAGCTTCAAGTGCTTGCCATCTTTGCCCATCTGACGGCATTCCAGCAGCTTCAGGCCGCGAAGCAGCAGCCTGGGACAGCTGTTGGCCATGCCAAATGGAGCCAATTGCTGTAGTTGCTCGATTGCTTGCAGTGTAATGTCTTTTAAGGAGCAACTCAAATCGGTCTCCAACACCGGTACAAAATGCTCCGGCGTGAGCCGCCCAGCGGCAAATGCATTCAGCCTCCGGCCAAATTCCTCCAACCGCTCTCGGCTGAGAGACATCCCTGCAGCGGATGGGTGTCCGCCAAAGTGGTCCAGCAGGTCAGCGCAATCGGTTAATGCTTCATAAATATCAAAGCCAGGAATCGATCGGGCAGAGCCTTTGCATTCGCCGGTCTCCGGATTTATTCCAAGCACGATCGTCGGGCGATAATACCGTTCCAGCAATTTAGAGGCGACAATCCCTACAACGCCGGCATTCCAGCCTTCGCCAGCCACCACGATCACATCAGGCAGCCCTTCTGACTGCTCCTGGCTTTCCAACTGTTGCAGCGCCTCCTGCACCATATCCTCCACCAGCATTTGGCGCTCCTTGTTCAGCACATCCAGTTCCTCGGCGATCGCCTCGGCTTCTTCCATGTCCTCCGCTGTCAACAAGGCAACGGCACGGTTGGCGTGGCTCATGCGGCCGCTGGCATTAATCCGCGGTGCCAGTCCGAAGGCCACCGCCGTTGAAGTCACCTCCCCGCTGGACCAGCCGGAAGTTCCGAGCAATGCCGTCATGCCTGGAAATGCCGAGCGCTCCATCGAGGCCAGACCGGACTTGACGATCATCCGGTTCTCTCCGGTCAGAGGCATCAGGTCGGCAATCGTCCCCAACGCGGCCAGCTCGGTCCATG
The DNA here is from genome assembly GCF_000403375.2 of Paenibacillus barengoltzii G22. Lineage (NCBI taxonomy): Bacteria > Bacillati > Bacillota > Bacilli > Caryophanales > Paenibacillaceae > Paenibacillus > Paenibacillus barengoltzii. The sequence goes on along the minus strand of NZ_KE159652.1, from coordinate 567,715 downwards.
CAACAGGGGTGTCCTTCCCCAAGAGCGCTTGGGCCAGCTTGTACGCCACCCCTACCCCGGCCAATCCTTTAAACGGATACGTGCAGTATGGCAGCTTGGGGTTAATTAGAGCATACGCTTCTGGTAAAACAGCCGGCGGTTCGTGGTGGTCAGTGACGATGACGTCCATACCAACCGAATTGGCATAGGCCACCTGTTCAACGGCGCTGATCCCCGTATCTACCGTTACGATCAGCGTAAAGCCCTTCTTATGGTAATGCTCCAGCACTGGAATATGTAGTCCATATCCCTCTTTCGTTCGATGCGGAATGTAGAAGTCATATGTAGCACCGAGATGCCTCATCAGGTAGATCATTAGCGTCGTCGATGACACCCCATCGGCATCATAATCCCCATAAATCAAAATTCGCTCCCCGTTCTCCACCGCTAGGCGAATACGCGGAACGGCATCTTTCATGCCGCTGAGCAGCATGGGATCGTGTTGATCCGCAAGGGTTCCTCTTAAGAAGAGCTCTGCCTTCTCAGGGCTTTCCATCTCCCGCTTTACCAGCAACGACGCCAGCAAAGGGGAAATATTCAACTGGCCGGCCAGTCGACTGGCCGCCTCTTCGTCATGGGGAAGCTGTGTCCAGCGATATTTGGCATGAAGCAATAACGTCACCTTCTTTCTTCCTGTCGGTCAGGGCCAGCTTACTGCAGCAAGTTCGGCAAATCACTATCAGCATCGGTATTGCTCTTATAAGGATACCCCGCCTCGTATGGCCCGACTTGGATCCGAACGTCAGTGACATGGGAGAAACGGTTGAGCAGCAGCATTTTGGCCCGGTTGGCGATATCGTTGGCTTCCATCACCGTAAGCTTAGGATTCACGCTAATCTTGGCGGTCACGGTCACATAATGTCCATTCTCCTGCGCTTTCAAATCATCTACTGTAATTACCCCGTGCACCCGCTGAACCGTCTCGATAAAGGTCGACGCATCCTCTTCGCGTACCTCCGTACGAACTGGTCCATAGATGGAGCTTCTTACTAGCCGATAGACTTGAAGCATAACATGCAGAGCGACCAGAATTGCAGCAACTGGATCAAGATACGCCAGGACAGGCACCTCCCAGGCTTGCCCTGCCATCGCTCCAAACACACCCGCGAGAACAACTACAGATGAGAACAAGGCATGACGGTGTTTCTCGACCATCTGCTGCAACTCTTGATCAGACCTCCTACGAGTCAGACGAAGCTTAACTTGAAACAACGTTTCGCGCAAAGCCATCGATAGGAGTACAGCTGCCAAAACAAAAGTCTCCGGTGGAGTAGCGTCGCCTTCAACCATGTCAGTGATGGCCGCAATCCACAGTTGCACGGTGCCCATCAGCAAAAAAACGGAGAAGAAAATCGCCGGCAACGGCTCAGGCGTCGCAAGGTTTGCGGAAGAACCGGCCAGCCGTATTCGCCTTTTGCCCGGAACAGACAATCTTGCAGCCACGCCAACAGCAACATCGTAGGCGGCATATAATGCCCCGGCCAGCAAGGCAAGGCTGCTATACAGCAGACCAACCGTCCCCAAAAACACGGCCAGGACAAGATCCCCAGCGATCCCGGGCCATGTAGCAGGTGCTGGAACTACAGCTTGTTCTCGTGTCATAATCCCCCTCCTGATGCACGTAAAAACGGACAAGTTACGAAAGCCGCGTCAGAAGACGCGGCTTTAGCTTAATTCAACAAGTGAATGGGTGCTTCAATCAGACATTTCGGCCGTTCAGGAAGCTTTAGCCGGTTTATGCTTTTGCTTACTCTTGAGCAGGAACCAGAGCGGGCTTGCGATAAAGATGGACGAATATGCCCCGAACAACAAGCCGATGACCATCGCAAGCGAGAACATCCGAATCGACTCTCCGCCCAAAAGGAAGAGGAAGAAGGCCGCTACGAACACCGTTAACGCGGTATACAAGGAACGCATAATCGTTTGCGATACACTCAGGTTCACCAGATTGATCAGGTCCTGACGAGTTTTCGTTTTAGCAAATCGCAGATTTTCGCGAATCCGGTCAAAGATAACGATCGTATCGTTAATCGAATAACCGATAATCGTGAGTACAGCGACGATAAAGGTCAAGTCAACCTCAAGCCGGAAGATCGAGAAGACGGAAATAACCATAAATGCATCGTGCAGCAACGCGATGATCGCCGCAACAGCAAACCGCCATTCAAACCGGATGCCAACGTAAATAATAATCCCGATACAGGAGATCAATACGGCATAAATTGCATTGCGGGCAAGTTCTTTCGCCATTTCCGGATCCACCGTATTCACTTCAAACGAAGCCTTGTCGTCTAATTTCGTAATTTCCGTTCTCAGCTTCGCATCATTTTCTTCGCTTAATACTTGCGTAAACCGGATATTCATCCGGTCCTGTCCTGGACTGATGGTTGCCTCATCCTCTTCGATTCCCATATTTTTCAGGATCGGGCGAACTTGATCAGCCGTCAATGGCTTGGACAGAGAAATGTCCACATTGGACCCTGCTTTGAAATCTACGCTATAGTTCAAACCGAAGAACGCCAAGCAAATGAGCCCGGCAATCGTCAAGACGATTGAAAGGGTGTAGAAGTATTTACTCAGGTGTATATAATCTAAGTTCTTCTTAAAGCTCACGAATGTCACGCTCCTTCACACCGAAGTACTTCGGTTTCAACAGCTTGCCGGCCTTGAGCAGCAGGTTCAGCAGGAAACGGGCGAGATAGATATTCGTGGCGATACTCAGTACGATTTCCACGATGAGCACCAAGGCGAAGCCTTTAACGGCCCCCGTACCATACGCATACATAACGGCCGCAACGATAATCGTCGTGATCTGCGAATCAAGAACGGTACGAAGGGAATGCTTGTCCCCAGCTTTGACCGCAGACATGATACTCTTGCCGGCCCGTATTTCCTCATGAATCCGTTCATTGGTAATAATGTTGGCGTCAACCGCCATCCCAATCCCGAGAATAATTGCCGCAATCCCTGGGAGAGTTAACGTAAAATCTGCCCATACAAACACCAGAATGAGCAGCCAGGTATGCACAATCAGAGTAAACGAGGCAATCAGCCCAGGCACACGGTACATACCGACCATGAACAGCAGAATGAAGAGAGAGCCAATTAAGCCGGCTTCAATCGTCTGATTCAGCGATTGCTTCCCGAGCGTTGCCCCAACGCTTTGCGAATATTTCTCCGTCAGCTTCAACGGAAGCGCGCCAAGATTAATCTTATCGCGCAGTTCTTTCGCCTTCTCCAAATCGCCGCCTACGCTGATTTGTGCAGACCCGTCAGTCAATACGGCTTGAACGATCGGATCTGAGACCAGCTCATCGTTCATGTAAATTGCCAGGGGTTGTCCAAGCAAACGTTTGGTGACTTCAGCAAATTTTTCTTTGTTCTTCACTTTAATGCTGACAACGGGTTCATTCATCTGTGTGAACTCCAGCTTGGCACCATTTTCCGCGAAATCGGTTCCGATCATTTCGATCTTGTTGTACTCGTCTGCGTTCTTTTCCGTGCCGTCCTTACTGCGGAACGTCAGCGAAGCAGGCTCCTTCATTGTCTTGCGCACCGTTTCTTCATCGGTAACGCCGGCCACCTTCAAGCGGATCCGGTTCGTGCCTTCTGTCGTAACTTCCGGCTCGCTGGTCCCCAGCTTGTTCGCCCGGTCCTCCAGGCTCTTGGCCGTTTGGATTAAGGATTCCTTCGTGACCTGACCTCCGCCTTCCAGCGGACTGGCTTCATATAGAATCTCAAAGCCGCCTTTCAGATCAAGGCCGAGACGTACGTTCTTTAATAGGTCGGGGGTTGTCCAAGCCATGATGCCAAACGAGACAACCACGACGGTTATGAATGCGATAATTCTTTTCATCCCGTACTTCTTTCCCCTTTCAAATTCTCAATATTCCTATTATAGCGATGGCCGAAAAACCAGTCAATTTATCTAAATTTGTCAATTCGATAAACGACCGGCACGAAAAAAAGATCCCATTTAATCCAAACGGGATCCCCGAAAGGCGGACATCGTCATATAGTTCATAAACTGGGTTGCTTTCAGAGAAAGAATGTCATTCACCAGTTGGTACAAGGGAGGGATTCCCCCCTTCTCGTATTTATGGCTGATACATTCCCAAATGTCAGGTCCGGTCACATGCTCGTACCCGATCAGCCGGAACTCCTCGGCCTTGCTGCGGCACAAGCTTTCGATTGCCTCATTTAATTGTTGGTCCGTCATTTGCTCTTCAGCCATACTTCCAGCCTCCTTCGAAAACCCGTCTTATTACATTCTACCCTAAATCTTCGAATCCTGCTTGCTCGAGTTGTTCGGTTTTCGAATCTTGCGAAAAAGACAAGTCATGAACCGGGACAGGTCTGTCATATCCATGAAGTGAGAGGTTGTACGCCTCGCTTACGAGTTTATAAGGCAGCGGATTTCTATCGACTTCGCGTATGTAGAAGTTACCAAAGTGCTGCCGGGGGAGTGGAGTTTCGATTGAATAAGCAAACCTTTATCCAAGGTACGATGATCCTGCTTGTGGCTGGGATCGTAAACCGCCTCCTGGGCTTCATTCCGCGCATCATGTTGCCCCGTGTGATCGGGGCCGAAGGCGTAGGGCTGTATCAGCTCGGTTATCCTTTTTTTCTCGTGATCGTAACAATTATTACCGGCGGCATACCGCTTGCTGTAGCCAAGCTGGTGGCTGAAGCCGAATCCTCGGGTCAACCGGGACGTTCGGTGTCGATTTTGCGGACAAGCTTGGTATTTACGACGGCAGCCGGCTTTCTGTTTACGTTCCTCTGCTTGTTTGGTGCGCCATGGGTGACCCGCTATATTCTGACCGACGCCCGTGTCTACCACACCTTTATCGCGATGAGCCCGATGATCATCATCGTCGCGGTCTCTTCGGTCTTCCGCGGATATTTCCAAGGGAAGCAGGATATGATTCCCTCGGCGGTGTCGTCCATCATGGAAACGGTCGCCCGGATCATAGGCGTCCTCTGGTTCTCCTATCTCATGCTCCCGCTGGGCATCGCCTATGCGGCTGCAGGAGCCATGCTTGGCGTTGTTGCCGGCGAGGTCGTTGGAATGGGGGTTCTCCTCTGGCAGTATCATCGGTTGAAGCGACGGGAGCGGCAGGGAGGCTCACCTCCCGGTGATCTCGCAGGAAGCCCTGACAGTGCTGTGAGCCCGAACAAGGACACCTCTGATTTCTCCGCCTATCCGTTCCGCGCCACCTTGCGCCGAGTTCTGCGCATCGCCATTCCGGTGACCGGCAGCCGCCTGGTCGGTTCGCTCTCCTACTTGCTGGAGTCGATTACGACAGCACGCAGCCTGGCTATCGCCGGCGTAGCCGTTGGCGTCGCAACCTCCCAATATGGAGCATTGCAAGGTATGATCATCCCGCTGTTACTGTTGCCAGGAGCGTTAACTTCATCACTCGCCGTCTCGCTTGTCCCTTCGCTGGCAGAAGCGCAAGCCCGCGGTGACATGAGGACGATCCACCTGCGGCTCCATCAATCCTTACGGCTGGCGCTGGTCACCGGCGCTCCGTTCGCCGCGATTATGTTCGTGTTGGCAGACCCGATCTGCCGCCTGGTGTACAACGATGCTACGATCGGAGGCATGCTCAAAATCATGGCCCCCTTCGCCCTCCTGCTGTATATCCAAACGCCGCTGCAGGCCACGCTGCAAGCGCTGGATAAGCCGGGGCGCGCACTGATCAACACGCTGGTTGGGGCCATCATCAAAATCACCTTAATCTTCTATCTCGCTTCGAACCCAACACTAGGGATCTACGGGGCCATCATCGCCATTATTATCAACTTTATTATCGTGACGGTTATGCATGCGGTTGGTGTATCTAAATCACTGCGGTATCGGATGCCTTACCTGGATATCCTCAAGGTTGGAGCAGCGATGATCATTATGGCCGCCGCCGCAGACTATTTATATAAAAACCTCATCCTAAGCTCGCAAATGGGCTGGCAGTTCTTGGTGGCAGCCTCTCTATCCGGATTGCTGTATTTAGCTCTTGCTGCCATCATGGGATTGTTTGATCTCCATGACCTGAAACGGCTCCCTATCCTAGGTAAATGGTTCCGGAAGTAACGGAGGTCATGGTTTTTCGTCCATCGCATTGATATACAGCTTTCCATTATGATCGATACTGCAAAAGAACACCTGCTTGAAATCCATTAACCCCTTCATTTGGATCTGATTTTTCAACCAAAAGCGGGTCTTCCCGATTTTACGCAAGTTCTCGTCGTTCACCTTGCCATCCATAATGAGCGGCAGCGGAAGAGCTTCATACTTGATTTTGGCAGAGAGGTCAGCATCCTTCTTCTTGGAAGGCTGCCCTCCCCCTCCTCCAGATTTTTCTTTAGGAATCACACTCAGCTGCCCGCTCGTTTCCAGCACGGCAAACTCGACATCGGCTACGCTGTCGATTTGCTGCGAACGCAGCTGCATCATTAAGTCATCTAAGTTGTAACGCTGGCGTTTCATTTCTTTTCGGTTGATTTGCCCGTTTTGAATGATGACACTAGGTTCGCCGTCAAACCACAGCCTTAACTTCCGGAATCGAAGCGACAGCATGGCGATAACGATCTGAATTAATAGCAGGGTCAACATCGGTATGACTCCGTCATAGAGCGGTCGCTCTATATCTTCCAAGGCAAAAACGGCGATCTCTGCGATCATAATCGAGATGACCAAATCGAAGATTGACAGCTCGCCGATTTCTCTTTTTCCCATGATCCGCATGACTCCGAATACCAAAAAATACATCAGGACGGTTCGGAAAACATGGTTTGCCACATGCTCGACCACGCCAATCCCTCCTTCAGGTTACAAGTTCGCACAAAACATGGTATTGGTATTCTGACCGCCGACCTCCCGTTCCATGCGAAAGAGATCCGGTTAAAATCCGGGAGGTTTACATGAATCTTCCTCACTCAATTAGGCCAAGTTGGTCTATCCGAGTTAGCTTGACCATAAAATGTGGTAAAACGTCTGTCGAAGACATGAAAAACAGGAGGCTGACCACAATGCATTTGATCCGCCGAATTTTCGGGATGCGTATGTCCCAGCCCACCGTTGCCGGGTTGTGGTATGGATTTTTATGGATGATGATCGGCGCATTGATTCTCTCTTTATTGTTACAAGGTGAAATGGTTGAAGAGTTGGAACTGTCGATGTACACGTATCTGGTGCATGCCGTTGCCGTCTTGTTCGCGGGGATTGTCTCCGGCAAACGTGCCAAACAGAAAGGATGGTATCAAGGCGCACTAACCGGAGCATTGTATGTGCTCATCTTGCTGTTGATCAGCTTCTTGGCTCTGGATACATCACTAGGGCTCCGGGAATGGGCATATATCCTGCCTGGGTTTGTCATCGGTGCTATCGGCGGCATGATTGGCGTAAATCTTGGCCGCAAGTAACCTAAAGTTTTACGAGCGGCCTCCATTCATGGTAAGTTGGACTTAAGTCTATCGACATCATCATGAGGAGGTCGTTCTTGCACGATGTATCATTCCATGTCCGGCATTTCATGGCTAACCGGGATTTCCGTCATCATCATCGTCTGGGTAAACACGCTTCGCTCGCCATGGCATGCCGTTACTTCTCTTCTCCAACAATTGATTAAATCCAAACATTTGCTTTGGCTCCTGCTGCTCACGGTAGGCGTATTGCTGATCAATAAGTTTGAACTGATCCTAGAAGATCATCTTCCCTTTCATCACGATTTCACGCCGTGGGTATTCCGTATGGAGGGACATTTCGTTTCAACGTTTCAAAGTCTGTTTCATTCAACGGCTGTAACTGCAATCTTGGCTTTCTTTTATTTGGTCATCCTGCAGGCATTAATTCTTGCATCGCTCGGGATCTATGCGTCCGATGATCGTCTGCCGTTTCTGTATGCCACTTGTTGCACCGTGATCCTCAATTATTTGGCAGCGATCCCGTTTTATTTACTGTTCCCGGTGAATGAAGTATGGTCTTATCCTCCGTCGGGAGCTGATTTTTATATGCTGGAGGTTTTCCCCAACTTCGAACAGGTGTATCGCCCCTTGTCCGGTCTGGATAACTGCTTTCCTAGCCTGCACACCTCGGTCTCCGTCTCGATGGCAATATTGGCGATTCGTTCAGGAAACCGGCGCTGGGGCTGGTTTGCTTCCATTTGTTCCTCGATTATCGTGTTTTCTATCTTTTATATGGGGATTCATTGGTTCACAGATATGCTTGGGGGGCTGGTATTGGCTGTTTTGGCTTCCACCCTCGGACTTGTTTGGGGCAACCGTTTAGCGAATTCCACGCGATTTGGCAACCTTAAGCCGCATCAGTCCATCACTAAAACGTCTATCGACGTACATTCCAAGTAACACTGACCGCGGTTAGCGACCATAAAAAAAGAGCCTGCAAAAAACAGGCTCTTCTTTCTTATTGTGTTTGTCTGTTATGAGATTAACCTTCCGACTCTTTAATGGTGTGGCTGATCGCGCTGCGATCAAACGTCAGCTTGGTGACGTCATTCACGCGAAGCACGACCGTATCGTCAGTCAGCTCCATAATCGTTCCATGCAATCCGCCAATCGTAACGATCTTATCGCCTTTCTTCAAAGCGCTCAGCATCGAGTTCCGTTGCTGTTGCTTCTTCTTCTGCGGACGAATCAATAAAAAGTAGAAAACGGCGATCATAATAACAAACGGAATGATCATGGAGATTAGCGGATTACCTCCAGATGTTTGTTGCGCGGCATACTGAAAGAACATGTGATTTCCCCCTTTCCAATATCAAACTGAAACTTTGCTTAAAATCCTTTGTCATTGCCAAACAGACCGTACTGCTCAAAAAATTCATCCCGGAAACTCAACAACCGATCTTCCATAATCGCCTGACGCACTTTACCCATCAAATTGATAAGGAAATGCAGATTATGGTATGTAGTTAATCGCAACCCAAACGTCTCGTCGGCTTTGATCAGGTGGCGGAGATACGCCCTGGAATAATTTCGGCAGGTATAGCAGTCACACTCGGGATCCAGCGGTCCGAAATCGTTGGCATACTGAGCATTGCGTACGACTAAACGGCCTTGGCTGGTCATCGTCGTTCCGTTACGCGCAATGCGTGTCGGCAACACGCAATCGAACATGTCGATGCCGCGAATCGCTCCTTCAATTAAGGCATCCGGAGACCCGACGCCCATCAAATAACGGGGCTTGTCTGCCGGCAGCAGCGGAACGGTATATTCCAGCACCTCGTACATGAGCGGCTTAGGCTCGCCTACACTCAGTCCACCAATAGCATACCCCGGAAAATCTAGGGAAGTCAAATCACGAGCGCTTTGCTTGCGCAGGTCCTCGTACATGCCGCCTTGAACGATGGCAAACAGCCCTTGATCCTGTGGACGAGCATGGCTCTTCAAGCAGCGTTCTGCCCAGCGGGTCGTACGCTCCAGCGAATTTTTCACATATTCATAATCCGCCGGATACGGCGGGCATTCATCAAACGCCATCATAATGTCCGAGCCGAGTGCGTTTTGAATTTCCATAGCAACTTCCGGAGACAGGAATAGTTTGTCACCATTCAGGTGGGAGCGGAAATGCACGCCTTCCTCCGTGATTTTGCGCATTTCACTCAGCGAGAACACTTGAAACCCGCCGCTGTCTGTCAAAATCGCACGGTCCCAATTCATAAATTTATGCAGTCCGCCTGCCTCACGAATAATCTCATGTCCCGGACGCAGGAAGAGATGGTACGTGTTGCTTAAGATGATCTTCGCATCCATCTCCTTCAGTTCTTCTGGACTCATCGTTTTTACCGTTGCCTGCGTACCCACCGGCATAAAGATCGGGGTTTCGAACGAGCCGTGCGGGGTATGCACACGCCCTAACCGGGCTCCGGACTGCTTGCAGGTTTTGATATGTTCATACGTAATTGCTGCTGCCAATCTGATCAACCGTCCTCTACTCAAATAAAAATACGTTTAGTAAATAAACATGGCGTCGCCAAAGCTGAAGAAACGGTACTTCAAGTCGATCGCTTCCTGATAAGCCTTAAGGATCCGCTCGCGTCCTGCCAGCGCACTGACCAGCATCACCAGCGTCGATTTCGGAAGATGGAAGTTCGTAAGCAACGCATCAACCAGTCCAAACTGGTATCCGGGATAAATAAAGATCCCTGTCCAGCCGCTGCTCTTGACGATCGGTCCGCCCTCACATTGCTTCGCTACCGTCTCCAGCGTTCGGGCCGAGGTGGTCCCGACGGCAATGACCCTGCCGCCTCTCGCTTTCGTTTCATTTAAGATGTCAGCCGTTTCCTGCGGCAGCACATAATATTCTTCGTGCATGACATGATCCTCAACCCGGTCCACCGACATCGGCCGGAACGTGCCCAGCCCGACGTGCAAAGTGACGAAGGCGATCGTCACCCCTTTTGCCCGCACCTGCTCCAGCAGTTCTTCGGTGAAATGCAAGCCCGCCGTTGGTGCGGCGGCCGAACCCTCATGCTTGGAATACACTGTCTGATAACGTTCGCGATCATCCAGCTTCTCCTTAATGTAAGGAGGTAACGGCATTTGCCCCAAGCGATCCAAAATTTCGTTAAAAATCCCTTCATAGGCGAACCGAAGCACGCGTTCCCCCATGTCTCCCTCGGACTCAACGGTGGCTCTCAGTTCGTCCCCGAACACGATCACCGCCCCGGTCTTTAATTTCTTGCCGGGTTTGACCAAGGCTTCCCAGCGATCTTCGCCCAAGTTTTTGAGCAGCAGCACTTCGGCTTTGGCACCAGTCCCTTCTTTTGTTCCAAACAACCGGGCAGGGATCACCCGCGTATCATTCAGCACCAGCGTATCGCCTGGCTGCAAGTAATCCAATATTTCGGAAAACTTGTGATGCCGGATTTCACCGGTCTGTTTATTTAGCGTCAGCAAGCGCGAAGCGGTGCGATCAGCTAGTGGGGTCTGAGCGATGAGCTCCTCTGGAAGCTCGAAGTCGTATAGATCTACATTCATCGGTATATTCTCATTCCTTAACGATAGACACATTTTGATAGTAGTGTTGCAAGATTTGCCGGTAATCATACCCAGCGTCGGCCAATCCTTTGGCTCCCCATTGGGAAAGTCCCAAGCCATGGCCAGTGCCGCGTCCCACGAAGACGAATTGATTCGACGTGTCCACCACACGGGCGGTTCGATCGCCGCTCATCACCACCAGCTTGCCGCTGGCTGGCGTCTTGCCCGATGCCGACTGAATCGTCGTTGTGGACGTCGCGGTGCCGGTACCTGTCGTTCCTCCCGCACCTTGTACAGTATAACGTCCCGTTTGCACGATATCAAACAAGGTGCTGGGCAAGCCATTCAGAGCAGAGCGATACGTGTCCGCATATTTGACGTTCAATGGCTGTCCGTTGGCTGTAACTTGGGTCACGCGTCCGGATGGGCCCCGCTGGCTGACCTCCAGATTGGATATCGAGGAAGGGACGTCGGAGGTCGTTTTCCCCTTTAGAGACTTCACCAGTTCATCGGAGGTATATGGTCCGCGAATCCATGCATAGGAGCTGGATTCAGGCACCTTGTCCAACACGATAGCCTGGTCGCCTGGATTCAGCTTCGCCAAGGGCTCTACATCCGATTGAATGAGCGGCAGCTTCCGGACCAGTACATTGCTGGTCGTCACCGTCAGCTTCTGCAACCCTGCAGGATTCGACCCGTTGACGACGGTATTATCTTCACGGACATATCCTGTGACCCCGCTCGACAGGAGCACATGGTACCACGATTTTAATGAAGCTTGTGCCGATTCATCTCCATCGCTGGGTACGCTGGCGTAGATCGGGTTCACATTCCCCCAAACCTCAACCGAATCCGCGGTCACCCCGCCGCTGTTGGATGCAAAGATGCCTTCGACAATTTGTCCGTTTGACGATACCAGCACTTCTCCCGCCGTAGCATTTACTGCTTGAACGATGCTGGCGACCTCTTTCTCTGTCCCGTTGTAGACCTGGCTTAGTGTCGTATCCACCAGTCCAGCTACTTTAAACTTATTAAGCCCTGCATTATACAGCGCATAGCTGCGCGCCGCAACCGCTTGAGCCTTCAACGCTTCCTGCGGCCAAGACGATGGTACTTCCCCGGCGACAACGGAATACAGATATTGCTCTAACGGCACCTCGTTGACAAGCGCCAGTTGACCGTTCACTTTACTAATCTCAAAATCCCCGCGGTAGCTGCGTCCCGAACGCTCCACCACCTGGATCGGCGAATTGCCGTTATCCCGAACTGTCAATATGGCGCCTTCTCCGCTTAACTCATAATGATCCACGCTGGCAGGCGCCTCCAAATTCAACGTTACGTCCCGGTGCAGGAGTAATGCAGGGACATGCTCATTCACCGGCGCTAAAGAAAGCCCCGGATACAGTCCGGACATCTCGGTTTGGAGTGCGGACTGCTCAGAGGCACTTGCCACGCCGCCAACCCATACCGCATACTGTCCCGGGCTGGTCATCGCCACAACGGCCTCCGCATGCTGAACGGAAATCGTTTGGCGAAGGCTCTCGGCTTCCGCCTGGCTGGCAAACGAACCAGCGGAGACGTACAGCGGGCCGCGTGCTTCGGCTTTAGCGCCTTTTAAGGATGCAGACAACGTTTGGCTGACCCGATCTGCTGCTTTTTGCGCTTCTGCCGCACTGACGTAAGGGCCTGTATACACGCGGTAGATTGTGCTTCCCGCTTGATTTACCGCATAAGCCACCGGCCGATCAGATGTAGCCTGCAGCTTCTTAACCGCAGCAGCAACCGTTGCCCAATCCGCAGATTCCAACGCTTTGACCTTATAACCGCTGACGCTAAATCTCGTTGTAGCCCCCGCTCCCAACTGGAGCCAAGACTCCGGCCCTGTACTGCCTGCCAGGATGACCTCTGCCGCAGCTGCCGTTTTTAAAGTAACGGCCGGAGTAGTCGATTTATAGGTGCTGCCCAAGTCCAGGTACATAGCTACGCGGACAAGGGATGTATCTGAATCATCAGCTGCTGCCGGCAACTGATAAGCCCCAGCTAACAGCAAGCCCGCAATCATGCCTTTTCCCCATCGGGCTAACGAAAATGACCGCTTCGTTCGTGTTGTACGTTTCAACCTTGCTTCTCTCCCTTCATGGTGCCTTCGAGCCAAATTCACTGAGGTCTTAAGGTGTCTCCGGCATCGGCAGACCTAAATGCTGATACGCTGCCGGCGTAACCACCCGTCCGCGCGGCGTCCGCTGCAGAAATCCAATCTGCAGCAGGTAAGGCTCATATACATCCTCGATCGTCTGACTCTCCTCGCCGATGGTCGCAGCGATCGTGTCCAGGCCGACAGGCCCGCCGCGGAAGCTCGTAATCATTGCCCGCAGCATTTTATGGTCGATCAAATCCAGCCCCATAGGATCAACCTGCAGCATTTTCAGCGCTTCTTTGGCAATTTCTGTGGTAATCATGCCATCGCCCCGCACCTGCGCATAGTCGCGCACGCGCTTCAACAAGCGATTTGCAATCCGCGGCGTTCCCCGCGAACGAAGGGCGATTTCCGTCGCCGCATCCCCAATCATTTCGATGCCGAAAATATCCGCGCCTCGCGATACGATATAGCTAAGCTCATCGATGTTATAGAACTCGAGCCGGCTGACGACGCCAAAGCGGTCGCGCAACGGCGCCGACAAGAGCCCTGCCCGCGTCGTTGCGCCTACAAGCGTAAAGGGCGGCAAGTCCAGTCGAACCGACCGCGCACTTGGCCCCTTGCCGATCATAATATCCAGCGCAAAATCCTCCATCGCTGGATACAGCACTTCCTCCACCGTCCGATGCAGCCGGTGAATCTCGTCGATAAACAAGACGTCGCCTTCCTGCAGATTGGTCAGCAGCGCAGCCAAATCCCCCGGCCGTTCAATCGCAGGCCCAGAGGTCGTACGCAGGTTCACACCTAGCTCGTTGGCAATGATATTCGCCAGCGTTGTTTTGCCGAGCCCCGGCGGTCCATAGAGCAGCACGTGATCCAGCGCTTCCTTGCGCATTTTCGCTGCTTCAATGTATATTTTTAAGTTTTCCTTGATCTGGTTCTGTCCGATATACTCCGCCAAATAACGCGGCCGCAGGCTTAACTCCACCGCCTGATCTTCCATCATTAAATTCGCGGAGATGATCCGGTCCTCCATCATGCGCTACGCTCCCCTTCCTGTCCTCATCCTCAGCCGGCGTACAGCAGCTTGAGCGCCTTCTTCATGACGGAATCCACCGCCTCGTCCGGCCCGACATCGTCCTTCAGGCGATGCCATACCTTGTCCAACTCTGCTTCGGTATACCCCAGCGCTTTTAGGCCTTCGCGGGCCTCCGGCCATCCCGGATTACCGCCATCTCCCAAGATCTCGCCGGCATCCGCAGGCACTGGATCAAACAACGTGCCGCCAACGCCCTCCAACTTGTCCTTCAGATCCAAAATCATCCGCTGCGCCGTCTTCTTCCCAATCCCCGGCAGCTTGGTCAAGAAGGAGATGTTCTCCTGGTGAATTGCCGCCACAACATGATCCGGATTTCCACCGCTCAAAATCCCCAGCGCGACACGCGGGCCGATCCCGGATACCTCAATCAGCTTGCGGAACAGCTTCTGCTCCTCACGAGTGGGGAATCCAAACAACAGAATCGCATCTTCACGCACATGGTGATGGGTGTAGATCGTCACCGTCTCTTGTCCTTTGGCTGCAAAAGCATAAGGATTCGGACAAAATACCCGGTACCCTACCCCTTGTACATCCAAGACGACGTACTCTGTTTCCAAATGGGCAATCTGGCCCCGTAAAAAATCAATCATGAACGCAATACCTCGTTTATTTTAGATTTTAAAGTATACGAATGTGCATGGCAGATTGCCACGGATAATGCATCCGCCACGTCGTCGGGCTTCGGAATCGCCTGGAGCTTCAGGAACATGCGCGTCATCTCCTGCACCTGGCGTTTCTCCGCTTTCCCGTAACCGACGACTGCCTGCTTCACCTGCATCGGGGTGTATTCCGCAATCGGAAGCCCCTTCTGCGCCGCAGCAAGCACCAACACGCCCCTCGCTTGACTGACCGACATCGCCGTCGTCACGTTCCGATTGAAAAACAGCTTCTCGAACGCCACCGCATCCGGCTTATATTTGTCAATCAACTGAACCATCGCCTCATAAACATGCATAAGCCGTTCTTCCTCCGGCGTATGGGCTTCAGTTTGAATGCAGCCATACTGCACCGGCGTAACCTTATTGCCTTGTTTATCAATAAATCCGAACCCGACAATCGCAATGCCAGGGTCAATTCCAAGTATCCGCAAGGCTCATCTCTCCCTATCGTTGCTATAACTCCCCCATGATCCTCGGATGGAGCCCTGTCCTACATAAAGCGAACATATGTATTCACTTTATTATAGCAAAAGATCGGTCAAGATTGAGGAAAAACTTATTTGCAGGTGAAAAAAGTGTAATTCATGCAGGCAAAATAAAAAGAGGGATGTCCCTCCGTTATCTACGATAACTTATGAGAACTCCCTCTTCTGGTTGATCCAATCCATCTTTCGGTGAACGAAAGCGTGCAACGAGCTGCTTTATGGCTGTTCCTCCTGCTGCATCACTCTCTCCGACGGCTCAATTGCAAAATCGCTGAAGGTGGACAATACACTATTGTATTCCTCCACATCCTGAATACGAATTCCTTGCCGCAGCTGCTGGATGACTTCTGCCGGCAAGGCGCTCTCCATCATTTCCACGTCAATCTGAAAAAAAGTACGAACCGCCTTCTCCTTCTTCGGTGGACCGTCAAATAACGTCAAGTTGCCATCCTTGTCCAAGCCGATGTATCCTTGCGTTTTGCAGTCTTCGGAAAGACCGTCGATCCTCTCTTCGATCCATACGTCGCCCCCGGCGCCAAGTCTGCCTTTCCATGTCGGGTGATCCTTCATCAACTCAGCGATTTCATTTGGGGTCATAATGCCGAGAACACTGCTTTCTTCTCCACAGGTATATATTTTCGTCAGATGGACGATTCTCGATTTCCCCTCTTCCAGCTCCGATAACCATTCGTTATCGGCATCCGGAGCAGCTTCTTGCCACATGCCAAGGGTTTCGATCGCCATCGGTTCACGAGCCATCAACTTCTCCATTTGATCGGATAATGGAAGCCCCATCCAGGCCATAACCGCAATCAGAGCCAAGGCGCTGGCGGTCCATATGGCGCGTCTCCATCTTCTCCATCGCTTTTTCAGATGTTTTTTGATTTGGAAGATATTCACGGTTATCCCCTTCTATCGGACTTTTGTCTCTATTTTGACCGATAGTGGAAGCCTTTATTCAGTTCTCAAAAACAACGGCTGCCTTTCGTAAGCATCAAAAAAGCAGCCATCCGTTAAGATGACTGCTCCATAGATCGGGACGACACGATTCGAACATGCGACCCCCTGGTCCCAAACCAGGTGCTCTACCAAGCTGAGCTACGTCCCGTTATCAAGTGATTTACCGATTTCTAAAAAATCGGGCCACTCTTTCTATTATAGCGACTTCGACATACAAGTCAAGCATTAATATTCGATTTTATTCGTTATTATCTATTCCCCTTCAGACGTACAGTCACTTCTTGCGAGTCGGATGGAACCGATACCTTATAAGCGTTATTCGGGTGGTATATAATAAAGACCATCATCACCCAATTGTAATAAGTAGTCGGTATCAGCTGCTGTAATCAAAACTTCATTCCCATTGTCCCTTATTTCTTTATAATAGATGTGTCCATCGTGATAATATGAGCGTTTTGCAGTAATCTGAGGCCTTGAGCCGTAAGGATTTTCGGACATAAAAAAGGGACTTCACCCCAACTTGGAGAAGTTTTCAAGTGACCAAACCCAAAAACCTCAAGGATGGAGGAAGTCACTTTGTATATTCTCCAAGAATGTCTGTTTTCCTTCGAAGAACTTTTAAAAATTCAACCCAAGGAGAGATTGCCGATCTTCTTCAGTTCTCTCGATCTGAGACCGTATGCCAAGGAACTGAGAAGCCGTTCACCCCGAGGCGCTGAGGGATACTGCAGACAAGGTATTCTACGAGCACTCTTGGCTGCGCCGCTTGAAGGAATAAGTACCTTTTCAGGGTTGCATAAGCGTTTGGATACGGATCTCCGGTTTCGTTATCAGTGTGGTCTTCCGCTGGATCGAGAAGCTCCTTCCATATCCACATTAAGCCGAGTTTTCTCAGAACTGACGAGAAAGGACTTGGCAAAACGGCTTTTTGAGGATTTGGTCACACGCTGTCAGCAGGAAGGTATCATAGAAGGCAGTAACGTCGCCATAGACAGCGCCGCTCTCCGCGCTTACGAGAAAAAGCAGCCCAAACGCAAAAGCGAGCAAACGGGTAATGCGAACTGGGGCGCAAAAATTGATTCCTTCGGCAATAAAATCACATGGTTTGGTTACAAAATTCATCTGGCGGTCGATACGAAAAGTGAATTGCCGATCGCCTTGGAAGTAACGCCGGCGCATGTCAATGATGGAGAAATGGCGCCGGGCCTGATCGAGAAAACAGCGTCCAGGACGAGCACACGATTTTTCATACTCGATGCGGGCTACGACCAAATGAAAGTTTATGAGGCCGCCCGCAACGTCAAGGCACAAGCCATCATTCCCCTTAATCTTCGGGGGGAGAAGGAACCGCCTGCTGGCATGACCTCGAACGGAACACCGTGCTGTTCCATGGGTTATGCGATGACATACTGGGGAGTTGACGGCGATATGCATAAATTTCGCTGCCCGCATGCCACGGGTAAAGTCGACTGTCCGCTTGGCATGGCTGCCTGCTCGTCTTCAAACTATGGAATGGTCGTCAAAGTAAATGCGAAGGATGATCTCCGGCGATACAGCATCCCTCATCGGGATACAAAGCGTTGGAAGGAACTTTACAATGAACGAACCAGCGTAGAACGCTGCAACTCCCGATTGAAAACCTATTTGACGGCAGACGCCGCACATGTCCGGGGCATTCAGAAAGTCACAACTCACCAGTATTTGAATGCCATTGTTCTGCTTGCATCTGCGCTCGCCGTTTCTCATCATTCAAAACGGGCTGCCGCTTAAAAAACGAGCTGTTCTAAAATTCTGCAAGTCTGCCCTTTTCTTCATCCATATAATACCATTTTCGAAAATTACCCCTTAACGACAGTGAATATGCTATCGCTTCTTCTCTGAAACGGAATTATGCAAAACACTCAATATAATACTTCACTTGCTTCATCATATTGAAAATTGTCAGTCAACCTTTCTTTATTAATCAAAGAACTCCAGTCTAGGGTTTGTCCATCCTCGATCTCAATCTTAAATACGTGGATACCTGTTATATTCGTAATTCTATAATCAGTGGCATAAACATAATAAAGGTGTTCGTCCCGCCTTTTTATATCTTCAATCCGCATACTCCCTCGACTGTCGATGATCTCGACCAGATCGTTATAGACCACAATGTGAAAACTTTCCCTACCACTGGAGCCGTAAAACTCCGGATTTTCAATGTACTGAATTACTTTTAAGGAATCAGCTTCAAAAAATGAAAAAAATTTTGATATTTCTTCTATCTCTTTAATAGAAAACTGTGGATTTTCCCTTAATCTATCGGCTAGTGTGTTCATGATCTTTGTTTTCTCTGAATCCTCTACTTCTCCTCTATCCCACCTGTTGAATAATGCTTGAAGATCTTCTTGTCCTCGCTTTTGATCAGAGTTGATATAATAAAGTACGCCTATTAAAATCAGACAACTTACAATAACAATTAAAATTTTTTTCATTTATTATAAAAAATCCTCTCGCATGTGTTTTTTCTTTATTCATATTCAATCATACCAACTATTCCACCAGCCTTCGAAGACTTTCAGGAATAAATAGTTTCCGCCACCTATTGTCGGTAATAAAGAATAGTCAATTACATGTGGAGTATACGTATACAATACCCATGCTGGAAAAGTGTCCACCTGTATTTTCCCAGCATAAGTCACACCACCAGATGTTTTTGATACACCGCCATTAACAGTCAAAAACACATCTAGCTTGGAATCATGCAGCCACTTATCATACATCCACGCACTGGCAAGTTCGACCTGCTTATCAAAACCGGTGTACGTGGTAATATCTCCACTATCCGTCGCTCCATAGCCCATAGCGTAATGAAATGCTCTTCTATTAACGTTAGTATCTGTACTGGTAACTAGACTGCTTTCTTTCTGTAGGGTAACCAGTATCACTCGAGGATTAATACCCGCATTCTTTGCTGCATCACTAATAACCTTTGAAGGTTTTACTGTTCTACCAGTATCATAAGCATTACCACTAGAATTGATAGCATAAATCTTAATGCTATTCCTCAAAACAGAATTTTTACTTGTAAGAAAACTCTGAATTTCACTTTCAGTCATTGCGTCGTCATTGTTATAAAGAAAATCACTTGAGGATAATAGTGAATTCATCCTTTTGCCGGCAACATAATAATCGACAACTGCAAAAGGAGTAACAGAACTATTCTCAAGCCTATTAACAGTGGAACTGTCAACTAGCCCTTGGGAATATTGTTTAGCTATTTCATCTTTCAAAGTTGCTTCTGCATTGCTGAATTTTCCAAGATTTATTTGATACAGCTCTTTCTCCCGAAAGTAAGATGTCTGCAGTTGATTGTTATAAAAAATATTCTCGACAACTTGTCCATTCTTAGAATAGTCGTAAACTGTTTTATACCCTGCTGTGTCAGTAACTTGAATAATTCTATCATTGTCCCATTGAATATCGTAAATTCGTCCGTCAGAATGGATTTCATTTTTAATTCGGCCGCTTTCATCATAAATCATAATGTTCTCATCAATAAGATTGGCCTTTTTTTGTTTCAAATTCTTTGGTAGGGAGTCATAAACAGCAGAAATTTCATCTAATGTTCTTTTTGAAAGATTCGTTTCCGCTGCATAAACACCTGAATTAAGACTAAGTAATAATAAAGATGCCAAAAGACTAAATACAGTTAATGCTTTCATCTTTTTTGAGATCACTGTTTTTCACCTCTTTAAAAGTTTTTCATTCCAATTAAAAACAGCACATCTAACCCTACAAGAAATTCTCAATCTATCTATTTAGACTAAATCCCTCCTCCTCTCTAAAAGCCTACTCTATCAACTATGTACAAAACATTTTTTATCTTATAATCTAGGCTGTTTGCTTTGAACATAGCAAAGAGCGTACAGAGTTGATTTCCATCGCTCCTCCAAAAGCAGTATGGAAATCGACTCTTATTTATTGCAGCAAGATACCAGATATCAGATACAACCCTTCTGGTATTCTTGATACAATCAGTCATTATTGAACATCAATATCTGCTTCATTAATCAAACCATTCAATATATAAACACTTCGACTTGCACCTTTCCTACGCTCATTCTAAACAATGCTTGTTTGAAGCGGAAATTCTGCGTTGTCCGCCTGGAAATGGATGTTCATCTCGTATCCTTTGAAAAATGCGTACGCCTGTATGACGTTGCTTACGGGGAGCAAGCGATCCTCCTCATAGGTAATTAAAAACGTTATTTATCTGTGCCTTATTGTAAGGTGAGCTGGCAGATTCATTGGATCAAAAACGACTCCAATCTTTCCTTGACTTTGATTACTTTGAATGTCGTTGATTTGCCTGCCCCGTTATCACCATTAAACATCCCTATTATTGATCCGGCCGGCACATTAAAGCTAACATCTTACAACATCGGCGCAAGACAGAAACTTCAAATTAAATGTCGAAGAAGAGAGGGGGTAACTGGGTTGGCTGCACTATTGTAAAAGAAGTAAATGTGGTACTCATGATGGAGGGATTACCATTAACAATAAGGTAAATATTGTAATTTTATACATATTATATAGTGTATTTAACTTGATTTCAATATTTTTTGTCAAGCATTATTACATCAATAGGAAATATATCCTTTTAAATCCTAACTCCTTCTTATTACTCGCTGGATTCCTTCTTTTTCATGCCCTCCTTCTTAAAACTAAAGATAGTCTCATTTATAATTTCCTGCTACAACTTCTGGTTCCTGGCTATCTCCGCCGATTACTGAAGAAACCAAATTTCTTTTCATTTGTATTCCATTTGTATATTCAAAAGTAAACGGCTTAACCATGTAACTTTTGTATCGTTTCCTCCTGAGCTCTTCGGTGTCATTTGGTATTGTAATTATTAAACTTAAGATCATCTCACGTTGTAACAAAAAAAAGCAGATTTAATAAATCACGATCCGTGATTTAACAAATCTGCTTGTTTGATGCCGGTGAAGGGACTCGAACCCCCACGGTTTCCCTCACGATTTTGAGTCGCGCGCGTCTGCCAATTCCGCCACACCGGCAAAGGGAACGCGCCCTAAGAGATTCGAACTCCTGACCTTTTGATTCGTAGTCAAACGCTCTATCCAGCTGAGCTAAGGGCGCGTATGATTATGGAGCGGACGACGGGAATCGAACCCGCGACCCTCGCCTTGGCAAGGCGATGCTCTACCGCTGAGCCACGTCCGCATAATCAAATATGAAACTGGTGAGCCATGAAGGACTCGAACCTTCGACACCCTGATTAAAAGTCAGGTGCTCTACCAACTGAGCTAATGGCTCGTACAAAACAAAGAAGTTAAATGGCGGAGCCGACGGGATTCGAACCCGCGATCTCCTGCGTGACAGGCAGGCATGTTAGGCCTCTACACCACGGCTCCACACGAGAATAATGCCATCCTCTGGAAGAGGATAATTGCGGGGGCAGGATTTGAACCTGCGGCCTTCGGGTTATGAGCCCGACGAGCTACCGGGCTGCTCCACCCCGCGTCAGTAATAAAGAAGTTATGGTGGAGGCTGAGGGGATCGAACCCCCGACCCTCTGCTTGTAAGGCAGATGCTCTCCCAGCTGAGCTAAGCCTCCAAATCTGGGTTGACTAAGAAAAAGAGATGGTGACCCGTAGGGGATTCGAACCCCTGTTACCTCCGTGAAAGGGAGGTGTCTTAACCCCTTGACCAACGGGCCATATTCAAGTCCTTGCTGGCGGAGAGAGAGGGATTCGAACCCTCGAGACGCTTGTGACGCCTACACGATTTCCAATCGTGCTCCTTCGGCCAACTCGGACACCTCTCCAAAGAGTTGGATTCCCTGGAAGAGAAGGAAATATGCAAAGCATATGACCTTTCTTCCAGGATAGACTCCCCGAACAGGACTCGAACCTGTGACAACTCGATTAACAGTCGAGTGCTCTACCGACTGAGCTATCGGGGAACATTGCTTGGCAGCGTCCTACTCTCCCAGGACCCTTCGGTCCAAGTACCATCGGCGCTGGAGGGCTTAACGGTCGTGTTCGGGATGGGAACGAGTGGAACCCCTCCGCCATTGCCACCAAACATGATTTTTGCGCTGCTTTTACTTCCACGCTTTCCGCTTCAGCAAAAGATCATACCTTAGAACAGGCATGCAGCTAAAAAACGCTGCGAGAAAAGATCAAACCTTTCTCACTCAGGCGCTTGATCACCTGAAAACTGGATACGAAACTCAACTGCATTTTAGAGTTTTTTGGATAAGCCCTCGACCGATTAGTACCTGTCAGCTCCATGCATTGCTGCACTTCCACCTCAGGCCTATCAACCTTGTCGTCTTCAAGGGGTCTTACATACTGGGAAATCTCATCTTGAGGGGGGCTTCACGCTTAGATGCTTTCAGCGCTTATCCCGTCCGCACTTAGCTACCCAGCTGTGCTCCTGGCGGAACAACTGGTGCACCAGCGGTGCGTCCATCCCGGTCCTCTCGTACTAAGGACAGCTCCTCTCAAATTTCCTACGCCCACGACAGATAGGGACCGAACTGTCTCACGACGTTCTGAACCCAGCTCGCGTACCGCTTTAATGGGCGAACAGCCCAACCCTTGGGACCTACTTCAGCCCCAGGATGCGATGAGCCGACATCGAGGTGCCAAACCTCCCCGTCGATGTGGACTCTTGGGGGAGATAAGCCTGTTATCCCCAGGGTAGCTTTTATCCGTTGAGCGATGGCCCTTCCATGCGGTACCACCGGATCACTAAGCCCGACTTTCGTCCCTGCTCGACTTGTCAGTCTCGCAGTCAAGCTCCCTTTTGCCTTTGCACTCTTCGAATGATTTCCAACCATTCTGAGGGAACCTTGGGGCGCCTCCGTTACTCTTTAGGAGGCGACCGCCCCAGTCAAACTGCCCACCTGACACTGTCCCCGTACCGGTTCACGGTACCAGGTTAGAACTCCGATACGATCAGGGTGGTATCCCAACGGCGCCTCCACCGAAGCTGGCGCTCCGGCTTCCTAGGCTCCCACCTATCCTGTACAAATCGTATCAAAGTCCAATATCAAGCTGCAGTAAAGCTCCATGGGGTCTTTCCGTCTTGTCGCGGGTAACCTGCATCTTCACAGGTATTAAAATTTCACCGGATCTCTCGTTGAGACAGCGCCCAAGTCGTTACGCCATTCGTGCGGGTCAGAATTTACCTGACAAGGAATTTCGCTACCTTAGGACCGTTATAGTTACGGCCGCCGTTTACTGGGGCTTCGGTTCACAGCTTCGGGGTTTCCCCCTAACCGCTCCCCTTAACCTTCCAGCACCGGGCAGGCGTCAGCCCGTATACTTCGCCTTGCGGCTTCGCACAGACCTGTGTTTTTGCTAAACAGTCGCTTGGGCCTTTTCACTGCGGCCCCCTCGGGCTATTCACCCTACCGAGGCACCCCTTCTCCCGAAGTTACGGGGTCATTTTGCCGAGTTCCTTAACGAGAGTTCTTCCGCGCGCCTTAGAATTCTCTTCTCGCCTACCTGTGTCGGTTTGCGGTACGGGCACCTTCTCCTGGCTAGAGGCTTTTCTTGGCAGTGTGAGATCATGACCTTCGGTACTGTAAATTTTCCCTCCCCATCACAGCCTAGCCTTACGGTGTGCGGATTTGCCTACACACCAGCCTCACTGCTTGGACGAGCATCCATCAGCTCGCGTCACTACCCTACTGCGTCACCCCATCGCTCATAACGGATTACGGTGGTACAGGAATTTCTACCTGTTGTCCTTCGACTACGCCTTTCGGCCTCGCCTTAGGTCCCGACTTACCCTGAGCGGACGAACCTTCCTCAGGAACCCTTAGGCTTTCGGCGGATCAGATTCTCACTGATCTTTTCGTTACTCATACCGGCATTCTCACTTGT
>NZ_KE159652.1:538745-540289 GCF_000403375.2 Paenibacillus barengoltzii G22 | reverse complement strand
CGGTATTAGCTACCGTTTCCGGTAGTTATCCCAGTCTTACGGGCAGGTTGCCTACGTGTTACTCACCCGTCCGCCGCTAAGTTTATCAGGAGCAAGCTCCCGATAAACTCCGCTCGACTTGCATGTATTAGGCACGCCGCCAGCGTTCGTCCTGAGCCAGGATCAAACTCTCCAATAAAGTAGTGTTTGACTTGCTCATTTAGAAAAAACTGACGAGATCGGATCGAATTTCAAGACCTGAGTACACCGGTTTGAAATTCATCCTTAAAATCTCAGTTTAATTACTCACTCGTTGTTCAGTTTTCAAAGATCAACTTCGTTCTTTCGTTATCGCCGTGTTTCAGCGGCGACTTAAATAATATAACATATCGAGATCAGAATCGCAAGCCTTTTTTTGAACTTTTTTTATTTAAGGGATCAGACAACTCGTTTTCTCTCGATACCCCACTCTCAACTCAATATAATTCGTAGTTTTCATGGGACATTTAATATATCATATTCCACATCCATGCTCAAGTCATTACACGAGAAAAAAAACAAAACAGGAGAGTTACCTCCCCTGCTTTGTTTACTTGTTAAGCGTTAATCCACGGATTCCGGCGTCCATTCGAGCTGCCAGTACGTTGACGATTTTTTTTGCCTGCCACTCCGTTACTCGATTTACTTTGTTTCTTCGGACTTGGCTGCGCGTCAGGGTTGCCCGAAATTTTCACGTTTTTTTTAGATGAGTTAGACGTTTTTGATTTTGCCTCTGTTTTCTGGGACTCACTCTCCTCCGTCTCGTCGTCGGAAGTAGAAGATTGGACCTCCCGATTAAAGTGCCCCTTCATGTTTTCGATCCCGCCTACTTCACCCTTCAAAGGTTCGTTAGCTAGCGGAGCCATGTTATTCGCTCCTGGATAGGCCATCGGATAATAGGATGACGGCATAACCGATGTTGGATAGCCTGGCACAGGCGGACCATAACAAGGCATCATTCCGGGATGATGTCCCCAATCCATCGTTTGTGGATAGAATGGATTGTTATTTACTTCAGGAGATACGGATTGCGGTGATACTGCCTGAGGCTGCATATTCGGATTCGGATTTGCGTACGGGCTTACCGCTCCCATGTTCGGCATTTGTGAGACTGGCGCATTAGCATTTGATATCCCCGGATACTCCCCTTCTGCTGGTGACAATGCTGTTGGTGCCGGATTGCCATAATACCCAGATACGGGTTCAGCGGCAATGGGATACTGATAAAAAGGCGGATAGGCTTCCTGGGTCGTATACGGGTAAGGAGACATTGTTCCCGAGCAGCCACAAGGGGATGGAGCGTAACCCATGGCCGGAAGTGTGTACTGTGGCATAACATGACCTGGATAGGATAAGTTCGGGGATGGGTTCGGGCCATAGGTGTAAGGACTGACTCCTGTCGGCTCGCCCTTCATCGGCTCATAACCATATGGGCTGACTCCTGTCGGCTCGCCCTTCATCGGCTGATAACCATAAGGGCTGACTCCTGTCGGTTCACCCTTCATCGGCTGATAACCATAAGGGCT
>NZ_KE159652.1:340008-538715 GCF_000403375.2 Paenibacillus barengoltzii G22 | reverse complement strand
CCCTTCATCGGCTGATAACCATAAGGGCTGACTCCTGTCGGTTCACCCTTCATCGGTTCATGCCCATAAGGGCTAATTCCCATTGGCTCGCCTTTCATCGGCTCATAGCCATAAGGACTAACCCCTGTGGGTTCTCCCTTCATGGGCACATGGCTATAAGGGCTGACGTTCTGCGGCCCATAATTTGCAGGAGAAATATTCGGTTGGTAAGGATAGGGCTGAATCTGAACAGGTTCATGCTTTTTCGGCTCGTGATGAATCGGTTGGAGTTTCGTGGATTCATATTGGATTTGCTCTACTTCCACTTTGATCTCCATCGGTACGACTTTAGGCGGTTGAACTTGCGCCGGTTGTTGCTTTGGCGGTTCCACATTGATCGGTTGTTGTTTCGGTGGTGCCACGTTGATCGGCTGCTGCTTCGGCGGTTCTACGTTGATTGGCTGTTGTTTCGGTGGCTCTGTTTTCGCCGGGGCTTCCTTCGGCTTCTCGGTTTTCACCGGCTCCACCTTCTCCGGCTTTGGTGCTGTCATTTCTGGCTTGACGCCGGTTGGAGCTTTCTTTCCAGAACCGGCGATGGGAGCCGTGTTCTTCTTACCAGTTTGCACAGGAGACATCCCTACGTTCGGCGCAGAAGGGTTGTCGGCACCACCTGACGGATTTCCCATGCCCGTAGGTATGTTGACGATGTCCCCAACCTTCAATTGATTCGGGTCGCTAAGCTGTGGGTTTGCATCAATCAGACTTTGCAAAGGTAATCCCCAAGCTTTGGACAGCTTCCATAACGTGTCCCCCTGCTTGACGACGTGCTTGTAAACATTGCCCGTTTCACCGCCAATCGGTACGGCCACAGCTGGAATCTTTACTTTGTCACCGATGTTCAACTGATTTGGATTGGCGATCTGCGGGTTAGCTTCGATCAGTTTTTCCAGAGGCACGTTATACTTTTTTGAGAGCTCAAACAAAGTATCGCCTTTTTTCACAATATGGATTTTCACGCGATAAAGACCTCCTAGGTTTCTTCTCCGGTACGTGATGATCGCCCGGGGCCCATTTATTACATCCTATGCAGGAGCCCGGTTTTTGACATCCTAGAAAAGAAAAAATCCTATCTTCCTCTTAGACCAAGGAAAATAGGATTCTTGTCGGCCTTGTCAGATTATTCCCAAACCTTCAATCCGTCCTTATCAACAATCGCGCGGAATTCTTCCAGCAGCTTCAGCGTAATTGGGCCCGCATGCCCTTCACCGATGATGCGGCCGTCAACTTCGCGTACTGCGATAACTTCGGCAGCTGTCCCCGTCAGGAACACTTCGTCGGCGACATAGACATCATGCAGCGTAAATGGCTGCTCTTGGATGTTGTAGCCTTTTTTGCGGCAAATTTCGATGATTGCTTGGCGGGTAATGCCGTCCAAAGCGCCTAAGTAGCATGGAGGAGTCGTAATAACCCCGTTCTTCACGATAAAAATATTATCGCCCGACCCTTCCGTAACGTACCCTTGCGCGTTCAGCATGATTGCTTCGCCCGCACCGGACAGGTTCGACTGAATTTTCACCAAGATGTTGTTCAAATAGTTCAGCGATTTGATCTTCGGATTCAAAGCGTCTGGGATGTTGCGGCGCGTCGACACAGATACGGTCTTCAACCCCGTTTTGTAAGCTTCTTCCGAATAGATCGCCAGCTGCTCTACAATAATGATCACCGAGGCTTTCGGGCAACGGTTTGGATCAAGTCCGAGGTTGCCGGCCCCGCGGGAGACGACGAGACGGATATAGC
Source organism: Paenibacillus barengoltzii G22 (assembly GCF_000403375.2). Lineage (NCBI taxonomy): Bacteria > Bacillati > Bacillota > Bacilli > Caryophanales > Paenibacillaceae > Paenibacillus > Paenibacillus barengoltzii. The sequence continues at coordinate 536,939 of NZ_KE159652.1, read as the reverse complement.
CATTACGCAGATCGTTGCGGCGAAGCGTCTCGACCAGCGCATCTTCCATTTCCTGATACGTCAGCGGAATGTCCAACATAATGGATTTAGCCGAATCGTATAGGCGGTCCAAATGCTCCTTGCATTTAAAGATATTCCCGTTATAAATGCGGATGCCCTCAAAAATCCCGTCCCCATACAAAAAGCCGTGGTCATATACGGAAACCTTTGCTTGATCTTTTGTTACGAATTGTCCATCTAAATAAATCCATTGTTCTGCCATTATTTTGGCACCTCCGCTTTTTGTTCTCCAAATGACAAGCTGGGATAACTCCCCAGCACACGTACTTGACAGTTGAGCGCTTCGATTTCACCAATCGCTGAACTCAGCAGCACGGAATCAACCGCTTCAAGCACATCCATAATAAAATAGTAACTGCCCAGCCTCTTCTTCGTAGGGCGTGACTCGATGCGCGACAAATTCAGTTTACGCCATGCAAATGCAGACAATACCTGATGCAAGGCGCCCGGAAAATCCTCAGGCAACGTGACCAGCAGACTTGTTTTGCTTTGGGCTGCCGGGTAGTTCAGTCCAAGCGGCCGCGGGCCGATCAGAACAAACCGGGTATAGTTATTATCGTGATCCGTCACATGGCGAGCCAGGACATCCAGTCCATGGCGCTTAGCTCCTAGTGCCGTGCCGATTGCCGTCCAGCCTTGTCCCGGATTTTTCTTCACCAGCTCTACCGCTTCTGAAGTGCTGCCGGTATGCTCCAGCTCCGCCTTAGGCATCTGCGAACGAATAAATTGCAAGCACTGCGCCATCGCAACCGGATGAGACAGCACCTTCGTCACTTTGCTGTAATCGATCTCGTCCGATGGATCGGCCGCTTGGAACTCTTCCTTCTTGCCAATCAAATTCTGCACAGAAGGGTATATCCATTCAATCTGCATCGGAATATCCACTTCGTGAATCAGCCAATCCATATGAAGGCTGACGGAGCCTTCAATCGTATTCTCCATCGGGATGACGCTGTAATCGCTGTGTCCGCTGGCCGTGGCTAAGAAGACGTCGGATATCTGCTTAAAATGCAGCAGTTCCACCGGCTCATCGCCAAATAGATGCAGCGCCGCTTCATGAGATACCGAGCCTTCCGGCAGCAATGCTATTCGTTTCATCTCCTGACTTCCCCTCATAAGGTGCTTCAACCAATAATCTTATTCGAATCACGAAGCTCTCACAAACCGTAGGCTTGAATGTGATCCAGAAAAGAACCTTCACTCTCCATAGTAAGCTCCACAGCCCCCGATGTGCAAGGTTTCAGCCGCATGGTCTGCGCAGAGATGCCTTCCCCGTTCAGCACTTCCAATAAAAACGACTCCAGCTGTTCGTCCGCTCCCTGACGGCAATCCGTCAGACAGAGCAGCGTCGGGCCGGCTCCGCTTAAGGCAGCCCCCAAAGCTCCATGGGCTGTCGCTTCCTCAAGGATCCGGGCCATTCCTGGCACGAGCGCAGCTCGGTACGGCTGATGCAGGCGATCGCGCATGGCAGCCGGGATCAAATCCAGCCGGCCAGCGGCTAACGCCGCAGTCAGCAGGGACGTGCGGCTGACATTGTACACCGCATCCTGCAGGCTGATCTGCTTCGGCAGCGCCTCACGCGCCTTGGAGGTGGACAGCTGGAAATCAGGAATGGCTACGAGCACCTCCAGATCGGCCGGCGGCTCAATACGCAGCACATCCGCATGCGCCCCGTCCCAGACCGCGGTAATAATCCCGCCGTACAGGGAGGCACCCACGTTATCGGGATGCTTCTCCAAGGCCGTAGCCATATCGAACAGCTTAGCCTTGCTCAAAGGCTCACCAATCAGCAAGTTGGCTGCAAACAGCGCCCCGACGATCGCCGAAGCGCTGCTGCCAAGCCCGCGGGTTAACGGAATATCCGACTTCATCGAGATTTCCAGTTCCGGTAAAGCCACACCGGCTTCAGCAAACACCGATTGCGCGACTTGATACACCAGATTGCTTTTATCGGTTGGCAATCCCTCCAGGTTCCCCCCATGCAGGGTGATTACCGTGGAGGTTGCCGGTTTCATTTCAATCCAAGCATAGAGGTTAAGTGCCATACCAAGCGTATCAAAGCCGGGCCCCAAATTCGCTGTGCTCGCCGGCACCTTGACCCGGACGCCTTCCCGGAGAATCATGCCCGTGCTCCTTGCAGCTTGGCAATCGCATCCAGTACCGCTTCCTCCGTATCCTGTACGACAAGCGGTTCGCCGCCAATGCTCTTAATCGCGATGTTTGGATCCTTCAAACCATGCCCGGTCAATACGCACACGACAGTCTCGCCACCTTTGAAATATCCTTCCCGATGCAGTTTATATACGCCGGCGATTGAAGCAGCGGATGCTGGCTCAGCAAAGATACCTTCCTTGGCTGCGATGGTGCGATATGCATCAAGGATTTCGTCGTCCGTAACGTAGTTGATTTGCCCGCTGGATTCCTCCGCAGCGGCGACCGCTGTCTTCCAGCTGGCCGGATTGCCGATCCGAATAGCGGTTGCAATCGTCTCCGGCTCGCGAATAGGCTCGCCTTTCACGATCGCCATCGCGCCTTCGGCCTCGAATCCAACCATCCGCGGCAGGGAAGTTGATTTGCCACGCTCATAATATTCTTTGAAGCCTTTCCAATAGGCCGAAATGTTCCCCGCGTTGCCGACGGGGATCGCAAGGACATCCGGCGCTTTCCCCAGTTGGTCACACACTTCAAATGCCGCGGTCTTCTGTCCTTCGATACGGTACGGGTTCACCGAATTGACCAGCGTGATCGGATGCTTGGCGGTGATATCACGTACGATTTCGAGCGCCCGGTCGAAGTTCCCTTCAATGGCGATCACTTTCGCCCCGTAAATCATTGCCTGTGCCAGCTTCCCAAGGGCAATATTGTTGTTCGGAATCAGCACGATGCAGTCGATGCCCGCCCGAGCCGCATAAGCCGCTGCCGCTGCCGAAGTATTTCCCGTGGATGCACACATGATCGTCGTGCTGCCTTCCTCCACTGCTTTCGCGACGGCCATCACCATGCCGCGGTCCTTAAAGGAACCGGTTGGATTCAGCCCTTCATACTTGAAATACAGGTCCAGGCCCAGCTCCTTTGACAGGTTCTCCGCGCGAACCAGCGGGGTATTACCTTCCTGCAGCGTCAGCTTCGGCGTCTTGTCGCTCACCGGCAAATATTCCTTGTACGTTTCCAGCAATCCGAGATATCTCATGCAAAAAGAACTCCTTTATTCTGAATTAATGTTATTATCCCTCTACGCGATACACACTTTTGATCCGATGAATGACGTCCAGCGATTCAAAATGGGCCAACACCTTATCCATGCTTGCTTTGCTCGCATTATGCGTCACGATCATAATTTCAGCGCCTTCCAAGTTCGTATTCGGCGACTGTACGACCGACTCCAAGCTCACCTCGTATTCGGCGAACACCTGGGTGATTTGTGCAAGAACGCCAGCTTTATCGTCAACGTGGAGCAATAGGAAGTTTTTATAGGCGATTTGATCGTCCGTTTTCAGCTTTTTGGGCTTATATGGGACGATGGCCTTCAAGCCGTTCACACCAAGCTTCAGGTTCTTGACGACAGCGACCAGGTCCGCAACCACGGACGTAGCTGTCGGCATTTCGCCGGCTCCCGCACCGTAGAACATCGTTTCCCCTACAGCTTCCCCATACACATACACCGCATTGTATACGCCGTTGACAGCTGCGATCGGATGCGTCTTCTTCACCATCGTCGGCTGAACCGTAATGCTGAATTCGTCATCCTGCCGTTCCGCGATGCCGAGCAGCTTCATCTCATACCCCAGACGCTTCGCATATAAAATATCTTCCTTCGATACCGAAGTGATGCCTCGAACATGGACATCGTTCAGCTCCACATTGGTGCGGAAACCGAGGGTTGCGAGAATCGCCATTTTGCGAGCGGCATCCAATCCCTCCACATCGGAGGTCGGATCGGACTCGGCGTATCCGAGCTGCTGCGCTTCCTTCAGCACATCCTCGTAAGAAGCGCCTTCCTGACTCATTTTGCTCAAAATATAATTGGTTGTTCCGTTGACAATCCCCATAATTTTCATAATGCGATCCGAGGAAAAGCCTTCAATCAATGTGCGGATGATCGGAATACCGCCGGCCACGCTGGCTTCATAAAATACGTCGCATTGATGCTCCATCGCCTTGGCCAGAATCTCTGAACCATACAGCGCCATCAGATCCTTGTTTGCGGTCACGATATGCTTGCCGCGCTCGAGCGCCTCCAAAATATAAGCCTTGGTCTGATCCACGCCGCCCATGACCTCCACAATCACGTCAATCTCCGGATCGCGGATGACCGACCAAGGGTCCTCTGTCAGCTTATGGGGCTCCACATGGATGCTGCGCGCTTTGTCTAAGGTCTTAACGGCAATTTTCTCAATGACGATCGGCGAACCCACCTGACTGCTGAGATCCTCCTGATGTCCTTCCAAGATCCGGACCACACCGGTCCCTACCGTGCCAAGTCCGAGCAGTCCTACTTTCACAGGCTTCACAGCCGTCCCCTCCCGTTATCCAATTACGGTTTTTTTCGTCTCATTTCTCCTCTTACCTTGTTAACCTTGACCAACGATCTGTGTTCTCCTTACGCCCGGAATGCTTTGTAACGAATCCAGCATCTCATCCAGCTCCTCAGTTAAGCGCGAGGTTTCCACGGAGATCACGACATTGGCTTTGCCTTGCAGCGGAATGCTCTGATTTATCGTCAATACGTTGCCGCCAGAACCGGCGATCAGCGCAAGCACCTTCGATAAGATCCCGGACCGGTGCTCCAAATCAAAGGAGATGGTCACAATGCTTTCCCGTTCGAATTGATTGAGTTGATGAATGCCGTCTTTATATTTATAAAAAGCGCTGCGACTTAACCCCACTTGAGCAACAGCCTCATGGACTGTTTTGGCGTCGCCGGAGGCTAAGAGCTGCTTTACCTGCAATGTCTTAACTACCGCTTCAGGCAAAATATCCTCACGAACCAAATAGTAGTGCTCCTTCACGAACGTCCTCTCCTTAGAGACTTTTGTTTTCATATAGTGGACATTATAACGGATATGACGCAGGGTGGCAATGATTTTTTGTCCTGACCCATAGCAAAAAAAGCACCTAAAAGGTGCTCTTTTCCATCCTCAGTAGTAGCTGCTGCCTTCGACGAACTCAAACTCGAAGTCCCCGATGCGGACCAACGTACCATCCTTGGCCCCCCGCTTGCGAAGCTCATCGTCGACCCCCATATGCCGCAGCGTGCGAGCCAGCTTCAGGATGGCGTCATGCGAATTTAGCTGCATCCGTTTCATCATCCGCTCGATCTTCGCACTTTCCACCACGAAGGTCTCGTTCTCGCGGCGGATCGTGAAGCCTTCGTCTTCCTTCTTGTCCAATTTGTAGATTTTACGTTCCGCCAGTTCGGTAACTTCTTCAATCGCAGGCGCCTCCGGAATTTGCTCCAGCAGCTCCGCCACGCGGTAGAGCAACTCTTGGATCCCCTGACGAGTTAAGGAAGATATCGGCATAATCTCCAAATCCCCGCGCACCTTGGCGACTTCCGCTCGGAATTTCTCCAGGTTCGCTTCAGCTTCAGGCATATCCATCTTATTCGCAGCTACGATCTGCGGGCGCTTCTCCAAATCGGCATTGTATAGCCGCAGCTCGTCGTTAATTTTCTGCCAATCGTCAAAAGGATCCCGTCCTTCCGAACCCGCCATATCAACGACGTGGACGATCAATCGCGTCCGCTCAACGTGCCGCAAAAACTCATGACCCAGACCAACCCCTTCATGGGCCCCTTCGATCAAGCCAGGCAAATCCGCCATCACAAAGCTCCGTCCGTCACCTACATCGACAACCCCCAAATTCGGGGTGATCGTGGTGAAATGGTAGGCGCCGATTTTCGGTTTAGCTGCCGATACAACGGACAACAACGTCGACTTCCCGACGCTTGGGAATCCGACCAGGCCAACATCGGCCATCACCTTCAGCTCAAGCACGACCCAGCGCTCTTCGCCCTCTTCGCCATGCTCAGCCAGTTCAGGCGCCGGGTTGTTTGGTGTCGCGAACCGGATATTGCCGCGACCTCCGCGACCTCCGCGGGCAACGACAACCTCCTGCCCATGGCGCGTCAAATCGGCAATGATCTCTTGGGTATCGTCGTCGATGACAACTGTTCCCGGGGGAACCCGGACGATCATATTCTCCGCATTCGCACCGTGCTGGCTCTTATTCCGCCCCTTCTCTCCGCGCTGCGCCTTAAAGTGCCGTTGATAACGGAAATCCATCAGCGTTCTCAAGCCTTCGTCCACGCGGAAGATCACGTCGCCGCCTTTGCCGCCATCGCCGCCGGCCGGGCCGCCTTCGGGCACATATTTCTCCCGGCGAAAAGCCACCAGCCCGTCGCCGCCGTCGCCTCCCTTAACATAAATTTTCGCTTTATCTACAAACATGCGTTCACCTCGTTTATTTTTCCACAAGCCACCCGGAGCCGCAGGGAACCGTCTTCCTCCTCACCACGGTCAGCTTTCACCCGCATTCCTGCCATTCCTTCATCAAGAAGACGAACAAGCACCTCCGGATTCCCCTTCGATCCGACCTGTTCAAACCGAACGATGACTTCGCCGTCCTCACGGTACATCGACATCTTTAATTGAAGCGTCTCTCCCCAAGAGGAACGCCCTTTATACTGGAAGATCCGCACCGTTTCCACGATGGCTTCCGTCAGTTCTTCCGCTTGCTCCGCAGTAAGCAATTGATCCAACTGCAGTTCGTCCTCAATCTCAACGTCCAGATGAACTGAACCATTGACCTCGCGGAACGATTGCAAATAGAAAACTAAGGCCGGAATGCCTAACCTGGAAATTTTACTTTCTACGGCCATTCGTTCTTTTATTCTTTCCACGCAATCCGCGAGTTTATCAATTTTCCGTAGTTGGATATACCCATACAAAATCTGCAGATCGTTCATCCAATCGTGGCGATGATGACCCAGCGTCGCAGAGGCCGTTCGTTGGACCGATTCCAGCAAATGCTTCCGCTCGATCTCGGCTCCTTTCCGAAGATGCCGTACATATAGCCCAAACAACACGAAAAGAGCCCCGCACAGGAGGACCTGTCCGATCGGCGACTTCAGAAAATAAGCAAGTGTTAGGCTAACGACCGCGATCAATCCGATCATTGCCCTCACCATGAACCGATGTTTCATATCTTCCCCGTTCCTCTAACAGATTGGGCGGAATGAACTTCCCACCCTGGCATCCCTACCCAGTATAACATACCTCAACCAAGTTGGCTTCCGTTATGTATGTAAAAAAGTAAAGCCCTGACACCAACGTGCCAGGGCTCTTGATTCATAGCTCTTAAGCTTCGACTGTAGCCGCTACAGGAGCGGTTTCCACAGGGTAGACGCTCACTTTTTTGCGATCGCGACCCCAACGTTCGAATTTCACAACGCCGTCGATTTTCGCAAACAGCGTATCGTCCGAACCGATGCCTACGTTTGTACCTGGGTGGATTTTCGTACCGCGTTGGCGAACGAGAATGCTTCCGCCCGTTACCACTTGGCCATCAGCACGTTTCACGCCGAGGCGTTTCGCGATGCTGTCGCGTCCGTTCTTTGTGGAACCTACGCCCTTCTTGGAAGCGAACAACTGGAGATCCAATTTCAACATTGTAGTCTACCTCCTTCTTTAAATAATGACGTCCTGTATCTGAATATACTTCCCGTATGATTCTTCGATACTCTTCAGCATAACGACAAGCGAGGCAAGTAACAATTGCGCTTGCGCTCCAGCTTCTTCCGTATCGACCGTATCAGGAAGATCCGCGCTAAGAAAGCCGTTCTTCATCCTGGAGTCCATCACAATGCCCGTCAACGCCTCGATCGAGTTGACCGTTCCCACGGTCACAGCCGACACGCCCGCACAGACGATGTCCTCACCGGCTTTCGCATAGCCGGCATGGCCTTCCACTTTGAAGCCTGCAATGTCATTATTCTTCCGGCGTAATATTGAGACGATAATCAAGTTATCGCACCTTCTTACGCTTGGATTTTCTCGATCGTTACTTTCGTGTAAGGTTGACGATGACCTTGTTTCTTGTGGTAGTTCTTCTTCGGCTTGTATTTGTATACGATCACTTTTTGGCCTTTGCCATGCTTCTCGACTTTCGCCGTTACGCTAGCGCCGGATACCAATGGAGTTCCCGTTACCAAACCTTCACCTTTCGATACTGCCAACACACGGTCGAACGTTACGCTTGCACCGTCTTCTGCGTTCAATTTCTCGATGTAAAGAACATCGCCTTCTTGAACACGGTATTGTTTACCGCCGGTTTCGATAATTGCGTACATTTGCTTGCACCTCCTCATGTCTCAGACTCGCCTGATTCAGGTGCCGTTAGACGCTTTGGTCCAGCAGACTTGTTAACCCGATCGGAGCGGTTGCAGCATGTGCACAAGCTAACTCATGACACATACCCTAATATACTATCATGCACCTTGCAAAAAATCAACTGATTACCGTAATCTCTTCCCGCATTCTTTTGCGTGTCATTTCCAGCAAGCCAAGCTTGGTCCATCCTAAAATATGGTGTTGCGTACGGTCGCCGGCCATCGCCTGCTCCAGCCGCTCCCAAACCGCCGATCGATGCTCGTCGCTGCTCATGTCGATAAAATCCACGATGATAATGCCGCCGGTATCCCGCAGCCGAATCAGTCGAGCCATCTCCTGCGCCGCCTCCAGATTGGTGCGGAAGACCGTATCCTCCAGGCTGTCTCCTCCGGTGAACTTACCGGTATTCACGTCGATCACGGTCAACGCCTCCGTCGTGTCCCACACGAGGTAGCCGCCACCCGGCAGCCAAATTTTTCGCTGAAAATCCTTCTCCAACTGCGGTCTCACTTCATAATAATCGAAGATCGGCACTTCGCTTTCGTGCACAATGATGCGCGGCGTCTCTCCCGGCAGCATCGCCTGCAGAAAAGCAAGCGCCTCCTCTGCCTGCTCCGGACAATCCATGATTAGCTCGTCCGTCTCCGGGCTATACACGTCGCGCATCAAACGTTGGATCATGCTCAAATCCTGGTGCAGCACAACCGGTGCTGACGCCTGCTTCGCCTTCTCCTGGATAGCAGCCCATTGCTTACGCAGCTGTGCGAGATCTTCCGCGATCGCCTTGCCATCCTCTTCCTCGGCAACCGTGCGCAGAATCAATCCTTCCTCCTCACTGCGCAACTCCTCGCCAAGTTGCTTGAGGCGTTGCTTCTCCTCTTCACGTGCGATCTTCTTGGAGACCGCCACATACCCTGCCGTCGGCATGTAGACCAGCCAGCGCCCCGGCAAAGAATAATGTGTCGTCACCCGCGCACCTTTGTTGCCGATCGCTTCTTTCACCACCTGGACAACCAGCTCTTGCCCTGGCTTCAGGAGCTCTGAGATCGACGGTTTTTGCTTCGGCTGCTTCTCCAAATGAGGGTGCAGCACATCGTCGATATAGAGAAACGCATTCTTTTTTTGACCGATATCCACAAAAGCGGCCTGCATCCCCGAAATGACATTCGCCACTTTGCCTTTCACAAAGCTGCCAACCAATCCCCGATGTTGAGAACGCTCCGCCGCATATTCCACCAGTTTGCCGTTTTCGAGAAGCGCAATTTCGGTAGAGCCAGGTCCGCAGTGAACAATCATCCTCTTCATGATCTCACCCTTCATACTTTCGTCATCCATTGATCATGAACTCGCTCATTATCAAGTAACATGCCCGTTCCATTATATCACGTCTGTCGCGCTTCAAGCCCCGGACCCTCCCTGTAAGAAAGAGGAAATCACTCGTTGTTCCGGAACGACCGCCACGATATTCCCCTGTTGGTTCATCACATAGATGAAATGGTATTTTTCTCTCTTAAATAGACGCAAAATATGATCCAAAGGTTTCGTTTTCTCCGCGACGATTGGTTGGGCCAATGTCCCGTTCAGCAGATGTCTGGAAAAGCTGCGATCCCGGTTCACCAGGAAACGGATAAAACGATAGGGAATGTTCCGATAATCCATCAGATTGGAATATAGCAAGAAGAGGCCAATCAGCAGAAGATTCAGCTGCATCCCGCCTAATCCGAGCCATAGCGGTAAGAATGAGTAGGCGACCAGCAAGACGCTGAACAACAGACTGATACGATAAGACCAGAGCAACGTGGCATAATAAGGCATCACCAGGCTGCATAATGCCTGCGAGATTTTCCCGCCATCCAGCGGCAGGATGGGCAGCAGATTAAATAAAGCGATAAGCAAATTACTTTGAATAAAATAGCTCAAAAATGGCCCGTCCCAGATTCCGATAGCATGAAGAAGCAAGGAGGCACCGATCAGCATCAGGTTCTGCAGCGGGCCAGCCAAAGCGATGACGATCTCGCGACCCGCTGTAAGATTCCCGGAATCCTCCATGACCGCTACGCCTCCAAAGGGAAGCATTTGAACGGACAGCACTTTAATGTCGTACATGCGAGCGGCAAACACATGGCCCATCTCATGCACGAACACGATTGTGAACAAGGCAAGTAGCTCCAGAAAGTGGCCGGTCAGTACAGACATCAGCATAATGATGACGAAAAAAGGGTGGAACGAAATCGCGATGCCGCGCCACTTAATCAAACGGAATCACATCCGCCGGGTCGATATACCGGTCATCTTTTTTGATTGCAAAATAAAGCGTCGGCAAAGGCGACTGCGTTCGCGGCGGAAGACTGCCCAGAACATCGCCCCCTTCCAGCCAGTCCCCTTTTTCCACGGAGATCTGATCCAAATGTCCATACACCGAGAGGTATCCCCCCGCATGTTGTACCGTCACAGTTTGTCCGGTCTCGGCTTCCCGGGCAACGCGAACCACCCGTCCGGTATCGATGGCTTTGACCTGTAAGCTGCCGGTGTCAGGAATAATTTCAACCCCTTTAAGGCTCAAGGCAAATGGACTGGCAAGGCTTCCTTCAATCGGCAAGGAGAAAGCGGCAGTCGCGCCTACTCTCAGCCCATGATCTTCATTGGTTTTAAAAATGGGAATAAAGGATGGCGCCCCGCCGAAATAACGTTCATACCAGGCTTGGGCCGCTTGGAAATCCATCTCCACGGTCAGCGACTTAGCAATAAATGCGCGGATGGGCGTCGCCCAGGCTGGCTCATAGCGGTTCATGCCCCAGATCGCCGCAAACAGCAACGTACTGATCACTAGGCGAACGAACATCGCGGACCAGAACGTCGGACTTCTTCCTGATCCGGGACCCATGAGCTCGTCGTCACCTTTTCCGCCCCCATAGGCGCCTGCATAAGGATCCTGCCAGCGGCCTTTCCCGCGCTTCCATAACAACTCAGGATCGGGATCGCTGTCGTCCTGACCTGAACTCGCAGGCCGTGGTTTGATTCTTGGAGGCGCAACTGCTCGTCCAGGAGCAGATCCCCAGCCCGGATCCGTCGGCAACGGCCCTACGGCGTCTTCCATCGTCAGTTGCCGGATCCGCTCCGCTCTCCGCTTTTTGACATTTGACTTCACGTCCATGCTCTTAACCCCCCACTCCGCTCCACAATATCGTGGTTGTCCCATAAGTCATCCGTTCTGCCGCTGCCTGCTCTCTGGCAGGGCCTGTACTTCATACTTATGAGCCACAGGAATGGAATATGAACAAGCTTGGGGTTATCGAATCGCACCTGCGAAATCACCCAGAAGTCGGTAGCCCAGCCCATCAAAAAAACCGGTGCTCCCGGCACCGGTTTATCCTAATCCACCTTATATTTCTCCTGATGCAGCTTAATGCTGAACACCAGTCCGATACATAACATATTGATCAGCAGCGAAGTTCCTCCATAGCTGATGAACGGCAGTGTAATCCCGGTAATCGGCATCAGACCGATCATCATCCCGACGTTCTCGAAAATTTGAAACAGAAACATCGCTACGATCCCCACAATCATGTACGCGCCTCGTTTATCGATACAATGCAGGGCGATTAAGATCATCCTGTAAATGAACAAGAAGTAGAGCAGCAGCAGCACGGAAGCCCCGATGAACCCAAACTCCTCGCCAACGACAACAAAAATCGAGTCCGAATACGGATACGGAACGAATTTCTTGTTCTTTAAGTCGCCTTTCATGTAACCGTCGCCGAGCAGTCCCCCGGAGCCGATAGCGATCTTGGCGTAGTTGGATTGGTGCCGATCGTCGCTCGACGCTTGATCCGGGTTGATAAACGTGTTGATCCGCTGGTACCAGTGAAGCTTCCGATGTTTCTCCAAATAGTCTTGAATCTGCGTATTATAGGCGTTAAACAATGTGACAAACAATATCAATCCCGCGACCGCCGCAGCTAAACCGATCAAAACATGGCTGTATCTGGCATTGCCAATCCACAGCATCCCTACTAACACGACGAGATAAATGATCGCATTTCCCAAGTCCGGTTGAATCAACACCAAAAAAAACGGCAGCAGCGTCACCAGCGTGATCGGAATAATATCGCGCCGGAAGTGAAGCGGTTGCCCCATTTTTTTGCCTAATAAATAGCCTGTCGTCAAAATGAGAATAACTTTAACCAATTCGGCCGGCTGAAATTGTAACCCGCCAATCTTGAACCAGCTGCGCGCCCCGTTGATTTCCGGCGCAAACAGGTAGACGAGCACCAGCAGCACGCAGCCTGCCCCGTACACATACCAGCTGTACCGAAGCAACGTACGGTAATCCACCAAAGCCATACCGAACACGACCACGAACCCTAGCAAGTAAAAGATGATCGTCTTCAGATCATTCCCCTGGAATTCCGTCTCATAGGGAGCAATAGCACTGCGCACCAGGAGGGTACTAAACACCATAAACAATGCGAGTATCCCTACCATCAGCCAGTCCACATGTTTAAGTTTAAAAAACAACGGTTATCCACCCATTCCAAAAAACTTCTTAAAGCGCGTAAATACACCCTTCTTCTGATCCAGCAGCATCAGCGGCACCGTGTCGCCCAAGATCCGCCGCGCGATGTTGCGATAGGCGATCGCCGCCGGAGAATCCGGATTCATCACCGTCGGCTCCCCGCTGTTAGCCGCTTTGATGACCTTCTCATCATCTGGCACGATGCCGATCAGATCGATGTTTAGTACCTGTAAAATGCCTTCAATATCCAACATATCCCCGGATTTCATCATATTGATCTTAATCCGGTTCACCACCAGCTTCGGTGAAGAAATATGCGAGTTCTCCAAGAGCCCGATAATTCGATCCGCATCGCGTACAGCAGCATGCTCCGGTGTCGTGACCACGATCGCCTGGTCCGCCCCGGCAATCGCGTTTTTGAACCCTTGCTCGATCCCGGCCGGGCAGTCGATAATCACGAACTCAAATTCTTTCTTCAGCTCCAGAATAATATCCTTCACCTGGTCTGGCGAAATCGCGTTTTTATCCTTCGTTTGCGCCGCCGGCAGCATATACAGCTCATCGAACCGCTTATCCTTCACCAGCGCTTGATTCAGTCGGCAGCGGCCTTCGGCCACGTCGATCAAATCATAGATGATCCGATTTTCGAGCCCCATGACCACGTCCAAATTCCGCAAACCGATGTCCGTATCCACTAAACATACTTTTTTCCCCAGAAGCGCAAGCGCCGTACCGATATTGGCTGAGGTTGTCGTTTTGCCTACCCCGCCCTTACCGGACGTAATTACGATAGCTTGTCCCATGATTCACACCCCTTTAAACACGTTAAGGTCCGGTCTCACCCGGGTGATATTGATGATTTTGTCGATCTGCATCTTCCCTTCCCGTAGAAAAGCGAACTCCATGCTTGTCTCCCGGTTCTCCCATTCATCCGGGGGGCGGCTGATCGTTTCCGCGATTCGAAGCTGCGTTGGAGACAAGTACGAAGCTGCAATGATCGAGTTCTCATTGCCCTCAAAGCCTGCATGAGCCATCCCGCGCAGAGCGCCGAGAATCAGAATGTCGCCGGTACAGCGAATCGTCCCCCCGGGATTCACATCGCCAATAAACAGCAGATTGCCCTCATGATGCAGCACCTGACCCGAGCGGACAATCCCCGCAATCGTCGTCAGCGCTCCCGGCGCATCTGCCCGAACAACTTCCGGCATCTCAAAGGAGCGGACAAGCAGATTGCCTTTTTGCTTCAATATATCAAGAATCATTTCCTTTTGATCCTCAGTGACGAGTCTCATCCCCAGCTTCACATCAACATGGATGATCGGCCCGGTTAAAATATGTTGATGGCTAAACTCCAATTTATACTTTAATTCCTCTAGAAGACTCGAAAAATCACATTTGTCGTCCAGCAGGAAAACCAGGCCATCTTTTACGCCTTTAATCGTCACGTGGTTGGATTTTACTGTCATGAGCCTGTCCCTCCCCCCTAATCAATTCGCGCCGAAGCAGAAAAGTTCCTGCTTACGGCAAGCAAAATAAGCGGGAAGTCAAGCGTTCTCCTCGGGAGAGCGTCTGCGGGTAATGATTTCGAGCTGCCGTCGCAGCGGTACGTAGATCGCCAAAGCAAATCCAAACTGCACGAGTACGTTTGGGATAATGTGATTTTTCAACGCCCATGTATACGGCTGGTGAATCAGTTCAAACAGCGTGTATGTCCCGAACAGAATCGAATCCAGCAACAGGCCGCCCAGCAGCACCACGATCATCATCAGCGGCAACGGTGCCCGCTGGTTGCGGGACAAGAGCCCCAGCAGATACCCGGACAACCCCATCGCGAAGGAGTAGGCTCCGATCAATGCTCCGTAAAAAACGATATCGTGCAACATCCCAAACACCAGGCCAAGGATTAACCCGGAATGCCGATTCTCATAAACCGAGAAATAAAGAATAACGACGAAAACCAGATGCGGGGCAATCCGCGTCTGCCATGCCGCAGGGATTAGCCAAGGAACTAAAGTTCCCTCCAGAATAAACAAGAGGAACAGCAGCAGGAACAAAATCAATTTGCGCTTGTTCACTCGCCTTCACCTTCCGGTTCGAACACGATAAACAGTTCCTTCCAGTCAGTAAAGTTCGCAGCCGGTTCCACTGTAGCCGTATACGTCAGCCCATATTCGCCAACCTGAATGTCCTTCACCGTGCCAATCACCATGCCGCGCGGAAATACGCCGCCAATCCCGGAGGAGACGATCGTATCTCCTGTCTTTAGCGGAGTCGCATCTTCAATGCGTGTCATGAGGAACATTCCCTGCTCGCGATCGAACGTTTCGATCATGCCAAAGACGTCGTTCTCCTTCCCTTGCGCCGTCACGGCAATGCCGTTGGAATTCGGGTCCTTGGCATCCATTGAAGTGGCAAGTCGGACCGTGGACGTAAAGTTGCTGACATGACTGATCACGCCAACCAACCCTTTCTCGGAGGTCACGGCCATCCCCTCTTTCACGCCTTCCCGAGCCCCTAAATTAACCACGATCGTGCGATTGACGGGATCGTCATTCACACTGATGACCTGGGCAATTTTCCAGGTGTAATCATAGAGCCTTTTTTGCGCTTCCGTGAAATCGAGCTTATTCTGCAATCGTTCGTTTTCTTGAGCGATCCAGTTATACGTCGCTTTGTCACGTGTATAGTGAGCTAAAGCAATCTTGAGCTGCTCGTTCTCCTCCTGCAGCGCACGCAGGTTCGAAATATCTTCAAAGAAGCCCGCTACATAGCTAGCGGGCTTGTAAAACACGTATTGCACGAAGCCAACCGTGTCCTTGACGAATTTCTCCGGCCAGGACAAGTTGGTTCTTGGCCCCAGCGTAAACCCCATCACCGCAATAAACAAAATAAGTCCCATCAACAAAATAAATAATCTTTTGTTGCCAAGCAGCTTAAACAGTTTTCGCACCCTCCAACCATACATGATTTCTTGGAAAAACGGCATTGGCCGTCCAATTCAGGACGGCGCCGCTTTGATATCAGGGGTGCCTTCTTCCGTGCGAATTATCGCTTGGAACGAAGGGCTGAACTACTTTTTGATTTGAATAAATGGATATTATCCAAAGCCCGGCCCGTACCGATCGCTACACAGTCGAGCGGATTCTCCGCCACAATTACCGGCATGCCGGTTTCGCTGGCCAGCAGTTTATCCAGATTACGCAGCAATGCGCCGCCGCCAGTCAGCACGATCCCCCGGTCCATAATGTCTGCCGCGAGTTCCGGCGGACATTTCTCCAAGGTGACCTTCACCGCGTCTACGATCGCACCAACTGTATCGCTCAGCGCTTCGGAGATCTCATCGGAAGTGATCGTGATCGTCTTCGGCAGTCCTGTCACAAGATCGCGACCGCGAATCTCCATCGTTTCGACCTTCTCCAAGGCAAGTGCGGAGCCGATATCCATCTTCAGCTGCTCGGCCGTTCGCTCCCCGATCATTAGATTATATTGGCGCTTGATGTATTGAATGATAGCCTCATCCATCTCATCACCTGCTACGCGGACGGATTTGCTCGTGACGATCCCGCCCAGCGAGATCACCGCAACTTCCGTCGTCCCGCCGCCGATGTCCACGACCATGCTGCCGGTTGGTTCCCAAACCGGCAAATCCGCACCAATCGCCGCGGCGAACGGCTCCTCAATCGTATAAGCCTCGCGTGCGCCGGCTTGCTTCGTCGCGTCCTCAACTGCCCGTTGCTCAACGGCTGTGATGCCCGACGGTACGCAAACCATGACGTTCGGGTGGCGCTGGAACAACGAACGCTTCTTCTGCGCTTGACCAATAAAATATTTAATCATCGTTGCCGTTGTATCGAAATCCGCGATCACACCATCCTTCATCGGACGGATCGCCCGAATGTTGCCGGGGGTTCTGCCGATCATCTTCTTGGCCGATTCTCCGACGGCCACGATGTTTTTCGTGTCGGTATGGATCGCTACCACCGAAGGCTCGCGGACGATAATGCCCTTGCCTCTCGTATATACCAACGTATTTGCCGTCCCTAAATCAATACCCAAGTCTTTTGTAAAGCCACCCAACATGCTGCTTCTTCCTTTCCTTCTGTATCTAACCTATTATATTAGAGGTTGTTCAAAAAGTCATCTTCCGATCACGGTGTTTCATCTTCGATGCAAGCTCGACGGCGAATCTTGAATTCAGCCGGGACTTCCGTTGCTCACGTACCTTTATGTACGCTCCGCTACTCAGTCCCTAGCTTCATCCAACCTTCTTGGTGCTCGAAACCTGACTTGTTTGAACCTTCATTGAAACGGTTGTTCAAAAAGTCATCTTCCGATCACGAAGTTCATCAATGATGCAAGTTCGACGGCGAATCTTGAATTCACTGAAGTTACATCAAGCCCCGTTCTTTCAAACTGACGAACTTGCCGTCCCCGATGACGATGTGATCGAGCACATCGATGCCGATAATTTCCCCCGCCTCACAAAGCCTCCGCGTCATCCGGATATCCTCCGGGCTTGGAGTAGGATCCCCGCTGGGATGATTGTGGGCACATACGACAGAAGCGCTGCTGCATTTGATCGCAGCCCGAAATACCTCACGCGGATGTACAATCGATGCGTTCAGACTTCCGATCGAAAGCGTCTCTTGAGCAATAACATGATTTTTTGTATTCAAAAAAAGACATACAAAATGCTCTTTCTGCAAATAGCGCATTTGCTCCATCAATAGCTCGGCCGCATCGTGCGGACTGCGGATGACTGCTTGATCCGGCAGCCGCGATTTGGCCAGTCGCTGCCCCAACTCAATCCCCGCCTTCAGTTGGATCGCTTTTGCGGGTCCGATGCCTTTCAGCATGGTCATCTCTTCCAGGCTGACATCCACCAGCCCACGCAACCCGCCTAATTCGGCGAGCAATCGCTGGGCCATATGAACTGCCGATTCCTGATGTGTTCCCGTGCGGAGCAGAATCGCCAGCAATTCCGCATGGCTGAGCGCTCCTGCCCCGTATTTGATCATTCGTTCCCTTGGCCGCTCCTCAGAAGGAAGATCACGCAGCATATAGGGAGTTTGTGCTTGCTCCATCGCTATCCCTCGCTTCCGAAATAGTATCAGGCCGCTCCCGGTTATTCCGAGTCCGCCCGTCCTTGGTTTCGGAAGGATATGCTTTATCACTTCCCGATGACCTGCCAAACGCGGCAAGCTCAGTCCCCTGCTTACAGTACCTGAATGTCGAAATCCTTCAACATGTCCACAAGCAGCGAAACCGGCAAGCCCACAACATTAAAATAACATCCTTCAATTCCAGTAACGATCGTAGCGCCAAGGCCTTGAATCGCATACGCTCCAGCCTTGTCCAATCCTTCCCCGCTACGAGCATAGGCTTGAATTTCCGCTTCGGTTAAAGCCTTCATCCTTACGGTCGTCGCCCGGTAATCCACGTGGCGTCGCCCCGTTAAGGCGTCTATGCAGGCTACGCCGGTATACACCACATGCGCGCGTCCCTGCAGGCTTCGCAGCATATCCGCTGCCTCTTGGGTGTCCTTCGGTTTACCCAATACTTCGCGGTCTCGGACCACGATCGTATCGCTTCCAACGATCACTGCATTACGGTCTGCCGAAGAATCAAGCTCCCGGTAAACGGCTTCCGCTTTGCGCCCGGCAAGCTCCATCACGATTTGCTCCGGCGGTAACGACGCTTCGAAGGATTCCTCGGCATGGCTCGGAACTACTTCGAAAGGAATCGCCAAAGACGCGATCAATTCACGCCTGCGAGGTGAAGTGGAAGCAAGAATAATCCGGCGCAATTTTGCGGTATCCATTATGGAACTCTCCTTTGTAGAAAACGAATTGATGTCCTGAATGGTTACATGCATAAGTTGGTAAAAAATAGATAAGAATCGACAGCGGTTTGCTGTCATCCCCGCCATTTTTTGACACTAACCTATTATAAGATTATTATGGCCCCAGGCGCAAACACAAAAAGGACAGGGGAAACTATTTCCAGCCCCTGTCCTTGGTCCTATTTTCCTGCTGCATATTTATGCTCCGGCGTGAACGAGGGATTGCTCGGCCATAATGAAGCGCATCATCTCATTTTGCACTTCCCAGAGCAGCGTTTTCGCCCTGTTTTTCTGATATTCGCTCATGGCCTCGACCGCCCCGTTGATCGCTTTCTCCATTTCCCCGGCTAGGGCGGCTCCCTCCGCGGACCATTTGCCGCGGATCGCCGAAGCCCTTTCTGTCCAAGCTTGGTGCTTGGCACCCAATTGTTCCAATTCCGGATGCTGCTGCGGTTGCGGGTCCGCTTCGGTTAATAGCGCAGCGGATGAAGTGCTAAGCAGATCAACCAGCTCTGCACTTTGCGCCATAAACCCTTCCAAAGCTTCACGTTCGCCGGCAAAAGGAACATTGGCCACTGCTGGTAACGAAATCTCGTGCAAAATCAGCTCCACGCCTGCCGCCTTGAGTTGGCCGGTCAGCAGTTTCGACTGCTCACGATCCGTGGAAACCCCGGCATATACCCGCTTCTCGTCGACCGTATCCCGCGCCGCTGCAATGCCGGACGCCTGCAGCTCTTCTTGTGCCAGCTGTACACCCTGGGCTGTGCTAAACACGCCATATTGCAAAAAGTAGTAGGTCTGTTCCGGCAATGCGACACTAATGAGCGGAGCGTTGTCCTCTTTGGCGGGGTCCTCTCCTTCAATCTCCCCCATGGCTGGCTGGCTTGCGGTGTCTCCCTTTTCCTCCTGCTGCGTCGTGTTCGTATTGATTCCCGGAAGAGGGAGCTCGACCTCCTGATTAAATAAAGATAGCACGACATAGCCAAACAGTGCGCCCGTAACAATCGCTCCGGTCAAAGAGCCGGCCACCTTCCACCAGGAGGTTCGGTGTGGACGGGTATAGATAGGAGGGGCATCTTCCTGCCACTCTGTTTGCCAAGGATCATTGCCGTAAATCTCTTCCCACGCCTTATCAGGCGCAGATGCAGTAGAGTAAACAGACATATCCGCCTTCTCCATTACCCAATCATCCCGATCGGTTACCGTCGGATCTTGGCGTCGTCTCTGGTCTTGACCGCCCGGGAAAACAGTGAGCCCCATCCCGGTATGGTCTGTGAAGGGATCTCCCCATTCCTCCACCGTTTCTACCGCGCGATATTGGGGTGTCGTCCTCCGCATTGGCTCCTCCGCAATCTCCCGTTCTGGCCGGATTTCCCGGCCATCCCTGTCAAACCGGAATGTCATTTTGGCTTTGTTCACGGTCCGCACGCTCCTTGTCCATTCTTCTACCCTATCCATATGAGAGCGATCCAACGGTTATGCCAAGCCTGTACAAGGGTGAAGCTTCTATTTGGTCAGGAACGTAAAAACGGCCTCCCCGGGAACCTCATCCCGGTAAAGACCGTTCATATTAAGTGTCAAGCTGGGGATTTAGTTAGACAACCCTTTGGCCAGCTCGTAACCCACTTTGTAAATGTCGCCTGCTCCCATCGTCAGCACGAGATCGCCAGGCTTCAGCCGGTGCTGTAAATCGGCAATCACATCCTGCTTCGTTGGCAAGTAACGGGCGCCGGCATTGCTGTTCTGCTTAATCAATTCAACCAGCTTGGAGGAGCTTACACCTTCGATCGCTTTCTCTCCGGCCGGTGAATAAATGTCGGTGATGATCACCTCATCCGCATCTCCAAACGCCCGGCTAAACGCATCCAACAAGAAAAAGGTCCGCGTATACCGCTGCGGTTGGAAGACGGCGATAATTCGCTTGCCGGTTGCCTTGGCCGCTGCGATCGTCGCTTGGATTTCCGTTGGATGGTGTGCATAATCGTCGATAATCAGAATTCCGTTCTTCTCTCCAAGCACCTGGAAACGGCGTTTCGCGCCATGGAAGTGGCGCAACGCTTTGACAACTTCATCAAACGGAATGCCTGCCTCCATGCATACGATCACGGTCGCCATCGCATTGTAAACATTATGCCGACCAGGCACAGACAATTCCACTGTTCCGAGCTCCCGGTCACCTTGATACATTTTAAAGGTAACACAGCGATCTCCAAGCTCGATCTCCCGGGCCGTATAGTCGCAGTTGGTTTCGATGCCGTACGTAATCGTCGGACTTTGTACCCGAGGAAGCAATTCACGTACGTTTGGGTCGTCTCCGCATACGACCGCCTTGCCGTCCGGTTTGATCTGATTCAGAAACTGCACGTAGGCTTCCTTCAAGCGATTGAAGTCACCGCCGTAGTTTTCCAAATGGTCGGCCTCGATGTTGGTCACGACGCCAAGTGATGGATAATACTGCAGGAAGGAGCCGTCGCTTTCGTCAGCTTCCGCAACCACGCATTTTCCTTGTCCGGCTTTGGCATTTGTGCCCATGTCCATAATTTCCCCGCCGATAATGTAGGTAGGATCGGTACCGCAAAGCTCCATCGCCAGCGCGATCATCGACGAGGTTGTCGTTTTGCCATGAGCTCCGGCAACAGCAACACCGTTACGCTCATTCAAAAGGCGGGCCAGCATCTGAGAGCGATGCAGCACCGGTATGCCTTGCTCTTGCGCTTCCAAACGCTCCACATTATCCTGCGGCAGCGCGGTAGAGTAAACGACCAAATCCGCCCCATGCACGTGTTCGGCGGTATGGCCGATATAGATTTTTGCTCCCTTCGCGGCGAGCTTCTCCGTCAACTCTTGGGAGGCAACGTCCGATCCCGTGACGGTATACCCCATTTCCAGCATCACGCGGGCAATGGCGCTCATGCCATATCCGCCGATACCGATAAAATGTACGTGTTGTTCGGTCGTATTTAACAAAATGGTCACCAGCCTTTTTCAGAATCGGTTTGATGCAAAAGGGCCGCCCGCACGTCCGAGATCAGATACAACGTGCCGGTGACTACCCCAAGATCCTCCCGTTCCGTCCGTGACTCCAAAAGCGAAAGGGCTTTTCTCCAGTCACGTTCCACGATGATTTCCAAATCCGCTTTCGCTTCTGTCCCCTGTAGTTCGGCCACGAGTTCATACAACGCATCGGCGTCCATTTTCCGGCGAAAATCGGGCTCGGTCAGAATTAGCGTATCCACTATTGGTAATATATGCTTCAAGTAGCCCTGATGATGCTTGTTGGCCAGCATCCCCATCATCAAATGCAGCTTACGGTATTGGAACGCTTCAGGCAGGCTTTTCGCCAGCGAAGCAGCCCCCTCCGGATTATGTGCTCCGTCCAATACAAGGCGAGGTTCCTCCCGCACCACTTCCAGCCGTCCAGCCCAGAAGGCGGTACGGAAACCGTCCTGCACCTGTTCATCCTCGAGGATAAAAGCCATATACTGCCGCAACACTTCCAGCACCATCATGACGCCGGCGGCGTTCTTGCATTGATGCTCCCCAAGCATGCGAATTGTAAAATCCATCTCCCGGAATGGACCTTGAAAATGCAACTGCTGCTCCTTGGCATCCACGGCCACCCGCTCGTACCGGAACTGTTCCCCCATCAGATACAGGGTAGCATGTTTGGCTGCCGCCGTTTCCTTCAGTACGGCAACGGCCTCCGGTTGTTCGGCACAGCTGACTACGGGCACTCCCGCCTTGATAATGCCAGCCTTCTCACGGGCGATTTGCTCGATGGTATCGCCAAGGACGTCCATGTGATCCATGCCGATGTTCGTAATCAAAGAGACGATCGGCGTCACAATATTGGTCACATCCATCCTTCCCCCAAGCCCGGTCTCCCATACTACCACATCGGGATAACACACTTCCGCAAAATATAAAATCGCGATCGCTGTGCTCACCTCGAACATGGTTGGGGATCCGAGTTCAGTCTCGGAAATTTCAGCCACCAATGGAGCAATCCGGTTCGCCAGATCGAGCAGCACCGTCTCAGGGATATCTTCCTCATTATATTGGAAACGATTTGTGAACTTAGTGATATAAGGGGACGTAAAAGTCCCCACTTGATAACCGCATTCCCGGAGTGTCCGGGTCAGGAAAGCGCAGGAGGAGCCTTTACCGTTCGTCCCCGCCACATGGATAAATTTCAGCCTCCGTTCGGGATGGCCTAACTTTTCCATCATGAGCTCGATCCGTTCCAAGCCGGGACGGATGCCAAACGGCAACAGCCCGTTGATCCAATCAACCGCTTCAGCGTAGCTCTTGAGCGGCCGTGCTTCTTCCTCTGTACGATCCTCCATGTCAGTCACCTTCACTTAATATTAGTGTAGTTCAAAAAGTCATCTTCGGATCACGAAGTAGTTCAATGAAGCAGAGTCGGCGTCGAATCTTGGATTCAGCCGGGACTTCCGTTGCTCACGTAGATCTGTCTACGCTCCGCTACTCAGTCCCTAGCTTCATCCAACCTTCTCGGTGCTCCAAACCTAACTTTTTCAACCTTTATTGAACTGTAGTTCAAAAAGTCATCTTCGGATCACGAAGTAGTTCAATTAACCTTTCAGTTCCGCAATTCGAGCCAGCACCTTGTCGCGTTTCTCAGAATAATCGGCCATCTTCGCCCGTTCTTCCTCGATCACTTTAGCCGGTGCTTTGGACACGAAGCCTTCGTTAGCCAGCTTCTTCTCGACACGTTCCACTTCTTTGTTCAAGTGGTCAAGTTCCTTCGTTAACCGCTCGATTTCCTGTGCGATATCAATGAGACCCGATAGCGGCAGGAACAGCTCGGCCCCCGTTACAACGGCGGTCATCGCTTTATCCGGCACATTTGCGTTCAGCGAAGCCTCGTACTCCGAAGTGTTGCAGAATCGGCGAACGTAATGCTCGTTGCGGGACAACACTTCCAGCACTTCCGCGCTGCCCGGCTTGATGACGAGCTCGACCTTTTTGCTCATCGGCACATTCACTTCGGCACGGATATTCCGCACCGCGCGAATGACATCGATCAGAAGGTTCATTTCCTGAACGGCGTCTGGCGCTTCCAGCGCTGGGTCGTATTCCGGCCATGCCGCCAGCATAATCGTTTCGCCAGAATGCGGCAAATGCTGCCATATTTCCTCGGAAATAAACGGCATAAACGGATGAATCATGCGCAGCGTGCGATCGAGTACATAGGCCAGTACAGACTGGGTTTTCTTCTTCGCCGCGGCATCTTCCCCGTAAAGGGACAGCTTGGCGAACTCGATATACCAGTCGCATAGATCGTCCCAGATAAAGTTGTACAGTAATCGACCCGTTTCCCCGAATTCGTAAGAATCGATCAAGCGTGTAATTTCCTTGGCTGTTTCGTTCATCCGGTGCAAAATCCAGCGATCCGCCGTCGACAGCTCACCGCTGATATCGATATCCTCGTACTTCACGCCCTCCAGGTTCATCAAAGCAAAGCGCGAAGCATTCCAAATCTTGTTGGCGAAGTTGCGGGCTTGCTCAACGCGTTCCCAACGGAACCGCAGGTCTTGACCCGGCGTGTTGCTGGTGGACAGCATGTAACGCATGGCGTCAGCGCCGTACTTCTCAATAACTTCAATTGGATCGACGCCGTTGCCCAGCGATTTGGACATTTTGCGCCCTTCACTGTCGCGGACGAGGCCGTGGATCAGGACATCCTTGAACGGAACTTGACCGGTGAATTCCAACGAAGTGAAGATCATCCGGGCAACCCAGAAGTAAATGATATCGTAACCAGTGGAAAGAACAGACGTTGGGAAATAGCGTTTGAGGTCCGCGCTGTCCTCATTCGGCCAGCCCAGTGTAGAGAATGGCCAAAGTGCAGAGCTAAACCACGTATCCAGCACGTCCTCGTCTTGTCGGATATCGTCGCGTCCCAGCTTGGCCCGTGCTTCTTCCTCACTGCGGGCAACAACCATTTCACCGGTCTCGTCGCAATACCAAGCCGGAATACGATGACCCCACCACAACTGACGGGAAACACACCAATCGCGAACGTTCTCGATCCAGTTCAAATAGATTTTCTCGAACCGATCCGGTACGAAGTTCACGCCGTTCCCCGATTTTTGCGCTTCAATTGCTTTTTCTGCGAGCGGCTTCATCTTCACGAACCATTGCGTCGACAAATACGGCTCAACCACAACGCCGGTCCGTTCACTATGACCAACTTGATGCACGTGGTCTTCAATTTTGATCAGCACACCCATCTCTTGCAAATCTTTCACGATCTGCTTGCGGCATTCGAAGCGGTCGAGTCCTTGATACTTGCCGGCTTCCGCGTTCATCTTGCCGGTCTCGTCCATCACGTTAATTTGCGGCAGGTTATGGCGCAAACCAACCTCGAAGTCATTCGGGTCATGTGCCGGGGTGATTTTTACAGCGCCGCTGCCAAACTCTTTCTCAACGTATTCATCGGCAATAATTGGGATTTCACGGTCAACGATCGGCAGGCGAAGCGTCTTGCCAACCAAATGACGATAACGTTCATCCTCAGGATGAACGGCAACCGCAGTATCGCCAAGCATCGTCTCTGGGCGAGTTGTCGCCACGGTAATATATCCGCTGCCATCGCTCAGTGGATACTGAAGATGGTACAGATGCCCGTTCACTTCTTTATATTCCACCTCGATATCGGAAAGCGCCGTGCGCGCCGCTGGATCCCAGTTGATAATATACTTGCCGCGATAAATCAAGCCTTTCTCATAGAGCTTCACGAACACTTCGCGAACCGCTTGGGACAAGCCCTCGTCCAAAGTAAACCGCTCGCGCGAATAATCGAGCGATGCGCCCATTTTGGCCCACTGTTCATGAATCGTTTCCGCATATTGGTCCTTCCAGGCCCAGACTTGTTCGAGGAACTTCTCACGGCCCAGGTCGTATCGGGATACGCCTTGCTCTCTAAGCCGCTGCTCCACTCTTGTTTGAGTTGCAATTCCCGCATGGTCCATCCCAGGCAGCCACAACGCATCATAGCCTTGCATCCGCTTGGTCCGGGTCAAAATATCCTGCAGCGTCAAATCGAGCGCATGCCCGATATGCAGCATCCCGGTTACGTTAGGCGGCGGAATCACAATCGTGTAGGGCTTGGCATCCGGCCGTTGTCCGGCTTTAAAGAAGCCGTTCTCCAACCAATAACGGTGCCATTTCTGCTCCGCTGCTTTCGGATCGTACGTCGTTGGCATTTCTACCGACGAAGTTTGTTGACCTTGATTTTCTGTCATCCTATTCAACCTCCGTTACAAATAAGCATAGCCTTGGCAATCCTAAGATAGTCGACTGGCGTTATCGGCTCCACCCGTGTGCATAAGACTTCGGACGGGCTTTCGCGCCTGCTTCATGATGCCTAAGAAAAAACAAAAAGCCCTTCGTCTCAAAGGACGAAAGGCTTTACTTTCGCGGTACCACCTTTGTTTCGCATCAATGGCATCCGGCTCCTTCAGCATCCGGTGCAAGAAATGCGACACTCATGCAGATAACGGCTGCGGCCGGTCCGTTCTAACCCCATATCAGATGCTGCTCAAACGGACAACTCCCGGGCGACTTCGGCGAGCTACATGTCCTGCAGAATCTCGCAGCCGTGGATTCCGCTCTCTGAAGGGTACGCTGCCTACTCTTCCCGTTCCAAGTCTTTGCCATAGATCTTATTACTTTAATCTATATTATCATAACTTGGAAAGGAACGGGAGTCAACAATCCGCCTGATTTCACGGGATGGTCCTCACGGAATGTACAAAACTTGCCCTTCATTCACCTGATGCTCGGACAGCCGGTTGTACAGCTGCAACTCCCGCGTACTCAGGTGGTAGCGTTGGGCGATATCATCCAGCGTCTCTTCACGCTGCACGATCACGAGGCGCACTTTGCGGAAGGGATTTTGATCCTCATTGCTGATGAACAGGTTCTTCCACCGCAGCTCCTCACCCTCACCTTGGTCTCTGCTGTCGTCCAGGCTCGCCTGATCCGAAGCTTCCTCCTGCGGTTCCTGAGCAGGCCGGGCCGAAGAGGAAATCAACTTCGTTAAGCCAAAGTTGTCTCGATCTCCCTCGTCATCCCCTTTTTTGGCCCCCAACGCAATCTTCATTTCCTTCTTCTCTTCTGGTTGGGCAGGTACAACTTGGTCCGCTTCAACCTCCGCATTCGCCTCCAAAACAGGTTCGTTCGCCGTATCGTTTGACACGGCAGCGACTTCTTCGCCAACCCCATCCGAAGCCCGTTCCGGTTCAGCATATTCCGCCTCTACAGCTTCACTCGCACGTTCAATTGGCGCGGATTCCGCGAATGGGCGAATCTCCTCCTCAAATGTTGCGCCTGCATCCAACTCCTCTGTCTGGTCAGCAAAAACCTCTGCAGCAGCGTCAAAATCCGATTCAGATTCCTTGTCCGCCCAAGGACCAGCTTCCTGGAATGCAGGGACATCCTCTCTCCAGGCGGCGGATTCCTGCGGCTCGTCCGCACTTCGTTTTTGCGCGGTAAGGACTTCATCCGGAAACGCCTGCCATGAAGCAAATTGCGGAATGGGCTGTGGCTCTTCATCCTGCTCCTCTTGCTGCAGCTCGAGTTCCGGCTCCGGCTGAGACTCTTCGTCTGTCGTATCGCGGATTAACGAATTCCACGAGAACGTCGGCTCCGACTCTTGGCGCACTTCTTCCGTCAGCAATGGCGCTGCCGGGATCGATTCAGGCTCGGTCACCGCCGAAGTGTAATCCTCCGATTCCTCCGCGCTTAAATTCGATTCGGCTTCCGGTTCATCCTCTCGCAGATCCGGTACGACATGGGCAGTCGTAAACTCGCGATCTTTCCATGCATCTTGCTCGGACACGAGGGTAGTAGTCTCCACCCCTTGAAGCGACAAGACCCCTGTAATATTCAAGCTGCGCGAGCTAAGCAGGTCAACATCGAAGTTTTCAATTTCAACCGTGATATCCTCCAACCGGTTCACCCGGCTTAGCGGTATCGTAATTTCGACTGGAATATAATGTTCCAGCTTCTGCGTTTCTCCTTCTCCCCGATACACCCCCGACAACAGCAAATGGCCGCGCAGCGCGGCATACTCCTCCCCGGGAATCACCTGGATTTTCGGATAGAGCTCGATCTCCTCCAGCTCTTCAATGCCGATCACATCTTCAGAAAGATGTATCCGCTCATAAATATCAAACCTGAGACCATAGGATTGATCAGCCAACTCGTTACCTCCTTTCAGCATATCCAAACCTGATTTAGAAATCGATGAATCTTGATCCAAATCATCCTCGTTTAATCTATATGCTACAAAAGAGAGTGCATGCCAGCTTTTTGCCGATTGGAGGGTACAGACCTTCTCACATTAGGTAAAAAATAAGCCAGGCTGCCATCAGACAGCCCGGCTAGTCAACGAAAGCGATCTCGCAGCTGGATCATGGCCGACGGCCAAGGATCGTCCAGCTCCACCGTTTCTCCGGTGAGCGGGTGCGGGAACACCAGTCGCTCCCCATGTAGCGCTTGATAAGGCATCCACTTCGTGCTGCCGCCATACAGCGCATCCCCTACGAGCGGATGGCCCGCCGCGCTCAAGTGAACGCGAATTTGATGCGTGCGACCGGTCTCCAGGGTCAACCGAACAAGGCTCACCTCGTGTTTGGGGTATACCTCCAGCAATTCCACATGGGTGATCGCCGGTTTGCCCGTTGGGGACACCCGGCGCCGCTGGTTATGGTGGCGATCCCGACCGATCGGCTGATCGATCACTTTAAGCGCAGGACTGACCACGCCTTGTACAAACGCGATGTACGTTCGTCCGATCTCCTTGCGGCTCATCGCTTCATCCAGCTTCAAATGGGCGTATTCGTTCTTGGCGAACAACACCGGTCCTGACGTATACTCGTCTAACCGGTGAATATGCGCCGCGGCAATCGGCTGTCCGAGACCCGCGTACCATCCCGCGACGCGGTTGGCAAGGGTGTCCGGCGGAGCAGAATTCCTGCGGGAAGCGTCCCCCTCATGGCCATCGGGATGGACTTTAAGCCCTGCCGGCTTGTGCACGACAAGGCAAAAATCATCCTCATATAAAAGCGAAACCTCTGCCTCAACCGGAGCATATTGGGAGGCCCTGGCCGGAAAAGCCAACAGCCTTAACCGATCCCCGGCAAGCTTGATGCCGCCTTCCGCCCGCAGCCGGCGCAGCAGCTTGGGAGGAGCCTGCAGCCCCTCCTCCAGCCATACCATCGCCGCATCCAGGCGGTCTTGCCCCTCACGTAGAGGCAGCTTGCCTGGCATCAGCTCGAGCCAGTCGCCGCGCCGCGTCCAGGTTAGCTTACCGCTCACAGCTTTTGCAGCGCCAAGCGATGCGCTTCGATCGTCAGCTCAATGTCCTCATCGGTATGCACGCCCGAAACGAACATCCCTTCGAACTGCGAAGGCGCTACGTTGATGCCTTGCTCAAGCAACGCCGCGAAGTAACGGCGGAACAGGTCGAGGTCGCTTGTTTTTGCCGTTTCGTAATTGATGACCTTCTCTTCGGTAAAAAACGGACAAATCATCGAACCCACGCGGTTAATCGTACACGGAATCCCTTTTTCCTTGGCATTGCGCGTAAAGCCTTCCTCCAGCTTCGCCGACAACCGTTCCAGACGGTCGTACACCTCCGGAGTAAGCAGCGACAGCGTCGTGTAACCTGCTACCATCGCCAGCGGGTTGCCGCTCAGCGTCCCGGCCTGATAAATCGGCCCGCTTGGTGCGATTTGCTCCATGATCTCGCGTTTTCCGCCGTACGCTCCCACCGGCAGACCGCCGCCGATGACCTTGCCAAGGCAAGTTAAGTCCGGCGTCACGCCAAAGCGCCCCTGTGCACAATTGAGACCTACGCGGAAGCCCGTCATGACCTCGTCAAAAATGAGCAAGCTGCCGTACTGCTCGGTAATCCGGCGCAGACCTTCCAGGAATCCCGGCAACGGCGGCACAACGCCCATGTTCCCGGCTACCGGCTCGACGATGACGCCGGCAATCTCTTCGCCAAAGCGTTCAAATGCAAGCTCCACCGAAGCCAAGTCGTTATAAGGCACCGCAATCGTGTTGGAGGCAACGCCTTCAGGCACGCCTGGACTGTCCGGCAATCCCAGCGTCGCCACGCCAGAGCCTGCTTTAATCAACAAACTGTCGGCATGGCCGTGATAGGAGCCTTCGAATTTCATGATTTTGCTGCGGCCTGTATATCCCCGTGCCAGACGAATCGCACTCATCGTTGCTTCCGTTCCCGAGTTTACCATTCGCACCACGTCAATCGACGGTACCCGTTCCGCAACCAGCTTGGCCATTTGCGTCTCCAGCAGCGTTGGCGCTCCAAAGCTCGTCCCTTTCGCAGCCGTCTCCTGCAACGCACGCACCACCTCTGGATGAGCGTGGCCCATAATCAACGGCCCCCAGGAGCCCACATAATCGATAAAGCTGTTGCCGTCGATATCGTAAATTCGGGATCCTTCCCCGCGTTCAATATACATCGGCGTCAACCCAACGGATTTAAACGCCCGCACCGGGCTGTTGACGCCGCCGGGCAAGACCTGCTTCGCTTCTTCGAAAGCCAGGCGCGATCGTTCTTCACCCCGCCGGCCAATCATGTCCTTGCTCATCGATACCCCTCCTTAACTGTTTAAACCCCGTTCTCGGTTCTAGGTTTACTGCTTCTCGCGCAGCCAACGTGCCAT
Organism: Paenibacillus barengoltzii G22; assembly: GCF_000403375.2. NCBI lineage: Bacteria > Bacillati > Bacillota > Bacilli > Caryophanales > Paenibacillaceae > Paenibacillus > Paenibacillus barengoltzii. The sequence continues at coordinate 506,405 of NZ_KE159652.1, read as the reverse complement.
ATCCTTGGCGAAATACGTGATGATGATATCCGCACCCGCCCGTTTCATGCCTAGCAGCATCTCAGTAACGATGGCCCGCTCGTTAATCCAGCCTTGCTGAGCCGCTGCCTTCACCATCGAATACTCTCCGCTTACGTTGTATGCGACCAGCGGAAGATCAAATTGATCCCGCAGCATCCGCAAAATATCCATAAAAGCCAAAGCCGGCTTCACCATCAGCATATCCGCGCCTTCCAGCACGTCAGATTCCGCTTCCCGCAAAGCCTCGCGGGCGTTAGCCGGGTCCATTTGATAAGTCTTCCGGTCACCGAACTGCGGCGCGGAGTCCGCCGCTTCACGAAACGGCCCGTAGAAAGAAGAAGCGTATTTAACTGAATACGACATAATCGGCACATGGCTATAGCCCGCTTCATCAAGCCCAGCACGAATCGCTTGTACAAAACCGTCCATCATATTGGACGGAGCGATAATGTCCGCACCAGCACGCGCTTGGGAAACAGCAGTCTTCACCAGCAGCTCCAGCGATTCGTCGTTCATCACGTCGCCGCAGACATGCCCGTCGCGTTCAAACGTATGTACCATCCCGCAATGGCCATGATCTGTAAATTCACATAGGCAAGTGTCCGCTACAACCAGCAAGTCCGGATACCGTGATTTGATGATCCGCGTCGCTTCCTGTACGATCCCGTCCTCCGCATAAGCCGAAGTGCCCACGCTGTCCTTCGTTTCCGGAATGCCGAACAGCAGAACTGCCGGAATACCTAAATCAACGATTTCTTTAACTTCCTCTTCCAGCGTATCCAACGAAAAATGAAACACGCCAGGCATCGAAGAAATCTCATTTTTGACGCCTTTACCATAAGTGACAAAGATCGGTTGAATCAAGTCGTCCACCGTCAGGACAGTTTCACGTACCATCCCGCGAATCGCAGCCGACTGACGCAGCCGGCGATGTCTTACGATTGGAAAATTCATATTTAATTCCCTCCTAAGTATGCAGCACAGGGTGAAGCCCCGTGTTAACCAACAAAACTCACTTCGCCGACGCCGTCCGCGTTTTCCAGTCACAGAGCGCTTGGATCAAGCTGTCGATCGTTGCTTCTTCCGCAAGTATTGATACCCGCAAGCCGGCATCCTCCGCCGTCTTTGCCGTAACCGGCCCGATGCAGGCGATGTCCACGCCTTGCAGGGCAGCGACCGGATCGGCCACCCCCATGCCGCTCAGCGCAGCCAACAGATTCGTTACCGTGGACGAGCTGGTAAAGGTGACGGCGTGGATCCGGCCTTTCTCGAGCAGCTTCAACAGCTCGTCATCCGTCTCCCCGGCTGGCACCGTCCGGTACATCACCGCCTCGGTGACGGTCAAGCCTTTCTCGCGCAAGGCAGCAGGCAACCACGCGCGAGCCAGATCGCCGCGCGGCAACAGCACGTGCTGTCCGGGCTTCAACTCGCTGCCGTACGCTTCCATCAGGCCCTCAGCCTGAAACTTGCCGGGCAAGCCCTCCGCCGCAATTCCGCGTTGGCGCAACGCCGCCTGTGTCGCTGGCCCTACGGCAGCAATTCTAGCTTTATGCAACCCTCGGACATCTTCCCCCAGTCTCTCCAGATGCGAGAAGAAATACTCCACGCCATTCACGCTCGTGAAGAACACCCAATCGTACTGCTCAAGCTGATGGAGCGCTTCGTCCGTGCCAGCCAGCTCCTCGCCTTCCGGCATCACGATGTCGATGACAGGGAACTCGTAAGGCTCGCCGCCAAGCTCCTCGATGCCGCGCACCAATTCACTGGCTTGCGAGCGCGAACGAGTGACGAGAATTCGCTTGCCGAACAACGGCAACGATTCCGCCCACATCAGCTGCTCCCGTTGAGCCACGACCTCGCCAACGACCGTGACGGCCGGCGGCTTGAAGTCGGCTTCGCGTACCTTTTGCTCAATATCCGCCAACGTCCCGACCAGCGTCTCCTGTTCGGCTCTCGTTCCCCAGCGAATCAGCGCAACTGGCGTTTCGGGCGGGCGTCCGTAATGGATCAGCTGTCTGCTGATATGACCAATATTGGCTACGCCCATCATAAACACCAGGGTGCCAGTCGCATTGGTCACCTTCTCCCAGTCAATGGACTGATCCAGCTTATCCGGGGTTTCACGCCCCGTAATGATTGACACTGAGGAAGCCATATCCCGGTGGGTGACAGGAATACCGGCATAAGCCGGCACCGAAATGGCCGCCGTAATCCCCGGCACAATTTCGTAAGGAATCCCGTGCTGCCGCAGCAGCTCCGCCTCCTCCCCAACGCGGCCGAAGATTGTCGGATCGCCGCCTTTTAAGCGAACGACGGTCTTCCCCTCTAACGCCAAATCAACTAACAGCTGGTTGATATGCTCTTGCTTCATCGTGTGACGGTCGGTTCGTTTCCCGACATAGATTTTCTCTGCTCCGGGCTTCGTTCTTCGCAGCAGGCTGGGATTGGCCAGACGATCGTAGACGATCACGTCGCCCTTCTCCAGACAATCAAGCCCTTTCAGCGTAATCAATCGCGCATCTCCAGGGCCTGCGCCAACCAGATACACCTTACCAGCCATATTCGTTCACTCCCCGGTTTCTTGTAATAATGCAGCCGCTCCCATCGAGATCAGGCGGCCGGCAAGCTGCTCTCCCAGCTCGACCGGATCTGATCCCTCGGCACTTTCTTTCAAAATCGTCGTTCCGTCTGCTGAACCAACCATCCCCGTCAACCGCAAACGCGGATGACCAGTCTCCCCGCTTGTCCCTTCCTCTGGCAACAACGTCGCATACGCTCCAATCGGCACCTGACAGCCGCCATTTAGCACGCCAAGGAATCGGCGCTCTGCAGCCACCGTCACCGCCGTGTCCGGATCGTTGTATAAGGACAAGAGACGGCGCACCTCTTCATCATCCTCGCGGCATTCGATGCCAAGCGCGCCTTGACCTACAGCTGGCAGGCAGACCTCTGCGGGAAGAAATGCCGTAATCCGATGTTCCCAGCCCATGCGAAATAATCCCGCCGCAGCCAAAATGATCGCGTCAAAACCTTCCTCCTCCAGCTTGCGCAACCGGGAATCGATATTGCCGCGAATGGGCTCCAACACGAGATCCGGGCGATAAGCGCGCAGCTGACTGGCACGGCGTAAGCTGCTCGTCCCTACCTTCGCCCCCTGCGGCAATTCGTCAAGACTCCGTCCATCTCTTGATATCAACGCATCTCTCGGATCAACACGACGCGGCACCGCACCGTTCATCAATCCGTCCGGCAACACGGAAGGCATGTCTTTCATGCTATGGACCGCCAAATCGATATCTCCATTCAGCATCGCCTGCTCAATTTCCTTCACGAACAGTCCTTTGCCGCCTACTTTGGACAATGTCACGTCCAATATCCGGTCACCCTTGGTTACGATCTTGCGGATTTCAAAATCAAAAGGCAGGTTGTGCTCCTTGCAGATCGCTTTTAAATCGTCGATAACCTGTCCCGTCTGGGTCAGCGCCAGCTGGCTTTGTCTCGTACCCACCACTATCGTTCGCTTCGTCATGCTTATTCCTCCGTCTGTTCCTCAATCCAGGCGATCATCGTTGCTTCGCTCCACGGCTCAAAGCTTCCTTCCCGGATCAAGGTCAATATATCGGTCTCGGCCAACTTCCGAAACAGACGTTTCCGTCTTACGGCATCGTCGATTCGCGCCTTAATAAAAGCCCGCGCCGAGCTTAAAAAGTCAATGTAACGCTCGTAATCCTCGCCAAATTGTTCGTCAATCTCGCGGATCAGCTCCCGTGCGGCCGTGGGTCCCGCTCCCGAGGTGGAGACGGCTACAACCAGCCTCCCGCGGCGCAAAACGCCAGGTGTAATCATGCTGCCTCGCGACCCTTCGCTCGCGTCATTCATCGGGATGCCCTCTGCGTCAGCTTCGGCGACTACAGCGGCGTTTACCTCCGGGCGATCGGTCGCAGCAAAAGCAAGAAACGCTCCGGCTAAATCCCCTTGTCGATACTCCCGTTGGATCCACTCTACCTGCGCCATCTCTTGATGGAGCCGCCGCAGGCCTTCCGTTACGGTGGGACTAATCACCACGGTTACCGCTCCGGCCTCTGCCAGCATCGTCGCCTTCCGTTCGGCAACTGGTCCGCCGCCAATCACGACACAACGACGACCGGCCAAATTTAATAGGACAGGCACATAATGAGGTATGACGCATCCCTCCTGCTTCAACTGATTATTAGCATACCTTACCCTGCCGCAATTTTCCATGTTCATCCCTTCAAAAAAAAGCCCTTCCCCCTCCGCTTCAGCGTCGAATCAGCCATGATTCGGGTGCATCCGGCAGAGGGCTCAGGGCGTTCTCGCGGTTTCACTTATCCAGTTATACAGACACCTTCGCTAGCGGCAATGAAGGTTCCGGCTCAAAGGGGGCCTGTTTTGGGGGCTCGTCTTCAAGTCCTGCCAACCCTTCAGACGCCCGGGACGCTAATCGTTCTTGGGCTTCCCGTGAGGCAGAGATCTCCTCGCCGGATCCGGAAGGGGCGTTGTCTTGTTCTTCCAAACGATCCTCCAGCGCAAAAATCTGCGTAAACAGCTCCAGCGCGTTCGTGCCTTGACTTTCGCCAGCCAGCTCCTTGATCCGATTAATCGGATCATGCAGCATTTGGTTCAAAATGCTCTTGGTGAGACGACGAATCACCTTACGTTGCCGTTCATCCAGTTCCGGCAGCTTGTTAAAGAGACTGTCCAACGTATTCTGGTGAATGTCAGAAGCCTTCTCCTGCAGCGCGCGAATGACCGGCTTCACACCCAGCGTCTGCAGCCATGTTCCGAAGGCGGCGATTTCGTCCTCGATCATCGATTCAATCTTGACCGCTTCTGCGCGGCGCATCTCCATGTTGCTCTCTACGATACCTTCGAGATCGTCGATGTCATATAGGAATACCTGATCCAACTCACCGATTGCCGGTTCGATATCCCGCGGCACAGCGATATCGATCATAAACAACGGGCGGTCCATTCGCCGCTTCATACTGCGGGCAACCTGCGCCGAAGTGATCACATACCCTTCCGCACCGGTCGAGCTGATCAGAATGTCCACCTCTTCCAACCGCTCCATCGCTTCCTGCATGGTGCACGGCACGCCATGAAACTTCGCAGCAAGCTCCTGAGCCCGGGCGAAGGTCCGGTTGGCCACCAGCACTTCTTCCGCACCCGCACCGCTCAAGTGCTTGGCCGTCAATTCACTCATCTTGCCGGCGCCAAGGATCAGCACGCGTTTGCCTTCAAAGCTGCCAAATATCCGCTTGCCCAGCTCCACGGCAGCATAGCTGATCGAAACAGCACTTTCCCCGATGGCGGTTTCGGAATGGGCACGTTTGCCCAGTGTGACCGCTTGTTTAAACAACATATTAAACCATGTTCCGGTGCATTTCTCCCTTTGCGAGAGCAAGAACGCATTTTTGACCTGGCCGAGAATTTGGGTTTCCCCTAACACCATCGAATCCAAACCACACGCAACGCGGAACAGATGGCGAATCGCTTGTTCATCTTCATATATATATAAATGGCGGGTAAATTCTTCGCGAGGAACCCCAAACCAGCGTTCCATAAAACTGCGAACGAAGGACCCGCACATGTGCAGTTGATCAACTACGGCATAGATTTCCGTACGATTGCAGGTGGCAATAATTACGCCTTCCAATACACTCTTGGTACGTAAGAGCTCCTGCAGCGCTTGCGGCATGTCCGTATCTGATAAAGAAAAGCGTTCCCTGACTTCCACAGGCGCCGTGCGATAGTTTAACCCAACTACGACGATGTGCATTGCAAGTTCACCTGCCTTGAAAGAAGTATCTATAGCATGTATCACAAACAAACTATGTTAATTATATCACAGTAGCCTTCGGCTCCCCTGGGATTTCTATGAGTTTTTTATGAATTATTTATGAATTTCATTCATTCAAAACAAATAACCATGGATGACCCATGGTTAAGTTATTTTCCCCAATTTTTAGAATATCTAACCTAGCTTAAACAAATTCAGCGCGATTCGAATCCGCTTCAGCTACTTCCAGCTCGCCTACGCCCCGAATTAGCTTCTTCGCGTACGTTTTCTCCGGATTCAAGACGGACACCAGGTAATCGATTGCCAGCTGCGGATCTACAAATTCCCCGCAGGTGTAACAATCAATCGCAGCAAACCCTCTCTCAGGATACGTGTGAATCGAGAGGTGGCTTTCCGACAACATTACAAGCACGGTGGCTCCTTGCGGTTCGAACTGTCTGGACTGAATCGACAAAATGGTGGCTCCGCAAGCTTCCGCCGCTTCAACCAAGTGAGCTTCCAACAACCCGGCGTTGTTCAGCACCTCATAGTCGATTCCCCAAGCATCAACCGCAACGTGTCTTCCGAAAGTTGAATATTCCATCTTTCGGCTCCCCCTTCCTAGGAATAAAATGTTTGAAAAAATTTCATCCGCTAGGACCTACGTCATTCACTTCTCGAGGGAAACATCTCTCGCAACATCTCCATGTCCTGAGTGAATCCTGGTTCCTATATTCTTTTCAACGAGATTAAAAATAACATCTCTTGCGGACAAATGCAACCTATTTTTTCAGCGAAAACCTGCATCCGTTCGCGGTTCATGCATAAAAAAACTACCCTTTAACAGGGTAGTTATCATTAGTACATTATGTTGTCGCCCTCACTCTGGTGACACCAGTGGTCAGGCCTTAATTATCTTGATTTAAGCCTCTAGCACAAACAGTCTGCGTGAGCATTGACGCAGCTCATTATCGATGCGTTCCACATCCGCTTCATCGGCGATAAACCGCTGGTCAAGCAGCGCATTAATATCCTTGCGGATCCGGGCGATCTCCAGCTCAATATCGTTATTCCGATATATCTGCTGCAGTTCCGCCGCTGCATCCTTGTATTCAAACACAAGCTTGTAGGAGTCCCGGGAATATTCGACGATTTTGCGAACCCGGCCTTCCTGATAATAATACATCATCATGAATCCGTTATAAATTCGGGTGACCATGCCGGAGCCTTTAAAGGCGGCGAACAACAGTCTCATCACGTTGGTTAAATGGGGTTTTTCCAAGCGGAAAGACATTTCACAGACATAGAACCCGTCAACACGTTCAAATGGAAGATGCACTTCCTCGCCGCCATCATCCTCCAATACGACCTCTTGCCCGCCGTTGTCCAGCACTTTGACTCGCTGACGCACATGGGGATCGTAGACTTTGTGAATAAACTGCGACATTTGGACTTCCGTTAAACGCATACTTGCATTGACATACTCTGTGGCTAACCGCTGAGCCATACAAATCTCCTCAATTCTTCATCGCTTTATTATAATTATACACTACGATTCCAACCGTACGCTCAGCGGCCAAAACGTGAATTCTTGCCATTTTCCAGAAAAAACGGCATTAAGCCGTTTTTAACCTGAACAATTTCGCTGCATGCTCACTTTCCTGCCGAAACTGCTCCAAATCCCTTTCGTATTCACCGAATTCTTAGCTTTTCCCATTTTCTGTATCGGATGCTTCCAAGCCCGTAGCCTCGGTTCCTTCCGTCAGCCCAGCATACCGCTCGATTTGCGCCCAAAGTTCATCTTTGCCAATCCCTTCTTCCGAAGAGAACAGAATCAGCGGATCCCCGGCCCGCAGCACCAGCGCTTCCTTGATGATTTTCAGGTGCTTCTGCCAACGCGATTTCGGCACCTTGTCAGCTTTGGTGGCCACGACGCAGACCGGAAGCTCGTACGCCTTCAGCCAGTCATACATCAGCTCGTCGTCCTTGGTCGGCGGATGGCGCAGATCGATGATCTGCAGCACCAGCTTCAGCATCTCCCGCTCCTGCAGGTATTTCTCGATCATTTTGCCCCAGACCTCGCGCTGCGACTTGGATACTTTGGCATACCCATAGCCTGGCACGTCAACAAAATAGAGCTGATCATTCACCCGGTAATAATTCAGATGTTGCGTTTTTCCGGGAGTTGAGCTGGTACGCGCTAAGTTTTTGCGGTTAATCATCCGATTGATCAGCGACGATTTGCCCACATTGGAACGCCCTGCCAGAGCGATCTCCGGCAAGGCGTCCTCAGGATATTGATTGGGGCCAACGGCGCTGATAATAAATTCAGCCTTGGTTACCTTCATCGTTCAATTCCTCTCTTGAGCGTTGACGCACCTCTGCGCCACGCTTTAACATGCTAGTGCATCCCTGGACGCTCGACGAGCGCATGCTCGAGCACTTGGTCCATATGTGACACCGGTACGAACTCCAGGTCCTCCTTCACGCTGTCCGGAATATCGCGCAGATCGCGCTCATTGTCCTTCGGCATGAGGACTTTACGGTAGCCCGCCCGATGCGCGGCAAGTGACTTCTCCTTCAAGCCGCCGATTGGCAGTACACGACCTCGCAGCGTAATTTCGCCAGTCATAGCGACGTCCTTCGAGACGTGGGTGTTCGTCAATGCTGAGATCAGCGCGGTTGCAATCGTAATGCCCGCCGACGGACCGTCCTTCGGAATCGCTCCTTCGGGAATATGGATATGAATATCGTTCTTCTCGTGAAAATCCAGCGGAATCCCCAGCTCCGCCGCCTTGGAGCGAGTATAGCTGAAGGCAGCTTGCGCCGATTCCTTCATCACGTCGCCCAGCTTACCGGTCAGCGTCAGCTTCCCAGATCCCGGTACGACGGTCACCTCGATGACGAGCGTCTCCCCGCCGACCTCGGTCCAGGCAAGTCCCGTGACGGTACCAATCTGATCTTCCAGTTCGGCCACCCCATAGCGGAATTTCGCCGGACCAAGGAAGTCCTTGAGATTGTCCGCTGTAATGATAATTTTCTCCTTGTTCTCGGACACGATCTGCTTCGCCGCTTTGCGGCATAATGCAGCCACTTGCTGTTCCAGATTCCGCACGCCGGATTCGCGGGTATATTCGCGGACCACTTGCAGCAGCACGTCTTCGCCGACCTCTAGCTGTTCCGGCTCGAGCCCGTGCTCGCGTTTTTGCTTAGGCAGCAAGTAACGGTTGGCGATCTGCAGCTTCTCCAGCTCTGTGTAACCAGGAATAAACAATGTCTCCATCCGGTCAAGCAGCGGCCGCGGAATATTATGTACCGCATTCGCAGTCGTAATGAACATCACGTTGGACAGATCAAACGGAACTTCAATAAAATGATCGGAGAATGTATTGTTTTGTTCCGGATCCAACACCTCAAGCAACGCCGCAGAAGGATCGCCGCGGAAATCCGAAGCCATCTTGTCGATCTCATCCAGCAAGAACACCGGGTTCAGCGTGCCTGCCGTTTTCATGCCTTGAATAATTCTTCCTGGCATCGCGCCGACATAGGTGCGGCGGTGTCCCCGAATCTCTGCTTCATCCCGCACGCCGCCCAGCGAAATACGGACGAATTGGCGTCCCAACGAACGGGCGATGGAGCGAGCCAGCGACGTTTTCCCGACCCCTGGCGGTCCGACCAGGCACAGGATGGGGCCTTTCAGCTTCTTGACCAGCTTCTGCACAGCCAAGTATTCCAGCACCCGTTCCTTTGGCTTATCGAGGCCGTAATGGTCCTCATTTAGCACTTGCTCCGCTTTGGCTAGGTCAAGGTCGTCTTCCGTCTTGTTGTTCCACGGCAGACTAAGCAGCCAGTCCACATAGTTGCGGATAACGCCGCCTTCTGCCGAGCTGGCTGGCATTTTCTCCAGGCGATCGATTTCCTTCTCGACCTTCTCCCGAACGTTCTCAGGCAGCCCTTTCTCTTCGAGCTGCGCCCGCAGCTCTTCCGCTTCACCGGCCCGGCCTTCCTTCTCGCCAAGTTCCTTCTGGATCGCCTTCATCTGCTCGCGCAAATAATATTCCTTCTGCGTCTTCTCCATCTGCTTCTTGACGCGTTGGTTGATTTTGCGCTCCAGTTCCAGCACTTCGCGCTCATTATTTAAGATGTCGAGCAGCTTCTCCAATCGTTTGTGGACATCGATGGTTTCCAAAATTTCTTGTTTATCCTTGATCTTCAAGGACAAATGGCTGGTGATGACGTCCGCCAAACGCCCGGCTTCTTCAATGTCTGATACAGCTGCCAGCGTCTCCGGCGTGACCTTCTTAGATAAATTGATATAATGTTCGAATTGGGTTAGTACCGTACGCATTAGTGCGTCCACTTCCGGATCCACCGTTTCTTCCTCTGGACGCTCTTCGGCGATAACCTCATAATATTCGTCATTATCCAAATATTCGATAATTTCAGCGCGTTCCATGCCTTCCACCAGCACGCGAATCGTGCCGTTAGGCAGTTTCAACATCTGGCGCACCTTTGCGACGGTGCCGATGCGAAAGATATCTTCTTGGGTTGGTTCTTCTATGTTCACTTCCGATTGAGAACAGAGGAGAATCAGATTATCTTCGACCATAGCTTTTTCCAGCGCTTTCACCGACTTCTCTCGTCCCACGTCCAAGTGCAGCACCATGCTTGGATAGACGAGCAGACCACGCAGCGGCAGCAGCGGGAATCGCCGGCCTTTGGATTTATGGGGTCCCATCGCGTATGCACCTCCAAACGTTCTCTGTTGATTTCATTGATATTTTAGCAAATGTTACATAAAAACACCAACGAGGAGCGACCGCCTCAAGCAGCCGCTCCCCGGAATGTGTACGAGCATGACGCTTAGTAAACTCTGCCGGCCCGGTTTACATCGCCCCGCCTTGTGGAGGTGACTCTGCGTGCAGAAAAGGCGCGGGAGCTGTTGCCGGAGCAAACAGGTCGCCGCCGATCGGCAGCTCCAGATTCTTCTCGGCCTCGGGTCCAAAGACGTGGCGGAACACTTCACCTAACGTCTCGACCGGGATCACCCGCAGGCCTTCCAAGCCTTCAAACAACGATTGCCAGTTGTCCTTCGGAATCAGCACCGTCGTCGCACCGGCTTGGAATGCCGCCTCCACCTTCGCCACGACGCCGCCAACCGGCTTCACCTTGCCGTGAATCCCTAGTTCGCCGGTCATGGCGATCTGATTGTTCACCGGCACCTGCTTAATTGCTGAGGCGATTGCCGTCGCGATAGCTAACCCGGCGGAAGGACCATCGATGGGGGTGCCTCCCGGGAAATTGATATGAAGGTGATAGTTCGACGGATTCAGACCGATTCGCTGCAGGACGGTCAGAACGTTTTCCACTGAACCTTTGGCCATGCTCTTGCGGCGCAGCGTTCGGCTGCCTCCGCCAATTTCCTCTTCGTCTACGACACCGGTGATGTTGTAGGTGCCTTTGCCTTTCTCGGCTGGGACCGCCGTCGCTTCAATCTCCAGCAGCGTGCCCATGTTTGCCCCGTATACTGCCAGGCCGTTGACGACGCCAACTGCAGGGTGATCCGGTACTTTGCGATCCGGACGCGGCGCCAGCTGACTGCTCGTCGCCACCCATTCCAAGTCCGAGGCCAGCAGATGATCGCGCTTCTCGGTGAGGGCCAGACCGGCAGCCAGTTGCACCATATTGACGGCTTCCCGGCCGTTCGTCGCATATTTCTTGATCACTTCAACGGCTTCAGGACATGGTTGGAAGCCAATCCGCTTCACCGCATCCTCTGCAATCTGGGCAATTTCCTCCGGTAACAGGGGCCGGAAATAAATCTCCATGCACCGCGAGCGTAAAGCTGCCGGGATCTCCTGCGGCGAGCGAGTTGTTGCACCCACCAAGCGGAAATCCGCAGGCAAGCCATTTTGGAAAATATCGTGGATATACGCCGGTGTATTGGAATCTTCAGAGTTATAATACGCGCTCTCCAAAAACACCTTGCGATCCTCTAAGACCTTCAACAGTTTATTCATTTGGATCGAATGCAATTCACCGATCTCATCAATAAACAAGATCCCGCCATGCGCCTTCGTTACGGCACCGGGCTTCGGCTGCGGAATGCCGGCAACCCCCATCGCACCCGCCCCTTGGTAAATCGGATCATGCACAGAACCAATCAGCGGGTCAGCGATGCCGCGCTCATCGAAGCGGGCGATCGTTGCATCAATTTCAACAAATTTGGCATCGGATTTAAAGGGAGATACCGGATTTTTCTTCGCTTCTTCCATCACAACGCGTGCTGCCGCCGTCTTCCCTACACCCGGCGGACCGTAAATGATTACATGCTGCGGGTTGGCGCTGCAAAGCGCCGCTTTCAGCGCACGCAAACCGTCCTTTTGCCCAACGATGTCGTTCATCGAAGCCGGACGGGTACGCTCCGCAAGCGGCTTGGTGAGCGAGACGGCCCTAAGCTTACGCAATTTCTCCATTTCTTTGCGCGATTCCCGGTCTACCGCCAGCCGGTTGCCTTTCTGACTGCGCAGTTGATTCCAGAAATAAAGCCCAATTACGACGGCAAAAAACATTTGGACCGCCATCAGGATAACATTTAGATCCATACGCGTTACGCCTCCCACTCTTATACTGATACTTGGTAGTATAGCCTTTTCGCTCCAAGGTAAAACAAGGATTTTACAAGTTGGATCTTCTCAGGGGTTGAAAGGCGCATAGGGGCTTAGGGCCGCTTACTTCGTCAACAAAAAAACCGCAGCCTGCTTCCAAGCAGACTGCGGTATGGATCTATCAATCAAGACTTCACACGGGCCCGGTGCTCCTTGCGTCCCGGAATTTCTCCGGTCGCTTCGTACACCTCCACGATATGGTCAATTTCTTTCTTTAATTCGCTTAACAGCTCGGCTTCCGGAACTTTCCGGATCATTTCCCCATAACGGAACAGTAACCCTTCCCCGCGAGCCCCGGCGATCCCGATATCAGCTTCACGCGCTTCACCCGGGCCGTTGACGGCACAGCCAAGCACGGACACCTTAATCGGCACCTTCAGGTTGGCGATATACGCCTCTACCTCGTTGGCGATGGAGAACAGGTCAATATCCAGCCGACCGCAGGTCGGACAGGAGACAAGCGTCGCTGCATTCGTAATCAATCCAAACGTCTTCAGCAGCTCGCGCGCCACCTTCACTTCCTCGACCGGATCCGCACTCAGCGAAATCCGTACCGTTGAACCGATGCCCATCGACAAGAGGGCGCCGATCCCGGCTGCGCTCTTGACCGTACCGGAGAACAAGGTTCCGGCTTCCGTAATGCCCAAATGTAATGGGTAAGGAATGACCTCGGCCGCTTTGGTGTATGCTGCAATAGCCATTGGCACGTCTGAAGCCTTCAACGACACGATAATGTCATGGAAGTCCAGATCTTCCAAGATTCCAATATGGTATAAGGCGCTCTCGACCATCGCTTCAGGCGTTGGGTAGCCGTATTTCTCCAATAGGTGGTTTTCCAGCGAACCGGCGTTCACGCCAATCCGAATCGGTATGCCGCGTTCCTTGCATGCTTTGACCACGGCTTCAACCTTTTCCCGGCGACCGATATTTCCCGGATTAATCCGGACCTTATCGATGCCGTTCTCGATCGCCAGCAGCGCCAGCTTGTAGTTAAAGTGAATGTCAGCGACCAGCGGGATATGAATCCGTTTCTTGATCTCCTTGATCGCCGCAGCCGCTTCCTCGTTATTCACCGTCACGCGTACCAGTTGGCAACCCGCTTCCTCCAACCGGAGTATCTCGGCCACCGTTGCCTCGACATCTGCCGTTTTTGTCGTACACATGCTTTGGATGATGACTTCGTTACTGCCGCCGATCGTCAGATTTCCGACTTTAACCGGCCGCGTATCTTGTCTCAAGAATGTCATGTCTGGTCTCTCCCATAACGATCAAAGCTCCACCCCCGCAGGCGCGTCCCAAATAGAGGGCACGACAACGCAAAGGTGGAGAACCTTGACCTTTATTTTAGCGCACCCGGCGGTTGTCCGCTTACGCGCTTTCTTCTTGTTTCTTGTTCGGCTTGGAAGCCAATTCCGGCACCGTCTTCTCCAAAACGACCTTCTCGGTGATCACGCAATCCGTAATATCGTCACGGGACGGCACTTCGTACATCACGTCAAGCATAATGCCCTCAATGATGGCGCGAAGTCCGCGGGCTCCGGTATTCCGCTTGATCGCTTCCCGAGCGATCGCTTCCAGCGCCTTCGGTTCAAACTGCAGGTTCACGTTGTCCAGCTCCAGCAGCTTCTGGTATTGCTTCACCAAAGCGTTCTTCGGCTCAGACAAAATGCGCACCAGCGTCTTCTCATCCAGCGGCTCGAGGGTCGAGATGACCGGCAGACGGCCTACGAATTCCGGAATCAATCCGAATTTCAGCAGGTCCTCCGGCAATACCATCGACAGGTATTCGCCCGGTTTGAGCTCTTTTTGCCCGTCGTTCGCCGCGTTAAACCCGATAACCTTCTTACCAATCCGACGCTTGATCATTTGCTCCAGGCCGTCAAACGCCCCGCCGCAGATGAACAAAATGTTCGTCGTATCGATTTGGATAAATTCTTGATGCGGATGTTTGCGTCCGCCTTGCGGAGGAACGGAAGCCACCGTACCTTCCAAAATTTTCAACAGCGCTTGCTGCACGCCTTCGCCAGAGACGTCACGGGTAATCGAAGGATTCTCCGATTTACGCGCCACTTTATCGATCTCGTCGATGTAAATGATGCCGCGTTCCGCTTTTTCCACGTCATAATCGGCAGCTTGAATCAGTTTCAGCAGAATGTTCTCTACGTCTTCACCGACATAGCCGGCTTCCGTTAAGGAAGTCGCATCGGCGATCGCAAATGGAACGTTCAAGATTTTGGCCATTGTTTGGGCAAGGAGTGTTTTCCCCGAACCGGTAGGGCCTAACAGCAGGATGTTACTCTTCTGCAGTTCAACATCCTCGATCTTGTTCTGCGTATTGATCCGCTTGTAGTGATTATACACTGCAACGGACAGCGATTTCTTCGCTTGTTCCTGACCGATGACGTACTGGTCCAAAATATCGCGGATTTCCTTTGGCTTCGGAATTTCCTTCAGATCCAGCTCTTCCTCATGGCCAAGTTCCTCCTCCACGATTTCCGTGCACAGTTCAATGCATTCGTCGCATATATAAACGCCGGGTCCGGCAACCAGCTTGCGTACTTGTTCTTGCGATTTGCCGCAGAACGAGCATTTAAGTTGGCCTTTTTCATCGTTAAACTTAAACATGTAAACACCCCTTTATAGATTAGTGGGCTTGGAGATCACCTGATCGATAATCCCATAGGCCTTAGCCTCTTCCGCGCTCATGAAGAAGTCGCGGTCTGTATCGCGCTCGATTTTTTCAAGGGGTTGACCCGTCCGCTCTACATAAATCTGATTCAGCTTTTGCTTCGTCTTGATGATCCAGTCGGCATGAATTTTAATATCCGTAGCCTGACCGCGAACGCCGCCAAGCGGTTGGTGAATCATCACTTCGCTGTTCGGAAGCGCATAACGTTTGCCAGGGGCCCCTGCTGTTAGCAGCAATGATCCCATGCTGGCCGCCATCCCAACACAGATGGTGGACACATCGGGCTTGATATATTGCATCGTATCATATATACCCATCCCCGCGGTAACAGAACCCCCCGGAGAATTGATGTACAGGTGAATATCTTTCTCAGGATCTTCAGCTGCCAAGAACAACAGTTGGGCAATCACGAGATTGGCAACTTCATCATCAATTGCGTTGCTGAGAAAAATAATGCGATCTTTAAGGAGTCTCGAATAGATGTCGTACGACCGTTCTCCTCGATTCGTTTGTTCTACGACCATAGGTACCAGACTCATGCGACCAACCTCTTTTCCTTTTCAATTTCCCTTGCGCTTACGTAAAACATTCTATCATGTTCGAAGCCCCGTGTCATTTTTCGCCCAGTACAGTTTATGTTCGTTTTTACACATTATATAACCTTAGGCTTGTCCCGTGCGCGATGGAAATAAATGTATCATCTGAAGATGAAAAATTAAGGCACGCATTTAATCATACGTGCCCTAACTTTTATCATGATGTATACAAAGAAGCGGGATCTGGCTGGAGTGAATTATTCCTCGCCTTGGGCTTCTTCGGCTTCAGTTTTGTCAGCGTCTGCTTTCGCTTCAGCTTTGGTCGACTTCTTCGTCGTTTTCTTTGCAGCTGGCTTCGTTTCTTTGGTTTTTGCTTCCGCTTGTTCAGCCGGAACTTCCTTGCTGTTATCCACCAAGAACTGAACTGTCTTGCGGATCAGGATTTCCTCATTCAAGCTGCCCAAAGAACCGTTCGCTGCCAAGATGTTGCGAATTTCTTCCGGCGTACGCTTGTAAGCTTCCGCCATATCGTTCAGCTCTTTGTTGATTTCGTCTTGAGTAACTTCAATCTTCTCGGCTTTTGCGATAGCTTCCAGCACCAGGTTGTTGCGAACGCGTTTCTCAGCGTCCCCTTGCATTTGTGCTCTGAGGTCGTCCACCGATTGACCGGAGAAGCCCAGGAACATATCCAAGTTCATACCTTGTGCGCGCAGACGGTTGTCGAAGTCGCGAACCATGTTCTCAACTTCGCCTTTGATCATCGCTTCCGGAATTTCAACTTCCGCATTCTCGCCGACTTTATCAACGATAGCCCCTTCGCGGGCTGCTTTAGCTTCTTGCTCTTTGCGAGCTGCCAGCTGTTTCTTCAGATCTTCTTTGAACTCGTCCAACGTATCAAATTCGCTAACGTCTTTCGCGAACTCGTCGTCCAGTTCAGGCAGTTGCTTGCGTTTGATTTCGTGAACTTTGACTTTGAACACGGCTTCTTTGCCAGCCAGATCTTCTGCATGGTACGTGTCCGGGAAAGTTACCGTAACGTCCTTGAAGTCGCCGGTAGCCATGCCTACAACTTGATCCTCGAAACCTGGGATAAAGGTGTTGCTTCCAAGCTCCAAGGAATAGCGTTCCGCTTTGCCGCCTTCGAAAGGCACGCCATCTACGGAACCGTCAAAGTCGATCACAACGGTGTCGCCGTTCTTCGCTGGCTCTTCGTCGATGACAACGAGCTCAGCATGGCGTTGTTGCAGACGCTCCAACTCGTTGTTCAGCTCTTCTTCGCTGACTTCAACGTTAACAGCAGGAACTTCTACGCCTTTGTAGTCGCCAAGCTTCACTTCAGGTTTAACCGTGATTTTTGCTTTGAACTTGAAAGGTTGTCCTTTTGCAAATTGCTCGATGTCCACTTCAGGACGATCTACCGGGAAAATGTCCGTTTGATCAACCGCTTCCGTGTACACTTCAGGCAACAAGATGTCGATAGCATCTTGATACAAGCTTTCCACGCCAAAACGTGCTTCGAAGATCGGCCGAGGCACTTTACCTTTACGGAAACCAGGTACGCTTACTTTCTTAACAACCTTTTGGAAAGCTTTATCCAGTGCGGCGGCTACGCGTTCCGCCTCCACCTCAACCTCGAGGACACCGAGGTTCTTCTCTATTTTTTCCCAAGTTGCTTTCATTTTATGCCTTCCCCTCCAAATTTCACATATACTTTAAATACTGAAACCGAATCGCGACTAAAGCAGCTATGTTCAAGGTGTCTTGCTCTTGGGTTCCAGTATAGCTGTCTCTATGAACACGATCAGAATAACCATTATATTATAAACAACAATACATCTTTTTACAAGAGCCGAGCCACAGCCAGGTATTGGGCAAATCGGATTCTATTGTGCAAGGTTGATAGAGTGATCTACTCCTACACTCCACCCGGTGGTTACATGCCGTGGATTCGTCCCGAGGCGACGAATTTGCCAATCGTTCGGCAAACTTGCTCATATCGCAGCCGCATTCCATCGGTAATGCCGTACATGGCGCGAATCTCCTCATCCGTTTGGCTGCCGGACAAGCTATCTGCCACCATCTGATGCAGCGCTGCCGCCCAAATATCGATGATCGCATCTTCCTCAACCAAGAGCGAGCGGTAATCCGCCGTACCATATAATACCATGACGAACTGTGACCATAATTCCTGAGCGAAATAGTAAAGGGTCGGATCATGCACCTGTGTCTGGTCGCCTACGCGATCCAATACCATTTGTACGGCCGGCGGAAAATCGTCAGGCTTGAGCGGAACGGCTTCAATCTCGACTTCCACCCGCTCCCCTCCGCGCATGATTACCAGGGTCCCCGTCGTTCCGCGGCGGCGCAGCGTTTGCAGTACCCGATATTGAAGCAGCGGATGCATCTCCTCCCGGCTGATCCAGCCAATCAGCGCGTCATCGATCTCGGGGCGATCCAGGTAGGCAAGCTGTTCCAGGGCAAGCAACGTCTGCTCCGAGAGCGGCTTGTCCCTCACGGCAGCCAACAGCTTGTCCGTATAACCCGCATCTTTGGCCAGCTTAGCCTCCGCGAGCCGGCGAGCGAGCATTTCCTCGGTTTCCTCGTCTTCCTCGATGCGTTGTAGTTCTGAAGCCTCCGAAATGCCGTCTTTCAGCGCAGGAAATGCGCCGGTCAGCCAGTCCAATAAAGCTCGCCATTCCTCATAATGCTTCGGATCCTCTCCTTGGCATTGCAGCAAAAATTGCAGGAGCTCTACCGCCTCCCCATATCTTTCGGTTTCCAGCATACGGGTCAGTTCGACCTGGTAATAGTCCAACGTTTTGGGAAACAAGACAATGTTGTCTTTCTCATCGGGTCGTGAACTGCTGATAAGGGTACCTCCTTTCTCCTCCGAATCACAATTAATTGAGATTATAGCACAGTCCCCTGCGAAGGCAAAAATCTTGGACAAATGGTCTGGGTGGAACTGGGATAGAGGGGAGATTTGAGCAGGGGGTGTGTGGTGGTTTTAGTGGTGATTTGGGCGGGGGGTGAGCGGGAATAGTTCGGCGAGATCGCCCTGGTTATGTGCGGTGTGTCACCAGTCCATCTGAAGAAGGTTAATTTTTCGTTGTAAGTTATTGCCCATCAACCTGACATATGATATAATTTTTTTTGCTTGTGTTTTTCATATTTGAGATGTCCCAGTAGCTCAGCTGGATAGAGCAACGGCCTTCTAAGCCGTCGGTCGGGGGTTCGAATCCCTCCTGGGACGTGGGATAAGAGCACCCGTAGAGGTGCTCTTTTTTATAGTCCCAGGTTGGGTGAGAACCCCAGATGGGGGTTCGTCGGAGCGAAATCGCCCACGTAAGTGGGGCGGGGGAGCGGAGTCTCGAGCGGCGCGAGAGTACCCTGACGGGGACGTGAGATAAGAGCACCCGTAGAGGTGCTCTTTTTTTATAGTCCCAGTTTGGGTGAGAACCCCGATGGGGGTTCGTCGGAGCGAAATCGCCCACGTAAGTGGGGCGGGGGAGCGGAGTCTCGAGCGGCGCGTTAGAACAGGATACAGAAGTAGCCGAATTTTACTCGAAATTTCATATATAATTAGACAGAAACGGCCGAAATCATGAATTCTACTCGATTTTTCATATACATTTTGGCCTCTAGGCCACTAAAGGTCCAAATAAGCATGAAATTTCATATATAATTGCCCAAAAGTGCCACCTCCCAGTAAAATCTACTCGATTTTTCGAGTATATCCAACCGACGACTCGGATGAAGAGTCAATAAAGGGGACTGGTAAACCATCACGAACATGACGGACATCACGGCGGGCGGGGGCAAGGCGAGAGGTCTGATAACCAGTCGATTCCACGACCTATGACCGCGGTAAGGCAGATACCTAATAGCCAGTCGATTCACACCTCATGACCATGGATAAGGCAGATGCCTGTTAACCAGCCGACTCACGACTCATGACCGCGGTAAATCAGATGCCTAATGACGACCAATCGCGGCAGATAACCAACGGGCAAGGCAAACGACAGGTAAAGGCAGACGACGTCTCTGACGACCGCCCCCTTACCGCTTCCAACATAAAAAAAGAGCCGCTTACCAGCTAGCTCTTCTCCTCATCATTCGGATACAATTTCCGCAGGTGCTCGACCGACTGGCGGATCAACTTGCGCAGTACGTCCACATCGATGTCGGCGACTTTATTAATGTAGACACACCCTTTGCCTTGGGTATGCTTGCCTAAGGACTCCAGCAAAGCGTCTCGCTCAGGATCATTCGAGGCAAGATACAGGCTGATCTTCGCCTTCCGAGGCGAGAAGCCCACCAACGGCGCATCCCCTTCGTGGCCGGAGGCGTATTTGTAATGGTAGGAGCCAAAGCCGATGATGCTGGAACCCCACATTTTGGCCGGGTAGCCCGTGGTCTCCGTAAAAATGTCCAGCAATCGGTAGGCATCCTCCCGCTTCTTCGCATCGGCTACCCCTTCAATGAACTCGATGACGCTGTTGTCGTTCTCTTTGGTCTTCAGCTCGTACACTTAGAACCCTCCCTCTAACATCTCATCACCCGGCAACACCCGCCAATTCAAGTCTCACCACAAGCCTGTCTCATTTCATCATTCCTTATCCCTAGCTTCCTCCACTCGATCCAGCCACTCGTTCATCAGCGCGTTAAACATGTTCTCCTGCTCAATCTGCAGGTTATGCCCAGCCCGGTCTACGACCGCAAACGTCCCCCGTGGATACTGATCTAATAAGCGAAGTGCATCCGCATATCCCACTGACGTATCCTGACGGCCAAGCAGGAATAACGAAGGGGCGTCAAACGTCTCTTGATCGATCGAAAAAGAAAACCCATACCGCGCCCGAATCTTGTCCAAAAAAGCGGAATCTGCCACTCGACAGCCGGGAACGATCTCCTTCGCATATCTCTCCCAAGTGTGTCGATCAATAACCGCGCTCATCGAGCGGAAGTCCTCATACTCCTCGGGAGACAGATCATTACTCAGCGCCGGATCCTCGTAAATCACCGTATGGTCCGGCAGCTCCCGTTGAGCCAGATCCGGTACGATCAAGGGACAAATAAACGCCGCTCCCTCAACTCGCTCGGAACGACGGGCGATGATCCCTCTCGTTAAGTACCCGCCGTAAGACTCTCCAACTACCGCAAAACACGACTCCGGCACCAAAGCATCAATTAACTCCAGCACCGCATCCAGCATTTCGTCCGTACTTTCAATCCCCGCGTAATTCTTCGACTGTCCCATGCCCGGCAAATCAAGATAAATTCTTCTCCAGCCCGCGCGGTTCTCAAATATCGGTTCCATGCAGCCGCTCATCAGACGATGGTCGGGCGTAAATCCATGAATCAGCACGATCGGCCGCCCGGAGCCCATCTCCTCATAATAAAGTTCTGCTTGGCTGGCTTTAAAATAAGGCATCCGCAACACTCCTTCGAACATGATGCCCTCATCATAATGCGAATATATGTTCTTGTCCAGACCTAAATTGACCACGCCTTATTCAGATTGAGCCTGATCTCCCATCCATCTCATATACACCCTGGCATTAAACCCCGCTTGCTTCCGAAACCAGCGCTGCGGCTTCCGCCGAAACTCGACATATCCCAGTCGCTCATACAAGCGAACCGCAGCAGTGTTGGTATCCACTACCTCCAAAATATAATCGTCATAGCCCAAACGAGAGATCAGCTCATGGTTCAGTTGGCTGGCGACCCCACGCCCTCGTGCTTGCTTAGCCGTAGCAACCGCCTCGAAATAACACTGTCCCTCCGCCAAGTGCAGCGGTTTTTCCAACTCCCGACGGACCAGAAAATAACAAAAATCTCCGCCGCCTGCGCGGCCTCTCGATCCCCGAGCTCCGCCAAATTACGAATCACGAAATCACTCATATCACCGTTCCTCCCTTCTTTTCTCTACTATCTCTACTATATAAAAAGGTGAAATAGACACAGAACAGTCCTCAGCCGGATTCCCCATCCTCCCCGCGACTTAATCACAGCATCACTGCCTCTCCAGGAAAATAAAAAGAGCATCCGTTCCCCAATGAACGGATGCTCTGTTAAACCGCCAACCGACGGCAGCTTAACCTGACTAGAGTTGAAGACTCGCAATCGCCGCCTTCAAAATGCCGCAGGAATGCGCAAATTTCTGCTGTTCCTCCCAAGTCAAGTTCAGCTCCAGCAATTCCTCGATTCCGCCATCACCGATAATGGCAGGCACACCGCAGCAAACCCCGGTTTGGCCATATTCCCCTTCCAACACAGCGGAAACGGCGATGATTTTGTGTTCATCGTTTAGGATGGATCTCACGATATAAGCCAGCGCGTTTCCAATCCCAAACTGCGTATTGCCCTTGCGGGTAAAAATCTCCCATCCCGCATCTTTTGTTTTTTGCGCGATTTCGTCCAGCTTGACGTGGCGGAACCGCTCCTTATGCTGCTCCAAAATATGCAGTAGCGGCTTCCCGCCGATCGTGACATGCGACCAGGCCACAAACTGCGAATCCCCGTGCTCTCCCATCGCATACCCGTTTACACTGCGTGGATCAACAGCAAAGACCTCCGACAGCAACGTTTTGAGCCGAGCCGAATCGATGGAAGTCCCGGTGCCAATCACCCGGTTCCGCGGGAACCCCGACACCTCGCGCACGATATATGTCACGATATCCACCGGATTCGCGGCGACGACAAACACGCCGTCAAATCCTCCTTCTACGATGCGGCTGACGATATCCCGCGTAATCTTCTCCGCCTCGCCCAGCACATCCAATCGCGTTTGCCCCGGCTTCGGATTCGCCCCTGCCGTCAGCACAACCACATCCATATCGCGGCAGTCCTCCAGCCGGCCAGCATATACCTTCGTACGGGTTTGCGTAAAGTCCATGCAATGCGACAAATCGAGCGCATGTGCCACCGCACGATCATACGTCCGGTCGATCATCATAATCTCATCGCAGATCGATTGATTAATCATCGAATAAGCGCAAGCCGTACCGACCAGGCCGGAACCAACGATCGTCACCTTTCTCGCTTTTTTGGCCATTCTGCCGCCTCCCTCTCCTATCCATTCTCTTGATCCGATGCCTAAATTATAACCGCAAACCTGTTGACCCGTATATTAGGTACAACACACAAAAAAACTGCCGGAAAACCTCCCGGCAGTTCATAACGATAGATTTAACTTTTCATCCGCGGGTCAAGCGCATCACGCAAACCATCGCCCATCAGGTTGAAGGCAAGTACCGTCAGCATGATCGATATCCCCGGGAAAACTACAGTCCACGGAGCGGTGGCGATAAATTGACGCGAGTCAGACAGCATCTTGCCCCATTCCGGTGTAGGCGGCTGAGCGCCTAAACCTAGGAAGCCCAACGCAGCCGCTTCGATAATCGCCGTAGCGATCCCCAGCGTACCCTGTACAATGATTGGCGTCAAGCTGTTTGGCAGGATGTGCCGCAGCAAAATCGCGCTGTTTTTCATCCCAATTGCCCGTGCTGCAGTGATATACTCTTCATTCTTCAAGCTAAGCACCTTCGCCCGCACCAGCCGCCCATACGTCGGGATGTTGACGATGGCGATAGCCAGCAACGCATTTTGCAGCGACGGACCTAGAATGGCCACAATCGCGATCGCCAGCAAAATGCTTGGGAACGCCAGCAAAATATCGAACAGGCGCGAAATCACCATATCGATCCATTTGCCATAGAACCCGGCCAGAATACCAAGGATCGTCCCCAGAATGATCGATCCCACCACGGAGAATGTCCCTACCCATAGGGAGATTCGAGCCCCGTACAATACGCGGGTGAACAGGTCACGCCCCAGATCGTCCGTCCCAAACCAATGGGACGAAGACGGTGGTTTTAAGCGGTCGCGCAGGACCTGCTTATCGAATTCATAAGGAGCAATCACCGGGGCCAGGATCGCGATCAGAATGAAAAACACAATCATGATCAGGCCGGCCATGGCGATTTTATTTTTGCGGAACGCTTTCCACGCATCGCGCCAAGGTCCGGAAACCTTCTCGGCCGGGACGGCGGTGCTGGTGTTTGTGCTTGCTGTAGTTGCCTCTGCCATGGTTTCCCTCCTTTACCGGTAACGGATGCGTGGATCGACCGCTGCGTACAGCAAATCCACGATCAGATTGATAATGACGAAAATAAATGCGATAACCAGAATGCCCGATTGAATGACTGGATAGTCACGCGAGCTAATCGCTTCGTAAATATACCGTCCCACACCTGGCCATGCGAAGATCGTTTCGGTCAAGACCGCACCGCCAAGCAATGCGCCAGTTTGCAGACCAATGACCGTCAGCACGGGGATAAAAGCATTTTTCAAGGCGTGTTTATAGATGACGATAAATTGCGACAACCCTTTGGCCTTGGCCGTACGAACGAAATCGGAATTCATAACTTCCAGCATACTCGACCGCGTCATCCGAGCGATAACCGCCATCGGAATTGTCCCCAGCGCAATACTTGGCAAAATCAAATGTCTACATACTGTCCACAGCTGATCCCATCGGCCCGCGATGATACTGTCAATCACATACAGATTCGTGACCGCTTCAACCGGGTCGCGTTGATTCATCCGCCCGATGGAAGGCAGCCAATGCAATTTGAGCGAGAAGATCCACTGCTCCATCAGTCCGAGCCAGAAGATCGGCATCGATACCCCGATCAGTGCGATTAACATACAGATGTAATCGAACCACGAATTCTGCTTCCAGGCACTGATGATGCCGGCATTCACGCCAAAGAAGATCGCAAAGGCCATCGCCGCCACGGTTAATTCCGCCGTAGCCGCTAGATAGGGGGTGATCTCCTGGGCAATCGGCACTCTCGTGCGGATCGATTGCCCCAGGTCACCTTTTAACAAATCTCCCATGTAAGAGAAATACTGCTGATACCACGGATTGTTCAGGCCCAGTTGCTCGCGGAGCGCTTCCTTGGATTGCTCCGTGGCCTTCTGCCCTAGAATCGTTTCCGCAGGATCACCGGGAATCGCATGGATAATGGAAAATACGATAATCGTCATGCCGACTAGGACAGGAACCATGATGAGTATTCTCTTCAAAATATAAGCTTTCAAGATGAGGTTCACCTGCCAGAGGCGTTAAGATCCCGCCTGTTATTCGAAATAGATGTTGCTGTAGTATTCCGTACCTGTCGGCGCCGGAACGTATCCTTTCAGATTCGCTTTTGCAGCCAGCAGCGGCGTTGTATGCACAAGCGGAATCCACGGTGCGTCGGCTTTAATGATTTCTTGCGCTTGTTTGTAAAGTTCTTCACGTTTCGATTGATCGGTTTCGATTTGTGCAGCGACTAACAACTCATGCAGCTCATCACTCGAATAGTACGTGTAGTTGTTGGACGGAATGGCGTCTTTGTCCAGCAGTGTGTACAGGAAGTTGTCTGGGTCCCCGTTGTCACCGGTCCAACCAAGCATGAACAGATCGTCTTTTTCACCGGCTTGCGCATCGTCGAGATAAACGGCCCATTCCGGAGATTCGATTTTCACTTTTACGCCAACTTCTTCAAAGTTTTGCTGAATAACTTCGGCGACCTTCTTGCCATCTGGCATGTAAGGACGGGATACCGGCATGGCATAGAAGACATATTCGCCTGGCAGACCGTTCGGATAACCTGCTTCAGCCAGCAACGCTTTGGCTTTCTCTGGATCATACTCATAATCAGCAATGCTATCGTTGTAGCCCCACAGGGACGGCGGCATCGGGTTCTTCGCCGGTTCTGCTTGGCCTGCGAAGAAGGCATCAATGATCGCTTGCTTATCTACAGCATAGTTCAGCGCTTGTCTTACTTTCACGTTGTTAAACGGTTCTTTCTTCAGGTTGAAGCCGACATAACCAACGTTGTTGGAAGGACGCTCGATTTTTTGCAGATCCGGGTTCGCTTCCAGGGTTGCCAGATCGTCTGGGCTCAAGTCTTCCATCAAATCGATTTCACCGCTTTGCAACGCGTTGAAACGTGCCGAGTTATCTGGAATGGAGCGAACGATGACTTTGTTCAGCTTCGGAAGTCCTTCTTTCCAGTAGTTCGGGTTCTTCTCTAACGTAATCGAGTCGTTGCGTTTCCACTCTTTGAACACGAATGGACCTGTACCCACCGGCTCGTTCTTGAAGTTTTCTTTCTTCTCTTTAATAGCCGTTGGGCTGGCGATCCCGAAGGATGTCATAGCCAGGTTTTGCAAGAACGGAGCTTGCGGTTGGTTCAGCGTAAACTCAACCGTGTTCTCGTCAACCGCTTGGACTTCCTTGATCACGCGTTTGCCGTCCGGGCCAAACATGGAATCATAGTAGTCAAAGGAGTCGCCTTCAAATTTGTATTCGCTGTTTGGATCAGACCAACGGGTGAAGTTGAATACAACCGCATCCGCATTAAAATCCGTACCGTCATGGAACTTCACGCCTTGACGCAGCTTGAAAGTGTAAGTCAAACCGTCCTCAGATACGGTCCAGTCCTCAGCCAACGAGCCTTGAACTTCGGTAGTTCCTTCTTTGTACTCGAGCAAGGAATCAAAAACTTGGTGTGCGATTTTCAAAGATTCGCCGTCGGTTACAATCGCTGGGTCCAGCGAAGCGGAATCCCCGCCGCGGCCTACGACCAACGTGTCTTGAGCGGAACCCGTCGGAGTGGTTGCCTCCGTATTCGCACCCGTATTCGTTCCGCCGGAATTGCTGCCACCGGCATTGTTGCTGCCTCCGCACCCCGTCAATGCGATGGCGGCGCTCAGCATTGTAACAAGAACAACACTACTCCATCTCTTTGCTTTCATTTTGTGGCTCCCTTCTGAATCTCAATATATAATTTCTTGTTTATAAAAAGCCGGGCATAAAACCCAGACTATAAACCTTAATAACGATCAAAACAACGATAACTGCGAACCTTAGGCCAAACTCGCGCTTCCGGTGTTCTTCGCTTCGGTATACAGATGACAAGCCGTCAAATGGCCCGCATCCGTCTCAGCTAACTCAGGACGGTGCGTCCGGCAAACGTCCATCGCCATCGGACACCGCGTATGGAACGCGCATCCAATCGGTGCATTAGCCGGGCTCGGCACTTCCCCTTGCAGAATAATCCGCTCGGTCTTCTTGTCGGGATCCGGCTGCGGAACAGCGGAGAGCAACGCCTGGGTGTACGGATGCTGAGGCGACGAGTACAACTTGTTTTTGTCAGCAATCTCAACGATCCTACCGAGGTACATGACCGCCACCCGGTCGCAAATATGCTTCACGACACTTAAATCGTGGGCGATAAAAATGTACGTCAACCCGAATTCCTCTTGCAGATCCTGAAGCAGGTTCACCACCTGAGACTGGATCGACACGTCCAGTGCGGAAACCGGCTCGTCGGCCACAATCAGCTTGGGTTGCAGCGACAACGCCCGGGCGATCCCGATCCGCTGCCGCTGACCGCCGGAAAATTGGTGCGGATACCGCTGCAGATGGCTTTGCGTCAGACCAACGACATCGATCAAGCGGTCGATCATCTGTTTACGTTCCTTGGCATTACCCGCACCGTGAACGATCAGCGGTTCCTCCAGAATCCGCTGCACCGTGTGGCGCGGATCCAACGAGGAGAAAGGATCCTGGAACACAATTTGCATATCCTTGCGTTTCCGGCGCAGCGCCTCTGGCGACAACGCCGTGATGTCCTCTCCTTCAAAAATCACCTTGCCTCCGGTTGGTTCAATCAACCGGAGCAGGGAACGGCCAGTGGTAGATTTACCACAGCCGCTTTCCCCGACGAGTCCAAACGTTTCTCCCCGGTGCACGGTAAATGAGATGTCATCGACCGCTTTAACGAATTGCTGGGACTTGCCAAACCATCCGCCCCCGAGAGGGTAGTATTTTTTTAGATGTTCAACTTGCAGTAAGGGTTCACTCATACAACTTCCTCCTGTGGCGTTTCGTGGAGCCAGCACCGGCAGCTATGCGCCGTTTCGTATTCTTTCAGCTCAGGCAGCTGCTCCGAACAAATCGGCATCGCATGGGAACAGCGTTCGGCAAAGCGACAGCCTTTCATCTGGGTGTTCAGGATCGGCACGTTGCCTGGAATGGAGAACAGACGCTTGCGGTCCTCGTCCATGCGCGGCACGGACTTGATCAACCCTTGGGTGTAGGGGTGCAGCGGATTTTTAAAAATATCCCGCACCGGCCCTTCCTCCACCACTTTGCCGGCGTACATCACAGCTACTCGGTGACACATCTCAGCAACAACCCCAAGGTCATGCGTGATCATCATGACGGCCGTACCGTTCTCCTCATTCAAACGCCGAATCAAATCAAGGATTTGGGCCTGGATGGTCACGTCAAGCGCTGTAGTAGGTTCGTCGGCGATCAGCAACTCCGGATTACAGGAGATCGCCATCGCGATCATCACCCGTTGCCTCATCCCGCCGGAGAGCTGATGCGGATATTCATCGATGATGGCCTCCGGTCGAGGAATGCCGACTTTTTTCAGCATGTCGATGGTATGTTCCCGCGCTTGCTTTTTGTTGAGCCCCCGGTGCAGCCGAACCGTCTCTCCGATTTGCTGGCCGACAGTAAACAGCGGATTCAGCGACGTCATCGGTTCCTGGAATATCATAGAAATTGAGTTTCCACGAATGGCTCTCATTTCCCGCTCTTTCATCGGAACGATGTCCTTCCCCTTAAACTCGATCGACCCTCCGGTAATTTTGCCAGGCGGCTGAGGGATCAGCTTTAAGATCGATAAGGAGGTAACGCTTTTGCCGCAGCCCGATTCGCCAACGACACCAAGCACCTCGCCGGGATTCACATACAGGTTCACGCCGTCCACCGCAGGGATTTCGCCTCGGTCCGTAAAAAAGTGGGTATGCAAATCCTTAATCTGCAAAATGGGTTGAATCATGTTTACAGCCTCTTTTCCCGTGAAAATGGAATCTCGCAATTCGACAATGTCCACCAACAATAGACAAATGTACAATTCATCTGTCGCACTGTAATTTCCTAAAGCATTATGGTGTAACTTAGCCCCTCTTTCTCTAAGTTACGACACTCGACCTTCGAAATGTCTCTACAACGCGGACGAATGTACATCTTCGCTTCCGCACAGCAATCAAGTAAAGCAGAAGCCGATGCAGAAGGATTCAATGAGCGATATACGGTAAATCACATTTCTCTTTGCCGTAATTTCGCTAAAAGTGACGATTTATCGAACTATGGTCAATTGAAGTGTTAAGTTAACTGACATAAAAATATTTGTTTGTTTGATAAGCTACTTTACATCATTTTCACAAAATAGACAATAGAAAATTTCAAGGTGTCATATCTATGACAGCTATTTGGCAGGTCATTCTTAAAATTTGAGATGATCGAAACATTTAAGGTAGAATGGAAGTAACCGTTATCAAAATAGGTGAGAGGTGATGGTAAATGAGTTTCACGTTATCTTTGGGAAGTGCGGCTCCAAACTTTAATCTGCCGGCTACAGATGGCCAGACCTACTCTTTAGAATCTTTTGCTTCGGCCAAGGTGCTTGTCGTGTTTTTTACGTGCAATCACTGTCCTTATGTACTCGGCTCCGATGAAGTCACGCGGCAAACGGCGGAGAAGTATAAGGATCGGGGGGTCGTGTTCGTAGGAATTAACTCGAACAGCGAGAACACTCACCCGGAAGACTCCTTCGAGCACATGGTTAAACGGATGGAGCAGCATCGATTCCCTTGGGTGTATTTGCGAGACAAGGAACAGACGGCAGCGAAAGACTATGGGGCCCTGCGCACGCCGCATTTCTTCGTCTTTGATTCTGGCCGCAAGCTTGTCTATACGGGACGCGGCGTGGATAACCCACGTGACACGAGCAAAATGACGGTCAACGATCTGGATCGGGTGTTGGAGGAACTTACCGCTGGTTGCGAAATTTCAATTCCGTTAACCAATCCGATCGGCTGTAATGTGAAATGGGAAGGGCAGGATGCTCACTGGATGCCAGCGGACGCCTGCGATTTGGTGTAAGCTGATGAGCCGCCTATATGATTTTGAAGTCCGTACGATTACGGGGGAAACCACGACGCTCGCGCCATATCAGGGGCAGGTGTTGCTTATCGTTAATACCGCCAGTGCATGCGGGTTGACACCGCATTATGCGGGGCTCCAGCAACTGTACAGCAAGTACAAGGATCAAGGCTTCTCCGTGCTTGGGTTCCCATGCAATCAATTCGCCGAACAAGAGCCTGGAACGGAGGCGGAGATTAAAGCTTTCTGTGAAACGAATTATCAGGTCACCTTCCCGCTGTTCGCCAAAATCGACGTAAACGGTGAGAACGCCCACCCGTTATACCGTTATCTGCGGGAGCATACACCAGAACCTTACGATACAGGGGATATCGAATGGAACTTCGTGAAGTTCCTGGTTGGGCGAGACGGCGAGATCGTCAAGCGTTATTCGGCTCGCACCGAACCATCTGAGATTGAGCCGGACCTTCAAGCGTTGCTGTCTAGTACGGCAGCTGACCGTTAATGTTAAGGCCTGACGCCTAGATCACCAAAACCGCTGGCAGCTTCATGCTGCGGCGGTTTTTTGCTGTGCCTCTTAGAATAAAAACGGTGTTCTGATCGACAATTTTCGCTATAATTTTATTTATGATAAACACTAGAAGAACTGAGCCTTTTCGTTACTCTCTGAATCCGCCGAT
Source organism: Paenibacillus barengoltzii G22 (assembly GCF_000403375.2). NCBI lineage: Bacteria > Bacillati > Bacillota > Bacilli > Caryophanales > Paenibacillaceae > Paenibacillus > Paenibacillus barengoltzii. The sequence goes on along the minus strand of NZ_KE159652.1, from coordinate 475,994 downwards.
CGCCGCATCGCTCGAAATTGTGTCGATTGACGGGCAGGCGCTGCCCCTGAAACCGGCGCAGATCGAGCTTATCGATATCAGCAAATCCGGTTGCCGGGTCCGCACCGAATTGAATCTGCACGCATCCTCCCACGTGATACGTGTCCTATTGCATGTTCGCTTAAGCGATGAGAATCGCACTTTCTCCGGCGAAATCCGCTGGCAAAGAGAGCTGGAGCCCCCCAATCACCATTATGGGTTACATCTGGAGCTTAACGACGAGGAAAAGGAGGCTTTGAACGTCGAATTGAGGGGGATGGCTGCATCCCGAAGAATCATCGTAAAATAAATCGAACGTCCCACCAGTATTTTATGGCGGGGCTTGATTCTTGTTTGTGTTGGCGTTATAATATTTCTTACTTAGCTCTTGCGGGTGTAGTTCAATGGTAGAACGCCAGCTTCCCAAGCTTGAGGCGAGGGTTCGATTCCCTTCACCCGCTCCATAACCTTTTTTTCAATTTCTTGCCCTTTGATTAACAAAGGGTTTTTTTGATTTTATTGGGGAGATATGGTGGGTCCCGTGGCTAATATGTGCCTCCCCTAGTCCAGATTGAAATGAATTAACTGGAAATCTTACCGTTAATTTTTGGCTTTTTCTCATGGGCAAAGCACTAACGGGAAAATCTACCGTTAATTTTGCAGATGTCTTGCTCAGTGGCTGATTTGAACTGAAATAACAGTAGGAATTACCGCTAATTCTTCGGTTTTGCTCAAAAACGGCCAAAATAACGGTAGAAAATCCAGTTAGTGTGATAGGGCTTCTCGCCCGACCCGGTACATAACAAAAAGCACCCATATGGGTGCTTTTTTAGCACGTCCCCGTCAGGGTACTCTCGCGCCGCTCGAGTCTCCGCTTGTCCGCCCTGCTTGTGCAGGCGGTCCCGCTCCGACGAACCCCACCTGGGGTTCTCACCCTCCCGGAAACGTAAAAACACTCTCCGTTTTGGAGAGTGTTTCGTCACGTCCCAGGAGGGATTCGAACCCCCGACCGACGGCTTAGAAGGCCGTTGCTCTATCCAGCTGAGCTACTGGGACACATCGTTATAAAAAAGGATGCGTTAATTATTATAGCGCATCCTTTTTGTTTTTCAAAGCGTTTTTAGCATAAATTTGGCATCTCATTTGTCAGCGGGGCAACTGCTCCAATTGAGCAACGATCTGCTCCTTCGCGAGCAGGTTCTCCAGGAACTCCTTCCGCTGAACTTCCGGCTCCGGCCAGCCCTGATCGCCAAACTGCTCCTCCGCCACCTCGGAGAACGCCTGATGCAGATCGTTATCATACCAGTCGATCTCCAAGTCGGCATCGCTGCGAATCATTCGGATAATTTCATACCCTTTCCCGTCCGCAGCACGTGCCACATAGACAAAAAGCTCAGGGTCCCCCACCGCACCAGGATACACCTGGATCACAGCACAAGGCCGCCCTTGGTGCTCATCCATCCGCCGATATTCCGCATCCTTGATGTAATAGGTCACAGACGTCGCTCCTTTCTGGTGAACATCCAAACCAGCTACAGCTGCGCGGCAAAACCGGAGCGTTCCATCTGCGCCCGCGTCTCTGCCGTACCTAAACGGTAAATTTCACGATATAACGCGTTCAGATAGCTTTCGTAGCTGCGATTGACATCATCTTCCGGCGTATCCGGCCAAGGATAGGTAAACGCCATAAATCCGTTCTCCTCCTTCTCCCCCAAATGCTCGAGCATATGACTCAGGTGATCCGCCTCCTCCCGGGTGGCTTGAATCTCCCACTCGTACGCGGCAGCACCGGGATCTTCAAGTAGCGATCGCCCTTGTACCGAAACGTAATAAGTCCTTTTTTCCATAATTAACCCTCCTTCTTATGCCTTGCTCCAGCTCGCGATATACTGCCTCCACGCCATAGTTTTCCATAATGGACAGACATTTTATGCCCTCGTTCGGCATAATTTGTTAATACTTTTCACCCGGTCGGCAAGCGGGGACTGTAAAGCAATGCGGAGAGGAGATAGCAAAAATGTGCGGAATAACCGGCTTTATCGAATGGAACCGGGACCTGACGAAAGAATCGGACTTGGTGTTATCCATGACGTCCTGTCTGGAAAAACGGGGACCGGATGCCCAGGGAACTTGGATTTCCGGCCCGTGTGCCTTCGGACATCGTCGCCTCAGCGTCATGGACCCCGAGAACGGGGCACAGCCGATGATTATTCATGAGGAAGATGCGGTATTCACGATTGTATATAATGGGGAAATTTATAACGCACTGGAGCTGAAAGCTGAACTGCAGCGGAGAGGCCGAACGTTCCGAACCAACTGTGATACGGAGGTGTTGCTGCAATCGTATATCGAATGGGGACCGGATTGCGTCTACCGGCTGAATGGGATTTTTGCGTTTGCCATTTGGGACAGCGTTCGGGAGCATGTCTTTTTTGCCCGGGATCGCCTTGGCGTCAAACCGTTGTTCTACAGTGAAATTGACGGTACGTTGATCTTCGGTTCCGAGCCTAAAGCAATCTTACGCCATCCGAAGGTCGAGCCCGTCGTCGGGCCCGAAGGTCTTGCCGAAATTTTTGTCATCGGTCCAGCGAGAACGCCGGGCCATGGCGTGTACAAGGATCTAAAAGAACTGCGTCCAGGCCACGTCATGATCTACAACCGCAATGGACTGCGCAAATACGCTTACTGGAAGCTGGAAGCCGAGCCGCATACGGACAATGTGGAGGAAACGGCCGCAACGATTCGCCAGCTGCTGCAGGACACGATGGAGCGCCAGCTCATTTCCGACGTGCCGGTGTGCACCTTGCTGTCCGGCGGTCTGGACTCCAGCGCATTAACCGCACTGGCCGTCGATTATTACAAGCGGACCGGCCAAGGTCAAGTTAACACGTATTCGATCGATTATGTCGACAACGACAAGCATTTCCAAGCCCACAGCTATCAGCCTGGTGCGGACGGCCCGTGGATCCAGCGGATGGTCGAGGAACTGCAGACCGCCCATCACGCAATCAAGTTCGATACGCCTGAACTGGTTGCGGCGCTGCCCGACTCGACGATTGCCCGCGATTTGCCAGGCATGGCAGATGTGGACGCCTCATTGTTGCTTTTTTGCCGGGAGATCAAAAAAGGAGCCACCGTCGCCATCTCCGGCGAAGCCGCAGACGAAGTCTTTGGCGGTTATCCATGGTTCCACCGCGAGGAGCTCCTCAATTCAGGGACGTTTCCGTGGTCGGTGGCCACCGGGCTGCGCGCAGATCTGTTGTCACCGGAAATCCGCGAGTGGATCAAACCGGAACAGTACATCGCCGATCGTTACAGCGAAGCGGTCGCAGAGACACCGAAGCTGGAAGGGGAAAAAGGTGAGCGGGCTCGGATGCGCGTCATGTCGTACCTAAACATCACCCGGTTCATGCCAACGCTGCTGGACCGCAAAGATCGCATGAGTATGGCGGCAGGATTGGAGGTCCGCGTGCCTTATTGCGATCACCGTCTGGTGCAGTACGTCTGGAACATCCCATGGGAGATCAAAACGACCGGGAACCGGGAGAAAGGGATTTTGCGCAAAGCGCTGGAAGGCATTCTGCCTGAAGACGTTCTCTACCGCAAAAAAAGCCCGTATCCCAAAACGCATAATCCGAACTACCTGACGGCTGTCCGCGATCAAATGCTGAAGATTCTCGACGACCCGACCTCGCCGATCTTGCCGCTCATTAATGCGGACAAAATTCGTGCCATCGCCGCGTCCAAGGAATCGTCCTCTAACCTGCCTTGGTTCGGCCAGCTGATGAGCGGACCGCAGCTGTTTGCGTATCTGTCGCAGGTGAACTTCTGGCTGAGAACATATAACGTGAAAATCCGGTAATTGAAATGCGAAAAAGCAAGCCGGGAACCTCCCCAAGGTTCCTGACTTGCTTTTTGTGATGTCGCTTATGAGGGCTAAGCGAAAAATAACTGGAAAACCTGCCGTTAATTTGACCGGCTTAAGTTCTTTGACATACATTAACGGTATTTTCTAACGTTAATTTCGGGCATTTGGGCCGTTTCCGCCAGTTTAAGCGAAATTAACTGCAGGTTTTACCGTTAATATCGTGCAACTGGGCCAAAAGTCGAAAATGAACAGGAGGTTTTACCGTTAATTTCACACGAAGCCTGCGGCTGTGCGCCAGCCTATTTCCCTGCAGCCGCCCCGCTCAGCTTGTCCGCCAACGCCCGCAGCGCCGCGCCGCGATGGCTGATGGCCTGCTTCTCCTCCAGCGTCAGCTCGGCCATGGTCTTCTCGTACGCCGGCAGGTAAAACAGCGGGTCATACCCGAACCCGCCGCCGCCCGCCGGCTCGGAGGTGATCCAGCCTTCCACTTCGCCGGAGGCTTCGATAAACTGCCCTTTGGCCGGGTCGTACAAGGCCAGATGGCAGACGAAACGCGCCGTGCTCAGCAGCGGCTGCTCCGTATCCTCGCCCAGCCGCCGCTTCTCCAGCTCGGCGAGCAGCTTCTCGTTGTTATCCTCGTCGCTGGCGCCTTCCCCGGCATACCGTGCCGAATACACGCCCGGCGCACCATCCAACTGGTCGACGCAGAGGCCCGAATCGTCGGCCAGCACAGGTCGGCCCAGGGCGTCGCCAACCGTTTTGGCCTTCTTGCGGGCATTTTCGGCAAAGGTCGTCCCGTCTTCCACAACCTCCGGCGCATCCGGGTAATCAGCCAAGCTACGAACCTCTTTGCCCAGCGGCTCCAAGGCATGAGTAAATTCCCGCACCTTCCCGGCATTCCGGGTCGCCACGATAATCTCCGTTCCTTCGATCATGCTTACACCACCGTTCCGGACTGCCCGCTTCCGATCAGCAGCGCAATCGGCCCCAGCGCCTCACGCTGCTGCTCGATCATCTCCCGAATTCCCTTTTCGGCGAGCGCCAGCATTTGATCCAATTCCGCTCGGGAGAAGGGGTTCTCTTCCCCAGTGCCTTGAACCTCAACGAACTGGCCGTTGCCGGTCATCACCACGTTCATGTCGACCTTCGCTTTGGAATCCTCCTCATAGTTGAGATCCAGCAGCGTGTTCTCCCCAACGATCCCTACGCTGACGGATGCGAGAAAGTCGGTGATCGGAAACTTCGGCAGCGCGTGCTTCTGAGCAATCTTGTGCATCGCTAACGCCAGCGCTACGAACGCCCCGGTAATTGACGTCGTCCGCGTTCCGCCATCGGCCTGCAAAACGTCGCAATCAATTGTGATGGAGCGTTCACCAAGCGCCTGCAGATCGACGACCGAACGCAGTGCACGGGCGATGAGCCGCTGGATTTCCATCGTGCGGCCGCTCAGCTTCCCGCGGGCTGATTCCCGCTGGTTGCGGGTTTGAGTTGCGCGAGGGAGCATCGAATACTCCGCCGTTACCCAGCCTTTGCCCTGCCCTTTCATAAACATCGGGACCTTCTCTTCGACCGTAGCGGTACACATCACCTTTGTATCGCCCACCTCGATGTAGACAGACCCCTCTGCGTATTTATTAACATTGACGGTTAAATTCATCGGCCGGCGCTCGTCCGCCTGGCGTCCGTTGCTTCTCATCTTTTACTGCCTCCTACGTGTTCTTGCTGTCAATATGCTTTCCCTATTCTACCAAAGTGTGGGCATAAAAGCACCTTTCCATTCGGCCAAAAAAAGAACCCTGCACCTAGCAGGGTCCGGTTTGCCTCTTAGGGCGCGCCGCGAACAACATAGTTACAGCGGGATTTCGTTAATCGTTTCCGGCCGTATCACCGGTTCGCTGTAGGTCTGGTTATCCAGGCCGACAACTTCCTTCTGTCCGTTGAGCCAAATGCGCACCTTGCTGTCGTCCCGGTTCTCCGTCACCGTCAGTACCAGAGATTGCAGCATTTGTGCTGGCAGTTTCTCCCCGGCTTCAAACATATCATCCTTCAGCGCAACGGTCACAATGCCGTCCTTCGAGACCTCGACGCTTTCCAGCTTCGTGTTATCGGTCACGACCCGCTCCAGGCCGTCTCCTTGTTGCGGCCCTTTGAGCAGCTCGCCGAGCGCGGATTTCACGCGATCGCCGTCGGCCGGGACAAATCGCGTCACCGGGACGAAGTATTGGACCCCCTCTGGCGTTGCTGCGGAGAAGTATACAATGACCGGGCTCAGTTGGGATAAGCCGGATTCTGCTTTAATTTCGAGATTAATCCCAAAATTACGGCTAAGCGGCCGATCCAGCGGCGTACCGTTCACCGGCATTTCGTTTAACTTCTGCCCGTCCACCCATAGCTGAACCTTCTCCACATCCGGCGTTCCGGTTAATGTCCAGGTCAACGCTTCAAGAATTTTGCGCTCATCGGCGGCTTCATAGCCCGTAAATGCTTGGTTAAACTCGACGACAGCCAGCTTCTCATCTTTTTTAACAGTTACAGCCTTCACTTCACTGCCCGCCGGAAGAATGCCGCTAAAACCAACCGGGAGGAGGCTCGCATACTTGCCGTCCTTCACCAGCATCTCCAGCATCCGGTTCAGCTTCAGCGAAGCCTCGCCATCAGGCAAGTGCAAGGCGACCGGGGCCAGCAAGCCATGCTCGTTCACCAAGTAAACTGTAGAGAGTGCTTCCTCCTGGGCAAAGCTTGTCTGCTCCGCGGCATCCAGACCTTCCAACATTTGCGTTTCAATATCGGTAGGCGGAGGATCGATTTGAGCGGAGCTTCCCCCAAACATACCGCAGCCCGACAGCAGCAGCGGAAGCGTAATTGCCCCGGCGGCAGCCGTATTTCGTAATCGGCGGTTCCATTTCATTTTTGCTCGTGCCTCCCTAAGTTTTTCATTTGGCTAAGGTTTGTATTACTATATATACGAGCCTTGTCCCGAAACATAACTATATTTTTCCGGGATCTGGACAAACTTCTTCATATCTTGTCAATCCAACTATTAATGACGAGGAGTAGAGTGTATGGGGATGGAACAACCAAAGGCCAAAGCGCCTTACAGTCTGAACAGCAAAAAGGTCGCTGATGCCACCAAGGAGTGGCTGCACAAGCGCGGCGTAACGACGGAGCAAATCGCGGAACTCGTAATGTTTTTGCAGCAAAAATACTACCCGAACCTGACGATGGAAGAGTGCATACATAACGTAGAGCAGGTGCTGACCAAACGCGAAGTGCAAAATGCGGTGCTGACCGGCATTCAGCTCGATATTTTGGCAGAGCAGGGGATGCTGATCCCTGAACTGCAGGACATGATTGCCAATGACGAGGGGTTGTACGGGGTGGACGAGATTCTGGCCTTCTCGATCGTCAACGTGTATGGAAGCATCGGCTTCACCAACTACGGTTATGTTGATAAGCTGAAACCAGGCATTTTGGAGCGGCTGAACGACAAGACGCTGGGTCCGTGCAATACGTTCTTGGATGACATTGTCGGTGCCATTGCTGCCTCGGCCAGCAGCCGGATCGCCCATCGCAAACAAGCGGAACGGGAAAAAGAACGCGGCGAGGAATCCGTTGACTCCGAGCACTAATCTCCATCAACGCACGCGCAAAGAAGGACGGCAATTATCTGCCGTCCTTCTTTGCGCTTATATATCGAATGATCTCGTCTTCGCCTGATCCTGCCTTCTGCTCCTCCACCCGCCCTTGCCGGACCAGCTCCACGAGATGCGCCAGCGTCTCCGACATCGCAAAGCGCATTTGGTGAATGCTCAGCTCTGTGCCAAATAAGGCGGTACAAACGTCAAAGGCCGTTTGCGGCCGCTCCTGCAGCAACCGTTCGATGCGCAGGAGGCGCTCACCGTGATGCTCAAGCAACAGCCGCACACGCTCTGTAAAATAATCAAACGGATGGCGGTGCCCCGGATAGGCGGTTGCCACCTCGTAAGCGCTCAGCTTCTCCAGCGAATCCAGGAATGATTGCAGCGGCTGCGGATCACTGCCGGGCAGAAAGCTGACGTTGGGCGAGATTTGCGGCAGCACCGCATCCCCGCAGAACATCAGTTGGTGTTCGGCATTATAAAACGACAGGTGCCCCGGAGCATGTCCAGCCGTTTCAATCGGCAACCAGGCTCGTCCCCCCATCTGGATCAACTCCCCCTCCCGGAGGAAGGTCACTTCAGGAGCCGGAGTCACCTGGGTAAAGAAGCCGTTCAGGTGTCCCGGCAGCTGGCTGTACCACGATTCGGGCATTCCATGCCGCCGATACAAATCAGGCAGCGCTTCGTGCATCCGGCTCTCCGGCCCCCACATCAACCGCGTTTCTTCATACGCCCGCGGAGACATGAAGACGGTCGCTCCGGTGATTTCCTGCATATATCCCGCCAAGCCATAATGATCGGGGTGATGGTGGGTTAAGACAATTTGCGTCACGTCGCGCGGCGAAATCCTGAGATCCTGCCAGGCTGCACGCCACTCCTCAATCGTCTCCTCCGTTCGCGGTCCCGGATCGATGATGGTAATCCCCTCATCCCCCTGCAGCACATAGCTGTTCACCCGGCGAAGGGGAGGGGCCATCGAGATCGGAACCCGAGCCACGAGCTCCCGGTCCCAGAGCTGGATTTCCGGTAGTAATGTCATGCCCGCACCCCCACCAAAATCATGCGCCGAGACGTGTTTGGATCGTAAAGTTCTTCGTCATAATCCCCATGAACGTTCTGCAAGGTTAAACCGGCCTCCTTCAGCATCTGCCGAAAATCATCCAACTCGTACAGTTTAATTCGTTCCATATAATGCCTTGGCTCTCCGCCAGGTGCGGTAATTTCAATATCCTTGATGACATACCCATCTTCAATCCGACGTCGTTCCACAATCTGCTGCCCCGCGTCCTCCCGTTCCGAATACGGAACAAGATGAGCGGCAACATACGCAGGATTCAGAAAATCGAGAAGGAAGCGGCCGCCTGACTTCAGAACGCGAGACGCTTCGCGCAGCACTTTGATCTGCTCCTCGTCCTCTTTAAAATATCCAAATGAAGTGAATAAGTTCACCACCGCCGCAAACTCCCCGCTTTGAAACGGCAACTCGCGCATATCCGCTCGGTGCCAGATGATCCGACCTTCGGGGTCGAGGCGTCTCGCCTCGCGCAGCAATACCTCTGACAAATCCACGCCGGTCACCTGGTACCCTGCTTCGGCCAGCGCCAGTGAATGGCGGCCCATGCCGCAGCATAAATCCAACACCTTTGCGCCGGGAGGAAGATGAAGCCAACGGATCATCCGATGAACTTCGTGTTTCGCACCTTGCGCGTCGCGGTGCTTATACACCAGCAAATAATCTTCCCCGAAACTTAGCTCATACCATTCCGCCATGTGCCCCTGCCTCCATGCATTCCGTCCCATTTAGAGATGTACTTTAATGCATCCGTGTATCCTCATTGTACTGTCAGATTTCCAGAAACACAAAGCGATCTTGCTGTACAGTATTCGGAAACCGACATGCCAAAAACCGCCGAAGCTCTGCTCCGACGGTTTGAAGGGCTGCGTTCTGCAACCGAATTACTCGGCTGCGGCTGCATCCGTTAACGTATTGGTGATTTGGGCTTTGCTGCGAACATCCTCCAGCCAAGCTCCCGACATGCTGGATACCTGTTGGGAGATCAGGGTCTTGCGGATCTCGTCCTTCTTCTCATCCAGCGTTGCTGTATGGGCTTCCTTCTTATCGGTGACTTTGATGACCTGATATCCTTCGCTTGTCTTAACGGGGTCGCTAATTTCGCCTTTGGCCAGCTTGAAAGCGGCCTCTTCCACCGCTTCTTCTCTCTCGCCGCGGGCGAAGAAATCGGTGTCCCCGCCTTGATCCTTCGTCGCCGTATCCAACGATTTGCTCTTCGCCAGCTCTGCAAAATCGGCGCCTTCCTTCAACTGCTTCACGATGTCCTTCGCTTCCTCTTCGGTTGCGACCAAAATCACGGAAGCCCGCACCTGTTCCGGTGTATTAAAGGAATCCTTATAGGTTTCGAACGTTTCCTTCACCTGATCATCGGTGACATTGATCTGCGGTTCCAGCAGCTTCGTCAGCTTCAGCTCCATCACGACCTGCTTGCGCAAATCGTCCATGGTCATCCCGTATTGTTCCAAAGCTTGATTCAGCGCTTCTTCCGAACCGAACTGGGTTTTGTAGGTTTCGATTTCGGCGTCGACATCGGCATCCGTGATCGTGATATTTTTCTTAGCCGCCTCCTGGTTCACAAGCTCTTGATTGATGAGGTTCGTCAGCGCCTGCTCTCCGCCATTGGCAGCCAGTTCTTCATAAAGCCGGTCCTTCGTAATTTCCACACCGTTCACCGTCGCGACGGCCTCAGCCTTATTCGTTGCAAACGGCGGTTTGATCAACACCACAACCAGCAAAACGGCCAGGACCAACGAAACGATCTGCCATACTTTATTGCTGGATTTCGGGGCTTGTCCCGGTGCAGTCTCGGTCTCCCCGTTCATGGGAACCATGACCGGCGTATAATACCCATCATTTGCTCCCTGCTCATTTCTTTCTTTTTCGTCCATACGTCTTTGCGACTCCCTTCTTCTGAAGCGTTCAAGATTCAATTCAGTCGTGCTTTCTTGACTTTACCAGATATCCATCGAATTTACCTTAAATATTCCTGAAAAAAAGCACATCTCTTTTAAGTTGCATTTAAGGTAACGAAAAGCCCGCGCGGTGACTGACATTACCCAATCATTCGTTTTCTTGGCAAAAAAGGTGTAGAATATACGGGTAAACCTAGTTCTAGTTCGGGAGGAACATTTGACGATGGATTATCAAGCTTACTTTAATACGAACCGCGAACAACACTTGAAGGAACTCGGCGAATTGCTTCGGATTCCCAGCATCTCGGCTTTGTCCGAACACAAAGGTGATGTACAGAAGGCCGCCGAATGGATCGCCGAAGCGCTGCGCCGCGCCGGGATGGAATCGGTAGAGATTCATCCTACCGCAGGGCATCCGATCGTTTATGCCGAGCATCTGCATGCGCCTGGGAAGCCAACCGTTCTGGTATACGGGCATTATGACGTTCAACCGGTAGACCCGCTGAATCTGTGGGAGACGCCGCCGTTTGAGCCATCCATTCGGAACGGCAAGCTGTATGCCCGCGGAGCGACAGATGATAAAGGCCAAGTGTTTATGCATATCAAGGCCGTAGAGGCGATTTTGAAGCAGGAAAAAGAACTTCCCGTTAACATTAAGTTCTGCATCGAAGGGGAAGAGGAAGTAACCAGCCCGAACTTGCCCGCCTTCTTGGAAGCGAACCAGGACAAGCTGGCCGCTGACGTGATCCTGATCTCCGACACCGCGCTGATGGCACCGGGCAAACCGGCGATCTGCATCGGCCTGCGCGGCTTGTGTGCGATGGAAGTCTCGGTGTATACCGCCAACACGGATTTGCACTCCGGCACCTATGGCGGCGGCGTCCCTAACGCGTTGCATGCGATGGTATCGTTGCTCGCTTCCCTGCATGACGAGCAAGGCCGAGTCACGGTCGAAGGCTTCTATGAAGGCGTACACGAGCTGTCTGCACTGGAACGCGAAGAGTTCGCCAAGCAACAGTTTGACGAAGAGAAGCTCAAGCAGGACCTTGGACTGGAGGAGCTGTTTGGCGAAGCGGGGTACTCCTTCGTTGAGCGGACCGGCGCCCGGCCAACGCTGGAACTCAACGGGGTGTACGGCGGATTCCAAGGGGAAGGAACCAAAACGGTACTTCCGAAGGAAGCCCACGCCAAAATCACCTGCCGCCTCGTTGGCGACCAGGATCCGCAAGCCACGATTGACCGCATCGAACGGCATCTGCACAAACATCTGCAACCGGGAGCAACCTTGAAGGTCAAAGCGACCGAGAAGGCGCGGGCGTTCACCTGCAATCCGGAAGATCCGATGCTGCAAAAAGCGGCCGATGCCTACGAAGCCATTTACGGCACTCGGGCGCTGTTTACGAAGGACGGCGGTTCGATTCCGATCGTGGAGACCCTCTCCCGCGTCCTGTCGGCTCCAGCCGTCATGATGGGCTTTGGGCTGCCGGATGAAAACCTGCATGCGCCGAACGAACATTTTAACCTGGAGAACTTCGACAAAGGGTTGCTCACGATCGTTCATTATTTGAAATCGCTGTAAGCAACGTTCATTTAGCCAATAACCTCCGGCATCTGATGTGAATAGGATGCTTGGAGGTTTTTTATATTGGTGAAAAATGCGCACAAAAAAACCTTCCCTTTCCCCCTTGCGGGGTGAAAAAGAAGGCTTGCGGCTTTCTACGAACACGTAGTTCACCGTCAGATTTTCAGCTCCCCAAGCTTGATCAGCTCGACAACCGCCTGCGCGCGACCTTTGACATTCAACTTTTGCATGACGTTAGAAATGTGATTACGGACGGTTTTCTCACTAATAAACAGTTGCCCGGCAATGTCGCGCGTCGTTTTATCCTGCACGAGAAGCTCGAAGACCTCTCGTTCACGATTAGTTAACAGAAATTTGCTGTTACGATCGCTGCTCTTCAAAATGCGTCACCCCTCCTTGCTCGGGTTTTGTGGTTTAACAAGGTTCAGGGATACAGTCAACACATCTTATGAAGAAACAGGGTTAATGGTGCGGTGCCGTATAGAAATGGGCGGCCCGTTATTTGAAGGCCATCGCGGCCTGAACCGCTTTCAGCCAGCCTTGGTAGAGCGCTTCCCGTCTAGTCTGCGGCATCGTTGGGATAAACCGGCGTTCCAGGCGTTTGCACTGCGCGACTTCATCCATATCGCTCCAGTAATCAACCGCGAGACCCGCCAAAAAGGCCGCGCCCAACGCCGTCGTTTCGCCAATCGCCGGACGTTCTACAGGAACTCCAAGAAGGTCGCTTTGGAACTGCATCAGAAAGTTGTTTGCCACCGCGCCGCCATCCACTTGCATAGACCGAACAGCATACCCGGCATCCTGCTCCATCGCGCCAAGAACGTCTTTGGTCTGGTAAGCCAGCGCCTCAAGCGTCGCCCGGATAAAATGCTCCTTCGTCGTTCCCCGCGTCAAGCCAAATACCGCACCGCGAACCTCGCTGTCCCAATACGGGCTGCCGAGACCGACGAAGGCCGGAACAACGTAGACACCTTCCGTGGAGTTCACGCGCGATGCATACATCTCGCTGTCTTTGGCGTTCCGGAACATGCGCAACCCGTCGCGCAGCCACTGAATCGCCGAGCCGGACACAAAGATACTGCCCTCAAGAGCGTACTCCACCTTTCCGTTTAAGCCCCAGGCCAAGGAGGTAATCAGCCCGTGCTCCGATACGACAGGGGTGCTGCCTGTGTTCATCAGCATGAAGCAGCCGGTTCCGTAAGTTGTTTTGACCATCCCTGGTTGGAAGCAAGCTTGCCCGAACAGAGCTGCCTGCTGGTCTCCGGCCGCCCCTGCGATCGGCACCTCCTCCCCGAAGAAGTGATACGGAACCGTGGTGCCATACACTTCGGAGGAGGATTTCACCTCAGGCAACATCGCCTTTGGGATATCCAGCAGAGCAAGCAGTTCATCATCCCAGGTCAGCTCGTGGATGTTGTACATCAGCGTCCGCGAAGCGTTAGAATAGTCCGTGACATGCAAGCGTCCGCCGGACAGCTTCCATATGAGCCACGTATCGATGGTGCCGAACAGCAACTCGCCCTTCGCCGCCCGCTCCCGTGAGCCTTCGACATGGTCGAGGATCCACTTGACCTTGGTTCCAGAAAAATAAGGATCGAGCAGCAACCCCGTTTTGGCTCGGAACAAAGCGTCATGGCCAGCATTCCGCAGTTCCTCGCAAATGGCGGCCGTTTGCCGGGACTGCCAGACGATCGCCGGGTATATCGGAGTGCCGCTGTCTTTTTCCCAGACGACCGTCGTTTCCCGCTGGTTCGTAATTCCGATTCCGGCAATTTGCCGCGGCTTGATCCCGGATTCGGATAAGCAGGAAGCGATCACTGACAGGATCGAGCCCCAAATCTCGTTAGGATTCTGCTCAACCCAACCGGGTTCGGGGAAGTACTGTGGAAATTCTCGCTGTGCTGAATGAACAATCTCCCCTTGCCGGTTAAAAAGAATTGCCCGCGAGCTCGTTGTGCCTTGATCCAAGGCCAAGATATATTTTTCCATGGAACTCCTCCGTTTCGGTTTGATGAAATAACGCTTACATTCTTATGTCTATCATAACCCGGCAACTTACGTGTACGCTATCAGAACAGGAGATAAAAAAAGAACCATGGCTCATCTCCATGGTTCCTTTCCGTTAATATGTTCACCGTTCCTCATCCGCCTTGGAATTGTTAGATAGCTTCTCCAAAATTGTGATCATCATCTCCAGCTCCTGTTGGCTGAGAACGGATAAATGCGTTTTCAATACTTCCCTTGACTTCTTTCGAGCTTCCGCTAACACCTCGGCCCCCCGCTCGGTCACCGACAGCAGCACCGCCCGCCGGTCCTGTTCGTCATGCCGTCGCTCCACGAATCCGCTTTGGACCAGCCGATCGACCATCACTGTAATCGCGCTGGGCTTCACCTCCAGCTTGTCAGCCAAATAGCTGACATTGCAGTTGGACTTCTTCGCAATCAACATCAGCGTATGAAATTGCGGGCCCGTCAGACCAAGCTCCTGATGGTGCATTAATTCGCTCTTCACTTTCCGAAACGAACGGGTCCATACCGACTCGATCCGATCTATGTAATTGTCGAGATCAAAGGACAACAATACCATTCCTCTCTCCGATAATAACCCTGCTTTTAAAGTGTATTATGCGAACACCGAAAATTCAAGGAATCTGTCGCCATTTGACGGGCAACCCTACTTGAAAAGGGCGGGAAAATCGCTTATGATGAAACCAAGATATCAAAATAATTTTCACATTCTACCGAAAATTAATAAAAATTATTTTCGCAGAAAGTGAACAGCTTATCAACGGCTGAACTTCCTGAGGGAGGGACTTATCTATGACACCCATATTGCATGCGGTATCCTGTCACTTAGAGACGCTGTCGCCGCAGGAACGCAAGCTGGGCGAGTACATTTTGGAGTCGCCGGCCACCGTGATTCATCAGGGAATCACAGAGCTGGCCAATGCGTGCGGGATTAGTCCCTCCACGGTGACAAGGTTCTGCAAGACGTTTCACTTTAAAGGCTTCCCTGATTTCAAAATGAAGCTGGCTTCCGAGCTGGCTCACAAGCCTGCCGAGAACCACTACCAGGACATCATCGCCGGCAACGACCTGCAAAAAATCGTCGAAGCGATGGAAGCCAACCATCTCGCCTCGATTACCGACACCACCCGGCTGCTGGACATGAACCAGCTGTCTCGGGCCGTTGAGGCACTATGCTGCGCCAAGCGCATTGATCTGTACGGTGTGGCGACTTCCTCAATTGTCGCCCAGGACTTTTACCAGAAGCTGGTGCGTATCGGTAAGAACTGCACCGCCTTTGCGGATTCCCATATGCAGATCACTTCCGCCTCTTCGCTCAGCGAAGGCGACGTAGCGTTGGCGATCTCCTATTCAGGTGAAACGCCAGAAACGATCGATGCCCTGCGCTGCGCCAAGGACAGCGGTGCAATCACGTTGTCGCTCACGCAGTACAGCAGCAACTCTCTGGCTTCACTTGCGGATATTGCTTTATTCTCCTCCTCATTAGAGGAAGGCATGCGCCGGGGCGATATGGCTTCGCGGATTGCGCAGCTGCACGTCATCGATATTTTATTTACGGGCATGGTCAGCTTGGAATTCGAGGACTTCATTCCGAAGCTGGAGAGCTCGTATCAGAATGTTCAAATTTATCGTAAAACCCAAGGAGGGCAACACGAATGCTGAATATTATTAAAACCAACAGTGAGCAGCAATTTAATGAAACCGGGGCTGGTATCATCGCAAGCCTCCTACAATCTAAACCTCGGGCGATTTTGGGGCTGGCTACCGGCAGCACGCCGGTCGGAGTGTATGAGAAGCTGATCGAATTGTATAAGCAAGGCAGCGTCAGCTTTAAGCAAGCCAGCAGCTATAATCTGGATGAGTACATCGGCTTGCCGGCAGACCATCCAGAGAGCTATCGCCGTTTCATGGACGAGAAGCTGTTTAATCATATTGATATTTTGCCTGAAAATACGCATGTTCCTGAGGGAAATGCTCCGGATCCTGAGCAAGCTGCCAAGGACTACGCCAAACTACTGGATCAAGCCGGTCAAATTGATTTGCAGCTGCTGGGCCTTGGACATAACGGCCATATCGGGTTTAACGAGCCCGCGGATGAATTGACGGGGCCACCGCATGTCGTGAAGCTTCAAGAGCGCACACGGCTGGCGAATGCACGCTTCTTCAACTCCATTGACGAGGTGCCAACTCACGCGCTCACCATGGGGATCGGGTCGATCCTGCAGGCTAAGCAAATCCTGCTTATGGCCAAAGGCGAAGACAAAGCCGAAATTATCGCCAAAGCGTTGAAGGGGCCGATCACGACCCAATGTCCAGCTTCGCTGCTGCAAACCCATCCGAATGTAGTTGTCGTCGTTGACCAAGCTGCGGGGAGATTCCTGTGATGAGCAGCGCCGGACGTACTTTCAACCTGATTCATGCCGAAGTTGTTACCCCGCGCGGGACGTTTCGCGACGGCGCAGTGGCGGTGAAAGACGGCGTCATCACTTACGTCGGCACCACGGCCGGATTGCCTGAAGCTCATGCCGCAGGTGTTGAGACGATTGATGCCAAAGGCAGCTATGTGCTGCCCGGCTTTATCGACGTGCACGTCCATGGCGGCATGCTGGAGGATTTCTCTAAACCAAGCAAGCAAGGTCTGGACGCGATTACGAAGCTTCACTGCAGTCAGGGAACGACATCGATGCTGGCGACAACGATGACCCTTCCGAAGGCGATGATCGACAACGTGCTGGAAGAAGTCCATCAATATATGGCTGGCGAGATGCCTTATGCCCAATTGGTTGGCGTACATTTAGAGGGGCCATTTATCAGCCCGAAATGGCCGGGCGCCCAAAATCCCGAACACATCGTCCCGCCGAATCGCGAATGGATCGAAGGCTGGGAACAGCAGTATCCGGGGCTAATTAAACAGGTTACGTTTGCGCCTGAACGGGATGGAGCGCATGAGTTGATTCGCTATTTGCGGAAGCAGGGAATCGTCGCGGCTGCCGGACATACCGATGCCACGTACGAAGAAATCATAGCCGCTTACGAGGTGGGCTTGAATCACTCCGTGCATATGTTTAACGCCATGACGCCGCTACATCACCGAAAACCGGGTACCGCCGGGGCTATCCTGAGTACGCCGGGCATCAGCGCTGAAATTATTGCCGATGGCATTCACGTTCATCCAGCAGCCATCCGGCTGCTTAGCAGCGTGAAGACCGGCAGCAACCTGCTCCTGATCACCGATGCGATGTCGGCCGCAGGCTTAGGTGACGGGGACTACATGCTTGGCGATCTGCCGGTTATCGTGAAGAATAATGTCTGCACGCTGCGCGACAGCGAAGGAACGTTAGCCGGAAGCACGTTAACGATGATTCGCGGTTTCCGCTATCTCGTCCAAGAGGTGGGATTGTCGATCGAACGCGCATCGGAAGCCGCCAGCGTCAATCCGGCGAAGCTGATCCGCATCGATCATTACACCGGCTCGATCGAAACCGGCAAACAGGCAGACTTGCTATTGGTTGACCGCGATTTGGAGCTGCAGCGTGTGTGGGTCAAAGGTCGTGCATTCCAAGATCACGAATAATCCAAATCCTCCAAACACAAGATAAAGCGCGAGACGCAGGAAGATTTCCTTCCCGCTTCTCGCGCTTTTTGGCATTACTGTAAAACCGCCGTTAGCGGGTCGTCCCTCCGGTGAAACCGGCGTTCATGTCACGTGCACCTGTTCCTGTCCCATTGCCCATGCCGGCATTAGGTCTAGTTGGCGCATATCCGTTTGGTCCGGTCATCGTCCCTGCACGACCTGGAAATACACGGTTAAGCATCGTTTCAAAATCTCTGATGTATTTGTTCAGCGTACCTCCGCCACGGGACTCTGTAGCATATTGGCCGATGGTGGATACAAAATCGGAATCGCTTGTTACATAAACGTTGCGGATATGCGGTGCCGTTTGCTTAATGGCAGCCTCGATCCGGTTTTTCAGATCCTGAGAAACGTTGCTCGTTCCAGCTCCCAAGGCTCCGTTCCCTGTCGTAAAGCCCGAAGGGGTGTTCGTCATCCCACGCGTACCCATTCGATCTGTTGTCGTTCCGGTACCTCGGTTCACGCTGGACATGCCCATATTGCCCCCAGGATACATCGACCCGGAGCGGTTGCCAGTTGTACCGGTGCCCTGAATAGAGCCGTTGTTGTTACGGCTTACGTTGTTCCCGGTTCCAAACAATCCGCGTCCAAGGTCAAAGAGCCCGCCCAAACCGGCTCGATCGTTGCCGCGAGCTAGTCCGTTGTCCCCAGCCCCACGGGTACCATAGTCCGCACCGTAAGGCCCTCCGACATTCGTCGTCCCCAGGCCCACTCCGTTTGGACGTTGCATACCATAGGCGCTAGTTCGGCCATTCATATTCATGCCGTGGAGTGTGACACCTACATATGCATCACGGTCGGTAACAACGACATGTGCAGTTTGAACGTCGCGAAGCTGTGCTACCTTGTTGCTAAGCGCAGGGCTGTAACGCAGGGAACGGATACGCGTATCCTGTCCGCTGCCGGCGCTCCGGGAGAACAGACGGTTGCCGGGGTTCAAAGAATTGACATCATAATTGCGGTTATTGCCCCGTAAGCTTTGCGTACGCACATTATTGTCGCCCTTTCCGTCACCGCAGCCTGCCACTAAAGCCATCCCTGCAATTAACGCTGCGGATAACGACAAGTTTACGACTTTCGCTCCTCGCATGTAGTCAACCTCCATCCGAAAAAGTAATGTATGAAACAGGACTTATGATGCGCCAAATCCCGTAGTCGTCATACAGGTAAACATAACCGAGCCACCCACCTGCCTCCTGAGCTTTTGCAGGCTTTTATCGCGGGAAATCTACCCACACGTCCAAATCAGATGACGCGTACACTAAATCTGAGACGCTGATTAACCTCAAGGGGTGCTGGCCCATGAAAGTGTTGTTTACATTTTACGTTCCGAGCGGTGGGGTCGAAACATTAAACCGCTTGCGCTGCGAAGCGCTCAGAAGCCGGAACATTGAAGGCCATGTTTTGTATTTGCGTCCCGGTACCGGGCTCATCAACACGCAGCAGGCTAATATTCCCGTAATGGTGGATCCAAGCGATGCCGAACTCGCTCAACGTTTGCCGCAATATGATGCCGTTATAGCTACCTCGGATTATTGGATGCCCGGACGGCTGCGCCGGCTTGGGTTTCACAAACCGATAATTTTTGAAATTCAAGGCTTGGGCACGCGGGAGCAAGCGGATCAGACGCTTCGGGAAGGCAAGGACGAAATCTTACGAAATTGCCAGGCTTCGCTGATGCCTCCAACCCCCCATTTAATGGAGTTGGCCTCCACCCACTATCCCACATTGCCCAAGTTCGTATTGATGAATCCGCTGGATACTCGGCACTTCCGTCATATCGCACAACCGAAGTATCCGGTACCCATTATCGCTTGGGTTGGACGGCTGGACCCTAATAAGAATTGGGAATTATTTCTGAAAATTGCTGCCGCCCTGCTCCGCCAACGTCCACAGATGGAAATTTGGATGTTCCTCGATTATCAGCTTCCGTCTGAGGAGACGAAAAACAAGTTTTGGCACTATGTTCAACACCTGGGGTTGCAATCCAACCTGAAATTGTATCCGAATGCCCCTAATAGGGAGATGCCCTATTATTTATCCCGCGTCGGCGATTCCGGAGGGCTCATGATTTCCACATCTACCCTGGAGGGCTTCGGATATGCCGTTGCCGAGGCATTAGCTTGTCGTTGCCCCGTGCTGACCACCGATTCGGATGGCGTACGTCTCTTTATCAAACATAATGAGACGGGAAAATTTTTCGCGTACCCGCAAGTGGGCCAAGCGGTTGCCGGCGCATTGGAGCTGATAGATCATCACGGACAGCGGGAGAAGATCCGCAACATGGGGGAACAGCATGTCCACCAGTGGCTGTCGCCGCAACAATATGCTGATTCCTTCCGCCAAATGTTGCAAAGCTTAGGAGTAAAATAAAGAAGCAAATGAAAGAACCTCCAGAAATCTGGAGGTTCTTTTGTTGGCAATTATTCTGCAAAATGCATATACTATTGGGGAGCCGCCTATGCCGCTATGAAGTAGACGCCGTTTCCAAAGCCAGCTTCAGCTTCTTCTCATTTTCAAGGAGGCCCGGATCGTTGGGCAAATAGCGAAGCGCCTCCCGGTTATGCTCATATGCCTGACGTAAATGGCCAAGCCGCGCATAACACAAACATAACCGACTATGCGGCAACCAAGTTCGGGGCGCCGACTGAACGATCGCTGTCCAACTGCCAACATGAGCATTCTGTAACGCCTGACCGTACCAATAGACTGCCATCGCCCATTCCTGTCGATCCTCCATACATCTTCCGATCGCACAGCATATTTCCGAACTCGGAATTTGATATTGGAGAGATCGCAGCAACGTCTCCAGTTTCAGTCCTTCGCGTCCCAAAAAACCATAGCAATCCGCTAAACGAGCGCAGGCCAGAATCAGATCATCCCGGTTCGCCATCGGATCGAGAAGGAATTCCGTAAACTGCGGTACGGCTTCCTCATATCGTCCAGCATCTGCGAGCTCGCATGCGAAATGAAAGCGAAGACGTCCTTGCAGCTGTCCGCCATTTGCCAGATGATGCTCGATAATCTTTAGATTCCGTCCGGAATGGCCCCCGGTTCCGCGATGAGTTACAGCGATATCCGTTAGCAGCTGCTTTCCATCCGGAATATCCAAGTATTCATGTACGATGCCAATCCAGCGATACTTCCGGCTCCGTTTGACTAATCGGTTCCGCCGGGTGTAGGCCAACGGCGCTCCGGTCTGTTCCTCCTCACGCAGCACATAATTCATCAGAACCGCGTCGATGTCGGAGCTCAAATTTTGCTTGAGCTGAAGGAGCTTGGCGCGGTTGGGTTCGGTGAACACATCATCGGCATCCATCCACAGAATATACTCAAAGGTTGCCAAGGAGAAAGCGAAATTCCGTGCAGCCGCAAAATCGTCCTGCCAAGCGAAATCATACACCTTGGCCCCGAATTCCTCCGCAACCTCCTTCGTGCGGTCGGTTGAACCCGTATCTACGATCACCATTTCGTCCACCAGATCGCAGACGGACTTTAAGCATACGGGTAAACGGGCTTCTTCGTTCTTGACAATCATACATAAACTTATCGTGATCAGTTCAGGAAGCCTCCCTCCCGCAGCAGTTCGGCCACTTCGGCCTTATCAAGCAATGAAGCGTTGGAATTGTATTCAGCGAACAGTTCGCGAGGCAAGCTGGAATAATGGGCAATGAGCTCCTTGGAGCTGGGAGGAAGAATGACATAATATTGATCGCTGTATTTGAGTGTATAAGGAGCTTCGTACCGAGAGACCAGCACCTCATGGAGCTTCTCCCCAGGCCGAATGCCAATTTCCTGCACCGGGACTTGATGTCCGACATAATGCTGTGCAAGTACCTCGGCAATATCGATGATGCGGCAAGCCTTCATTTTCATCACGAACGTTTCGCCTCCGATGGCTGTCGTGGCCGCTTTGAGCAGAAGATCGATCGCTTGGGACAAGGTCAGGAAGAAGCGCGTCATCTCCCGAGCGGTAATCGTTAAGTCTTTCCCGTCCCGCAGTTGGTTAATGAACAGCGGAACTACGCTGCCGTTCGTCCCCAGCACGTTCCCCCCGCGGATACAAGTGAATCGGGTATGTTCACTTAAATCGTTGGCACGAATCATCAGCTTCTCCCCGATCGCTTTGGTCATCCCGTACGTATTGGTCGGATCCACCGCCTTGTCGGTAGATACGTCAATCACCTTGATAACCTTATTCGCGATGCTCGCCCGAATCATGTTTTCTGTGCCGAGCACATTGGTCTTGAGCGCTTCTTCCGGCTGGAATTCGCAAACCGGCACATGCTTTAGCGCTGCGAGATGAAATACATAATCCACTCCCTTGCAAGCTGCTTCCACCGCCGTATAATCCCGGACATCGCCGATCAGATACCGCATCGAGACGTGCCCGCTAAATTCCCGCTGCATCAAGACCTGAGCGTATTCATTTCTTGAGAAGATGCGGATTTCCCGTGGTCCCTCTTGCAGGAGCCTCCTCGTCAACATTTTCCCCCAGGATCCGGTTCCCCCGGTAATTAGAACAACTTTATTCTTAAACATCCAATAACCTTCCTTTCCTTGTTACATGAAATCAACTAATACGCGTTGTATATCCTTTGGGTGAAGTCGATTGGGCTCAGGTACTTTCTTAGGTGAAGAGTTGGTGGAATGGACGATATTAACCCAGTTTCTGCCGGGCAGCTTCTCATGCGGGAATTTAATGACATGGCCGTGATCGCGAACCACATACCGTTTCCCCTTGCTGAATTCATCCGCACTGTAGATCAATACATAAAATTGGGGGGAAGCGTAAAAAGTTTCCGCCATAACGTTATTATCTTTGTCCCAATAATAGCCATGCTGGTTGATTAATGCCCAGGTTTCGGGTTTGTGCTTGTAATGGTGCAGCCGATTGATATAAGTTCTATGGAGCAAATCATCCGAATCGGTACGGGCGATATACAATTCATCGGCCCCTTTGATATATTCAAGAATGGCCTCATCGAACTGATCTACCGGTACAAACCGAAAATGCTTCGGCAACTTCAAATCCAGTGCTTTCAGGGCTTTCTGCAGAGCGTCGTGTGACAACGGATCGTATTTCAGAAGAACTAGAAAATTTTGATTGACCTGACGCAACAGACTGCGCATGGTCAAATCACGAAAAAGCGCAAGACGATGTTCAATCCATGGTTGAGTAAGTCGCTCTTTCTGAAACCCCATATTGTTAAATCGAATATCGATGACGATACGCCGTATCATGCTAATCCTCCTTCGCCAAAATGTAATTGGGCATCACCGTCGTTCTTTACGCGAACGGTCGTTTGTTTTTACCTGCTTTACCATCGCCTAAAGTGACGATGTTGTACCTGGAACGATATTTCGATAACGCATTTCGGGTATCGAACACCAACGCGGCATGCTCAGCAATCTCCCTTAGAGGCAATCCGCGATGATTGACGGCCACCACCACACAATCAGCGGCTTGAAGCTGCTGAGCGTCCAAGGACACCGACTTGAGCCGGATTCCGTCGACGACGAATTCGGAAATCAATGGATCATGATAATCAACCGCTGCGCCTTGTGCCAGTAGCAGCCGAATGACCTCGATCGCACTGGATTCACGAATATCGGCTACGTTCTCTTTAAAGGTCACACCGATCACCAAAATATGCGCGCCTTCCAAAACGGGACGATGCAGCTCTTCCCGGATTCTGTCTGCGACATACCTCGGCATTTCATCGTTCAACCGTGCACTAATATCAATAAACGAGGTGTTTAAACCCAGCTGTCGGGTCTTCCACTGCAGGTACAACGGATCAACGGGAATACAATGTCCGCCAACCCCTGGACCGGGGGAAAAAGGGGTAAAGCCAAACGGCTTGGATGAAGCTGCCGCAAGGACTTCCCATACGTTAATCCCAAGCTTGTCGCATACGATGGCGAACTCGTTAATGAAGGAAATGTTGATAAATCGGAAAGTATTTTCCAGCAACTTGGTCATTTCCGCTGTTTCCGTCGACGATACGCGAACAATCTTCCGGAATGCAATCTGATATAGCTCCTCCATTCGCGCTGCACATGCCTCCGTAATTCCACTGATAACTTTGGGAATCTCCGGCAGGGGAAACTTGGAGTTTCCCGGATCAACACGTTCCGGTGAAAACCCAACAAAAAAATCTTGGCCGATCCTGAGTCCCCTTGCAGCCAACAATGGGAGCAAAACTTCCTTCGTCGTTCCCGGGTAGGTTGAGCTTTCCAGCGAAACGAGCTGACCTGGTCGCAGATGCTCTCCAATTCGCTTGGCGGCATCCATCAAGGGGGATAAATCCGGAGTTTGGTGTTCTGTGAGTGGAGTCGGCACGCAAATGATCACCGCTTCCGCAGCAGCAATCATGTGAAAATCCGGCGTGACCCTCAACTGTTTGGTCTGAACCCATCGTTCCACCTTTTCATTGGGAACATCAGCGATATAGCTTTGTCCTGCTTCTAACATCCTTAATTTTGATTCATCCTTATCGATGCCGATCACACGAAAGCCTTGATCAATAAATGTTGCCGCTAAAGGCAAGCCAACATAACCGAGGCCGACGATGGCAATCATACGGCTCAATGTGCATTCTCTCCTTTCGTCGGACGATTACGGGTGTTATTTCTCCATCCTGTGAGCACGTCAGCCGACGATAGAATCGATCATTTGGAGCAGCTGTTTGGCCCGAACCTTTGTGGAATGATTTTTCCTAATGAAGTTATAACCTTGTTGTGTAATCTGTTGCCGTAAGGAGTCGTTATTGGGGTGTAAATAGAAATCGACCTTGGCCCTAAAATCATGTTCATCGATGGCGACAAAATTATGACCCGATTTGAAGCCCAGCTCCCCGAGATCATCATTAAATGAAGCCATGAGGAGTGAATTGCTGGCAGGAACCTCAAAGTACTTCCGTAAGGCATAGTGATAGATGGAGTCGCAGGTCAAAAAAATCTTAGACCGGTTCACCTCCAGCGCGAAGCTTCTAGCTACTAACACTTTTTGCTCCGGCCCAAAATTCTGATATCCGGGATGCTTGTGGACTACGAAGCCTTCCCGATGGGCCAAGGCCGTCTTCATCTTGTGCCTAAGCGGATAAACATGGCGATTGGTTGCGCCCATCATTAAAATATCGATAGTTTTACGGCGCTGGTAGTCCCTAAATATACTAGGCTCCGCGAAATGGGGGAGCCAGAACAACTGCCCCTTGAATTCGGAATATCGTTGGCGGAATGGACGGTTGTAAATCGTAAATATTATTGGTGCGGGTTTCTGGAGCAGAAACGCCCTTCGTTCCTCCGTTTTGCCGTGAAGATCGTGCATAATCATTCCCCAAGGAATATTGAGATCAGAATATCCCGAAACCGGCGGACAATGTGTGGAATGAAACATATCGTTAAACAAAATAAAATCCGGCGAGAAGCGATGCCGACGTAAAATCTCCTTGATCTCTCCGCCTTCGTGATCGAGTACCACATCCGCAAGTTCACGCAATGCTAATTGCAAATAGTGGAAATTCCTCTCCAGATACTTACTGAAGTCCTTGGTGACGAACAGGATTTTCAAACGTTTCATGATTTCCAACCCTTTTCAGTAGCAGTAAATTCCAATATGTTATTAGAAAACCTGCCCGGGACACCCCGAAGCAGGCTTTCTGGGTACACCTAACCTTGTTGGGCAATGCCTACAAAGGATTCTGGGCCGTTTCGGACTGCGGTTGTTGCTCCAGAGACAAAGGACGTATACACGGTTTCCAGAGCAGCCGGAGCCGAAAGGTCGGCGGCTACGAAAGACGTGACTTCTGTGGAAGCGGCGCTGCTAACTACGCCGTCGAGGGTAAAGATAACGTTGGCAGGATTGTACGTAGAACCGCGAACGATTTCAACTGTAAACGTATCGCCGACTTCTCCCAGAATTCCGATGGAACCCGACAGCAGAACGATCGGATTCGGAGCATTCTGCGTTTGCAGCCCGATAACTCCGAACAATGCAGGAGTATCTGTGAGCGGAGTTCCGGGGAATCCAGGCTGATTGGAGTTCACGGAGCTTCTGGCATCAAGAAAGACACCCATCTTTTAAATCACCACCTTCTTGTAATCTAGTACAGGTTATGAACCAATGAAGGTTTTGGTATGGACATCTTTATCAAGATACCCGCTTATTTTGTTTTCTTCGGATTCGCCGATATCTTGATCCGGTTCCTTGGAATCGTTAAGAAGTTGCAATAAGATGGGTCAGTGCATCCCGGTATTTGTTCTGAATGAACTGGATCTCCGCCGAGATCGCCGCCTGATGGCGCAGCGTTCCCATCCCCGAATGTCTCCGATAGGAAATGAGCGATACATTAAGATAAGGAAAAGGCGTACGAGAGAGCAGCACTCGATGCCACAGATCGTAATCGTGCGTGTATGGCAGACCTTCATCAAACAATCCAACGCGCTCAATCAAGCTCCGTTTCATCATGACCGTACAACCGTTAATCGGGTTGCCGCTGTATAACGTATTCGCCAGCTCCCGCATCCCCAGGGGCGGCATGCCGGCATTGTATTGAGTCATGCGGCCATGCTCATCGATGTAGTTGAAATTGGTGTGGGAAATTTCAGCGCCTTGCCCCAGCATGAACTGTAATTGCATTTCGATTTTCTGAGGTGCAAACAGATCGTCCGAGCTAAGCCACGCGATATAATCTCCAGAAGCATGTCGAATTCCGTGGTTCAGTGCAGATGCCGTCCCTCCATTCGCCTTGCCCAAATAATAGATATGACCGCGGTAAGGCGCGAGCCGCTCGGCATGGATGGTGGACCCGTCATCTACAACGATAATCTCCGTGTGCGGGTACGTTTGACTCAGTGCACTTTGCACTGCCTGTTCAATATAGGGACAGTTATAGAAAGGAATAATGATACTCACGCGCGGATTCATTACGTTGCGGCCCCCTCTTTGCGAAAATAGTCCATGATATCCAGCAGCGATTGCTCCCAGGCCACGTTAGCCCGCCACCCCAGATCCCAAAGTGCCTGGGGAAGAGGCGGCTCGGAAGGGGACGCCGAGCCGCTTCCGGATGAAGGACCCGCTTGGATCCTCATATCCGTTACGGTTGTTAGCTGTGCGAAGTCCTCCACCAGTTCGGCCAAGCTTCGCTCTCGCCCGGAGCAGACGGGATACACCTCTCCGATCTCCCCTTTGCGCAGTAGCATTTCATAGGCGTCCACCGCGTCACGTACGTCGAGGAAGTCACGCCTAGCATCCGCCGCAGACAACTGGAAAGGGGGAGGGGACTCCCCCCGCTCCAGTCGGACGACATGCCGGGCGAGCAGAGAGCATATCCCTGTGGATGGACCGGCGCCAATCAAGTTGCCGGGTTCGGCGATCAACACGCCAAGTTGGAACAGCTTCCCCCAGGCTAAAGCGGCCGCCTCTTGCAAAGTTTTGCTTAACCCATAAGGGTGAGTGGGTCGAAGCGGTCGCTCCAACCCGAATTTCAGCCGTGAACCGGCAACCAGGATCCGGGAATCCCCTAAACCGCAGGAATGCAGCGCGTCCAGCAGATATAGGGTCGTCATGACATTACTCTCCATGTAGAGGAGGGGCTGAGCCCAGGAATCCGGGACGGAGTTTTTCCCGCCCAGATGCAGCACGTACTGCGGCCGGGTCCGCTCGACGACCCGTTTCACCCCGGCTCTATCCGTCAAATCACAGGAAATGTACTCTACCTGCCTATGGGCAGGCCATCCGACTTCCTTCCTGACCATAGCGAAAACCCGGTATCCCTTGGCAGCAAAACGTTGGCAAGCATGACGCCCGGTAAAACCGCCGGCTCCTGTAATCAGAACCGTCGCCCGGTCACCCATGCTGTTTCATCCATTCCGCCATTTCCTCTATCATCTTTCGGAACGAAGGTAGAGGGACTACCGCATCCGGACGGGTGTTCACCAGCGTTCGGTCGAGGTTCGGGCCGTCATCCGGTTCGATCTCAACGTCGTCTTTCCCCCAAATTTCTTGAAACATTTGCAGCATTTCGTATTTGCTGACGACCTCTGGATGCGCTAAATGGATTAACCCGGACACGGGCCGGTCCAACAGCAATTCAATCGTCTTCGCAAGCTGGATCGTCGTCACGCCGTTCCATTTAACCTGGCGATACCCGGATACCTTGCCTTCCTGATTCATAAACCAATGGAAGAGCCCGATCCCATGACGGCGGATTTCCGGTCCGATAATGGAGGTACGGATGGTCAGGTGTCCTGCGTCACGGATCTCCCCAAGCGCCTTCGTTAAGGCATACGTTGTGACACCGTCGGGCTGATCATCCTCCTTATAGCTGCCACGGTCACCGCGGAAGACACAGTCCGTACTGATATGAATCAGGCGCGCATGGATTTTGTCAGCTAAATGGCGCAGCCGGTGGGGCAGAAATCCATTGATGTGATAAGCCATAATTTTATCCTGATCGGCAAATTGATTTAGCACCCCAACCGCGTTAATGATGACATCGGGACGA
This sequence comes from Paenibacillus barengoltzii G22, assembly GCF_000403375.2. NCBI lineage: Bacteria > Bacillati > Bacillota > Bacilli > Caryophanales > Paenibacillaceae > Paenibacillus > Paenibacillus barengoltzii. Next base: position 447,730 of record NZ_KE159652.1, on the reverse strand, counting down.
ACTAACTGCACCGCCTGATCGACAGCGACGATATCTCCGGCATCCAAGATCAACGAGCTGCGGTCACCAGGGTCGCGTGAGGTATAGAACACCTGGTAGCCTTCCTTCTCGCGAAAATGTCGTACCAATACATGACCGGCCATTCCATGGCCCCCAAGGATCAGCAATTTCATGAGAGAAATCCTCCTTTATCCAGCATGTTGCGGATCTCCTCCTTGCTCATCAGCTCATGTTCCGAACTCAACTCGCCGTAAGGAACGAGCGGCAAATGGCCGTAACGATCTCGCAGACCCGCGATCTCGAGCGCAGGCATGATAACCAGATACTCCTTGTCGTATACCACGGTCGACCGGCTTTCATATTCACTGAGCAGCAACTCGTGAATCCGTTCGCCAGGGCGAATCCCCGTCACCTCAATCGACACATCGGGGATGCCTGAAGCCTCAATCAGCACCTCCGCCAAATCGATAATCCGGCAGGTTGGCATCAGCATGACGAAAATCTCCCCGCCGATGCTCTCCCGAGAAGCCTTAAATAGAAGCTGGATCGCTTCCGGCATCGTCAGGAAAAATCGAGTCATTTCCAAATCGGTGATCTTTACCCGCTTCTGCTCCCGAATCTGGTGCTTGAACAAGTGAATCACGCTGCCATTGGTCCCCAGAACGTTACCGCCCCGAATGCATACAAATCGGGTTCCATCCTGGATCAGGTTGGCGTAAACAACCAGCTTTTCACCGATAGCTTTGGTCATGCCATAGAAGTTCGAGGGGTTCGACGCTTTGTCCGTAGAGATATAAAGGACTTTTTTCACTTTGTTTTTAATGGCGGCTTCAATCACGTTTTGGGTGCCAACCACATTGGTTTTCAGCGCTTCAGCAGGTTGCTCTTCGCAAATGGGCACGTGTTTCAAAGCAGCCAGATGATAGACGATGTCCACGTTCTGGCAGGCCGTGATCAAAGCCTCCTTATCGCGGATATCGCCGATTCGAAACGTCAGGCGCTCGTCGTTAAAGGCGCGGCTCATCGCAACCTGCGCCGCTTCACCACGGGAGTAAATGATGATCTCCTTCGGGTCTTGGGGGAGGAGCTGGCGGATCAGCTCGTAACCCCAGGAACCGGTCCCCCCGGTGACGAGAATCACTTGATCTTTAAACATTCAACTTCCCCCCAAGCACGAATTTGACCACTTTTTGTGAGACCTTCTCCTCCAAATATCCTTCAGGACAAGGCCATGAACGTTCCATACCGGACATCATCTTCGCTGCTTCGGCGATTCTGCCGGCGTCTATGCCGGATACAACGTTGCTGCCGCAATCCACGGTCTCCGGCCGCTCCGTTGTGCGGCGAATCGTTACCGTTGGTACCTGCATGATGCAGCATTCCTCTTGCACGGTGCCGCTGTCCGTCAACGCACATAGCGCATGCTTCTCCAGCTTCACGAAGTCGAAGAAACCAAACGGTTCGTGAAATTCGACCAGTGGATGCATTTTCAGCTTCAGATCACGTTCAATCCGCGATCTCGTGCGGGGGTGAATGCTGCAAATTAACCGTTTGGACGACATCTCCGCGACCCGGTTCAACCCCTCCATAATTGCGTGTAAAGAGGCCGGACGGTCAACGTTCTCCGCCCGGTGGGTCGTCACAAGATAATAATCCCTTTCTTCCAGCCCCAGCCGCTGCAGGATATCGCTCGCATCGATTTGCGGCTCGTAGTGCTTCATCACTTCGTAAATCGGATTGCCGGTCAACACGATCCGATTGCTGGGTACCCCCTCTGCAAGCAAATGGGCTTTACTCTGCGGGGTATATGGCATATTGATGGTCGACACTGCATCGATGACTTTTCGATTCTTCTCCTCAGGCACCTCGAGGTCAAAGCAGCGATTGCCCGCCTCCATGTGGATTGCAGGATATCCGAGACGCTCGGCGAGTACGGCACACAGCGCACTGTTGGTGTCCCCCAACAGCAGCACGCGGTCCGGCTGCTCCACCTCCAAAATCCGCTCCATTTGTCCAAACATCGCTGACAACTGCGCCCCCAGCGTCGTTTGGTGATCTTGAAAGATGTAGTCTGGCTGTCTCAAACCCAACTCTTGAAAAAAGACATCGCTGAGACTCGCCGTAAAATTCTGGCCCGTATGCACCAGCACATGTTTTTCGGCCCATTGATCCAGCAACGGGATGATCCGGCTGAGCCGAATAATTTCCGGTCGGGTCCCCAAAATGGTCATGATCTTCACGGTCTCATCTCCTTGCTGACTCATCTCCTTGTGGATTTCTGGCGTTTCCGCACGCGTTGCCTGCGGGGATTTCTAGTTCTCCGGCTAGGTTTGCGGCGGATTCGCTTCATCTTCCGGGTGCCCCCCGCCTTGCGCCGGGTGATCTTACTTGCGCGTCGCTTCCCGCCGCGTCGGGCGGTGAAGCTCCTTCCCGCACCGGATTTTCGCTTACGCAGTTTAGCTCGCTTCAATTTGACTCGTCTGCGGCGGCTTGACGGACTGGCTGCACCCGCCGCCGCTCCAGAGCCTCGATACTCCGCCGCATCTGGGGAAGTCGCGGTCGGGACCGGTTCAGGCAGAGGTACGGCAACCCCCGACAATTCCTGCATCCGCTGAACGAGTCCTTGAAGCCGCAGCTCGTAAGAAGCCGGGCCAAACATAACCTCTGCTTGAACTCGATTCCTTTCCCCTACGCTGCGGGACAGTTCCGAAGAAGACAGGAGCTCTGCACACTTCTCCACAAGTCCAAGGCTGTCTCCTGTCGGTACCAGATAAGCTCCGTTACCTGTCGACTCCAAAATTTCGCGCAATCCGCCAGAAGCATAGGCTACTACCGGTTTTCCGAAGATCATTGCTTCCAGCGCCGTTAATCCAAACCCTTCGGGCAGAATGCCCGGAACAACGACGATGTCCATCGCACTAAAGGCGGATTCCACATGGTATTCCATACTCACAAAAATAAATCGCTGCGCATGCGGTGACCCCTGTACCGCTCGCTTTAAACTCCGATAATACTCAGGTTGAACTTCCGCACCGATCATGACGAATTTGGCCTCCGGGAACCGGTGCGTCAGGTTCAGCGCTGCTTCGATAAAATGGTCGGCACCTTTCTCTGGAATCAGGTAAGAGGAAATATAGCCGACCAGAAATTCGGACGGTTTGATCTTCCATTGTGCTCTTCGTTGCCAGCGTTGTGCCGGCCAAAGCTCGGGATGGATATCCTCCGGGTTCCACGAAGGATAGAGCAATACGGTTTTGTGCATAGCTTGCGTTCCAGCGAAAGGAAGCAGGGCAGATTCGGAAATGCCAACAATCAAATCGCTGTATCTGTCGATCAGATTCACTGCTTCCGCCGTAAACTCATTGGATGCAATGACCTCCGTAATCTGCCAAATCACAGGGATTCCCAACTGTTTAGCCGCAATCGCCGGTGCTACATTCACGCTGGTATTTACCAGTACCGCATCCGGCCGCTCCTCTTGGAGCAATCCGATTGTACGCTGCACCGAGTCGCTCCAGGCAATCGTATGGATTTCGCCAGACAGACTGGAGTTCGGGGTACACATCGCGTATATCAACGGATTATCACACAGCAGTGTGCGAATCCCATAACGATGGGCCTGAATCGACAAACTGCCCTGTCTTGGAACCACGATGGTACAGTCGTAATAAGCCGACAGCTTTCTCGCGCTGAATAACAACAGCTTTTCGGCGCCGGTTACGTTTCTGGAATTGCACACGTGCGAGAACAGCAGAAGCTTCTTTCTATCCGACACAATTGCCCCTCCTTTGCCTGTGCGTTTGTCCGAGGCTCAGGAACCAGCTTCCACTTCACAGGATTCACCCGAAAATCACGGTTAGCAGCTGATCTAACCGATTGGAATAGGTATGGTCCCGCAAGGTCCGATTCAGCGCACGCAACGCAATTTCCCGTCTTGCTTCCTCGTGAGTCAAATAAAAACGCACCTTCTCAACCAACTCCTCCGGCGAGGAGAAGGTTTCGATTTCTTCGCCGGGGACGTAGAACGAAGCTAGGTCATCCCGCGAATCAACCAATTGAAGCGTTGCGCAGGCCGAAATTTCGAACGTCCGCGGGTTTGGCGACGCCGCTGTGATACCCGCTTTGTTGTTGTTAACATCCTCCTCAAACGGGGAGCGGTGTAAGTTCAGGACAATTTTCGACCCGCTGTACACTTCGGCGGTTTCCACCGGACCCATCCATTTTCCCAGCTCGATCCGGTCCACATAGTCCGGGTACTCCGGCAGTCGATCCCACCAGATACCGTTAATCATTAAGCCTTGTTCAATCAACGCTGGAAAAATAGGCCGGAGAAAGTTCACCCGATTCCAATACGCTGAACCGATAAAGCTTAAATTGCGGCGGTGCGGGGATGGCATCAAGGTCGGACGATAGTGCTGCGGAAAGGCGGCAAACGGCAAATAATGAACTTGGCTGCAGCCGGCTGAGCGATACAGATCAACGCAATTTCGTTCAAGAGTAAACACGTAGTCATATTGCGTGCTCAGCGGAACCGTCAGATCCGTGTAGTAGGGATCATCCGTAAACCAAATCGCCGTAGGGATGCCCATCGCCCGCACGGCGTTGACATGCTCCAGAGGAAGCTCCAAGCCGTCGAGGGCGAGCAACAAGTTCGGTTTATGCAGCGATGCCAAATCCGGTAACGAATCACCCGGCACAGCGGTAATCACTTCAGCGGTTAACGTGCGGAGCGTGGAAGTTACGGCCTCATCAATCGGAGAATAAGGAAATCCTTTCCCCGAACCGACATATAATATTTTTAAGTTGCGTACCGGGAATTTCGGCCGCGGTTGACTGACAATATAGCTGGCCCTTCCTCTCAGGTACCCCTCGGCATAGCCGTCACGGAACCCGTTGGTTCTACCGCTCTCCTCCGGGCTCATCACGGGTTGAGTTGGATGGCCAGCCGCTTCTTCCATGAACATAAGGTCACTCCTTTACTAGGTTGAATCTAGTTGGATAGTTCTAGCTGATGAGTTCTTGATAGTTGGTTCTCGTTGGGGTGGTCCCAGTGGGTTGACTCCTCTACTAGCTTTTGGTGACTGCAGCCAACAGGCGGCTAACCCGGTCCATATACGTATGGAACGCCGTCGTCGTCCACAGCGAGCGCCAAGCGATGAAGCGTCGTTCCTCATCGTGCTCAAGATAATAGCGGATTTTCGCCTCTAACTCCGTCTCATCTCGAAACGTCTCAATGTCGTAGCCCGGCCGGTAGAACGAGGTTAAATCGCCGCGGATATCCGTAATTTGAAAAGCGCCGCAGCTGGCAATTTCATAGGTTCGCGGATTGATCGAACTCCCAGGCGTATCGCTCCCGTTCCGGTTGTCCTGGCCGGTTTGCGTTGGTCGATGGATGTTGAGCACAATTTTGGCCGCGTTGTAATAACGAACCGTCTCCTCAACGGGAACCCACCCTGGGCGGATGAACCTCGCCAGCTTCTCGTATCTGGGCAAGCGATCCCAATGATATCCGGCAATCAGCACGCGTTTGTCTTGCAGGAACGAGCTTAAGCGATCAAACAAGGCCACTCGATTCCAAAAAGCATTACCGATAAAACAAACATCATAGCGATATTCAGGCTTAGCCGGAATGGGCCGAAATTGACGCGGATTCGCAGCGAGCGGAAGATGGTGTACGCTTTGCACCCCTAAGGAGCGATAGAGCGGCACACATTCGATTTCGTGCGTAAACACCACATCGTAGCTTAAAGCCAGCGCGGTCGTATCATCGGTAAAATAAGGATCATCCACGAACCAAACAGCGGTCCGAATCCCCATTCTCCGGATCTGCTCCAACTGCGCAGTATGATCAGGCGGAAAAATGTGCAGCGAATTCATGACCAGCACCAGATCGGGACGATGGTGCTCGGTTTCCTGCAGCATCATTTCCGGTGAGGCAACGATGCATTCCCGCGTCAACTCCGCAAGCGCTGTCTGAACCCCTTCGTCAATCGCATCGAACCCTTGAGGCACATACAGCACCCGCAGGTCCACTTTCGGCCGAGAAACCGGCGGAATACGTTCCAGTACAGCCAGACATCCGCCATACCGAATCCCTTCCTGGTATCCGGCCTGATAAGCCTCGCCGTATCGATTCTCGTTGACGTTCTCCAAGGTTCTTCATCCTATCTTCGTGGATTTCAATCTTTCGTTTCCTGGGTCTTAATAAATATATGCTGAGGGGACACGTGCATCATGGACGACTACCCGCCCGCCGTATAAATTGGCGAATGCCGCCTTTTGACACCGCCTGCCTCCGATCTTTGGGCTTACGGCACGCCTCTTTTACACGATTATCCCTTTCGCTCAGAATACGGAGATCGCGATAGAAAACCTCTCGTAAGCGCCTATTTGCGCCTTGCTGTTTCCTCGTTATGCCTTTGTGTGCCTTTGTGTGCCTTTGTGTGCCTCGTTGTGATTCGTTGTGCTTCGTTGTGCCCTTTTGCACCATTATCCCTTTCGATCAGAATTGAGAGATTAGGGAAGAGAGTAGAGGGGATTCTAGCCCCTCTAGCCCCCCCCCCCCCCCTTTTTGCACGATTATCCCTTTGATTCAGATTTGGCGATCGATGAGGGGGATTAAACTAAGGCTGCACAGTGATCTGAACATCCACATTTTTCGTGAAGATTTAGGATTTTTTAGTTGATATAAGAACGTATGTTTGCTATAATGAGAAAAAAGGGAACGCACGTGCGTATTCAGTGACTAGAGGAACTTCAATTGGAGGGATCGGACATGGAATTAAGTACGAGCATGGAGCTTAAATCTATCAGCAGCCGTTTTCAAAGCGAGGCCGACTGTATCGAGGCGATTATCGCGATGAAATGGCCAAATGGCTTCGTCTGCCCGCGCTGTGCTTATACCGAGAGCACCCGTCTGTCCACTCGACATATTCCTTTATTTGAATGTGGAAGATGCAGTTATCAAGCCTCGCCATTGGTCGGCACCATTTTTGAAAGAACCCATCTGCCTTTGGTGAAGTGGTTCCAAGCACTGGAGCTGTTTCTGCTCCCGGATGGCATCTCGGCGCTGCGGTTGAGTCAGGTAATCCAAGTGACCTACAAGACCGCTTGGCTCATGCTGCACAAAATCCGTCATACCCTCGGCGAATGTGAGGCGAAGGTTTTGCTCTCTGGAGAAGTAAAGGTGAGCCGCGATCAATATGGCACGGATACCAGACGCTTTCATCCAGCTTGTCAACCTTATGCCACCGCGGTTGTTACCGGCTGCACGGTCACGGAGACTGGTGAACCCGAGCGAGTGAAGATTCAATTGATTCCGCACAAAAGAGGAGGGGGCGAGCAACAGGCTGACCGGAGCGATCTTGAGGCATTCATCAACAAGTATGTCGATAGACAACATACCTCAACTAAGCGGTGGTTCCCTTTCGTTTATCGGATGTATCTGCCCTTGCGGAGAGTCGTGAGACAAGCAAGAGACTCGATCCGACGCACGTATGTCGCGCTGGGAATAACGCATTTGCAGGCGTATTTGAACGAGTACACCGTCCGCCGTTACCTGCGCATGACTTGTTCCGAGGAAGAGATACGCCAAAACCTGCTGCAAATGTGCTTGTCCATTCCTGCCATCCCTTACCGCCAGTTAATCGCCCATGGTCTGAACGCACGCCAGCTGAAGCCGTTCCTTGCAGCAGTCGCATAAGAATTGCAAGGAGTAAAGTGTATGGAGTATTACAAGAAGTACATGCAAGTAGTTAAGGAATTGACTCCTAGGCAACTTCAAATTTTTTTATACTGGACAGTTCCATCCCATTCTCTTCACTCCCTGATTCAAAGGGATAATGGTTAAAAAGAGGCTGAGAATGGCAATATGCCCCCCCTCCCTATAATGAAATAACCGCTGCCGATGAACCGACAACGGTTAATAGATTTGATGCTAGATATCGATCTGATTTGCACCTATCAGATTGATTCTTTTCAGAGATGATACGTCAGACTTGATCCTTGTAGGCCATCTTATGTCCGTCCTCGTAGCCTTGGGCGAAGCCGCTGTTAAATCCTTCTTGATAAGCCTCGTTATAGGCCTGATCATAAACGGCCTTGTCTTCGCTTCCTTGTTCTGTAACAGGAACCGCCGCTGCCGGGACCGGTAGTGCGTTTCGCCGGCGTCTCACTCTACGTCTTCTTCTGCGATGTGTACGCGGCTTGTGTACCGCCTTGCGACGCTTGCGGCGGGCAAGGATCGTCTTACTTCTCCGCCTTAGGGTCAGCTTCCGTTTTCTGCGGAGCCGAACTTTTCTCGTCGTACGCGGCTTTACACGGCGGGTACGCCGGAGTTTGGTTTTTGCCATCCTTCTTCTTCCTCCTGTACTCCTCGGGTCACGTCGTATGCTGCATAGCAGGCGTCCATCATCCATGGTGGTGAAGGAGTTCCATATTTGACGCGATGAAAAGTCAACCCGCAAACCGTGCGGGCCATCGCTTCTTGATATTTGGTCAATTTATCGATATTTCCGGCAATATGCCTTGCAGCGTCCGGGGAGAGTTCGGTCACGTCGGCGAGGCTGCCGAGAATCCGCGCCATCGCTTGCTGGCTTTGGCTTATAGCATCAACTAACCGGAGTTTCGCCTCCTCCCCGGCCTGAAGGGGGAACATCGTCATTTGCCTGCCTCCAGATCAAAATCACCGCCGTCGAACAACCCACCGAATCCTCCGTCCAGACCATCCCCGCCGCCTTCTGTCATGTCGGGAGGGAGCACCGTTTTCAGGTTGCTGCACAGCCCATTTTGCAGCTTGGTCAGGCCCTCAATCACCTCCACAAGTTGATCGTGAACCTCCAGCGGGTCGGACAGCTGCTTTTCGTGATCCTCGAAACTGCTATCCAGCACATGATTCAATATCCAGTTGCGCACCTTCTCGGACTCGACCGCCTTGGCTTCCAGTATCATTGCGACGTTCCACTGGATTTTTGCGGCCGCATCCAACATGTTCAGATAAGCCTGTTCCCTGCTCATGGCATCATACCCCGCTTCATTAACCTCACTCTTCTTCTTGGACCTTTAATTGCTTCATCACATGGCTCAAATTCTCGGCCATTGCTTCCTGTAAATCGGCAATGGCATTTAAGTAGGAGATCACACTTTTGTTGATCCGACCCGAATTCTCCAAAATGCCGGGCGTCCCATCGAACGCTGGCTCGGCGTCGGGAATCGCATGAACGATCTGTGCCATGCGTACAGCGACTTGTCGTTCCGCATCGATCACCCGCGCCATCTGCTGGTGAGAGTGGGCCATGTGCACGATAATCTCAGATATTTTTTGCTCCACTCTGACTCCTCCTCAACTAAGGCCGGCCTTTACGCCGCGCTCTAATTAGCGGACTGCGGACACCAGCCTCAGGATGCCCTCCAATAACATATGCCGGTACGAATTAGCGCGTTCCTGTAGAGCCGGCTTGTTCCAGCCTATAAATCCTCGCTCACGATGCGTTGCGGAGGCAGAATCGGCAGTCCCTCCGGGTTGGCAGCCACTTCGTTCTCCGGTACAGCTAAAGAAGGCGTAAGCCCCCAAGCGCGGAGCGTGTATTCCGAGATGATCTCCCGCCGTTGCCCCCGATCGATTTGGTACCACCGTCCGTTGCTGGCGACCACGACGCCGTCCGTAAAGCCCGCCTCGGATGGCATACCGCTGCTTAAGCCAGCCAGTTGCTCCGGTGAACGGGCTGGACCGACGGGAAGCTGGACCAGATCCAGCACGGACAGTCGCGGCAGCCCCGGCAATGAGTCAGCCGCCGCCGGGTGCACCGGATGGCGAACGCCATGCTCCAGCCAGTGTACGCCTCCCTTCACATCTCGAACCCGCACGTGGGTCGGGAAGAAATCCGCCGCCCTTAACGTCCGTTCCCCCCGCCAAGCAGGCATCCGTGCATAGAGAGCGTGCAGATCTCCCCATTTTTCACGAAAGAAATGGTGGTTGCGAGTGTTTACTTCCTGAAACTGCTGATTGCCTAACCCTTTCATCGTCATGCTTCCGTAATGATGCACGAAGGTGTCTCCGGCGATCACCAGCGTTTTTCCTTGCAGGCGCAAACGGGCGACCCAATCATCGTCCTCGAAATTGCCGATCTCATATCCTTCATCGAAATATCCAACTTGCTCCAGCGTTGCTCGAGGAAAAGCTACGCAAAACCCTACCAACCGATCGGTTATGCGCCACTTCATCGGATCCGAACGATTGTACATGGCAGCAAATGCCGGCATATCCGCCACATCCTCATAAGGAACATCCATTTGCTGCTCACCGCTGATATAATTCGTTACCGGCCCAACTGCAGCTGCTTGAGGAAACTGACGAAGGCACGCCAGCAGTTGATCCAGCCAGCGCTCCGTCACCAGTACATCGTTGTTCAGAAGCACAATTGTATTCCCTTTGGCCATCATTAGACCGGTATTTACGGCACGGGCGAACCCCAGATTCTGCGGATACACCGCCAGCCGCACTCGCCCCGGCCGTCTCCGAACCGCCGCCGCCGTTCCATCGGTCGACCCATTGTCAACGACGATGACTTCATAAGGTGTAGACGTGTAGCGATCAATATGATCCAAGCACTGTAGCAGCAGATCTCTGCGATCATAAGTCGGAATAATAATGCTCGTGATTTCCTGGCGGTCAGCAAATGCTCGGTACCCTTCTTGAACTCCGTAAGTATAGCCGGCAGCGTATCCTTGCTCGTAGGTTCCTGAACCGCGTCTAGTATGTTTGGTTTTTCCGTCAAACTCCATTTGCACTGTTGTGCACCTCCCCGAGCTGCGGCCATGCCGCTTCCCCTTTTATCAGTTTGTCGGCTAAATGTCCCATATCCAGCGCCACTTTGCCCAGCTCTCCGGATATCCGTGTACAGATCATCACTGCGGCCACTCCAGCCGCAACCAAAGCCAGATCAAAGTCCGGAACTTCCCGGAAGCGCATCATAACCCTAGGCACATCGGCTACGCCATGCACGGGAGCTAGCCACCCCACAACCTGCACACCGCGCTGCCCAAGAAATCCCGCCAACGCTTCCGCTTGATTCCCGATCAGTAAGACACGCCGGCCATGCACCAGTCTCGTTAAATAACCTCCGGTATTGAGTTCATAATTGACGGTCGAAGTGGTCAAACGCAGGCTGCGGTAATCGATTCCATAATGGCGCAGCACCGGGAACAACAGCCCCTGATAGGACGGATGACGGGATTCCGGAACCCCGATAATATCCGCAGCCCTTATGGCGTCTGCCAACGCTTCACGTGCTGCCGGATCAGGCAAATACACGCCTGCATAGGGCAAAAAAGCCCCCCAGCGGAGCGCTTCCTCGGTGGAAATGACCGTACCGTGCGCCAAGGTGAGCAGTTCTCCGTCGCCGAGACGGACAATCGACAGCGGTCGGTTTTCCCGCAGCGCTCCCTCCGCTGTAGCGAACACTTCTTCTGGCGTAAGCATCGGATAAAGCTGCCCGGCAACGGCTGGGAAACCGGCGGCAATGACGTCGTCCACCCGGATTTCGGGCAGCAGCATATAGCGGGGAATTAAGCGGCCCAGCTTAGCTTCCCCGCCTTCAAACAAGCCCTCGCGGTAGCCGGCCTCGAAGGCGGCGGCGCGAACCCGCTCCGCTTCCGCCGTAGACCAGGCGGCTCCGGAGGAATTCGGCGCCGCCGAATCCAGCGACGCCGGCCCGGGTGCGGGCAATAGCGGCGGCGAGAATGCGGCTGGGCCAGGCGAAAGGGCCTTAGTGGCCCGGCCTTGGCGGCCGCCCGGGCCGCTAAGACGGCTTGCCGCGCCGGCATAGCCTGCGCCGTCGGTACCGGCCATAGCGCCGGGGCCGAGCCCGCTGCCGGCATAGCCCGCCGCCTGCCGGTACCGCCGCCATGCCGCCGCGCGTGCTCCGCGACGCCCGAGGCGCCCGCTGCGGCGCCGGCGGCTGCCATGACGCCGGCGTAGCGCGGCCTTGCCGGCGACGGTACGGTTCGCGCGGCCGTTCTTCCACCGGCCGGCGGACCGGCGGGCCGGTGAGGCCGCAGCTGCGCTGCCGGCGCTCCGCCGGCCGAATGTTTTGCGGCTGGTGACCGCCGCATTGTCGCGTGTAGCCATCCCGTGCCTCCTTTCCGGCTTCCCTATCGCTTAGGGAAGTACGCCTTTCATATGAATTGCGGCTTCCTGAAGCGACTCAAATGTGCCGGCATCTCCCCACCACAACTGGAGTACGTCGAACTCAAGCTTGCCTTCCCGCGCGTAAAGGTTATTCACGTCTGTAATCTCCAGTTCGCCGCGGGCAGAACGTTCGATGCTGCGGATCATGCCAAACACGCTGTCATCGTACATGTAAATCCCAGTGACCGAATACTTCGATTTCGGTTTCTTCGGTTTTTCTTCGATATAAGCAATATGTTCCGGGGCATCTTCAGCAAACACCGGCACGCCGTAGCGCCGTGGATCATCCACCGGCTTCAGCATTACCCGTGCGCTGCCCAAAGGCTGCTGCTTAAATCGCTCCACGTATGGTGTTAAATCGTCCAAGAACAGGTTGTCACCCAACAGCACAACGAATTTACTGGCCGGTGGGATAAACCCTTCCGCCAGCTCCAAGGCTTCTGCGATTCCACCGGCCGTTTCCTGGATACGATACGTCAGGTTAACCCCAAAGTTCTCCCCGCTGCCAAGGAAGTCCGCGTACAACCCTGCAGATTGTTTACCGATCACGATGAGGATGTCGGTGATTCCAGCTTGACGCAGCCGTTCTATGCCGTAACAGACCATCGGATAATTCCCGACCGGAAGCAGATGCTTGTTGATCAATCGGGTCAGCGGGTATAGACGCGTGCCGGTGCCCCCCGCCAAAATCACACCTTTCATGAACGCTCCTCCCTTACCTTAAAATTTTGGGGCTCCCCTTTAAATAAATTGCCAAGGATCTAAGCCCCATTTTTCGATAAACCGAATGCGGTTCCGTTCTATAAGCTCGCTCCACCCTTCCGGATGGCGGGTTTTAAAGCTGGCACTGCCTTCATGGTACACCAGCGTATCGCCGCACATAAGCAGACGATAACCAAGCTGCCGAGCACGGTAGCAGTAGTCGTCATCTTCGTAATGACCGGGCGAAAACCGTTCATCAAATCCTCCCGCCCGCTCCAGTATCTCCCGCTTAAAGAGCAGGCACATGCCGATCAGCCGCTGGACTTCCTGCCATTTGGCCGGATCCGAATGGTTATGACGTTCGGCGATTTGGACGAAATCCTCTCCTTCCTCCCAATTGATCTCCACCTGCTGCCGTCCGCTGGCATAATTGGTCACCGGGCCGACGAGGCCGACATCCGCGGCGCTGTGCAGCGCCTGAAGCAGATTCGAGAGCCAGCGTGGAGAGACAAGCACATCATTGTTAAGAATGAGAAGGTGATCGCCCGAAGCGACGGACAATCCTCGATTTACTGCTACCGGAAATCCTTCATTGCGCGGCAGCGCCACCAGGATCAGACGCTCCTTCAAACAGAACGATGCCGTGTCGTCCTCGGAGCCGTTGTCCACCACGATAATCTCATAAGGAGTCTCCGTAAACTGACGGATCGCCGCCACGCAAGGGGCAAGCAAGTGAAGCCCGTTATAGGTCGGAATGATGATACTCGTTACTCCAGCCGTCATCGGGCATTCCTCACTTTCGCGAGTTCGCTCCGGCCTATTGTGGAGAAGCGTAACCGGACGCCTTCCGTTTTCATAACCTCACCAAGCGCCTCGAGATGGTCGCCAACGATCATCCGTGCGACCGCATTACCCGCCCCGCTGTTGCTGGTGCGGAGACGGTTTTTGCGGATCACGTCCACGGAAATCGGCGCACCTGCCTTCAGCCCGCGAACCAAGGCGAGCGCTTGGGCTTTCGGAGGAACGATCAGCGCAGCGGTGCCTACCGTCCGTACTGCGCGGCGGGACAAAGCGTTTGGCACCGCCGTTAACGAGTTCGCCTTCAACTCCGGATGTCCAAGCGCCAGATTCAAGAATGCCTTACAGCGCGTTACCTCATCCTGCTGGGAGAACGGCGGCAGATGCGGCGTCAAATCGTTGAGCGCCAAGTCCTCTCCCCGATCGATGGCGATCAAAAAAGCAGCTAAATCCTCGGCGGCAACGCACATATCCCCGTCGGTGAACAGCAAAATATCCCCGGTAGCTATCGCCGCCCCAATCGCCCGGCCTACGTCATGCCCTAACCGCTCGGGGAAGCTCAGCCGCGTAATGCGCGGATCGCGATCCACGACGGTAAAGCTTGCATCATCGCAGCCATTCAGGACAACGATGATCTCATGCAGAGGCAGCTTGCGGAGCTCTGCCAAAACCGCCGGCAACGTCTGCTCCTCATTACTCGCCGTCACAATCGCTGAGGCACGGCCTTTCAGCGGCAGTGGAATCCACATCTTACTCAATCCGGCTGCATGGGCATACCCGCGGCGATACGCCAAGGAAGCCGTCAACAAAGCCGTGAAAGGCAGTTGATTCACCCGCTCCGCCTGCGCCCACGCTTGAAAACAAGCCTGCATCTGTGGCGAACCCTTCTCCGCCCCATCCTGTGCCGCCGCACGGGCTCCTGCGGCCCAAGCTTTGGCTTTGAGGCGTTGGAGCGGGATGCCGGCATATCTTTTTCCCGTCGAAGGACGGACCCCGCGGCGGCCTTTGCGGGAGAAGCCGCTGGATCTCCGGATTGCTCCTCCGCGCAAACGGGCCGAAGAACCGCTTCTTCGTTTCCGACGAACCTTCATCTTTTGCCGAGTTACCATGACCATCAATGGATCACCTCACCTTACCGCGCTGCCGTCCCAGATCGCTGTATCCGCCGCGCGGTCCTTGCTGGAGGAGCAGCCAATGGATCGCCTCCAGATGATCCCCTGCCACCAATGCGGTCAGCGGATCAACACGACTTCCCTTCTTCCCTATGCGTCCCCGGGCTGGATTTAGCTTGCCAACGGGGACGGTATGCACCGGCTGGACGTTTAACCCCAGCCGGATCGCTTTAGCTAAGGCGAGCGGCGGAACCTCCAGCGCATCCAGGCCGACGGTGTCTACCGCAGTTCGGCTCATCGCATGCGGGACTGCCGTCAAGGAAGCTCCGCGCAGGTCAGGACGCTGCAGCACACCGTTCAGGACGTGTTTGGCTAGAACGACCGGATGTGCTACCTTCCCTCGCACTGGGCCGGAGTAGCTGTTCAGCGCCACATCGACACCCGTCAGCACCGCGTTGACAAAAGGCCGAAGCTCCCGGGCTGGAATCACCATGTCAGCGTCGATGAACAGCAGCACTTGACCGCAGGCCGCCTCCGCCCCAACGCGCCGGCCCACATCATGTCCCAGCGGCTCCGATACGTGGATGACGTGAGCGCCGCAGGCTTCAGCCAGCTCAGCGGTCCCGTCAGTTGAGCCGTTCACCACGACGATCGTTTCGCTGCGCGGATGCACCAGACCGGCTTCACGCAGTACGCCGGCGATCGTCGCCCTTTCATTCATCGCCGGAATGATGATGGATACGATGGGATCGGGATGATTGACCAAACGCGGCAGCACTTTAGGGCGCTGAATCGGTTTGCGGTTCAGTCGGATGCGCGGCCGCTTGCGTTTTTTGACCACATCAATTTCCTCCCAAAAACGTGATAATACCGGAGCATATACCTCAGTGTATGATTGGCCGGGGGGCTGGTAACGGCAAACGTACAGTTGTCCTGACGAATGCGGCACAGGCCCTGCTTGTGGGCCAAAAAAAAAACGCCTTTCGGCGTTTCCCTAAGATTAGCTATGGACATCCAGATATCATCAGTTTTTAGCGCTTCGTCGGCCTGTGTGCGTCTGCACCCCTCTGGCGCGCACGAGACTGACCCAACGGTCTGCGGCGTGATCCCAGCGGTAATGACGACGAACGATTTCTCGGCTGGCCCGGCCGATGACTTGACGAAATTCCTCTTCCTCCAGCAGCAGTATGATCCGATCAGCCAAGCTGTCTCCCGCCCCTTCGGCGAGCAGTCCATCAACCGCAAATTCAAGTACCGGGGCGTCATGAGCATCCAGCGTAGGCAAGCCGGCAGCCATCGCTTCAAGGCGCGTTAACATCGATGCCGGCTCATCGCCCGGTAACATCACCAGGCAATCCGCCAAGAGGTACCTATCCGAGATGAAGTAAGGCGACCCGGCCTGCAGGCTGGCAATCCGCTCTGGAGCGTAGGCGGCAAGCCCATGCGGCTTCGATCGCTCAAACCATTCACGGAAAGCCCCCGTTCCAGGGAAGTCGGCGGCAAGGAACACCAGCATCGCCTCCGGTACGCGATCCATCACCTCGGTAAGAGCCGAGACAATGTGCTCCTCGTCCCTAAGCGGCGGCCAACTTCCAGCCAATAGAATGATTTTGCGATTCATCCATCCCCGCTCCATCAGCCGCTGTTGACGTTCCCGTTCCCCATCTGGCGTCCAGCGCAGCAGCACCTGTTCCTCTAGGCTTGCCCCCGGCAAATGAACCCATACCGGAGTGCCCAAAGAGGGGAACTGCGCCAGCAACTCGGCTTTGGTCCGTTCACTGCCGACGATCAGGCCGTCCACGCTTTCCAGAACTTGCATTGTATATGCCTTGGGATGGCAGGAAGAAGATACGATCTGGGCAGAGGGTAACGTCAACAGTACACGGGAGAGCGGAAGCCGAGCTTTCAGCTGACAAGCCAGCAATGGTCGGCCATAAACGTCCACCGTATCTGGCCGCCACTTGCGCAAGTGCCGCAGCAGTGACTCCAGATAGAGGCGTCCCCCGGGCAAGCAATAAAAAGGAACGCCCCCCATCCATCCTTGGGCCGGTAGATGCCCGTCCGCAACGCCAAAGAGGCGAATGTGCAGCTGCTCTGCCGCATGAGGGAGCATTCGTTCAAGCACCCTCTTCACTGGACGGTGTTTCCCTGAAACCGCCGTAAAGGCGTCAGACGCGATCAACGCGACTTTTTCCCGATCCATGTGAAGTCCCCCCTCCTTACCGTTTCACTTGCATTCGATATCCTAAATATACGAGAACCTCCTGGCAAATGTGACACCTTCCTGGAAGATGAGCCTAATTTGCCAAAGGCGGTGTTCCATCCGCAGTTCGCCCGAAAACAGGCGGCTGTCGCAGCACAGTCGTCCACGCTAATGACCCGGGACAACATACACTGAAGGAAGACGCACGGGAAGGAGGAAACCCACTTGAGTCAGGACACTGTCGGAATCCTGCTGAATTCCAGCATGTACCGAGGGATCCCCACGCGCAGAACCGGCCAAGAGTGGATCACAGGGTATGAAGAAGCGGCACAGGAATATGGATTAACCCCCGTTTTCTTGCGTCTCGCCGGCATCGATCCGGCAGGGGGCAGATGTCTCGCGTATGTATATAATGGCATCGAATACGTCGAGCAACAGCTTCCCTTGCCTGCAGTGATCCATAACCGAGCGTTATACCCCAGACTTGCAGCTCGAAAAAGACTCCAATCCCTGAATGCCCGGGGCATCACAATCTTTAATACAACCAACCGTTATGGAAAAGACTTCATCCACCGCTTGCTCTGGAGTGCTCCTCACTTGCGGCCGTACCTTCCGGCATCGATGCCGTTAACCCCCAGCAATCTGCGGAACATGATGACCCGCCATACGGACCTCATCCTTAAGCCGATCCGCGGCTCCGTTGGCCATGGTGTCATGCGATTGCGACATCTGCCATCGTCAGGGTGGGAGCTCACTTATGCTTCGCCACTTGGCCAGCGGCAATGGAGGACGATTCGACTGCATCGGGGACAACTGCCGCCCGGGGTTCGGCATATGCTGCGTCGCACGCCTTATCTCGTGCAAGAGCGTATTCCGCTGGCGGAATACGAGCAGCGCCCCATCGATCTGCGGATCACCGTCCAGCGGGGCGGCGGAGGCGATTGGAGCGTCACCGGGCGCTTCGCCAAAGTAGCTGCTGCAGGCAGCTTTGTGTGTAACCTCGCCAGAGGCGGCGAAGCCCTTCCCGCCGAGGAGCTGCTGGCCAAAGTGCTCCCGGAGCAGATCGTCCCGGCGGCCCTTGCTCACGTTAATGAGCTTGCCCTGACCATCTCCCGCTATCTGGGCAGCCATCTCCCGCATCTCGCTGACCTGGGGCTGGACATTGGCTTATCCGCAAGCGGGAAGCCTTACTTTATCGAATGCAATGGGCGTGACCAGCGTTACGGCTTTCGTAAAGCCGGATTGCTGGAAGCCTGGAAGGATTCATATCGACAGCCTATGGCTTACGCCCGTTATTTGTTAGACCGATCGAACCGGGCTTAGCCAAATGGAACAAAACTAAAAAAAGGGGCGGATTCCTAAACACAGAGAGCAGGCAGTAACCCGTTTCTCCGGAAGGAATCTTGCCCCTTCGTTTCATAAGATTTCATGATAGCGAACATCTGCAATGTGAAATAGCGGGTACAAGTCCGCTAGGAAGTAAGCTGCAGCCGCAACCAAGCCGATGAGCAGCCATGTCAACACATCGTACCGGGAATAAGCAGTCGGGTAATAATACGTGCGCGGCCGATTTCCGTCGAACGCTTTCGCTTCCATGGCGACAGCAACACGATGGGCCCGCCGGATGCTCTGAGACAGCAGCGGCACAGCGTACAGCTTCGCTTGTGCGACGAGACCGGGTAGTCCGCGCGGACGGCGAACGCCGCGAATCAGCAGCGCATTACGTCGGACAAGCAGCTCCTCCCAGACCATGGGAAGCAGCCGGACCGAGGCCATAAAGCTGTAGGCGTATTTGGGCGGCAGCTTCGCCTGCTGCATTAGCGCGTAAAACAAAGCAACCGAAGAAGTCGTCAACACGAACAACAGCCCTTCGGCAGCAAAAGCCACTGCTTTGAACCCGATGTGAATCCCCCGGTAGAAGCTTTCTTCAGAAATGCGGAACAATCCCCACGACCACCAGATCGCCGTCCCTTTGCCAAACAGAATCATCGTCGCCGCCGAGGAAGCAAAGATCAGCGCAAAGGGGAACAGAAGCAAAGCGACCTTCCAAGGTTCATAACCACTGAGCAGGAACAGCAAGAACGTAAAAAGAATCGCCTGATAAAAAATAAAATCAAGCCGGTGCGTAAATAACGTCAGCAGAAACAGCAGGATCATCAACGCCAGCTTGGCAGCCGGGTTCGCCTGATGCAACCAAGTCCGCCGTTTCGGGGTCAGAAAACGTCTCATCTGGCGATCACCGCCTCTGGATCCCGGCGGCCAGGCTGGTCGGTTGGCGCGGAGGTGATATCCGCTCCCCGTTCGGCTGATCCGTTGGATTCCGGTGATTCGCCGGCACTTGCCTGGGACCGTTCTACCCGCGAGGTCAACCGTTGGCTCGTCAACCGTCCGTCCCGGACCTCCCAATGCTGGGTGGCCACCTGCTCTGCGATCCGCTCTTCATGGGTAACCATGAGGATCGCCGTCCCGCGTCGACGTAACGCCTCGCATAACTGCAGAATGGCAAACGTGTTCGCAGCATCCTGACCGAAGGTCGGCTCATCTAGCAGCAACACCTGTTGTTCGCGTACGGCCGCCGCAGCCACACTAAGGCGCCGCTTCTGCCCCAGCGACAGCTGGTAAGGATGCCGCATCTCCAAGCCGGTTAGACCAAACTGCTCTAGATACACCGTCACCCGACCGTTCAGCGTCCCGGCGTCAAGTCCATCCTCCCTCAGCGAGAAGGCGACTTCGTCCACCACCCGATCGGCGACAAACTGAAACTCCGGATTCTGGAAAACAAATCCGATCTCACGAGCGGCCGACTCCAAAAGTCGTCTGCGGTCACGTCGGCTAAGCTTCCCAGTCTCGATCCGTTTTCCCTGCAACGTAAATGCCCCCTCAGACGGCAGCAAGCCAATCAGACTGAGCAGCAACGAGCTCTTCCCTGCACCGTTTGGGCCAGTGATCGCAATCCAATCCCCGGGATACACGGCGGCTTGCCCGACTTCAATCACCGGCCGCCCATGCCGGAACCCGTGAAAATCAGTCAACTCCACGGCGGCAGGTCCATCCAATTGCCGGCTCCCCCCCACCGGCTCCAATAACCTGCGGCCAGCTTCTGTGGCAAAATACGCTTCCCATACGCCGGGATACCAGATCCCAAATTCAATAAGCTCGGAATGATACGTATCAAACACGACGTCCGGTGCCCCCTCGCCCAGCACCTTTCCGTCCGGTCCAAACAACACGACGCGGTCAACCAGACCTAGCGCCGTCAACTCCTCGATCCGGTGCTCCACGATAATGAGGGTGCGATCCTCAGCCACCTTGGCGATCGCTTGCCAAATTTGCTCTCGGCCCTGCGGGTCGAGCAATGCCGAAGGCTCATCCAGCAGCAGCACCTCCGGATCCCCCAGCAGCACGGAGGCAAGCGCCAGCCGTTGCTTCATCCCTTGGGATAGCGAATCGATCGGCACATGGAGCTCAGGCAGGTCAAGGCCCACCTTCGCCAATGCAGCCTGCATCCGCGCGGGCATATCCGGCTTCGGCACGCCCAAATTTTCTAAGGCGAACGCCAACTCCTCATCCACGTAAGGCATACAAAACTGCGTATCCGGATCCTGGAACAAAAATCGCCACGATGCGGGTAGCTGTTGTGCGGACGTGCGCATCGGAATCTCAACTAGGTCTGGAATGATGCCGCTCAGCACCTGGAGCAGCGTCGATTTGCCGCATCCGCTGGGACCCAGCAGCAGCACATGCTCCCCGCGCCGCACCGAGAAATCCAAATCTTTAAACACAAACCGATCCTCTCCCGGGAACTTGAGCCGCAGCTCCCGGATCTCAGCTGCCGTCGTTTCTTTGCTCATCAGTCATTCAACGCCGCATAATCTTTGGGATCAACGGGTCGCAGCAATGTCGTAACCCCTGTCGCCTCTACGGCCTTCACGACGGCATAAGCGAAGTACCCGCAGATCAGCGCCGAGCTGACGGCCCGCATCGCATATTTGGCAGTCAAGAGCCACGGCTCGTAATCCTGCACATAGCCGTAGAAGAAATCCGGGAGGACCGAACCCACGGCAGCCCCAATCCCAGCCAACGCAGCAACGGAGCCGGAAAATTTCCGGTACCGGAACGCGGCGAACACCAGCTCCGCCCCTAAACCTTGCAGCACACTGTAAAGGACCAACTGGACGCCCCACTCGCTCCCGAACAAAATTTCCACATGGGCAGCAGCGATCTCCGCGATTAACGCCACCCCCGGTTTGCGAATCAACAAGAACACCAGCGTTGCAGCCAGGAACCACATCCCGTACACCAGTTCATCGGCCTGGAAGAACAGGGGGGAGAACAAATTGTACACCGAACTCCAAAAGTGATACACCACACCCAGCACCAGCGAGACCAACACCGTTACCAGCACATCACTGAGCTTGAGACCACGCCCCGTTCTTTTTTGAACAACCTCTGACATCTTCATCTCTCCTCCTGATCATTTGATTTAAATCCTCGCATCGTAAAAAAAACCGCCTGAATAGCTCAGACGGTGGTCAGGTCACGGGGACGCACGAAGGCACAAAAAGTCCCGGACGATCGATTCTCTACGCTGGCATTATCCAGATCAGATTAACGGTCCGCGGCGCAATATGCCGCTATCTCAGCCTGATTCGCTCAAGCCCCCGTATCCCTATGCGATTGATATAAACATACACCAACCCCGCCCAGGCATCAAGCCTAAATTTGTACAAATCTGTAAACTGGGGGTTACCAGTCCGTTATTGATTTCGGTCTGATTCTGTGTCAAGATAAGCGGAAGTGGCAACGAATTCATCAATACCCATGCAGCATTACTGGACAGACTAGGAGGATGCGATTTGGCCGCGACATGGATGAAATGGATGACGGAGCTTTCCTCCCGGAAATGGTTATCCCGGTTGATAGGCAGGTTCTCTCATTCGGGGGTTAGCCGAGCAATGATCCCTTTATTCGCAAAATCGTATGGCATTCCGCTGCATGAAGCGGAGAAGGAGCTTCGGGAATACCGCACGTTAAACGAATTCTTCACCCGCAAGCTAAAGCCGGGCATGCGCCCGCTGCACGCGGAGCCGGGAGTGATGATTAGTCCGGTGGACGCGCTGATTACGTTTATGGGTGAGGTGCAATCCGGTACGATCCTGAACGTGAAAGGACAGAATTATTCCCTGGAAGCGCTGCTGGCCGGCTCTCCCCGCGTCGAATTGTACAAACACGGATACGCCTTTGTTCTGTATCTGAGTCCTACCGATTATCACCGGATTCACGCGCCCGTGACGGGCAAAAAGCTGGAAAGCGAGCACATCAAAGGCCGGGTCTACCCGGTGAACGATTTTGGCATGCGCCATATGAAGAAGGTGTTATGCCGAAACGAACGCTTGATCACTTACATCTCCCATGAGTATGGGGAAATCGCTCTTGTGAAGGTCGGCGCGATGAACGTGAGCAGCATCCAGTATACCGATCCTTCAGCAAAATCCTGGGAGCAAGGCGACGACCTCGCTTATTTCGAGTTTGGATCCACCGTCGTCCTGCTCACTCAGAACGGCACCTTCACCCCATGGCCTGAACTTGCCCCCGGACAGAAGGTTCGGATGGGTGAAGCGCTGGGCCGCTTTAACTCCGCAAACCCAAGCTAATTGAACAAGACCATGCATCGCCGGCTTCGGCCGGCTCTTCCCATCTCCTGCACCGTAATTGGCTAGTTCAGCTCATAGCGGACGCGGGTGCCGTCCATGATCAGCCCTGTGCTGCCTACGATGATCTCGGACTGCTCGAAGATCTCACCGCTGACAGCTGTTGCGTATTCGTTCGAACCTTCCGTCTCGACTCGGGTTAGTTTTGCGTAATATGCATTGCCAAGCGGGCCTTGTTCCGCAGAGATCGTGTATAGGAACGCCCCCTGGCTGTCATGATGAACCGCTTCGTTTGGGACGAGCAGCAGTTGGTCGCCCTTCGATTTGCGCAGGCTCACTTTGACGCGTTCACCGCCTAGGAGACCGGATTCTTCTTCTTTCAGTGATATCGTGATCCGGGTGTTCGCGGCCGAGGCTTGGCCGCTGTCGCCAGCCCCAAGCTGGTCATCGCCGATCGAATCCCCCCCTCCATCGTACGCCTCTTCGATCGTGGTGACAGTGCCGGTAAGTTGCCGGGCATCGTCGTCTACAAGCGCGAACGAATCCAGTTCTTCACCAGGCCGGATCAGGATCGCAAGCTCGTCCGGCACCATCAACCGAATCTGATAGCCCTGGGACGTATCGGATAGGCTGACGTCAGGAACCCCCGCTGAGGCGATCCCCTCTTCAGCACCTACCGTCATGACGATGCCATCCACCGGAGCGATCAGCTCCCGACCCGCTTGGATCTCCTCCTGCAGCTTGGTGATGCGCCGCTTCTGATCTTCTATATCAAACTGCATGCTCTTCAGCGCTGAGGACGCATGATGCACGGCTTCCTCATCCCCTTCCCGGAGCGCCTGCTTCAAATCGTACTCCAGTTGTTCCAGTGACAACTGCATCTTCTTCAGGGAAGATTGCTGATCGGCAAGCTGGTCCTGCACGTCGCTGTCGTCATAGCGGACGAGCGGCTGTCCTTTATGCACCTTATCTCCAACCTTCACAAGCACTTTAAGCACCTTCCAGCCCGCCGGATTCATCAGTTTTCGTTCCGCTGCCGGCCGGACCAGTGCGCTCCCTTCATAGGAATAATCCAGTGATCCGACGGTGGGCACAGCCGTGGTCACCTTCGGCATCGACAACGCCCGAATCGTGTTACCGCCCAGCGTCAGCACGATAAGCAGGGCGAAGAAGAGTCCCCCAAGCGCGCGTATTTTTCTTTGTTTTGAACGGGTTGCCAATTCTTCCAAGCACCCTCACCTCCCGGCTAACCTTTAATTCCTGACTGCCCAATCCCTTCGACGAAATACGACTCCGCATACAAAAATAGGAGTACCGCCGGAGCCATGTACAGCGTTGAAGCCGCAAAACCGATGCCGCGGGCCTGTTTGTTAATCTGCGCCAGATAGAGAGACAACGGCTGCTTGGCGTCATCCTGCAGGAAGATGAGCGGTTGCTCAATCATGTTCCAGTAGTCGATGAACAGGAGAACACTCAGAGCCGCCAGGCCGGGTTGGACAAGCGGAACGATTATGCGCAAGAAAATCGTGAATTGCCCCGCTCCGTCGATTTTAGCAGCTTCGATGTACGCATTCGGAATATGCGTCATGAATTGACGCATCATGAACACGCCAAACGCGCCGAAGATGCCGGGCAGAATGATCGCCGATTCGTGATTCATCAGGCCCAGCTGGTCGATGACGAGATAATTGGGTACAAGCGTCACCTGGAACGGCATCAACATGGTGAGCAGATAGACGAAAAACAGCTGATCCCTGCCGAAGAATCGCAGCTTGGCGAAGGCGTAAGCCGCCAGCGTACCGCAGACGGCTTGCCCAACCACAATCGGTGCCACCAGCAGGGCGGAGTTCCAGAACATGTGAAGATATTTCGCCGACTGGATTAAGATTTGCGCGTATTGGCCGAAGGACAGCCAGTCGGGAAGCAGCTTCAAATTAACGAAAGCTTCCGCTCCTCCCTGCGCTACATCGATCATGACGCCGAGAAGACCGTAATTCCGCTCGATCTCTTGTTCCGTCATCAGCGAACCCGTCACGGTCAGAATGATGGGCACGAGCATAACCAGCGCAACTGCGCCAGCCGCAAGCGTAGCTATGATTTTGGGCAGCATGCCGAGCTTCCTCACTCGATCAACTCCGTTCATTCCATGTTCTCCCGAAACCGACGCTCCACCGCGAGCAGAAGAGCAACCAGCAGAGCGATGCAGCCGACCATCAGGATCGCGGCGGCAGTCAGCTTCTGAACGTCCAGCGAAGCGAACATGTTGTTCATATAATGCTGCATCATGTAGAGGCGATCATATGGATAATCCCCTGCCAGCAGATACGTTTCCCGGAACACTTTAAACGAATTGACGATGGAAATGAGAACGACGAAAAACATCGTTGGCGTCAAATAGACCAGCGTGATGTGGTACAGCCGGCGCAGCGGTCCCGCTCCCTCAATGCTGGCTGATTCGTAATACGATCTGGGTATCGATTGCAAGCCAGCCAGGAACAGAATCATGTTGTAGCCGAGGTTCTTCCAAAGAAACATCACCGCGACGATGCCTATCGACCAATCGGACTGCATCCAATCGATGCGACCTTGCCCGATCTCATGCAGCCACTCGTTCAGCGTCCCGTTCCAATCGAAGAAAATTTGCCAGATCGTAACGGTCGAAGCGACGGGAACGACGAGGGGCAGCACGATGGATGTCCGGATCCCGTCACGGAGGAACAACGGCCGGTTCAGCAGCAAAGCCAAGCCGAGGGACAAGAGAATGAGCAACGGAACGCTGACCGCGGTGAATAGCAAGGTATTGGCAGCCGCCTTGCGGAAGGAGCTGCTGCCCAGCAGGTCGATGTAGTTATGCAAGCCAACGAATTTGCTTCCTCCAACGCCCGCACCTTCCGTGAACGATTCCCAGAAGCCTAATAGAAATGGGATCAGATAAAAGATCGAGAAGCCAATCACGCTCGGGGCAAGCAGCCAGAAAGCTTGGAACCCGTCCTTGCGAAGCAGGGTGAGCAGCTTATTCATGGGGCTTGGTCGTCGCTTGGTTCTGCAGCAAATGGGAGACGTCCTCCGCGATTGTTTTGTGATACATGTCCCATCCCCCCTCTAAGTAAAAAGTTGTCCATTATCCGTCATTCATTCAACAACAGATTGATCTTGTTCGCGATCACCTTCGCTACGTCGCTCGCTGACTTCTGGCCGGCAAAGAACGCTTCCGTCTCGTTATATATCGTTTCGGAGAGTTTGGAAGGACCTCCCACAGCATGGACGGCTGTGTTGATGTAATGGTCCACCTGCGCCAGCATATCCGGATCGACCGGAACCTTCGGACCGTTCCCGCTTGTAACCGTTCCGTCCTGAAGGAGCTTGCTCTTCTGTTGCTCGTATACGCTTCGGTTCATTGGAAAACCAGGGCTGGCATCCAAATGCTCGTCGAAATAAGCTTGTACGCTCTCCTCGTTGAGCAGAAATTGAATGAAGTCCCAAGCTTCCTGTGGATGGTCGGAATTGGCATTGATGCCAAGCTGCCCGAACGGTTTGAAGTAGCCGCCGCCACCCGCATTCACCAGATGCGGCTTAGCATACAGCGCCGTACGCGGGAATGGGGCGTACAACAAGGCGTCCCGCAGCGAATAGAGCTCTGCATCCATGAAATAGGCGGGATTCTTGCTGTCGGTCCCGGATTCCCCAACCGCAGTTAGTCTCTGATAGTTCCCCATCTTATGAAGCAGTCCATCATCCGCCATCTTTTGGACCTGCTCCATCATCTCAGCCAAGGCGTTTGTATCCAATTGCGGCTCCCCGTTCGTTACGGTGATGAGCTTCTCGAAATTTTCCGTCACGAGCTGTTCCAAGAAATAACGTTCCTCGCCCATGAAGATATACGATGGATCGCCCTTTTGCTTTAACTGCTTGATGGTGTCGATGAAGTCGTTCAGCGTCCAGCTGTCATCGTCAAACGAAACGCCTGCTTGTTCTATAGCTTCCACATTGCCATACAGACCAACTAGTGAGAAATACAATGGCATGCCGTATAACCCGCCGTCCCCGCCGCTTTGCACATGGTCCATAATATTGGTGAAATAATTTTCCTTGTGAAAGTCAGCGTCTTGATCCATCAGCTCGTGTAAATCGACAAGCAACCCCCGCTTCACGTATTGTTCGGAAGGAAGCTGATCGAGTTCAATGATGTCAGGTCCTTTTCCGGCCAACATGGCGGTGTTGCTGGTCTTGATAAATTGTTCCTGCTTGTTCATCACATCGTTCAGATCTTTGCCCGACGTCGAAGCGGCATGCAGCTCAATATCGACATTCGGATGCAGTTGCTCATATTTCTCCACGGCAACCTTGACTTGATCGCTCAAAAAATAAGTGGCGACGACAAGCTTCACCTGCTCATTCGATTTCTCCTTCTTCCCCGGATCGCCGGATGTCCCGGAAGCAGGGCCGCTCGTACCATTCACCGCTATCCCGGTTGTTGACGTATCCGCGAGTGATCCCCCTTCCCCGTTCCCGGACCCGGTGCAAGCAGAGAGAACCAGCAGCAGCACGAGTCCCAGCCAAGTCATCGGTTTCATATTCCTTTTTCCTCCTTCGTCTTCAGGATGAGGCCGTCTTTCGACGCAACACTCAGCTTACGGCATACATGTCGCCAAAATATCACTGACTTGTAAACAAATTGTCTCAGGCGCGGCCACAAAAAAAGACCGGACGATGTTGTCCGGCCTACACTAGGCATAAATAACCTGTAGGTTTGTAAAGAAAAAACCGCCGAAGCTTCAAGCTTGGCAGTCGAGAACAATGAATTCATTCACTTCAGAGGGTGTTCGTGATTTAGAACAACCTGCTTAACGGATTTCGGATGGGCTTTTTCCCGTATATTGCTTAAACTGGCGACTGAAGAAGAAGATGTCCCGATACCCCAGCGCATCTGCCACCTCGGTCACATTCATGCCGGCATGCAGAAGCAAATGCTGCGCCCGGTCGATTCTCGACTTAATGATGTAAGATTGCACAGACATTCCGATAATTTCCTTGAACTTAATCGAGAAATAGCGCGGGGACAAGCCCGCCCGGGCAGCCAAATCCTGCACTTTATGAGGGAGGCCGGGATGCTGGAGCACATAGTTCGCCACTTCATGGATCACTTCATGCAGTTGGTTGCTGACCTTCTTCTCTACCGGTACCTGCCGTTCTTCCCGCAGCAAATAAATCAACAGCTGCTTGAGGATCAGCTGAGCCTCCTCTTCGGCGGCATAGGCCTTCATCAAAAATAAACGGACGTAACGCGACAACATATACTCGAAATCCAGCGTATCCTCCAGTACGCGGTAGGGACCCGGCACTTCGGTCACGGGCTCGTGGACGTCGAAATGGATGTACGTCAGCACCAGCGGTTTCTGCGGGTTATGCGTAGCACTGGTGTGATCCCCCTTGCGGAACAGGAAGCAGCTGCCTTTACTGACCGGAATGGGCTGGTCGTTCAGGACAACCGTGCCTTCACCGCTCCACACATAGAAGAGATCATAGTTCTGCAACGGCTTCTCCCTCTTGTGCCATTTCCAACCGGGTTCGCAGACGATTTTGGCGAATGCCGGCTTCAATTCAAATGATGATGGTGAAACGTGAAGCATGTCCTTCCCTCCCGTAAAAAAAAATACAATCGCATCATTTTGCCTGATCCGTACAATGTCCTGTCCTCCTCATTACATCACGAGGACAAGTTTATCACCTTTATTATACCTTTAAAGCGCACGGGTTTAAATATCCCCCCAGGCCGCTTTCATACGAAATACACCCTCAATGAGCATCAATTCGTCTAAATGGGAAAAAGCAAAGCAGGCTGCTGGCGGCCCCGGAGTGATCCGGTAAATGGCCGCATCACGAAACAGGACGCCGCGACCGGCCGCCGCTTGGCGGAAGGCCTGGTACTCCTCCGGCGAGCGGAGCCATTCGGCGTACAGCAGCAATCCGGCATCGGCGGGGCGAAGGCGGAACAATTCGCCCAGCTCCTGTTCCATGCAGCGGCGGAACGCCTCTTGCTTGGCGCCGTAATGGCGCCGCATCCGGCGCAGGTGGCGCTCGTAGCCGCCCGTGCGCATGAACCGGGCGAGCGCCCGCTGCTCCAGCCGCGCCGGCGGCACCGGCTCGTAGAGCGCCTTCGCGCTCGCAACGGGCCGAACCAGGGTGCGCGGCAGCACGGCATAGCCGACCCGCAGGGCGGCGAACATCGTCTTGGAGAAGGAGCCGACGTAGACGACGCGCTCCTCGCGGTCCAACGCCTTGAGCGGCTCCAGCGGGCGGCCGCCCCAGCGGAACTCGCTGTCGTAATCGTCCTCGACGATGACAGCGTTCCGCCGCGCGGCCCACGCCAGCAGCTCGCGCCGCCGGGCGTGGGAGAGCACGACGCCGGTCGGGAACTGCCGACCCGGCGTGACGAACAGCAGCCGCGCGTCCCAATCGCGCGGCACGATGCCATCTCCGTCCAGCGCCGCTGGGACGGACACGCCTCCGCAGGCGGCCACCGCCCGCGAGATCCCGTAGTAACACGGGTTCTCCAGCACCGCGGGCTCGCCTTCCCCCAGCAGCAGCTGGGTCAGCAGCGTGATCGCCTGCATCGACCCGTTAAAGAGGCAGATGTGCTCTGCCTCTGCCGCAATCCCGCGGCTGCGCCGCAGATGCGCAGCGATCGCCGCACGCAGCTCCGGCTCACCGGCCGGAGCCGCGGCTTCACCCAAGGCGGCGCCGGGCTTGCTGCGCGCCGCCCACGCCAGGGCGCTGTTCCACTCCGCCGTCGGGAACAGCGCCTCCCAGGGGCCCCCGTCCCGGTACGAGATCGGGACGGGCCCCCTCGCCGCTGGCGCTGCGCCAGCGTGCGCAGCCGCCTCGCCCGGCGTGCTCGCCCCGCCGAGCGTCGGCTCGCTCGCGTCGCCGCCGCGGGCCATCGCCGCGACCACACGTTGTCCCCAAGGGGACAACGCGATCGGCGCCTTCGGCCCCTCGTCCGCCTGCGGCGGCTGCACCCCGCCGGCAACAAACGTGCCGCTGCCGACGGCGGTCCGCACGTAGCCGTCGGCGTGGAGCATGTCGTACGCCTGCGAGACGCTCCCGCGGGACAGGCCGTATAACTCGGCCAACTCCCGGGTCGCCGGCAGGCGTGTGCCCTCCGGCAGCGTACCGTCGAGAATCGCCGCACGAAGCGCATGGTACAAAGCTAAATATTTATATCGATATTTCTCGCTGAACGACGCCAACGGAATCGTAAAATCCGGCATCTCAAGTCCCCCTGTCTCCGCCCGAAATGAACCGAAATTGGACCAGTAAAATTAATGTAAATTGGTTCTTTTTTATTGTCAATTTCCAGCTTAAGCTGAATGTCAAACCATCGGAGGGGGGACCAACCATGCGCAGAAAAGAATTTCGCATGACAGAAGAGGCGGAAATTCACGAGTTTTTACAGGAAATGAGCTTCGGCTTTCTCGGCACGGTCGGCGAGGACGGTTGGAGCCGGGTCACGCCGCTGAATTTCGTTTACGATGGCAAGCATTTCTATTTTCACGGAAGCCTGGCGGGAGAGAAAATGAAGCAGATCACTCAAGATCCACGGGTCAGCTTTACAGTTGCCAAGGAGTATGCGATCATCCCATCTTATTTTACCGATCCCAAGCTGGCCTGCCCGGCCTCCTCTTACTTCAAAAGCGTCATGGTGCGCGGACAGGTGGAAAGGGTGGACGATCTTGAGGAAAAAGCTCACGCCTTTACCCTGTTTATGGAGAAGCTGCAGCCGGAGGGCGGTTACGCCCCGATCACGCCTGAGGATCCTGACTATGCCGGACAACTGAAGGCCGTAGCCCTTTGCCGGATTGTGCCAGAAGCGATCAGCGCCAAATTTAAATTCGGACAAAATTTGAAGGAACCGAATCGAACCGCCGTCACCTCCGGCCTCAAGCAGCGGGGGAATGAACTGGATGCAGAGACAATTGCCCTCATGAAGAAATACTGTCCGGCCCACCCAGAAAAATAAGCCAAATCCGCTGTGATTTCACCGTGACGTGTCCGGGTCGAAATGATATAATGTTAGGCAGTTTAAGACGTTACTGTCCTAAAATATCAAACCGATTTGGAAGGATGAATGTGATGAACCCACTCGCGGAGCAGTTAAACGAGAGCGTCAAATCCGGCAACCGGCACGTGTATGACATGCTGTCCACGCTGGGCAAGGAAATTTATTTCCCGAAGGAAGGCATTTTAAGCCAATCTGCCGAAGCTTCAGCCCACGCTAAGAAATATAACGCTACGATTGGCATCGCTACCGAAAACGGCATCCCGATGCATCTTGCAGCGATTCAGGACACCTTGTCCGCCTATAAACCGCAGGATTTGTACCCTTATGCCCCGCCAGCAGGCAAACCTGAGCTGCGCAGCGTATGGCGTGATAAAATGATTCAGGAGAATCCGTCGCTCGAAGGCAAGAGCTTCGGCCAACCGATTGTTACCAACGCCCTGACCCACGGGCTCAGCATCGTCGCCGATCTGTTCGTCGATGAAGGCGATGTTGTCATTTATCCGGACAAAAACTGGGAGAACTACGAGCTCACTTTCGGCATTCGCCGTCATGCTGACATCGTGAATTTCCCGTTATTCACCGAAGACATGACCTTCAACAGCGCCGGATTGCGCGAAGCGCTCTTGGCTCAGAAGGATAAAGGCAAAGCGATCGTGATCTTGAACTTCCCGAACAATCCAACCGGATATACGCCGGGGACGAAGGAAGGCAGAGAGATCGTAGCTGCCATCCAAGCGGCGGCCGAAGAAGGCATTAATGTAGTCGTTGTGACCGACGACGCTTATTTTGGGTTATTTTTCGAGGAATCGCTTCATGAATCGTTGTTTGGTCAACTGGCGGGACTGCATCCGCGGATTTTGCCGATCAAAGTGGACGGAGCAACGAAAGAAGAATACGTCTGGGGCTTCCGCGTTGGATTTATTACGTTTGCGTCCGAAGACCAAGCGGTGCTGACCGCATTGGAGCAGAAGACGCTGGGGATTATTCGCGCCACAATTTCGAGCGGTGCTCATCCTTCGCAGACGTTTGTACTGCGCGCTCTGAAATCGCCGGAATTTGCCGCCCAGAAGGAAGAGAAATTCCGGATTATGAAGGGACGTGCCAATAAAGTCAAAGCCCTGCTCGACAGCGGCAAGTATGGGGACGTATGGGAATACTACCCATTTAATTCCGGCTATTTCATGTGCCTGAAGCTTAAGACGGTCGGGGCTGAAGCGCTGC
The DNA here is from genome assembly GCF_000403375.2 of Paenibacillus barengoltzii G22. Lineage (NCBI taxonomy): Bacteria > Bacillati > Bacillota > Bacilli > Caryophanales > Paenibacillaceae > Paenibacillus > Paenibacillus barengoltzii. The sequence goes on along the minus strand of NZ_KE159652.1, from coordinate 415,794 downwards.
GGCAGCATCTGATCCACCAGTACGGCATCGGCACGATCGCGCTGGGCGACACCGACCTGCGGATCGCCTTCTCCTGTATCGCGGAAGAGCATCTGGAAGAACTGTTTGATCTGATCTATCAAGGCGTCCAAGACCTGCAGGGCAAATAGGCGGCGAACCGCCGGAGAACGGCACATTGGCCCACGCACGTCAGCCCCTCTTCTCATACAATACGGTGTACAAATACAAAACGCCTAATTGGGAAAGGGGAATGAAAATGAGCGGAATTGAAGAAGCAAGAGGCGGCTACGGCTACGGCGGCCTGTTCACGAGCACAGGTGTGATCCTGGTTCTCTTTATCCTGTTGGTTATCGTTAGCCGTTCCATCCTGGTGTAACTTGCTCTGAAATATGTTTCCAATTCAAAACGGACCGTTCCCGAGCAGGGAAACGGTCCGTTTTTTTACTATTCCTCGTCTTCGTCCTCTTCGCGCCATCTGCGCTTCCAGGCAGAACGCATAGCTAACGCCAACAATAAGCCTGCGGCCAAGGAGCCAAACGTCAAAAGCGCATCTCCGCCCGGGATGACAACCATCGGAAGCCACAGCAATACCGTGATCGCGAACAGCAGTCGGGAGCTTAATCGAAGCGTCGCCGTCTTCCGTGCGCCAGCAGGCAACGGGTAGAAGGAAGCTGCCGGTGAGTCCCGATGGGTCTGGCGCAAGGCGGCGAGCTGCATGCCCGCCAGGAACACAAACAGCAAGTGAATCGCCAGTCCGAGCCACGACTGATCGTTCCATCCTGTCAGCACCATGCCCAGCAGCGTTAAGCGAAGCAGGATCCCGAGCAGCTCGCTCCGGACGAACGTCTTGACCAACAGATAACGGTAGGCTTCGGCCGGTTGCCACGGAATCCGGTTGCCGATGCCAGACAACCAGCGACGGCGGATCACCTTCTGACCTTCTGACGGCACGTCCACGAACCAGCTGAGCATCATCTGCACCCGAGCGGACGCTGTGCGTTCCGCAGCGATCAGGTTGTCCCAAGGGACCCTGTGTTTCATCGGGAACCGCAAGATCAGGCCGTAATTGAGGCTGACGAGTACCATGAACAAGGCGCTTTTCCAAGCGGGTTGCCAAATCCATGCCGCCGTCATCAGCAGCACGAAGCACCAGCGCAGCAAGCGGTACCCGGCTCTAGCACGAGACGTCGTAATTCGGAGCTCCTGCCAAGCGCCGTAGGCACTTAACGCCTTAAGCAAGAGCAAGACGATCAGCATCAGCCATAAGGGCTGGATGGCCCCGCCCTCGCCGCTGCGTTGATATAACGGCCAAGCCAGTAACACCACAATATAGAGCCCAACCAGCTTATAAATCAGTCCGTTCCGAAAAGCCGGGGCCAGGTAAGCCTTCATTTGCGTCTCCTGCGGCAGCAAGAAAATGACGTCCGCCGGCTGCACATAAGTTCGGAATCCGGCATAGACGGTCAGCGGCCCCCATAATAGCAGCAAAATCCAGCGAATCGGCAAACCGGGCGGAAGGTTCTGCAGAAACGCCGTATACCAAGCCGAAAACGCAATGAGCAGCAGGAGCAGCAAGACGGCGAGGCCGCTCTGAAAGACATAGGGCAAATACGGGAGCACTTTGCCCCAGAAGGCTGCTCTCCGCCGGCTTCGCAGCGTTTGAAGCTCCATCGCTATTCGCCGTCCTTCACTAAGGCGTAGAATATTTGCTCCAGCGAAGCTCCCGAGGCTTGCGCCTGTTCCCCGATTTCAGCCAGCGTCCCTTGGGCCAGAACTCTCCCCCGGTGCAGGACGATAAAGCGGTCGCAGTAATTTTCAATCGTTGACAGAATATGCGAGCTCAATAGAATCGAGGCGCCGCCTTGTTTCATTTCCAACATGAAATCAAGCAGCGACCGGATGCCCAGCGGGTCTAATCCAAGAAACGGTTCATCGATAATATACAACGGCGGCCGGGCGACAAACGCACACATGATCATCACCTTCTGCTTCATCCCTTTGGAGAGATGGGCGGACAGGCTGTCCGCCTTCTCTTCCATATGGAACAGCTTCAGCAGATGGTCCGCCCGCTCCCGGTAAGCTGCCGGCTCGACGCCGTAGGCCCGGGCTGCAAACTCCAAATGCTCCCGTACCGTCAATTCCTCATAGAGCAGCGGCGACTCCGGGACGAAGGCCAGCTGCGACTGATAGGCCTCCGGCGCATCGTCCCGCGTATTGCCGGAAATGCGAATTTCTCCCTGATGCGGAGTCATCAGTCCCAGAATATGCTTCATGGTTGTGCTCTTACCGGCCCCGTTTAACCCGATCAGCCCAACCATTTCCCCCGGCTTCACCTCGAAGCTTATGTCGTGAAGTACAGGCCTTCCCAAGCTGTAACCGCCGCTCAGCTCGTCGACCTGCAATACAGGCAGTTCACTTCCACTCAAACCTAACGCCTCCCACGATCCGCCTAACTGCGCGGCGGCTTATTTTTCAACCACTTTGGAGCCCCTTTATTCTTCCGATCCTGAAGACGCTCCTTCTTCCGCTCAGCGGTGGGCGATACCTTCCGCGATCCTCCATGACTGGAAGCAGATCGGCCGGAAATCTGTGCCGACGGGGATGTCCGTCCGTTACCGCCTTCCCCTGCTGTACGGCCAGCGCTCCCCGGTGTGCCTTTGCGGCGAGGCGCCTTGTCTGCGCCAAGCTTGCCGCCAACAGTGGGCCGGGTTCGCTTGCCGGAACCTGCCTCACCAGCATCCACCAGCTTCCCGCTATATAACGCCTTGGGCTCAATCTCAATGCCCAGTTCCCGAGCGAATTTACGCATAATGAATTCTTCTTGCGGCGTCACGATCGAAACGGCCAGACCCTTCCGCCCCATCCGGCCAGTTCGGCCGACTCGGTGAACGTAATGCTCGGAATCAATGGGCGGATCGAGGTTCACGACCAGAGCCAAATTCTCAATGTCCAGTCCGCGGGCAGCAACATCGCTCGCCACCAGCACGCGGATTTTCCCTTCGCGGAATCGCTTCAGCGTCAGGCTGCGCGCCGTTTTGTCCGCATCTCCATATAAAGCGCCAGCGCTGAGACCTACATAGTTCATCTTCGCTTCAACTTCAGCGATCTGATCCGTATTATTGATAAATACAATGGTCCGCTCGGGTTCGAAGTGGCGTACGATCCGCCGCAGCATATCGATTTTATCCCGCGCTTCGGATAAGAAGTAAAGATGCTCCACCGTTTTGGACGTTCGGTGCTCCGGTTCAATCCCGATTTCCAGCGGCTCCTTCATCTCTTTCGCTGCCAATGCCCGAATATCCGGGTTAATTGTCGCCGACAGGAACATCAGCTGGCGGTCCCGCAACGTCCCGCGCAGAATATGCTCCACGTCCGCTGTGCCGCCAAGTTGGAACATTTGATCCACTTCGTCCACAACCACGGTGCGCAGCGTATGCAGCTTGAGCTTGCGGAGCGCTAAAATTTCACGAATCCGGCCCGGCGTTCCTACGACAAGTTGGGGGTGCTGCTTCAGCTTCTCCAGCTGGCGCTTGATCGCAGCTCCGCCGATCAACGCCTGGCTTCGGATCCCCAGCGCTTCTCCGTACTTCTCCGCCTCCCGCAGAATTTGCATCGCCAGCTCCTGGGTAGGTGCCAAAATTAACCCCTGTAACGTCTTCTCTTCAGGGGTCATCCGTTGCAGCAACGGCAGCAGGTAAGCCAGCGTCTTCCCCGTTCCGGTCTGGGATTGTGCAAGAATATCCCGGCCTTCCAACGCCGCAGGGATACACTCGGCCTGAACCGGTGTCGGTTCCGATATTCCGTAGTCCAGCAAGGCTGCGGTCAACGGCTCGCCAATTCCCAGCCCGGCAAATGTAATATTCGTCATTTCGCTATTCATCCTTTATTTTCAAAGTACTTGATGTCTTATGCCAATATTTTCATTATATGCGATAAGCCTAAGTCACAACAAATTTACACCGACGCAAATAGCCTGCCTTCACAGGCAGGCTATTTCTTATTCATCATTCGATAGCTTAACCGGTCCGCGAGTCGCGGGAACATCTGGTACCACTTTGCTCCTGCACCGGCGATCCAAGGCAGGTTGATTTCCATCGTGCCCTTCTCCGCCGCTTTCACCATCGCTTTCACCACACGCTCCGGCTTGAGCATCATCCAACGCACGTTGTTGACATAACCACCGCTTGGATCTGCAATATCAAAAAAAGGCGTATCAATCGGTCCCGGATTAATCGTCGATACCGTAATGCCGTACTCCCGGACCTCTTGACGCAACGCGCTGCTAAAGCCAATAACTGCATGCTTCGTCGCGGTGTAAGCTGTAGACTTGGCCGTACCGATCTTGCCAGCCATCGAAGCGACATTCACGATTCGTCCGGAACGGGCAGCCTTCATGGACGGAAGGGCCGCCTTCGTACACCGAACCATCCCGATGTAATTGACGTTCATCATCTCCGCAAATTCGGAAACCGGCATTTGATCCAGGTATTCAAACTTCCCGTAACCTGCATTGTTTAACAGGACATCGACCCGTCCAAATTCCTTCAGAATCTGATTGAATCCTTCCTTCACGGAAGCGTCGCTGCCAACGTCCATCTCCAATACCCGATAAGGTCCGGCCAGACTCGCCGCAACCCTGTTCAGCTTCTCCGCATTCCGGGCAGCCAGAACGACCACAGCGCCGCGCTCAGACAACCTCTGCGCCGCCAAAGCGCCAATCCCGCTGGATGCGCCGGTGACGACAACGATTTTGCCTTCTAACGACATACGCACTGTAACATCCCTTCAAGAGGTAGTTCAAAAAGTCATCTTCTGTTCACGAAACCGTATGTATAAAATGCTGGCACTTGACTTTCTGCTGTACCTAATCTTAAGAGATCATCACTTGAATGTCCAGTTCGCCGATGCCGTCCATCAACAGCGGAATGCAAAGCGCCTTGCGTGGACCAATCCCCGCCGCCTGCTCCATCTTGAGGACCTGCGGAGGCGTAATATCCACAACAATTCCTTGATTGGACAAAATGGTGCTGGCATTCCCGCTGATCATGTTGCCCAGCTCGGAAATCGCGCTTTGCCCCATTTCATCCATCTCTGTCAGGACGAATCCGCCCATCATCGCCGAAACGATGCGCAGTGCTACGGCCTCTTGCAGCCCGAACACCACCATGCCGCTGAAATGGCCCGTCATTCCGATTTGAATCCATATATGATCCTGTACGGGAATCACTTCTTTAACTCCCATACTCCCGGTCGAAGGCGAAACTTGAACAACCTGCTGAATAACCGAACGAGCGGATTCAAGAAAAGGATTTATGACTTCTGCTTTCAAAAGGATGCGCCCCTTTTCACTAGAAGAATAACTTTACAATACAATAGACCCAACATTTAGTTAAAACTTATTATACTTTATTCCTAGGAATAAGTCATTAAAAATCGAATCATGGAGACAAAACTGATGCTGAAGTAGGATTTTGTCGAACACAGTCGAATGTCGTGTCATTGATTTAGCCAACGAAATTCCCCTATAATGAATTAATCATGGAGGAATGCGCCGTATCCGGCGCATTTCCCAAGGAACGGGAAAGAAAGGAGGCCTTCTGGTGAATATTAGTCAGTTGGAGACGTTGATTACGATCTCCAAAACAAAAAGCTTCCGAAAGGCTGGCGAACTGCTCAACCTGACCCAACCCGCAGTCTCGGCTCAAATCAAAAGCCTGGAGGATGAGTTTAACACCGTATTGGTTGACCGCAACCAACCGGTTACCCTGACGGACCGGGGGCAAGTATTCCTGGAGCAAGCGGAACGCATTCTGGACATCGTTGAAGAACTCAAGCAGAAGCTGTCCGATATGGAGCATACCCCGCAAGGCCATATTGTATTAGGGACTACCACATCGATCGCCATTCAAATTCTGCCGCGGATCTTATCGTATTTCCAAGACCAGTTCCCGCTGATCAAAACCACCATTCAATCCATGCCCTCCAGCCAAATTTATCAGAACGTGGAGCAGGGGCTAGTTGACATCGGGATCGGGTATTTAATCGAAAACAACCCGCAAGTGCTCTCGTCGGTGTTGTATTATGATACGTTCGAATTCGTCGTTTCTCCGCTGCACCCCTTGGCAAGCAACCCATCTCCCACGCTGGATTCACTGCGCGGCATCCCGATGATTATGCTGTCTCCCGATACGGTCGGACGGCGGTTTATCGACGAGGTCTTCCGGCAACATAACATCGAACCGCACATCGTGATGGAGTTGTCCAGCAGTGAGGAAGTCAAACGGATGGTAGAGATCAATCTCGGGGCGGCGATCATTTCACGGCAATCGATATTACGCGAATTGAAACAGGGTACGCTAAAGGTTGTGCCAATCCCTGAGCTTGAAGTCACTCACCCGGTTGGCGTCATCTATAAATCCAGCCGGTATATCAACTCGGCGATGCAGCAGTTTCTGGGCGACCTGAAGGGCATGCCGGAAACCCATTTTATCAGTTCTGAGTAAACGGAGATACTTCGTGCTCATCAGGCACAACACCTCAACGCAACAGAAAGGAGCAGTCTTCCATGAAGTTTGACCTTCACACCCATCATTTCCGCTGCGGCCATGCGGACGGGAACATCCGCGATTACATTGAAGCCGGACTGTCTGCCGGATTATCGGTCATCGGGATCAGCGATCATACGCCATACTTCGGCCATGATGAGGATCAGCCTTTTCCCCGAATCGCCATGGGCAAACAAGCTTTTGCCGGATATGTTGAGGAAGTGCTGAAGTTAAAGCAGGAGTACGCTGGCCGAATCGATGTTCTGCTGGGGATCGAATCGGATTTCTTCCCGGAACATCTGGGCGCTTACCGGAATATGCTGAACCAGTATCCTTTTGATTATATTATCGGTTCCGTTCATAGCGTTGATGAGGTAAGCATCTTCAACAAAAATCGTTGGAAGGGCCTTAGCCAAGAGGAGAAAGTAGCCAGCAAAGAAGCCTATTACGATTTGATCCGCCAATCGGCCCGCAGCGGATTGTTTCAGATTATGGGACACATCGACGCGATGAAGGGCAACTACCCGGCATTTACGGATATTCCGGCTGCACAAGCGATTGACGATACATTAAAAACGATTGCCGAGTACGGGGTGGCCATCGAAATTAACACCTCCGGGAAAACCAAGCTGAGCGGCGGATGGTATCCTGACGATTCCATTCTCGAACGGGCTCTTCATTTCGGGGTTTCCGTCACTTTCGGCTCCGATGCCCACATCCCGTCCCGGGTTGGAGATGAATGGGAAGAAGTCGCTCAACGTTTGAAAGAAATCGGATTTCAGGAGTGGGTCTATTTCAAAAATAAACAGAAAGTCACCGTTCCTCTGTAGACAAAAAAAAGAGAACCCGATCACGTCCTTCGGGTTCTTAAGAGAGATATATATTCAAAAGGGGGTCATGTAATAAGTGTACCCCCTTTCTATTAGGGTTTGATCACAGCTATATTTCATTTGTGTAACAAAAACGATCACTTATGTTTCAAAGGACTTCCCTTCGATGATATATCGCTTGAGCACACATTTTTGGCCACTGCGTCCCGCCGGGGAGAGCCTTCCAGCTTCCCGCAGACCGCATTTCCGAAGGACGCGCTCCGATGCCGGATTGTCCGGGCTGCAGCGCGCTTCAACGGAGCCAAGTCCAAGCGTCTCAAAGGCGAAATCCAGCACACTCGCTGCCGCCTCGGTTGCATAGCCCTGGTTCCAATACGCCGGGGCGATCAGATAACCGAGCCGTGCCGTTTGTCCCTCAACGTCCCAATACTGCAGCGAGCATAACCCAATCCAATCCCCTTCCGTTTTACGAATCACAGCAAAGTGAAGATCCCGCAAAAACCGGTAGGATTCCTCGAAGTAGCGGTAGAGTCGACCGGGAAACAGCAGTTTCCCCGGATTCAGTTCCGTAAAGGCGCGCACCGCCGGATCGGACATGCAGCGAAACATCGCCTCCGCATCCTCCGGAAGCAGCCGTCGCAGCACCAGCCGCTCACTTTCCAGGACTGGAAACTGCCGCCGCAGCTGCTCTTTCATTTCCGTCATGTCCCATCCCCCCGGATCTCGCTTCGATTTTTCTGTTACCCCTTATCCCTTGCCCCCGTTCCGAGGTGTGATACATTCTCGCCAACCCGTAATGCACCACATAACAGAAGAAGGTAATGAGAAAGATCCATTTGCAAAATCCCACCATATGCGCCACGTTCGCGGCATCGGTGAAATAAGCTAATGTTTCCTCGAGCACATATCCCGGATGCCTGAGCAGGTCCCAGCTGTTCCAGCGGATAAAGCGGCCGAGATAAATGCCGAAACTGCTCAGCAGCAGCACGAGGACGGCAAACGCCCAACCTGCCAAGCTGCCTCCCGCTCGCCGCACCAGGTGATGTACGGATGCCAAGGATACCGTTGCCAGCGCCAAACCGAGCAACGCGGCAAACAACAACGTCAAAAGGTGGTCCCAGAACAACAGCTCTTCCCAGAACCGGGTGCCTGCTGCAATCGGGTAGCGGTTAAACGGGTGCAGTAAATCAGTGATGAGATATGCCGCATTCGGATAGAAAAACAGCCATAACAGCCCAACCGGAACGCCTAAAGCCACCTTGACTGTTCGCGATGGGATCAAGTGAATCACATCGAGCAGAACTGCCAGCCCAAGCGGAATCCAAGCCAAAAACACGTTCCAGATTAGGAACAAATAAGGCGGCCGTCCGCCATCTGGCAACCTCGTGCTGATGGCATATTTCATCCCAATCACCGTGAACATAAATAAAACTGCATATAAAATCCATTTCTCCGGATACCCCAGCATCCTCCACCGTTGCAAACCTATCCCTCCCGTCTGCCTTTGACCTATATACGTTTGGAGCCGGCGGATCGTTACCATAGCAGCGATCCTCCTCTGTTCCTGGCTGGGACGGATAAGGTAGCGCTGGAACTTACGATTGCGGCGTGGTATATAACGGTATAGACAACCTTGATAATAAGGAGTAGTTCATCATGCAACCATTTACCGCACGAACGATTGATATCATCTCCTCCATCCCGCCAGGCAAAGTGATGACCTACGGCCAAATCGCTGCCGCAGCAGGAAGTCCCCGTGCCGCGAGGCAGGTGGTCCGCATTCTTCACAGCATGAGCAGCAAATACGGACTACCATGGCACCGGGTTGTGAACGGGAAGGGGCACATCGCATTGCAAGACGAATCCGCCTTCCAAGAGCAGACCTGGAACCTGGAGGCGGAAGGCGTTGAAGTGCTGCCAGGCGGACGAATTGATCTGGATCGTTATCAGCACCAGTACCGCCCGGACAGCTCCAAGGATCAAAGCCCGTAAGGCTTAAGGATATCGCTGATATCCTGATTTAATTGCTTCGTATTTGGTCCCTGCGCAGGGTCGTTGCTGAGCTGATATTTCTGCTTCAGCTTCAACACATCATACACTCGTTCATCCAACGTTTCCGTGGAAATCGTGCCGGAGTTGACGGCATCGCGTAACGCCTGAATCACCTGCTTCTCCTTCTCTGCGTCATGACCCACGAGCACGATGTTCCCGCCGGACTGAATGAACTGCACGGCCGCATCACGGATATCATAATGCTCCACGATGGCGCCCATCGTCATATCATCGGAAATGATCGTCCCCTCGTATCCAAGCTCCTCCCGCAGCAAGTCATGAATCACCGCCTTGGAGAAGGAAGCCGGATGATCAGGATCCAGCTTGGGCATCAACAGGTGAGCGATCATGACGACATCCGCTCCCTCTTGAATCGCCTGCTTAAAGGGCACCAGCTCCAGCTTCTGCAGCCGGTCCAAGTCATGCTCTACCACGGGCAGCCCCAGGTGCGAATCCACCGAAGTATCGCCATGTCCCGGAAAATGCTTTACGACCGGAATGATCCCCTGCTCCTGAATTCCCTTCATTACGGCAATACCCATACGGCTGACGATCTCCGGCTTCGTGCCAAATGCTCGATCCCCAATCACTGGATTATCCGGATTGCTGTTGACGTCAAGCACCGGGGCAAAGTCCAGGTTCAGTCCGAAGCCGGCCAGCTCTTTCCCAATGATCTCGCCGATTTGCCCCGCCAATTCCGTGCTGCCGGTATTACCGATTTTGCGAGCGGCGGGCAGCTTCGCAAGTTCGCCAGGCATGCGGCTGACCCGTCCGCCTTCTTCGTCCACGCTCAGAAACAGCGGCACCGCCTTGTTCTGGTTAGCGGTTTTCAAGCCGTTAAATAAGGCCAGCGCCTGCTTGGTGTCCTGGATGTTGTTTTTATAGAAAATAAAGCCCCCCACGTGATACTCCTCAATGAGCTGCCGAGTCACGTCATTTGGCTCCGTTCCATCCATGCCCACCAGAACAAGCTGGCCGATTTTCTCCTCGGTGCTGAGCTCATCCAGCAGTTTGGCGGCAGGATCAGCTGGTTTCTCCGGTTCCTCCGGCGCTTCAGGGGTTGAAGGGGGCGTCTGCCCTTGGTTCGTCTCCGTCCCGTTGGAGCCGGAAGCCCCCGTTCCTTCGCCAGCCGAAGACGAAGGATTGCGAGCAGCCCCCGAACATCCTCCAATCAAGAGGGTCACAAGCAGCAGCAAGCAAGTGATCGTCCAGAGGCTTTTGCTCCGATGCGATGTGTTGATTCTGTCCATTCTATCACCTCCGTCTCTTTTTGTAATGCCTATACTTCACGGGGTTCGCTTCACCCCTGCTTCCATTTCTTCTCTGCAATGACCGGTACAAAATTCTCCATCCGCATCAACAATTCTTCCGGTTCCTCGGCGACATTAATCAAGGCTTCATGCCCGGGATGGACAAAGCCCGCTCGGATGCAGGAATTCACCAACTCCATCAGGGGCTCATAATAGCCCTGCACATTGAGAACGCCAACCGGCTTCTGGTGGATACCGATTTGCAGCCAACACAACACCTCAAACAATTCCTCCAACGTGCCAAATCCACCGGGCAGAGCGATGAACCCGTCTGCGAGCTCGCTCATCTTCGCCTTCCGGGCATGCATGCCTTCGACCTCGATAAACTGCGTCAGCCCCGGGTGCGCCATTTCACCGTGAATCAAACCGGAGGGCATGACGCCAATCGCTTCACCGCCTGCCTCCAATATCGCATTCGCTACGGCACCCATCAGCCCATGCCTCGAACCACCATAAATTAAGCGGTATCCCCGCTGTGCCATGACTTTTCCCAGCTGTTCCGCCTGGATGCGGTATTGTTCGTCTTCGCCAAATCGCGAGCCGGCAAATACGCAAATCGATTTCATCCTCTTCCCTCCTGCAAAATAAATGGACCCCACGTCTTCAAGCGAAATCTAACCGTGTACCGGCCAAATCCCAACGATGGCTGTACTTCTCCAGCCGCGGATGGGGATGACTCAGCTCGGCCGCCAGCAGAAGCCGGATCTTGACGATCCACTCCTCAAAAGAGGAGAAGGAAGCAAATTGGTTCGCCATCTCCGGAGTCAGATACAGGAAATAGGGAGCCGGATACAGCTCCGTCAGGTGGCGAAGGGCTGTGTCGATGGGCGTATACTTTTTTCGCTTGCCTTCCCAGCCTTCCACAAGGATCGCCGGACCGGTTCCCTTCTGCTCTCGTCTCCATGCATGCAGCCGGTCCTCTCTGCGATAGAAAGGACTCACCGGTTCTTTCGACATCCGTCTCACCGTTTCTTCGTGCAGTGGATAAAGGACCAGCTTCGCAAACTTGCGGGTCTCCGCCTCTTCGGCGGCTCGCAGCAGCTCTTCGTCCGAAATCGACTCAAAGGAATCGTAGAAGATGATCGTCCCTTTCCGGCTCGGAGCCGGAGGTTCATAACCAAAGGGCACCTGAATGTTTTGTCTCAAAGTCGTTTCCTCCTCCGTCGTCATTTGGGAGATATGGATTAGGTTACCCTTTTTTGATCAAAAGCTAACGAAGACCTCGGTCAATAAAATTCGGCGACACCGGCACCTTCCCCAATTCCCGTGACCACACGGACAGCTGACCGATATGATGAATCTCGTGGGCAATGATATGACGGAGGATTTCACCTTGCGTAAACTCTCTTCCCCAGGAAGCGGTCACAAGCAATCCCTCCATCTCCGGGGTCCAAGTCTGCAGAAACGCCTCGACTTCCGTATGAAAGGAATCCGACAGCTTCCTCACCAATTCCAAGGACATAAATGATTTGAAGTCCTCCTGAAAATCCGGTTTCCCTTCGATGGTGCGGATCCAGCTCCATTCAACATCAACGATATGAAATAAGGTCTGTAAAATGCTCCCCACACCGCCAACCCGCTTGCGCAGCAGCTCTTCTTCAGGAATGTTCTCACACCAGTGAAACCATTCGTCCCGGACTTGCCAATTATATTGAAACCACTTTAACATCCATCCAACTCCTTTCCCTGGTAAAGGTGCCACTGTACTCCACGCCCTCAGCAGTAACCTGATTTTACCATAAGTGTCTGTCTTAATTCAGCACGCGGAATGTAAAAAGGGCCGGACCTCAGGTCACGGGAGCCTTTGTGGGATTGGGCTCATATGGATTACTGGTCACTGCCGGCGGTACCCGATACGGTAGCTGCATAAGCTTCAGCCACTGCCAGCAAGTAATAGGCCAGACCAGTTTGTTGTCCTTCTGACCAAATTTTTTCATAAAATCCAGATGTCTTTCAATGAGCTGTTGAACTTCCTCATTATCGTGGGCAATCCCGGAGCGTAATGCCTCCTCAAAGGGGAGAGTCAACACTCTATCCTGGGGCTTACTGCGAGGCAATCGGCTGATCGGTATGACCTTGGAGCTTCACCAATCTCATCAGGATAGAAGCGGCTTCGGCTTTGGTGACTTGGCGCTGCGGGTTGAATTTGCCGTTCTGGCCTTGCAGCAATCCGAGTCGAACCGCTATGGTGACCTCGCCGGGGCGAGTGATTTGCTTGGCATCGCTGAACTGGTTGATGAATGCGTCTTTGCCGAAGAAATTCGCCGCCAAGCGATCGTATTTGACCATCGAGGTAAGCAAGACGGCCAGCTGCTCTCGGGTCAGCTTCTGATCCAGTTGTAACGGCTCGGCCGGATCGATCCACCCCAAATCGGCAGCGTACTTCACCGCCTGGGAATACTTGTCGTCCATCGAGACCTCTGCTGACGCGGCAGACGGGGATGCCAGCACGTAGCTTGTATAATAAGGATTCGCCGCCTTCACGGCATAGGTCAGCCAGTCCCCCACCGTGATCGTCTCATTGGGATTCAGCTTCCCTTGCTCATCCGTTTCTAGAATGCGGTATTGAACCAGGGTCTTCAAATCTGCCTCTGCCCAGTGGCCCTTCACATCTTTGGGCTCGATGTCACCCCGCGTTGGTTCCATGCGGATGCCCTCATACGTCGTCACCCACTTGCCCGTCACGGCATTCAGCACTTGAAAAGACGTTCCTGGATCCTTGAATTGCGGTGAGTAAACGAGGTATACCTTTGGATCCACGTAGGTATTATCAATCATATACCCGCCGATCTGGTTATACTGCAATTCTAATTTAAAGTTGTCCAGGTACGATTGGAGTGCTTGCTCCGCTGTTACGGTTGCTGTTTGGCTGTCCGGCAGATCCTCCGGAATTTGCTCGTGGTTCACAGAATAGAAGAACAACCGACCATACGCATCGACCGTAATAAAAACCCCTCCACCGAGCACCGGAAGGTCATTAACGTAACGGGTCAATTCGAAGCGGAATTGCTCTCCATTCGAGAGGCGACTCCAAGATTCCCCGCGTTCAATCAGTTTTAGGTTCCGGCTCGCTTGCGGATATAACTGGTTCACCCATTCCAAGGCGCGCTGCTTCGCTTGCTCATAATTCAGTTTCGCTGCTCCAGGCGGAGGCGCCAACGGTTCACGCGGCTCGCCATAATTAAAGGCTTCAATCTGGAACTCGAGAATTTGTCCGCTCAAGGCATCGACCGTGGCGTACGTCTGGGCCGGGAAATACATCGGTCCCGTCAGGTTCTGACGCTCCTCTTCCCATCTTAAGCTCCATGTCTTCCTCTCCGGATTCCTGTAATCGCTGCTCATACTCGGATATCTAAGCTTCCGGCCTTCTGGAATAAAAGCCGTTTGTTCCACCAACTTCGCGGCTTCATCAGATGTTAATTCCACTTTAGAAGTGCGCGGCTCAAATATCTTGGTCCCGGCTGGAACATCGCTAATTGTAATCGTGGTGGAGGTCAGCTCTGTACCTTCACTGTTAATCTTGCGTCCCGTCTGGGCGTTAATGGCCAGGAAAGCATCCGAAACCGGCTGCCAAGCCAGGATCCAATCGGAAATGGCACCGTTCTTCCGTACCGGGACATACCCCAGTTCAACCTGGAACTCGTCTCGGAACTTCTTCTCCGCTTCCGCTTTAGAAACCGTCGGAACGGAGGACGGATATTCCAACCTCTCCTCAGAACGGCTAAAAAAGACGACTTCTCCATCGCCGGTTACCGTGATATGAATGGATTCAAAACCGGAGGGCAGCCCATTCTTCAGAACATCGAAAGAAAAATCATACTGTACCGGACCAAATAAAGCCTGCGAATCCAAGTAAAAAAGAGAATCACTTTCTTTCACCTCATCGGCTGATAACGATGGAGCAGCTTTGGCGAGAAAGGCCTTCGCTTGTTCCGAAGCCTGCTCTCTCGTTAATTTCGGAGGATAATAGACCTTATTGCCTTGTCGCGGAAAGGTAATATAGGTGCTCATCAAATCCCCGGTGATGGCATCCACCCTGCTTGAAAAGCTGTGACTCCCATTGCCAACTTCAACTTGCCAATGAATGGTCCAGACATCCTGATAGCTTGGTGCAGGGTACACATTATGAATCCCGTATTCGACCTGGTTCACTGTCGCCTCTTTCAAAACCGGAAACAACTCCCGAACCTTAGCGATAGCCTGCTCCTTCGTAATTTTGGCACGAGACGAATCGGCAACTGCCTCCCCTTGCTTGGACGGATCGGTTCCCAAGTTCCCGGTGTTTACGATCGTCGTCGTTGTTGACGTAGAGGCTGTGGCCTCCTCTGCCAGCGCCGCCCCCTGCGGCAAGGCCACTGAAAGCGCCACCAAACCAAGAAATGCCAATTTGACAGGCGGCTTTTGCCGTGCTGCTTTGCTGATTAGATTTAACTGTTGCTTCAACCGTTTCACCTTCCCACATTTACCCATTTTTCTTTTCCATTGTAAATGCAATTGGCTGAATTTACCATCCCTAAAACGGCTTAGCAAAAAAACAGCCCGCAGAACCTCTGCGAGCTGTTAAGAAGAAATTCCCCGAATCAAACCGACTTCGGTAAGAGTCGTTGAACTTCCATGACGGCTTCGTCAACCGTGTTGGCCCGAATCACCGTAAATTCCGCTCCCTCGTATTGCCCTTCTGTATGGGCATACCGAGGATCATAGTAGTAAGTTAGAAGAAGCTCAACCGCGCGGTCATAGCGGCCTGCAAGCAGGCTTTGTTCGATTTCCGCAGCGATGGGCGTATGGATTCTGGATTTGATTTTTCGGAACGCTAGCAGACAGCCCTCCGGATTGTTCCAAGGCTCGTAATCCTCCAAAATGATCTGCACCCGTACGTCCGTTGGCAGATCGATCCGGATATGCCGCCCCTGCTCTTTCTTCTCCATGAGGAATTCAGGGACAACCACCTTGCCGATTCGTTTGCTTTCCGCCTCCATCAACACGTAAGGCGCTTCCCGATAACGCAGGAGATCATCCAACAGCAGCGAGTCGAACATCTTCTGGTTATGCGCCTGCAGCCCAATTTGCCCAAACACCGAGCCCCGATGACCCGCCATCTTCTCCAGATCGATAACGGGATACCCTTGTTCCTGAAGCTTGCGAAGCAGCAAGGTTTTGCCGCTTCCCGTATTCCCGTGAATCACGGTGAGTTCAGGAGCAAACTCCATCTGCTCGAGCGTGCTGACAACCCATTGGCGATAAGCGCGATATCCGCCGGCCAGCCGGTACGTATGGATATCCATCAGACTGAGCAGCGTCGCCGTCGTTCGGCTTCGCATCCCACCACGCCAGCAGAACACCGCTTTACGCCCCGGGATTTCCGCAAACTTCCGGACAAAGTCGGGCAGTTTGGCTGAAACGATCTCAAGCCCGCGTTGTTTGGCGGCGTCTACGCTCACCTGCTTATATAAAGTTCCAATTTCCGCCCGCTCCTGATCATCAAACAGCGGGATATTCAAACTGCCTGGAATCGTGGACTCGGCGAACTCGGAGGGCGATCTAACGTCAATCATGGTGATCGCTTTGCCGCTTTCTCGCTGCTCCGCCCATTCCTGCAAGCCTATATCCTGAAACATATCCAATGCTGCAAACCCCTTCCTAGGCTTCGACCACAATATGGCCCGCGTTCTCTGCGGTGACCTCACCGATCAGGCTCGCTTCAACGCCGGCTTTCTGCAGTTCATCCAACAGTTGCTCGCTTTGATCCGGATTCACAGAAATCAGCAAGCCTCCCGATGTCACCGCATCGCACAGGATGTATCGGCCGATCTGGTCCAGCGAGTCCGGGAACGTAATGTTCGCTTCCACATGCGCGAAATTGTTCTTCGTTCCGCCAGGGACAAATCCTTGCTCCGCTAATTCCCGCACGCGTGGAAGCACCGGCACGCGGCTCTGGAAGATGGTGATGCCGGTTCCGCTGCCCTTGGCCATCTCCAGGGCATGTCCCATCAATCCAAAGCCGGTCACGTCTGTGCATGCGTGTACATCATACGGCTCCATGACTTCAGCGGCCGTTTTGTTTAAGGTCGACATGACTTCGGTGACCCGCTTCGTCTCTTCTGCGCTGAGCTGATCCTTCTTGATCGAGGTGGTCATGATGCCAACGCCGATCGGCTTCGTTAAGATCAGCTTGTCCCCCGGCTTGGCGCCAGCATTCGTTCTCACTTTGTCCGGGTGTACCAATCCCGTAACAGCTAAGCCAAATTTCGGCTCTTTGTCGTCGATGGAGTGGCCGCCCACCAGCGTCGCTCCAGCTTCTTGCACCTTGTCTCCTGCGCCGCGCAGGATGTCGGCCAGAATGCTTTTATCCAAAGTGGAAATCGGAAAAGCTACAATGTTCAGCACGGTGAGCGGCTTACCGCCCATCGCGTAAATATCGCTGAGCGCATTTGCGGCGGCGATTTGGCCAAACGCGTACGGATCGTCAACGATTGGTGTAAAGAAATCGACCGTTTGCACCAGCGCGAGGTCATCGTTTAACCGATATACCCCGGCATCATCACTTGTATCAAGCCCCACCAGCAGATCTGGATTCGGCACCGTTGGCGGGAGGCTTCGAATCACTTGCATGAGGTCTGCCGGGCCGATTTTGCAGCCGCAGCCTCCTTTGCTGGACAAGGATGTTAATTTTATAGGTTCAACAGTAGACATGACG
Source organism: Paenibacillus barengoltzii G22 (assembly GCF_000403375.2). NCBI lineage: Bacteria > Bacillati > Bacillota > Bacilli > Caryophanales > Paenibacillaceae > Paenibacillus > Paenibacillus barengoltzii. The sequence continues at coordinate 398,360 of NZ_KE159652.1, read as the reverse complement.
GATCACAATCCTTCCCTACGTATCGATATAGGATTTTCTAGCTTATGCTTATTTAAGCGTACTCCGTTGAATTACAAATGGCAACCGTCCCGCTTCTCGCTTACCAGCAGATTCAATGTAGTTCACTTGCCATCGTATGGTATACTATATTTCGTGTCTTAGTTCAAATTTTGAATCATATGTGAAGGGAAATGAAGTCTATGGTTTCATCATCAAGCGGCAACTATCCGCAACAGCAACCACGCGGTTTGGATAAACGCAAAACGGCGATATTTGTCGTTCTGTTTCTCATCATAGCCATCGCTGGCCTAAGTTATGTCAAGTGGTGGCCTTATTATGGAAAAGCGTTCAAAGCCGCCACCGAGCATTCGATTGGCTCTTCGATCCTTGGATCAGATGCTTCCGGTCCCATTTCATGGAGTGCCGCGGTCGATTATGCAGCCGCCTATTTCAAATCGGTCTGGAAGGCCGCCGTCCTCGGGATTTTACTAGGATCGCTTGTCCAGGTACTCCTGCCGGCTCAATGGCTATATAAAGTGCTCGGCAGCAGCCGGTTTAAGAGCACGTTTCTGGGCGGTATCGTCTCCTTGCCGGGGATGATGTGCACCTGCTGTGCCGCCCCTATCGCCGCCGGCCTGCGGAAACGTAATGTATCCGTCGGCGCCAGCCTGGCCTTCTGGCTGGGTAATCCGGTACTGAATCCGGCGACATTGATCTTCATGACCTTTGTCTTGTCCTGGAAATTTACTTTGCTCCGCCTCGTGTTTGGCATCGTGCTGACGTTTGGGGTAAGTTACCTCGCCAACCGTCTGGCGAAAGGCCAGCAGGTTCCCGCGCCAGCAGAGCTGGAAAAGGCGGAAGCGGCAGCCGAACAGAAGAACGAGGGGCCGTTCGCTCTTCGCTGGTTGAAGAGCCTCGGGATGATGATCCTGAACGTTGTACCGGCGTATCTGTTGTCCGTCTTGCTGCTGGGAGCCTTCCAAGGCGTCTTGTTCCCCGTTGAGTTGGGCAGTGGCATTCTGGCCATCCTGTTGTTTGCCCTCGTCGGCACGTTGTTCGTCATTCCGACGGCTGCGGAAATTCCGATTATTCAATCGTTCACCGCGCTTGGGCTTGGCGCAGGCCCAGCTTCAGCCCTGCTCATCACGCTGCCGGCTGTCAGCCTGCCGTCTCTGCTGATGGTGTCGCGTTCGTTCCCGCGCAAGGTGTTGGGATTCTTGTTCGTCTCAGTGGTCATCCTTGGCATCGTTGCCGGGATTGTGGGCGCTTGGGTGCTGTAACAAATTAAAAAGGAGCCGAGATTCACGGCTCCTTTTTTTGTTTATTTTTTTCCGCCCCCCGCAACAGGAACAAGCTGAAGCAATTTCGACTCGGCCCCTTGCAGTGTGACGTGCAGCTCCGTTTTCTCACGCCATTCTTCACCAGTCCACAGATCCGTCACGCGGAAGCCGGACTTCCCTTTGTTGTCCATGGCAGCCCGCTCGAAGGAGATCGTCCGTTCCACCGGCTCGTTCGTGAAATTGAAGATCGCGAGATAATATCCCCCGCCGTCTTTTAAGATGTAAGCGTCCGCCGCTGCCGTTCCGGTGTTGCCCTCCATCGGCCGGAATGCTAGCCCTTTCTTCGCCACCGCATTCACCGCCGGGTTCACCAGCAGTTGCTCCATATATTCCCGGGCCGTCTGATTCGCCGCATCATCCGAGTTGAGGAACACAGTACCGGAAATCGCCGCTGCGTTCACTCGGGTTTGCGCTCCAAGCAGCGAGCCGCCCTTCTCCAACGTCATATAGTCCGGATCCGTGTAGCGGTAGATGGTTCCGTTTTGCCACCAGCCGTAGGTCAGGTTGTTTAACTGGTATTCCGTACTGCCCAGCGAACCGTCAACATCGCAGGAGATCCGCCGGCTGTGCGCGTATTGGCTGGGGAACAGCGGCGCGATCGACGCGCTGATGAACATCGAGCCGTCCAGCGCATCCACGATGTAAGCCATTCCTTCGTTATAAGCCTGAATGCCGGTAAAAACTTGCGGGTTAAAGTGTTGGCCTTCCAATGCGCCATGGCTCAGAAAATCCAGCTTAATATACTCGAAGCCATGCTCCTTAAAGCGATTCATATAATAGTCGATACGCTGCTTCGTCCCTGGATGGGTCGGATCGACGGCATAGGCGCCGTCTATCTTCGGCAGCGGATTCCCTTGCGCATCGCGAAGGACGATATCGCCATAGGTATATTTTCCGTCCGTGCCTTCCACAGTCTGGTTCAAATTATCGCCCCAGTAGACGAACGGGCCGTAATAGATGCCTGCTTTTTGACCGTTCGCCTTAATATAATCCACCAGCTGCCCCAGTTGCTCATCGTTCATATTATCCCAGTACGAGTCGAGGTTAATATACAGCTGACCTTCGTTATTAAACGACTCTCCTTGCAGCTTCTCCTTAAAGTAATTGGAGGTTTCGATCACTTGATCGTAGCTTAATTTGCTGCCGACAGCTCCCCAGCTGTTCCAGCCCACCGGAACCCCTTGCGGAACACCGGGACCAAAAGCCAGCGGCGGGGCTTCCACTGCATTTGCCTGACCATAGGTTTCCAAACCGTCCTGATAGTCGGTAAAAAATCCAACAAACACCTTCGGAGAAGCAATCGTCGTCCCGCTGACCTTGGCATGCGGCAGCGAATCGTGCGTGGAAGCAAGAGAAGTGAAGCCGCCATATACGTTCAGCTTGTTCAGACGGTCATTGGATCCGCTCCAATAAATGCCGGTTTTCCACGTATCATGGCTAACCGAACCCACCACAAAGCCGCGACGGCTGTCGTTATCGAAAATGGCCGTCAGTTCCGAGCTTTCATAATTTTGATTGTTGAGATCCGTGTTGATCGTCTTGGACAAATACCGCGACCATGCATCGTTATCAAAGGGAGCTACCAGCACCCGGTTGTCGCCATATTGGCCGATATCCACTCCGCCGCGGTGATCTACAATCAGCGGGGCAATATAGTTCGTTGCGAGCGGCGTATCTTGCTCGGCAATAACTTGAGTGAGCAAGTAATCCTTCTGCTCATAGATATAGTAGATTTGCTTCAGGGTCGGCAGACCTTCCTGCCTGTTGTTCACCGTGACCTTGATCCCTTTGCCGCCCCGGTCGTGGAACCGCTCCACCTCTTCCAGCTTGAACTCATGCTTGGCGTAATCCTTGCTGGTTAAGTACTGGTCCAACTGTATGGAGCTGTACGCCCCTTGGATCTTGGCCTCTTCACCGCGATTTTTCCAGCTGTACGCCGAGAGCCCATTTTCCGTATTATAGAGCAGCTTCAGACTGCCGCTGGTTACGCTCATCCCTTTCGCGTGCCGGGTTACGGCAATCGGCCCGTATTTCACCGTGCTGAGCGGCGCACCAAGCTCCAGATCTTCACCGTTCCCCGGATCGGTTCCCGGCTCCGAGGACGAGACGAAGGTCAAGCTGATTTTGTCCAAATCCGGAGCATATCCGCCGTCATCGTCAAAAGACAACGTATTATCACCCGCCTGTAAACGGACCTCGAAGTCGAATACGCCCACCGTATTCCAATCCTTCGTCGCCGGCGGCGAGAAGCGCTCCCGCTCTCCGCCATTTACGCTGACCATAAACGAACGGGGATCCCCGGAAATATAGGACAAGCTTAGCTTATAAACGCCTGCCTCCGTTACATTCACCCCGTTAAACTGCATTGCCGAGCCTTGGTAAAGGTTGCCTACTTTTGCCCCGCCGGAGCAGGTGTCGCAAGGAACCGGACCGGCTTTGCCGGAGTAGGTATTTGCCGCCGCCTCCGCCTCAAACGTATAAACCGCCTCCGTTGCTTGCGTGCTTCCTCCTTCAGCGGCCGCCTGTTTTGGGGCGATCTGCGCGCCACCTGTCAGCGAACAAGCCAATATCGCAATCAGTACATATCGGAGCATTGCACTCCACCTCGACCTCTTCCCCGTACCAGCCTTCACGAATCATCCATCCTTTCATCGATAAGTTCGATTACGAACCCCATGTTAAAATAGACAGCGCTTTCTTTCTATAACTCAAAATGCCGATTTATAGCGGAAATTAAAGTTCTTTTCCAATTTCGATGCAAACAAAAAACAGCCTGCCGTCCTTATTAGGACTTTCAGGCTGTCTGCAAAAGAGAAGGATGGAACTAAAGATCCAGCCGCGTTCTTAACGCCGTAATATGAGCAAGATGATGATTCCCGTGCCAAGCGTAGTTTCCGAGGTTGTAGGCCAAGCTCGTCGTTTTCCCCGATTCGGGATGGTGGAACGAACGCTCAAAATCTTCCTCGCTCAGCGATCTCAACAGGTGGGTCCAGCGACGATGCAGCGCTTCCAACAGAAGCAGTGAAGCTTCGATGTCTCCCTCGTAGTCGGGCAGCTTCGCCCAACGGTCTTCGTGATAAGGCCGAATCGTTGGGGTCTCTTCAGTTAGCGCCAGTTTAAACCGGGTGTAGGCATTGATATGGCTGTCAGCCAGATGGTGCACAACCTGCCGCAGCGTCCAGCCGCCCTCGCGGTAAGGAAGGTTCAGCTGATCTTCACTTAATCCGGCCACCGCCTGCCTTAATCGCGTCGGCAGCGTCTCGATTTCACGTATCCATTGATCCCGCTGTGCCGCCGTAATCTCGCCTGTGAAGGCATACTCGCCTATCGGATATCTAGGGTCCATGTCTGGTTCGCCTCCTGATCAGGAATTAAACTGCCACTTTCACTTTCTTATTGATTCATTTATACCTGATCAAGCTGACATTGTCGATAACCTATTCCATACGATTAAAGCTTAGGACTTGTCCTTTGGGCTATTCTCTGCTACGATTTTGGCGCAGGTTAAACTATGTTTAAATGTCGAGGAGGGGACGAAAATGGAACATTCTAAAGAATCCGGCATTCTGCCGTTGCCGCTCAACCTGAAGTTGCAAAATGGGAACCAGATGGCTGTCCATGCGGCGTTATTATGGGGTACCGATCATCTCGTCCTTGTTGACACCGGGGTTCCCGGGCAATTGGATGTGATTCGCGAAGGGTTGGAGCAAGCAGGATTCTCCTTAGATCAGCTGACCCATGTGATCATTACACATCAAGACCGCGACCATATCGGCAGCCTGCCGGAGCTGATCCGGGCGAAGGAAGGGAAGTTGGAAGTGTTGGCCCACGAGGAGGGGATTCCGTATCTGGCTGGTGAAATCCCGCTGATTAAGGGCGGTGCTTACGCCGAGTCGGTGAAAGTCAATACGGCGCTTCACGACGGGGACGATTTGCCATTTGGCGGAGGATTACGAGTCGTGTACACCCCAGGACACACGCCTGACCATATTAGCTTGTATCATCCTTCCAGTAAAACGTTAATCAGCGGAGACGCAGTCGTCTCTAGCGAGGGCCAGGTACAGCCGCCCGTACCGAATTTCACGCAGAATTACCCCCAGGCCCTGAGATCGGTCAAGAAATTGGCTGCCTTGGATGTGGAAACCGTGATCACCTATCATGGCGGCGTATGTACCGGGGCGGTTCAAGAACGGCTGAAGGAGATTGCGGCAGGCGTAAAATAAACCGTTCGCGGCAACAGAACCGCTAGATATCCCCTACCGGAATTAAGCCGGTTAACCAGTTTATTTCGCTGTCTTCCATAAAACGCGACGGCCAGCTTCGGTCGTCCTCGCCCCAATCGGCAAACGTGCGGACCGAATGGTAAAAAGCTTCGATCCGCTCGGCCGTTGGCTCTTGCAGCATTTGTTCGATCAAATACAGGATTCTCCGGTCGAGCCGGGGCTGTACATTTCTGTTCTCCTCTTCTTTTATCTGCATCCTTCCAGTGGATTTAAGCCAGCACTCGGTCCCCCCGTGTATTTGGGCGGGATATAACAAGGAATTCCACCGAATCAGCGGATCGGTTCATGGCCTGATGCGGCATATTCGGCGGGATCTCAAGCCCTTCATGCGGATGAAGCTCGTATTGGATTCCGTCCAATTCGAGATGCAGACAACCGGACAGGACGAAGAAAAACTGCTCCGCCTTTTCGTGAAAATGCCGGACTTCCTGGCTGTCCGGGGGCATTTTCTCATGGATAATGCTGCACTCCTCCCGATCCACCAGCCGCCAACCGTCGCAATTTCCGCCCCACACATAATGCTCTGCGTTCTGTTTACTGATCACGTCATTTCCATCCTCTCTGCGATAAAATGGCGCAGCCGTGCATCCTCCCACTTATACAGCGTTAGCAGCGTTTCATAGTAAGCTTGGCGTTGTCGTTCATTGCCTTTTTGCAAATACGTTAGATCCATAAAGTTGTTCGTCATCCTTCCGCCCGCTGCAACGGTCTGGCCGTAACGCCTTCATGAGTCATTTGCACTGGCTGGATTCGCCCTTCCTCGTCAAACAACATGCGATCCATGCAAACTACGCGATGATTCGCATTGGTTTCATTAAGCGGCCTACGATGGTAAACGATGTACCACTCGTCGCTGCCCGGAATTTGCAGAAATCCATGATGCCCGGCACCGGTGGCGATGGCTGGATCCTGCTGCAGAATCTTGCCTACGCGCTTGAACGGCCCAATCGGTGAATCGGACATGGCATAGGCCACGGAATAATCCGGTCCGGTCCATCCCCCTTCCGCCCACATGAAATAATAAATGCCGTTACGCTTAAACATGCAAGGCCCTTCAACATAATGGTCCGGAGTGATCTCCTTGAACGTGGTTCCATCCTCGAATGTGTCCAGATGAACCATATCCTCGGTCAGCTTTGCCACATTGCAATGTCCCCAGCCCCCATAGTAGAGGTAAGCGCTTCTGTCATCATCGAGAAAAACATGAGGATCAATCGGCTGCGCTCCAAAATGAAACCGATCAATTAACGGCTTGCCCAGCGCATCCCGGTACGGCCCTTCTGGCCGATCAGCCACTGCCACGCCGATGCCGCCCAGCTCCTCGTCGCTTTGGATATCATTCGCCGCAAAGTAGTAGTAGAACTTACCATTTCGCTCGATCGGCGATGGGGCCCATAACGCTCGCCGCGCCCAAGCGATGTCGTCCATCGTCAGGATGCGCTCCACCTTCGTCCACTCCGTCAAATCCGTAGAGTAGAATGCATCAAAAAATGTCTGTTCATCATAAGGGGCCGAGTACGTCGGGTAAATCCAATATCGATCCTGAAAAATCCTCGCTTCCGGGTCCGCATACCAGCCTGGAAATACGGGATTTCCGGATCTCTTTCTCTGCTCTTCGTGCATGGGACGCCTCCTTCGCTTAATGGCTTGTATGGATATTTAAGGCTATATTCGCCGCCGGGGAGATCCATACCTGCATAATGCCTTATAAACACAAGAACCGCCCCTGCATATTGCAGAACAGACCTTCATCATCCCACATTCATTTGACTATTGCCCAAGTCTGTTATAAGCTAACAATAGTCTAATTAGACTATTGAATCGAGATAAAGGAGTTAAGCTGATGATCAAGTCATTTTTAATGTTAGGTCAGTCGAATATGGCGGGTCGTGGATTTTTGCATGAAGTCGATCCGATCTATAATGAGAAAATCAAAATGCTGCGCAACGGGCAGTGGCAGATGATGACGGAGCCGATCAATTACGACCGTCCGGTCTCTGGCGTTAGCTTGGCGGCATCCTTTGCTGATGCCTGGTCAAAGGCACATCCCGATGAGGAAATCGGGTTGATTCCTTGTGCGGAAGGAGGCAGCTCCTTAAAGGATTGGCATCCGGAAGGTACCCTGTTTCAGCATGCCTTATCCGAAGCCCGCTTCGCTCAGCAGTCCAGTCAAATCTGCGGGATTCTTTGGCATCAGGGAGAAAGTGATAGTTATGGTTCACTTCATGAAACCTACTACGAGAAATTCGCCTTGATCATCGAGACCTTGAGAAACGAGTTAAATCTGGATGATGAAGTGCCGCTGATCCTTGGCGGGCTTGGGGATTTCTTAGGAAAAACCGGTTTTGGACAGCACGCGACGGAATATCAACAAGTTAATGAGCAATTACAGCGTTATGCCAACACGCATCCAAATTGTTATTTTGTAACGGCAGCGGAATTAACCGCGAATCCGGATGGGATTCATATCGATGCGGTTTCGCAGCGTAAATTTGGCTACCGGTATTTTGAGGCTTTTTCGAAAAAACGTCATGTCCTGGAGCCCCTTCCGGGAGAAGAGCAGTCACTGAACGTGGAGCGTAATTATTCGAAAAACGAACTCATTTACCTCCATAGCATGGATTTGGCATTGGGTAAAATCACCTACGCGGAATTTGAAGCAAGGATGGCGAAGGTGATGATGCCTTGATCCCCTTACTGATCCTTGGCTTACTGATCCAGAATCCCGGCGCTCACGGCTACGAGCTGCTAGCCCTCATGGAACAACGCCATTACAAGTACATCGTTAATTTCACCAAGGGGTCGTTTTATTACAATCTGCAGCAACTTGAAGAGAAAGGTTGGATTGAACAGATCCAGCAAGAGTCCACAACCAGCAGACGCGAAACGCGAAACTACAAAATCACCCCCTCCGGAAGGGCAGAGTTCGAAAAGTTAATGGTCCAATACGGCACCAAATCGGAGTATGTGAACCTGCAATTTTATGGAGCGCTTCTGTTTGCTGATGAATATGACAAAGACAAGCTGCTAGAGCTGATCCAGTCGCAAATCGATCAGACCAAATCCCGAATTGCACTTTTGGATGAATACCTGTCCAGTACGCAGGAGATTCCGGGCACTCTCGATTACTTCCGCCTCATGAACGAAAACTCCCGAGCCCATCACTTGGTTAACCTGGAATGGTTTGAACGATTAAAAACAGAAATAACAAGAACCCCAAGGGCTTAGATGACTTTCATCTGAGCCTCTGGGGTTCTTGACCATTCCTCGTCGATACTGTCTAGATTGACGAACGCTCCCCCTTGTTCATCATGCCTTCACACTGCCGAGGACAAGGCCGCTCGTAAAGTATTTCTGTAAGAAAGGATAAACGGCCAAAATAGGAAGTGCTCCCAGGAAGAGTTGAGCGGCGCGTCCCGTTCTTACATTCATCATCGCCAAGAGCTGTGTATAATCGTTGTTGGATCGCTGCATAATTTGCTCGAAATTCAGCAACAGCGTCTGTAAATAGCTTTGCAGAGGGTAATTGGCGGTATCGTTCATATAGATGATGCCGTCGAACCAAGAGTTCCAATGACCGACGATGCTAAATAATCCGACGGTGGCCAGCGCCGGCTTTAAGACTGGCATTAGAATTCGAATCAGAATTTGCAAAGGCCCCGCCCCATCGATAGTGGCCGATTCCTCGATCTCTTCCGGCAAGCCCCGAATGAAGTTCATTAATATAATCATGCTGAAAACTGGAAGCGCCCCCGGCAGAATTAAAGACCAAATGGAATCGATCAGCCCCGCTTTGACAACGATCAGATAATTCGGAATAAGCCCTCCGTTAAACAGCATGGTGATCACGAAAAATCCCATATAGAGCCCGCGCCCCGCTACTTTCTCTTTGGATTTGGACAGAGGGTAAGCGGTAAGCACCATTAATACAAGATTCACAAGCGTCCCTAATAGGACGCGCTGGACAGATACCCATAAGGCTTGAAAAAACTCCCCGCCTTTGATCGCAAACGCATAAGCCTTTGTATTGAAATCAACCGGCCAAAAGGCGACTTCCCCCGCCGAGACAGCAGCACTGCCGCTGAAAGAGACGGCAAGCAGGTTCACGAAGGGCAGAATACAAAGCAGCGATGTTAATATGAGGATCACGTAGTTTACCGCTTGAAACAGCCTACGTCCCGGACTGCGGTCTAATATCATCGAATAGCCTCCTTTTCCCCGCTAAAAGATTCGATAGCCTGCAACCCGATCCGCCAAGAAATAGGACAAGGCGACCATCACGCAGGAAACAACCGATTTAAATAAACCTACTGCGGTTCCCACGGAATATTGCGCTTGCTGGATTCCGAGGCGATATACATAAGTGTCGATAATGTCGCCGGATTCATAAACAGCCGGGGAATACAGGTTAAATATCTGGTCAAACCCTGCGTTCAGTACATTACTCAGGGATAATACGGACATGAGCACGATGGTAGGCGCAAGCAACGGCAAGGTGATATAGAGCGTTTGCTTCCAACGTCTCGCTCCATCCATGACCGCAGCCTCGTACAAACCAGGGTCAATGCTTGTTAAGGCCGCTAAATAAACGACGGTTCCAAACCCAAATCCCTTCCAGATATCCGTCACAATCATGGTCCAAGGAAAGATGGCGGGACTACCTAGAAAAGAGATAGGGCCCACCCCGAATAAGCCGAGAAACGAATTGACAATCCCTTCCGAGCTCAGAATGTCAATCATGATACCCGCCATGATCACCCACGACAGGAAGTTCGGCAAATAAACCAACGTTTGAAACGTTCGTTTAATAAACGTATGAGCTACTTCATTCAGCAGCAATGCAAAGATGACGGGGACGACAATGCCGCCGATAATTTTGAAGATGGACATGTACAGGGTATTCCAGATCGTTCTTATAAAATTCGGCTGTTGAAAGACGTGGTGAAAATTCTCCATGCCGACCCAGGGGGAGTTGAAACCTAGCCCAGGATTATAGTCCTGAAAGGAAATAATTAATCCGTAAAAGGGAAGATAGCTGAAAATAAAAACCAGAACCACTCCCGGGATGAGCATGAGATGGAAGGCTCGCTGCCGCCATAATTTGTTGAGCATGATTTGATCCTCCGTTCATTGCCCGTACATTTCGTTAACGGCCTCAGTTACTTCGTTACCGCCGGCTGTCCGCCAGTTTTCAACTACCTTATCAAAATAATCAATGCTTTCTGCGCCCATGATAATTTTGGTAAAGCCTTCCGTGAGGATGTCATCCAAGGTCGATCCATACTTGACGAGCACCTCAGGCGGAGCGCCCCACAACGCGGTCTTGATATATTGTTCGTTGTCAAGAATAGACTTGGCAAGACCGTACGCTGGCTTCGGGCTGCCTTGTTGAAGATAATCACCTGTAGCCGCTGGAGTTCCGTTTTTCTTGAACTCTACGCTGTTGTTATACTTCTGCCACATCCCGCTTGTCGTGAATTTGCTCGTGTCGTTGGTTTTCAGCGCTTCACTCACATGCTCGAACTGGGTATAGTCGGTTTCCGGGTTAATAATTTTGAATGCCCCGGTAACGTGAGCAATATCATTATCCAAAAAGGCAGATAAGGTTTCGGGATCCTCATTCTGTGCTCCTTCATCCAGCATGTAGGCGTAGAAGTTGAGTAATTTGATAACCGCTTCGGGATTTTTGCAGTTCTTATTAACTACCGTATAAACTCCGTTGGCAAAGAAAATGGAATGCGTGGCTGGCTTCCCGTCGACGGTTGGAATATTGTACGGATAAAAAACCGCCTCTTTGCCCAAGTTGGTGACGACGTCTACACCAGGGTTATATCCCCACCATTGATAATAAGGTTGGATGCCTGCCTTGCCTGACACCACACCTGCGTTCATAGCGCTAAAGTCTTTAATGGCGAATTCCGGATCAATGATGCCCAGTTTGTACCATTCCGCCCAATCGGCCAGGGCGTTCTTCATCTCGGGTTGAATCGTTCCGTATACCAGTTTCCCGTCTTCGCCCGGGATCCACATATCTGGGTGAGCCCCCCAACCGACGGCCAGAAGATTCAAATAATCGAGCGTCTGATCCACGGCCATGCCGAATCCGCCATAGGCTTCTTTAAATTTAAGGGCGATATTCTTAAGGTCGTCGATCGTCTTCGGGTCCGGCAAACCAAGTTCTTCTTTCCAGTCATTGCGAATCCAGATGTAATCCGGCTGATCAATGATCCCCCAATGCATCTGAGGAATCCCGTATAATTTGCCGTCTTTCATTCCCGATTCATAACTGGAGCGATCGGCTTCCATATAGCTTTTTACACGATCCGAGGCATACTTATTGAACACTTCGGTTAGATCCATGATCATATCCGCCTTAATCAATTGCTGCAATTGAGTCGGATTGACATGGAACACATCGGGAAGCTTCTTGGAGGATATCGCCAAATTTAATTTCGTATCATACTCGTCGGTTACCCAATCCGTTACGACGTCAATATTGAAGCGCTCTTTATACGCTCGCGTCCAGATGTTCTTGGTCATATCATCGCCATCAGGAAATTGCGCAGAAGCATATTCGGCTCGAACGGTATGAAGGGTGACCGTTTCTTCGTAGGAGCCAAACGCATAATCGACTTCTCCTTTTTCATTTGTTGCCTGTTTAGGTTCTTCTCCATTGACAGCAGGTTGACTCGAATTTGTAGAATTACTGCAGGCCGATACCAGTACAAGAACAAAGGATAAGGATAATAAAACGGAAACTAGCTTTCTGTTCATACTTGCCCCCCTCATGAGTATGGAATACTTTCGCCTATATTGTAGAAGAAGCGTCAGGCCGCAAGAAATCAACGAAAATGACTTATTGATGTTAGATTCTTTACGTCTTGTGCGCAGAACCACTCAAAGATTTTGAAAGAAGTAAAAATGATATAAGCAAAGTAAAAAAAGTGTTATTCCGCCTAACCCGCAGTCATGGAGGCCAGATCTTACGTTAAATTCGGAAGAACCATGCGGATGATGGTGCCTTCCCCCCACTTGCTCTTCAACTCAAATCCATGATTCTCTCCATAATGAAGCTTAAGACGCCGCATCACATTATAAAGTCCAATATTTTGGGCCTCCTCCTTCTCCGCATAGGCCAGTGAATCGGTAAGAGAATGGAGGGTTTCATCGTCCATACCGACGCCATTATCTTGAATGGTGATCGAGATATCGTTGCCCGAACGCTCGACGTTGATCGTGATCGTACCGCTCTCCTCTTTCCATGCCAACCCGTGGAAAATCGCATTCTCCACCAACGGCTGAAGAATCAGCTTTGGAATGCGTTCATCGAGGGTATCCTCGTCCGCTTGGATTTCCAGTCGTATTCGGTTGTAGTAGCGTACTTTCTGGATGATCATATAATTGCGCAGGTTATCCAGTTCCTGGCGAACCGTAACCAATGCGTCTTCGGAACGGGCGGCATAAAACAGCATCTCGATAAGCGCATCCGTCATCTCCACGATTTTGTTCGCTTGCTGCATGGAGGCAATCCATTTCACAGATCCCAAGGTATTGTATAGAAAATGAGGATTGATCTGGGACTGCAACGCGCGGATTTCGGCGGTAGCCTTGTCCTTCTCCTCTTGTTGGATCCGTTCGACAAGCCGTTTTAATTCATGCGACATTCTTTGAAACCGAGTAGATAGATGTCCGATTTCGTCATGAGAACGAATCTCTTGCACCTGATCAAATTGCCCCTTCTCGACCAGCAGGATATTTCTCATCAGTTTTTTTAGGGGATGTGTAATCACAGTAGATAATAGAATGGAAACGATCGCGAGGAAGATTAACATCAGCGTAGCCAGCAAGTATAGGTTGTGTCGTAATAGATTTCCCTCCGCCGAGAGCTCTTTCTTCGGCATATAGAGATAGGTCGTCCAACGTTGACGTTCAAATCGGCTGGCGACCATAAGATGATCCGTCCGGTTAGGCCGAATCGTCTCTGAAAATTTCTGACCAATTAACGAAAAATCATTGTTATATATGATGTTGTCCGATTCGTCCACAATGGTGAATCGCTTCCGCAACGACTCTTGCAGCCGATTGCTGGCAATCTCAATGACGTCGAGATCAATACTAACGACCATGAAGCCAAGCAGAGTCCCGCTGTCCGTATCCAAGATCTTGCGAACATGCGAGATGGCCAAGGTGTTGTTTTGAGTCTGTCTGTCGATGTGAGTATCAAGGATCATCATTTTACTGGTGGAAACTTGAAAAGATTGAAACCACTCTTCTTGGGTCGGACGATAACGGTAGTTATAAGGCTGATTGGTACCAACAATCAGATCCTGCCCGCCGTTTAGATTGTATACATAGATGGAGATTTCTTGATCTTTCATCATGATGTAGTTCATCAGCATGCCATAGACTTCATTTTTGTTCTGTTCGCTGTCGTCTCGAAGAAACTCTTGGATCGGGTAAATTTTCTCTGTGGGATGATCCGGGTTGTTCATTCCAAAAGTCGTTACCAGCGAAATCTTCTCAATTTCCTTAAAATACTCGTCAATGCGGATAATCGTCTGCTTGGCGACTTCCATCAATAATTCCGTATACTTTCGTTCCAATTGATTTTGGGAAGAGAAATAGGAGATGACCGTCATCGCTAAGATCGGCACGATGATGACCGTTAGACAGATAATCACGATTTTCGATTTAATGCTAACGAATGGTAAGCGCTTTCTCATCGATTCACACAGAGCCCCTTTCCAAGTAAAGTCGGTGGGATTATCCGCGATATTCCTCAGGACTCATACCAACAAATTTCTTGAAAATTTTGCTGAAATACGGATAATTGCGATACCCGACCTTCTCGGCTACTTCCGATATTTTATATCTTCGATTCTCTAACATCGATTTGGAGCGTTCGATTCGCACTCGGGTCAAATAGGAAATGAAATTCTCACCTTTTTCTTGCTTGAAGACCCGACTGAGATACGAGGGATTGACGTTGATCTGATTGGCTACGCTAATGAGCGAAATCTCTTCGGCATAATTTCGGTGGATCAAATCAGCCGCCAGGTCCGCATAGCTTCTCTCCGGTAACGGATAATCCGTGGCGATGCACTGCTTCGCATATTCCAGTACAATACAGTGGATCTCATCCCAACTCTCTGCGGTCAGCACCGCTTCATACGGCAGCATTTCCACCTGTGGCAGCCGACACGTGCACTTGGAGAAACCTTCGGTGCTGATGATCTCGGCTAATCCCATGTAGAACTCCCGGATTTCGCGCTCGCTTGCCTCCTCAGCAACTAGATTTCGCCGTATCTCTAGGAGCGTGTCTGCCAGTTTCTCCTCCTTACGACTCTCTAACGCATTTCGAAATTCCGATTTCCATTCCTCCAACGGTAAACCAGACCTTTTCTTTGATCCATGGTTCATTTTAGGGGTTTCATAAATTAAAATTTGACCGGTTCCCCAAAAAAATCGGCTTTGAAGGGCTTGATCCGCTTCGCGGTACGCCGTTCTCAAGCACTTTAAGCTTGGGATGATCGAACTAACACCTACAGAAAACGTGACGTTCATAAAATCCTTCATCGCTTGTTGAATACCCCTGCATAAATGATGGATCTCTGAAAGCTCGGACTCACTTTGAACCGTATTGATGATGAGTAAATAATCGGAGGAGCTTTCAATGACGACCTCCTTCTCCCACTTTCTTGGAATCATCTCTTCCAAAATATTAAGAATGGAAAAACGCAGCAGCTTCTCGTCTTTCTCAACGTACTTCTTACGCACCCTTTCGAAATTGTCCAGACGAAATTTTATCACCCGCAATTCGGTGGAACGAACGCGGACATGAAGCTGTTCAGCTTTCATGATCGCTTCATTGACCTCCAGCAGACCGCTGATCCAGTCTTTGAACAGATTTTCTTTAAGATACGAAAGGCTTTCCAAATAACTTACCGCCGGTTCGCTTTTACCGAAAGAAGCCCTCTCGGCCAACAGCTTCTGCCGAATGCGCTCCAGTAATTGAACCAATCCCTCCGGCGTAATCTCATTTTTGATCAGATAATCGACAGCCCCCAGTTGCATCGCTTCTTTCGCATAACTAAACTCATTAAAATAGCTTAGAATCACGAATTTGCAGCCTGGAACCACCCTTTGGGCTTCGCGGATCAACTGCAAACCGTCCATTAGAGGCATCTTGATATCTGTAATGATTAAGTCAGGCTGAACGCTTCTTGCCAGCTCCAGCGCTTCTTTCCCATTTGATGCTTCTCCGGCGAGACAGAATCCCTGCTGCTCCCATTCAACCATCGAACGGATCCCCATGCGCATCAATAACTCATCGTCAACAATCAGGAGTTTGAACATCATCATCACTCATTTCCATCTCTAATCCTCCTCGATAGCGATACTAGAAAGCATTTACATCTTGATTTCTATCTTAATGGGTAAAAATTACAGTTCCCATGGTAATTATGGTGCCGCAGTTGCAATATATTGCGCTCTATCAAGATTGCATCTCTTGCTGGGTCTCGTTTCTGCTTATGTCTCGAACGAAATCCAGCCATAATCCAACGAGTACCCTGCTCTCTTGTCCACACCGATTCATAGAAACGGAAATAGAATATATCATCCCTATGAAAAGGAGTGATAGATTTTGGCAAACCGCGATGTACGTCTTGCATTATGGTCAGGTGCAAATTTTACAGGCCGCCGGATTCTCTTCAGACGTGGCGGGGTCGCTGTCCGCGATCTGGGAGCGTTCAGATTTAATAATGCACTTACCAGCTTCCGGCTCAGAAATATTGTGCAAAGCAACCGCGTCACCCTGGTATTGTTCTCGGGAACGAACTTCCAAGGTTCGATCCGGGTATTCCGGGGCAGTCAAAATGTGGCCAACCTGGGCAACCTCGGCTTCAACAACGTAACTTCTTCACTTGTTCTCGTTGGCCGCAACCTGACCAATGCAGAGATCGCTGAAATTCAACGTACCGGAAGACCTCCGAGAGACATCCTGATTATTAGACAATAAGGGATCACAGGCTCATCGTTGGAAGCAGAACGGAAGAAGTGAGCATGCCACCGCGTTCCTTCACCGAATGGTTTTTCCTCCTTAAATGAACGAATATAGCGAAACGCCCCGGCCTAAAGAATCGCTCTAGGCCGGGGCGTGTATTTGTGTATTATGTTGCTTTTTTACTTGGCATCTTTGTAGGTCAAATTAATGTGATTCAGGTCCGTGCTGCTGTCAAAAATAAATTCCAGCTGGTAATCCCCGCGGATGTACACTAATTTTTTCTGGGTGAGTTTACCCGTTTTAAAGGTAGAAGTCGAGTTAGGCATTCCCCATTGCTTCATCAAAATTTTTTGAGTAATGCTGCCGAGATTCTGTTGACGCTCGACTCCCGTGCCAAAGTAACGCATTTCTTGAAGCTTCTTCGATTTGTAGGAGAAAGCAAGGCTAGGTTGTCCCATGGAACCATGATATGAGTCAAAGGCATTCGCCCCTGTGCCCGCTTCCTCAGGCTCACCAATAGCTTTAATGATCTCTTGACGTGTGGTTTTTCCAAGCGTAGGTGCCTTTAGTGGTTTAATCGCATCTTCCGGGAATTGGCCTTTAAGGGCCGGCTTATAAAAGCTATTTAAAAAGCTGTTCACGGACTGTGAAGCTTTAGATTCCGTCGCTGTTGCAGTCTTTGCTGGCGGTGCCGCAGATACAGTCGGCAGGCTGTTCGAGATCCCAATGAATCCGAGTACTGCAGCTCCTGCGATATACAAGGCTGCCGTTTTCTTTCTTGCAGATTTATTCATGAAACCATCCTCCTGTTTTCTAGCACCTCGGATGCTGATTTTTGCTACACCCTTGTAACGAAACGAAACTGTAAAAGGTTGCTGGTAACAGGAGCAAACCTTCGCTGAATTCAAGGAGCAACGATTTCGACCTTGATTCGATCAGGGGCCTCAAAAAATACTGCATAATGCCCCGGTCCGCCGGCATAGGGATGTCTGTCTTTATAAAGAATAGGTACCCCACGTTCTTCAAGATGCTTCGTCATCCTGTCGACCTGTTCCTTGGAGTTCGCTTGGAATGCGAGATGGTTGAGTCCCACTCTTTTTCGATGATAGGGAATGTCTAAGTAGTTTGCTTCCGTTTGTACAAAGACCAGATAGGTAGCTCCACTTCTCCAACTCACTCCCTGATCCCAATCTTGATAGACCGAATATCCAAGCTCTTGAAAGATCCAATCCCAGAATGCTCTGCTTGTTTGGAGGTCGGATACATTGATTTCAACATGATGGATCATGATAAACTCCTTCTTTCTTATTCAAATAAATCAAGACTTAATCGGATCATATCCCTGCATTGAATTCCGTTCTCATAAATTTTTTCAGGATAGTGTCTGATAAAAAAGTCCCGATCAATCCCCGTAATTCGGAATCCGCATTTTTGATAAAGCAGCAGCTGTCCTACACTTGAGTTTCCTGTCCCGATTTCAATCGTTTTGGCGTTTTTCTCTCTTGCTTGGTCCATTGCAAACTGAATCAGTTTCTTCCCGATCCCTCTTCCCTGAAACGCTTCACGCACTGCGATGTTTACAATTTCCAATGTTCCGGGTCGTGTTGGTAGTAATACAATGACAGCAATAATCTGCTCTCTCTCGTCCAAGCCCACATAACACTGACCTCTTTGCAAATACTCCGCAATCATCTCTTGCGATGGATCAGCTAACAGTAATAGATCAAGGGGAACTTCTTCGTGATTTTCAAGTAGGCGTATCTTCACATCCATATGTATCTCCCTATAGGTTATGTCTTTCTTTTAAATATATCAGATCTGAAACGTTGTACTGCCGTTTAATATTAGTCTTTCAACTTCTTCTTGCCTAACCCTTGTTCGACCCTTCTCCGTTAGACACCAATTATCAGGCCTGGTATTTGTGTCTAATTCGTGACAATAATAATACGTTTGATATTCTCTAATCCCAATTAAGTCGAGGTTACTTGGAAATAAGTTCTAATTCCTCTTTTCGATTGTTCCATTCGATCATGACCTTAATTACTGAATCTTTTGGTGGAATTGCACCATTTCCTCCTGATAGTGCACTTATTACACCATCAACTGACAAATCCGGTAATTCTCCACTACCGCCTACCCCAATACCCTTATACGAATATTTAATTCCACTAATGTCTTTTAGATTTTTTCCTTTGTATTTTATTTTCAAGATCGTTTGATGAAACTCGCTGTTTACATGTTTGACCGTATAAGTGGAGGACCAGTTTTGACTCTCGCCTTTAAAAATAATTGTGGAGTTAGAACAACTACATAGGATCAGTATTATAGAAATGAATGCTACAAATTTCTTCAATTCATCTAGCCTCCTATACGGTACAAACGCGGCAGGTATGGTTATAATTATGTCTCGTTACTGGTTTACTGAACATTCCAATAAGAAAGCCAAATAGAACAGCCCCCATATAAAAAAGAAAATGTAGATGTATGCCACCCCAGCCAAAGATCGCTCATATCTTAGGCTGGGTCATTGTTGTTTGAGCTCCTTCCATGATTATACATTTAGACATGAAATTATCAATCATAAATCTGCTCTAGGGTTAAAAGAATTGTGTTATCTTCCCCACTAAAGCAAAAAGCCGTGCGGAGTATCCCTCCACACGGTCCTTCATATCGGATTTATCCCTTGTAAATTTTCCTGTAATTTCTTGATAAATGTTTGCGCCGCATGGCTAAGAAACCTGTCAGCGCGATAAATAATACCGATGGTGCGAGTTGGGCCCCTCTTGATTTTGATGGTACGTAACTCGGGATCATTCATAGATAAAATAAGTGGTAAAGGTTGAATTGTCGCGCCAATATTAGCTTTAACTAAATGAATCAGCGAAAAAGGGGTTGTCGTTTCAATAATAGGATCTAAACTGAAGCCAAACTTTCTGCAACAATCATCGACTAGCTCGCGTCCAAGCGTGCCCTTGGGGTACATCACAGTGCTAATATGGCGAAGCTCCTCTATATCGATCGAGCTTCGATCCGCCAATTCGTGGTTCCCCGGGACGACCAGCACATACTCCTCACTGGATAAAGGAATGCTCACAATCCGCTCATCTGGGAGAGGCAGGATCCCAATACCAATGTCTACCTCCATCTCCAACACTTGCTTCAAGACTTCGACGGATGTCAAGACGGTAAGTCGTATATGAGGAAATTCCTTGTGAAAATCGATTAATAATTGTGTAATTCTGTAATCGAGATCAGAGGGGATCGCTCCTATGACCAGTGTTCCACGCTGATGATTACAGAGTTCATCAATCGCGTCCACTGCATTTTTACGAATCCTGAACATCTGGATACTATAATCTAACAGCAGTCTACCTGCTTCCGTAAGTACAATCCGTTTGCCAATCCGATCAAACAACGGCGTCCCTACTTCATTTTCCAATGAACGTATCTGCTGACTGAGTGTCGGTTGCGACATGCCTAATTTCTCCGCCGCTTTGGTAAAATGCAGTTCCTCGCATACAGCGACAAAGTATTCTAATTGCCTAAGATCCATAGTTGCCCCATCTCTAAACAATCATTCGTTTTTCTTATTATTTTAATAGAAATCATTATATTGATCAATCAAATTATATATTTTAAACTTAGCAAATATGAAAAACATCATATACAAAAACCTAAATCCGTGATACAGACGAACCCCCCAATCCAATATCACTACAATTTTTTTGTGAAAGGTAATATGCATCCCTCCCACGTAAGCGCAACAAATCGGCCGACTCGAATAATCCCAAGTAAGCATAGAGGATATTAGGGTGGATGATGATCACGGATTTAGGAAGAAAGTAAGGAGAGTAAGGAGAGAAAAAATGAAACGTTCAACACTTTTAGTAATAGCCCTATTTTTGGCATCTTTAAACTTGAGGCCGGTGATTTCCTCAGTTTCGCCGCTTTTAGAGACCATTCGGAACGATCTCGGAATGAGCGCATCCTCTGCCAGTCTTCTCACCTCTATACCGGTTCTATGTATGGGACTCTTCTCCCCGATAGCTGTTAAGTTGGGGCTTCGACATGGCATCGAACGGATCTTATCGATAGCTCTATTGCTCGTGGGAGGAGCTACCTTGATCCGTTGGTTTACGCCTTCTTATACATTCCTGCTAATTACAGCACTCATCGCTGGTATCGGTATTGCATCTGCTGGTCCGCTTTTGTCTGGATTCGTTAAACGTTATTTTCCCAACCAGGTCGGCTCCATGATCGGCGTCTATTCCGTAGCAATGGTGATTGGAGCAGCCCTAAGCGCAGGACTATCCGTTCCCTTCCAAAATGCTTTTAATGGCTCTTGGCGATCCGCATTAGGTTTTTGGGCAATCCTTGCCGCTATTGCTTTGCCAGCCTGGTGGTTATTTGTAGTAAGACACGCAGATCGAAATGTTGTTCAAACCTCTTCTCAGAGTAACACGGGGCGGCTGCCTTGGAGAAATAGTAGAGCATGGCTTTTGACCCTATTTTTCGGAATGATGGCTATCGCGTTCTACTCCGTTACAGCATGGCTTGCACCAGCCGTCTCAAATATGGGGTACAGTAAGGTTTATGCTGGTAACATGCTTACACTTTCTACATTGGTTCAAATTCCGGCAACATTTTTGATTCCGATGTTGATGCATCGTTTTTCCAACCGACTGCTATGGATGATTGCCTGCGCTTTGTCTAATTTAGCCGGGATACTACTTATCATCTTTTCTAGTTCACCATGGCTTGCTGCGATCCTGCTCGGCATCGGCAACGGCGGTCTCTTCCCTATCGCGTTGATGTTACCGATTGAAGAAACCTCGAACGCACAAGATGCAAGCTCTTGGTCCGCCATGACACAATCGGTGGGATATGTAATTGGGGCGCTTGGACCGATTTTGGTTGGATGGATTCAAGATATGACAAGCAGCTTTGTTTTCGCCTTCGTCGGACTTGCCGCTGTCACCGTAGCGATGATTATCGTGCAGCTTTTCATCGGATCCAAAAAGGAGTCAGACCGAGAAGTGCTGGTGGCAACCCCGGCAAGTAGTAGACAATAAAAAAAGTTCGAAGCTCAGCGGCGATCGCTTCCCAATATTCTGACGGGGAGAGGTCGCTGAGTTTTTTGCTGATAACGTTCGAGATTGGAATTTTCAGATTTAGTCTCTACCAATTCCTTATATATCCTAATTTTTTTAGAATCATATAACTATTGGGATTTAGGTTTTCTACCGGTTCTTCAAGTGAGAAATATTTTAATTCGAGTCCTTCATCATCATTTATAGTTGGTATTCCTTGCACCTTAATCGCCTCAAATACAGCTATGGCATTATAAACTTCATCTCCATGAGGGTATTTATAGTAGAAATCTTTTCCGGATAGATTAGTTATAAAAAGTAATTCTTCAGCTCTCAATCCTGCTTCTTCAAAAAGCTCACGTCTTGCCGCTTCTTCAAAGGACTCTCCGAGTTCCAGCGAGCCACCGATGGTTCCCCAGTCATAACTATCCGTCCTCTTCTGAAGTAATACATGTCCTTCAGCGTTCTTAACTAGAACTGTCACGCCAACCAGAATGATTGGTCTTGTGCCAACCAACTTTCGGAGCTCCATGATATATCCCACTTAAGATCCTCCTAGTTTTGTTTCTACATTCAGATCATGAAGTCTTTTCTATCACATAAAACTACAGATGTGCCTTCATTTATTTTTCCTTTCGCTGGTTTCAGATAACGTTTTTGTATTCACGACGTCCCACCGTCTTAAGGCACCATCACCATGCCGGATGCGTGAATACGGTGTTATATGAAGTCTCTGGCTTCCTCGATTGGTCAGCTATATTCGGTTCTTAATAATCCCATTATTATTAATGATTCATAGTGGCTTTCCTTCTTTATACATTCACGCAAAGTGCCTTCCACCTTAAATCCAAGCGATTGATATACATGAAAGGCTCTCTGATTCCCTTCCTTCACATCTAGCCAGACTCTGTGGGCTTTCAATTGATTAAACAAATAATCTAATATCAATTTCATGACTTTCTTACCGTAACCTTGGTTCCTCACACTCAAATTGATTCGAACGATCTCATAACAACGATTCGGATTTTTCATCCCTTGAATGATTACATAACCTATTTTTCTTCTATTTGTATCCTCTACAATCAGATGTAGAGAATCATCGTTGGAGATCGCTCTCTCATGTTGTTCTCTGGACCATGACAAAATAAACTTCTTACTTTCCGGATCTTGTTCTGCCTGTAGTACATAATTTAAATCTTCAAGTTCTGTTTTTCTTATGAATAGTTCGTTATTACTGACAATGTACTGAGTCATTGTGGTCTATTCCTTTCAAATGTATTTCAGATGTAGGATTTATTAATGATACACTTCCTATTCGACTGCCTGTGGCTTCTTCTACTTCTTTGGGTTTTGCGAATCTAACTTCTTGAGCTTTTATTATTTCTTTGATCGTTTCCAGGTCTACACGCCCATAATCTCCTGATACTATCAGTGAGAAGTATCCTCTATCCGTCTTCAATATGAGGTTCGTAGCGTTGTCCGCATGAATCTGCATTCCCGAAATGATTCGGGGGGATCGAGGGGCGAATGCTCTGGTGTGAATACAAGTGTCGAAGTTATTGCCATCTCCGAACCACTCACAAATTTCTCGTATTTATTGAGTCGTTCTTCCAAAGAGAAATTACAACATCCATTTGCTGATTATGTTTCTTCTGGTTATCCCCTAAGGTTTGAAACCATAATGTTTTCATATCATTGATCAATTCAGGATTAAGGGATAAAAGGGTAAGAGCCCTTAGTCCATATTCTTTATTTAATTTTGATCTAGTATATGTTCCAGCTGGCACACCATTTACTAATCCAGACTCGCAAATACCTAAAAAAGTACCTTTGGGGCAACCTTTCTTCTGTGAAGAAGTACCTTCACCAAAGATCTCTCTTGTAATAGTCTCCCATGCTAGCACTGGGTCATGGGTTATGCCAGTATTTAATAGAACTACAGATCTGACTGCTGCTTCTCCGTACTTACCCACAAAATCATCTCCGTGTTTCTTCTTGCTTACTGCTTGAGGTTTTAAATATTTTCTTTATTTGATCTTCAAAACACCCAATCAAAATTAAAATTGTCCCTAACACACAAAATGTGATTCCAAAATAAGTTAGCTGTATTCCATGTGTTTCATCTAAGGCACTCCAATACTTCCCCTTGTCCGTATTCCACGATGTAACTAATGGTAGATAATTTACTGCTTGAATGTGTGCCGTAATATAGAGAGTTAATCCAAAAAACAAGAATGATATTCCACTGAGAATTTTCTTCATGAATTCCCTCCAGTTCTTTCCAGTTATATTCAAGCATAACTTCCGGCTAGCGTTATTGTATTCACGACGTCCCACCGACTTAAGGACACGCCAGGGTCCTGCTACTTCTGCGTCACTAGCAACCTTCGTGCCGGACCGATGGCTAAATGGCCCGATGCGTGAATTCTGTATTAGGTGATGCTCCCCTTTTCTCAACACCAACGATCAACTTATGATTTCTTTTATTCTTTGGACAATCTCTTCTGTGCCAATTTCACTTGTATCAATAATATTAGTATCCATATTCTCGTACATACTTAACCGCTCGATGCTCAAATTAATTTGTTCTTCTGATCTACCGTCCTGAATCATTCTTTGTCGTAATGCGGTTTCAGAACACAACAATGTAACCTTCTTAAGCTGAAAATCTAAATCACCTAAACGGACAAGTAATTCATCCAGGATCTCTTTTCTATGAAGAACCCAGTTAAAAATGACATATTCGAATGTAGAGTTCGTTAAGAAGTTTCTGAGTAAATATGTAATATTATTCTTAACCATCCGTATGTTTTCTTCATTAAAGTTCCAAGGATTCATCATCCAACACCAATCACCATCTAACCATACTGCTTTATCAAGTGACTTATATAACCCTTGACAAACTGTGGTTTTTCCGACTCCCATTGTTCCGTTTATTACAATAAGTTTCTTCAATGAATCCACCTTCATTTTATAGATTAAGGGGAGTTTCGCCTAACGTCCTTGTGTTCACGACGCCGAGAGGCTTAAGGCCACGAAGTGGCCGGCTGCGCTTGCGCAGTTAGCCTCGTAGGTGTGTCCGCCTGATCCCGCTTCCCCGAAACTGAAATCCCCTCTTCGACTTCACTTCTAACTCCTGCCGGACCGAGGGCGAATGCCCGATGCGTGAATACTGTGTTATCTGATGCCGGTGCCTTCTTCGAGTTACTAACTCCATTCCCTTAGGTGTATCTAATGTTATAATGGTTATAATTAGATCTTGAAAGGAGTTGGCAAAATGGCTGTAAATAAAGAACGATTTTATGAGTTGCTTGATCGACTATCCGATAAAGATCTTGAGTTGGTTTCCGAATTGATGGAGCGCCTCGCCAATATTCCCGTGAATAGAGAAATCCCTCTCGATGATGAACCAACAACTCAAGATGAATTAGATGCCATAAAGGATGCTCATGAAGCTTACTTAAGAGGTGAATTAATTAGCCTTAAGGATGTTGAACATGAATTACGAAATTAAGTTCCTAAAGGATGCCTTTAAGTATCTTCAAAAGCAGGATATCACAACTCGAAATCGCATTCTGGATCACTTAAAAATTCTTTCTGAAAATCCAAGACATCCAGAGCTCGACATAAAAAGAATGCAAGGTATGGAAAATCATTTTCGGCTTCGTGTTGGATCCTTTCGTGTGATTTATTCAGTAATTGATAATGAACTTATAATAATTGTTGTAAAGATAGGATCTCGCGGTGACATATATAAAAATCTTGATGGCACTTAAAGTACAAGTGTCATTTATTTTGCCTCGCACCGGTTTCAGATAACGTATCGTGTTCCCGACGTCGAAAGGCTTAAGCCGCTGACCCGTCGAGCGCAGCGAATCAGGTTGCCGGGTGGCTCCGCCACTTAGCCTTGCAGACGTGTCCGCCTGAATTCCCTTCCTTGCTACTGAATTAGCACCGTAATGATTCCACTTCATATATCTTCGGGCGGACCTTGCGGCTACAGCCGCGTTGCGGGAACATTGTGTTATCTGCCGTCGTTCTTCACTGCAATTTCTTTTTACTGCCTTTATTTCTTTTATATACTTCTATGTATCCTCTTCATGATGTTTCATCGTTATTAACTCACGACTCTTACTGAACCAAGTCCTAGCTACTGCTTACTTCTTTAGCCCTCTTCTCGTAGTCAACTTGTACCTCTGTCAATAGAGTAGACACAAAGAATCGAGAAAATTATGCGGCAGATCGGTACATACGTTCGCACTCATTGGGCGTAGAATACCCAATCGCGGAATGGATTCGTTTTCCATTGTAGAAGCAGGTAATATATTCAAAAATGCGTTTCTTGGCTTGCTTGCGTGTTTTGAACTTCTCCAAGTAGACAAGTTCTTTCTTAAGCACACTGTGGAACGATTCAATACACGCATTATCGTAGCAGTTCCCTTTGCGGCTCATACTGCCTTTCATCTTGTAGGTGCGCAGCCGCGCCTGGTAGTCATGAGAAGCGTACTGGCTGCCGCGATCCGAATGATGCAGAACCTCTTCGCACGGTCGCTGCTGGCTGTGGGCGCGGTCCAGCGCCGTTAACACGAGTTCTTTCGTCATTCGCTCATCCATGTGAAATCCAACGATTTTACGACTGTACAGGTCCATGATGCTTGCCAGGTATAGCCAACCCTCATCGGTCGGGATATACGTAATATCAGCCACCCAGGCCTTGTTTGGAGCGGACGGATTAAACTCGCGGTTCAACACGTTCTCTTGGACAGGCAGGTTGTGCTTCGAGTTGGTTGTGGCCTTGTATTTCTTCACCGTGCGAGAACGTAAACCCAGCTCCTTCATGATCCGAGCGACTGTTTTCTCGGACACTCGTATGCCCTGCTTGTGCAGTTCTTTTGCTACTTTGGGGCTTCCATATAATCGACGGGATTCTAGAAAGATACGACGGATCCGCCGCTCCAGCTTGCGACGTCGCTTTTCACGTTTGCTGGCTTTTCGCTGGGTCCATTTGTAATAGCCGCTTCGGGATACTTCAAAGGCTTCGCACATCTTCGAGACTCGGCACTTGAAGCGATGATCGTGGATGAAGGCATAGATCAGCGCCGGTCTTTGGCGAAGTAGTGCATCGCCTTTTTTAAGATGTCGTTCTCCTCTTCCAGATCACGAAGGCGTTTCTGAAGATCTCTCATTGCTTTATCGTCGGCTTTCAGTTGCCCACTGCCTGGAAAGGCCTGTGCGCCGTCTTTCTTGTATTCCGCCATCCAACGATACAGGGTGTTGTCGCTGATCCCCAGTTCGCGGGCGACCTGCGCCACCGCTTTCCCTTCTTCCTGGATCATCTGAATCGTTTGCAGTTTAAATTCTTTATCGTATTTTTTCGTCATGGTAGCACCTCGAATTTGGATAGATTCATTTTACCCGATTCTCGGTTCTCCATGTCTACTTTTTAGTCTAGCAGCAACTAGATACCTTTGATCTGCTTCGTGTTATTCAGCTTTTCATTCTTTCCCACTTCTTCGACTAGACGATGGCAGATAACGTCCTTGTATTCACGACGCCCCACCAACTTAAGTCCCGAAGGGACGGCCGCGATGCGGTTAGGTGGTAGGATGTGTCCGGCTGATCAAGCTTCCTCGCTACTGAAATTTCATCACCGAATACTCTTCTAACTTCTGCCGGACCGAGGGCCGAATGGCCCGAAGCGTGAATATGGTGTTATCGGATGTCAATGCCATCATTGAATCCACTCAAACATCCATTTATTTAAGGATTTAATGTAATATCAAACTTCTTCATTAAATTTTGAGAGATTTTAATTGCAACTTGTTTGTCTCGTGCTGGTGCTGTAATCATAAACCCATTTGATGGTGACCATGTCTCCGAATCTCCATCGTTAAATACAGCTATTGTAAATTCACTAAATTTATCATTGGTATATAGAAGCCCGTAGTAGTAAATGTCAGGTTCCACTCTACCTTTATAATCAACTACTCTAAATGCAGAGAATATTGGAGCACGATTCTCACCATGGTAATCTAATACTATTTCTGTTTTATCCTCTGGTATGGAGGGTACATTCGTCCCTCTTATTTCAACTGTCCCTTTAAATGTAATCTTCCCGTTGAAACGATGATGCAGTTTACCATCAAGGATGATCTCTATGTCATGAGCCTCTTCTCCATTTCCT
Source organism: Paenibacillus barengoltzii G22 (assembly GCF_000403375.2). Classification (NCBI taxonomy): domain Bacteria; kingdom Bacillati; phylum Bacillota; class Bacilli; order Caryophanales; family Paenibacillaceae; genus Paenibacillus; species Paenibacillus barengoltzii. The sequence continues at coordinate 370,458 of NZ_KE159652.1, read as the reverse complement.
AATTGATAGTAAACACCATTTAATGTTTGAGTATAGTTTTTAGGTGTGAAATACCAAATTGTGAATAATACTAATCCAATAATAAGCACTACCAATAAAGCTTTTACTTTCATTTTATTTCCTCCACCTAGAAGATAGATTTCTTTAAACTTCATGATGAACGATCTGGGCGTTTTATAACTTGCATTGATTTCCGATAACTCCCCTATCTCTACACGTCACAAATATCTTCTTGTGATGGGGATTTGCGTAATTAATCGTATAACCTTAATTATACCTCCATTTCTTATTTCTGTAAGTTGAAATTTATCCCCCTCCCGTAGTCTGCGATCTCCCCTGCTGATCACGTAATATCCGATCAAGTGGACTCTCAATCTGTTTCAGATTCTTGGTGCTGACGTGGGTGTAGCGTTCGGTGGTGGAGGGATTGGCGTGGCCCAGCAGTTCCTGGATATAGCGGAGGTCGGTGCCGTTCTCAAGCAAATGGGTGGCGAAAGAGTGCCGAAGGACATGAATGCCTGCCTGTTTCCGGATGCCGGAGGCTTTCAGGGCTTCCTGAAATACCTTTTGTAATGAACGTTCATGTAAGTGGCTCCCCGGATGCTGCCCCGGAAACAACCACATCGAGTTGGAAAGTCGCTCCGCTTCCACATACTTTTTGATTAGGTCCCAAGCCGTTTGCGATAGTAAGGTGTGCCTGTCTTTTTTGCCTTTTCCTTGCCGGACACGAAGGAGGCCGCATTCGGGGTCGATATCCGTAACTTTCAGCCGGACGACCTCGCTCACACGCAAGCCTGAGGCGTAAGCCAGATACAACATCGTACGGTGCTTCAGATTCGTCGGCGCTTGGATAACGCGGAGTACTTCCTGCTCCGATAGGACATAGGGCAGTTTTTTTCTTTTTTTCGGTCGAATATATTTCATCTGTTCGCAAGGTTGCTTGAGAACCTCGACGGCCAGAAAACGCAAAGCACTAATGGCTTGGTTCACATAAGCAGGAGAGTGCCCTTGCTCAAGGAGCTGCAGAGCATACTGTTGAGTACGGGACGAGTCGATGATCGCGGACGTCATTCTCTCATCCTTGAGGGCTCCTGGGTTCTTCATCCTCAAATGATCAGCCAAGTTCTGCAAATATCGCCGGACATGCCCCCTGTAGGCCTTGCTGGTTTTGAGGCTGTATCCCTTCAGCTTGAGCGTGGTGAGCAGCTTTTGATCAAGAGCCTGAATGAGTTTTTCATCACTGGATAGCTTTGGCGACACGGCTAGCCCGTCCATTCGAATCTCCGCTTCTGGAAAGTACTCTGCAAATTGCCTGATTTTCTCCTCCGTGCAAGGAAAACGCCAGAACTTCCCATTGGGATCCCACCTTCCTCCCCCAATCGCACGCAGCTTACCGACATCCCCTTTCGAGAAATCCTCCAATTTCACGGAAATCTGATCACATTCGATCCGATGAATATGAATGTACATCCCTGATCCCCTCCATTATTCTGTCTAGCTCGAAAAAAAAAAGAGACAGCCCCTCCCGGGGTCTGTCTCCGATTCTTTCGGATGGATGGTGTTACTTTATCGGTATGAATCTATTCGATTCGATTACTGCTGAAACCACATCTTAAACATATGCTTCGTGGTGGCTTTGTTCATTTCGGCGATGGAGGTGGTCAGCGGGATACCTTTCGGGCAGGCGCGGACGCAGTTTTGCGAGTTGCCGCAACCTTCGATGCCGCCGGGTTCCATTAGCGCCTCCAGACGCTCATCGGCGTTCATTTCACCAGTTGGGTGTGCGTTGAACAAGCGCACTTGGGAAATCGCTGCCGGGCCGATGAAGTCCGTCTTCTCGTTGACGTTCGGACAAGCTTCCAAGCAGACGCCGCAGGTCATGCACTTGGACAGTTCATATGCCCATTGCCGTTTCTTCTCCGGCATCCGCGGCCCTGGCCCCAGATCGTACGTACCGTCGATCGGAATCCACGCTTTGACCCGCTTGAGCGCATTAAACATCCGGCTGCGGTCGATTACCAGGTCGCGTACGACCGGGAACGTCCGCATCGGTTCAACGCGAATCGGCTGTTCCAAATTGTCGATCAGTGCCGCACAAGCCTGACGCGGTTTGCCATTGATCACCATCGAGCAGGCGCCGCACACTTCCTCCAGACAGTTGGACTCCCAGCACACTGGCGAGGTATGTTCGCCCTTGCTATTCACCGGGTTCCGCTGGATTTCCATCAAGGCGCTGATCACGTTCATTCCAGGGCGGTAGTCCAGCTCGAATTCTTCCGTATACGGCTTCGAGTTCGGATCATCCTGGCGAGTAATGATGAATTTGACTTTTTTGGCCGTTGGTTGTTTGGCCGTTACATCCGTTTCCGCCATTGCCATGGGTATCCCCTCCTATTTGTCCTTCGAGTAGTCGCGAATCCGCGGCGGGATCAAGGAAACGTCGACCGGTTCGTACGAAATTTCCGGACCGTCCGGCGTCCATTTCGCCATCGTTGTCTTCAAGAATTCTTCGTCGTTCCGGTTCGGGAACTCCGGTTTATAATGCGCGCCCCGGCTTTCGTTACGAAGCAACGCGCCCTTCGTCATCGCTTCAGCCAGCTCCAGCATATTCCACAGCTGACGCGTGAACGCGGCTCCCGTATTGTTCCAGCGGGACGTATCGTTGATGTTGATCTTTTTGTAACGTTCTTTGAGTTCCTTGATTTTGTTGATGGTGGCTTCCAAACGATCGTTATGACGAACGACAGTCATGTTCGCCGTCATCCATTCACCCAGTTCTTTGTGGATGACATAAGCATTTTCGGTGCCATCCATCGCCAGGATGCCTTCGTACTTCTCTTCTTGGGCTTTGCGGTAGCTTTCGAAGACGCTTGGATTCAGATCCTCAGTCGACTTCTTCAGGCCACGAAGATATTCGACCGCTTTCGGTCCGGCCACCATACCGCCGTAAATCGCCGACACCAGCGAGTTCGCACCAAGGCGGTTCGCGCCGTGATATTGGTATTCACATTCTCCTGCCGCAAACAGACCAGGAATGTTGGTCATTTGGTTATAGTCGACCCACATGCCGCCCATGGAGTAATGGACTGCCGGGAAAATTTTCATCGGAATCTTGCGCGGGTCATCACCCATGAACTTCTCATAAATCTCAATAATCCCGCCGAGTTTCACGTCCAGCTCTTTCGGATCTTTGTGGGACAGGTCGAGATACACCATGTTCTCGCCGTTAATGCCCAGCTTCAGGTCCACGCACACATGGAAAATTTCCCGTGTCGCAATATCCCGCGGTACAAGGTTACCGTAAGCCGGATATTTCTCCTCCAGGAAGTACCATGGTTTGCCGTCCTTGTATGTCCAGATCCGTCCGCCTTCGCCACGTGCGGATTCGGACATCAGACGCAGCTTGTCATCCCCCGGAATGGCTGTCGGGTGAATTTGAATGAACTCACCGTTCGCGTACGTAACACCTTGCTGGTACACAGCACTCGCCGCAGTCCCTGTGTTGATGACCGAGTTCGTCGTTTTCCCGAAGATAATCCCCGGGCCGCCTGTAGCCAAAATAACCGCATCCGACGGGAACGTAGTGATTTCCATCGAGCGAAGATTTTGTGCGGTAATGCCGCGGCAGACGCCTTCATCGTCCAAAACAACGGACAGGAACTCCCAGTTTTCATATTTCGTGACCAGGCCAGCTGCTTCATGACGACGTACCTGCTCATCCAGCGCGTACAGCAGCTGTTGTCCGGTCGTTGCCCCGGCAAACGCCGTACGGTGATGCTTCGTACCGCCGAACCGGCGGAAATCCAACAGCCCCTCCGGCGTGCGGTTAAACATAACGCCCATCCGGTCCATCAAGTGAATAATACCAGGTGCAGCTTCGCACATCGCCTTAACCGGCGGTTGGTTAGCCAAGAAGTCCCCGCCGTATACGGTATCGTCAAAATGCTCCCAAGGCGAGTCGCCTTCGCCTTTCGTATTCACGGCCCCGTTAATGCCGCCTTGCGCGCACACCGAGTGAGAACGTTTCACCGGCACAAGGGAAAACAGCTGTACCGGCACGCCTGCTTCGGCCGATTTAATCGTAGCCATCAGACCGGCCAAGCCGCCGCCAACGACGATTAAGCTTTGTTTAGCCATTTGCTTTCAACTCCTAAAAGTTTTGTGAGCGTTGCTTCAAGGGAATGCTTCGTACAAAACTTGCATCGGAAGCATCCGCTTTATTTTCAACGAGTCATTTACGAACAAAAACCTACGCCAACCAAGCCTTTGCCGTCTCCAGCAAAGCGGTGCCTTCCGCCTGGAATTCCGCGCCGCGGAATGCGACCAGCGACCACACGAACATCACGGCAACGATCGCGAACAAGCCCATGCAAATATAAGAGGACACCCGTTGCGACCGCGGACCGACTGTCACGCCCCAGCTCACGAGGAACGACCATAATCCGTTCGTAAAGTGGAACGCCGCCGACACAACCCCAATGATATACAACGTGAAGAAAAGCGGGTTGCTGACGATCTCATGCATCAAGCCGCCCAATTCCTCATGCTCCACATTGCCCAGCGCCACCTGTACACGAGTCTCCACCACGTGCCAGATCACGAACACAAACGCGATAACGCCGGTAATCCGCTGCAACAAATAACGCAGGTTGCGCTCGGTTGGGAACCGCCGATTGTTCGGCTTCGCCTGGAACGCAATATAAAGCCCATAAACTCCGTGATATAACAACGGCAGCCAGATCCCAAAAATCTCCAAAACCAAGACGAGCGGCAGGCTGTTCAGGAACGCAACCGCTTCCCTAAAACCTTCGCTTCCGCCTTCCACCGCCGAAAAGTTGGTGATCATGTGCTCCAGCAGGAAAAATCCCAGCGGAATGACGCCCAGCAGCGAGTGCAGTTTTCTGGAATAAAACCCTTTCATAAATGCGTGTACCCCTTTCTCATTCCATCATCCGTTTCAACTTGCGCAAATTCACTCAAGATTCGACCTTACGGGGGCGCGGAGGTTGAATATGATAAATACCACACCGCAGTCGGTAAAACCCCTTTGTACTTCCAGTTACTTGTGAACAACTTGTGTCACTTTTCATGTTACTCCTTTTTATCTTATAATGGAATTGCAATATATTTATTAATCATTATAACAAATTCACATAAGCAAACCTGTCGAATCTTGTCCTGCACCCGGAAAAAAGGAGGTTCTCCCCATGATGGAAGAGTTACTGGTGTTCACCACCGTCGTGGAGCAATCCAGTTTGAATAAAGCATCCAAGCTGTTAAACCTGTCCCAACCTGCCCTATCGCGCAAAATTGCAAAATTAGAAGAGGAATGGGGGGTCTCCCTGTTTCACCGCAAAGGGAAAAGACTCGAGCTGACCCGCGTAGGTCAGGAAGCTTACCAATATGCGCTGGAACAGCGGCAACGCCACCAAAACTTCCTGCAGACCGTGTCCCGCTTCAAGGCGGCGGAGCGCCGCATCGTCACGTTGGGCGCCAGCCTGACGACGATCCAAACCACGTTGCCGCCGCTCGTGACCGCGCTCATGGAGAAGTTTCCGGATATCGAACTGAAGCTCGTCACCGGCAAAACCCATGAAATTGTCTCCTACGTCCGTGAGAAGAAAGTCGATTTCGGCGTCGTGGCCTCCCTGGTGAACGAGACGGGCTTGAATTGCCTGCCGCTGTTCAAAGACCACCTCGAGCTGGTCGTGCCCAAAGGGCATGAGCTGGCCGCCGCCGGGCAGAAGCGCCGTCTGATTATGGACGATCTGAACGGCCGGCCGATGATCGTCTTTTCCAAAGGAACCTGGTATCGGCGGCTGATCGACGACCTGTTTGGACGCTACAGCATCTTGCCTGATATCCGCATGGAGATCGATTCATTTGAAGCGATCGTGCGCCTGCTGCCCATCTGCAAAGCGGCCGCGCTATTGCCTAAATCGTACTTGCGCATGCCGCTGCTGCGGGATAACGGCCTGCTGACGGTGCCGATTCCCGAGCTGGCCCAGACTCGCCGCGAAACCTGTCTCGTATACGGCGATAAATCGGAGCTGACGAGTGAAACAAAGGAATGGATCGCGCAAATCCGCGAAACCCTCGTCAAAGAATTGCCGATCTAACGCCACCATGAACCACGCACCCGAACAACGGTTTGGCGAGCACCAAAAAAAGCTGCCGCTTCCAGGTGAACACCTGGATCAACGGCAGCTTGTCCATTTTATATGAAGTATCGCAAGTACACGTAGAGACTGGAGATTATAATGGTAACAATCATCAACGGGAGGCCGTATTTCATATATTTTAGAAAACTGATCGGTTCCCCTTCCTTGGCGGACATCCCGGCAGCGATCAAATTGGCGCTGGCTCCGATTAATGTCCCGTTTCCACCAAGACAAGCGCCGAGCGCTAAGCTCCACCATAGCGGCTCCAAGTTCTGAATCCCCATTCCGCCCATGTCTTGAATCATCGGGATCATCGTTGCTACGAGTGGAATATTATCGATAAACGCCGACGCCAACGCACTCAGCCAGAGGATCAGCATCGAGGTGGTCAGCGGATCGCCTCCTGTCAGCCGCATTACCTCTTCGGCCACTCTCGTAATGATTCCCGTTTCAACCAACCCGCCGACTAAGACGAACAAACCGACGAAGAAGAAGATAGTGGGCCATTCCACCGAGCGGAAGGCTTGTTCCATCACGTATTCGCCGGTCATGAGCAGCAACAGGAAAGCACCCGCCAGCGCAATCGTCGCCGTCTCCAAATGGATGTATTGATGAAGGAAAAAGCCGAGCAACGTCAACCCCAATGCGAACAAGCACTTGACGAGCAGCTTTTTCTCCGTAATCAAGCCCTCTAGACTGATCTCCATCAAGCTCTGCTGATGAGCAAAGCCCTTCTTCAACTCTTTGCGGAAGATCAAGATCCCCAGCGGCAAAATCACAGCTAGAATGATCAACGCGACCGGCGCTAAATTTTCCATAAAGGCGACGAAGGTTAATTCCTTCACGGCGCTGCCAATCATAATGTTCGGAGGGTCTCCGATTAAAGTCGCCGTCCCGCCGATATTCGTGGCAAGAATCATGGAGAAGAGGTAAGGGAATGCCTTGACCCGCAACCTCCGCGTAATGCTAAAGGCCACCGGAACCATCAAAATAATGGTCGTGACATTATCCAAGAAGGCTGAACCTATCGCGGTGATCAACGCCAGCAACCACAGCAAAGTGATCGGATTGCCTTTGGCCAGCTTCGCCGTCCATATGCCAATGTAAGTGAATAAGCCGGTCTTGGCTGTCGTGTTCACGATGATCATCATCCCGATCAACAGCCCCAGCGTATTGAAATCAATATGATGGACTGCGCTCTCCTGGTCAAGGATGCCAAACATCACCATGAGCGCCGCACCCGCCATGGCCAGCACCGTTCGATGAATTTTCTCAGAAATAATAAGTGCGTAAGTCAGCAAAAAAATGATTAAAGCCCAAATGGCCTGTTGTTCCATACTATTCCCCGTTCCCTGCTAGTAAGCCTTCTTCCCATTTTATGATGGATTGATGATCGTTTCAAACTGCTCAATATTTTTCTTAGCCCCAATGATAACCATAATGTCGCCTTCATTTAACTGATCCATCGCAGTAGGGGCTACCAAGACACCGCCATCTCGGTGAATCGCCACGATGCTGCAGCCAAAACGCGTCCGCGGATTAATATCAGCCAGGCACTTCTGGTGAAGGCATGCCGGAACGTTCATCTCGACGATACTGTATTCCTTCGACAGTTCAATGTAATCCAGCAGATTGGGAGTAACCAGCTGATGGGCCACGCGAATCCCCATGTCGCGTTCCGGATAGATCACCCGATCCACTCCCAGCTTCTCTAAAGCCCGGCCGTGCAGAAGCGAGATCGCTTTGGCGACTACCGTTTTAATACCCAGGTCTTTAAGGAGAATGGCCGCCAGGATGCTCATTTGAATATCGGTGCCAATCGCCACGATGCCGCAATCAAAATTGCGAACCCCCAGCGACTTCAGCACCTCTTCTTCTGTGGCATCAGCGACAACGGTATGCGTGAGCCGATCGCTAAGTTCTTCCACGATCTCTTCATTCCGGTCGATGCCCAGAACCTCATATCCTAACTCCATCAATTCCAAGGCCAGACTCGAGCCGAAGCGCCCCAAGCCGATGACCACAAACTGCTGCTTTTTCATTTTTGCCCATTTTCCCCTTATCCTATAATGATTTTACCTTCTGGATGGCGATACAACTCTTTCCCCTTCCTTGGACCAATCGCATAGGCGAGCGTCAAAGGCCCCAGCCGTCCGGCAAACATCGTAAGACTAATCACTACTTTTCCAAAATCCGTCAGACGCTCCGTTAAGCCCATCGATAATCCAACGGTTCCAAAAGCGGAGGTCGTCTCAAACAAGATAGAGAGGAAATTTGCATCTTCAGTAGTGGACAATACCATCGCTACAGCAACGATGACGAACAGCGCCATCATCGTAATCGTCAGCGCCTTAGAGATCCGTTCCTCAGCAATCCGGTAACGGAATAACACCAAATCCGTCCGTCCACGGATCATGGAGATCACCGCACCGATAAGAATCGTAAAGGTAGTCGTCTTGATCCCGCCCCCTGTTGAGCCAGGCGAAGCCCCAATGAACATCAGGATGATCATGAAGAATTGCGTAGCCTGACGCAGCGAACCGGTATCAAGGGTGACCACCCCTCCCGAACGCGGCGTGACCGATTGAAATAAAGAGGCCCAGATTTTGCCGCTCCAGCTAAGCGGCTCCAGCGTGCGTGGATTCGTGAATTCGAACACGAAAATGACGATCGTACCAATCGCAATCAGGACCGCCGTCATCGACAGCACAACCTTGGAATGAAGCGACAATTTGCGATGCTTGCGATACTCCGCCAGATCGGACAAGACAATAAAACCAAGACTGCCGGACACGATAAGTAAGATGGATACAATGTTAATCAAAGGATCGTTCACATAGGGGATTAAACTGCGGTAATCCCCAAACAGATCAAATCCTGCATTATTAAACATGGAAATCGAATGCCAAATCCCAAAATACAGCGCCCGGCCAAACGGCATATCAAAGGCCCAGCGGAGGGTAAGGAACACCGCTGCACCGGACTCAATCAGCAGCGAATACACCAGCACCTTGCGAATTAAGCGAACGATGCCTTCCATTGAATTTTGGTTCATCGCTTCCTGGAGCAAGAGACGGTCTTTCAGCGAGATTCTCCGTTTCAGGACGAGGGAGAACAAGGTAGCCATGGTCATAAAGCCAAGCCCCCCGATTTGGACGAGCAAGATGATGACGATATGGCCAAAAGTTGAAAAATACCTTCCCGTATCCACTACAAACAGCCCCGTTACACAAGTTGCCGAAGTTGCCGTAAACAATGCATCAACAAATGGCGTCGGTGCCCCGGACGTCCCGGAGATCGGAAGCATAAGCAGCAGACTTCCCAGCAAAATGATGAGGGCAAACCCAATCACTAATACCTGCGGCGGAGAAAGGTTTATTTTCTTCGTATTCAACGCGTTCACCTCATCGTCTTCCTGAAAAAAGAACAAAAGAAAAAAGCACTGGAAATCCAATGCCTTTCGGTGTTTGGTTCCTGATGCACAAGCCTACGAGGTTAGCTGACGGATTCGGACATGCCCAGTTGCCCTATTCGCGGACGCTTCATCCTCCCATGTAAGAAGTTGAAGCTCCGGGAAATTCACCCCAAAATGTACGGTTCCCCCGTTTTCATTACGAAATTCGGCCAATCTTTTCAATTGTTTTCATTCATTTTTCGTCAAATGGATTATATCCCTTATTGCGTCCCACCACAAAGCTCTATTTTCAAGAAAAAGACCAGAAAAAGACGAAATCAGGGATTGTGCAGATCAACTTCCCCTCCAATCTAAATGATGCGTAGACTTGCCGAAGTTTTTGCCGTTTCTCGTCAATTTTGCCCTCCGTCTGGCGCAGGGGGGATAGCTGTGTTATCTTTACTTTGACGTACTTGAGCGAAAAACATACCTCATATTATAAGAAGAGTACGTTTCCCAGAATTGATTTCAACTTAATCACAAAGGAGTTTTGCGAGTGAATTCCCCTTTGACGTCAAACGGCCGCCGCAGGATGAAGACCAAAAATCTGTGGCTGCTGGCCGCCCTCGGATTCATTGTGTTCGTGGCCGTTCAACTGTTCCCGACCACCGATTCAGAATCGTTGCAGTTGCAGCAATCAAATGAGGTGATCAGCAAACAAGAAGCAGCCGCCAGTGCAAGTGAATTTGTCCAATCGGTACTTGGGATCGACCTGCCGAATCCCGCGAAGGATAAAGCATTAATTACATACGAAACACGTTCTGATCTGTTTGGTTACTTAACCAAAGCCGATCTGCTCGCCCCATACTTAAAAACGTATGACAAGCAATTTCCCTATGACGTATTTCGTGTCCGTTACACGGATCCCACTGAAGCGTTAAGCGCCGTGACCGTAGATGTTCATATGACTACGGGGAAAGTCGTTGGCTTCGAGGAGATTAGTTCCTCCAGCAACGCCACCAAGCAGATGATGCTGGATGTAGGATCGGAAACGACCGATTCCATGAAGGCATGGGAAGGGGATCTCACGCTAGCGGAGAAAGAGGAGCTGGCACAGCCTTACCTGAACGCTTTCGGATTTCAACCAAGCGATTTGGAGCTGGCCTCCGGTGAAGGGGATGTAGGCCTCCTCTACCGTATCCAAGGCTACACCTTAGGTGAATCGCAGGCGGAAATCAAGCTTAGCTTCGAATACGGTAAGGTTTCTTCGTTGGAGAGCTATTTTAGTGTACCTCAGGCACATCTGGACTACGTTGCCGGGCAGACCAAAATCGCCAGCTGGCTTACCTATGCGGGTTATGCCCTGTTGACGTTCGTGCTGGCCATTCTGGCGATCGTTTACAGCGCGCTGACGCGAGTTCATACCTCGTTTAAGCGGGGAATTTTCCTGGCGTCGGCTTACTTCGTGTTATCCACGATTGGAACGATCAACATGATTCCGGTGTTCCAAAAAGACGGCCTTGAAGCCGGTGTACTCGTCTTTGGCCTCTTCTTCCAAGGTCTGGTGACCTTGTTCCTGGCCGCTTCCGTGTACTTCTCGTTAGTCGGCGGCGACGGACTGTGGCGGAAGAACGGCATCAACCTCTGGGCAAGATCAAGGGAAGAAGGGTATGGCCGTTCCATCCTGACCTCCGTGGGCGATGGGTATGCCTGGGCATTGATCCTGTTAGGCGTTCAATCCGTGGTGTTCTTCATTTTAGAGCACACGATTCATACCTGGTCCACGACCGATGCAACGCAATCGCCGTACAACATGGTGTATCCGGTATTGTTCCCGCTGCTGGCTTGGGTGGCCGGGATCGGGGAAGAAGCGGTGTATCGCCTCTTCGGGATCCCGATGCTGAAGAAAATGTTCCGCAGCACCTTTATCGCTTGCCTGTTGTCGACCTTGATCTGGGCGTTTGGCCACACGTTGTACCCGATTTATCCGGTCATTTCGCGCCCAATCGAATTAACCTTTATCGGACTGCTGTTCAGCTTCGTGTTTCTGCGTTACGGCTTCGCGACCGTTGTCTTCTCGCATGTCATCTTCGACAGCATTCTGATGGCCCTAAGCTTGATGTTTATGGGCGGAGCGCTGAATATCGTCGCCGGGTTGTTCTATATCGCCTTGCCGGCGATCGTGGCGTATGTGATTTACTTGTTTAACCCGCCAAGCAAGGAACGAAAGACCCCGCCTCCGCAACCAAAAGAGGAGCCGTATTTTACGACTCCTCTGGCGGATCTTCGTCCCGAAGGGCATTAAGAATTTGACGGGCTAATTTATCCCCGATAGAAAGAGGCCGAAAGTCTTCGACGGAGGCCTCTTTTATTTTTTTCAACGATCCAAAATGTTTAAGCAGCGCCTTCCGGCGTTTCTCGCCGATGCCAGGGATGGAGTCCAGCCGTGAGGCGACCATCGACTTGGCGCGCTGTTCACGGTGGAACGAAATGGCGAAGCGGTGCACCTCGTCTTGAATCCGCTGCAGCAGGTAGAACTCCTGGCTGTCACGCGGCAAATAGACCGGCTCCGGCGGATCAAACGCCATCAGCTGTGCGGTTTTATGCTTGGCGTCCTTCACCAGGCCGCACACCGGGATGTGCAAGCCCAGCTCGTTCTCCAGCACGTCGGTGGCTGCCGAGATCTGCCCTTTGCCTCCGTCAACCACGATCAGATCGGGCAGCGGCAAGTTCTCCTTCAACACCCGTTCATAGCGGCGGCGAATGACCTCACGCATCGTTTCGTAATCGTCCGGTCCTTTGACGGTTTTTACTTTATATTTACGGTATTCTTTCTTGGCCGGCTTACCGTCAATGAACACCACCATGGCCGAGACCGGATTCGTCCCCTGAATGTTGGAGTTATCGAACGCTTCAATCCGCGACACGGACTCCAAGCCAATCGCCTTGCCGAGATTCTCGGCCGCCTTCGAAGTGCGTTCCTCATCCCGTTCGATCAGCCGGAATTTCTCATCCAGCGTGATGCGCGCGTTCTCCTCGGCCATCTTGGTCATCTGCCGCTTTAAGCCGCGCTGCGGCACCAGCGTCTTCACGCCCAGCCACTCCTGCAAGGCGGTTGGAGCGTCAAGCGCGCCGGCTTCCTCTTGTTCTTCCGGCTTCTCCGGCAGCAGAATCTCCTGCGGCAAGGCCGGGTTATCGCTGTAATACTGCGTCACATAAGACATAAAGTCGCCGTAGGCGTCACCGTAGAACGGAAAGACCGACGCATGCCGTTCGATCATTTTCCCCTGACGCATGTACAGAATCTGTACGCACATCCAGCCCTTGTCTACGGCGTACCCAAACACGTCGCGGTCCTTCGCATCGGTCACGGTAATCTTCTGCTTCTCCATCACCGCATCGATGTTGATGATCTGGTCGCGCAGCTCCTTAGCCCGCTCGAATTGCAGGGCTTCGGCTGCCTCGTGCATTTTGCGCTCCAGCTCTTTCTTGATTTCCTCATGCCCGCCGCTCAGGAACGAGATGATCTCCTGGGTCATCTTCTCGTACGTTTCCTTCTCGACCTCATATACGCAAGGTGCCAAGCATTGGCCGATGTGATAATACAAGCACACTTCCTTAGGCATTACGTTGCATTTGCGCAGCGGGTACATGCGGTCGAGCAGCTTCTTCGTTTGCTGAGCCGCGTAAGCGTTAGGATACGGGCCAAAATATTTCGCTTTATCTTTAAGCACCCGCCGGGTGACTTCCAGCCGGGGATGCGGTTCATTCGTTATTTTGATGTAGGGGAACGTCTTGTCATCCTTCAGGAGGATATTATAACGCGGATGATGTTCTTTGATCAGGTTACATTCCAGGATCAGTGCTTCCATATTGCTCGCGGTCACGATGTATTCGAAGTCGCGGATCTCGGATACGAGCAGCTGGGTTTTCCCGTTATGGCTGCCTGTAAAATAGGAACGGACCCGGTTCTTCAGCACTTTGGCTTTACCGACGTAAATGATCTTACCGTCCTTGTTCTTCATTAAATAACAACCCGGGGAATCGGGCAGCAGCGCCAGCTTATGTTGGATTCGCTCCATCGCTTTCTCATAACTTAACGTTTCATTAGCCGATGTGTCCAAGCTTCCTCCTCCTTTCTCCACTCCAGGTTAACGCAGAAAACGCCTCCGGCCCAAACCGGAGGCGTCATCCAAGGCGTCAAGCGACGCGCCTGATCGTCTGGATTATTGATGTTTAGCGATCAGGTTCTTCAACGTGTCCTTCGAGTTCAATCCGACGATTTTATCGACCGGTTGACCGTCTTTGAACAGGATCAGCGTAGGAATGCTCATCACGCCGAAACGGGAAGCTGTTTCTGGATTGTCATCCACGTTCAGCTTCGCGATCTTCACGGAGTCACCCACTTCTGCGTCCAGCTCCTCCAAAATCGGAGCGATCATTTTGCAAGGGCCGCACCATGGAGCCCAAAAATCAACAAGAACCGGACCTTGTCCTTCGATTTCCGCATTGAAGGACTGATCGGATACGTTCACGATAGCCATGATAATTTCCTCCTTATTTGGGTTGCCCGGCCTAGCCCATTCATGGCTGAAGCGCAAACAACTGGTAGTCGAAAAAATGGAGCAGTCAGCCCAAAAAGCTGTTGCCGAACACATTATACCATACTACACTGAAAAAAAGAAAGTGTATGGTAACGCCTTCTTTACAAAACGAAAAAAGTTTGGTTATACTAAGAATAACCTGAAAACGGATTGTCTATGACATATTTCATTGACGAGACGATAATTTCCTGAGGAGGCCCATCGCCATGGATGCTAACACGCATGCGAACGATCCGCGGCAGCATATCAACGAAGAACCCCGCAACGATCTGTTTGATTTGATGAACGGCTTTTTTGGCATGCTGACGTTCATGATCGTGATTTTCTTCGGCATGGTCATCATTAAATTTATCGCCAGCTAGGCGGTAACCAGACCTCGAATTAAACGAAAGAGCCGGGTGCTCCCCCGCGAAGGGAGGTGCTCGGCTCTTTAACTTATGTCCGCGGATGTTCCATGATTACGCTTGACCGCGCTTATTCGTCCCATTCACCTGAACCACGGTAACGAACGGAGCGATCCGATCCATTAAGCGTTGGCCTTTATGCCGCTCTTCCCCGTCCTTGCTCGTAAAGCTCAAATGCTTCTCCAGTGCACCCAAGGAATAGTTGGATGTGTAGAACGTGGGCTTCCGGTTCATTCGATAATTCAAAATTGCGCCCATGACATGGTCGCGCACCCACGGATTCAGGTTCTCCGCACCGATATCGTCAAAGATCAGCAGGTCTACCTGCTTCATCATTTCCACCGTTTCGCGCAGCTTGTCGCTGTCCTGCAGCATGCTCTTCAGCTCTTCCACAAATTCCGGCATATAGACGATGGCGCCAGAGTAACCTTCCTTCGCCAGTTCGTGCAGCAGATAGCACATCAAGAACGTTTTGCCGGTGCCAAACGGCCCTTCCAGATACAGCCCTTTCGTCTGCAATCCAGATTCCTTCGTTTCATTAATATAGCGGAACACTTGTCCTACCGCCGGAGCACGCATGGCATCCTTCGTCATAATTTCCACTTCGTCATAACCGGCTTCCAGCGCCCGTTCATCTACATAGAAGCTATGAATCCGTTTCTTAACGGACAATTCGCGCTCATATTGCAGTTGCTTGGGGCATGGCACCTGACGATCCACAAGCTGCGGGCTTCCGCCCACCTGCTCGACCGTCAGCTTCGTATAATGGCCAGGGAAATCGTTGGGACATTGCTCCAAGCCCGGGCAGTTCGCGCAGTGCTTGCTGTCGTTGATGTATTGATACAGCTTAGCCATCCCGCGAGTTAGCTGCTCCTGTCCCAGCTCCGGATGTTGGTCCCGGAGTTCCTTCACCAGCGGGTCATTCATCAGACGTGTGGTCAGCTCCTCGGAGCGTTGTTTGAATTGCGTGCTTTTCATCTGCGTCAGCAGTTCCCCCAGTGATTCCATAGGTTGTGTCACCTTCCTCCCCCAAGCCAAAACGGACTCAGACTTCCTTTTTATGTTTGCCGGATTGCATACGCTCCGCCATCTTAATCAGTTCAGCTAACTCTTCTTCCGATACAGCCGTCTCCTGGCCTGTCCGCTCCACAATTGGGATTTCCGGCTTAGGCTTCGTTCCGCGGCTGCCATAAGTTCGCGCCCGGCCTCCTCCGGAGGCGGCACCGCTGGATTTCTCCTTGACCTTCTCCTTCACCTTCGACTGGTCGCGGATATATTGCACGGCCTGCTCATACGTGTTGATCTGCTTCAGCAGCATGTTCGCGGCGATCGCATCGATGAAATTGCGATTGATCCGCTGCTCCCCGCCTGAGGTGAGCAAGGACATTAAATAATGGATCAGTACGTTGATGACTTCGCCGGGCAGCTTGTAATTCAGATCGATTTTCTCGAAAATGTCCAGCAAGTTATCCGGAATCGATCCCGGGAAGAACGTCTTCAGCAACCGGGTATACGGCTCATTGCGAAGCATCATATTATATTGATGAATATCGCATTTGCTTTGGAATTGCGGCGGTACGTCCACGTAATACTCCATCTGGACCGCAACCTCCTCCGCCACGCCCCCCGCTTGAACGGAATCGTCTTCTGCCTGCGGCTCCTCACCGCGCAACGCGACGATTTTGCCATAAGCCACCTCGCGTTCCTCCTGACGGCGCTTGCCTTGGCGGAACTGCAGGTTGGCCCTGTGCTGGAGCGCATCCAACAGGATCCCGCCGCCTGGATCAAAGACCCCGTCCTCGTCCAACAGCCGGCAAATATCCTGGACGCTTAAATCGTACTTGCGGGCCACATAATTCACCACCCCCATCCCTTCCGGGTCAAAGCGCAGCGCCTCAACGAAGGAGCGGTTCTGGGACTCGCGCGGAAAACGCAGGATGATGTCCGCATAGTTGATCGCATCCTCTTCCAGCGCCAGCTTGAGCCCCGGCTGCCTAGCGATCGACGTCTCGGCGATCGCCTGCTCCAGCTCATAATCTATCGAATGCGTGTTCAGCTCAAAGATCTCATAGAACGGAACCGTAATATTTTCCTTATTCAGGCCAACTCCTGACCATGCCTCCGGTTCTCCGCGGAACAACTGCTCCCGCAGAGACAGCACCGCGAACTTCCCGATCTTATCTCGCAGCAGCAAAGTCAGATGCTGTGTCCGGAAAAATTCCGCCGGTGCCAGCGGGGCCTGAAGCTCATATTCGTAAATATAATCATCGCTGTCCGGAACATAGAGCCGGTTCGTCTGAAGCAGCCCGACCGCCTCCAACCGGGATGTCTGCTCAATCAGAAACTTCCGCCCTTTCTCGCTTGGATCGAGGCCAAGGGTCAGGAACAGCTTCCGCTGCTGCTCCACCTCCGAATATCCAACCTGCTCCTGGGGAACATGCTCCGCAAGCAATCGGTACAGCGAAATTGCGAACGCCCCGACCATCGGTTGATAGATCAAACCTAGCATTCTGCCATCGACGGGACTGAGTCCGAAGTCACGATATACGCAATAACGGTGATTTTCAGTAAAATGCAGCATGTTGTTCATGCGCACGGCTTCATCGCTCCTTCCCTATCACGTCCAAATAGACTTCCTCTATTTTAGCATAAAAGACGTCGTCCTGAATCGCCCCCAGCCTACAAAAATCTCCCTTTTTCTTCCTGAGCTGCACCAGGGCTTATGTTCTCGGTCGAATAACCCCAAAAAAAGAACCGCCCCCTGATAGGGCGGCCCTTGACCTCTCTTCTTCTTCATCTATTTGTTATGTAAATGCCACTCTTCTAAATAAGAGCGATCTCCGGCTAAAAAACGCCGAACTTCATCAATCGAGACCCCCTCCTCTTTTGCCATGGCGAGTAAAATCACCCATTCCGGGTCAACGTTGCCGGGGTCATAAGAAATAACCTGGGCGGATTTCTTCAACAACAATCTCCTCCTAAGATCATTTGGTTTTGTCCCAGGCAGTCCAGCCATCTTAGTATTCCTACCTTAGATCTGAGACTTTGCGCCCCTGCTTTTCAGCAGGTTTACCCTTATCTGGTGCTTCTGAGCTAATGCATCTCCTTAGTTAGTAAGCATCTTGCTAATTATTATAGCGTCTAAAATTTGAAAAGTATGTCATTCTACGTAAATTCACCAACCCGTTTTCGTCGAAAAAGATAGCTTATTTTGTTTAATCCCGAACCCTCTTGTCAGATTGGGCCAAAATTCGACACTGATCGAGAGCTAAACATTGTTTCTTATAGAGAACACAAACTGTGAAAACGGATGAAAATTACTAGATATTCTCAGGAAAAGAAAGATAATTGTTCCTGTTTAAGAACAAATTGCTGGATTTTCGCCTTTCCTATCCTTAAACATTTCGGGTATATTCGAATCACAGCATCCGTTCTCAATAACGAAATTAATAGCGAACAACAGGAAGTAATCCGAATTGATTTTCTCGACTCTGCACTTATGAACCCGCCAGGTTGACACAAGCTTTGGCGAATTCACCAACGTACGCGAGGATCACACGGAAATGAAACCTGCCGATTCTGTCCGAGCCGAAGGATGGGGAGGACGACGTTGGCGTAAGAGAACGCGATTCCTTCGGAAGTAGGTGAATATCATGCGCATTCGTAAATGGTTAGGCAACGCGCTGACGTTCCTAATGGCGGCGGCCTTCTTTACCGTGGCGGGCTCAGTGGTACTCTCAAAGGTTTTCGATAGCGAATCGACCATCTATGGTTATCAGCTAAGCACAGTTCTGTCCGACTCAATGGACCCTGTCATCCCAAGAGGTTCCGTCGTGATCATTCAACCGGGCGGAGATATGACCCGTTTTAACGTCAGCGACGTCATCACCTTTCAGTCCAGGGATAACAAGCGGATAACCCACCGGATTGTTGAGGTGACACAGGACGAACACAGCGGCCAGGTGCTGTATCGAACAAAAGGCGATAATAACAATGCTGCCGATGTGAAACTGGTACACCCTGCGCATGTAACCGGCGTATATACCGGATTAAACATACCGTACGCGGGCTATATTTTAAGTTTTGCCGATTCGAAAACAGGGAAGGTCACCCTGTTGATCCTCCCAGGACTCCTCTTATTTCTTTATACGGTTGTTGTCCTGTGGAAAGCGATCGCCAGACTAGAAGATGAAAAACCGGAAGTGCATCATTTGCAGTCGGACGCGAAGTCCCCAGCCAGAATTGACGCATCAAACCAAGCCGAACAAGGACAAATGCATCGTTGAACATCCGACTTAACACCTTTGTCCGATATCATTTATTCTGATATAATGACATCAAAAAATATTTTTCTGATAGAAGGGCGACGGCTACATGGCAGAACATATAGGCGAGCGTATTCAGAAACTACGGCAAGACCGAGGGTACTCCTTGTCCGAGCTGGCGGAGAAGGCGGATGTGGCAAAATCCTACCTCAGCAACGTGGAGCGTAATATTCAATCGAATCCCTCGATTTCCTTCATCCAGAAGATAGCCGACGCTCTCAACGTCTCGATCAACCTGCTATTGTACGGCGACCGCCCCGCACCGGAATTACTTGATCCGGAATGGTCGGAGTTGGTGCAGGAAGCGATGACTTCGGGCGTCAGCAAGAAGGAATTTAAGGATTTCCTTGAATATCAGAAATGGAAGCGAACCCAGCAGGAATAACGATACAACTAGTAAATGTACACAGAGAAAAAGCGCGAGACCTCAGAGGTATCCCGAGGCACTCGCGCTTTTGTTTTAAAACATTTTGTATCCGCCTAGCCGCAGCTTTCGAATCGTCCAACCGCTCAGGATCGCCCCGCACAGCCCGGCGAATGCCGTCAAATAATCGACCAGCCGGAACGATGCCAGATAGGTCCCGAAGCTCTGTTCATGGTCCCACAGCGTATAGACCACAACCGGCAAAATGACGATGATAAAGACGTACGCCGGAAACCAGGTTGTTTTCATTAACATATTCAAAATGAAACCGATGCCGAACATCATCACGAAGAAGAGAACCATCAGCACCAGTACGATGAGCCAACCCATCGACTCTTCCCCCACCCTTCTATAGGTCATTCAAAAAGGCATCTTTCGATCACGAAGCGGTCAATGAAGGTATGCAGCGTCCAAACTTTTTTTCGAATCTTCATTGACTATAAAGTAAATCACACTTCATCAAGCTAGTAGTAAGTTTACTAGATATTATGTAACGAAGCAATGAACTTTACATGAAAAATAAGTGAATCGATTTGCTCCGTTTAGGCTCCATGCGATACAATAAGATACGTATTGGCAATTCGTAAATGAGGATCAGAATGAATCTAGGAGTGATTATACATGAACGAAGCTACTCTAACCTTAGAAGGTTGGTATGCGCTTCACGATTTCCGCACGATCGATTGGACCGCCTGGAAAGCGGCAGATGATGAAGAACGCGCCGGGGCTCTGGAGGAGCTGCATACGTTCCTGAAAGAATGGGATTTGATGGAGGAATCCAAAACGGGCAGCACTGCGGTGTATTCGATCGTCGGACAGAAAGCCGACCTCGTGTTCATGCACCTGCGCGAAAGCCTGGAAGAGTTGAACGCTTTGGAGACGGCCTTTAACAAAACAACTTTTGCTGAATATACGACCAAAGCCTACTCCTACGTCAGCGTTGTAGAACTTAGCAATTATCTCGCATCCGGCGGCGGTGACCCGAAGGCAAATCCAGAAGTGATGGCCCGTCTGCAGCCGATCCTCCCGAAGACGAACCATATCTGCTTCTATCCTATGAACAAAAAGCGGGAACTCTCCGACAACTGGTACATGCTGACGATGGAACAGCGCCGCGAAATGATGCGCAGCCATGGCCTGATCGGCCGCAGCTATGCCGGCAAAGTGAAGCAGATCATTACCGGTTCCGTAGGACTCGACGATTGGGAATGGGGCGTAACTCTATTCGCCGACGATGCCCTGCAATTTAAGAAGCTGGTGTATGAAATGCGGTTTGACGAAGTCAGCGCACGTTTTGGCGAGTTTGGTGCTTTTTACGTCGGCAATCTGCTGAATGCAGAGCGTTTGGACGAGATGTTGAAAGTGTAACTCCATATCGATAAAAAAGTAGGGTGTGCCGCCTCGTGCGACACACCCTTTCCTATTCTTTTAATCTTCCGCTTCCGCCTCTGCCTCCATCGACTTCAGGAACTCCGCCGTCGCCCGATCGCGTTCCCGGCTCTTCTCCTTCAGCCGTTCGATGGCTGGCTGGATCAGAAGGTCCACTTCCTTCTGCACCGTATAAGCCAAATCGTAACGCTGCTGCGATTCCAGGTAAGATCCCACTTCCATCAAGGCGTTATAGCGATCCAGCTCATCCCGCGTGAGCAGCCCTCGAACCTGTACGCTGCAGTGACGCATCTTAGAAGAATCTTCCTTTCTTCAACACCAGCGGAATCCCGCCGATAATGAACAGATAACGCATATCCACCAGCTTCTTCAATTGGGCTGCAACCCAACCTTTATATTTCTTCCCAAATGCGCTGGCGATCGCTTCCCCTTTACCCAGCGAAGCTACGGTTCCTTTATTGCTGAACACAAATTTCTTAAGCTCTTTGCCGCGAATGGCCGCCACCACGTTTTGCGCACAGGTAACCCCTTGCTGCATGGCAATTTGGGCCGTAGGCGGGTATGGGCGCCCTTCCGGATTAAACATCAGCGAATTGTCCCCGATGATAAAGACATGATCATGACCAGGTGCACGCAAATAATCGTCGACCTTCACGCGACCGCGCGCGGTCTCGAAACCTGCCGCTTCAATGAGACGGTTCCCGCGGATCCCGCCGGTCCAAATAACGGTTTGCGACTTAATTTCCTCACCCGTGGCCAAAATAACACCATCCGGCGTGCATTCCTTGATCGCTACGCCAATCTTGAACTGTACACCCTTCTTCTTCAGTACGTCCATCGCATATTCAACCAACTCCGGATCAAAGCCCGGCAGAACTGTTGGTGCAGCTTCTACGTTGTACACGTTAACAAGATTTGGATCAACGTCGTACTCCTTGCACAGCTGCGGAATCCGGTCAGCCAGCTCGGCAACGAATTCAATGCCGCTGAAACCCGCACCGCCAACAACGAAGTTCAAACGGTCAGTCCGGCTTTCGTCCATTTTATATAGGGCAAATTGATATTCGATATGCTGGCGAATCAAGCGCACGGAATTGATGCTGCGGATCGTCATTGCATATTCCGTCAGGCCCGGGATGCCAAAGGATTCCGGTTCGCCGCCCAGCGCGATCACCAGATAATCATATGAAAGGGTTCCGTCCTGCAGCACGACCTTCTTGTCGGCCAGACGAATCTCCTGCACATTCGATTTCACAAGATCGATTTTAAATTCGTCAATTAATTTGGATATGGCCACTCGGGTATGTTCAATGGAGTCCGTCCCGGCTGCCGGCATATGCAGATGCGTCGTGAAGTAGTGATAATCATGCCGATTCACTAGAGTGACGTCCGCTTCATTGTAGTTCAACTCTTTCTGCAGCCGCTGCGCGGTAAGAATGCCGCCATAACCCGCACCAAGAATCACTATTTTGGGTATGGTACTCATGTATTTTTCTCCTTCCAATATTACGCACTCTATATTTGATTTAAAGCCAATAACGCAATGTGAAAATTAACACATAAAAAACCACTCTGTACCAACTCAAACCGTTTCAGTCATCCACACATTTGGTCAATCCAGAGACATTTGTCACATTTTAGTACTAGTTTAAACCTTATTTGTAGGATGAGCAAAAGTCTTCTGTCGTATAATCATAAATGTACTTTTTTCGTCACAAATATGAATGCATACATTTGAATGATATCGGCTTTTGCCTAAAAGATCAAGTCTTATTTTACCCGTAATTATAGGACTTTCAACGGATTATATTCCAGATTTTCGACACTTTTCATCTTGCCTTTCCAAACCAGGGATTCGACCATTATAATAAAGTAGAATTGACATTTTAGTTATAGAGAAAAAAGAAACCATCTGGAGGTGTTTGACACGTGTCAACCCAAAATAACGCCGAATTCACAGACCTTCTGATTGTTGGTGGTGGACCGGCGGGTATGTTTGCCGCTTTTTACGGCGGAATGAGAAAAGCTTCTGTTAAACTGATTGAAAGTATGCCTCAGCTTGGGGGGCAAGTGGCTGCCCTTTACCCTGAGAAATATATTTATGACGTGGCTGGCTTTCCTAAAGTGACCGGGCAAGAGTTGATCAACAACTTGCATGAACAATTAAAGCTGTTCGAACCGGACGTACGTCTGGAGGAACGGGTGCTGCAAATTGAGAAGAAAGAAGAGCGCCATTTTGTGGTGACCACCGATAAGGGCGTTCACTATGCGCGTGCCATTATCATTACTGCCGGAGTTGGCGCGTTTGAACCTCGTCGTCTGGATCTTCCGAATGCAGCCCACTTCGAGCAAACGAACCTGCATTATTTCGTCAGCGATATGAACCGGTTCCGCGGCAAAAAAGTGTTGATCAGCGGCGGCGGCGACTCCGCAGTCGACTGGGCACTGATGCTGGAGCCGATCGCTGAGCAAGTGACGCTGATTCACCGCCGCGATAAATTCCGGGCGCATGAGCACAGCGTTGAGAAGCTGATGGCTTCCCGCGTCCAAGTCATTACCCCAACGGAAATCGCAGAGCTTCACGGTGACGATCGCATCGAACGCGTCACGCTGGCGCACGTTAAGACGAAGGAGACTCAAGAGATCGTTGTGGACGACGTGATCGTCAACTTCGGATTTGTCTCGTCGCTCGGACCGATCGCAGAATGGGGCCTTGAGATTGAAGGCAACGCTATTGTCGTCGATTCCCGGATGGAAAGCTCGATTCCAGGTATTTTTGCGGCCGGTGACATTACGACATATCCCGGCAAATTGGACCTGATTGCGGTCGGATTCGGCGAAGCACCGACAGCGGTCAACAACGCTAAGGTCTATATCGATCCAGAAGCGAAGTTGTCCCCAGGTCACAGCAGTAACTTGAAGCTGTAACCATAAGCAGTGAATTCACGTTCTTACATGTTCTAGTAAACAAAAGGGTATCTTACCTTTACGGAAGATCATATCGTAAAGGAGAGATACCCTTTGCCATATATATGCCCGTTATGCAACGGTTTGGCTTCATTAAACGCCACCTGCCCCGATTGCGGACACATTCTAGAGAATGCTGGAAAAAAAGAAGATTACGCCGGGCCTTACAGTCCCTACGGATCCGCTGATCAGTATACCTCAGCCATCTCCGCGCGTATTCCTTCGGGCTGCGAACATGTCGTTCAGTGTCCGCATTGTCATGAAGCTTATATTTATCATGTCAACGCCTGGCAGGCGCCTTGATGGTTGGGGATAACTATATCCTTCTTATTGAAGTAAGCCAGGTTGTCCACAATTAGTGCAAAACGGACGGCGCGGTAAGCTCTAATTCGCGTTTGCGAATTTCTGCTAACAGCAGTGCGATAAACTCCCGATCCAACTGCAGTTCGGTTGCTTTCTGATAGGATTCGAGGAGCAACTCATCCGTTAACAGCGCCATTGATAACACATCCTTTCTAGTATTTTCCCCATCATAACAGGAAAAGTTTAGTAGAACAAGTGTTCTTGTTATCCACAAACCCTTGTGGAAATCCTGTGAATAACGTGTTAGTAAATATCGAAAACCGTTGAAAAAGCTAGTGGGATAATGTGGACAAAAGTTATTCACAGGACATCTGTTCCCATTTTTCTCCAAAAATTTTTTTATTTTCCGACAATCCGAGCTTATTGTGGCCGCGTATTTACCTCAAAAATCCAGATCTTTCCGTTCCGATCTACACCATAATCAAACCCAAGCTGCCCGATCCCCGGAAACCGAGCCTCCAGAATCTGTATGCTCATATTCGTTAACGTACGCATCTCCCGTTTCTTGCTGGCGGCAATTTTGCGGCCCAGGGACCGGCTGAGCCCCGCACGGGCACTAAGCATCGTCCCGCCCTTACACAAGTTGGTCACGAACAACCCAGGTCGGGCTAACCGGCCGACCATGGAGCGATAAACCCAAACTCCGTTCTCTTTCACGACCTTCACCCGATAGTCGATCGGGCGTCCGGCAATTCGGGCCAAATGAATCCCTTGCTGGATCATATACTTACGTCCGACCTTCACTCGGTTTAAGGAACGAAACATCGCTTCAAAGCTGGAAAACGTGCGTGTCCGGGACATATAGGTATAAGCATAAACTCCGCCTGCATAAGTTACCTTAATTACACCATACCCCCCGCCGCCGCGGAGGGGTTTAATGACGACCATGCCGAACTGATGCAGCATGCTTCTTAACGAATCGGCGCTGTACAATCGGGTTTGCGGTATGTGGGCGGCCACGACCGCGTTGCTGAGAAGCGCTTCGGTCTTGAGCCACTTATTGGCCAATTGTCTCCCCACCATGACACCATCCCCTTCCTCTCACTATACGGTATAGTACTCATTTGTAGATTCGTATTCTTGGATGATTGTCCAAGGCTTAAGCCCTTTCTCCGGTACGGCTGTCAGGCAGGGTCTTTCTATGCAAAGCGAGGGTTTTCGCGTATATTAAGGGGAGACGTTGGTCTATGACTAGCAGAGGAAGGAGAGTTCACAAGCTTTGAATACAGAAGGTTCTTCATTTGAGGCAGCTCTGTTCGAGGTCCTCTATTGGTTTGCCATGATCGCCATGTCGTTGGTACTGGCCGGCATTACCGTCGCATTGTTCCTCACGGGTATCAAAATGGCCAGAACAACGCGTAAAGGTCTCGGAATCGGCTGTATCGTCTTTTCTCTGGCAGCGGCCTGCATGGTCGTTATGATGGTAAATCGTCAATTTTTCTAAAGCAGGTCGGGAGCTCCTGACCGCACAGAAAAAGCTCGGAGCATCGCTTGTAGATCGCTTCCGGGCTTTTTTTCACAAAAAAACGGGAACCAAATCACATTTATGCGTATTACTACATAGAAATTATCGTGACTTGGGGATAGTAGAAAGATACAGGAGGTTCTATTGGCATGGGAAGTACGCAACCTTGGGGGGACCGATTCAAAAGGTTTTTTCTAAATAACCGTTTTGTGGTGTTTTTGCTCGTTGTCTTGCTAATTGGCTTGAATATATTGGTGTTCGCCCATATTCCGTTCGTGTTTAGACCTATTACGGTGTTGCTCAAAACGGTCTTGCTCCCGATTCTGCTTACCGGAGCGATCTATTATCTGCTCAATCCGCTGGTGGATTGGCTGGAAACGAAGCGCATCCGCCGAGTCTACACGATTACCGGGTTATATCTGTTTATCGCGGGGATCCTCACGGTGTTGATTATGACCGTGATCCCGTTGGTTCAGGAGCAGATTTTGAGTTTGATTGAAAATTTACCTCGATATACGGCGGAGGTGCAGCGACAGTTCGAAAGCTTGATCGGCAGCAACTTCTTCCATCAAGTCCAAGAGTCGACCGGCTTTAATCTGGACGATCTGTCCCACACATTATCGGAGCGAGGGACCGCTTTGCTGAACAACGCTTGGTCCGGCATCGGCGGCTTCCTTGGAGCCGTTAAGAACGTCGTGCTGGCCATCATCACCGTGCCGTTCATCTTATTCTATCTGTTGAAGGACGGCAAGAAGCTGCCGAAGTTCATCCTGCGTTACGTGCCCGTACGCTTCCGTGAACAGACGCACCATGTGATGACCGAGATGAACAACCAGATCAGCTCGTACATCCGCGGGCAAATTATCGTCAGCTTCTGCATCGGGGCGCTGATGTATGTCGGCTTCGTGATCATCGGCCTGGATTATTCGCTGACGCTGGCGATCATCGCCTCGTTCACGAGCATCGTTCCGTACCTTGGGCCGGCGATCGCGATCACCCCAGCGATCATCGTGGCCATCGTTACCTCGCCGATCATGCTGCTGAAGCTGATCGTCGTCTGGACGGTTGTCCAGCTCATCGAAGGCAAGTTCATTTCGCCGCAAATTATGGGCAAGACGTTACGCATTCATCCGATCACCATCATCTTCGTGATCCTCACCGCCGGCAATCTGTTTGGTGTACTGGGCGTGATCCTCGCCGTACCGGGCTACGCTGTGCTGAAGGTGATCTTCACCCATCTGTTCCAATGGTTCGAACGGCGCTCTCATTTGTATGAGGAACCGAATGCGACTGCCGCTGAGCAGGTTGAGCTTCCCGAGCCTCCGCCTGAATCACAGTCATGAAAAAAGGACTCTTCCGATGGGAAGAGTCCTTAATTTGTATCCAATCAATCGCAAGGTTGCGGCGCGCCTTCCTCGTCCTTAAAGCGGAACGATTGCCCGCAGCCGCAGGTGGCGATGGCGTTCGGGTTGTGGATGGTGAAGCCGCCGCTCATGCCGGATTCCTTGAAGTCGATCTCCAGACCGTTCAAATAACGGATGCTGTCCTTATCCACAACGACTTTCAGCCCCTTGATGTCCATATAGACATCCTGTTCGCTCTCCTGATCATCCAGGCCCATTCCATAGGAAAAGCCGCTGCAACCGCCGGGATTCACTCCGACACGCAGGAACATATTAGGGGTTTCTTCTTGAGCTATCATATCTTTAATCCGCGCCATGGCGCTGTCGCTAATATTGATCATTATGCACTCACTCCTTTACGAAAAATTATACTCCTTCTCCTCCAATCGCTCAACAACTGTGATCTTTCTAGTTGCCAATCTTTATCTCTTCACCCTCGGCTTATTGCCCGCTTGGAATGTGAGGTTTATAATAGGTAGGTAATTCATACTGTTAGGATACGAGGTATTTATGCAATTGGAAACGGAGGGAACGTCATGTTCACTGTAGTCACCCCAAACACCGACAAGAGAATGGCCGAAATTGTGGACAAAGTCCGCCAAGGCGAACGCCTCAACCTCGAAGACGGTGTCTATCTATATGAGAGCAATGATATATTGACGATTGGGCAATTAGCAAATGAAGTTAACCTGCGTAAGAACGGGAAAAAGGTATATTTTATCGAAAATATGAGCCTCTACTTCACGAACGTCTGCGAATCGCATTGTGCGTTTTGCAGCTTCCGCAAGGATCAAGGAGAAGAAGGGGCTTATACGCTTTCCGGGGAGGAAATGGTCGCTTACGTGAAGCAGCACATCACCCCGGGCGTCCGTGAGTTCCATATCGTAGGCGGGCACAACAACCACGTGCCGTTCCAATATTATGTGGACTCGCTCAAAGCGCTGAAAGAGAACTTCCCGCATGTGACCATCAAGGCGTATACGGCGGCGGAGATCGAATTCTTCACCCGGCTCAGCGGTTTGAGCACGAAGGAAGTGCTGATGCGGCTGCAAGAAGCCGGCCTTGAATCCTTAACTGGCGGCGGTGCGGAGATCTTGTCGGATCAATATCGGGAGAAGATGAAGGTGGAGAAAGCCAACGTCGACCAATATTTGGACGTCCATCGGACGGCGCACCAATTGGGAATGAAGACCCCAACGACGATGCTGTACGGCTCCATCGAATCCTACGAAGATCGCGTTCGTCATATGCTGCAAATCCGCGATCTGCAGGATGAAACCGGCGGGTTCCAAGTATTTATTCCGTTGTCCATGCAACCGCGTAATAAGAACGCCAGCATCATGCGCCGCAACTCGGCCTTTGAGGATCTCAAAGCGATCGCGATCAGCCGCTTGATGTTGGATAACATCCAGCACATCAAAGCTTACTTTATCAATATCGGCGTCCAGTTGACGCAGGTTGCCTTAGCCTTCGGGGCTTCGGACGTGCACGGCACGATTCTGAAGGAGCAAATCAGCCATGCGGCTGGTGCGCAAACTCCGGAAGGCTTAACGTTGAAAGAACTGATCTGGCTCGTCAAAGGGGCCGGACGCATACCGGTTGAACGGGATACGTTCTACAACGAACTGAAGGTCTACGAATAATACGTCAGGGAGTCCTATTCGTTAGGGATGGGCCTCCCTGATTTTTTGCAGGATACGTTCGGCCAATTGGTCCGCATCTTCCCCCTCCACCTGCTCGCCGTCAACCAGCACATACGGAAACAAATAACACGTGCCGCAAGCGGTCAGGCAGCCGTACTCATAAATATCACAATCGACTTGCTCCTTCACTTTCCGAATCGCTTCGTCCGTGCCCAAACTGGCATTGTTCGTACAATATTCAAGGATCGGTTTCATCTTCCGTCCTCCCCATGAAGAAGCATTTAAATTTTTGACTTTTTGTAATATAATAAGGCAAGAAAGGAGTTGAAAACAATGAGTGAAAACGTACAAGATAAATTGTATGATGAAGTATTGGAAGTATTGGACAAACTGCGGCCTTTCCTGCAACGTGACGGTGGCGACGTCGAACTCGTCGACGTAGAAGACGGCATCGTGAAACTGAAACTGATGGGTGCCTGCGGCAGCTGCCCAAGCTCCACGATCACCCTCAAAGCAGGGATCGAACGCGCTCTGTTTGAAGAAGTGGAAGGCGTAGAAGAGGTCGTACAAGTATTTTAATCCGCAATCCATGAATTATTGCTCTTCAGCAGGAGGGTTTTAAACGAAACCCGGCTCCGGCAAAATGTCGGAAGGCCGGGTTTTTTTGTTGTCGGGTCGGTGAGACCCGCTTATGAAGGCTTGATCCACGGCCGGATCGGGTCGAGTCCGCCGGAGATGTCCATAATGTTGCCGGTGATGAAATCCGAATCCGGATGACACAAAAACGCAATCACGCGAGCGATATCCTCCCCGCTTCCCGGACGTCCCAGCGGCGTCTCTCCATCGCGGAGACCGCGAACTTCATGGATCGACATCTCTTTCTGGTTCCCTCGAATGTCGCCGGGGCAAACCATATTTACAGTGATGCCATAAGGGGCTTCCTCGACGGCCAGCGTCTTGGTGAAAGACACCAGCCCGGTTTTCGCTGCGGCATAAACCGCCCGATGCGGCCAGGCGCGCGACTCCGCGGCATGACCAAAGCCGAAATGGATAATCCGCCCCCATTTCTTCTCCCGCATCCCAGGCAGTACGAGATGATCCAGCAGCAAACTGCCCACCAAATTCCCTTCGATCATGGCCAGCACTTCACTCTGGCTGTAGTCAGCGAACAGCTTGCGTTCGCGGATAAACGGTCCGGCGTTGTTGACCAGGATGTCAATCGTGCCAAGCTGCTCGTTCACTTGCCGGGCCAGGTCCTCGATTTGCTCCCGGCGCGAGACGTCGGCTTGCACTGCGATGCAGCGGACGCCCAGGCGCTCGATATCCGATTGGAGGGAGAGCGCTTCCGCTTTGCTATGTACATAATTCAGCGCGATATGGCAGCCTTGTTCTGCCAGCGTCAGCGCTGTTTTCTTCCCGAGGCCTTTGGCGCTCCCGGTTATTAAGGCAACTTTGCCATGCAACGTTCCTTCTCCTCCTCCCAGGTGCTATCCCTTTAAGTATAAAAGATTTAAAGGATTCCCACAAACCGCCGCGGCATACGATCCAATTCTTCAAATGCAAAAGTACAGTTAAGTTTCATTTAAATGCGCCTTTGCATGCGTTTAACTGTAAAAGTGCAGCTTGTTTCCGCCAAAAGTGTCTTTAAGCGCTAAATTGCCTCCAATTAGATGTACTTTCCCTAAGGCCCCCTAAATAAACTGGAGTCCTCCCCTACAAGGATTTACAATGGAAATAAGGGAGAGGATTCAGTTATGGGAAAAGCCAAAGATGAATTTCGTTTAAAGGTAGTAAGAGAAGCTCTGTCCGGGATTAAGGTGGGGGTGCTTGCCCGGTCGTATGACCTGCACCCAGAAACCATTCGAACCTGGATTCGAGCATACCGAGATCAGATTACAGATGTGGATA
>NZ_KE159652.1:244528-338868 GCF_000403375.2 Paenibacillus barengoltzii G22 | reverse complement strand
TGTTTAGCAGACGAGAATTTATGACGTTTGAAGAAGCGTTTATCGCACTTGATCAATATATGGACTTTTATAATTATCGAAGAATGCATGGTAGCCTGAAGCATATGGCTCCCATGAAGTTTTCGTTATGGGTCAAAATGCTAGAGGATACCTCAAAGTTCCATAAATCGATGTAAACACACAAGAAAATGAGCTGGACTGCGATAACACAAAACTTGTAGGTCAGGACTCCGGATTTAGGGGGCCTAGCCGCTTTTACATTTCATCGACGTAAAATCGAAGGTTTTGCCGGAAATGGACTGCACTTTTGCAGTTTAGATACGACTGGCGCTCTTAAGCTACCCAAATAAAAATAAAAATCCCGCTGCACACGCAGCGGGATCATCCAGCTTCTTGTTCCTTAGAATACCGGTACCAAAGCACCTTCATAAGTATCGTTGATGAACGTGCGAACTTCATCGGAAGTCAGCGCCTTCGCCAGCTTCTGAATCGCTTCGGAATCTTTGTTGTCTGGGCGAGCAACCAGAAGGTTCGTGTATGGCGAATCTTTATCCTCGATGAACAAGGCGTCCTTCGTCGGGTTCAAATTCGCTTCCAGCGCGAAGTTCGTATTGATCAGCGCCAGATCTACTTCTGGCAGCAGACGAGGCAGCATAGCTGCATCCGTTTCTTTGAACTTCAGGTTTTTCGGATTTTCCACGATGTCTTTCGCAGTTGCTGTGATTCCAGCGTCATCCTTCAGTTTGATCAACCCTTGCTTTTGCAGCAACAGCAGTGCGCGGCCGCCGTTGGTCGGGTCGTTCGGGATCGCGATCGTCGCGCCGTCCGCAAGCTCGTCAGCGGATTTGATTTTGTTGGAGTATGCGCCAAACGGTTCAACGTGTACGCCTACAACCGGTACGAGGTCAAAGCCGTTTTGGCTATTTTGCTCATCCAGGTAAGGCTGATGTTGGAAGTAGTTTGCGTCCAGCTCTTTTTCATACAGTTGTACGTTAGGTTGCACATAATCGGTGAATTCTTTAACTTCCAGCTCAACGCCTTCTTCTTTCAGCTTCGGCGCGATAAATTTCAAGATATCAGCATGTGGTACGGTAGCACCTACAACCAGCTTCACTGGTTCAGCTGCAGTTTGGTTCCCCGAATCTGCGGCGTTCCCTTCAGCGGCTGACGTTTCACCTGCCGTGTTTCCTGCTGCCCCGTTATTCGCGGCATTATTGCTCCCGCAAGCGGCCAGTACCAGTACCAATACGAGCGTTAACAAAGATAAAGTCCATTTTTTCATTGCAGGTTCTCCCCCTTAAAAATGTTTTTTTGAATAAGGATGGTGTTATATATTTAAGTTTCCTTATTTCCGCGTAAAATAAATCACCAAGCGGTCACCCAGCATTTGCAGCACCTGCACCAGAATGACCATAAAAATCACCGAAACGATCATGATTCCTGTCTCGTACCGGTAATACCCGTAGCGGATCGCCAGGTCGCCGAGACCACCGCCGCCGACCATGCCTGACATGGCGGTATAGGATACCAACGTGACTACGGTAATCGTCATGCCTGCGATGAGGCCGGGCAGCGATTCTGGCAGCAGCACCTTGCGGATGATCTGGAATGAGGAAGCGCCCATGGCTTGGGATGCTTCAATCACTCCGCGATCCACCTCGCGCAGCGCCGTTTCTACCAAGCGGGCAAAGAACGGGGCCGCCCCGATCACCAGCGGCGGAATCGTCCCTTCCACACCGGTCGATACGCCCATGATCGCCCGCGTGACTGGAATCAACGCAACGATCAATATAATGAACGGAACCGAGCGAAGGATGTTAACAATGAGCGAAATGATCCGGTAAACCCAACCTAATACCAAGGATTGAGAACGTGAGAAGGTGAACAACAACACCCCGAGCGGAAGCCCGATCAAGAACGTAAACAAGGTTGCAAACCCCATCATCTTCAGCGTATCTAGTGTCGCCGTTCCCATCTCCGCCCAATCGATGGTTCCGAGATCCAATCCAGCCATTATTCGATCACCTCCACGTCAAGGTCACGTTCCCGCAGGAGCGACAGCGTGCGCTCCACCCGGTCATCTTCACCTTCAAACGATACGGTCAGTTGACCGTACGGGATATCCTTAATCGCTGAAATCGTGCCTTGCAGGATGGCGAAGTTGACGCCCGTTTCCCGAACAACTTGGGACAAGACCGATTCGTAGGTTTTCGCTCCTAAGAACGTGATTTTCACCAGCTTCGACCACTCTGGATGCGGAACCGAAGTCGCCAGCTTCAAGCCTTCATCCCCGGACTCCCGATGAATAAACTCCCGGGTTACCGGATGCTTCGGCTTCAGGAACACCTCCGTCACCGGCCCCTCCTCTACGATACCGCCTTGGTGAATAACCGCTACACGGTCGCAGATGCTTTGGATGACATGCATCTCGTGCGTAATCAGCAGAATCGTTAGCTGGAACCGCTTGTTGATGTCCAGCAGCAGCTTCAGGATGGAATCCGTCGTCTGCGGATCCAGTGCCGAGGTGGCCTCGTCGCACAGCAGCACATCCGGTTCGCTGGCCAAGGCCCGGGCGATACCAACACGTTGCTTCTGACCGCCGGAGAGTTGCGCCGGATACTTGTCACGGTGTTCCTCCAAGCCGACAAGAGCCAGCAGCTCATTGACCTTCTCCGCAATGGCCGCCTTCGGCGTTCCGATCAGCGTCAGCGGAAATGCGATATTATCATAAACGGTAGCCGAGGACAGCAGATTAAAATGTTGAAAAATCATGCCGATTTTGCGGCGCTGTTGCTGCAGCTCACGTTTGCCAAGCTTCGTCAGCTCCACCCCGCCGACCCAAACCTCGCCTTCGGTCGGGCGCTCCAGCAAATTGATGCACCGGATCAACGTACTCTTGCCAGCACCGGAATGACCGATGACGCCGAAGATTTCCCCTTTGCGAACGCTCAGATTTAATCCGGACAGTGCGGGGGTTGCCGTTTTTTTGGTGCGATAGATTTTCGTAATGCCCTTCAGTTCAATCAATCGGCTAACCTCCTGTTCCTAACATGCGGAAATATAACAAAAAGAGCCCTAACAGATTCAAAGGGCTCTCTTTACGTAAAGACAATGCCTTCTCATCTGCCAAAACCGAGTAAATCACATCGGTTTTGAAGGAATTAGCACCATGACATTCGGCCGTGATGAGTGCGCTTCATTCCGCGCATCATTCACGGGCGAATCGGTTGCTGGGCTTCATCGGGCCTTTCCCTCCGCCTCTCTCGATAAGAAATAAAATATGAAATTAAAAGAGTCGTTTGTGAAATTACATCAATGTTAACCTGTCATGTAAAACTATTGATGAGTATAATGAGTTTTGTTCGTTTTGTAAAGAGGAAAAATAAGAATGGCGATCGGATTAGATCGCCGTAATTTTTTTCCATCTATGATTGATGTAGTCAAATACCGTGAAGTAGGTGTCACAAACCATTTGGTATCCTTGCTCCAGATCCCGGATATGCTGATCCAGGTCCTCCAGGGCAACCTTGCCGAACAACGCCTGATGCCGTTGCCACAAGTCGTCCTTCATCTCCGAGTTCATGTAGTGAATCTCCGTATTTCTCCGGCGCCGCAACACGCCTAACGCTTCCCGGTACTTCTCTTTAATCGCGTTCAACCGGCTCCCCAGTTCAGTGTGAATCTTTAGCGTCGTAAATTGGCGCAACACCGTAAAATAGGAGAACCGCGACTTCACCTTCGACGTGTTCAAATCAAACAGTTCATTAAGCACCGTCCCAAGCTTGTCCAGCGCCGAGAACACGCGAATGAACCCATCCTTGTAAAAATACACATATCTCGCATAATCCGCCCGTTCCACCGGGTCCATGTCTTCAACAAATTCGGTATGTACCTTTTGGCGAAAAAAGGTAGCGGCATATAAGCATTGTTCGAGCTCATCCAACGAAGAGATCAATCCGTGCACCCAAATCTCCAGCTTGCGGAAATCATGCGTAGGGTCTTGATGCTCCTTGATTTCCTTCTGCAGCAGCCTCACGGTCTGCGTCATCGCGCTGATCGTATCGGCCAGCCGCCCCTCATTTTGGCGAGGCGGCTCCCCAAGCAAGCTTCGCAGCATAGGCATTCCTCATTTCACAGAAAGTAGGATTTCCAACGCTGATCCACCAAGGACACGATATCCTCTTGCGGGAACAGCTCATCCGGGTACCCTGGCTTCATGCGGGCATCAATAACGAGCGGCAAACTGTAGGACAGATGATGCTGGCGCACCTCGGAAGCCGCGTAGATGTCGCTGGCCGGATTAAACCGCGTAAACACCGTCCACAGGAACGCCGTTTGATCATGAGCCGCGGCTTCGGCGTTATCCACCAGCACCACCAGCGGCCAAGCGGTCCCGCGTTCGCGAAGACGACCCAGCAGACGCTCGGCCAGTTCCGGCTCGTCCTCATAGGATGCACCAGAAACGACAAGACATCCGTCATGAAATACTTGGATCGAATCGATTTCCGCGATTTCGCCTTCCTCGTACGCCCGAGGCAGCTCGCGCATCGGCTCGCCTACGCCGATCAGAATCGCCTTACTGCCGTGATTCAGCTTATGGCCGGTGTAGTCCAGCGTATCATGCGAAGTGTTGTTTAGAATAAACAAATCCATGCGTGGATCAAATCGTTCCAGAACCGTCTTCAGCAGCAGACGGAAATCGGCGAGATCGATCAGCTTGTCCGTCAACATCAGGAATTTGGTCAGTGAAAGTTGACCTTCCCCAAGAATCCGGAAGGCGGACACCAGCGCTTCACGGGAATAGCTCTCCCGAACAACCGCCGAGCTCAAGGCATGGAATCCGCTCTCCGCATACGTCCAAAGCGAGCGCACATTCGGCATGACGATCGGGAAGGCCGGCGACAGCAGCTTTTGCAGGAAATCGCCCAGATAATAATCCTCCTGACGCGGTTTACCAACGATGGTTGCCGGGTAGATGGCATCCTTCCGATGCCACATATGGCCAACATGCAGCACCGGGAATTCATGCTGCAAGGAATAATAGCCAAAGTGATCGCCAAAAGGCCCTTCCAGTCGACGCTCATGCGGAGGCACCAGCCCAAAGATGGCAAATTCCGATTCGGCCGGAATGCGGTGACCGCCCAGCGGGTTTTCGGCCATCGGCAGCTTCTCACCAAGAATGAAGGAAGCAACCAACAGCTCGGACAGATGCTCAGGCACCGGTGAAATCGCCGAGGCAATCATCGCTGGAGGTCCGCCCAGGAACACGGATACCGGCAACGGTTCGCCGCGTTTCTCCGCCTCATGGTAATGGAACCCGCCGCCTTTTTGGATTTGCCAGTGCACGCCGGTGGTTTGATCATCATACAATTGGATCCGGTACATTCCCAGATTGTTTTCTTTGGGTTGCAACGGATTTTCCGTATACACCAGCGGCAACGTAATAAACGGACCGCCGTCCTTCTGCCAGCTGGTCACCTTCGGCAGGTCTTTCAGCGGCGCTTCCGTTCGGCAGACGTCAAGAATCGGGGCGTCTTTTTTGGATACCGTTCTCATGCCAACCTTCAAAACGTCGCGAATCAGTCCGCGCTCATTCCAAATCGCTTTAGGTGTCGGCGGCAGCAGTTTATGTATCGCGTCAACCAATTGGTTAGCAAGCTGTTCTGGTCGCGGGCCAAAGGCCATCTCCACCCGGCGAGGGGTTCCGAACAGATTTGTTGCCACGGGAAAAGGCGTACCTTTGACATTGGTAAACAGCAAAGCCGGGCCGCCGTCATCGATGACCCGCCGGTGAATTTCGGCTAACTCCAGGTAAGGATCAACCGGCACATCGATGATTGCCAGGTCGTTTTCTTTTTGCAGTGCATCGATCCATTGACGCAGATTCTTGTAGCTCATCTCCTGATCCTCCTAAAAGACCGGGTCAGCGCCCGGTCGTTACGTAACTTTACACTATAGACAAAAGTATACCTTACCTCATCCCCCTCGGGATGCCCAGTCATTCTACAGATTCATGACAATCCCGGCGCAATCGCGGAAGTTGTCCCCGAAACCTAACGCCATGAAGCGCAGGTTAAACGGCTTTATCAGCCGGTGCAGCCTGTACCTCCTTGGCGGTTCGGCTCAACTGCCAGGCTCGGACGCTTAAATAACATAGAACCCCAAACAAGGAGGCCAGCACGATGATATGCGCCAGCGAAGCGAAAAGATAAATCTGGTAGTTGTTGATCGTCAGCGCGATGGTTGCCCCGGTCAGCACTTGAATGATTACCAGCACCGTGGCGGCAACGCCCAGCTTACGGATGCCCGGCAGTTCGGGATGCTTGCGGAAGGCAAAATGGCCCACCGTGGCGATCACGACCAGCAACAGAGCAGCCGCAACCCGGTGAATAAAGGCGATCCCTTCCCCACCGGATAAACCGGGAATAAGCTGCCCGTTACATAACGGCCAACCGCTGCAGCCACCCGCCGAGTCCGTATGGCTGACATACGCACCGAGGTAAACGACAATGTATGTGTAAGCCGTCGCAAACCAAGTCAAATTGCGGAACGCTTTGGACACGCGGGTTCCCGATCCAGATGGACGCACAGGGTCTTGCGAACGACGCCCTGCATTGCGGTCAGCTTGTCCGCGTTCTTCCTCGCGGATGCCGAGAACGAGCATGATCGAGCTGGCAAAAGCGATCAACGAGAACCCGAAGTGCAGCGCCATAACGGCGGACGACGTAGGGTAAATGACCGCCATCGCCCCCATCACAGCCTGTACCATAACAAAAATTAAGGCCATCAAGGAATACAACTGCAAATCCTTCCGGTTCTTCCGGTACATCCAAAACGCGATGAACGCTGCCAAAGAAAACAAACCGGCCGCCCCGCTGACTGCCCGGTGAGAATATTCAATCATGGAAGCGAGCGTATGTGCAGGGACAAACTTCCCATGGCAAAGCGGCCAATCATTACCGCAGCCAAGTCCGGATTCCGTTTTGGTCACAACGCTGCCCCCAAGAGTCGCCAGAAACATTACAAAACAAGAGGCATAACTGAGCCATTTTAAAAATTTCGTATGCAAAACGGTTCACACCTTTAAGTTAATCGGTAATCCTTTTCATTATAACCGATCAAGTAACCACTTTCATAGAAAATGTTGAAAAATAGACACCGCCGC
Organism: Paenibacillus barengoltzii G22; assembly: GCF_000403375.2. Lineage (NCBI taxonomy): Bacteria > Bacillati > Bacillota > Bacilli > Caryophanales > Paenibacillaceae > Paenibacillus > Paenibacillus barengoltzii. The sequence continues at coordinate 331,703 of NZ_KE159652.1, read as the reverse complement.
AAGGGGAAGTCCCTGCGGCGGTGTGATGAATATAATGGCATCCGTTTGATTTTAGATTATAACGTATCCCGAGTCTCCGGCGTGTCATGGAGCGTATGATACACATCCAACGCCTTGTTCAGGAAATCCTCAATTTCCTCACGGGATTTGCGAAGCTTGTTCACGAATCGAACCAGCTCGCGGCCATCGGTATAGGCTACGAAGCTGGGGATTCCAAGAATGTTTTGCTCCTGGCTGACGTCGCCGACTTGGTCAACGTCGACTTCAATCAACGTCAGACGACCTTCGTATTTCGCCTCAACTTCAGGCATAAATGGATCTATAAATTTACAATCCGAGCACCAGTCGGCTTTAAAAACCGCTACGATCAGGTTGCTGGATTGAATGCTGACTTGAAATTCCGCGGGGGATGTAATTTTTTTCATAAATGATCCTTCCTTTCATCAGGATACTTCTAGTCAACCAAAAGCGGGAGTGGAAGTCAATCTTTTTGGACATACTGGATAGTATTATGCCTAGCCGGCCGCCAAATATTCGGACGCTCGATCCAAGGTAGAAGGGAGGCGGAATCCATGAAAGACCACCGCCAAGACACCGGGAACGGGAAGGCCGTCAACCTGAAAAGATGGATGTCCAGCCTGCCCGCCGCAATCTCAACGATGTTCAAAAATAAAACCGCCGTTCTTTCCGATTCCTCTGAATTGCGGAAAGAGACGGTGGATTTGGGCTGGAACGAAGCGGCTGCCCGAACGGTCATCAGTGAAATCGAGGAGTTGCTGCGGCGTTCTGCGGCCGCTCGTTCCGCATCAGCAGGAGAAGATTACAGCGCTGAGGATTTGCAGTTGGCCGAAGCGATCGCGGAGGAGACCCGTCTGGCCGGAGCCAACAATATCAGCCGGACGGCAGCTTATCTCGCCTGCTATCAAGCATGCCCGGAGCTGCATTGGGCCTTCCTCGCACATATGGTTTCACGGAACGCCGGCTGGAACATGACAGATCTGCAAAGCAGCCGTATGGCCGATGCGATTGATGCGGAAGAGAAGCGGCTCACGTATCGGTTTCTGGAGCGGTGCAACGCCCTGATTTTTCAGGACGCTTATCCGCAGCTCAGACTGTATATGAAAAGCCGGGAGCTCGGGGCCAGCCGGTTCCACCTACTGCCGTATTTTCACGTTTCGCGTTTTATGCGGCCGTTTTGGGAGCGGTTTTGGATCGACCGCGGCAGCGCTTTGCTAACCGTCGGACTCATTATCAATGAGCAAAATTATATCGAAAAACGCGTGGTACGCCATCCTTACTTCCAGAAGCAGGTCACGGACAAATTGAACTTCCGCCTGTTCAGCTTGGCGGGATTAAACCAGATCGTGTTCCCGCTGAGCGAAGCGGCGGAAGGGGGCGACGGGGCTGCCGGGAGCAAAGTGCGCCGCCTCGCGGGGCGCACCGTCTCCGACTTCGGCAGCCTGCAAGCCCGCATCGCGTTAGGCAAGAGCCTGTACGCGATGCTGATGGGCTACCGCGCCGTACGCAGCGGCGCGGAGCGCTTCGCCGCGAGCGTGCCGCACAGCGGCTCGCGGGCCGATTATTGGCCGGAACTGTTCACGGCCAATTTAGAAGAAGCTCTGACCGCCAAGGTTCAGGGGTCAGAGCTTCTCGCCCAGGAGACGCTGCCGCCGGGCCAGCGTCTCTACAGCCCCAAGCTGCTCAGCGCTTGGGGCGACACCGCCTATGAGCCAATCTCTAGGGAGGATTGGCTCAAGGACACCCGCGCGCTGGACGACATCAGCGCGCCAAAAGCGCCGTTCCTGTGCGACATCAGCCGCTCGCACAGGAACGGCATCCTCACCACCGCATTTGTGCACGATGCGGTGGAGGAGCAATGACAGGAGCGGGGTTGAGCTTGTTCGTCAACCCCACTCCTGTCACCGAACTAACCATGTGGCTGAAGCGCTTCACATGCTCCAGCTCCAAGCTCAGCTTCCTACCGCCAAGGAACCTCCCGAGCCAGCTCTTTTTTACCATTATCCCGTTAAATCAGGCAAAGCTATTTTAAACTGAAGCAATTAAACCAACACAACACAAGGACCAACACCTAACCGCCTTATATGCGCCTTATATGCGCCTGCTAATTACCTACTTATTTCATACCCATCTCACACCCAACTCCCCCTGAACCAAGGGGATAACCCTCTAACGTCTCTGAACCAAAGGGATAATGGTGCAAAAGCGCCCAGCCGCACACCCTTGGAGCATCGAGCTTTCCCCAACGACTTGCCGCCTACCCACTGTCAAACCACACGATGCTTCCCCTCGCACCCTCTACCTTCTACCTTCTCTGACCGAAAGGGATAATCGTGCAAAAGTTCCCAGCGGGATACAACCATACAACCACACCCCTACGTGACACGCACGACACGACCTAATCCCCTCCAGATCCACCTGATTGATGCGCCCCCGCACTTCTACTTCCCTGAACCAAGGGGATAATGGTGCAAAAAAAAGCGACCAGCAGACACATGCGCATCCACTAGTCGCTTAAATTTGCTTCATGATTTCTAATATTAGCCCACCTGGCGGTCTCGGCCGCCGCGTTGTAAACGCATGAGCGGGGAGAGGATTTTGCGGAGGGGGGCTGGGTAGCTGGTCAGCTCGTCCTTACGGACGACGCGCAACAGGATGAGCAGCACCGGATAGAGTGCCACCACTGCCACGCCAACGATGCAGCAGGTCAGGAAGAACGCGACCCGCGCTGGCATCAGGTCCACCATTTGAATGCCGGCTTGGTTTAAGCCATAGCCGACACCGGACAACACCACAACCGTGACCAGAAAACCGCCCCAGCGGCTTCCCATCAAAGAAAACGGTACGATTTGCTTCATTGCTCGAACGTTCAGCAGCGTAATGACGAAGAAACAGAGTCCGGTGGCGATAATGATGCCATAAATCCCCCAAAACTGCGCAAACACATAGCTGGCTGCGAGCTTCACGAGAATCCCGATCGCCACATGCACCATCGACAAATTGGCTTTACCTACCCCCAGCAGAATCGAGTTACTGGTCATCATTGTAATTTGAAAAATCGTTGCGAACGTCAGCAACGCGACAATGCTGCTGCCATCCCGTGTACTGAACAGCAACCCGTTCACAGAGTAGGCCGCCGTGCCCAATGCAAGGATGATCGGCATCCCGCTCAGCACGGCCACCCGCATCGCCAAGGTGACCTGACGCTGCAAATGCTCCTGATCCTTCCGCGCATATGCGGCGGAAATGATCGGCACCAGCGATTGGCTGAGCGCGATCGCCAGAATCGGCGGAATCCCCGCGATCATTTGCGCCCGGTTGCCGAGAATCCCGAGAATGTAGGTAGCTTGTCCAGAGCCGATTTGTCCGGTCAGCAGCGGCTTCAGGATCGAGTTGTCGATGAAGTTAACCGCCGGTACCGCCAATGCGGTCAACACAATCGGAATCGACAGCTTAAAGATTTCCGCATAAATCCGCTTAAACGGCAGACGACCGGCAACGCTCCGCGGTTTGGCTTGTCCCTCGGTCTGGTCTTTCCGTTGCAGCTTCAAGCTGTACACCAACATCACGATCAATGCCGCAACCCCGCCGAGCACTGCGCCAAACGTTGCGCCGGCCGCGATCTTTTCGCCCGAGTAACCCCAGTGGAACAACACAAACGCCAAAATAATCCCGGTTGCCACCCGCACGATCTGCTCGATCACCTGCGAAACGCCCCCGGCGATCATAATATTCCGGCCCTGTAAATAACCACGGATCATGGCGATCAGCGGAAACAGCAACAAGGCCGGCGCCAGGGCACGAATAGCCACCACTGATTCCGGAACGCCGGAAGCTACCGCGTAATAGGGCGCCAAGGCATACAGCAGCACGAACATCACCAAGCCCGCTACACCCGCAAAGAGCAGCGCCGCTTGGTATACGCGCCGCGCCTCCTCCGGCCGGTTTAACGCGTGCCGCTCCGACACCATTTTGCTCAGCGTGCTCGGGATCCCTGCCGTGGCTAAAGTTAACAGCATAAAATAGGCCGCATTAGCTTGAGAATAAGACGCATTCCCTTCGATACCTAGAATATGCTCCAACGGTACGCGCTGGAACAAGCCAAGCACCCGGGCAATCAACGCCGCCCCCGCCAAAATTAACGTGCCTTTAATAAACGATTCCTTCTTGGACAAAAGCAATTCCTTCTTTCCCGCAATCCATATGAGTGCTAACTAAAATGATGACTAAAATGCAACGATCCAAATGATAAACACGATGATCATCACCAGCTGCAAAATCACCTTGACCACCATGCTGCTAAGCAAACCAACCACAGAACCGATGCCTACCTTAAACGATTTGCTGAGCGACTCGCCCTTAATCAATTCCCCGATCATTGCACCCAGCAACGGCCCAAGAACCAAACCAAAAGCCGGAATGACAAACGGTCCGATGATAATGCCGATCGTGCTCAGCCAGACAGATAGCTTGCTGCCGCCGAATTTTTTGACACCCCAAGCCCCGACCGCATAATCCGCCACCATCAGCGCGACCACGATCAATGTTTGTAATATCCAGAAGAAGGGGCCAAACGACTCAAACGAGAAAAACCATCCGTACACAAAAAAGGCAAAATATATGGCGAGCACTCCAGGCAGTACGGGATACACCGCTCCGGCCATCCCCACAGCAAACAGGGCAATCACCAAAATCCAGCCAATCACGGACAGTGCCATTTTCTCACTCCCCTGTCAAAATATAGTCCCGAATAATCCAAGCAATGCCATCTTCATTATTCGACGTGGTCACGACATCGGCCTTCTCCTTCACAGCCTCTTGGGCGTTCCCCATCGCAACGCCCAGACCCGCGGCTTCAATCGCAGCCAAGTCATTTAAACTGTCTCCGATCGCAACGACTTCCGACATCTCGAGTCCAAGCAGTCCGCACACCGTCTGAATGCCGCTGGCCTTGCTGATCCCTTTCGGGTTAATCTCCAAATTGTGCGGGGAGGAATTCGTGATTTCTAGGCCGCCCATCTCTTGCAGCTCCCGCAAAATCTCTCCCCTCACCTCATCATCCTCGGTAAAATAACCAAACTTCATCCAATAATTCTTTTCCAATAATTCCGGTTGCCAGTTCCCTTCGTTATAACTGCCTTCCACGGCATAGGCCCAGAACCAGACATTCTTTTCCCGGGAAATGTCGTACATTCGCGAAACGAGTGATCGATCAAGCAGCACCCGACGGTACAACTCATGCGGGGACTTCCACACTTCGCTTCCGTTTACCGTAATCATCGGCGTCCCAAGGTCAAGTTGATCGCCATACGGAACTGCTTCCCGATAGCCTCTTCCTGTCGACAAGCAGACGTGGACTCCTGCCGCCGCCGCCTTCCGGATCCAACGTTCTGTCTCCGGCGAGATTTGTAGATCGTCGTTCAGCAAAGTTCCATCCATATCGAGCGCCAACAGTTTATATTTCAACAACAGACAGCTCCCCCCATCCGCAAGTTTCTGACTCTCTAAACAGCATACCGCCATTTTACCATAATCCCGAACTCCGACAAAGCTTAGTGAAGCAAGGACAAGTCACTCATAGGCATGATGAAAGCCGCCCACCAGGGCGGCTTCGCACCACTCAAAAAACTCTCAGATTAACGTTGTCCGGTCAACGACTCAATATCGATGAACGGTGTGGCGCCGCCTGTAACTTGCGGGAGTTTGCCGTCCCATTTTTCCAGCGCCTTCTCCTGCACTTCGATCTGTTTCAGCTGCACGAGTTCCGGTGTAACCTCCTGCTTCTTCAGCTTCAGCGCTTCTGCCTCAGCTTCCGCCTGAGCGATCTTCTGCTGCGCTTCAATCTGAATCCGCTTCAGGTCGTTGCTCGCTTTCAGCGCCTGCTGCTGAGCTACCTGCTTCGCTTCGATCGATTGGTTAAATGCGTCGGAGAACTTAAAGTTGACGATATTAATTTCGTTAACGATTAAATCGTATTTGGCCAAACGGGAGGTTAAATGCTCGCTGATCTCTCCGGCTACAACGTCACGCTTGGCAATCAATTCCTCAGCTTGGTAACGAGCTGTCACTTCTTTGACGATCTCCTGCACCGCCGGATTAATAATGACCGTATCGTAATTGCCACCGATATTGTTCATCAGGTTGTAAGCCGACTCCTTGTTCACCGAATAGTTCACGGCAACATGCGTAGATACCGGCTGCAGGTCCTTCGATGATGCGGTTGTATCTGTTTCCGTTTTGGTCACCTGCGTATTCACCTGAATGACGGTTTGAACAAACGGTATTTTAAAATGCATGCCCGGGCCTAAAATATTATCATTTAACTTCCCGAACGTTTTGTACAAGCCGACATGACCATATTCGACCTGCGCATAACTGTTGGATCCGACGATCAGGACGACAATGACGATAATGGCCGTAGAAATCCATTTCCCCACGGACATATTCCTCTTGGTTTGCTGCTGCGTTCCTGTCTCCATATGAATCCCTCTCCCCTTAATATGTGGTCTAACCGGAACGATTGACCGGCTAACTATATTAAGTAATACGGAGAAGGTCGTCGTTTGGTGGCAAAAACTTGACAAAAACGTGCCATATTTGTGTTAACCAGCGATTTTCACGATTATATTGCGTTTCTTGCTGACTTAAGCGGCCGCAGAATGCAGTTCATCGCGTTTCAGCTGCTTCCTCCCGAATCGAGCGATCAAACCATGCTTGGGCGAAAAGAGGAATGCCAGCAGGAATAACCCACCGGCAACCGTGACCATCGAACCGGCGATCGAAGCATCCAGCCATTTGGCCGCATAATAACCGCCGGCTGCGCTGATCGCCCCGATCAGCACGCTGTAACCGATCATTACACTCAGTCGATCGGTCAGCAGATATGCCGCCGAGGCCGGGATGATCAACATGCCGACGACCAGAATCGCCCCTACGCTCTCAAAAGAGGCCACCGTCGACAGCGAAACAAGCCCCATCAGCAGATAGTGGAACAATGCAACCGGAATGCCTATTGCAGCCGCCAATGCCGGATCAAAGGCACAGAGCTTAAATTGCTTGTAGAAGAGCAAGATGGCTGCGAGTACGATAAGCAGCGTCCCGCCCAGCATCCAGACCGCGATCGGCCCCATATCGTAGCCGTTCCATATCCAGGTATCCCATTGCACATAGGCGATTTCACCAAATAAGACGCAGTCTAGATCCAGGTCGATATGCGAAGCGTTCCGGCTGATCAGGATCACACCAACGGCAAACAGCGCTGTAAACACAATGCCAATCGAAGCATCGGATTGCAAGCCGCTTTGTTGCAGCATCTGGATGAAGAACACCGTGATCAGCCCCAGCACAGCGGCCCCGATCAGCATCAGCAAAGAGTCCCGCGAGCTGCTGACCAGAAACGCGATGGCGATGCCGGGCAGCACAGAGTGGCTGATGGCATCCCCAACCATGGCCATTTTTCGCAAGACCAAAAAGCAGCCCAAGATTCCACACGTCGCCGCAACCAACGTACCAGTTAATATAATCCAAAAATCCGCCATGTTATTCCGCCCCCCTTTCGACCGTGTTCCCGGCTTGCTTGATTATCGCCAACTCCATCGGTTGCTGGATTTCATTGCGGCTGCGCCAGCGTCGTATCCACTTAGCCAGCCAACCCCGATTTGGCGCAAACACAGCGGAGACGAAAAACAAAGCGGTCGCCGCTAACACCGTCACCGGACCAGTTGGCAAGTTCGATAAAGTGGAGCTGATCAGCGTACCGGTAATCCCTGACAGTGCTCCGAACACACCTGCCAGCACAACCATCACGCCCAGCGCATCCGTCCAGTACCGCGCAGCCACAGCCGGGGTAATTAGCAAGGCGGCTACGAGCACCACGCCCACGGCTTGAATGCCCACGACAACCGCCACCACGGTCATCATTAGCAGCAACTGTTCAAGGAAAGCTACTTGAAGCCCCATGCCCCGGGCAAACCCGGGATCAAAGCTCACCAGCTTCAACTCCTTAAAAAGCAACGCGCATATCGCAATAAGCAACACGGACACCGCGCCCATCAAGTAAACGTCAGCCAACATCATGGAAGCCGCCTGACCAAACAAATATTTGTCGAGCCCGCTCTGGTTCCCGTTGCCGCTATGCTGGATTTGGGTCAACAACACGATGCCGATGCCAAAAAACACCGACAACACGATGCCGAGCGCTGCGTCCTGCTTGATCCGCGTGTAGCGGATAATGGCGGAGATACCAAACGTCGCTGTCACCCCGGCGAGGATGGCCCCAAGCATAAACAGACCCACGGATTTGACGCCGCTTAGCATAAAGGCGATGCAGATTCCTGGCAACGCGGCATGCGCTAACGCATCTCCAAGCAGACTTTGCTTGCGAAGATAAGTGAAAGAGCCGATGACGCCGCTGCCCAAGCCAAGCAACAAGGATCCCATTAGAATCCACTGCAGGTTCGGATCCGTGATCCATTGCCATACTGTCGTTAGCATCACGTCACACCTTCCCCGCAGGCACCGCACCGAAATCGGCCAGCATAGCAATCTTCCCGCCGTACGTCTTGTGCAAATTTTCCGGTGTAAATGTCTCCTCAGTAGGTCCGGCGGCAATCAACTCACCGTTCAGCAGCAGCACATGATCAAAATATTCCCGTACTGTAGATAAATCGTGATGTACCACCAGCACCGTTTTCCCTTGCTCCTTTAATTCGTGCAGCAGGGCGATGATCGCTTTCTCTGTAGTGGCATCGACGCCGGCAAACGGTTCATCCATAAAATACACCTGCGCATTTTGAGCCAGAGCCCGCGCCAGAAAGACCCGTTGCTGTTGTCCGCCGGATAACTGACTGATCTGGCGCCCGGCGTACTCCGCCATTCCCACCTTCGCGAGACATTCCAGCGCGATCTGCCGTTCCTTGACTCCGGGGCGGCGAAACCAGCCAAGCTGGCCGTAACGCCCCATCATCACAACATCCAGCGCATTCGTTGGGAAATCCCAATCCACCGATTCGCGCTGCGGCACATAGCCAATCAATTTGCGTTGCTCCCGATAGGACTTCCCATAGATGCGAACTTCACCGTCCAGAGTGGGAAGCAGCCCCAGTACAGCCTTTAGCAGCGTAGATTTCCCCGCTCCATTAGGACCTAGAATCCCAATCAACTGCCCTTCCGGGATGTGAAAAGAAACCGATCTTAACACCGGCTTCTTCTGATAAGCAACGGTTAATCGGTTCACCTCAAGCGGATAAACGTTCATTTTGGATCCCTCTCTCTAAAGTTATTTCAAGGCCTCAACGATCGTGTTGACATTATGACGGACCATCCCGATGTAGCTATCCGCTTCTGACCCTGGTTCTCCCAGCGAGTCGGAATACAGCTCGCCGCCGATTTTTACCGTATGCCCCAGCTCCGCAGCTCCGGCAATCACCGCTTCCATCGATTTGGTCGGAATGCTCGACTCAACAAATACGGCTTTGATCTTATTCTCAACCAGGAAGTCTCGGAGCTTGGCGACATCCCTTGAACCGTATTCCGCCGCCGTACTGATTCCCTGCAGACCCATCACCTGAATGCCGTAGGCATCTCCGAAGTAGCCAAAAGCATCATGAGCCGTGACCAGCACCCGGTCCTGCTCCGGAATTTCTGCGATCCGCTCCTTCACTTCCGCATCCAGCTTCTCCAATTCGGCAATATACGCCTCGGCGTTCTTCCGGTAGACGTCGGCATGGTCTGGATCGTAGGCCGACAACGTGTCGCGGATCGTTTGCGTGGCTGTGATCCAATGCCGTACGTTAAACCATATATGCGGATCGTACTGCGTCCCCCCGGCATCTGCACCAGAGCGCAGCTCGCTTGGATCAATGTCCTTCGAGACCGCCACAGTCCGCTTCTTCTTCTCCAATTTCTCGAAAATCTCCGTCATTTTCCCTTCCAAATGCAATCCACCGTAAAACACGACCTCCGCCTGATCCAGCTTCTCGATATCCCCCTGTGACGCCTTGTATAAATGCGGGTCCACTCCTGGCCCCATTAGACCGGTGACTTCAACCTGCTCGCCGCCAACCTCCTGAACGACATCTGTGATCATGCCGATCGTAGTCACCACCTTAACGGGGGAATCATTAGCCGATGCGCGAACATGATCAACCTGATCTTGTACTTTGGAACAAGCCACTAATACGATGAACGCCAGCACGCCGAGCGTCATTTTGGCCCGTTCAAACGGGCTTTTCTTGATCTTCATTTCGTCCATTTTGCTACTCCTCTCCTCGAATTTGATTTAATGTTGTACAAGAGAACACTTGTTTACTTGATACCTTTTTGTTTTATTTGTATAAAAATGTTTCCTTAGGGCAAATTCTAAGCAAAAGATTCCCAAAAAGCAAGAGGAATTTCCCATAAAACAAAAAAAGCCTGCTCATCGCGAGCAAGGCTTCGTTTAATCCTATATTTACTTCTTAGGGTTACCGTCCAAACCGTATTCCCGATCATATGCATCAAAAATTTTCCGAGCAACCGGTGCCGCGCTGTAAGCCCCAAAGCCTCCTTCGGGAATTACAACCGCCACCGCCAGCTTCGGCTTCTCCCTTGGGGCGAATGCAATAAACACGCCGTTATCCAACAGTTCTCCTCTGTAATCCTGCTGCGAAGTTCCCGTCTTGCGGGCAAAATCGTAAGGAAACCCATCAAAGGCGTTCACAGTTGTTCGCATCCCTTCAATAACTTCATCCCAATAGGCCTCCTTCATCTTCACTTCGTTAAGCACCTTCGGTTCAAATTGAACCACCACTTGGCCTTCGGCATCGGTGATTTTCTGCACAAGTCTAGGTTGCATGCGTTTTCCCCGATTGGCCAGCGTTGCGGCATATTGCGCCAGTTGCATCGTCGTATATTTGCCCTGCTGCCCGAAGGAAGCATAAGCCAAGCGGGACAATGCCGTCTGCGATTCGTCTTTATAATCCAAGATCCCTCGGAAATCATCAGGCAAATCGATTCCTGTGGGGACGCCTAACCCAAATTGCTTCATGTAATCGTCCCAAACCTGAATCCCTTTGGCTCCATATTTGTTGTACAGCTTCTCCCCGACCATATCGACCATAAATGCATTGGACGATACGCGAATGGCATCTTTCGGATAAAGGGGGCCGTAGACATGCCCGGAGGAGTTCCGCACACTCGCTGAATCGTTGCGGCCGAAATAAGCGATCCCTCGATCGTTGTACTTCGTCTTGGTCGTAAACAAACCTTCGTTTAAGCCGATCAACACCGACAATGGCTTGATCGTCGAACCCAGATACACGGTGGACTCAAAATCGTGGTCGGAGCGCCCGGAGGAATACGGCCATACCGTGCCATTCCGATAATTTGACGAAATTTGGTTCCATACCTCATTGGATACTCCGCCAGTTTGCCATACATTCGTATCATAATCCGGCATGCTGGCCATCACGATGACGTTTCCAGTGTCGACTTCCATAGCCACGGCATAACCCGTTTTGGCGTGAGGATGCACTCTACCGGATACTAGGTTTTGATGAACCCACTCGATTTGATCCAGAATCGCCTGTTCTGCGACCTGTTGCACCTTTTTATTGATTGTCGTATGCAGATCGTACCCCTTCTCCGGTGGTACGATTTCGGGAACGCCATTCACCATGTTCCGCGGATCAATCGGCACGCGCTTATATCCGTTTTTCCCCCGCAGTTCCTGCTGATAATATAGCTCCAACCCATCGAAGCCGACAAACTCGTCTTCCGTGTATTGCAGCGCCGGGTCGGCATTTCGTCGTTCCCGTATCGGCTGATACCAAGCCAAATCATATGTGGATTGGAACTTCTTTAGATAACCGATTGTTTGCACCGCAACCAAATCAGGGTCATAGTGGCGCACCGACTCCTCAATGATGTCTATTCCAGGAAACCTGCTTTTTTGAGCAAGGAAATAGGCGGTTTCTTGTTCCGTCAGGTTGCTCTTGATACGACGTGGAGCAAACCCGCTGCTGCGGCGAAATTTCAGATCCATCGCATCCAGAATCTCTTCCTCCGTCATCTGTGCGCTGGGATCGCCATACGAATCAAACACCTTCTTCAATTCTTTCGCCAGGGCCTCAGCTTCCGTCAAATTAGCTCTGCCCGTTTCAGTTGTTGAATCGTAGTTACTTTTCTGTAAAGTCAAATATAAGGTTTGGATTGGTGTGGAATAAGCCAGCTTCGCTCCATCGGCGGACAGAATCGATCCTCGAACCGGCGGCATCGGGACATCCCGGAACCTCATTTTCACCTCTTCCATAGAGATCGATGGTCCTTCGACAAACTGCAAAATGGCAAGTCGGATAATGATGAGAGTGAACAACGCGAAGGCACTGAAGAAAAACAGATTCAGCCGAATATGGAAATGCCGCCGCATGGAGGCTTGCTGTTCCTGGGAATCCCCAATGACGAATTTGTTCATCCACTTTACGCCTCCCTGTTAGTGATGAATCGTCCTTCCATAAGAAAAACGACCCTTTCAACATCGCTGTGAAAAGGTCGTTGCTGTCATTGGATTCAATTAAGGATTCGTTTGCTCGGTTTGATTCCCGTTTTGCTGGGAAGCATTATTGTTGGTCTGTTGCTGATTTTGGTTTTTGGTCTTTTTCGGAACCCCGTCCAAGCCATATTCCTGATCGTATGCATCAAAAATTTTACGGGCAACCGGCGCGGCGCTGTAGGCACCAAAGCCGCCTTCCGGGATAACAACTGCTACCGCCAGCTTCGGGTTCTCCCGAGGGGCGAAAGCGATAAATACGCCGTTATCGCGATTGGCACCATCAGCCCATTGCTCCGAGGTCCCGGTTTTTCTGGCAAAATCGTAAGGGAATCCCGAGAAAGCCATGGAGACATCGGTCTCCATACCGCTGATGACCTCTTTCCAATAAGCATCGTTAAATTTGATCTCATTGAGAACTACCGGTTTAAATTCCTTTACGATATTGCCGTCCGTATCAGTAATTTTGCTGACGAGATGCGGTTCCATGCGTTTCCCTCGCGTAGCCAAAGCCGTTGTATATTGGGCGAGCTGCATCGCGGTGTATTTCCCTTGTTGTCCAAAGGAAGCATAGACTAGCCTTGATAAGGCTGTCTCCGATTCATTTGTATACTCCAGTTTGCCCAAATATTCTTTTGGCAGATCCACACCCGTCGAAACCCCTAGACCAAACTGCTTCATGTAGTTGTCCCAGATTTCAATCCCTTTCGATCCGTATTTGTTGTAGAGTCTTTCCCCCACCATATCAACCATAAAGGTGTTTGAAGAATGACGGATCGCGCCAGCCGGGTCGATGGAACCATAAGCATGGCGTTGGGAGTTCCGGACACTTGCAGAATTGTTCTTCCCAAAGTAGGCAATACCTGTATCGTTATAATAGGTACTTGTTGTAAACAAACCTTCATTCAAGCCGATCAACACCGATAACGGCTTAATGGTTGAACCCAACAAAATAACGGATTCCAAGTTATGCCCCGACCGCCCCGAACTAATCGGCGTGATCGCCCCGTTCTGATAGTTGGAAGAGATCTTGCTCCAATTCTCAGGAGATATCCCGCCGGATTGCCACACATTGGTATCGTAGTCCGGCATGCTGGCCATAGCCACTACATTACCAGTCTCGACTTCCATCGCAACCGCGTAGCCGGTTTTAGCATTAGGATGAACCTTCCCGGATACCGGGTGGGTATGCACCCATTCGATCTGATCAAGGATTGCCTGCTCAGCGACCATCTGAATGTTCTTGTTGATCGTCGTGTGAAGATCATGGCCTTTTTCCGGCGGCGTAATTTCCGGGATCCCGGTGGCCATGTTCCGCGGATCAATCGGCACGCTCTTATAGCCGTTCTTCCCGCGCAGCTCGTCCTGATAGTACAGCTCCAGGCCGTCGTATCCGACGTCCTCAGTTTCTGTATATTGCAGTGCCGGATCATCGTTCTTCGCTTCCCGGATCTGCTTGTACTTCTCCAGCGATGTTGATGCCCCTTTAAACTTTCGGATATAGCCGACCGTTTGCACAGCTACGGTATCCGGGTCATAATGACGAATGCTCTCCTCAACGATGTCGATCCCCGGAAATTCACTTTTCCGTTCCAAGAAATAAGCAACTTCCGCAGGCGTTAAATCGATTTTAATTCGACGCGGCGTAAACCCGTTATATTGCCGGTAATCAAGGTCCATCGCCTTGATGATGTCCTCTTCCGTCATTTGGGTCTCCGGCGAACCTAATTTATCGAAAACTTCCTTCAGCTTCTTGGCAAGTGCCAATGCTTCCGGACGATTGGCTTTTCCCTTATCCGTGGAATTGCTGTAGTCTTTCTGCAGCGTGATATACAGCGATTGAACCGGCGTGGAATAGGCTAACTTCTCGCCCCCCGCCGCATAAATCGTTCCGCGGGTTGGAGCAAGCGGCACATCCTTAACGCGCAAATTACTCTCCTGTTTAGACAACGTTGGACCTTCTACGAACTGTAATATGGCCAAACGTACGATGATAATGGTAAATATGGCAAAAGCACTAAAGAAAAACATGTTAAGCCGAATGTTAAAATGGCGTTGCATTGCGATTTCTTGTTCTTGCGGATCCTTCGCATAAGTGCTTTTCAAGGCGTTTCCCTACTTTCTATCCCTTAAATCCTCATTTCTTGCAGTCAACTTCTCTATAGTACCATAACGAAATAAGGGGCGGTGAAGTTACGCCCCCTTTCCAGTATTTTTTCATCGCACCAACTTAAATTGCAGCCCATACTCAGATCAGCTTGTTAGGGACATGGGTTTCACTGAATGCCGGCGGATTAAACCAGTCGCCGCTCTTGGCCCAGGTCGAATCCAGCGGAATCCAGGCGTCTTTCTCGGACAAGTATACCTCGTTCCAGGCATGAGGACCGTACCCGCCTTGCCCGTCGTATCCAAGTCCGGTCACGACCTTCACCTGAAGTCCAACGGTTCTGGCCATGACGGCATAGAGCCGGGCATAATCGATACACACCCCGCGTTTGGTATCAAACGTCATTTGCGGCGTTTGCTCATGCCAGATGCCTTTCTCCTCATAGTCTTTCACTTTATCGTAATCGTATGACACCCGGGTTCCAACCCAGTCGTATAGTCGCCGGGCCTTCTCTTCATCCGTGTCAGCGCCTTTGGTGATCTCTACAGCGGCCAACTCAATGGATTCGGGAATGTTGGCATCAATCACTTCGTATTTCTGCTGCAGGATGCTGCCAAGCTCTGCTTCTACGCTGCGCGTGAATACCGGCAGCTTCTCCTTGATCAAATTGCCGGTAATCGGCTCAATGATCGTTCTTGCCCCTTGTTGATAGACCGGCGAGGCTTCTACGTAACGGCTGAACCCGCTGTTTGGATACAACGTCACGACAATAAATAAGATGGCGATCAGCATCACGCAACGCGCCGCACCAATCACCGCGCCGATTCCTGCGCCAGCCAAACGGCTCAGCAGCGAAGCCGGACGGTCCCCGCCGGAGAATAGCCAGCCGAACAGACCGCTCCCCCCGCGAACGAACAGCATCGCGAAGCCTGCCAAAGTACGTATAATCCAATAGAGCAGAAGAAAAACGACGGCAAATCGCATCAGCGGAAAATCCCGCACCGCCATGACCAGCATATACAGAACTTGCTCCCACTTTGCCAGCTCTCGATCCGGCAACGGCAGCTCCGTCAGCCAAGTCTGAACCTTCGGAGATAACCACATCGTTAACGGGATGGCGATGGCAATGCCAACCAGCGATAAGACGCCGCCGCTTAATAGCGTGAACAGACGGCCTGCCGAACGGGAGGCTCCGCGCACCAATCCCTGCAGCACCGAGCTGAGAAGCACGGCAAGCAGCAGCACCGTGATCCAGTTATATTCGCTTAGCGTTTGCAGCAATGTCGTCATGTCCAGCTTCATAAGCCCCTCCGTCCAATCTAGGTGTAAGTCTTCATTTTCTTAGGTTTATTGAGAATTCCGTTTCGCTTCTTGGATGAAAGCCTCCAGCGTGTCGTTCATCGACCATTCACCCAACGAAACGCCGCGGAACGATACTTTCACTTTATCGCTGCCCGCTTGTCCGGTCACTTCCAGATTCGGGGTCGTAATGGTAAACGAACCGTCCGGATTTTGCGTGATTTGGGCTTCCTTCGCTTCATTTTTCATCATGTTCAACGCTTCGGTTTTACTGATGTCGAGGGCTTGTTCCTTCACCGTTGTTACTGCCTCCCCGATATCCTTCAGCGTGATCCCGCTGTAAATCACGATAAATGCGGCGATGACTAGCACCAGTGCCCATTTGACAACCGTTCTCACAAAATTGAGCACAAGGAAGAGAATGACCAGTGCTACAACGATCACCAGCCAATTTTCTTTCAGAAATTCAGACCATACATGTACGTCATACATTGATGAATCCTCCATATTTAGATTTTCCATGATTTTTGATTTCTGTATTTTGATTCTAACCCATTATACATGATGGCCCAAGACCATGTCAGCTTAACCCCCAATCCGGCGGAAATCAAGCTCCCGGTTCGTGATGGAAAGCCGATCTGGTAATAAGTTCGTCCATGGGAGCGTACAAGTAATACTAACGTTCATTCTGCGCAAAGGAGGGGCAACGCGTGAAAACCGCCTTCTGGCTGTACTTCTTTATGTTTCTGGCTTTCTTCGACCTGCACGCCCAGTACCCGATCCTGACTCCGTTTGCCTTGTCGCTGGGAGCCGCGCCGACGTTTATCGGCTGGATGATGGGGATATATGCGCTGACGCATCTGCCGGGCAACCTGCTCGCCGGCCAGGGCGTCGATCGCCACGGCAGCAAACCGTACATGATCTTTAGCCTGGTGACTGCCGGCTTGGTTTTGCTGCTTCAAGCCTATGTCACAGAGCCTTGGCAGCTGCTCGTGCTGCGTTCCATCAGCGGTTTTGTGCTCGCCTTCCTGTCCCCGGCCTGTCTGGCGATGCTCGCTTCGCTGTCCAAAAATCCGGTGCAGCAAGGCAAGCTGATGGCCGGTCACGGGGTGATGCATACCGTTGCTTCCGTCGTATCGCCAGCTGCCGGCGCTTTTCTTGTCGCTCAATCCGGCTTTTCCACCGCCTTTCAAATGCTGGGCTGGCTGTTGATCTCAACAGGCATCATTGCCATTTTTACGATTAAGGAACCTCCCCGTTTGGTTGCGGAAGGTCCGGCCAATTTGGGCGCTGCGAAGTCACAGATACCGGTGAAGATCAATGTGATCCCTTTGCGCTATTACGTGCTGCCGCTCGCCGTCGCCTGCTCTCAGGGCATTTTGTTTTTTGAACTGCCGCTGCAAGCCGGCGGAGCGGAGGGGATCATGAATACCGGCTTCTATTTTTCCATTATCAGCTTAGGGGCGCTGGTCACGCTGTCGATGTTATTTTTGAGCCGCTACTCCCCTTATATAAGAGCCAGTATCGGCATTCTAGGGATCGCCTTATCTTTCTTCGCCTTGGCCGCCTTTGAGTTCATTCCGCTTCCCGTGGTGCTTGTAGCCCTAGGGATGGCGAAGGGAGTCGTGTATCCCGCCATGGCTTCGTTGTTTATCGATTTAAGCGGAGGCAAACGGCTCGGCACCGTGTTTTCACTGCAATCGATCGCCATGTCGCTGGGTTCCTTTATCGGCCCGATTGTCGCGGGAGCCATGCACGGCAGCTATTCTCCTTACTTCCTAGCCTTCTTCGTGCTGATGCTGGCCACCATCATCGTCCCGCCTAGAAAGTTTACCGCAACCCTGCCGCCCCCAGTTGGCGCGGGCACGGGACACCATCATTAATCGATGGACTTATGCCCGCGGGACAAGTGCAACGGATTTTTCATTTCAGTTTAGGCTGCCGCACAGGGCACATGATACGGTCCTACATAAGATAATCGTGTAGTAACCGATCATGTTTGAAAGCGGGGTGAACATGAATGGGCGGCATTGACAATTGCGGACCGGGCCCGATGGTTCCTGGCTATGGATTCTGGACAACGACGGGGACGATCCTCGTGTTGTACATCTTGCTGGTAATCATCCTCCGTGCTCCTCTTTATTAATTCTTGTCATTGTTACTGACCCCTGCACACCGGTCTGCCCTCGGGCAGGCCGCTTGTGTTTAAGGGGGCTTTTGCAGCACAAGATTCCATCATCTACCGAAAAAGATGAACCCTCCCTTCCTCTGTTAACGTACTAAAAGATAGATCAAATTTTAAGGGAGGGCTCTAGTTGAAGAAAAAACGAAACTCGATTTTAGCCATCATTCTGACTCTTACGCTATGGTTACCTGGAACGGTTATGGCGGCAGAGGCGCCGCAGGCCAACACCTCACCGCAAGGCTTGGAGGAAATCGCCGCCGCGAAGGCCGCATTGCTCACCGAGACGTACGGAACAACCAGCGTTCAGTACGCCCTGGTCGACCATGGCAAACTCCTCGTTTCAGGACAAGCCGGAAAGAATGATCCTGAAGGCAAAATTCCGCTGACCGCTGAAACGATATACGGCATCGGATCGACCAGCAAAATGTTTACGACCGCTGCCGTTATGAAACTGGTCGATCAAGGTAAAATCAATCTCGATTCGCCGTTGGTTAATTATATCCCGGAGTTTAAGATGAACGATGAGCGATACAAGCAGATCACGCCGCGCATGCTGCTGAACCATTCCTCAGGTATGCAGGGATCCAGTCTCACCAACGCATTTCTGTTCGAAGACAACGACCCTTATGCGCATGATACGCTGCTTGACCAACTGGCCAATCAATCCCTGAAGGCTGACCCAGGAGCGTATTCCGTATACTGCAACGACGGATTTACACTGGCGGAAATTTTAGTCGAACGTGTCAGCGGGATGGATTTTACGGATTATATCCACCAGGAATTCACCGAACCGCTTGGGATGGAGCATACGTTGACGCCGCAGGACGGTCTCGACTTTGACAAGCTTGCCGCACTCTATGCACCAGGAAATCCACAGCCATTACCGAAGGAAACGGTGAATGTAATCGGGACGGGCGGCGTTTACTCGACCGCTGAAGATCTGGTGAAATTCGCCGGCTTGTTTACGGGCGAAGCCGACAACATTTTGTCCAAGCAAGCAGCTAAAGCGACGGCACAACCGGAGTATAAAAGAGGGATCTGGCCTCAGGATAACGACAACAGCGTCGACTTTGGTCTAGGCTGGGACAGTGTAAAACTGTTTCCTTTTAATGAATACGGTATCCAAGCATTGGCCAAAGGCGGCGATACATTGCTGTATCATGCCCAGCTGGTCGTGTTGCCAGAGCAACAAATGGCAGCAGCGGTTCTCTCCTCCGGCGGGTCCAGCTCGCTGAACCAATTGCTTGCGAACGAAATCCTGCTCCAAGCGTTAAAGGAGAAGGGGACGATTTCCGAGCTCAAGCCAGCCAAATCCTTTGGTACGCCGGAACAAGCGGACATGCCTGAAGAACTCAAGCAGTTCAGCGGATATTATGGAGCCACCAACCAGCTGATCCGCATCGATGTCGCCGATGGTGAAATCCAAATCACGTCCCCGTTTGCGCCTGGCGAATCGTTAGGACTTCCTAAGCTCGTGTATACGAAAGACGGGACCTTCGTCAGCGAGGACGGATCACTGAAAGTCAGCTTTGTGAAAGAGAAGAACGGACGCACCTATCTGTGGGAAAGACAATACGCCACCGTTCCTGAATTAGGCCAGCTCGCCCTCAATCTGTACTCCGCAGAGAAACTTACGGACAACACCATTTCACCGGAAGCGGAGGCAGCCTGGAAGCAACGCGATGGGAAAAGTTATTACCTCGTATCGGAAAAATACAGCTCGATGGCCTACTTCATGATGTTGCCAGTTGTCCAAATGAACCGTACGGACAGCCTGCCCGGCTACGTGATGGACAAACAAATTACAGGCCCTGATACATTGATGGGCAAACATCAGGTTCCAGCGACGGGCAGCCGAGACTCCGAAGAATATCGCTTCTTCACTCAAGGCGGAAGTGAATATTTGGAGGCCGGCGGCGCCTTGTACCTCAGCGGCGATCAAATCCAAGAGCTGTACCCCGGCAAGAAGTCCGCGGTGACCTTGCAGCCGTCTGAACAAGCGCGTTGGTACACGATTCCGGCGAAAGCAGCAGGAAAGACGATCACGGTGGAACTTCCAGCCAAAGCCTCCTTTGCCGTGTATGATGCTGCAGGGGCTTGCGTGAACTTCTCGGTGGCCAGCGGCAGCACCCAAGTGAACCTGCCTGAGAACGGAACGATTGTGTTTATTGGTGATCCAGGCATGCGCTTTGGCATAGAATTGAACTAATCGAATCGAACAGCCCTTATTTTCTTATCTAGTTTCTAGCAATTTTGCATGAAGTCCCCTCCCGGGTATAAACTAGAACGTAATAACCCCAGCTTGGAGGTTTACGTTTAGCCTGGAGGGGATTTATTTTGGCAATCAGCATCATTGTGGAAGGGAAGAACGATCGCAGCAAGCTGCGGCGCTTATTAGACGAAGAAGTCCGCATCTACTGTACGTTTGGGACATTAAATCATGAGAAGCTGGAGACCTTGCGGAAGAAAGTTAAGGATGACGAGTTGTTTCTGTTCCTCGACAACGATCCTTCCGGCAAACGAATTCGCGGTGTACTTCGGGATGCTTTCCCTGATGCGGAGCAAATTTACACAAGACGAGGATATGCCGGAGTCGAAGGAACACCCGATGAATACCTCATCGCCCAATTAGAAAAAGCCGGGCTGGAGGAATACATCATCTATCCCCCAACACCGGCTACCTATGACAAGTTTTGATTGTGTATGAAGTTACTCCTTGGCGAGGCTCATCACACCTGCGGCGATTTCATCCGGCGTCGCCTCTGGCCGGTAAATTTCCCGCAGTTGGCCTTTGCGATCAACGAGACCGATGAGATCCATATGCACGTAGTTTCCATCCGCGTCCTTATCGATCAGAATTTTAAAGGAGTCCATCGCCAGGTCGATCGTCTTCTGCTGATCCCCCCGCAGGAAATACCAACCGGAATAATCCGCTTTGAATTTATCCCCAAACGCCTTGATGTTCTCCAGCGTATCGCGTTCCGGATCAAACGAGATCGAGACGATCGACGCATCCTTGCCGAATAAGCCTTTCTCTTTCAAAATATCCTGGACCTGGCTCAGTCGGAAGGTTGTGATCGGGCAAACATCGGGACAGTTGGTGAAGAAGAAATAAAACAGCCGGACTTTGCCATTGGTATCCTGCAGCGAGACCGTCTTGCCGTCTACGTTCTCCATGCTAAAATCCGCAACAGGGCGGATCACAGGAAGCTTAGGCTTCGCATACGTATCCCAGAGCAGATAGCCGGCTAAAATCACGCAGATGGCCAGCAGAATCCATGTCCATTTATATTTCTTCAAAACCGCCATTTCCCATCCCCCTAATTACAACCTAACCGTATCCAAGATCATCACGATTAAAGCAATGGTTAAATAGTTCACGGAGAAAATAAACACCCGTTTCGCCCAAGCGTCGTTATCCTTAGCCCGGAACCCTTGGAGTGCCATGAGCAGCCAAGCCACCGACAGCAGGGTGCCGATGATGAGGAACCAAACGCCCGTATAGCCATAGACATACATCAAAATCGGTATCGGAATCAGCAATGCCAGATAAGGGATCATCTGCAACTTCGTGCGCGGAATGCCCTTCACAACCGGCAACAACGGGAAACCAGCAGCCCGATATTCCTCGGTACGGCGAATCCCCAGCGCCCAGAAATGGGGCGGTTGCCATAGGAACAACAGGGCGAATAACATCCAAGTTCCCAAATCGATTCCGCCGGAAGCCGCAACATAGCCAATGACCGGCGGCATAGCGCCGGAGATGGCCCCAACCGACGTACTCCAGGTCGAGCTGCGCTTAAGCCACAGCGTATACACCACCACGTAGACAAACATCCCTACCGCACCAAACAACCCGGCCAACGGACCGGAGAAGATAAACAATACGGATAAGCCAAGCACTCCTAAGATGACGGCATACCATAACACCGTTCTCGGAGCCAGCTTCCCCGTAGGGAGGGCGCGATTCTTCGTCCGGGCCATCTTCGTGTCCATCTCCCGGTCGAAGTAATTGTTAAAGACACAGGACGATGCCATCACCAACATCGTTCCCAGCAACATGACAACTAATTGAATATAATCAAGCTCCCAGCGGGAAGCCACCCAAAACCCGGCAAACGCAGCAATCAGATTCGAACGCAGAATGCCCGGTTTCGTTAAGGCGATAAAATCTCTCCAAGTCGCCGTCTCTCCCGGAGGAGTAGGTCTCACGGACAACGCAGCGGATTCCGAAGAAGCCTGAACACTTAATGGTTTGTCCACGCGCGATTCATTCCTCCTATATTTGAAATAAAGTTCAGTTTAGGCTTAGGCTTACCTTTATTGATCATTCATAAAATGTTCAACGTTTTTACCCTTATGCTATAAACTTTATCATATCAAAAGCTAGAAGTGTTTGACAATCGCTGGA
Organism: Paenibacillus barengoltzii G22; assembly: GCF_000403375.2. Taxonomy (NCBI): domain Bacteria; kingdom Bacillati; phylum Bacillota; class Bacilli; order Caryophanales; family Paenibacillaceae; genus Paenibacillus; species Paenibacillus barengoltzii. The sequence continues at coordinate 309,157 of NZ_KE159652.1, read as the reverse complement.
ATATCGCGCGTTAACTATGACAATTTAGTGACACAGTAAGCCGCCGGGCACAGCCGGCGGCTTTCTTTTGACATATCGCTTATTTTCCGACAAACCCCATCAGACGTTGAACATCCTGCAGCGTTTTCTCAGCCATTTCGGAAGCGCGTTCCGCTCCTTGGCGCAAGATGTTGCGCAGCTCGCCCGACTCGCGGATATCACGGTACCGCTGTTGGAGCGGCTCAAGCACACTGACGACCGCTTCAGCCAAGTCTTTCTTGAACGGACCATACATTTGACCTTCATACCGTTTCTCTACTTCCGCGATGGTCAGTCCCGAGCATTGGCTGTAGATCGTAATCAGGTTGCTGATCTCCGGTTTCGTCGCCGGATCGAATTTTACTTCGCGCCCGGAATCCGTAGTTGCCCGGCTGATCTTCTTGCGGATTTCGTCCGGGGTGTCCAGCAAGGCGATGTAGCTGCCTGGGTTCGGATTGCTTTTGCTCATTTTCTTGGAGGCATCGTCCAGCGACATGATCCGTGCCCCAACCTCAGGAATGTACGGCTCCGGCAGTGTAAAGTATTCGCCAAACCGATGGTTGAACCGTCCCGCCAAATCACGGGTTAATTCCAAATGCTGTTTCTGGTCATCTCCAACCGGCACCAGATCCGCATTATAAATCAAAATATCCGCCGCCATTAAAGCAGGATAAACGAACAACCCGGCCCCAACGGATTCTTTCCCGGCCGATTTGTCTTTAAATTGCGTCATCCGTTCCAGCTCGCCCATCGAGGTGAGCGTCGTCAGCAGCCATCCGAGCTGGGCATGCTGCATCACATGGGATTGCAGATATACGTTCGCTTTATTCGGATCGATACCAGCTGCGAGATAAAGCGCCGCCACCGCTTCGGATTGCTCCGTCAGTGCAGCCGGTTCCTGCGGAACGGTGATCGCGTGCAAATCCACGATCATAAAGTTGCAAGCATGATCATGCTGCAGCTTCACAAAGTTCTTAATCGCCCCGATGTAATTGCCTAATGTCAGTTTGCCGCTGGGCTGAATGCCCGATAATACTCTCTTCATAACAAAAATCCTCCCTTTAATTTTATTTCTGCATAAGTAAGACCCCGGGTTTATTGTAAAATGCAAAAAGGCCCCACGCCCGCAAGGGACGTGAGACCGTGGTGCCACCCTTCTTTGCTGATGTTGGAGCATGAATGTTACGCAGTCAACTTAAGACGCTGATGCGTTTGTCGCAACAAGATCAGCCTTTCCAATCCGTAACGTGGATGATCCGGCCGGCTTACTGGCAACAGGCTCATCGCCTCTTGTGTTCAACCTGGCGCTCCGAGGCCCATTCGGCACAAGCTCCTTCACCGGTTCGCATCAACCACCGGCTTTCTGAAGAACGGAAACTTCGCCTACTTCCCCTCATCAACGCTTTCTCATTATGCCTATCATCATAAATAACACCAGCGTTGGTGTCAAATCTATTTTTCGTCTTACGCAAAAAGTGTTATGATTAGTCTAGTCTAAGGAACTGATTATGTGGGAAAAGGAGCAACGATATGAAAAAGGTGACCAAAGGGCAATGGAACGGTTACGATACGTACATCTTACATAGCCGAGAGCTTGAAGTCACGCTGCTACCTCGCCTAGGAAATAACGTCATTCGTATATGGGACAATGTCCAGCAGCGCGATGTGCTGCGTCATCCAGAAGAGAACGAACTTGATTTCTACCTGCAGAAGCCATATCATTTCGGCATCCCGCTCTTAACTCCCCCCGGACGCATTCGCAGAGGGAAATTCACGTATGCCGGGCAAGAATATCAATTTGATCGCAATACGGCAAATGACAACCACATCCACGGTCTGCACCGTACGCAAAGCTGGTGTGTGAGCGATATTGAAGAAGACGACGAAGGCTGCACGATCACCACAGAATTCAAAACCTCTGACGATCCCAATTGGATCCGTCAGTATCCCGAACCCTTGAAGCTGGAAATGACGCTCAGATTGCAAGGGACAAAATTAACGCAAACCTTCAAGATTACGCACTTGGGTCACAACCCAGCCCCTTTTGGTTTGGGGCTGCATACCTGGTTTCTCATTGACGGCGAACCTGGTCGCTGGAATGTGAAGCTGCCCGTGACGGAGCTTTACGAATTGGACGAGGAGAACATTCCTACCGGGAAGACCGCTCCGCTAGGAAGCTGGGATGCATTAAACACAGGGATGAATCTGCAAGGCGTGAATTGCGATACCATGCTGCGAATCGGAGATAAGCCGGTCGAAGCGTTGATGCTGCGCGATGACGGCTATGGCCTTCGCTACGCAGCGGATCCTGAGTATTTTAAATTTTGGGTGATCTACTCCAAGGGGGAAGCAGATCAATTCTTCTGCATTGAACCTTACACATGGTTGCCGGACGCTCCAAATTTGAACCTCCCCGCCAGTGAGACCGGGCTGATCGAATTGACGCCGCAACAAACGTTGGAATTAAATCTTTCCCTAGAAATGATTTATCCGAATACCGGCGATGAGAACGAAGCTTAACCTTTTTCAAAATTTCCGCCTTCCTTATAGAAGGCGGCTTTTTTGTATGATTCCACGATTCCACAGCTTGTCTGCGTGAAGAAATAATTACCACTGCTATAGTTTTGAAGCCTCCCGCATATTTTGCACCCTACGAACCATACTAACATCACAAACGCCAAAGGAGGTGACAAACATGGCAGGTCAAAGCCGCGGAAGCCGTAATAACCTTATTGTTCCTCAAGCAACTGCTGCGCTGCAACAACTGAAAATGGAAGCAGCTCAGGAATTGGGCGTACAAATTCCGCAAGACGGTTACTATGGGAACTATACTTCCCGTGAAACCGGTTCTCTTGGGGGCTATATCACAAAACGTTTGGTTCAAATGGCGGAGCAACAGTTGTCGGGTCGTTCGAACCTGTAACTTGCATCCTCCCATTACCCTCTATAGAAACAGGCGGTCTGCTTAGCAGATCGCCTGTTTCCTTAAATATTGAAAGCCTCTAGGAAGACAGCTTTCGGTATGTATTAGCAACTTGCTCCTTCTGCGAATACCGTTGGATCAGCAAGTTGGCCATGTTATAATTCGATTCCATGATGGCATCCACGACGACAGCCCCTTGGCGCAGGGCGAATTCATAGCTGATCTCGCCATGTGTCCAGTACCGCTTGTACTTCAGCGCTTCAATCGCCATTTTTCGAAAAGAATGGATCTGTTCTGCATTAAGTCCGTAAGGTTCTTCACGAAGCTGCCCATTTCGACCCTCAATCGGATTGTGGCGGATGCCAAATTTCCCGATGGTGTTATTCCGGATCTGTAGAAATACGGTACCCGAAGTTAACCCCGACAGTTCCTCCTCCAGTTCCTTAAAAACCATGTCGATCTGCCTAACCAGCGATAGTTGCTCGGCTTTCAGCATATTCTCCCACCTTTCCCCCAAAGAATGCAACCTATGAAATAGGTCTTATGTCACATTATAGGTTAAATTTTCCTATACATCAACATTATGATACATATTTACTAATTATGTCTTTTTCTCTCGATATTTTCTTTCCTCTTCCGACAAAATTCTTCAACAAAAAAAGGTCCCCTCTCGAGGACCTAAAATAGTGTAATAGAATGAAGCAGGCAGCGCCCGATTTATTTGGTTAATTCCAAGAATGCGTCAACGTCGGCCACACATACGGCCATCGCGTCACGCCAAAAGTCCGGCTTCGTCAAATCCACGCCCAGATGCTTGGCAGCCAGCTCTTCTACCGTCATGCGGCCGGTATCTTGCAGAAGCGCATCATATTTAGCCGCAAAGCCTTGGCCTTCACGGAGCGCTTGTGCGTAGATCCCCGTGCTGAACATGTACCCAAAGGTGTAAGGGAAATTATAAAAAGGCACATCGGTGATATAGAAATGCAGCTTAGATGCCCAGAAATGCGGGTGATAGCTGCCCAACGCCCCCTGGAACGCTTCACGCTGCGCTTCTTCCATTAATTCGCACAACTCCGCAGCATCCAAATAACCCTGCCGGCGCTTCTCGTAGAACCGGGTTTCAAACAGGAAGCGGGCATGGATATTCATGAAGAAGGCAATTGAATTTTGCACCTTATCGGCGAGCAGAACAATTTTCTGCTGATCATCTTCCGCATGTTTGACGAAGGCGTCAGCCAGAATCATTTCCGCGAAGGTCGAAGCGGTCTCCGCCACGTTCATCGCGTAATCCTGACTGAATCTTGGCAGCTCCTCCATCACGTATTGATGGTAGGCGTGTCCCAGCTCATGCGCCAACGTGTATACGTTGGATACGTTCCCTCCATATGTCATGAAGATCCGTGTCTGCTTGCTCAGCGGCAGAGAAGTGCAGAAACCACCCGGGCGTTTACCAGGACGGTCCTCGGCCTCGATCCAACGTTTATTAAACGCCATGGTGGCGAACTCCGCCAGCTTCGGGCTAAATTTGCCGAACTGCTCGACGATGTCTTCGGCTGCCTGTTCGTACGAAATTTTGCCGGAGGCTTGGCCTAATGGGGCATCCACATCGGTCCAGCTTAATTTCTCCACCCCAAGCAGCTTCGCTTTGCGCTCTAAATAAGCCACAAACTTCGGCTTGTTCTCGACGATCACTTGCCACATCGCATCGAGCGTGGCTTTGGACATCCGGTTCATGTCCAGCGGTTCCTTCAAAATATCGTCCCAGCCGCGTTTTTCGTACAATTTAATGCGGAATCCCGCCAAGCGGTTCAGCGTATCGGCACAATAGTCCTCCGCCTTTGTCCAGGCTTCCTCCCATTTCGGGAATACGCGCTCGCGCACATTGCGGTCTGGATGATCCAGCTTGTTAGCTGCTTGACCGACAGACAGCATTTGAACCTCGCCCCCTTCTTCTTCAAAAGGGACTCCTACTTTGGCGACGATCGTATCATAATGCTGTCCCCAGCCGTGATAACCGTCTACTGCCAGGTCGGACACGAGGTTTTCCAGCTCCGGCGCCAGCTTCTCCCGCGCTTGCTCCCGTTTCTCGCGAAGCAGGAAGGAGATCGGAGCGATTTCTTCCCGCTGCATCCAGGCTTCCCACACCTCATCACTTGTCAAGCGGAGCAGGTTCCAGAATAAAGTCATCACGTTGTTGTATGCAGCGTTTAACGAAGTGACTCTCGCGTCAAGCTGGAGAGCTTTCTTGTCATGCTGGTCTTGCGCGGTCAAACAGCCGATAAAGGAGCCGGCTTCGGACAGACGGCTGTCGGCCGCTTGCAGATCTTCAATCAGGTTATCCAATGCCTTGGTCTCTTCTACAGTGGACGGGGCCTGCAGTTCTTGCAGCTTCGCCTGGTAGGCGGCAATATCCCGTTCCAGAGCATCCAGATGATCTCTTAGCGCCGTAGAGGCAGAACCTCCAGGGAAAATGGTTTCCAAGTCCCAAGTTTGTTGAAGGGTTCCTACGAATCTTGACATAAGTTCGCTTCCTTTCCGTATCGTTTAGAATTGATGCTTTATGGGATAACAGTGTATGCTAGTAGAGGATGCTCTATTATCACGCTTGTCTAAATACAGGGGGGATTTCCATGAAACCGTTGCAAATATCGGCGGATACCGCCGTGAAATTAGCCGCAAAACTCAAGGTGCCGGTCGAGCACCTTATGCATATGCCGCAGCACATTTTAATGCAAAAAATCGCAGAACTGGCCAAAGAAGAAGCAAGCCAGCCTTCCGCACCATCAGAACCCGGAATTGACAGTCAAGCCGGTCACGAATCGGAGCGTTCATGATCCCGTTTAACCAAACATGGCCTTATGATCTTGTCATGGGGGACGTGTATGTCCATGAGTGCCCATTTTGCTCCAGTCGTAACGTGCTGCTGCCGCTGAAGCCCCGTGAGTTGAAAACGATCCACGAAGGGAAGAAGAAGCTGCTTGTCTTCCCCTGTTGCGGGAACAAGCTTCATGTCCTGGACTGTGACAATGATTACCTGTTAACGGATAAGGTGGTCCGTTAGGTCGCCTTTAGCGCTCAAGATACAGGAAAGGGCCGTTTCCTTCTGGAACCGGCCCTTCGTCATGCCTTCTTCGATGTCTGCTTGTCCGTTCCGTCAACCGCGCATTTCCTCAGGCAGCTCATGTCCGCCATTCATCATTTCTTCGCGAAGCAGCGCCCATTGCTCCCGGGATGCCCGAATCATCGCCGCATCCATGATCTTCTTGTCATTAATGACGCGCCCAAACCATTTGACCGCATCGTTGTACTTGCCGACCCGACGGTTCAACTCGCCGATCAAATACATCAGCCTTGCATCGCTGCCGCCGACGCCTTCTTTTTCGTAAACACGGATGTAAGCCTCCAGAGCAAACTGCAGAAAACGCTTCTCCTGTTCGACGTTGTTCTTGTACCGGTACAACCAGGCAATATGATGCAGCAAGCTGGCAATAATTCGTTCCGTTTCGCCGATGGTTTGCGCGCAGATCAGCGCCAGCTTGTACGTCTCCAGCGCGGTCTCCCAATCCCGGCGCCCGCCATAGTCCTTCTGGTTAAATCGACTGCCGATCGCCTCTTGGAATAGGGTTCTTTGCCTTTCGGTCAATCGTGGCACCGAATTCTCCGTCGAAGCAAAACCGCAGGACGGGCATACCCGAACAACGTAATAATCCGGATTCTCCTTCTGGTAGTAGCTGCAGAAATCCGTGTCCGTACGTACAGCCCGCTTAAAGCTCGGACGCACACGCGAGGTCGAAAATTCATTCTGACAATGGATGCAAGTGACCTTGATCTGATAAAGCGGTTCAAGTTCCAAAACGTCCTACTTCCTTTCAGTAATCTGCCCTGCCCGGCACATTATGTTCATCGGTCTAAGGTGTGTTTACGAAATGAAAAGCCGGGCCGGACAGACGCTCCAGCACGATCCCTCGCAGCGGCTCCTCGACGCCAATCTCCTCCAGCGCAGCTTTCATGCAGGCCAGCCAAGCCTCGGCGCGTTCCGTCGTCACCGGAAACGGCAAATGCCGGGCGCGCATCATCGGATGGCCAAAGGCATCAGAGTAGAGGGACGGGCCCCCAAAAAACTGCGATAAGAACATAAATTGCTTCTCCATGACCGGAGTAATGTCTTCCGGGAATAAGGGTCCTAACAACGGATCACGTTGAACCCGCGGATAGAAGGCTTCCACCAACCGCCGAATCGTCTTCTCTCCGCCGAGGTTGTCATATAGACTTAAGCTTGGATTCATCTGTTCACCGCCTCCGTTTTTCCTTATTATATCAAAAAAAAATAAAAGCTCCTACCAAGGAGCTTCTATTCTAACGCGGTCTTTCCATCTATCAGTAGCTGCGCCAATCCTCTTCGCCGGGATGGACGAGAGCGGCTCGAATTACATAAACAAAAGCACAGACAAGTATCCCTGCGACAATGCTCATGAACATCACTCCATCCTCAAAATTTGGCTGCAAACCATGTTTGATCAAATCATAGCTGGTACTAAAGTTCTATTATTAGTCTTAAGTATCATTTTAGCATAGAAGCTCAAAAATATCAGCCCCATTTTGAAACCGCTTACTCAATTTTTTTGTGCTGTTTGTCCCAATCATTTCATACACTTCACTATGATTTGTTGTGGAGGCGTACCCATGAAATTCCAACGCTTAACGGCTGTGTTATTACTCTTTACCGCACTCATGCTGGCCGTTCTCATGGCCTGCTACCCGGAAGCTTCCTGGCAGGCCGGGGTTCGCGGCCTCGCCATCTGGTGGGACGTGCTGTTCCCGTCCCTCTTCCCGTTCTTCGTCATCTCCGAAGTGCTGCTGGGCTTTGGGATTGTGCATTTTCTCGGCAAACTGCTAGACCCGCTGATGAAGCCCTTGTTCCGGATCCCCGGCAGCGGCGGATTTGTGCTGGCGATGGGGTTTGCTTCCGGCTACCCCGTCAGCGCCAAGCTGGCGACCAAGCTGCGCGAGCAACGGCTCGTTTCCCGGGTAGAGGGAGAACGGCTGGTCTCGTTCACCACGTCATCCGACCCCATCTTTCTTATCGGGGCGGTCTCGGTCGGTTTTTTCGGGAATCCGAAGCTGGCAGCTGCACTTGCATTAGCCCATTATGGAGGAGCCCTGTTGATCGGCCTGATCATGCGCTTCTACCGTCCAGATCGAAACTTGTCGGCAGATCCCGGGGAAGGCGGAGACTCCGAATCCGGGCGCTTCAGTCTGAAGCTGGCGCTTAAAGCCATGCATGAAGCCCGGGTCCAAGACGGACGAAGTCTCGGAGAACTGCTGCGGCAGGCCGTTGCTTCTTCGCTGCAGCTGATGACCGTTGTTGGCGGCCTAGTTGTATTTTTCTCCGTAATCCTGGAGGTGCTCACCGCTTCGGGCTTCATAGGCTTCCTCTATACCGGGTTCCAACAGCTGCTGCCGCTGCTGGGGCTGCCCGGCCAGTTAGCTGAGCCGCTTATGGGCGGCTTGTTCGAGGTCACCTTGGGCGCAAAAGCATCCGTATCGCCAGAGGGGATTCCGTTGCAGTTCAAAGCTGCAACGGCCGCCTTCATTCTCTCTTGGGGCGGCTTATCGGTTCATGCCCAAGTGGCCAGCATCTTAAATGGCGCTGACCTGCGTTATTTGCCTTTTCTCATTGCAAGATTCCTTCATGCCGTGATCTCTGCCGGGCTGTTGCTGCTGCTCTGGAACCCCTTGATGGGAGCCTCACCGGCGTGGGCCATTCACCCCCCTGCGTTTGGGGGCCAACAGATGCTATACGGTTGGGGTGCGGTTCCGGGAGCGTTCCGGCTCTTCCTAGTGACCCTGACCATGTTGCTTATTTTGTCATTTTTGGCCGAAATCATTCGCCGCCAGCGGCATCGAAAATGAAACGTTGTGTTCTGCGGACGAATTGATTATGATCTTTACAAAAGGACATTCAAGTGCATGTTCAAAATATTGTTCATTTTGAACAGTCTTTTTCAAAGGAGCTTGTCAACTTGAGATACTTTGTACTTGACCGCGGCGATCAGCTGTCCGTGGAATTAAGCCAAACCTTCCATAAGCTTGCTGCGCAGCATGGGCTTGAGCTGGATGCGAAATCCCCGGACATCGTCGTCTCCATTGGCGGGGACGGCACGATGCTTCATGCCTTCCATACGTTTATCGACCAGATTCAATCCATCGCGTTCGTAGGGATTCATACAGGCCACCTGGGCTTCTACGCCGACTGGAAAGCCGACGAAATTCCCGAGCTGGTGGAAATGATGAGCGGTCATGCGGATCCCGGCTTGCTCAGACCGCGTATCGTCCGTTACCCCTTAATCGATCTGGAGATTCAGAAGAAGTCGGGCAGCTCTTCCCACATTTGCTTAAACGAATTCACCCTGAAGGGCGTCGATGGTACGGTGGTTGCCCAAGTGGACATTAATGACCAAATGTTCGAAATGTTCCGCGGCGACGGTATCTGCGTTTCCACCCCTTCCGGCAGTACCGCTTATAACAAGAGCTTGGGGGGAGCAATGATCCACCCCACGATTGAAGCGCTGCAGATTACAGAGATCGCTTCGATCAACAATCGGGTGTTCCGGACGTTGGGTTCTCCGCTCGTGCTGCCCAAGCATCATCATTGCGACATTTATTCGCGCAAGGAACAACGGTTATTGTTGACCATTGACCACGTCAACCTGCCGATGGACGATTTAGTGTCCGTGCGCTGTCAGGTCTCGGAACAGAAGATCAGCTTTGTCCGTTATCGGCCATTCCCGTTTTGGAACCGGGTCCGCAATGCATTCCTGGACTAATCGGCAGATCTGACAAGCTCAATGGATCACGAAAATATTGTAAAGGAAGAACTGAATATGATCTTAAGCTCATTCCGCAAGTATGCATTCATCCCGGTGTTGTCCCTCGCCTTGCTGGGCTTGCCCCAGATGGTTGGAGCGGCCGGGACGGCAGGCACAGCCGATGCCGCAGCTGCCGGGACAATCATTCAACTGGGAACGTCGGAAACCTCCGCGGACCTGCAGGCGCTTCAAGAAGTGCTGGACTATCTGGAAGCCTACAACATTGAAGGCGTTGAGCGCCAGGAGTTTCTCGATAATGCGATACGCGGCATGGTTTATACGCTGGACGACCCTTACAGCGATTACTATTCTAAAGATGAACTGGAGAGCTTCGAGAACAGCGTCAATCAGGAGTTCGTTGGCATCGGTGTTACACTTCGCTTCTATAACAACAAACTGTACATAACCGACGTGTTGCCTAATTCTCCGGCCTCCAAAGCCGGACTTCTCGCAGGAGATATTATTACCAAGGTGGACGCAAAGCCGGTCACCAGCAGTGAGGATGTCGCCCGGATTCAAGGGGAGGAAAATACCCAGGTCACCATTACGGTCAACCGGAAAGGACAGGCTCTGGTATATCCAATTACAAGAGCGCATTTCACTTTGCCTTCCGTCACTGGCAAGGTCATCCCTTCCAGCAGAGTCGGCTACATCGCCGTGACTTCCTTCTCCGATACTGCGGATGAGGAATTTGCGCAAAAATTAGCCTCCCTTCGCAAAGAAGGAATTGGTGCACTTGTTCTGGACCTGCGCGACAATCTTGGCGGTTACGTCGAATCGGCATCTAATATTGCCAAGCAGTTCATGAAAGAGGGAATCTTGATGTACACCTCCGGCCAGAGCGGGGAAATGCAGCCCGTAGAAATCACGGGCGGCCAAGACATCGGGATGCCGGTTGTGGTGTTAACCAACGGCCTGACCGCCAGCGCATCGGAAATCTTGACAGGGGCGCTGCGCGACAACGGAATCGCTAAGGTCGTAGGGGAACAAACCTACGGGAAGGCGCGCATTCAGAACGTATTCCCGTTGTCCAATGGCAGCTCATTGAAGCTGACGGTTCAAGCCTACTTCACGCCAAACAAGCTGGATTTCAACCATGTGGGGCTGAAGCCGGACATCGAAGTAAAGAACAATGCCGCAGCGCAGTTAATTACCGGGATGTATGCAGCCGGTGTACGGCAGATCAGCGTATCCGGAGGGCCAGCCTCGCTCAACATTAACGAAACAGCTTTCCCGGGATATATCGATGTGATTCAGGACGGTCAACTCACTTATGCCCCTTCCCGCTTATTATCGTCGCTGATTCAAGGAACGCCGGTCTGGAATTCTAAGAACGGGAAGCTGACCATCACCGACTTGCAAGGGAAGCAAACCGGATTTACCTTAGCTGCCAAAACGGTCAAAGTGGTCGATGGTGAATCTTATCTCGAACTGCATGAGTTCCAGAAGAAATATCCGAAGCTCACCTGGAGCTATAAACAAGGCTTACTGAACTTATCTATGAAATAATTCCTTAAGCCCCAAAAAACGGCCTCCCGATTATTCGGGGGCCGTTTCTGTTTCCTGGGGTTGAACGTCTTTACCGTTTCCAACATCTTTGTCCTTCGCTGCGTCCTTATCCTTATGATTATCCCGCACCTTCTGAAGAACAAAATAAGCGCAGCCGAAATTACAGTATTCGTTAATATAATCCGTAATGCCGGAATACGCGGTATCCCGATTAGCCTTGGGATGGTTGTCCCGCAGAAAACCCTTGAGGCGGAGCTTCTCATAACCCCAATCCCCAATGATGTAATCATAGCGGTCAAGCACTTCGCTGTAACGCTGCTTAAACGCTTCAGGATCCCACGCATCCCGATAATTCTTAATCAGTTCGTAGGTTCTGCCGCCAATTTGAATCAAAGCTCCATCCTCCTTCCGGTTTACGGCGAAACAGGTGCGCCGGCTTGTTTCTTGGCCGATTGGACCTGTTCATGCGCATGATACGAGCTGCGCACGAGCGGACCGGATTCCACGTGGCTGAAGCCGCGCTTCATGCCCTCTTCCTTCAGCGCTGCAAATTGCTCAGGCTTATAATACTTCTCAACGCGCAGATGTTGCGGAGTTGGCTGCAAATATTGTCCGATCGTCAAAATATCGCAGTCCACGGCCCGCAGATCGTCCATCGCTTGCAAGATCTCATCCCACTCTTCCCCAACACCCAGCATAATGCTGGACTTCGTTGGGATCTCCGGCTGCATTTCCTTCGCTCGACGGAGCAGCTCCAAGGAGCGACGGTATTTCGCCTTCGCACGAACGCGGTCAGATAACCGTTCTACCGTTTCGATGTTATGGTTCAGAATATCCGGCTTCGCATCCATCACGATCCGTAGCGCATCCGCATCCCCCTGAAAGTCTGGGATCAGCACTTCGACGCTGCAGAACGGCAAGCGTTCCCGGATCGCTTTAATCGTCCCGGCAAAAATGCTTGCCCCGCCGTCCTTCAAATCATCCCGGGCTACGCTGGTCACGACGCAGTGGCGCAAATTCATCTGCTCTGCTGCTTCCGCCACGCGCTGTGGCTCCTGTAAATCGAGCTCCGTTGGCATCCCCGTATTCACCGCACAGAAGCGGCATGCCCGTGTACAAATATCGCCCAAAATCATAAACGTTGCCGTCCGGTTGGCCCAGCACTCATATATATTTGGACAACGCGCCTCTTCGCATACGGTATGTAAAGTTTTAGAGCGCATCATCTGCTTGATGTCTTGATAGTTGTCACCTGTCGTCAATTTGATACGAATCCAATCCGGTTTCGGTTCCTGGATTTGTTTAGCCAAAGCGCAAGACCTTCCTTCTTGTGATTTAAGCTGTAGCGCCATTTATTATATCATGAATCCGCTGGAAAAACCTACTTCGTAAATGGAATAAAAAAACAGCATTTGCCTCACTCTAAGAGGGTCACGAATCGCGTGCAAAATAAAGGCGAAGGAGGAATACTTGCCTTGAAGTCTCAACGGTTTGCCCGCGGCAAAGCGGCCTGGTGCATCGCCTGTGTGATGCTGATTACCTCATTTGGGCCGATCTTAGGCATAGGAGCTGCAGAGGCGAACGCTCCAGGAACAACAGAGAAGCAGGTAGTCAGCGTATTCCAGCAACGACGCACCTTGTACGAAGAGATGGAGTTGTTGACGAGTGTTCCCTGGTATTGGCTTGCGGCTGTGGATCAATATGAACGCACCATCACACCGCGTAAGGAACAGCAACAGCAACAGCAAGTGCAGCGCGTAACCGGTTTTCGCTTCAAGGAAGCGTTCTGGTCCGGGCCGCTCAATCCCGATCCTGAGGACCGAAATCCGGCCACCATCGAACTGTTTGGCGGCGTTGGGAAGGATGCCACCGCAGATGGCGCAGCCGACCCGACAAACGATCGGGACGCCTTGTACACCTTGGCATCTTATTTAACCAGCTTCGGCTATACAGAAGATGATTTTCGCATCGCCTTATGGCGTTACTATCAACATGATGCTGCGGTCGAACGGATTCGCCAATTCGCGAAAATGTACAAACACTGGGGCAAGCTGGACTTATCGGACAGCGCCTTTCCGCTTCCGCTGCGCAGCTCCTATACCTATCGCGACACTTGGGGAGATCGGCGCGGCTGGGGCGGTCTCCGAATCCATGAGGGAACGGATATCTTTGCCCCGATGGGCGTCACAGTACGCAGCGTTTGCTACGGGATTGTAGAAACGAAAGGGTGGAACCCCTACGGGGGGTGGCGCATCGGCATCCGGGATATCCAGAACCGTTACCACTACTATGCACATCTGCAAGGTTATGAGAAAGGAATCGAGGTCGGTCATTTCGTCGAACCTGGACAAACGATCGGCTGGGTGGGCAGCAGCGGCTACGGCCCGCCGGGAACGTCGGGGAAATTCCCGCCGCATTTGCATTACGGGATCTATCGGGATACGGGAAGCACGGAATGGGCATTTGATCCATACCCACTGCTGAAGAAATGGGAACAAGCGGAACGCTCCAAAAAAAATAAAAGGGCGACCAAATAGTCGGCGCCCTTTTATTCATGTTCCCCCGTATCGGTTGTTTCTGAGTGGGGGGATTCCTCCGTGCTCGAACCGTTGTTCCCGGCCTCTGGATTTCCAGCGGAATTGGAATTCCCCGTTCCTCCAGTTCCATCTGACAGATTTCCTTTATCCTTGGTTCGCGGCTCAGTGGGATCCTTCTCGCTGGGCAGCACCGGAAGCGCAATGTTAGGTGCATTGGCTTGGCCTTCACCCACCGGGTTACCTTTACTGTCATAGTAGTACATCGGCACATCTCCAACCACGAGCAAATAGGATACCGGGATTTCCGTTTCGACCGTCTGTGACTCCATGTCAAACGGGACGACGACGGCCAGCTCCGTTTTTACCCGAAGGTACACTTCGACAAGAATCATGTTAATCCCGGCATCTTGTTGCCGTGTATTCAGATCAACCTTTACATCCCCTTTGGGCTCGATCTTGATTGGAATACTGGGACCAAAGGAAGCCAGAATCGGACTGCCGAGAGCCTGCCCCAGCGGGATGGACTCCGATAGCCGGGCGACTTCCACCAGCGTATGCCGCACCGTTTGAATCGTTTCAGACGTTACCTTCATGTGGGCGGAGTAGTTGAGCATAAACCCGGTGATTTTCCCGTTATCGTCCATCTTCCAATCGATCAATTCTTCGACCTGTTGTTGATTAGCGACTTGCGCGGTGATGGCGTCATTAATGGATTCTGTCGCGATTTGCTTGACTCGAATTTGCGCCAGATGAATGATAGGCCCCGTCATCCGGCGTTCGACATACTGTACAAATTGCAGCAGGCCGATCACCGTGACGAGCACAAGAACGATCCATATCGTCCGTCTATGCTTTGGCCGCCTGGTTCGGCTTCGCCATCCGCGTCGTCGTCGTCGTATCCGCATGTTCTATCACCCCTGCTTCTTCTACAAAGTTATGCGGGACAGGGGCAAAAAAGAAGGACGCACGAATGGAAATGAAAAGGAACACTTTCATGGTTTTGCCCTTGATTTTTTGAGATCAATTTCGTATAGTTCTTTAGGATTAAATTTTTGTCATGAAACTTAACTTCAAAGCTGAAATGAACCATGCTATAATATTCATCATAGTGTATAAATATACAAGGGGACCTGCATCATGAACAGCTTAAAAACGCTGTACCAAGTCACCATTGAATTAAGGAAAGATCAACTGGCATCGAGAGTCATGCCATGGAAGCTGCTTGTGGAAACAAATCGTTATTACGAAATCAAACCCATCACAGGACCGGGAGCAGTCAAACGTCTGTATAAAGAGAAGCTGAATATCGCCGTTCATGAAACCAAACATTATTGCGATGGGACCCTGGCGGTTTCCGCTTTCTGTCAAGAAGAGCATATCGAGGAGATCCGCAGGTACCTGATCGAACAACTCGACTCCAAAATTAATAACTATATGAAGGACCTGGAACTAAACAAAAAAGCTCTCGGCTCCAAGCTGGCTATCAAGGGCTTTACGTAAATAAAAACCCCGAACCGGACATTCTGGTTCGGGGTTTGATTTTTTCGCGCTAGCGATAATATCGCTGCCGCATCGCCTCATACAGCAGCACCGAGGCGGCCATGGCCACGTTCAGCGATTCGGCCTGGCCGCGCATCGGAATCAGCAGCCCGTCGTCCATCAGCTCGCGGACGGTCGGGCTCAGGCCACCGCCCTCGCTGCCGAAGAGCAGCCACACGGGCTGCGTGAAATCGTAGGCGAAGCAGTTCGCCGCCGCCTGCAGGCTGGTGCCGGCCAGCCGGATACCCCGCTGCTTCGCCTGCGGCAGCACCTCTGCCAGGTCGGCATGCACGACCGGCAGGTGGAACAGCGAGCCCATGGTGGCGCGCAGCACCTTGGGCCCGTAGATGTCGGCGCAGCCAGCGCCGACGATGACCCCATCCGCCGCGACCGCATCGGCGCTGCGGATGATCGTGCCGACGTTGCCGGGATCCTGCACACCGTCGAGCACGACCACCAAGCTCCGCTCCTTCGCCAGGAGCGGAGCGACCGTCCCGCGGTCCTTGCGGACGACCGCGAACACCGGCTGCGGCGACTTCGTATCGCTGCACTTGGCGATCACGGCGGCGGACACGCCGATCCAATGGACGTCCAGCCCTGCGGATGCGGCCTCCTGCAGTTCGGCTGGGATGCCGCCCTCGATATCGTAGCAGACGCACTCCACGTCCGCCCGCGCCTCAAGTGCCTCCTGCACGAGGTGAATGCCCTCAATCAGATATTTCCCCTGCTTGTCCCGATTTTTCTTCTCAAGCAGCCCCGCCCATTCCTTGACGCGGGGATTCTGTGCAGACAAGATTTCCATGTTTTTCCATCCTTACCCTGGTTTCAAAAATGATCCGTCGCCCACGAAGCACGGCTTGTCTTATTCCTCAGCATAAGCCAGCTCCAGCTTCGTTAAATCCCCCTTCTCGCCAACGATGACGAGCACGTCCTCCTCCGTCAACGGAACCGTTGCCGCCGGGGAGATGTTCATTTTGCTGCCCCGCTTAATCGCCATCACGTTACAGCCAAACCGAGCGCGAATATCCAGCTCCTTCAGATTCTTGCCAACCATCTCCGAGCTGACGCGCATCTCCACAATGCTGTACTCATCGGACAACTCGATATAATCCAAGACGTTCGGGGAGGTTAGATGATGCGCCACCCGCAGCCCCATATCCCGTTCCGGGAAAATGACCTTATCGGCCCCAATTTTCTGCAACACTTTGCCATGCAATTCATTTTGCGCCTTCACCACAATGAGCGGCCCGCCCATGTCTTTGAGGATCAGCGTGGTTAAAATGCTGGCCTGAATATCTTCACCAATCGCTACAACAACGACGTCAAAATTTCGAATTCCCAGTGCGCGCAGCGCATCTTCATCGGTGGAATCCGCGGTTACCGCGTGCGTGACCTGATTCGCCACGGCCTGCGTATGATGTTCATCCGCATCGATCGCCAGAACGTCAAAGCCCATGCTGCTAAGTGAGGTTGCCACACTTAACCCAAAACGGCCCATACCGATCACGGCAAACTGTTTTTTAGCTGCATTTGCCATGCTCTCACCACCCATATTTTATCCATCCGATTTAGTATACCACAATCCTGGAAGGAGCATGGACGAAGACAGCCTAGATGCACTCAGAAATGCTAGCTAAGATGAACGTAAAACAAAGACAGCCCTCCAAATTGCTACATCTCGTAGGTTAAAATGGATAGTGATTAACCCAAACCATTTCAGAGCTACATAGCAAAGGAGAGCTGATACTATGCAGTCTACCACAAAATTCGTCGGTTTAGATGTATCCAAAGAAAAAATTTCGGTTGCGATTGCAGATGTGAGCGGGGAAGCTCCACGCTATTACGGAACCATTCCCCACACACCGGCAGCGTTACGCAAGCTTATCAAAGAGCTGGGAGCGGCCGAAACGCTATCGTTTTGCTACGAGGCAGGACCCACAGGTTACGAAACCTATCGCTGGATCACCTCCATGGGGGCCCACTGTGTCGTCATTGCTCCATCGCTCATTCCCAAACGCCCCGGCGACCAAGTGAAAACAGATCGACGGGATGCCGAGCAACTCGCGCGTTTGTATCGTGCAGGAGAGCTCGCTCCCGTTTACGTCCCCGAACGGGAAGATGAGGCTCTACGGGAATTGGTTCGCGCCCGTGAAGCTGCCAAGGAAGATGCCCACCGGGCTCGTCAGCGGGTCTTGAAGTTCTTGCTCCGTCACCAGATAGAGCCACCGGCCACAATCAAGCGTCGCTGGACGAAGAAGTATCGCGTCTGGCTGGGGCAACTGGTATTCCCGTACGAGCCCATGCAGGTGGCCTTCGATGAGATGCTTCATGCTTTGAATGAGATCGAGCAGCGCATGGGTCGCCTAGAAAAAGCACTGGTAGAGCAAGCGGCGACCGGCTCCAAGGCTTCGCTAATTCAAGTTCTTCAGTCCTTACGCGGGATTGGATTGCTCACAGCCATCACCCTTGCGGCTGAAATCGGAACCTTTGCGCGTTTTCGCTCCCCAGCCCAACTGATGGCGTACTTGGGACTGGTCCCTCGTGAGTATTCCACGGGCCTAAGTACTCGTCGAGGCAGCATGACCAAAGCCGGAAACGGCCGCTTGCGCCGGACTTTAGTGGAGTCCGCTTGGAGTTACCGTCATCGTCCTGCCGTGAAGGGCGATCTCGCCAAACGACTAGATGGCATGCCGGCCGACGTACAACTGTTGTCCTGGAAGGCCCAAGAAAGACTGCATTCCAAATACCGCCATCTTGTGTTTGGAAAGAACAAACACAAGAATGTGGCCGTCGGTGCGGTGGCCAGGGAACTGATTGGGTTTGTATGGGCTGTTGCCCGAACCGTGGAACAGCCCGCCGCATCCTAACAGCTTTTCGATGATGAAGGACGCAGGGGACCTTGCCCCCTGCACCCCCACACTCGCCGTGTGGCGTTCCTCATCTTCGATGAGGAATTGCAAAAGTGTTGATTTGTAACTACCCGCTTGTCAAGGAAGACGCTTGACAAGCTCACGCCTGAGCACGAGGCCCGGGAGCAAACGAAGGTTTGGGAGAGAAATTGCGTTGTCCGTTTGCACTAAGTTTCGGAAGGGACTGAACGTGCGTTTCTAGCTTGCAAAAGCTCTCCTTGACGAAGGCATAACATGTGGTAACCAACCCACGGATAGCAGCGTGCCGACCGTCGCTCGCATTTTTGCTCTCGCGCCACGTGCTCAGGCAAGGTTTAAACTGAGGGCTTGACAAAAACGTTCATAGCAACGGACACCAGAGGCGTTATTTATTAGCTTAGCCCATATCTCTGATTCTTACGGACCGAGAAGACCTTATTTCAGACCAAACCAGTGTAATCCTCGCCAAAAGAGCCCAATAAGAGCCCTGTAGTCCGTTACAACGGGAAATATCCGGGAAATGAACAAATAACGTCGTTACGGTCCGTTACATCACGAGCACGTTAAGATCACATACAGATCGCTTGCACATCGAATGCAGATCACACGTAGATCGCATGCAGATCACACGCACATCACATGCAGACCACGTCCAGATCACATTTGCACGCAGACCATGTCCAGATCACGTTCACTCCACGTTCAGACCACGGCACGAACGATTTACCTTTCCCCGTATCCGCGCATTTTCCCCGGTTCAATCGGGCAAATTAACACCGGGCAAGTCACATATTTCAAGGAGGGAAACTACGTGCCATCCATTACACTCGACCTGCGTCAAGCGATTATGCACAAAATTCATGGCAAAGACGAGCAAGGGCTGCGGGAGATGATCGAGGGATCGATCGACGCTCAGGAAGCTGCACTGCCGGGTCTTGGCGTCGTCTTCGAAACGATCTGGAAGCATATCGATACGTCCAAACAGAATGAACTGGTATCCGTGCTCAAGCAGCAAGTGGATCAGGCTAGCCTCAAACCATTGAAATAGAACTGCCCGCTACAACCCAAAAAGACCGCCCTATCCCAGGGCGGTCTTTCCTCCTCTGTCTGAAAGGCGTCGGACCTTCAAATCTTAAGGTGCGGTCTCCAGGAACTTCGCGTCCGGATTTTTCTCCATCGCCGTCCGCATTGCGTATTCATTTTCGAACAGCGCGACATAGTTGCCTTTCTTATCCTTCACCAGCGTGGAATTGATCCGGAACTTGGACGGGTCGATTTTGTCACCCACAATCCAGCGTGCGAACTGATACGGCATCCGTTGAAGTTGGACATCCACGCCGTATTCATTTTTCATTCGGTACTCGAACACTTCGAACTGCAGCTGCCCAACCACGCCGAGCAGTGTATCTTCGAACCCAACCGTGGTGAACACCTGAATGGTGCCCTCCTCAGTCAGTTGGTCGATCCCCTTCTGGTATTGCTTATGCTTCAGCGCGTTCTTGACCGTCACCTTGGCGAAAATCTCCGGCGAGAACGTCGGCAGCTCGTCAAATACGATTTCGCTGCCTTGGCTTAGCGAATCCCCAATCCGGAAAATCCCCGGGTCAAACAACCCAACAATATCCCCAGGATACGCTTCGCTGACGATATCCCGATCTTGAGCCAGGAATTGCTGCGGTTGAGACAGCTTGATCTCCTTGCCCGCCCGCACATGCTTCACGGTCATGCCGCGTTCGAACTTGCCTGAAACAATACGCAGGAAGGCGATCCGGTCGCGGTGCGCCGGGTTCATGTTCGCCTGGATTTTGAACACGTACCCCGAGAACTTCTCGTTCGTAGGTTCAACTAGACCTTCGGTACTGCGCCGCGGCGTTGGCTTAGGAGCCAGCTGCAGGAAGTTCTCCAGGAACGTCTGCACGCCAAAATTATTAACCGCACTGCCAAAAAACACTGGCGTTAATTCACCGTTGCGAACCTTCTCATAATCAAACGGGTCCCCGGCGACGTCCAACAGCTCCAGGTCCTGGCACAGCTGGTCATGGAGATATTCACCAGCGATTTCACGGATCATCGGATCCGTATACCCCTCCACCTTCTTCACCTGGATCGTGGAGTGATCATCTCCTTGGAACAGTTCCACCTGATTCTTCATCCGGTCATAGACCCCCGACAGCTCGCGGCCCATCCCAATCGGCCAGTTCATCGGCACGGAGCGAATGCCCAGCACCTGCTCGATTTCCTCCATCAATTCAAACGGGTTCCGACCTTCCCGGTCCAGCTTGTTAATGAAGGTGAAAATCGGAATGCCCCGCTTCGCACAGACCTGGAACAGCTTGATCGTCTGGGCCTCCACGCCCTTCGCCACATCGATCAACATGACGGCGCTGTCTGCTGCAGTCAGCGTCCGGTACGTATCCTCCGAGAAGTCTTGGTGGCCCGGCGTATCCAAAATGTTCACCCGATGCCCGTTATAATCAAACTGCATGACGGAAGAAGTAACGGAAATCCCCCGCTGCTTCTCGATTTCCATCCAGTCACTTGTCGCGTGTTTGCTCGCTTTGCGCGCCTTGACCGATCCGGCGAGGCGAATCGCGCCGCCGAACAGCAGCAGTTTTTCGGTCAGCGTCGTCTTCCCGGCGTCCGGGTGGGAAATGATTGCAAACGTACGCCGTTTGTCCACTTCCTGCTGCAGCACTTGGTCCAATGCTTTGCTCATGCTCACTTTCCTCTCGTCCACAAATTCACGTTCTCTATTGTAACATATTTTGTCCTTCCGTTAAGCAAAAACACCTTACGCCCTGACAGGACATGAAGGTGTTTCCAGCTAAACCTATTCTATTCGCCCATAAGCTGGATCGTTCACGGTCAACACAGCATTAGTTCGGGTTGATCCAAATGACATTGTCTTCCTCTTGGCCGTTCACCGGCCACCAGTGGAAGCCGTCTTTCGCCAGCAGCTCGTCCGCTTCCTTCGGCCCCCAAGAGCCGGCAGGATACGTACTGATGTCGGACGGATTTTGCTGCCAAGCCGCAGCAATTCGATCCACAAAGGCCCACGCCGCCGCTACTTCGTCCCAACGGGTGAAATACGTCGAATCCCCTTGAGCTGCATCGTAGATCAAGCGCTCGTAAGCTTCCGGCGAGTTGATCCCCACCAGACAGCTTTGGCAAAAGTCCATCGCGAGCGGTTGGATTTGCGATTCCGAGCCTGGCTTCTTGGCATTAATCTTAATGTAGATGCCCTCCATCGGATTAACGCGGATCACGAGCAGGTTCGGCTCCAGCGTGTGCTTTTGACCGAGATAGACATTCGTTGGCATCGCCTTAAATTCCACCACGACCTCTGTCGTTTTGACCGGAAGCCGCTTCCCGGTGCGAATATAGAACGGCACGCCGGCCCAACGGAAATTGTCAACGTACACTTTGGCCGCAAAATACGTCTCGGTATTGGAGTTCGGATCAACCTTGTCCTCCTCGCGGTAACCGGGCAGCTTCTTGCCTTTCGCTTCCCCAGCGATATATTGCCCGCGCACCACGTTCTCCTTCACTTCTTGCACCGACTCATACGGACGCAACGAGCGCAGCACCTTCACCTTCTCGTCGCGGATGTCCTCCGCATACAAGCGGCTAGGCGGCTCCATGGCGATCATCGTGAGCATTTGCAGCATATGGTTCTGCCCCATGTCACGGAGCGCACCAGCATGATCGTAATATCCGCCGCGTTCTTCCACGCCAACCGTCTCGCTGAGCGTAA
The DNA here is from genome assembly GCF_000403375.2 of Paenibacillus barengoltzii G22. Lineage (NCBI taxonomy): Bacteria > Bacillati > Bacillota > Bacilli > Caryophanales > Paenibacillaceae > Paenibacillus > Paenibacillus barengoltzii. The sequence continues at coordinate 287,120 of NZ_KE159652.1, read as the reverse complement.
TTTGCACATTAGCAATGTGCTTGTTGTTCCAGAGCGGTTCGAAGAACGCATTTGCAAAGCGAATCACTTCAATGTTCTGCACCATCTCCTTGCCGAGATAGTGATCGATCCGGTAAATTTCCTCTTCTTTAAACACCTGGCTCAGCTCTTCATTCAGCTTCTGAGCAGACTGCAGATCATAGCCAAACGGCTTCTCGATTACCAACCGGTGCCAGCCGCTCGTATCTAACATGCCACCCTTCTGCAGGTTAAAAGAAACGCTGCCGAACAGCTCCGGTGCCAGTGCCAAGTAGAACAGACGATTTCCGGGAATCCCAAACCGTGCTTCCACAGACTCGGTCAGTTCTCTCAGTTCGTGATAACCGTCAACGTTATTGATGTCGAGCGATTTATAGGAGAAATGCTGCGCAAAGCGCCCCCACTGCTCCTGGTCGTCGATCTTGTACCGGCAAAATTCCTCAATTGACCGATACAGATCCTCCTTAAATTCTTCGTCCGTACGCGGACGACGGGCTACACCGATGACGGCGAAATCCTCGGCCAGTTTCCCTTCACGATACAAGGAATAGATAGCCGGGAAGAGCTTACGGCGCGCTAAATCTCCGGTAGCTCCGAAAATAAAAAATACCGCCCCTGGGGGCTGAACTGTGGGTTGTGAGAAATTGTCAGCCATAGCTCCTCATTCTTTCTATGTAAGATTGGTAATTTTTAAACTTCATTCCCGATCAATGACATCTCTTTACAAGGCATCACGGGATGTGATGCCATTTTAGCACATTCGCCAGACGGATTCCATCATCTATCTATAATGACACAGGGTCATAAATGATATACCCCGCTGGAGGCTCGACCTCTACAAATCCGGCCATGCCGTGGGCTTGATACTGGATCGGCTTGCGGCTGCCCGCGATCAGCATGTTCCGGGGTTCGTGAGGCTCCGTTGCAGGCAGCGTAAACACCCGGACATCCTCCATCACTTCTCGTAACGTGGCAGTAAGCGCGGCAATCCAAGCGTCCTCTGCCCCACGTCCAAATAGATTGAGCAGCAGGATCCCTTCCTCATCCAGTCTTGCCGCCGCCAGCTGAAAAAAACCAAGCGACGTCAAATGGCTCGGCGTTCCCTGTTCGGAGAACGCATCCACGATAATGCCGTCGAGGGATTTGGGCTTCTCTTGTTCAAGCAAAGTCCGCCCGTCCCCGATGCGCACCGAATCCCCCGTATAGTCGAAAAAGCGGCGGCTAATTTCCGCCACCAGCGGATCAATCTCCGCTATAATCACGTCGCAACCGCTCAAATGGCTGGCGATCGTTCCTGTGCCTTGACCGATGATGAACACCCGTCCGGGATCGGAAACATGGCGCTGAAGCAAATACAACATCGCCCGCGGATATTCTAGTATGATCCGTTCGGGTCGGATCATATCCATCGCGCCTTGTACCGCCTCGCTGGCGAACTGAAGGACGCGAAACGTCCCTCGCTCGCCATATAGCTCGTCCGTTTCATAGACGAAGATTTCCGAGCAGCTTTGCTGATGCAGCAACAGACGTTGCACGAATCTCCGTTCCTCCTTTTTATGATCTCTCTAATATTCTACCGTGAGCAGCGGCGTACCGATCGTAATCTCATCCATCCCGGTGCCGCTGTTGCGATGAACCGCCATCTGCAACGCCACGTGATGCTCCCCGCTGAGGATAGTGATTGGCAAGGAATCCACCCAATACGTACGGCTGGCCGTTCCTTCGTCCCCAAACGCTTCGACTTGCTTCAACTTCAATTTAGCGGATCGCTCGATTTGCGATTCCAAGCGGTCAAGCGTCGCAGCCAGCACAGAATCGCCGGAGCCTTCCCCCTCCTCTTTCACGGATGCAGGCCAGGCCATCCCCTGTATCGCTGCATTCCATCTTGGATCAACGCCTTCATCCGCCAGTGATTCCCTTGCCATCCGTTGGGCTTCCTGAAGTTGCTTCCATAGCGCTGGATCCTCACCGGCCGCTTCCAGTCGAAGCATCGCGTAATGCTTGCCCTCTTCCAGCGTGACCAAATCCAGCTCGGCGTGAATTCCTTCGATCTGACCTTGTGACTGATACACGGTTCTCCCTTGAACCATTCCCGACTCTGGACTCGACAGCCCCAGTCGGGTAGCTAATACCCCCGCCGCTTCCTCTGAGGAGAGCAGCGCGTCCCAATCCCCCTGCCATTTTACGGTGATACGAAATGGATTCGACGTTACGGCCTCTCCTATCGCAACCAGCGCGTCCAACTGCTGCTCCGCGTTTTTCAGTGGATCTAAGGCATCCGCTTCCGGCTCGGTCGTCTCGGCCATTTCGCTCGTCTCGATCGATTGGATCCGTTGCAAGCCGACCAGCAGCATCGCGCACACGAGGATCAACACCCCGATACTCCATATCTTGCGGTTTTGCATGTCACGCGCCTCCTCTGCGAATAATAACTCAATGAGTTGAATCTATCAGAAATGGGAGAAGCTTATGATCCGCTCGCCGAAAGCTACGAATCTGCAGGCTATCATGACGTTGATGCTGGCCATCGGAATCACAAACCATGTCTTCATCATACCGGCCTTGCTGCAAATCGCCAAACGGGATGCCTGGTTTTCCGTGATACTGTCCGCCGCACCATTTGCAATTGTAGTTTGGCTTACTTACTACGCTTCGTCCCGGATTGGAACCCAACCTCTCCCCGAATGGATTCGCCATCGACTGGGCCGAATTCCTGCTTTTGGATTTCGATGGGTGATGACCGCCTTCTTCTTCACTACGGCGTGGTTCAGTTTATACGATACCGTGATGTGGATGAAGCTGACGTTTCTGCCTTACACTCCGGTTTTAGCCAGCTCGTTGATCCTGATGCTACTTTGTCTCATTGGAGCACTGAAGGGCATGAAAACGATCGCGGTAACCTCCGGTATATTGCTGCCGCTTGTCGTCCTGCTCGGCTTCTATGTCGCAATCGTCAACATTGAATTTAAAGATTACAGTCTGCTGTTCCCTCTCCTGGAGCAAGGGTGGTTTCCGGTTCTCAAAGGGGTATGGTACGCCTGTGCCGGGTTATTCGAGATCTTCTTTATCTTCTTCCTCCAACCCTACCTGAAGGCTCCGTTAACCCGAATCCAGCTTATCGTGTTCAGTCTGATCCTGTTTGGTTTGACTCTAGGCCCGCTGACCGGAGCAATCGTGGAGTTTAATCCGTTTGAAGCGGCGATCCAACGTTATCCGGCGTATGAGGAATGGAAGATTGCCGGTTTCGGCAAATATATATCGCAAACCGATTTTTTCTCAATTTATCAATGGTTGTCCGGCAGCGTGATCCGCATTTCCTTTGCCCTGATCGTCATCACAGACATGTGGAAGAAGCAAAATCCTCGCTGGAAACCTACGTTGCTCGCGGTCCTCGCGTTCATCCTGATGTTACTTAGCTGTTACACCATGACCGACATCATGTTCCAACATCTGATGATTCGTTACATATTCCCGATCAACGCCTGTTTCCTGCTGTTCATGACGCTCTTCATTACTGCTGCCGCTTTATTCAGAACACGCAAGAAAGGAGGATCTACATGAATTCCAGCGACCAACCGTCCGGTCAACCAAAAGGCACGATAGACATTCCGTACCTGCTTGATTATTTCCAGACTTCTTCCGACGTCAAGCTTCGCCCGTTTGCTTCCGGAATGGGGGCAGGGTATTCGATCACTTTAATCTATTGTGAGCCGATGACGGACTTGAAACAGTTGAACGAGGTGATCTACCCCCGGCTTGCTGATTTGTGTCGGGACCAGGCCAACCTCGAGATTGACGCACTTGGACGTAATCCCTATTTACCGTTAAATCGGATCGAAGAATCGGACTTGCTGCATCATCTTACTCTTCAAGTTTACTCCGGAAGACTGGTTCTTTATTTTGAACATAACCAGACCTTCTTCAGCTGCAATATCTCGAATCCACCTGGCCGTTCCCCCGAAGAAGCCAGCACAGAATCGGCCGTCAAAGGAGCCCGTGATGGCTTTACCGAGAACTTATCGACCAACATCGGATTAATTCGAAAACGGCTGCGGACCGCTTCCCTCGGAGTCGAAGAAATTATCAAAGGGACACGGGGGGAAACGCGCATCGCGCTGTTCTATATTCGAGATGTCATCAACCCGGATATTCTCGAAGAGGCTCGAAAGCGATTGAATGATATAGACACCGATGCGATTATCGGTACCTCATATATCGAATCCATTGTCAAAGGCGCGCATAAACGAGCCTTATTCCCGCTGACTGATTACTCGGGGAGACCGGACTACGTTGCCGATGCCCTGTTGGCCGGCCGATTCGCCGTGTTGGCGGACGGGAACCCCATTGCGATCGTGGCTCCCGTAACCATGATGAATCTCTTGATTTCACCGGAAGATGCCAACAACCCTTACTACATTGTGTCCGTGCAAAAAGTGCTCAGACTCATCGGTCTCGCGATCGGACTTTTTCTCCCGGGCTTCTATGTCGCGTTAACCAGTTTTAATCTGGAGCAAATTCCCATCCCGTTGCTCGCGACCATCAGCAAATCGCGGCACGGCTTGCCGTTTCCAGTCCCGTTTGAAACCTTTATGATGTTATTTCTGTTCGAGATATTTAATGAGGCAGGCAAAAGACTCCCTCAAGCCATAGGACAAACGATTACGGTTGTCGGCGGCCTAATTATCGGAGATGCCGCGATTCGCGCCGGTATTACCTCGCCGACCATTATCGTTACTGCAGCCATCTCTATCGTTGCCAGCTCTACCTTAGAGAATCAGACCTTAAGCGGAACCACATCTCAACTTCGTATCGTGATTTTGCTGTTGTCTTCTATTTTTGGAATGTTCGGGTTTCTAATCGGCTTTATCGGTCTGATCCTTTACCTTGCCTCATTAGAGTCCTATGGGGTGCCCTATCTGTCGCCATTCTCCCCGTTCGTCAAAAAAGACTTTGCCGAGGCGGTTCTGAAGAAGCCTTCGAATTCAGTGAAGCAACGCCCCCGAATTCTGCACCCACGAGATCAAACGGCAAGGAGGGACAAACCTTGAGAGTGGTTCCCGTTTTCCTTGCGCTGGTCCTCCTGCTGACGGGCTGTTGGGATATGAAGGAGGCGCAAAATATCAATTTTATCACGGCATTAGGTATCGATTATGAGAATGACCGTTTCATCATCTATGCCCAACTGCTGGATTTTTCCGAAATCGCTAAACAAGAGGGGACGATTAAAACGGGACATGGGGAGGTTTGGATCGGAAAAAGCGAAGGGAAGACGATCGACGAGGCTTTGATCTCGCTCTATCCCGCCTCCCAGCAACGAACATCCTGGACACATGTGCGAACGATCATCTTCTCCAAAGCGCTGTTGGACAAGCATCTGCCCGAAGCTGTCAACGGCTTGATCCAAACCCGCGATCTTCGGTACACGCCTTGGGTGTTCGGCACCGACCAGAAATTACCTGACATACTAAAGAGCATCTCCCTGCTGAATGAGTCGGTGCTCAACTCAGCACTGCTGGACCCGGAAGAATTATATAAACTGTATTCTTACGTCGAGCCCCTCCGACTCATCAAACTGATAGACGGGGTGAAGGAGCCTGCAGTGACAAAGCTGTTACCCTTGGTCAGCTGGACCGAAGGCGTCTGGAAGGGGAATGGCGATCCTACTCCTCAAGTCAAGCTCGTTGGCGCATATGCCATCGCGCAAGGCCGCAACCGGGGACAAGTTGATTCGGCAATGCTTCAGGGCGCCAGATACGTGGAGTTCCAACGAATGATCAGCTTCCCGTTACCCTTATCGTTAGATGGTGGATCCCCGGTAATGATTAATATCGCTCATCGCGATCCGGACATTCAAATTGGTGATGGAAGCGATCCGATTCGAGTCAAATTGAAAGTTCGTGTTAAGGCTTATATCTCAGAATTAGCAGTAGACAGCGGAATAACCTCCGCACGCCTCCGTTCTGCAGCCGAAGAGACGATTGAACGCGAAATCAGGCGATCTTTCGACGTAGCGAAGGCGAAGCAAATCGATCTATACAATCTGGAAGAGAAGCTTTACCGCCATGATCAGGCGCGTTGGAAGAAGCTTCATGCTCAAGGAAAACCTCTAATTTCCTTCATGGAATTGGATCAAGTCCGAGTCGAGGTCAGCCTTGTCCACTCCTCCTCTCATAAAGTGTTGAAACAATAAAAACGGGTCGGCAGAGATTCACTCCGCCAACCCGTTTTTGTATGCGTAAATAGCCGCCTGCGTGCGGTCCTCGACGCCAAGCTTCGCCAATATATTGGTGACATGGAACTTCACCGTCTTAATCCCGATGATCAGCTCGTCAGCGATATCCTGATTGGATTTCCCTTGAGCCAGCAAGCGTAGAACGTCCATTTCGCGCTCGGTCAACTCTTCGTGCGCCGGTGCCTCAACCTTCGGTTGGCGGAACCGGTTCATCATCTTGGAGGCAACCTGAGACTCCAATACGGATTGACCGCGGGCCGCAGCGCGAATGGCCTCGGCGATCTCGGATGCGCGTGACGTCTTCAACAAGTAGCTGAACGCCCCGGCTTCAATCACGGGATACATCTTCTCATCATCAAGATAGCTGGTGAGCACGATGACTTTACAGTCCGGATGCAACGCAAGCAGTTGACGAGTCGTTTCGATGCCGTCCATGCCTTCCATCACCAAGTCCATCAGCACAACATCGGGCCGGTACTCCTGCGCCAGGCGAATTCCTTCCTCGCCGCTGCTGGCCTCGCCAACGACCTCGATTCCTTCTTCCGTGCCCAGCACCGCCGCCAGACCAATTCTGACCATCTCATGATCATCCACAAGCAGTACTTTAATCTCCTTGTCTTCCATCTCCATGACTGCCCTCATCCCCGCTTTCTTCATGAATTAGTGGAACGGATATCTCAATGCGCGTCCCTTTGCCGGGCGCAGTGATAAACTGAATCGATCCGCCGATCTCGTGAATGCGTTCCTGCATCGTTGACAAGCCATAGGATGCTTGCTTCTTGTCATCCAACTCGAAGCCGATCCCGTTGTCGCGCAGCGTCACCTTGACCGCCTCGCCTCGGCGGTGAATTCGTATCTCCATCTTGTCCGCCTTGGCGTGGCGCAGCGTATTGGACATCGCTTCCTGAATGATACGGAACAGATGGTTTTCAATTCCTTTGCCTAAATTCAAATCCTCGTCGATTTCCAAGGTTAAATCCATCGGCACCTTCGTCTTCAGCTCTTTAACCAAATCGCTTAAGCCCTGCGACAATTCCTTGCCTTCGAGATAGACCGGACGCAAATGCAACAGCAGCGCGCGCATTTCGGACTGTGCCACCGAAGCCATCTCCTCAATGAGCTCGACCTGGCGCTGTGCCTTATCAAAATCCTTCTCCAGCGTACGCCCCACAGCCGTAGCCGTCATCGAGATAGCGAACAGTTGCTGGGATACGGCGTCATGCAATTCCCGAGCCAGCCGCTGCCGCTCCTCCACAATCGCCGATACCCGGGCCTGCTCGGCCAACTGGGCGTTGTGCGTGGACAACCGCTGGAGCGAGGACACCTGCTCCTCCCAGCGTTTGCCGATCCGTTCTAGCTGCTCTGCCAGTCGGCCCAGTTCGTCTTCGCCAAGCTTAGGTACGCTCCCGGTCTGATTGCCCTTTTCCCATTGCAGCAAAGCTTCACGCAAACCGTCAATCTGTCGTTTGGGGCGATACCCTAGAAAGAACCCGTGAGCTGCGCCGATGATAAGAAGCAGTGAGAGCAGCATCGTGCCGGCTTTTATGGCCGTCGCCCAGGACGGTTGAGGCTGAAAATACCCATATGTATACATCACATAAATGGTGGCTGCCATCGTAATAATAGACAGGAGAATCCCTCCGCGCATGCTGCGGGAGACCATGTTGCTTGGCTTTTTCGATTTCATGCGGGACGTTTCCTCCTGTCTTAAAGTAATCGTATATCGACATCTCCTACAAGATAGGAAATGATGATTTTCACTTTTTGGTCACGGGTCTCGTAATTCGGCGACTTCCAATACAGCCGATTGAGCATGCCCGTCTCTTTATCGTGACTGAAATCGATTTGCCCGAACAAGACAAACGCTTCGATCTCCACGCCGTAATCTTCCGGAATCACTAAATCCACGTCCCCGACAATCCCTTGAAACATGAGGACGTTTTGCCCGCCTTCCATCATCGCCAGCGATAAATCGATGTCAAGCTCGCCAAGCACATGCCACATGCTTGTGTTCCGCAAGTTCCACGGATCGCGATCCCAACGGACGCTGGAGGTGATGTTTTGCTTCTGCACGTAATTACCTTGCGGTTGGGTTTTGCGAACTTTCGCGTAGTAGTACCCCAGCGAGATCATCAGAATCGCCAAGATCAGCATGAAATGATCCAGTAGAATGAGTCCGCCGCCGATCGCCATTAAGATATAGCCGGTCTTGACCTGTTCGCCCTGCCGAATTTTATATATACCGAACCCGAGCAAAAAGAGGGCGACAATGGTAAAGAAACTCAGCCACTTCCCGAAAATCAACAGTAAGCCAAATCCGATTAAGCCGATGGCTAAGAACCTTTTCCTTGTATCCATGTGCCGCACCTCCCAGCAGGTTCATAGAGTTGTAAAAAGCCATAACGGCATGGCCTCCCATACCGTATGGCTTCACCAGTATTTAGAATATCACAATGTCCAGCGGACGTGTACCTATTCCTTGTCTTCTTCGCGAGCTGCGGACGGGTTCAATTTTGCTTTCAGCGCTTCAAGCTGCGCATCCACTTTCAACTGCTTCTCGGCATCAGCCGGGCTGATGTAAGGGGAAGACGAGGATCCACGATAAACCATGCCCGCAACTTCGGCTTCTGCTTCCAGTTGCATGATCTTCTCTTCCATCCGGTGGAATCCGAGCGAAGCGTTGCCGCTTTCGATCGTATGCAGCGTGCTGATTTGCGACATTTGCTTTCTGGCTTTCGCCATTTGCGCACGGCTTACCAGCTCGTTCCGTTTGTTGCGCAGTTTATAGAACTCGTCTTTCATATCGTGCAGCTGCTGTTTGAGTTCGGCAGCATGTGCTTCAGCTTGCGCGTGCAGCTCGGCGAATTCCGTTTGCTTTTGGTCGTAATGGATTTTCTCCTCCAGCATTTTGCGGGCAACTTCCTCCTGCCCATTACGGAGTGCCAGCTCAGCTTGAGCCTCCCGTTGTGCAGAGATACGGATCGCTTCATCCAGACGTTGCTTCATCCGGCGCTCGTTGGCCATTTGCTTCGCAACAGTCACTTCGGCGTCGCGAATTTCAGCCTCCATATCGCGCAGGTATTGGTTCAGCATGACAATCGGGTCTTCCACCTTATCCAGCAAATCATTTACAGACGCTTTCGTAATATCTTTAATTCTTTTGAATACTCCCATCGTTTACACTTCTCCCTTCTCGTATTCGGAGAGCTTCTTACGCAGCTCTTCCAATTCTTTTTTCAAGGCTTTCTTCTCAATATCTTCCATCATGGAATCCAGACTGGATGCGCCCGGAGCGGACTGGAAGCCGGCTCCCGAAGCACCTGCGCCGTATTGCGGCGGCTGGGTTCCGTAAGTATTACCGGTTGGATTACCGTACGGTGGACGGGGACCAAAGCGTTGATCCTCGTAGAAGTCCCGGCGTTTACCGCCGTAACCCGGATGCGGGCCGCTGCCCGGCCATCCGCCATGATAGTACGGATCGTGGGGCTGATAAGGCTCCTTGGATATTACCAAGGTAGCGATGAAGTAGATGAAGATCGTTGTCCCGCCGGTAAAAAATATGCTGAGAAAAGCGATCAACCGGAGCACACCGACGTTAATTCCGAAATATTCTCCGAGCCCTCCGATCAAACCGCTGATCCAGCGATCTCGTCTGGATCGGTATAAGGGTCTTCCCATCGATTCTTACTCCTCTCGCTGGTTATTTAGCTTCTGCTTCAAGCGGGAGAGCTCCTGTTCCAGAGTTGATTGAACGGCGGAACCGGCTTGGTTCAAGAAATCCGAACCCGCTCTCCGCAATTCGCGCAGGCTGCGGGCTTCCCATTCCATATCGGATACCCGGTCCTCCAAGCGATGGAACATCTTCGGCACATCCTGCATGCCGTAACCGTTCATCCGCTGGTTCATCCGCTGCTGTAAACGAAGCGTCTCCATTCTTGCGTAGTAGTACTGCCGTTTGTTGTATACGACTTGATATTCGGTCTTCAATTCGTTGAGTTGAGCTTCAAGCTCCTGCAGCGATTCCATGCTTTGCGTGTACAGCTCGGTGTATTGCTCAACCTTTTCCTCGTACAGCATCTTCTCCTGCAGGGCCAGCTTCGCCAAGTGCTCCTCGCCTGCTTTCAAAGCAAGCAGCGCTTGTTCCTCACGTTTGTCGCGCATCACCTTGGCTTGATCGACCTGCTGCTTCAATTGCTTCGCGTGTCCGCTGTATTGATAATGAAGCTTCTCGGCTTCCGCAATTTCCTGCCGCGTTTCTATCAGAAATTGGTCGATCAAGCGAACCGGATCCTGCGATTGTTCCAACTTCTCATTTAGAGTAGCTACCGTAATATCTCGTACTCGACGAAATACACTCATGACATCCTTCCCTCCTAACCTTTCGGTTCACATTCAAGTTCATCTGCATGTATTTAATCAATCAGTAACTCCGTTTGCCTCTTAAGGAAGAGATACCGTAAACGATTAATCCAATACCTAAGAGCGGAACGATCAGCCAGGCCAGCTTGGAGATCAAGGAAATGACCCCGAAAATCAACACCAGCCATCCGAAGAAGGCGTTCCCCCGTCGAATCCCGTAATAGCCGAGACCGATCATGACAATCGCAATCACCAGTCCGAACAGGCTGCCCAGGAAAGGAGTTAATTTGCCCAGCAGAATCAGTGCGCCAAGGGCAATCAGTACAAAAGCAAATACATTCGGTCGATTGGTTCTCATTGAATATTTCACCGCCTCTCATTTGATCAACCTTATGTCTCTATTCTAGGATGATTACGGGTTATCCAAAACGGACTGGGGACGGTTTTTCAACCTAGACCTAAGTCGAGGATACGCTCAGCCTGAGGGTTTATGGGGAAAGGCAGAGTTTCTCCGCAAATGGTTTACATTCTAGTCAAGTCAGTCTATAATGAAGTAATAATGACTAAACAATAGAAAATGGAAGTTATCGGAGGAGCCTGTCAAATGACGGGCTCTTTTTGCCTTTTTTTGACCGATAATGGTACAATTCCACCCCTGCGCGCCAAGCTATCATGCCCTCAGGGACATCTAACTTGGAGAGGAGAGTTCATATGGAGCAACAAGCAATTTGGGCCATCGTCATTTTTCTACTAACTTATGCACTCATCATTTCGGAGAAAATCCATCGGACGCTGCTGGCTATGGTCGGTGCCGTTCTGATGATCATCCTCGGCATCGTGGATCAGGAGTCTGCGATTCATCACATCGATTTTAATACGCTAGGTCTCTTGATCGGTATGATGATCATCGTGAACACCACGGCAGAAACAGGGTTATTCAAATATATCGGGATTTGGACGGCTCGGATCGCCAAAGGGAACCCCGTAACCATCCTATGGCTCCTGGCGTTAATTACAGCGGTTGCTTCCGCATTTTTGGACAATGTAACCACAATTATTCTGATGGTACCGGTCGCCTTTAGCATTACCCGGCAGTTGAAGATCAAGGCATTTCCTTTCATCTTCTCGATGGTCATAGCCTCAAATATCGGAGGAACGGCCACATTAATCGGGGATCCGCCTAATATTATGATCGGCAGCGCTGTCAAGGAATTGACCTTCATTGCTTTCCTGCAGCACTTGGCGCCCATCGTGATCGTGATCCTGGCCGCTACCCTGCCGCTTCTTGTGCTGATCTTCCGGAAGCAAATCCAGTCCACGCCGGAGAATCAGAAGAACATCATGAACATCAGCTTGGACGGCTTGATCACGGACAAGAAGCTGCTGATTAAATGTCTGATCATTTTGGGCTTGACGCTGCTTGGCTTCTTCCTGCATCAGACATTCCATCTGGAATCGGCGACCGTGGCGCTCGCTGGAGCCTTCCTGTTGTTGCTGCTCACAGGCGAGCACGTGATGGAGAGAGCGTTCCGTTCCGTCGAATGGCCAACCATCTTCTTCTTTATTGGATTGTTCGTCCTGGTCGGCGGTTTGATTGACACCGGTACGATCAAGCGGTTAGCGGAATGGTCCATCGACTTAACCGGAGGAGACCCGCTCACAACTTCCATGTTGATTCTCTGGCTAAGCGCGATCGCCTCTTCCTTCCTGGATAATATTCCGTTCGTCGCTACGATGATTCCAATGATTCAGGACATGGGCGCGATGGGAATCAGCAACTTGCAGCCGCTGTGGTGGAGTCTGGCCCTGGGTGCATGTCTTGGCGGCAACGGGACCCTGATCGGAGCCAGCGCCAATTTGATTGCTGCAGGCATGTCTGCCAAGGAAGGGGAGCCGATTACGTTTGTCCGCTACTTGAAATATGGCTTCCTGCTGATGATTCTGTCGATCATCTTCGCAAGCGCGTATATTCTGATTCGGTATTTCCTAATCTAATAGAGGTCCATCCAAGTCAACTCTTTCTTTGGAAAGAATGACGTCGATATGCTATCCTTAATAGTAAGTAAATAGATGTCGAGGGGAGGGATGACGCATGACAACGCAACAACTAAGGCTTCGTTGGTTAGCTGTGGTGGTATTGACGTTGGTCCTGGCGTTGTCCCTCCCTTCCTTTATTTCATCCCCCGTTCATGCAGAGTCTCGTGGGGAAGAGACGCTTGAGACCGATTATGGCCATGTGCAGAACAAGGTATCACTTCGCCTCAATAGTACACCGTCTTACGGCAAGCTGTTTATCGACAGAACCCCGCATCAACTGGATGCCGTCTCGGCCTTGATCAGCTTTATGCTGCTGGCGCCATGGGCGTGTTTCCGACCGTTATTCTGCCTGCTGTTAAAGCGGCGTCTGCTTATGCCCATCAAATTTACGAGCATGTTCGTGGCTTAACCGAAGTTGTATCGTTTTTTTGATCCAGTCTCCTGCAGGACTTTCACGTTTTTTCAAACGAAATCGCATGAGGCTTATTTTGTTATTACCCAAAATGGAAAAATGACTTTAAAAACTGGAGGCTTGACTCAAATGAATCTCAAAGAAACAGATCTGCCAGGAATCGGTAAACAATTCGTGGTCCAGGCCCGCAGCGGCGACAAACTCTCGATCGTTATTCATAATAATGGACGGCGCGAATTATCACATTTCGATGAAGACGATCCGGACAACAGCGTTTCCATGGTCACTTTGGATGACGATGAGGCGAGATATATCTCTGCCATTATTAGCGGTGCGACATATAAGCCAACAGCAATGGAGAACATTGAAGTGGCTTTAGGCGATCTGATCATTGAGTGGTATAAATTAGATTCAAACTATAAAGCGATTGGCAAAACCATTGGCGAGTTGAAAATTCGTCAGCGTTCTGGAGCAACGATCATCGCCGTAATCGAGAAGAACCACAAGAAACACATCAATCCCGGACCTGATCTGATGCTGACCTCCGAGGCGACGGTGGTCGTGCTTGGCGAACGTCTCCATCAACAACAAATCAGACAGATCCTATTGAGCGGAAAATAATTCATTGGATCATCTCATGCTGAAGGCGGTTTGTCCTTCACCCGGATCGCGGCGAGCAGATAGTCTACTGTCCGCGATCTATCCGTTGCTTGGTATAAGAACCGCCTGCCCTTGATGATGGGTTTATCCAGTTAGGAGGGGTCGGTTTGAAACACCAGTTAAGAATTCATTCCTCCCGGAAGACCCGCAGCGGCTTCAAGACACTAATTCCGACGTTTGGCCATGCTGCCGGCGTCATCGCTGGCGCATTGCTTGCATCGGTCGGCTTAGAGCTGTTCCTGATGCCCCACAGCATTGTCGTTGGAGGAATGACCGGATTATCCGCATTGCTGGCGTTAAAGACGGAAATGCGGCTTGGATTGTTCTTGTTCTTGTTGAATCTGCCCTTGCTCTTTCTATATCGTAAAAATATCCACTGGTCCTACGGGATCTTCACAGTGCTGGGCGTATTGGTATTTTCATTGGGGACGCTTGTGCTCCATCCTTATCCTTCCCTGATTGACGAACCGCTTCTGGCGGCGTTGATCGGGGGATTATCCTTGGGAATTGGACTGGGTTTAGCCCTGCGTTTTGGAGGGGCATTGGATATTGCGGAGAAAGCCGTGAACCAGCTCCAATATGGCAGATTGTCCCCCGAGCGGATTTTGCTGATGCTGAACTGCCTAATCCTGATTGGTGCGGGCTTTCATTTTGGCTTTCTCCAGGCCCTCTATTCGGTGATCGCCTACCTGTCCGCCTTTGAAGCCGTCAAGCTTCTGGTCCAAGGCGGGATCTTCACCCAAACGGTGCGAATTAAGAGCCGCCATTGTGCTGCGATCCAGAGGGAACTGTTGCGATATCTGAACCGTTCGGCCGTTTATCGGCTGGATCCCGAAGTAACTGGGGACGAGGAAGGGATGGGCATTTTGGAAATCCACTGCCATCGGCTGGAGCGGTCCCGCTTGATTTCCATCGTTCATCAATGTGACCGCGAGAGTGAAATTACGTTTCTTCCAAGGAAATAAACGAAATGAGCCGCAGGAATGTACTCCTGCGGCTCTTTATTTTCTATCGTGGGGCCCAATTTAAAATTCTTCGTAAACGGCAGGATCCTGGTTTCGAATCCGCCCGTCTGGACGGGACAAGCCGTTGATCTGCTTCATTTCTTCCTCGTCTAGCGCAAAGTCGAAGATCGAGAGGTTCTCGATTTGCCGAGCCGCAGAGGCCGATTTCGGGATGGATACAGCGCCCAGCTGGTGATGCCAACGCAAAATAATTTGAGACACCGACTTGTCATGCCGCTGCGCGATTTGCTGTAGTGTCTCATGCTGCAGCACCTCATTGCCATGGGCCAACGGACTCCAGGATTCCGTGACGATTCCATGCGCTTCATGATACTTACGCTGCTCGGCCTGATTAAAGAACGGATGCAGCTCAATTTGGTTAACGCTTGGCGTCACGCCCGTTTGCTCGATGAGGCGGTCCAGATGGTCCGGCAGGAAATTGCTGACACCGATAGAACGGATCAGCCCCCATTTTTTAGCGTCGATGAGAGCTTGCCACGCTTCCACATAATGCCCTTGCTTTGGATTAGGCCAATGAATCAGATACAGATCGTAGTAGTCGAGCTGTGCCCGGTACAGCGATTCTTGAATCGCTTTGACCGCTTTATCGTAGGTGTGGTAACGCCCGGGCAGCTTGGATGTGATGATCAGCTCTTCCCTCGGCACGGCAGAACGCCTTACCGCCTCACCTACCGTTCCCTCGTTCTCATAGTTATACGCGGAGTCTAGCAAACGATAGCCGGAGCGGATCGCGTGTACAATCGACTGCACGCCTTCGCTGCCGCGGAGCGTGTAGGTTCCGAGCCCGACTACCGGCAGTTTCAAACCGTCATTTAGCGTAATTTCTGGAATGATATGACCCAAGCTGAACACTCCTTTCGGATAAGTACTCTCTCAGAATATCATAATTCAATTGATATGAAAAAACGAACAGAAATCGCCAAATGCGGCGATTTCTGCGGAATGTGTATGAAATTTCATATCAATTCAGATCTTACGCCCGATCCCATCCACGATCCTTCAATAGCTTGATGAACAAGCCGCCAACTACCGTCCGATGCTGGAAGCCGATCTGCCGCGCCGTCTTCGTGTCGTACCAATCCGTGAA
Organism: Paenibacillus barengoltzii G22; assembly: GCF_000403375.2. Lineage (NCBI taxonomy): Bacteria > Bacillati > Bacillota > Bacilli > Caryophanales > Paenibacillaceae > Paenibacillus > Paenibacillus barengoltzii. The sequence goes on along the minus strand of NZ_KE159652.1, from coordinate 271,290 downwards.
CGGTACGCGGTCCCGCGTCTCGTTCAGGAATACCCAGAGCGGCTCAACGATCCGCTGGAACTCTTCGCGCGTCTCCGCGAGCGTCCCAGCCCAGACGAGCCAATCGGCCTTCGTATAGGCTGCCCGATTATCCAGCGGTGTGCCATACCGTTCCTGTTTCTTCTGATACCATGCCACTTCACGGCGGATGATTTCCTGATTGAACAAGCCAGTTCCGAAGATGCCGTCCCAGACGAGGTTATATTTTAGACTCCAGGTCCCCGGCTGACCAAAGGCGAGCAGTGTATGGTTCTCATCGCTCGGATCGGCGGCGAGCACTTTCCACTGGCGCGCCATTTCGGCAGAGGCTTTGCGGTAACGCTCCGCTTGTTCCTGATCGCCCAGCAGTTCGCATAACAGCCCATAGCTGGCAACGCCCATCACGGCTTTCGCTGACAGGTTCGCATTGCGTGCCAGATGCCCTGCGAAATCGTCGGTACACAATTGATGCTCCGGATCCAACCCATGCTTCAACAAATAGTTGGCCCATTGGGCGAGCAACTCCCGATGTTCCTCGACGAAGCTCGTATTCCCGTCAGCCAGCGTAACTGCGGCTGCCATGACCAACATATTGCCGCACTCTTCCACCGGCATTTGCCCTTCGAGCTTGTTCTCGCCGTATACCTGACCGTTGGCCAGCGGATATTGACCTACGTCATGCGGGGCAAATTCAAATGTCCAGGCGTCGCTGGCAGCGTATTTGAAGATTGGGCGCATCATGCCGCGAACCAGCTCGGGCTGGTACAGCAAGAACAGTGGAATCGAAGGATAGCTCACGTCCACCGTCGCTATACAGCCGTTACTGAAGCATTCCTTCGACATGAACAGCACCTGTCCGTCAGGATCCAGAACCAGTTTGTGTGCTGCAATCGCCTGTCGGTAGGATAAGGACAGGATATCGGCATATTTCTCCCCGCCGGCACGGATTGCGTCCTCGCGAAGCTTGGCATCAAAAGAATCGCAGCGGGCAAGAACATCCGAATAATCCCGGAACGCTTCGTGGAGCAAAGTCGGGAAGGTTTTTCCGTCTTTTCTCCAATACGCCTCCAAAGGCTGACCAAAATACTCAATCGCATACACGTCATCATAAGCAAGAACGAGGAGATGCGTCTTCTCATCCGTTCCGCTGACTTCACCGGCATTCCATACCGAAGCCATCACAAGCTCAGCCTCGCGAACGGGCTGTGGATGGGATAACGGAGCCGCACCTTCCTGAAGGCGAACTTCACCTTCCCGAACGAATTGCTTGCGGATCTGTGCCCGATCCAGATAGGTTTCAACATCCGATGCCTGCTTGACGGCCAGCATGAAGGTGCCCCAATCGATGCGCTGGTCATCACCCGAGCGATGAAGCGGGTTCTGCTCAACATGGCGAACCTGCAGTACGTTGAGATCGCCTTGCACCTCTTGTTGCCAAGTAATCGCCTGATCGGTTTCATTCACGCACCATTCGCCGGTGACGTCGACATAGATCCGCACTTGGTGAGGCTTCCCATCGAGGGAACGCACGCGGAACGCGACATAGGAAGCCGGCCGCGACAGCAGCTCGAGGTCGTCCGGCAGCAGCGGACTCGTAAAAGTCACGTCCAGCCCAACGCCTCCGGCCTCGAACTGATAGCGGGTGGAGAGCGGTGTGACTTCAAGTCCAGTTTGGTTCATCGCCTCCGGCTCTGTATAATACCGTTCCGGGTTAGATTCAACGCGTCCGGCAAACCGCCAGGCTACGCCGTCGATATAAGCCAAGCCGGTGAACGCTTGCCGACGCCCGGTCCAATGGCGGGTGAAATCGTCGGTTAATGAATCCGCCATCGACCAGACGCTGAAAAAGGGATCAATGGTAACCAAAGGTACTGCCGGTGGACGCAATTTTGTACTCATTCGAAATCTGCCTCCTATCTGGATCATGCGATTTGTCCAATCGTTTTTATCTGTTCCATTTCGTTTCCTATTTTGTCACGGTGATGCGGGTTCCTCCATCTCCGTGCTCGTAATGAAGGAGCAGCGTGTGTGACTTCGCGTCCCATTCGAACGGCAGAGTGACGTTTGACGCCGAAGCCGAGCCGTCTTCCTGCTGCAGTCCCAACACATCTGCCGTCACCCCCGTTGGTTTCGCTTCACAGCGAATCCGCGCCACAGCTTGCAGCGGACGAGGCCCCTTAGCCGTAAACGTAATGGCATTCTCCTCCTCGCGATAATCCTCAATCCGGGAGGATGCGGCAATCACTCTAAAGCCAGGTTCAGAGTCGGGGCTGTGGCTGCCCGGCCCGGTGTAGGCTAAATCATAAAGCAAGGCCTGATGTCCGGGCTGTACGGAAACCCGTTCCAGAACAGGCAAACCGGGTTCAAGCAAGTCTACGAAAAGTCCTTCCAGCTCCAGCGGCTCATCGCTGACCGATTCGGTCATCACGGACGCGATAACATATGGACCGCGGCGAAGATGGAAATAGTTCACCGGCTCCCAGCGGAGCGCGTCCGCTGACGTTGGAACCAACACTCCTTCTGCGGAACCTCCAGCCACTGTCTGCGCTGCAGATGAATCCCCTGACGCGCCTGACGCCGCAGACGCTTCTCCGCGGCCGAGCAGCTCCATCGCTTCCCGTACGGCGGTACGATACCGTTCCGCTGCCTCCGCACTTTCCGCGATCCTGTTTGGGCGCAGCGGCAAATAACTGACCAGGCCGGCGCCAACTCGGGTGACACCTTCTGTCGCTGCTCCAGCTGCGCTTGGCAAGCCGAGACATTCGAACAGGTGGGCCCGGGGGGAATCGTAGCGCCGCCGTCCCTGATTCCACCATTCCCGCACCTGATGATACGGATCACTGTCATCGCCAACATATATCAGCGCTCCGCCTTCCCGCACCCATTGTGCCAAAGCGTTATGCAAATCCGGGTACTCCGGCTTCATAAATTCATAGCTTAGGACTAACACGCGGTAGTCATCCAAATATCCCGGGAACCGCCGAACGTTATCCAACTGCACTGGCCGTACCGGCAGTCCATGCTTTACGAGCGGCAGCGTCAGCCCGTAAAAAGGCGAGAAATTCAGCAGCTCCACCGCCGATTCATCGCTCAGCTCCACCTCGTTCGTCCCGTCGTATTTCTGCATAAAGCCGGACGTTTGCGTCCCAATTCGCTTCCGCTGGAACATGGCTGAATCGGCGAGGAGCACGCCGGTGACAGCGGTATTGCCGTACGCCTGGACCTCTTCCTGATCCATATTGCCAAGCGTATGCATCACGTTCAGCAGCACTGTCGCGTAATCGGTCGGAATTCCCTCTTTGCCGTTGCCATCAGCGGAAGGATATTGCCCCTTAAAAATCCGGCGGGGCCAAGGGGCGACCTCATAGCGGGAAACCGCCGGGTGCAATAGCGAAGCGATCAACGTCTTCGTGTAGTTCTCGCGGTAATCGATCCACGTCCGTGTCGGATCGTCCTCGATCGGATCGTGCAGGAACCACATGCGGCGGTGCGTCCCGCGCACCAGTTCCTGCATGATGCCATATTCCAGGAACGCCGTCTCGAATGTCCGCTCCGCCCGTTTCCCTTCGTATACGTTCGCCGTGCGGGACGTTCCCGTCCAAATTTGGGCGATATAACCGTCAATCGCCGGTAAATCGAGCAGCCGGGATTCCGGACTGACGATCCGCCATTGGGTATAGTTAATCAAGCTGTGGGTGGGTACAAAAAAACGCAGCGGTCGATTATACCGGACCAGCGAATATTCCTTCAACGCCGAACAGATGCGGTCCAGACAACGCGTGTACAGATAAGCCTTCAGCTTGGACGCGCGGTATTGCGCGTCCTCCGAAGTGTGGGGCGGTTGCCAAGGCTCGTTATAGTAATTACGCCATTCGCGTTTGAACGCCTCAGAGTATCCGCCTTCCACCCAGAATTCCGGTTCCTCCAGGTGAATGGCCTCCACACCGGCATCCACTGCCGGCCGAATTCGCTCGATGAGAAAATTCGCATAACTGATGGTTGGTACCATATAGGGAACATCCACCGAGGTTCCATGGATGATCGTCTCGCCATCTTGATACTTCTGGGCTTCATCCCAATGGGAGCGGTCGTCAACATGGCCGTTTAGATAGTCCTGGTAACCGCCCCAGGACACTCCGGTCATGAGATGCACATGGTAGCCCCGCTCCGCCCATTCGCGAATACGTTGGGGCATCGTTTCCCCAATGCCATACACCATCACAAAATCCGTCTGCAAATCGTAGGCCGCATGATAAGCACCGCTTTCCTGAAATCCGGTCCGTTCTTCCGCCCTTGCTCTTCCCGTCACTCCTAAGCCCTCCCTTTGTAACTTAGAGTTCGTTCACAGCCAACCTCATTCACAGCTATCTTAAAAACCTCTGCTGCACTCAATCCGTCATTAAGCTAACTGAATGCGAATCGATTTGATCTCAAACGGCGTAAATTGCAAGCGAATCCGATCCGTATTTTCGGCCATCAGCCCCATCGGCTCCTCCAGCAGATTTACTTCTTCAATGGTCCGGCAAGCCGGTCCAAAGCTTAGCTCGCCATCCGCTCCAGCTCCTGCCGTTTCGTACAGACGAACGATCAGATGATCGCTGTCCTCGGCCTTCTTCACCGCTTCAATCATCACGTTAGGATGATCAATCGCAAGGAAGGGCTTCCCGTGCAAGGAACTGCTGCGAGGCGTCCCGCCGCCTTGAGGCGGCACCGGGATGGCCGCAGCGGATGCAATCGGAACGTTCAGCTCATAACCTTTGCGGTATACGCCGGCTTGGATAAAGTCACCCGCATGCGGATACAGCGCATAAGTGAAGCGATGTTCCGCCCGATCGGCCTGCGGATCTGGATATCCCGGGCTGCGCAGCAAGTTCAAATCCAGCACGTTGCCTTCTGCACTATGCCCGTATTTGCAGTCATTCAGCAGCGCCACGCCGTAATCCGGCTGCGACAGATCGAGGTAATGGTGAGCGCAAATTTCATCGCGGGCAAATTCGATCGCATTATTGCGCGTTGTTGCCCGTTTTAACACCCCAAACTGAATTTCGCAGTTTACCTGATCGCTGACAACAGCCACCGGGAAAGCAACCCGGAGCATTTTACCGGTTTCCCGCCAATCGGCTTCCGTTTCGAAGCGCAGCACATCATCGCCTTGCAGCAAGCGGATCGTTTGCTTTAACGTTGATTCCCCGAAGCGGTAAACTTGCTCGACCACCGCCTGCGGCCCCGAGACGTAAGCGCGCCGGCTTTCCAGCGTCATCGTTCCGGCAATCGTATCGCGATAGTCGCGCGGGAAGTCCCAGGCATCGCCGTCATCATGGTAAACCGTAAATACGTTAGCCTCAGCGCCCGGCTGAATCGCTTCCCGCCCGGCGGCTTTATCGTACAGCGACACGATGCTGCCGTTCTCGGCAAACCGAACCGCAAGCCGTTCATTCTCCAGCCGGAAGTCCTCGGCAATGAATGCATGTTCCGAAGCCGCTGGTTCTACTGCAGCCTCCGTGAGCTTGCGCCAGCTCATCGCCGGTACCTGCACGTACTTCCAGCTTCCGCCGAGCTCAACCCATTCCTGACGGTCCCAAGGCAAGGAGTTGAACAGCACAAGTTCACCGGCGTCAGCCCCGGACAAGCCAGCGATTCGTCCATAAGCTTCCGCAATCATCGCTTGGACTTCCTCCAGCAGCTTGGCGTAGCGCTCTAACGACTCGTCGTACACCCGGGTGATCGAGGATCCTGGCAAAATATCATGGAATTGATATAAGAGTACTTCCTTCCAGATCTTCTCGAGCCGGGCCGACGGGTACTCTGCCGGGCTTGCGCCTAGGGCAATCTGCAGCGATGCCGCGAATTCAAGCTCACGCAGCGCCTTTTCCAACTTGCGGTTATACCACTTGTTGCGCGCTTGTGTCGTTAACGTCCCTTGGTGCTTCTCCAGATACAGTTCGCCGCGGTACGTTTGGAATCGCGAAGCCTCTTGTTCCAACCGCTTGAAGAAGTCGATCGCCGGCTCCTGAACGACCGGTGGAAGTCCCAGCAGGTTCACCTCTCGCTCAAGCCGCTCCAGGTGTTCTTCCCCTGGTCCGCCGCCGCCGTCGCCGATCCCGAACAGCATCAAGGCATGCTCCGAGACGTTCCGATCGAGATAGTCCCGTTCGATCTTGGTCAGAGACCGCGGAGCCGCCGGGCTGTTATAAGTATCCTCCGGCGGCAGGTGCGTAAGCACCTTCGTCCCGTCGATGCCTTCCCACATGAAGCTGTGGTGCGGATGCGTATTATAGGTGCTCCAGGAAAGCTTCTGCGTCATCATGTAGTCGACACCAGACTTCTTCAGCAACTGCGGCAGACTGCCCGTATATCCAAACACGTCAGGCAACCACAACACCTTCATGTCCTTGCCGAACTCCTCCCGGAAGAACCGCTTGCCATACAGGATTTGCCGCACTAGCGCTTCGCCGCCGGAGATGTTCGTGTCCGGTTCAACCCACATCGCGCCTTGCGCTTCCCAGCGTCCTTCGCGGATCCGCTCCTTCACTTCGGCGTACAGCTGCGGATAGTACTCCTTCATCCACTGGTACAGCTGCGGCTGGCTTGCGCCAAACACGTAACTCGGATACTTCTCCATGTTCCGCAGCGCCGTAGCAAAAGTACGGGCTCCCTTGCGAATCGTCTCGCGAATCGGCCACAGCCAGGCCAGATCGATATGCGCGTGGCCAATAGCGCTGATCGTCAGGACAGGATCCCCGCCTTTCTTCGCCAGTTCGCGGGCCACATGCGCTTTCGCCAAGCGTACCGTTTCATCATTGATCTCCGACAGCTGAAGAGCTGCTTCATAGACAGATTGCAGCACCTGAGCTTTTCTGGCGCTGGAATCCGGCAGCTGCTCAACCAGCTCGATGAGCACTTCCAGATCGTAAGCCAATTGCCGAGCTTCCTCATGGCAAATGGCGATGTCCGCTTCCTTCAGCGTTCCGCTGCGATAATGTCCAAATAGGTCATTGCAGCCGCCGTCTCCCCACAGATTGATCGTTTCCCCGCCTCGGGCGGCGGTACTCACGTCCACCACCCGCTTACCCGGCCGACCTAGGCTGTAGTCGAATTCGGAGCTAACGTTCGTTAAGCCTTGCCGCGGGGTTCCCGCTTCATCTACGAGACATAATTCTCCATTAATATCGATCAACAGAACGACCTTTTGGCCAGCGGCCGTTTCCGGTACGGTTCCTTGAAAATGAAACCAGGCGCAATCCCACAGCTCTCCCCATTTATCCCCAGGTTGAAGCCGGATGTGCCGGCCGCTCATTCGCTCGGCGTAAGGGACCGGCTCTTTCGTCACCCAAGCTTCAACCTCCAACCCGGCAATCGGGCGGTAAATGTATTCCTGTAGTTTGGCAAGCCTTTGCTTTGCCTTTTGGATCATAATGTGGTTCGTTTCATACGGCATGCTGCATCACTCTTTCAATTTAATTTACTTTTTGGTATAAGCCTCCGCTTTCTTCTGTGCATCATCCAGAATCGACTGAATATCCTCCTTGGTCATTAACGCTTTCGTTACCGATTCACCAAAGATTTGCCATACCTTGGAGTCTGCATTCGCAAACGTTGGCAACCCTTGCACATTGCCGGCCATCGCCAGATAGTGTTGGTACATTTCCGGATGTGCCTCTTTATATGCATCGGTTTCAGCGACCGATTTCAACACTGGGGACCGGACACCCGTATCGGCGATCAGCTGTTGAATCTCCTCGCTGTACATTGCGCGAATATACTCAAATGCAGCTTCCTTGTTCTTTGCATCCTTCGGTACGGCATGAAACGCAGCACCGATGGTGATATTGCCGGCTTTGCCGTCCGAGGACAGCGGGATTTGCGACATACCGTACTCGATGCCGATTTGCGAGCTCTCGATCGCACGCCACGGACCGTCGATCAGATAAGCGATCTGTCCTTTCTTAAACGCATCGAAATACGTTCCCTCATTGGTGTTGACCATTAAGCCCGCTGGATGGTTGGCGTTCAGCTCTTTTAAGAACTGTACCGTTTCTACGTTTGCATCGGAGTTAAAGACAGGCTGCCCTTGATCATCGGCAAATCCTCCGCCATTGATGACAAGCAAAGTCCCATACCGCAAATACCCCCCGGCATTCGGTCCAGCATAGACCCCGCCGCCGTAGAACTTGCCTTTTCCTGCTTCTGTGACCTTCTTCACGTTCGCCAGCAGCTCATCCCACGTTTCCGGCGCTTTGTCCGGGTCCAGACCTGCTTCCTGCACCAGCTTCTTGTTCCAGAACAAGCTGCTTACGCCAGGTTGCGAAGCAAAACCGTAAATCTTGCCGTCATACTCCATCGGCTTCCAGGCAGCCGGTGCTACTTTTTCACGAATTTCTTGAGCCATGTCATCTGGGAACGGTTCAAGCAATCCCTGTTGGGCAAACCCAGGCATTTGCGTTTCCCCAACGATGATATCAGGCATGTTCTTCGCCAGGAATCCCGCCGTTTGCTTCTGGATCAGCGGCTCCCCCCAGCCCCAGTCCTCGGTTTTCACCGTAATGTTCTTGCTTTGCATTTTCTCATTGATGATCGATTGATAATAGTACGGGAAGACGCCTGCTTTCTTCAGCGGTTGACCCGGCGTATAGTTGAAATCCTCTGCTGTAATCCGGGGATTCAGCGTCTCGTCAGCGATTTGTCTTTCTTTGTGTTTCTCCAGCAGTTCGCTCAGCACCCCGACGCCAACCGCTACGGCTCCTTCATTTAATACGGTAATGGTAGCGCCTTCAGAAGAGGACGAACCTTGATTCCCTGATGCTCCATTAGTCCCTGGGTCGTTCGCAGCCTGGTTACCTCCAGTGTTACCCCCTCCAGATCCGCAAGCCGCTAGTAGGGTGATGAGTAACAGCGATAGAAACATGACGTGGAACTTTTTCAACAACATGCTTGAACCCCTCCAAAAGTCATTTTATTCAGCGTGAGTGTCCATTAAGTCAAGTTTTCAATACGGGTGTTGAACTGTTTTCATCGATTCGATCCATAACGGACCGGTAGTGCAACTTCGACATAAAAAATGAGTTCCCGGGCTTCCTAACCTTTGATCCCTGTGTTCGCCAAGCCCTGCACAATATACTTCTGGAAGAAAGCAAAGATCAGCAGTGCTGGAATCGTGATGCCAAGGCTCAGGGTAATAATCATCGGATAGTTGATGACGGCGCCCGGGCTTGCTCCAACGGAGGAAATTCGCGTGATCGCCGCAGGAAGCGTTTGCAAACTGTCGTCTGTTGTATAGAAGAACGGGGTAATAAAATCGTTCCACGTTCCGAGCGCTGTCGTAATCGCGATAAACGCCATAATCGGCAACTGCAGCGGGAAGAGGATCTGGAAGATCAGTCGCAACGTTCCGGCCCCATCCACAATTGCAGCTTCGTCGATTTCCAGCGGTACTTTTTCCAGCGACTGCTTCACCAGAAACGTCCCCATAATGTTGATGCTAGGTCCGCCGATCAAGTAAACCCACCAGGAGTTCAGAATCCCAGTCCCGCCGGTAAAGATATCGTTCCCCCCGGCAAACGGGAAGCGGGCAAATTCAAGGTAAGTCGGAATGATCGCGAGCGTCCCGGGAATCATCTGCGTAGCAAGCATGATCAAGAAGATCGTATCCCGTCCTTTAAACCGCAACCGTGCGAACACGTATCCCGCCAAAAATGAAGTCAAAATCGCCCAAAACGTGTTGTAAGCGGTACGAATCAGCGAGTTCTTCATATAAGTAGCTACGGCGGCATCCGTGGACCCGACGATCAGCGCCTTGAAGTTCTCCAACGTTGGCGCTTTCGGAATGGGGAAGATGCCTAACACCGTTGAGGAGAATTCCGTCTTGTTGAAAAAACCAGCAAGCACCATGAAGATCAACGGGTAGAGCAAAATGAGCCCAACGCCAAGCAGGATAAGATGTCCCAGTAAATGAACGGGCTTAAACTGTTTGCTAACTTTAGCGTTCAAAGGACTGGGCATGCGGGAGCGCCTCCTTTTTCGCAGATTTGACGGGCTTGATCGGAATGGTTGTCCGACGATCGGATTTCGTTGACCAGTTGTAATACAGCACAGTCACGAAGATAACGATCAAGGCCATGATAAGTGAGGAAGCGCCAGCCATCCCCAAATTGAAGTCCCAGAAGCCGTCCCGGTAGATCCGGAACACCAGCACTTCGGTTTGCCCATAAGGCCCGCCGTTCGTGATGAATAAGACCTGCTCGTAAATCTGGATCGCTGCGATCAAGTTCGTAATCACGATATACGTCGCGATAGGTTTTAACCCTGGTAACGTGACATACCGCAGCTTTTGCCACCGTCCTGCACCATCCATTTCCGCCGCCTCGTATAAGGACAAATCTACGGATTGCAGACCGGCCAACCAGATTAAAGCGGCTCCGCCAACCCCTTTCCAGACCGAATAGACCACAATCCAGAAGATGCCCCATCCGACAGAGTACTGCCATACGATAGGTTCCTTGCCCATCGCTTTCAGCAGGTTGTTGATGACCCCATTGTTTGAATCGAGAAAAATGTTGAATACTTGCGTGGTCGCTACCGTTGCCGTGATGGCGGGGATGTACCAAATGGAACGATAAAATCCTTTGCCGAACAGCGGAAGGTTCATCAGCAGTGCAGCAAAAAAGCCTGCTCCCAGCGTAATGACCGTGACTAGTCCGCCCAGCCAGATCGACCTCCACAATGCATCCGTGTATACCGGGTTGTTAAAGAAGCTAACGAAGTTATCAAACCAGATGAAATTAGGTGTATCTGCCAATCCCACCCATTCGAAGAACCCTAGCACGAAACCGAACAAAGTGGGGAAACCCGAAACCACCAACCATGCCAAAAACATCGGCACGAGGATAACGGCGGCGATCAAAGCATCTTTACGCTTCCCTAACCTGCGCTGCATTGCCTTTCGCTTCTGTAATCCCGCGGTTTCCATCGTCCAAGCAACCCTCCTTACTGTGAAGTGCACTGTTAAAGCTTTTTTGTTCTAAGTTGTATTATCTATTTGCAATATTAAATATATTTCACTATATCATTTATGTCAAGTATTAGATATATCATTTAATGCTAATTTGCTATAAAAAAGACACCTAGCTTGCAAGGGCAAGCAGGTGCCCTGTCAATCTATTTACTTTACTCGTTTCGCAAGTGGGCCCGTAGATTGACTTTCAATTAATTTTGGCTCGAGGATCACTTTCGTGTACCCCGCATCTTTCTGCTCAGGCTTCTCGAGAATGTCCCGCAATATCCGAGCTGCGGCTTCTCCCATCTCAATTTCCGATTGCGAAATATGCGAGAAGAATCCCCATTCATGCAGCCCCGGCGAAGGATCGTCAAACGTCAAGATCGAGATGTCCTCCGGTACCCGAAGCCCTAGTTCTTTACAAATTGAATAGATGTGCAGGCCAAGCCGTCCGTTCAGTGTGATATAAGCGGTAGCGATCTGGTTCTTGATAAACCGGTACAAAGGGTGCTTCTTGTCAATCTCGCTGTAATCCACATTGAAATCCGTGAGGATCAGTGCCGGATTAATCATCGCGCCCTTCTGTTTGAGCGCCTCCATATATCCGTTAATCCGTTCCTCTACCGTAATGGTGGGCAACGGGGAATCGGAGCAGATGGCGATATCGCGATGCCCCAGACCCCACAGATAATCAACAGCAAGCTGTCCGCCGATTAATCCGTCGCTGCGCGACAAGTTCGTCGCCACTCCCGGCAAATACCGATCGAGCAGCACAAACGGGTAACCCCGCATCTTCAGGGCTAAAATTTCCTCGTTGTACGTTTCCGCATCACTTGGGAAAATAATCAGACCAGCGGCTCCTTTGCGAATCAGATCGTTGATCGCTTCCTTCTCTCTTTCAATGGAATTGTACGTCAAGACGATTTGCAGGCTGTAAGGACTGTCTTCAAGAATGTTCGTAATTCCTTGAAGCAGGCGGATGGCAAAATAGTCTACCATCATTGGCATAATGAGCCCGATCGTGGTGCGCCCCGGAATATGGGATGCTGCTTCAATCGCTCCCAGCGAAGGATCCGTTCCCCCTCCGTTTAACGCTCCGGGGTGGACTTGTGCCCCCGAATTTCCGTCCAGCACAGGCCATAATCCGCCCCCCTCTGCCAGAGAGCCTTGATGGCGTTGCAATAGCTCGCCAATCCCCTCGCTGACGAAGCTTCCACGTCCAGGGATCCGGTAGATCCACCCGTCCTTCGCCAGCTGCATCAAGGCATTGGCTACCGTTATTCGGCTGACGTCGAACTGTTCCATTAACTCTTTTTCTGATGGGATCTTATCGTTCTCCCGCAGCTTCCCCTGCAGGATCATTTCTTTGAAGTGCTGTTGAATCTGCATATACAACGGTTTACGTTCGTTTTGCATAAGGCTTCTCCTATCTTATTTCTCTCCATATATTCACATTATATCATTTATAGCATTTCGTCAATCCATTTCAAGTCATTCGCTCCCTTGACATTCACTATTTGATATATTAAACATATTATACAGGTGCTATCGTTTTCTTTACACATTTCATAAAAAGGAGGGAATTTGTGAATCCAGCGTTTCAGAGAGCCTGTCGATGAGCGATAGCCCTAATATGCAGATACGAGGTGAACACATTTGCTTCGCAAAATAACGATGACTTGTCTCATTTTATTCTGCACCATGTCCTTATCCTTAGGTACCACCTCTGCATCGGCAACATCCTCAGTGGAAACGGCGTCAAAGAATACGATCAGCTGGCCTAAATCGCAAGCGCTTCCAAGCTTCGGAAAAGTGAAACGGCTGGATGTGGCCGACGTCGCCAAAGCGCCGGGCGACATTCGCATCATGCTGGCTACGCTGCAAGGTGTGGTCAACCGTTCGGAGCCGCGCATTTATTTGCTGGAGAATGAAGAAGAAGGCAAGCTGACTTGGCTTAATGATCTCAAGGTTCCTTATCAACTGCACAACGAGGCTTGGGATCTTGTGAAGAAGTACAAAAATGAAGTGAAGGGCATCATCATCTACGATCCGGAGGTTCCAGATTCAATTAACGTCGCTACGACCTTAGCCGGGCTTAAAAATGGGATTGTCGTCAGCCCGGACCTCGCTCAGCAACTCCAAGCGGCCCCTTATCGCTTGAAGGTGCTTGAGGATTTGCGCGGCCGGTTCGAGGATCGGATGGATGCTTATACATGGCAATATGAACATCTGTGGAAAGAAACGACGCATCGTATGCTGATCGGGCTTAGTCCCAGCGTCTCCATCAAAATCCCTCCGGGACTCCCCGAATCGTTTGAGGTGATCGCCGAAGAGACCCGGCAGATTCGTGATGCCAGCAACAAAGGCACCTACGAGCTAGATTTGACGTCGTTTCTAGGGGGAGATGCCGTCTATTTGCGGTTTGATGATGCGTTTATCGAAGACGGTTGGGGCTCCGCCGTACATGAAGTCGTGATCAAGGCCGATGGTCAAACGATCGCTCAGTTCATTCCGGGTACACCGGAAGAAGAAGAATTTTTATACGATCGGCAGGATTCGCAAATTTCTGCGGGTGACGGCGGGCACCGGTTTGCCGACAACGGGCGCTATTTCGTCTATCGCTTCGTTCCTCCTGCAGGTACGCAAGAGCTGACAGCCTCTGTGGTTATGTGGAACCAGTTCAAGGTCTCTGCCGGCAACGTTCAACCGCTCTCCTCCGAACAGAAGGAGCCTTACGGTTACCTGCGGGATTATGCCGTCGCGAACAAAGCGATGGTGTTCTGGTTGGAAGTTAATGATCCGGAGCAAAGAGAACTGTTTGAGAAAATCTTATCGGACGTCGAGCCCGGAACCCCTTATCTCGGATGGTTCAGCAACGACGTTGCAGGTGAGTTCAGCTCTGTCGAAGTGACCTCGAACCATGGTGTTTACGTCTTGGCTGCCGATTGGTTCAGCAACTTGACCGTTTTCTCCGGCACCCAAGCGAAGCAGGTTAAAACCAAAGCCCCTGCTGCTCCGCCATTAGAAAATAAAATCTATGTCACGTACACCTTCAGCGAGGGCGACAACTTCCAATATAACCAGCACCGGATGCGGATTCTGTGGGATGATCCGGCCCGCGGTCAGGTGCCAATCAACTGGACGTCCAGCCCGCTGCTGTACGATGCCGCTCCAGCAATGCTGAACTATTATCGCCAGTCGGCCACCGATAACGATCTGATCATTGCCGGACCGTCCGGTGCCGGATACTTCTATCCGGAGGCTTGGCCGGAAGCGACGTTTGCTGAATTCTTGAAGAAGTCCTATAAATACTTACAGAAATCCGGCATGACTCTCACCTATGTCTTGAACCGGATTGACAGCAATAACGTGCCACTGGGTTCCTCTTATGCGGACGCCTATGAGCGCTACTACAAAGCCCCTGGCTTGTTCCTGAGTTGGGAAGATCGCCACGGCGTGGAAATCGTTAACGGTTCTCTGCCGGTATCCACGATTCAAGGCATCAGTACCGTCCAAGACGGCCTGCGCGTCCTGGAACAAGCGAAAGCGAATTGGGACGGTAAGTCCCCGCTGTTCGTATCGCTGGGGCTGCTGGCTTGGAGCCTGACGCCTTCGGATGTGGTCGCCATGACGGAAGCCCTCGGACCGGAATTTGAAGTGGTACGAGGCGATCATTACTTCACCCTCATTCGTCAGGCTAACGGGTTGTCCGTGAAGCCGCATTCGCTGGAAATGGACGAAGAGCCAGCTGCGGTACAATAATTTTTAAACCTCAAAAAGGTCTGCATAGCCAGCTGATGTCAGCTGATATGCAGACCTTTTGATTTTCTCCAAATTATTAAATCGCAACCTTCTTGCCTTCCGTTGGCAAAGCCACCCAGTGCCCCTTGGACACTTCGACCAGTTGGGAGTTCTCCAGATCATACTTGTCCACTTCCGTGGATTCTTCCACGATAGTCCGCCTCTTCTGCGACTCAACCTTCGGATCTGTAACCGGAACCGCAGCGAGCAGCGATTTGGTGTACTCATGCTGCGGATTGGCGTACAGTTCTTCGCTTTCGGCAAGCTCAACGATTTTCCCCATGTACATGACGGCAACACGATCGCTAATATGCTTTACCATCGATAGATCATGCGCAATAAACAAATAAGTCAGTCCTAATCGCTGCTGAAGCTCTTCTAGCAATTGAACCACCTGGGCCTGAATCGATACATCTAAAGCAGAAAGTGGCTCATCACATACAATAAACTTCGGGTCCACCGCAAGCGCCCGGGCAATGCCGATTCGTTGACGCTGACCTCCGGAGAACTCATGAGGATATCGTTCCGCGAAAGCCGGTTCTAGCCCCACCATATCGAGCAACTCTTCGATCCGCTTCTTCCTTTCCGTCCCGCTGCTGACCAAACGGTGCACATCCAGGGCTTCCCCGATAATATCTGCGACTCGAAGGCGTGGATTCAGAGAGGCATAAGGATCTTGAAAGATCATTTGCATGTACCGGCGCATCGTTTTCATTTCTTGTGCAGATAATCGATTAACCGCAATCCCTTGATAAAGGACGTCCCCTCCCGTTGGTTGATGAAGGCGCAGGATGGCGCGGCCGGTTGTGGATTTCCCGCTTCCCGACTCTCCTACTAACCCCAGGGTCTCCCCTTCGCGAATGTGAAAGCTGATATCGTTGACAGCTTTCAAAATATTTCCCTTCCCCAAATCAAAATACTGTTTCAAAGACTTCACTTCGATCAGCGGACGCTCTAAATTCGAGTTGTTCAGAATTAATGATGCGGGTTTTGCCCTTTTGGGTTCATCCAAACGCGGTAAGGCGTTTAGCAACTTGAGGGTATATGGATGCTGCGGATTCGCAAAGATCTCTTCCGTTGTCCCGCTCTCCACAATGGCGCCTTCCTTCATCACCACAACCCGATCACACATCCCGGCAACCACTCCTAAGTCATGGGTGATCAGAATGATGGAGGTGCCAAAACGCTCCTGCATTTGTTTCATCAAGCTAAGAATTTGCGCTTGAATGGTGACATCGAGTGCTGTCGTAGGTTCATCGGCAATGAGTAAAGCAGGCCGACAAGCCAAGGCAATAGCGATCATCACGCGCTGGCGCATCCCTCCGGAGAACTCATGGGGATATTGGTTATACCGCAGCTCGCTGTTTCGAATTCCAACCAACTTCAACATTTCAAGCGCTTGAAATTTAGCCTCTTTCTTGGACAGCTTCTGATGTTTGATCAGCCCTTCGGCAATTTGTTCCCCGATCTTCATCGTGGGGTTCAGTGAAGTCATTGGATCCTGGAAGATCATCCCGATATCCCGGCCGCGGATGCTCTCCATCTCTTTCTCCGAATAATTTGCTATCTTATTCCCTAGAAAAAAGATTTCGCCCTCTTTAATATCCGCAGGTGGAGTAGGCAACAGACGCATGATTGCGCGGGCTGTTACGCTCTTCCCGCTGCCGGATTCGCCGACGATGCCAAGCGTCTCCCCTTTTCTAACCTCGAAACTAACCCCCTTAACAGCTTCAACTTCCTGGTCCCGTGTCCGAAAGGATACGGATAAATTGCCTACCCGCAGTATCGTCTCCATCTTTACAACTTCCTCCCGTCCATCTCTGTGAAATCTACCGTTGACATCAAATAACTCCTAAAATAATATATACTATAACGATCGGAATAATGCAATTTGTGAATAAGAAAGGTGGATCATCCATGGAAGCCGCACCCGCGGCGAGAGCCGCTAATGCTGAACCAGTGAATGCAAAGCCCCGTTTCAATCGGAGAGTCGGGTCCATTTATGCCAAAATGATGCTAGATTCCTCCTATAAATATTTCTTGCTTCTCTTAGGAGCTCCGGTAAATCTCTTCGCCTTCTTCGTGTACTGGCTCCGGAAGCGTAATGATGCTTACCGGCTGCTGCTAGCGAATACGAGAAAGGAACTGCTTGCTTCCGGGTACAAGGATGAGCTAAAAGCGGAAATTCTGGAGCAACTGCGTCAGAAGCAGCGTTTCTTCGGGGAAACCGTATCACCGGAAAAAATAGAGCTGCTCGCAGAGAAAGAAGCAGAGGGTAAATTTCGGGAAGCCGTTCATGATGCCGCAGAGCAAAAAAGAATCCATCTGCATCTGGTACGAACCGATTTTGTTGGGACGTTTCAGGACTTGGTCGAACGCTCCTGGTTTCTTGCTCTTTCGCTTATTCCCGGCATCCTGATGTATTTGTTGATGTTTTTCTATAGCAGTCCTTATCTGAAATACATTTTCGAGCGATGCGTCATGGCCCTGTTCGTTATTGTGGGCGTATCCATCACGGTCTTCACGATCCTTTATTTATCGCCGATGAATCCTGCCGCCAATATTCTTGGAGAGACGGCAACGGAAGAGCAGATTGCACAGTTTAACAAAATCTATGGACTCGACCAATCCTACCTCGTGCAATTATGGAACACGATCAAAGGGATCGCGACCTTTGACCTTGGCAAATCGTTCGCCGGCAATGAACAGGTGACGGAGACGATTGCCCGTAAATTTCCGATTACACTGACGTTAACTACAATCTCGTTGTCGCTGGCGATTCTAATCGCCATTCCTGCGGGGATCCTGTCCGCCGTCAAACGCAATTCACTGTGGGACTATATATTGATGTTCATCGCGCTAATTGGCTTATCGATTCCGAGCTTTTGGCAAGGGTTGATCTTCATCTTGAATTTCTCGATCAAGCTCCACTGGTTGCCGGCGACCTTCAACCCGCAAAACGCGTTGTCGATCATCATGCCCACCCTTGTCTTGGGTACCGGACTCACAGCGGCCATCGCCAGGATGACGAGGTCCTCTACACTCGAAGTCATTGGCGAGGACTATATCCTTACCGCCAGAGCTAAGGGATTAAACAAGCGGCAGGTGTTGCTCAAACATGCAGTGCGTAATGCCCTCATTCCGATCGTAACCGTAATCGGCTTGCAATTTGGCGGAATGTTAGGCGGATCGGCCGTGACGGAGAAGGTGTTTAATATCAGCGGCATCGGCAGTTACATCGTAGATAAGCAGTTTGTTCCGGATATCCCCAGCATCATGGGCGGCGTGGTCTATACCGCGATAACGATCTCGATCATCAACGTAATTGTTGACGTTCTGTACGCTTTCTTCGATCCGCGAATTCGGACGAAAATGAAACAATACTGAAGCAGGTGCAAATGAGATATGGCCAAAGCCCTTTTTTCCTCAACCCGAAAATTTAACACCGAAGTGAAGCTCGCAGTGTACACCCTGTTCACAGGTGTGTTTGTAATTGCGCTGTCCGCCTTGAACTTGTTCAAACCCTATGTTTCAGACACTTTCCTTCCATCAATGTTTGTGCTAATGCTCATCGCGTTGTTTCACTTGATTGCACTTGTGCTCGTAGCCCGGTATACCGATGACCGTAGCGCAGCTCCTGGATTAGTCTGGATCGCGGTCTTATTGATTTTAACCTCTGTGACAGGCAATCTATTTGCTTTACTGCTTGGGGTGAATCTGCTGATCAAACTACGGAATCATGGCAATCCAGGGACCTACAAGTGGGAGGAAGTTTGGAGCAAGCTGACCCGGAGCACGCCGTCTATGCTTGGACTGTTCTTTATCATCCTTTTGTTTTCGCTCTCGGTATGCAGCTTTTTTACCTTTGATTACGCGATGGCCACCGAAAACAACTACAGCGCCATCCTGCAACGCCCAAGTTTAGCCTATCCGCTTGGTACGGATAATTTCGGTCGATGTCTGTTTTCACGAATCGTGTTTGGCGCTCGGATATCATTAGTTGTTGGCTTCCTTTCGACCGTTCTGCCATTCATAGTCGGCGGTGCTCTGGGAGCGATATCCGGATACTACGGGCGGCATACCGACAATATCATCATGCGGTTCTTGGACATTCTTTACGCTATACCGGGAATTTTGCTGGCGATTGCCATCATCGCGGCCTTTGGTGCTAATACGGTAAATCTCATCTTAGCGCTAAGCGTTGGTGCCATTCCGACCTATGCAAGAACGATGCGGGCTAACGTACTGCTCGTATCCACTTACGAATTTGTTGAGGCGGCCCGGGCTTTGGGAACTTCCAATGCCGCAATTATTTTCAAGCATATCGTGCCGGGGGCGCTGGCGCCGATGATCGTCAAGTCAACCTTAACGATTGGCACCGCCGTCATTTCTACCAGCAGTCTCAGCTTTCTTGGACTTGGCGTAGAGCCGCATATTCCGGAATGGGGCAATATTTTGAAGCTGGGCAGCACGTATCTGGAATCCCATTCCTACTTAGCCGTTTATCCTGGACTTGCCATCATTGCGCTTGTTCTGTCCTTTAACTTCTTGGGCGACGGGCTCAGGGATGCGTTAGATCCTAAACTTGGCTAACGTCATTTACACTTTTCTGGAGTGGTTATTCTTTCGTTTTTCGTCTGCGGAAAATGAATGAACATATTATTTTTTTACTTAATTGAGGGAGGAATTATAGAATGAAGAGAAAACCACTACTTATCTTGCTGATCGCTTTGATTTTGGTGGCCAGCGGATGCTCTGTGAAGACCAAGTCGGACGTAGCCGGCAACCAAAGTACCCCCAATGCAGAAGCGGAAAACACGGTAGATCAAACTCCTGTAGAAATAGAGCTGCTCGCCTCCAGCTCCAACGAATCCGATGTTAACATCATCCGAGACCAGTTGACCAAAAACGGCTTTAACGTGAAGTTGAATCTCCAACCGGATTACGGCAGCTTTAAAGCCCAACAAGACGCGGGTAACTTTGACATCGCTTTGTCCAGCTGGACGACTGTAACTGGCAACCCTGATTACGCCGTGAGATCGCTGTTCAAGACCGGCGGTGATTACAGCATCTTAGCCGATCCGGAAATTGATCAATTGATCGACAAAGCTGCAACTGAGACACCGGAGCAATACAAGGAGACTTATAAGCAATTTGAACAACGGCTGGTCTTTGACAAAGCCTATATCGCACCACTTTACATTTCTTTGAAGAGCCAAGCCATTAACAAAGACATTTTGAATCCAGCTAGCGTTAGATTGTCTAAATCCCGTGCCCTGGCCTGGGAGAGCATCGACTTCAACGATACGTCCAAACGCGATAAAGAACCACTGCTGCTTACGCAAGCGGCTTCCGTGTTAACATCCCTGGATCCCATCAAGGGCAACGACGGTTCCATTAACCAACTGAACACCAATATGTACGTTCGCCTGATCAACTTAACGGATGATGACCAAATTACTTCCGAAGGTTCCCTCTCCCATAACCACACCATCGCTGAAGGGAACTCGGAATACTATTTCCTGCTTCGGGATGATATCAATTTTGCAAAGATCGAAGACAAAAAAGCAGTCGACACAGGCGAGCGTGTAGGTGCTGACGACGTCGTCTTCTCCTTGCTGCGAGCAAAGGACAAAAATTCGGTACCCGATCATCGCACTTACAGCTTACATGAACATATCAAGAACGTAGAGATCGTCACGGACTTGTCTTCCCTAGATAAGATCCAACGAGCCGGCGGCGGCGGAAGTGTCAGAGAAGCGCTCGAGGCCGGATTGGAAACGAAAATTAAAGAGCTCGTTGCTGATAAGAACCAAGCTGACAATAAAGCTGGCAAATACCAGGTCGTCAAACTGACCACCACAGAGCCATTCCCGCAAGTTCTGAACTACTTGGGTCACCAGTCGGCAGGGATCGTGTCCAAGAAACAAGTCGAGAGCATCAATACGTATGACGTAGCTACCTTCGACGTGAACAAGGACGTTCCATACGGAGATCAGAACACTGTGACGGAAGGCCCTCAATACAACAACACTTTGTATGCCAGCGGACCGTACATTTTATCATCCAAGAACGACTACGAGGCCACCTTCTATAAAAATCCGGGATATCGGAAAGGCAGCGAATATGAGCCAAAAATCTCTACGGTAAAAGTTCGCTTTATCGCCGATGCCGACAGCGCTCTGTCCGCACTGCGCAACAGCGAAATCCACCTGTATTACGGCGTACCGGAAACGAAGTATGACATTGTTAAAGGCGACAGTAAGCTGCAACTGCAAACTATCGAAAGTAACGGTGTGACTTACCTGCTCTTTAATACCAAAGGACGTCCTGTTGCCGAAAGCGAGGATTTGCGTAAGGCCGTGCTTTATTCCATCAACCAGGATGAAATTCTAGCCTTCTACAATGGCAA
Source organism: Paenibacillus barengoltzii G22 (assembly GCF_000403375.2). NCBI lineage: Bacteria > Bacillati > Bacillota > Bacilli > Caryophanales > Paenibacillaceae > Paenibacillus > Paenibacillus barengoltzii. The sequence continues at coordinate 250,066 of NZ_KE159652.1, read as the reverse complement.
TAAGATCAAAGCGGCCTCTACGGTTAGCCCGTTGGTGAAGACCGGCAACGAGTTAATCGCGGATCCAGCGAAAGTGCAGGAGTTCTTAAACAAGTATCGGAGTGCTTCAAAATAAACCGTAGTAAGTAATGAATCAGCCCATCACACGATTTCTGAACAAGGACGTGTGATGGGCTTTTTTTCAAAGCTAAGGTTGAACCACCGTTAACTTAGCTCTCCCTCTGGGTTTGCTGTCGCTGCGGCCGCTCTCATAATATATGATTTGAAAGGTGCACCTTCTGGTGCCTGGCTCCAAAGCTGATATCCTTTGAACGACTTTAATTGGTCCATTGCGCTTGAATCTCTCCCTGCCATGGTTACGCGGTTTACCCTTCCAATAAATTCCGCCATGATCGTTAACTCTTCTGGAGATAAGGATTCCAGGATTGGTGACGATGACAAACGTTTATAGTATTTGGCTCTGGCCATTTTCAAAGTACGTTCTTCTTCATAATGAGTAAATTCCTGAAGCTGAGGATCCTTGACCGCTGCATACTTCGCCCATCCCTCTACGTCCAGCGGGTACGCTTTGTAATGAAACGTATGATCAGCCGGCGTATAATCAAGCACACCAAATAAATGAGGATAAGCGGCTAATGCCTCTTCCGAAATGTCATACACTGGCTGTTGAGCGACCTGCCGATCGATAACAATACTTTGCTGATGGCTATGGCCGCTTAACACCACTTGAATTCCAGCTTTCCGGAACACCTCCGTTGCTTCAGCACTGTTATTCAAAGTGAAGCCTTCCGATAACATTGCGCTGTGTACCAGTAAATTATGATGCATAACTGCAATTAGCTTAGCCCCATTATCTGCAGCAAGTTGTCCGCACCGCTCAATCCACTTCAGCGTTGACGGTGAAAGCCCCCCGTCCAGTTGCGGGTAGTTAATCTCTTCATTTCGCTTGTAACGCGCCGTGTCCAACATCAACAGCCACACCTCATCTGAAGGAGCCGCCAGGTAACTTAAGGTGCTTTTATCGACCGAAATCGCCTCGTTATAACCATAATCCGCATAAATCATACGAAACTGCTCCGGTGTGATGCTATCGGTTTTATATTGACTGCCTTCCTTAAACCTGCGAGCCCAGGGATTGAGAATATCGTGATTCCCGGGCACTACGTACACCCGGGCACCTGTGTTATCCAGATCCCGAAGCCGTTTCTCCAAATCTTTATGACTTTGATGTTCCCCATTATTGGTCAAATCTCCGCTAAACAGCACAATATCCGCTCTCCGCAGTGATACTTGATATTCCAGTGCCTGCATCAGCTCATCGCTGTATAGCAACTGCTTCCCATCTCCGTTTTCAACAAAGCTTTGAAAAGCACTGCCGCCATCGTTCAGGCTTTTAGCTAAGTAATGCATATCGGTGGCGGCAATCATTCGAAGGGGTTGTCCGGCAGGAAGACGCGAAGGACGCTCGTGTTCCCGCTTCTCTGCGATCGCACATCCAACTGCAGCAGTGAGTAATACAGCGAGAAAAAGGAGCTGCAGCGCATAGATCCATATATTCTTCATCAATGATTCACCTGCCCTAATCCGTTGAGCTCCCAATACTGTGTATATACACTATGAATGCAGAGCATTATTTGATGTTCCTCCGTAATTTCTGCAAGATCTGCTGTAAGCTCTTCAACTCATCAGCGGACAAGCATTCTTCTTCCAAAAAACGTTGGGCCTGATTCCAATAAGTCTCCGCCTGCTCCAGAACCGATATGCCTTTCTCAGTTAAATGAATTAAGTTCGCTCTCGAGGATGAAGAAGAGGTTATTTGGATAAGCCCTTTGTCCTCTAAAACTTTAAAATTTCTAACCAGCGTTGTCCGCTCCAAATCAAGTCCTTCAGAGACCTGGAGCATCGTACAAGCTCCTATACGCTTGATATATTGCAACAAGGTGTATTGCGTCACCTTCAGCCCACATGGTTTCATAACATCCTCATAGTATTGGGTCACAGCTCGGGAAGCCTGCCTTAAGTTCGCGCAGTAGCAAGCCAAATCACCTTTAGCAAATGCCTCAGCCATCTTCTTACTCCTTTCTGTGTGTAGATACACTCCAATGATGTGAAAAGTGTAACAATATAATCTACAGATTGTCAAGGAAGAGGATTACAAGTGCAAAATAAAAACAGTTCACTAGATCTTGGATCTAATGAACTGTTCTGTTAATTGTAATGCCGGTGAAGGGACTCGAACCCCCACGGTTTCCCTCACGATTTTGAGTCGCGCGCGTCTGCCAATTCCGCCACACCGGCACATATAAAATGAATTAAAAGTGCGGAAGACCAGACTTGAACTGGTACGGTAGTCACCTACCGCAGGATTTTAAGTCCTGTGCGTCTGCCGATTCCGCCACTCCCGCGAATTATCAATGGAGGCGCCACCCAGATTCGAACTGGGGATAAAGCTTTTGCAGAGCTGTGCCTTACCACTTGGCTATGGCGCCATAATATAGAATGGAGCGGACGACGGGAATCGAACCCGCGACCCTCGCCTTGGCAAGGCGATGCTCTACCGCTGAGCCACGTCCGCTTAAACTGGGGATATAGGATTCGAACCTATGCATGACGGAGTCAAAGTCCGTTGCCTTACCGCTTGGCTAATCCCCACTATATTTGATTGAGAAAGAAATGGGGCGATCGATGGGACTTGAACCCACGAATGCCGGAGCCACAATCCGGTGCGTTAACCCCTTCGCCACGACCGCCATAATATAAAGTTTATCAAGAGAGAAAAAGTGGCAGGGGCAGCAGGAATTGAACCCACACCAAAGGTTTTGGAGACCTTTGTTCTACCTTTAAACTATGCCCCTAGAAAACTGGTGGAGGCTGATGGATTCGAACCACCGAACTCGTAAGAGAACAGATTTACAGTCTGCTGCGTTTGGCCACTTCGCTAAGCCTCCACGTGGTGCCGGCGAGAGGACTTGAACCCCCAACCTACTGATTACAAGTCAGTTGCTCTACCAATTGAGCTACACCGGCTCTTCAACATAATTGTTGAATGGTGGCTCGGGACGGAATCGAACCGCCGACACGAGGATTTTCAGTCCTCTGCTCTACCAACTGAGCTACCGAGCCTTAATATGAAGTTAAATGGCGGAGCCGACGGGATTCGAACCCGCGGTCTCCTGCGTGACAGGCAGGCATGTTAGGCCTCTACACCACGGCTCCACACGAGAATAATGCCATCCTCTTCAAGAGGATAATTGCGGGGGCAGGATTTGAACCTGCGGCCTTCGGGTTATGAGCCCGACGAGCTACCGGGCTGCTCCACCCCGCGTCAGTATTAAAGATGTTATGGTGGAGGCTGAGGGGATCGAACCCCCGACCCTCTGCTTGTAAGGCAGATGCTCTCCCAGCTGAGCTAAGCCTCCATGGGAAAAGACAAGTTATATTGTACCAGACATCCCATTCATAAATCAAGTCAGTCAGCAAAAGAACTTGAAATGAAGGGAAGAAATGACCCGTAGGGGATTCGAACCCCTGTTACCTCCGTGAAAGGGAGGTGTCTTAACCCCTTGACCAACGGGCCATGTAATAATAATGGCGGAGAGAGAGGGATTCGAACCCTCGAGACGCTTGTGACGCCTACACGATTTCCAATCGTGCTCCTTCGGCCAACTCGGACACCTCTCCATGTGTTTTTGGGGCCCCCAGAAAGTAATCGGAATAAACTACAAAGCTTATCGTCACTTTCTGGGGACTTAGACTCCCCGAACAGGACTCGAACCTGTGACAACTCGATTAACAGTCGAGTGCTCTACCGACTGAGCTATCAGGGAACATTATAAAGTTATCAAGGTTTAATCCTTGAAAACTGGATACGAAACTCAACTGCATTTTAGAGTTTTTTGGATAAGCCCTCGACCGATTAGTACCTGTCAGCTCCATGCATTGCTGCACTTCCACCTCAGGCCTATCAACCTTGTCGTCTTCAAGGGGTCTTACATACTGGGAAATCTCATCTTGAGGGGGGCTTCACGCTTAGATGCTTTCAGCGCTTATCCCGTCCGCACTTAGCTACCCAGCTGTGCTCCTGGCGGAACAACTGGTGCACCAGCGGTGCGTCCATCCCGGTCCTCTCGTACTAAGGACAGCTCCTCTCAAATTTCCTACGCCCACGACAGATAGGGACCGAACTGTCTCACGACGTTCTGAACCCAGCTCGCGTACCGCTTTAATGGGCGAACAGCCCAACCCTTGGGACCTACTTCAGCCCCAGGATGCGATGAGCCGACATCGAGGTGCCAAACCTCCCCGTCGATGTGGACTCTTGGGGGAGATAAGCCTGTTATCCCCAGGGTAGCTTTTATCCGTTGAGCGATGGCCCTTCCATGCGGTACCACCGGATCACTAAGCCCGACTTTCGTCCCTGCTCGACTTGTCAGTCTCGCAGTCAAGCTCCCTTTTGCCTTTGCACTCTTCGAATGATTTCCAACCATTCTGAGGGAACCTTGGGGCGCCTCCGTTACTCTTTAGGAGGCGACCGCCCCAGTCAAACTGCCCACCTGACACTGTCCCCGTACCGGTTCACGGTACCAGGTTAGAACTCCGATACGATCAGGGTGGTATCCCAACGGCGCCTCCACCGAAGCTGGCGCTCCGGCTTCCTAGGCTCCCACCTATCCTGTACAAATCGTATCAAAGTCCAATATCAAGCTGCAGTAAAGCTCCATGGGGTCTTTCCGTCTTGTCGCGGGTAACCTGCATCTTCACAGGTATTAAAATTTCACCGGATCTCTCGTTGAGACAGCGCCCAAGTCGTTACGCCATTCGTGCGGGTCAGAATTTACCTGACAAGGAATTTCGCTACCTTAGGACCGTTATAGTTACGGCCGCCGTTTACTGGGGCTTCGGTTCACAGCTTCGGGGTAAACCCCTAACCGCTCCCCTTAACCTTCCAGCACCGGGCAGGCGTCAGCCCGTATACTTCGCCTTGCGGCTTCGCACAGACCTGTGTTTTTGCTAAACAGTCGCTTGGGCCTTTTCACTGCGGCCCCCTCGGGCTATTCACCCTACCGAGGCACCCCTTCTCCCGAAGTTACGGGGTCATTTTGCCGAGTTCCTTAACGAGAGTTCTTCCGCGCGCCTTAGAATTCTCTTCTCGCCTACCTGTGTCGGTTTGCGGTACGGGCACCTTCTCCTGGCTAGAGGCTTTTCTTGGCAGTGTGAGATCATGACCTTCGGTACTGTAAATTTTCCCTCCCCATCACAGCCTAGCCTTACGGTGTGCGGATTTGCCTACACACCAGCCTCACTGCTTGGACGAGCATCCATCAGCTCGCGTCACTACCCTACTGCGTCACCCCATCGCTCATAACGGATTACGGTGGTACAGGAATTTCTACCTGTTGTCCTTCGACTACGCCTTTCGGCCTCGCCTTAGGTCCCGACTTACCCTGAGCGGACGAACCTTCCTCAGGAACCCTTAGGCTTTCGGCGGATCAGATTCTCACTGATCTTTTCGTTACTCATACCGGCATTCTCACTTGT
>NZ_KE159652.1:240170-240678 GCF_000403375.2 Paenibacillus barengoltzii G22 | reverse complement strand
AAAAGGATTGTTCTAAAACGCAAATTTCGTTTCGTATATCCAGTTTTCAAGGATCAAGGTAAATCATATGGTGGAGCCAAGGAGGATCGAACTCCTGACCTCCTGCTTGCAAGGCAGGCGCTCTCCCAGCTGAGCTATGGCCCCAAATTTCACCCCAAACAGTGAAGTGATGCTCCGAAGTCAATTCCGAATACTTTTCGGGGACCCCGGTAAAAAACATCTTCATGTTATGGGAAATATGGTGGGCCCTAGTGGACTCGAACCACCGACCTCACCCTTATCAGGGGTGCGCTCTAACCAGCTGAGCTAAGGGCCCATAACAAATATTCATTTGTGCACCCGAAAGTGGGTTGCGCTTGGCAGCGTCCTACTCTCCCAGGACCCTTCGGTCCAAGTACCATCGGCGCTGGAGGGCTTAACGGTCGTGTTCGGGATGGGAACGAGTGGAACCCCTCCGCCATCGCCACCAAACGCTTGAGAGCTTGAACTCTCAAAACTGAGCAACGAG
>NZ_KE159652.1:221159-237110 GCF_000403375.2 Paenibacillus barengoltzii G22 | reverse complement strand
TTTAGAAAAAACTGACGAGATCGGATCGAATTTCAAGGCCGAAGTACACCGGCTTGAAATTCACCCTTTAATCTCAATTTATTACTCACTCGTTGTTCAGTTTTCAAAGATCAAACTTTCATTTCGTCGCCGTTCTTTGTTTCAGCAGCGACCTTTATAATATATCATGTTTGCCTCGATTAAGTCAAGAAGTTTTTTTTAAAAAACCTTTCGGCCAGTGCCGATTTCAGCTTCAAAACTTCATTGCCTTTTTTAGGGGCGAGATATAATTTATCATATCCTCGCTGGGCGCGTCAATAGGTTTGTCCAAGGTATATTTTGGAAGTGTTCAGAACGCCGCAATCAAGCTCTGTATCGCAATTCCCGGCGCTCGCCTGCGCCTTCCTTATGAGCTTTGGTGATTTCCTGCGCCAAGGAACGGGCCACCAACTTGCGAAGTAATAACGGAAGCTCATCTCTCACATGTTCGAGCTCAGGGTTCTGTACTAACTCCTGAATACTCCATGCTTCCTTACGGCTGCCGAGAATCCTTAAGAGCAGTTCACAACAATCGGCCATCTTGCTGGCGAGTGTAAATTCGCAAGCCAACAGGACGAGCTGGATGCGTTGCTCCAACGTTTCTGAATTTTCCGTCAACTCATCAAACAACTTATTGACGACCGAATTCAAAGGGCGAACCTGTTCCCACACGCTGCTTTCCGGCAAAATCCCCTGCTCGATCAATTCAAGGCGAGCATAATGCTTTAACGCCTGCAGCACGCAGTAGTACGCGTCCAGCAAGTCCTGCTCAGCCGTATACCGTTTGGCTTCCCCATAGACTTTGAGAAATTTGGCAAATTCCTTAAGCTTCCGCCGTTCCTTCATGGAATCACCAAATTCGTTGATATAGGAACGGAAAGTCGTCAACTTCCCATCGATGTCCCAAATGATCTCGCCGTGCAGAAAATATTTCACCGAATCCCGCTGATCACCGGTCAATATGCCTAGTTCGATTTCGCGGGTGCCCACATGCAGCAGCTGATAAGCCGAGTTTCCGCTCATACCGTGCTCAATACGCTGTTCCTTCTCCTCCAAGCCATGGTGCACAACCATAATGAGATATTCGAAATCATGCAACAGCGAGTCGTGGAAGCCGGCTTGGTCCAGGTGATACCCAACCGCCCCAATGGCTCCATGTCCGGCTTTCTCCTCGTCTAAGATCGAAAAAATGGTTGTTTCCACGGATACCCTCCCAGCTTGGCGTATTCCTGCCAATTCGTTATAATATAGTTCTACGCCTAATCTAAGTTTCCTTCTTTGTTTTTGGAGCACTTGGAAAAAGTGGGGAAACGCTCCCCTTGCAGAGTTATAGAAACGAGGTGGCCCAATGTTCTTCAAATCAAGCAAAATCAATGAATTTCGTTTATGGGGCTTGTTGCTCACCATGCTTGGGATGGGCCTAATGGTACTGGGAACCGCCGGGATTGTATTCTGGGGCCCTGCCGGCAGAGCGATCGCTGCCATCGGACTAGCCATCGGCTTGGTCTCGATGCTCGCGAGCTTGGCCATTTATTTTTGGGCGGGCATGTTGTCCACGTCAGCAGTGCAGCTGGAATGCCCGGAATGTCACAAGCTGACCAAAATGCTAGGCAAAACAGATCGCTGCATGTTCTGTAAGACCATCCTCACCCTCGACCCGTCGCAGGCGACGATCACGGCCGAGGAATTGGAGCAACAGCAAACAACCGGAGCTTCAACCACCAGTTAAATGTCATTCTATCCTCATTGGATAAAAAGAAGCCAAGCGGACCGCTGCATCTAAAGCAGCGGTCCGCTTGGTTTTTTGCAGTCTATTTTACAATTTCCCGAAGGGTCTCCCAAGCTTCGTCGGAAGCAAACGCCCGTGTCCAGGTGGCGATGCCAGCCAGTTTCATCGATTTGGCCAATTCCACACGGCGTTTTAACGATTCAGCATCCTCCAGCCATATGCGGTGCAATCCTTCTTTGTCCTTATACTCTACGTAATTCTGTTCCGTGTCCTCAGAGAAACGCGGTTTTAATTTCTTCTCGGCGATGATTTGCTGAGCCTTGTCCATCCCAATGGCTTTAGAATTGACCTCCGTTTTGCCGTCCTTCACCGTTTCCGTCCATACCCGGGTATACAAAGGGATGCCCAGGATCAGCTTACTCGGCGGCACATCATCCTCTTCCAATATCCGTGTCACCGATGAGCGCACCCAAGGCAATGAGGCGACGGAGCCCGCCACCGGACTGGCTGCCCAATGCTCATCGTAAGCCATCAATACGAGGTAATCGACCACTTCAGCCAAGGCCCGGCGGTCCAAAAAGGCCGACCACATCTCACTGTTAGATTTCGGGGTCACGTCAATCGAAACGATCAAGCCCTGCTCCTCAGCCAATGGGCGCAGCTCACGCATAAACTGGGTGAGATTCTCTCCGTCCTTGGTGTAGACATTTTCATAATCGATATTAATGCCGTCTAAATCATACAACTTCGCGTAATGCAGCATTTGCAGAATCGTCGTTAGCCGGTTCTCGAAGCTGGCCAACGCCTCGGAAGTGAGATCCGGATCAAAGCTGTTATTGAACAAGCCCCAGACCTGCATCCCCTGACCATGAGCCCATTTGACGTAGGCTGGGTCTGCTTTACTCTTCACGTTGCCCTTCCCGTCCACCATGGAAAACCAAGTGGGACTCACAACGTTGATGCCAGGCAGCTTACCGATGGAAGACGGCTTGGGTGCCACCTGATATACAGCTTCCCAGGTCATATTCACCGTTTTGGACTGCCATTTCTGTTTGGCGGCGGATAGCTCCAGCTTGAGTTCCGGGATGGCATGTTCCTCTCCTAACACGACGTCCTTTCTCTGAACATAGCCGGTATACCCGTTATTTAGCTGAACATAATACCATTTATCATCGGGGGTCTCTAGGATCCGCAGCGCAGTCTCCTCCGGCATATCCGCCAGAATCGGCTGATGAATGCTAGGGCCTGTTCGCAGCGGAACAGTGCTGTCCTTTTTGCTGGAACCGGAGCCTACCACAGCTGGAAAAATCTTCTCTCCCGCCCGATAGAGCAGAACAACGCCGGAAGCCGCATCCTCTTGCACCTCTGCCCCGTACAAGTCGTGAAGCAGATGTGCCGGAAGATAGAGGACGCCATCCTTCTCCTCCGGAGCAAAACGCAGCTCCTTCGGCTTATTATTGATTTTGGCGATCTTCTCGTCAGCCTTGAGCAAAACCAACTTCTGCGGCGTCGTTAAGATCACTGACTTCGTGTCTTCCTCATAACGAATCGTCGGGTCGATAATCTGCTGAATCACCGGAAGCGGGAGCTTCAAGCTATCGCCCGATCCGATCCCGGTGCCACTTAGCAATTGTCCATCCGCAAAAATAGGCTTATCCACCCGGCCAAGCCATTCAGGATCCACATGCTCGCGGTTGGGCAGCCATTCCGATTGAGCCCAATAAAGCCCTGCTATAATAAGAATCAGGCCGAAAAACCATTTCGTTTTTCTCCTGCCTCGCTTCTTTTTCCTTTGATACACGTCTCTTCTACTCTTCAAGGACAACCCTCCGTATCGAAATCTCTGTCTACTAAATAATAAACTTATAAAGTGCGCCGAAAGTTACCTACAAAAAACAAAAACGTGAAGAATCCGCGAAGGTATTCCACACGTTTGATCTACATCTCACCAAATAAAACTGTCTTAGTGCTTCATACGGCACTCTTTACATACCCCATGCAATTCCAGCCGATGGCCGTGAATCTCAAAGCCGGTGGCTTCTTCGGCCTGGCGCTCGACTTCTTCCAAGCTAGGGTACATGAAATCCTCAATTTTTCCGCATTTCTCGCATATCACGTGATAATGATTGGACACGTCCGCATCAAAACGGCTCGAATTGTCCCCATATGTTAACTCCCGGACCATGCCGGCTTCAATCAACATTTTCAAATTATTGTATACCGTAGCTACGCTCATGTTCGGGAAGCGGGGCTCCAAGGACCGGTAAATCTCGTCCGCGGTCGGATGGCTCATCGATTCCATCAGATACGTAAGTATGGCGTGACGCTGCGGCGTAATGCGGACTCCATTGTTCTTCAGTTGGTCCAGGGCATGCTGTACGCGCGTTGTCATCTCGTCCACCGCCTTCTAAATGCTCATTCCTTATGGTTCATTATGCAAAAAAGTCCGTAAGATTATTGTACGGTTAGGTCAAAACTTTTGTCAACGCAGGATCAACGCCTGCAACTTGGCTTGTCGCCGGTGTTCAGCTTTTATTCACATACAGGTCACTGTTGCCATCGACCTTGAGCTTGAACTCACCGGTTCCGAGTGTACCATGAATTTCCTTGTGATCCACCACAAAAGGCAGTTCGGTAAAAATATCACCGTATCCGCTCGAACCCTCAAGCTTATAATTCCCTTCTTCCGGAAGCTCGACTCGCAACTCGCCAACCGCGCTGTAAACATCCCAATCGCCGCCAACGATCCGGGAGGTAATGTCGATTTTGCCGTTAAGCGATTCGGCCTTCAGTCCCAGCGGAACGCCGTCGACCCGGATATTGCCGTTTTTCGTATGCAGTTGAATGTCATCCTGAGCTTCGGTTAATGTAATATCGCCTACCAGGGTGGACAAGGCGACCTTGCCCGTAATGCCCCGGCCTTTGATATTTCCGCCTTGCGTATCAATCTCGGCTTCACCAAAGATCCGATACAGCTCAACGTCCCCGTTTAACGTTTTGGCCGAAACATCCCCAATGACATTCCATAACCGTAAGTTCCCATTCCCTGTTTGCAGCTTCACCTGCTTCATCGCTTGGACACCGGTTAATGTAATTTTCCCGTTGGAGGTGGAAATGTCCAAATCCAAGAATCGGTTTTGCGGAACAATCAGGGTTACGTTCACCTTCGGATGACGACGGCCAGTCTCGCCGTAAGCCTTATCCTTGACGGATAAATTCAGCGTCTTGCCGATATCGGCTTCGATAGACGTGACTGCCGCAATTTTGCGAGCGGGTTCATTCTCCAATTGATCGATCCATACCGTATAGCGGACGATGACATGGTCGATCTCCGCCTTACGCACCTCGATATCCCCATTCATTCCGTCAAAAACGATCCGTTCGGTATCCAGGTCGATAGGGAGATCCAACTGGGGTTTCTCCAGACGATAACCTTCCTGTGCGCTATATTCCGCCCCTGCAGCCGTCAAATCGAGACTGACCCGGTTCCATAAGTGCATGTATTGATCTTGCTGCGTAATAGCAAATACCGAGAAGGCCATGAACATGGACAAGAACAGCCCCTTCACATCAACGCGCGGGCGAAATCTGACTTGCATAGCCCTCATTCGTTTCCAAACCAATATTATAATATGCTCGATTCCCCACAAAACGAACACGAATGGCCACCATCGGATCAACTGCAGCAACAAGTCTCCATCCTTCATCGCATCGTGCAGCAAAATTCCCGCGGTTGTCAGCAGGACCACGGCGGCAGTAAAGCGTCCCGAACGCAGGAAGAGACGTTGCGATTCGCGCAGGATTAGCAGCAGCGCGGTCAACGCCAGCGCAGCAGAGACTAGATACGCTCCGGCGTATTGCACCAGCAGCTGGAGCCAATACGGCTTCATCTGAAGTACAATCAAAATGGCCCCGCCGCCGATCAGCAGCGCTCCCGCTCCAAGACCCTGCTTGAAGCTTCGGCCGGACGGTGTGTCCGTGGATGGGATTTGACTCGCTTCGAGCTCTTTTTTCAGACGGGCATTATGGGCATCCGTGGATTGAAGAACATCATAAATACTAAAGAAATAAGCCGCGGGAATTAATAAGCCAAGCCATAGGAGAAGCGGCACATTAATCGCCATGCGGACGGATGAGAAATAAATCAATGCGGAAGCATCGATCAAAACAAAATACATAAAGCAAAGGCCGCGTAAATAACTGCGCAAATACAAATGTCCCATCCCTGGAAACAGGGCGGACAACAGACCGGCAATCAGCTTGCGCTTGCGCCGCCGGGGCTGATATCCTTTCGTCCGCCCTTGCATCGGCGGCTGTCCGATCGGCACCATATCCGGCGTCATTTCCCCCACCTCTTTTCTATCTCTGTCGGGCTTCATCCAGCGCGGATTTACCGTTTCTTTAATCATAACCGATACTTACTTATTCTGTAACGTGGAAGGAACTGGTCTCCAATCAATCAAAAAGCACGCCCTCAAACCTCAGCCATCTGGTTTGAAAGCGTGCTTGAATCTCTTTACTGGTTCAGACGATAGATCATCAATTCTACGCCTGCAGCAGATTGGACGGACCGCACCGGACGGAAGCCAAACTTGCGGTACAGCGCAACCGCAGGGGCGTTCTGCGGACTGGCCGTTACGGTAAACTCTTGCTTGTCCAGATGGTGGGTCAGGACGTAGTGCAACAGCTTGGCGCCAATTCCTTGCCGCAGATGGTTCGGTTGAACCATCAATCGGGTGATCTCTAAGGCCCCCGGCATCTCATCTCGAACGGCGATCGCCCCCAGCAGCTCCCCATCCTCTGATAGTTCACCGAAGAACACATCGCTGCTTGAGCGGATGGAATCAAACGTATCTGGCAACGGCGGCATCTCCGTTAGGCCAACGGCCTGTGCCTCCAGTCGGTAAGCCGAATGTTGTAAGCTCCAGAGCTGCTCCACAATATCGGTGTCACTCAATGAGAGTTGCTTGATCACCAGCTGGCCCTAGCCTTTCAGCACTTCGACCAGCAGCTTGTTGACCAGCCCCGGGTTGGCTTTCCCTTTACTTTGCTTCATGACTTGGCCGACAAGGAAGCCAATGGCCTTCTCCTTGCCTGCTTTGTAATCCTCCACGGAGGCCGGGTTGTTCGCAACGACTTCTTGAACGATCGCCATAATCGCCCCTTCGTCGCTGATTTGCACAAGCCCTTGCTCCTCAACGATCTGCTGCGGCAGCTTGCCGCTTTGCAGCATTTCTTTAAATACCGTTTTGGCGATCTTGGAGCTGATCGTGCCTTTCTCCAGCAGGCCGATCATCTCACCTAGACCTTGTCCGGTCAGCTTCACGTCGGACAATTCCAGCGAATTGCTGTTCAGGTAGCCGAGCAGATCGCCCATGATCCAGTTCGACACCGCTTTGGCGTCCTTCGTATACTCAAGGCTGCTTTCGAACAAGTCCGCCAGCGCTTTGGAGGACGTAATGACGCCAGCATCGTACTCCGGCAAGCCGTACTCCGAAGTGTAACGAGCTTTCCGGGCATCCGGCAGCTCCGGAATCGACGCACGAATCCGGTCTTTCCACTCCTGATCAATGTGAAGAGTAACCAGGTCGGGATCCGGGAAGTAGCGATAATCGTGGGCTTCTTCCTTGCCGCGCATCGAGAACGTTTTACCTTGGGTTTCGTCCCAGCGGCGCGTCTCCTGTTCAACCTCTCCGCCTTCGTCCAGAATCTCAGCCTGGCGAAGCTGTTCATACTCCAACCCGCGAACCACGCCGCGGAACGAGTTCATGTTCTTGAGCTCGGCACGCGTGCCAAACTCCTTCTGACCCCACGGGCGCAAGCTGATGTTAGCGTCGCAGCGCATCGAGCCTTCCTCCATTTTCACGTCGGAAACCTCGCAGTACAGCATGATCGCCCGCAGCTTCTCCAGATACGCGCGCGCTTCCTCCGGCGAAGAAATGTCCGGCTCGGACACGATTTCCACAAGCGGCGTGCCTACACGGTTGAAGTCCACCAGCGAAGCGTACCCGCCGTCCACGTGCGTCAGCTTGCCAGCGTCCTCCTCCAGATGCAGACGGGTGATGCCGATCCGTTTCGTCTTCCCGTCCACCTCGATATCGATGTATCCGTTCTTGCCGATCGGTTGATCGTATTGGGAAATCTGATACGCTTTAGGCGAATCGGGGTAGAAATAGTTCTTCCGGTCAAACTTGCAGACATCGCCGATTTCACAATTCAGCGCCATTGCGGCCTTCATCGCGTAGTCGACGGCCTGGCGGTTCAGCACCGGCAATACGCCGGGATGCCCCAGGCACACCGGGCAGGTATGCGTATTAGGCGGGGCGCCGAACTCCGTGGAGCAGCCGCAGAAAATTTTCGATTTCGTATGCAGCTCCACGTGCACCTCCAACCCGATCACCGTTTCATATTTGGATGTTGACATGGCCTATCCTCCTGCAAAACTATTGTTATAAACCTACAAGGCGGGACGTTGTTGATGATGATCCGTATTCGCTTCAAAGGCGTGAGCCACGCGCAATACCGTGCTTTCGTCGAACGGCTTGCCGATAATTTGCAGTCCAACCGGCAGACCTTCGGCAAATCCACACGGCACGCTGATGGCGGGAACCCCGGCCAAGCTCACCGGAATCGTCAAAATATCGTTTAAATACATCGTGAGCGGATCGTCAACTTGCGAGCCCAGCGGGAACGCCGTCGTTGGAGCCGTTGGCCCAAGGATCACGTCATATTTGTCAAAGGTCTGATCGAAATCTTGTTTGATCAGCGTTCTGACCTTTTGCGCCTTCAAATAGTAGGCGTCATAATACCCCGAGCTCAGCGCATAGGTCCCCAGCATAATCCGGCGCTTCACTTCCGGTCCGAAGCCCTGGCTGCGCGAATCGTAGTACAAGTCCAGCAGGTTGCCGGCATTATCAGCACGGACGCCGTAACGAACGCCGTCGAAACGCGACAGGTTCGACGAGGCCTCCGAGGACGCCAGCAGATAATAAGCAGCCACCGCGTATTCCGTATGCGGCAGCGATACTTCTTCCCATACCGCGCCAAGACCTTCAAGCACGCGCAACGCATCCATAATGGCAGCCTTCACCTGCGGGTCAACGCCATCCAAATATTCCTTCGGTACAGCGATGCGCAGCCCGGAAATGTCACCGGTGAGGGCGCTCAAATAATCCGGCACCTCCACATTCGCCGAGGTGGAATCCTTCGGATCGTGACCGGCAATCGCCTGCAGAACATAGGCGGCGTCTTCGACGTTTTTGGTTATCGGCCCGATCTGATCGAGCGAAGAAGCAAACGCCACAAGGCCGTAACGCGATACCCGGCCATAGGTCGGCTTCAGTCCAACAACACCGCAATACGATGCGGGCTGACGGATGGAACCGCCGGTATCCGAACCCAACGTAAAGAATGCCTCACCTGCAGCGACAGCGGCTGCCGAACCCCCGCTGGAACCGCCGGGTACACGGCTTAAATCCCACGGGTTACGCACGGGATGGAAGCTGGAATTCTCATTGGAGCCGCCCATCGCGAACTCGTCCATATTCAGCTTGCCGATCGTGACCGCTTCCGCTTCCTTCAGCTTCGTAACCACAGTCGCGTCGTAAATCGGATCATAATTTTTCAAAAATTGGCTGCCGCATGTCGTCAGCAACCCTTCGGTCACCATATTATCTTTGATGCCCACAGGAAGTCCAAACAGCAGACCATGGGCTTCCCCCTGTGCCAACTTGGCGTCCAAACGGGCGGCCTCCGCACGAGCCCCCTCCTCGTTCAACGTCAAGTAGGCGCCGATCTTCCCGTCGTATTCGCGGATTCTGGCGAAAGCTTCGCCTACTAACTCGGTCACAGACAACTCCTTGTTGTGAAGCCGATTATGTATCTCCTGTAAACGCAAATCAAAAAGCGCCAATCTAAGCTTCCTCCTTTGTCATTCTCAAGTTCGTTCTAGTCGATGGGTTCATTTTTCAGCGAATCACCTATTCTAATACGGCCGGAACCTTAAACTGACCGTCTTCTTCCTCCGGTGCGTTACGGAATACCTTCTCCGGCGGCAGGCTTTCCTTCACTTCGTCCTCCCGCATGACGTTACTGAGATGCAGCACATGCGTGGTCGGTGCGATATCGTCTGTATTCAGTTCGTTTAACTTCTCCGCGTATTGTAAAATCGCATTTAATTGTTCCGTAAACATATCCCGCTCTTCGTCGGTCAAGTGCAAACGGGCCAGTCTCGCCACGTGTTCAACGTCCTTCGTCTGGATACTCATGCTTAGATGCCTCCCTTTACTCATGCGTTCCCGCACTATTCGTACATTCTACCATGCTTGTACAATTGAATAAAATTATATTGTAGATTCCGGTTCAATTCAATCCGTTAAAGCGGAAAGGAGCTATAGGGCGGGATATCTCTCCCCGGACAAAAAAGAAAAAGAGCCGGCCTTAAGCCGACTCCTTTCTTATATCCATGCCCGCAGGTTCACTTGTTTAATGAACTCTGCTTGGGACATTACTTCCTTTGTTGGTTCCTGCTGCCCGTCTGCATCGCTGTCTTCGCCGTTCATGATATGCCGAAACAGCTTCTCATTGTGCGTAGCCAGCGCGTAATCGATCAAAGCTTCCTGTGTCGCGCGTTCCGCTGCTTGCTCGATCAGCCGACTTTCGGATTCTATATCGCTCTTAGGAACGAAATAATTCCGCCCCGTCTTCGGAGACCGGATGACGTAGTCAAAAGCATTGTCCGGATTGCGGTCGTAAGCAATAACGTAGCCATATTCCCCAACAGGAAGATTCTGCTCAAAAGCATCACCGACGATAACAATTTTCTCTCCCAAATGAAGCATCGTCTACCTCCCTGATTTATTTGGATGCATAATCATCAACTTGTATTGCTTTATATAATCCTACTAAAAGACACGGAGATTGGTCAAGTTCTACCCCGGAATCCCGGATATGAATAGCTTATGCAGATTCGCTTCCTGAAGTACATCTTGTTTCTGCTGATATTGGTTCAAGCCCAAAAAAGCATAAAAAAGAACGCAAACCGGGATCATTTCCGCAGCTTGCGTGCTTCGCAAAAGTTACAATGTTTTAATATGTACATCCTATCAAAAGGTTGCACTTTTGTCCACTATTTTTGTACTATTTCGTCGATTTTTTTGCACAAACGCCATGAGTAGGGTTCATAGACTCTCTAGGAGACGTACGGATTATTCTGCCGTTCGTAGCCGATAGTCGTCTGGGGACCATGACCGGGATACACTTTGACTTCATCCTTCAGTTGGAACAGCTTCCCGCGAATCGAATTAAACAGGTCGGCTTCACGGCCTCCCGGTAAATCCGTGCGCCCTACACCAAGACGGAACAACACATCCCCTGAAAAAAGATCATCCCCGCACAGGAAGCTCACGCTGCCTGGGGAATGCCCCGGCGTATGAAGTACGGTGAACTCATGCCCGATCAGGTGAAGCTTCTGCCCTTCGGCCAGATCGAATTCTGCCGGATCCGTGGAGATGGGCGGTCCGACCTCCGGCCACATCAAGGACCCATTCAGCTTCGGGGTCGTCAACCAATCGCTTTCCAGCGGATGCACATAGACCGGGCAATGCTTCTCCTTCCGAATCTGGTCCAAACCGCCGATATGGTCAAAATGAGCATGTGTAAGCAAAATCGCCTCGATCTCCAACCCTTCGATTCTGCGCAACAGCGGTCCCGGGTTTGAACCAGGATCGATAATGATCGCACGGTTCTCGTCTTCTCCCCGCAACAAATACGCATTCGTCTGCAAGGGGCCTAAGGAAAAACTCTCAATTTTCAGCATGATGTATCCCTCGGAATAAGCGTTACAACCAAGCTCACGGGCCGCTTCGCTCACTCCGCCTCCTCTCTTTAAGTTCATCACCAATTCACTAAGCCCATCCGTTTGGTATCTGGCTTCTTACGGATGTTATCGACTTAGGCATCGCCTTTTCTCCGGTTGTTGAACGATTTGACGACCAAGTACACGATTAACAGCGCCAAAGCCCCAAGCAAAATCGGCATGATATAGGGGCCTGCTTTCTCGTCGACATGCTGCCACTGTTCACCGAGCAGCATTCCCAAATATACGAACAGCACGGACCACGGAATGACCGCCAAGGTCGTCAGCAGCAGGAATTTGCCCACCGGCATTTTCGCAATCCCGGCAGGAACGGAAATGGCATGCCGAGCCACCGGGATAAACCGCGCCGTAAAGATAACCCCGGGACCGTATTTCTGAAACCAGGCTTCAGACGCGTCGATATGCTTCTTCTGAATCAAAATATACTTCCCATACTTCTCCAAAATCGGCCTGCCGCCATATCGCCCAATCCAGTAAATGAACAATTGAGCAATGACACCGCCTACTGTGCCAAAGAAGACGGCACCGATGAAATTAATATGTCCGAGATGCACGAGATAACCGCCGTAGGCCAGCACAATTTCGCTGGGGATGATCTCGATCATGAGCCCCAGCATAATCCCCATATACCCTAATTGTTGTATCCAATCCAATAATACGCCCACTAAATTTGATATCCAATCCACAGCTTCGTCCTCTTTCCAGTTAACTTCTGTCCTGAAGCCAGCAATAAACTGCCTCCAATCTCAGTCTATTCTATCATAGCCATGGACATGCGTTCTACTTCAGCTCGCCGCACCGGTGACTTCGGGAAATCCGCCCGCATATGCTGGAGCAAAAGGAGGCGACTTCTGCCATGGCAAACTTCCCGGCGAAACATCAAACTTCCCTCCCGAATCCCCGCAAAATCCGCCGCAGCTGCAGCAAAGAGCTGTACCGGACGATCAAGCGGCTTGGCGTATATATTCCGGAGGACCGAGTCAAGGAAGGCGAAGCATTATATTACAAAAAAGTGATTGGCAACCTGCTGTGGATCGGTGAAAACATCAGTAACCGCAAGCTGCTGGCGGATTGGTGGGATGAAGCCGTCAGCGCTGAGCTGGCAGAGCTGTGGGAGGTCGATCGCGAAGCGTTGTCCTCTGCTTTTCGCGCCGCGTTTGGCGGATAGCAAGCTCACCGTCTGACACGCCTGACTGCAAGAAGCGAGATTTACTTCTTGGCAGCATCGCTTGTGTAAAAGTGAGCCCTCTGTTGCAGCTCCCGCCCGAGCGACATGGCTTCCTCCGTTAAGCGGAAGGCGCGGTCGTTACGCAGCGAAGGATTGGCGGCGATGCCCTCTGCCAAACGCAGGAAGCTCAGGTACAAGTCGGTCCCGACCGACGCCACCGCTTCAGCCTGTTGCAGTCCCCCGCTTGCCTGCAAGCGTTGCGCTAGCCCCCATAGCTCTCGCAGTGCTGCCGTCTGCTTGACCCGGTCGTACGGGTCCAGCTCGATGCCTCGCCGCAGCGCTTCAGCAGCGGCGGGCTGATCGGCTTGGGCCAGCGCTTGGCCCAACGCGAACCACAGCTCGGCGCGCTCCGGCTCGTAGCGGAGGCCCGCCTGCAGCAGCGAGGCGGCCTCCTGTGGTGCGGAGCGTTCCGCGAGCGCTAACCGTACCGTCGTGCGGTACGGGGCAAGGGCCAGCGAACGCCGAAGCAGCTCCGCCGCCTCCCGGTGCGCCTCGGGCGGTTGGGCTAAGGCTTGGCGTTGCAGCCGCTGGCTCTCCGCTTCGCGGAGACCGGACACGCCCAGCAGAAGTAAGGCAGCGGCGATGAGGCCGCTGCACACGATGCGCAGCGGGCGTGGTGAGAGCAGGCCGCGAGCGCGGAAGAAAGCTCCGCGGACAAGTCCGGGGCGGGGCAAGACAGGGAGACGAAGCCGACCCAGCGAGCCGGCTTCGGCGATTCCCATGGCCGCCGTCCAGAGCAGCAACAGCCAGACGAGACCGTAGCTGAAGTCAAAGTCGATGGCGCTATGCAGCAGCAGCACCAGATAAGGTGGGAGCAGCGCGCTGCGTGCCCGCAGCAGGGGGATGGACATCCCCCCCAGCCACAGCAATATGCAGGCGAGGCCAAGCAAGCCCAGGTCCAGCGCCAGGTCCAGGTAGCCGCTGTGCACCTCGCTGCCGACGTACGGCAGGCTCTGCACACGGCGGAACGCGTGGCGCCAGACATCTCCGCCTTGGCCGAGCCATGGCGACCGCCGAAGCAGTTCGGCGGCGTCGGCGTACATCACCGCGCGGGCGGACGCTGTTTCCGGGCGGAGTCCCCGCCCAAGGAAGCCGGCGGACGCCGGCAGCGCGGCCAGCGGCGCCGCGAGCAGCAGCGCGGCTGCGCCGAAGGCGCGGGCGCGGCGCGGGGCGCGAGGCGCGGCGTTGGGGCGCGTGTGCGGCGCGCGGGGGCGCGGCGGAGCGATGGCGACGCGGCCGGACGCGAGCAGCGCCGCGGCCAGCCCCGCGGCGAGCGCGAGCGCGCCGGGAACCGGCGCCGGCGCAAGCTGCGCGGCCGCGAGCCCGCGCGCCAGCACGGCGGCCGCGCCCGCGAAGACGGCGCTATGCCAGGCGTAGCGCCGGCGCTCGGCCCCGCGCAGCAGCGCGAGGCCCGCGGCCCAGCCGCCCAGCGCAGCGGTCAGCGCGCCGCGCGACTCGCTCAGCAGCAGGGCGAGGGCGAACAGCAGGGCGAGAGCCCCCGCCCGCTGCCCGCGCCAGCTGCCTGCGCGCGTGAAAGCAGCCCGCTCCATCCTCGCGAGCCGCATCAGCCGCTCCAGGAGAAACGCCGCCATCACGGCACCGAAGGCGTTGGGGTACTGGAGCAGCCCGCCCAGCCGGGCACCGGTCGCCGAAATGGCTGGATCCGCGGTGCGCAGGATCGCGCCGGGGATCGGCAGCAGGCCGTAAGCCGCGGCCAATGCCGTTACAGCCAGCAGCCCGCCGATCAGCAGCCATCCGGCCTCCAGCCAACGGCGGGCACTCAGGGACTTCACTGCGGCTAGCCCCCCTAGCGCCGCAACAAAAACGCCCAAGAACGCCCACAGCCGCAGGGCTTCCAGCGTCGATTGCACCGACAACGGCCCCGCGGCCAGCCGCCAAGCGTATCCCGCTGCGATGACAAAAGGCCCTGCCGCTAGCAACAAAGCCCACCGCACGCTTGGCTCTGTCCATAACCCCGCCCGAGGCGCAGCGCTACCAAGCTGATACGTCCCAAGCTCAAGCTCAGACGATCCAAACTTAAACGGTGCAAGATCATGCAGTGCAAGCTTAAACGTTCCAACCTCATGCGGCCCATAGCCCGTTTTCCTGAAATTCTGCCCGAATCCAGTTGAGATGGCCCATCCGCCTGCAACCACCGCACCCGCAATGAGCCATACGGACACCAGCAGCAGCGCCCCCGCCCGCCCGGTCCAATACAAACCTTGATTCAAGCAAACCCATACGCCGCTTAACCATACTGCCGCAGTCACTCCCCTAATTCGCCAATGCTGCACACCCTCCACCTCCTCATCTTTATCTTCTTTCAGTCAGCCTAACGTCCCTAACGTCTGCCTCTCGCGCGCCCACCGCCACCAACCTTTTCAAGATCATCTACTTTTTCCACAATTCCCTCTCTCTCGTTCCTCCGCTTCATCTACCTCTTTTTTTACTGTTACTTTTCGATCCCTCTCTAACCTTTTCACCTCTTTTCCACCTTCTCTGCGCCCCCTCTGCTATTCCAGCCCTGTATGTTCGCTCCCCCAACTCTTGCTCCATTCGCTTTACTCCATTCATTGGCAAGTTCAATGCGGGGTATTCTTCCGGGAGATGGAGTCACCTGCATAAATAAATGTAAAAGTGCAGTTATTTTCCGGCTTAGACGGCGAAATTGCCAAAATAACTGCAAAACCGGCTAGGCCCCCTAAATCCGGAGTCCTGACCTACAAGTTTTGTGTTATCGCAGTCCAGCTCATTTTCTTGTGTGTTTACATCGATTTATGGAACTTTGAGGTATCCTCTAGCATTTTGACCCATAACGAAAACTTCATGGGAGCCATATGCTTCAGGCTACCATGCATTCTTCGATAATTATAAAAGTCCATATATTGATCAAGTGCGATAAACGCTTCTTCAAACGTCATAAATTCTCGTCTGCTAAACAAGTCGCGTTCCAATATGCTATGAAATGATTCGATATAGGCATTCATATTGGGAGTCCTTGGGGGAATTCGCTCATGAGTCATCCCCAAGCTCTCACAGGTATCTCCAAACAACTTGCTGACAAATTGAGGCCCATTGTCCGTCCGGATCACGGGGAAC
>NZ_KE159652.1:217208-221149 GCF_000403375.2 Paenibacillus barengoltzii G22 | reverse complement strand
AGAATGCCGAGTTCTTTGCAAAGACGATACGTTTTCTTTTTGTTAATTATGACTTGGTGAATATCCCGAATGCATTGGCCCAACAGTTTATATCCGTAGACATGTTCTTCGCCTTCAAGCAGCTCAAGGAGCCACTCTTTAATCTGTTCATCGCTAATGGGGATCCCTGTAACAGTTAGAGAGTACCCAGGTGTAGGGCGACCGCGTTTGTCCGTTGATAACGGCTCCGTCTTTGGGGTAGCAGCTCGCTTTTTTCGATCGTAGTATGTCGATTCAGCAATTTCCAAAATCCGCAGAACTACAGCTGTTGGTTCCCCCCGCTTAATGAATGGTTCTGCTACTTCAAGTTTTTCAGATAAGCGGGGTTTTTCTTTTTTACGAGTTCACGCAGGATCTCATTTTCGAGTTCTTTCTCACCAAGCACTTTCATCGCTTTCTCGTATTTTTCTTCAATCTCTTGAAGTCGTTTGAGTTCTTGAAGGTGTTGGTCTGGCAGTGATGTATCCACATCTGTAATCTGATCTCGGTATGCTCGAATCCAGGTTCGAATGGTTTCTGGGTGCAGGTCATACGACCGGGCAAGCACCCCCACCTTAATCCCGGACAGAGCTTCTCTTACTACCTTTAAACGAAATTCATCTTTGGCTTTTCCCATAACTGAATCCTCTCCCTTATTTCCATTGTAAATCCTTGTAGGGGAGGACTCCAGTTTATTTAGGGGGCCTTAGGGAAACTACAGTTCATTTCTGGCGAAATCGGTGCTTTTCCCAAAATCGCAGAAAAATAACTGTACTTTTGCAGTTAAACTCGCGTTTTAAGTCCAAATTCCAAAAAATAACTGCACTTTTGCAGTTATCGTGCCCCCTGTATCAGCAACAGCCCCCCTCCCCTATCAAAACCACAAAAAAACCGGTTGGGACACCTCCCAACCGGTTCCATCTCAGTTACTTTGCGTTGCCGCCTCCGGCAGCAAATCGCGACAAGCGCGCTCCAGATACGGATCAGCGCTTAGGAAATCGCGGAACACCGTATACTCCCGCCAAAGCTGCGACACGTTCCCTCCGCCCGATTTCACGGCGCGGATCAGGATATTTTTCGGCGTATGCTCCATATCGATGAACTCCAGCAGCTGCGTTTTGTAGCCCATCACGTCCAGCAGCTTAGCGCGAATCGCATCCGTCGCCAGTGCAGAGAAGCGCTCCTTCAGGATGCCATGACCCAACAGCGGCTGCAGCACTTCGTTTTGCACCTGATTAAACAGCTCATGCTGACAGCAAGGCACGGACAGGATGACCGATGCGCCCCAGCGCACCGCTTTCTCCAGCGCTGCATCTGTCGCCGTGTCGCAGGCGTGGAGCGTTACGACCATATCCACCGCGTTAAGCTCGTCATAGTCGGCGATGTCGCCAACAAGAAACTTCAGATCGTCATACTGCAGTTTGCGTGCTAACCCGCTGCAATGCTCGATTACGTCGGCCTTGAGGTCCAAGCCAATCACGTTCAGTTTTCTTTGCTGCTGTACGGCCAAATAATGATACAGCGCAAACGTCAAATAGGATTTGCCGCACCCAAAATCAACGATGGTCAGCGGCCGCCCCGTCGGTAAATGAGGAAGGACATCCTGAACCATTTCAAGGAAACGGTTGATTTGCTTGAACTTATCGTACTTTTTAGCGAGCACCTTGCCTTCCCTGTTCATGATCCCGAGCTCCACCAAAAACGGAACCGGCGTTCCTTCCTCCAACACATATTGCTTCTTCCGATTATGGGTCAGCGTCCCCAGGGGCTTACGCGAGGGGGCTTTTTTCAGAATCGTGACCTTAAACTTCTTGCTGATCAAGACCTGATAATCGGCCTCCGCCGTGCACAGCAATCCTTGCCGGAACTCCTCAAACAACTTCGCCAGCTCGTCCGCGAAACCGTCAGCCGGGATATTTTGATGCAGCACCTTGTTGGGGTAGTGGTAGGCAAATTGATAGTGTAAACTCTTTTTGATTTCGACCGGTTTGATCTGAACCTTCGTGTATTCCGTCTCCCCCGGTCTGCGGCGGCCGCTGATCGTTGCTGTGATCAGACTGCCCTTCTCCGCCAGTTCGTTCGCGAGTTTGCGCAGTGATTCCATGATTGATTAACAGCTGCCTTTCTGCATAGTAGTCAATAAATCATAACGGTTGTTCAACATTTAGCCTGGACGTCGGCAAGCCCTTCTTCAACTTCTTCAACCGGCAAGCCTCCCGCCGCAAGTGTATCTCGCGGTAGCGCAAGCAACCGCTGGTAAAACGCTACCGCCTCTTCTTTAGTAGCATGGCCTTCCTCCAGCAAGCGGTAGAGTGCATTTTCTGCCTGGTCGTACCGGCCTTCCGCTTCTTCCCATTGTAACACCAGCCATTCGGTGTCCGGCGGAAGACGGTAAGACTTCAGCAGCGATTGCAGCTCAGCAATGGCCGCGGGCAGATCCCATAGGGAGCGGTCCGCCCCATGGAGCGCAGCGGTCAAGTATAGATGAAATGATTTGATCCAGCGCTTTGCCGCTTCGTCCGACTCTCCAGAGCTCTCGTAGACGTCTCCCTCTTCTTTGAGCAGACGGGACAGACTTTGGAGCTTGTCCGCCTCGATTTCCCCGCCGCTTTGAAACAGGCGCACGATGTCTTTGGCAGGTAAGTTCTCCAGCAGATGGGAGCTCAAGCGAAACTGTCTTTTAAACAGCTCGTCGAGCGTCCATAATGCTTCAATCTTCTTTTTCTGCTGTTTGAGCATAAACACTTTTCCCAGCATTTCCGTCATTTCTTCGATCATCTTCATCAGGTAATCTCTTCGCAGCACGGACACTCCTCCTCTCGTCCCTAAGTTCAAGGCTGGCTTCCCGCCAATTCAAAAAAAGCCGTAAAACCGGAGTTTCCCATGAAATCTCCGGTTCCTTGGCCTCGGTTCGACTAGCTGATTCTTGCGAAACGTTGTTTAGACTTGCTAGGTTTTACACTTCTACGGTCTTTCCCGTGACGCTGCGCATAAAATCGGCGATGACGGCTGTGAGCTGCTCCGGCGCTTCGTACATGCTCATGTGGCCCGCGCCTTTAATGACCGCCTTTGTGACGTTGGGCCCTTCGGTCGTAAATAGCCGCGCCATCGGTACGACGTTATCGTTTTCACCTGCGACCAGCAGCAGTGGTAGCGCTGTCGATTCCATCACGTCTCGGCGGTCGGGCCGCTCGCGCATCGCCAGCGCGGCTCCCGTTGCCCCTTGAGGCGGCGTCTTGTAGCCAATCTCCTTCACGCGATCCACTTCAGCTCCAAGTTTGCTGACATTGTCCGGTGCAAACAACCCCGGCACGAGCCCATCTACAAAGTGGGTAATGCCTTCGGACCGGATGCGGGAAACCGCTTGAAGCCGTTTCTCCTTCGCTTCTTCACTGTCCGGAAAGCCGGTGGAGTGGATCAAACCAAAGGCATTCAACCGATCTGGATACCGCTGAGCTAATGAGAGGGCGGTGTAGCCTCCCATCGAATGGCCCAGCAGCGTGTACTTGGTGATGCCCAGCGCCTCCATCAGAGCGGCGACATCATCCGCCATTTGATCGATCGTATACGCGCCGACTGGCGCAGTTGTGGCCCCGTGGCCCCGAAGGTCGGGGGCGATGACCTGATATTGTTCGGCAAGCAGCGGCTGAACCTTCTCCCAGTAAGCGGAGCTGCCGCAGAAACCGTGCAGCAAAACTACTGTTTCGCCCTGTCCTTGTTGTTCATAGGCGATCGTTGTTCCGTTGACTGTTACTTTGTCCATTACGCTACCCACTTTCATCTCAATTTTAAAGGTTGTTCAAAAAGTTATCTTCGGATCACGTGGTGAACCTTGAAGCGTGTTCGACATCGAATCTTGAACTCAGCCGGGCCTTCCGCTGCTCACGTACCCCAAACGTACGCTCCGCTGCTCTGTCCCTCGC
>NZ_KE159652.1:136483-216948 GCF_000403375.2 Paenibacillus barengoltzii G22 | reverse complement strand
AACCTTGAAGCGTGTTCGACATCGAATCTTGAACTCAGCCGGGCCTTCCGCTGCTCACGTACCCCAAACGTACGCTCCGCTGCTCTGTCCCTCGCTTCATCCAACCTTCTCACCGGAACGCCGATGCCGCAGCATCCGCGATTTCATCGGCCATTTGCATGACCTTGTAAAGCGAGGTCATCTGCAGCGTCCAATAGGGCTTGGGACCGTTGACGTTCACGACTGCAGCGATGCTGTAATGCCCGACCTCAGGCAAGCTGGCTCCGACGGACTGGGCCGGTTGCAGCGGCTGGCTGGACACGAGGTACGTCCCTACGGAATCGGCCATCCCCAGGCAGGCATCGATGGCGATGATCACGCGCCCTTCGGGAATTTCGGACATGCGCCTCTCCAGATTGGTTGCGTCACACGGCTCGCGGAGTGTTCCGATGACGTGCTCAAATCCCAGCTCGGTCAGCTTCGTTCCCACCAACGGCCCCAGTGCGTCTCCCGTCGACCGGTCCGTACCGATGCACAGAAATGTAACGTCCTCACGAAGATGCCGGGCACGAATGTCTGCAAAAAAAGCCGCCAGCTCCCTGCCGTTCAGCTTCCTCCGGTTTACTCCCGCTGCCGGCCATTCCTTCTGTTCCTGCATGACCTAGACACGCTCCCTCCCGGTATTTCGTAACCTGATTGTAACTCATTCGGACGCCAGGCCGCAAAATTTCATGAACCGCTTCCCTCGTGGTACAATAGCTAATAACCCATAAATCGGAAGGATGAAAACTTATGGATCTGTCCATCAAGAGCAAGGAAAATATTGAGTTCATGATCGAAGCGATCAAAAGCAAGCTGAAAATGGCTTCCGCAGCAGCGATGTCGGCGTCCGCATTCCACGTTAACCAATATGATGATATCCGCGATGTTTATGACATCGTCATGAGCAAAGAGCGGCTCAGCATCTCCGAAGTGGAAGCGCTGGCTCAAGAACTGGGAAGACTGCGGAACAAAGCCTAACCGGTAAGCGGCTCTGAATCACAGTTAGCGTTCCAGCTGGAACACGGTTTCGGCTTTCCCTACTTCCCAGCCCTCATCGTTCTTGATCGAAGACGGGAACGCCTCGCGGAGCTTCTGCAGCGTTCCTTCGTTTTCGTATCCGAGCTGCTCCAGTACGGATAAAGCGATCATTCCCCACTCTTCCTCGGAACCGTCCTGAATTTTAAACGTGATCCCCACGCGCTCACGGCGCAAAGCAAACGCATAAACCCCTTTAAAACCGCCTTTGGCCACGATATTCGGATCGTCCAGCAGGATCGAATCCACCCGCCCGGTGCCAGCAACCAGCAAGGGTTGACGGTTCATGGCGTTAGTAATCACTCTGACTGCCTCAGCGGTAGCCGCATCCTCGATCAAATCCGGACATGCCAGCTTCAAATAGGCGGAAGCCAAAGCGGATAACGGAAGGGCGAACACAGGAAAACCGCAGCCATCTGTACCCAGAGTAATCTGCGCTTCCGTAAGCCCTGCCAAGCCCGCCAGCGTCGTCAAGATTTCCTTCTGAGCCGGATGCTCCGGATGATTATAGCTTTCCAACGGGTATCCTTTCATTTTGCAATAAGCCAGAACGCCTAAATGTTTACCCGAACAATTATGGTAGATTCGGCGATACGTCCCGCCTTGTCGAAGCAGCTGTTCCTTGGCAACCCGATCCAGCGGCAGGCTGGGAGCGCAAATGAGCCGTTCTTCGGTCAGCCCCGTCTTCTCCAAAATTCGATTCAGCGTCTCGACATGGATCTCCTCAGCTCGGTGTGAAGCGGCCATAATGGCAATCTCCTCGTCAGTTAGCCCGTAAGCCTCCTTAATTCCGGCACGGATCCCTGGAATCGCCTGGATCGGCTTGGCCGCAGAGCGAGTAAATACGGTGGCTTGGGGATTACCCGCTCGCCCCACAATGTTTCCTCGTTCATCAACAATACAAATATGACCATAGTGAGCGCATTCCAGCAGCCCCCCGCGATATTCATTCACCAGCAAAGCTTCGTTATAGTTCATCTCTTGTTCTCTCCTTAACCTGATCCATTCCCTGCACACATTTTGCTCCATTCCTACACAGTATAGTACTTTGGAAGCCCGCTGGCTATAGAGCCATCTAGCAAGAAGCAAGAGAGCGCCAGGTATACGATAAGGGCGTTTGTGCAAACTATTTACGGTTTCATAAGAGAACAAAGGAGGCAACATCCATTGACCCAACCCGAGGACCTGCAGGAGCAGTATGTCACGAGGCAAATCCGGGCTGCCCAAGCCGGCGAGTATCCTGAGCATAAAGACATCGACGAAGCGGAGAACGGCTCCATGGTGAATGACATGGAGGATCTCATTCAGCTGGGAGAAGATATGGAAGCTATGCAAACCAACCGAGAAGATAAGAAGGACGGCTTACTGCCCGATCCCGGACAATAAATATAAGCAAAAAAAGCGTTGCCCCCATATCCCCAAGGCAACGCTTTATGTGGTGTTCATATGATTCATGATTTGCTTTAGGCGTTCGGTCGCCCGCTTCTGAATGCGGGATACGCTCATCTGAGAGATCCCCAGCTTCCGGGCAATGGACCTTTGGGATTGCCCTTCCTGATAGGCCATCAGCAGAACCTGCTGTTCCTGCGCCTTTAATTGTCCCAGCGCTTGTTGCAAATCCATGCGGTTCTCAAGCGCATCGTAGTCGTCCGCATCCGCACTGATCATTTCACCCAGCGTTACGGCGCTTTCGTCCGGTGATAAGGGCGAATCCAGGGACACGTAATGATAACAATCCCGTCCGGCCAGTACCTCAACCGTTTCTTCCACCGAGAGCTCCAGAACCTCCGCGATCTCCTGTACATTGGGAGATCGCTCCAGCTTCAGCGTCAGCTCATCAATCGCCTGCTGAACCAGCGCTCCCTTTTCTTTAATTCTCCGCGGCACTTGAATATACCAAGACTTGTCGCGCAAATAATTTTTCATATGC
The DNA here is from genome assembly GCF_000403375.2 of Paenibacillus barengoltzii G22. Classification (NCBI taxonomy): domain Bacteria; kingdom Bacillati; phylum Bacillota; class Bacilli; order Caryophanales; family Paenibacillaceae; genus Paenibacillus; species Paenibacillus barengoltzii. The sequence continues at coordinate 213,962 of NZ_KE159652.1, read as the reverse complement.
CCGATCATGCTCTTCATCGCATACGGTTCAAACGGAATGCCCAGCTCGCTATCATACTGCTGCAGCAAACGCACTAATGCCATTTCGCCCACCTGGTAGAGGTCTTCGTACAAATCCGGTCGATTTCGAGCAATTTTCGCGGCGGCCATTTTGACCATCGAATCGTATTTCCAGATTAACTGCGTGGCGATCTCATTGTCTCTGGTTTGCTGGTACAGTTGAATGAGGCGGGTAGATTCGTGCAAAGAAGCTTGGGGAGCCGCACGATCGGTCATACCTTCTCTTCACTCCTCTGGAGTCGGCGGACCATCGTCACCCTTGTGCCTTTTCCGGATTGCGTTTCCACGCGGACGTCGTCCATGAGCGCCTGCATCAGATAGAAACCTAATCCGCCAATCGGGGCCTCGCTCAACTCTTTTTCGTGTAGAGTCACGCCTCCAGCCTGTCGCCACGGCTCAAAGCTCTCCCCTTCATCTTTGACCGTAATAGACAAAGCATCCGTTAAGATCTCAAACGTGATCTCCATTTTGCCGGCATCCTGCTTGTACGCATACAACACCGTATTGTTGCAAGCTTCGGATACCGCCACTTTCATGTCTTCAATTTCCTCGTACGAAAATCCCATCTTGGAAGCAATACCGTACAGATTCAGCCTAACAATATCCACGTATTCTGCCGTAGCCGGTAGGCTGATGACAATTCTCTCTGTTTCTTCTATCATTAAGACTCGATCCTTTCCTTATTGGGAGTTCTCCTGCTCCGCGAAAAACTTAGCAATCCCCGTCATTTCAAACAGCTTCCGGATATGGTCCGGTACTTCCTGTACGTAAAACTTCGAGCTCATCCCATGCCTCGCTTTTAAGATGGACAGAAAAATTCCGATTCCGGTGCTGTCGATGTATTTCAACTCCTTCAGATTCAGGACTAAATCCGCGTCATCGATGCCAACCAGCGGATCCATCACCTTCCGGAAATCCGGCGCTGCAGACAAATCCAACTCACCTCGCAGCGATACGGTACAAACTCCGTTTTCTCGTTGGGTTGTGGTGGAAAATTTCAAACTTTTTCTTGTATTCATGAAATACTCTCCCTGGAATAGGTTTTCTTAATACAACATAACCCAGCTTGTCCATGACTGAATCAAGGAGGGTTATTTGAACGAGATCCAAACCAGACATCTATCATCTTCTCGGTTCAGCGGAGCGGCATCTTGGAAGAACAACCGACTCATCGCCTCGCGGTCGAAGTGATGGCTGCAGGTCTTCAACTGCTCCTCCAGCCATGCCTGCCGTGCCTCTATGGAATTCTCCTGCCCATCTATCAACCCGTCGGTGTAGAGAACGAGATGACCGGGCCCTTCGTAATGTAGAACCTGCGGATAGGTTTCGATTCCATCAAACAAGCCTACGGGAGGCCCCACTTGATCAAAACGAACGGGTTGCTTCTTATCCGTGTAGAGGAGGGCTGGCGGATGTCCGGCATTCACGTATTCGATCACTTTGCGCCGGGTATCCACCACAAGATAGATGGCGGTGAAATAATATTGAATCAATTTGCTTTCAATATGCAGCTGGATAAAGCGGCGGTTTAGCTCCTCAATGACCAGCTTCGGTTCCACATAGGTAAACACGGTATCTTTGAGAACAGAGGAGATGAACATACAGAAGAGGGAAGAAGAAATGCCATGCCCCATCATATCCAGCAGGATCACTGCATACTTCCCCTCACCAAGCGAATACCAGGAGTACAAATCTCCGGCCAACTCATAAGAAGGCTTGTATAGGGCATCGATTTCGAACTCCGAATCATGGATCGGGGCGCTAAGGACCGCGTTCTGAACAAGCGACGCAAGCTTCAATTCCTCCTGGATGCGCTGATCCCGGTTCCGATGCCAGTCCTTCTCCAGCTTCAGCCGCAGTGCCAGACGAATTCGCGCCATCAGCTCCACCTTGTTGATCGGTTTCGTTACATAATCTACAGCTCCGGCATCCAACGCTTCCGCCAGCTTGTGGGAATCCCCAACGGCTGTAACTACGATAACGGGAATCTCCTTCAGATGTTCGGAGCGCTGCAAGATCCGACAAGCCTGAATCCCGTCCATCTCCGGCATCATCATATCCAGCAGGATCAAATCCACATCGGATGGTCCGCTTTCGTCAATCAAATCCAAATCTTTGACACCAAGCCGCTCGAACATGTCCCGGGCCGAAGTGACGGTGACCGTGTTGCGATAATTTTCCTTCTTTAAAATCTCACGTATGATCATGGTATTTGTCGGATTGTCGTCAACGATCAATATTCGCATCATAATCTCCTTATCCAATGAGACTTAGAAGTGCTATACGAATCATAGTGAAAAAAGAAGGAACGGGGCGCTTTCCCGTTCCTTCTCGATTCACAATGCGGGCAAGGCTTGAGTAACATAGTACATTACCCAGTCCATCTTTGGTTGAAGCGGCAAATGGAATGGCCGCTTCACGTCCGCTTAACTCCGATACTTCTGCCAGACATCAGCGGCGAGATCCACCCATTTGACCCAATTCGCCGATTTACGATTCGTTTCCTGCTCCGGTTGTTCTCCTTCCGCTTGCAGCGGCTGGACTGAAGGTACAGAAGTTGCCGGGGCCGGAGATGCCGGAGCTTTGCGCTTGGCCAACAGCGGACGGCTGGCGATTCGACGGGCAAGGGCTGCCGAAACCTGCTTTGTTGCCAATGTCACTTCACTTAGCACTTCCCCCGCATGCTTAACCGATTCCATCAGCGGGTCGATCTGCTTCATTTTGTGCTGAATGTCGCCGGTCAGTTCATTCGCTTGCCGGACGATCTGCCGGACGTCGTTGCCGAGCTCATCAATCGTTTTTTGTACGTCCTTCAATGTTTCGGTGGTCGTCTTCAGCGAATGTTCCGCCGCTTTCAGCGTCTTGACCAAATAAACGACAAGCACCACAAAGGCCGCTGCAGCCACCGCCACGCTGATCTCCCAAATCATACCTGTTTCCTCGCTTTCCGTCCTTGGGCGTTCACCCATTCTTTCCTTAACTATACACGAAAATGGACGGAAGTGTGCGTAGAACCGTGAAATAAGATTACTTCTTTCGACGTAAAAATGAAAAAACCGCTTGGCCACTTCCTTACTCAAGAACGGGGCCAAACGGCATGATTTGATTTATTTCAGGACGCTGCCACCAAACATAAAGCGGTAAACCCAGGAGCCGTCAAGCTTGTCGACAATCACTCCGCCAGCTTCATTAGAATAGGTGTGCAAGAGCTGACCGTCGCCAAGATAGATCGCAACGTGGGTAATCCGTTGGCTTTGCTTGTCGATTCCTTGGTAAGACTTGGCCGAAGAGCCTTTGTAGCTCATGAAGAAGACCAAATCACCGCGCTTCAATTGATCGATGCTGTATACGGCTGTTCCATTGCTCTTTATGTAATCCCCTTGTTTACGGGAATCCGCAGGGAGCGTGATGCCCAAAGCATCCTTATAGGCTTGTCTAACGAAATCAGAGCAGTCAAATGTATCCGTATTGTTGCGGCTGGAGCCGTACTCGTACGGAGTGCCGAGGTATTTCATACCGGCCTGAATGACTTGCTCGATCTGCTGGCTGATCCCAGTGGAAGGAGCGGGAGTAGGCGTTGGCTGCGGTGTGCTAGATTGTCCTCCAATTTCCAAATATTTATCATTCGTACTAACGTAACCTTTCATCCCGTCTGCCGTCTGTACTTTATAGAAATACTCATTGCTTTGCTCGAGAATCGTTAGCGTCGTCCCTTTGCGAAGCATTGTAATAACGTTGCCCGAGGTGGACGGTTGATCACGCAGATTGACGCCGTAGGTCACCGTTGCAGGCAAATTGAGCGAAGGTTGGGAAGGAGCGGTGTTTACAGTTTCCAGTTGAATGTATTTTTCGTTCGAACTAACGTAACCGGTGCTCCCATCTTCGGTTTGTACGAGATAGAAATATTTATTGCTTTGATCCAATACGGTGACTTCGGAGCCTTTTTTCAGAAATCCAATCACTTTCCCCGATGTGGAAGGTTTGTCACGGAAATTGACACCGCCGACAATATGGCCTTTGGTGATCGATTGTGAAGTTGCAGTTGCGGCGGATGCCTGATGAGGGACGGCTGTATAAGTAGAGAGAAGAATGGCACTCAACAATGTGATGGCTACGCTTCGTTTCATTTTCATGGGTGTTATCCTGCCTCCTAGTGTAAGTTCTTGGTGTTCGTCTTGTTCCAAAATCTCCTTTCTCTAGTTCTTGCACCCATTATAGCGATTGTCGAAATCAGTCTAAATCGGTCGAAGATCACTTTATAGAAAAGCGCTTTCAAAGACAATGGCCCTAGATTTTACCTATCGGAATTAGAGGCAATCGACCTATAAAAACTGGACGAATGTAACCTATAGCAGCCCTTCCCGTGCAATAGCACCGGATTTCTGCAACGAAAGTACCCGATTTCATTTGTAACCGCATAAATTACATATTAATTCCAATTTAACCAATCGGCCTATTTTTTAGGGACAAATGCCCGCTTTTTCGCCAAAAAAGCCCGAACGGCAGGCTTGGTAAATGTTACCTTAGGCCTGTCCATTCGGGCTTGATTTCACCTTCATCCTAATTCTTCAATCATCCTTATGACTTCCCGTCCAAAATCGAGTCCTATCTTTCTTTAGGCTCAACATGAACGTGAACATGCATAACGTTTTGCTTCTTTCTCATCCGTTCCTCAACCCGGTCACTGATCTTATGACTTTCGATCACCGTCAATTGCGGATCTACCTCAATGACGACATCGACCAGCACGTGATTCCCGTGAACCCGGGCCTTCAAGTCTTTAATTCCTTCCACGCCTTGAGTTCGGGCAATAGTGCTGCGCAGGTCGCCCAGTTCCTTTTCATCAAATCCATCGGTCAGATTATGCGTCGATTGGCGGAAAATATCCCAAGCGGTTTTACAAATAAGCAAACCTACCGCAATCGCAGCAACTACGTCCAGCCAAGGCAGCCCGAATTGAGCCCCGATAATCCCAACTGCTGCGCCCACACTCACCAGCGCATCCGACAAATTATCCTTGGCCGCCGCCATGAGCGCCTGATTGTTAATCTGCTTCGCCAGCCTGCGGTTGTAAGCATAGACTCCGCCCATCGCCAGAGCACACACGATAGCGATCAGAGCCGACAGAATGTCTGGCTCGCTATGCACACCTTCGATCAATGACCGGACCGCACCTATGATGACTTGAATACCAACCATCGCCATAATAAAAGAAGCGACTAATGCAGCGATCGTCTCCGCACGAAAATGACCGTAAGCATGGTCGGAGTCCGGCGGCTTCTGTGAGATTCTAAGTCCGATCAGCACTGCCACCGAAGCCACGATATCCGTAAGGTTGTTAAACCCGTCGGCAAGCAGCGCGCTTGAATCAAACACAAACCCGCTGATTAATTTGAAAGCGGACAGCAGTAAATAAGCGGCAATGCTTACCCAAGCTCCGCGTTCCCCTTTGCGTATATCGTCGTAAATATCCAAGTCCCGCACCTCCAGACTTCTCCCCGAAGCCAATAACCTACTTCTTCAAGCTCTCAGTTCAAAACAAAACATCAAAAGCGTTTTATCATCGTAGCAAATCAACCCCGTGTAAGTCTAGAGAAACAGTGTTGCCCCCGGGAAAAGCAAGCCTTCATCATTATTCCCGTTGTACGCGCATTTAAAAACGTATAAAATAGGGACACCCCCTTTCCAATGTCAAGGAGATGATCAGCGTGACGGAAAATGAAGAACCACGTAAAATCGATTTGGCCGAAGCGATGCGCCAAAAACTGCAACAGAAAAAGCAGCAGCAGCAAAACGGCAACAAACCGGGATTGAAAGACAGTTTTCAAACCAAAACACTGAAGAGCCAAAATAATAAGAAACCGAACAACCAGCGCCGCCGGACGGGCGGCTCGTAAGAACGTAAGAGGTGCAGTAAGAGGCCCATGCCGCAATCGCATGGGCCTCTTCTAAGTTCTGATAGAGTCAGATACAGTTAGTTCCTCCGTGTAATTTCCCACTGAATCCAAGCCGCGTCGCTTTCCCTACACTCACCGTTTAGCTCCAACGCCACGGTCCATCTTTGCTCATTTCGTACCGTAACGAGATGGCCCTCGCCTTCCTTCGCCGGTTGGATCCACAGGTCAAAGCTTGCGTCCGCAATGCGCAGACCTTCCAGTTTGCACTCCTTATCGTGCCATGCGCTAGGAAGCTGCGGCTTCAAATGTAGCAAACGCCGGTGTGCCTGTGGACGGACGCCAAAGAAGTGACGGATCAACGGGACCGCCAGCGCGTAAAGGGTCCAAGCCTGTACAACACAGCCGTAGTCTGGAGACATTTCCGTGAAAGACCCGGGCAAAGCCACGGAGAAGGTGCGCAGCAAGCGACGCAGCAGCTCCAGCGCTTCGTCTGGATGGCCGTTAGCCACTTCAGCCACAGCGTGGACCCCCGTTGAAATCGTCATCGTCCCTTGCTTGTAAATCCCTGATAGATACGTTCCGTATGGACCGATAAACTCCTCCGACCGCATCGTCGCAAGCGCTCTAGCTGCTTTGTCCGGATCCGCGATCCCCGCCTCCATGGGGGTAACGATGACCCAGTTCTTGTTTAATAGCCATGCCTGGTCACTTACATGACCGGTCGTTCGTTGCAGCAAACTCCTAATATATTCCTCATACTCGGCGATTCCTTGCTTGCGGGCAAGGGAGATCATCACATCTGCCTTGGCCTCAACCGCTTCACGAGGGGCAATCGCATCACCGTACAGCCCTTCATCTTCACACCAGTACGCCTGATTCAAGGCAGCTACCGCCCGTTTCGCCAGCTCGCAGTATTTGACGGCATTCGCAGATTCACCAAGCTGCTCGCTCATCGCGGCCATGGCCTGAAGTGCTTTCGCCGTATAAACTGCGCTGTCGATCAGTTCCATGTTGAGCCCTGCGATCTCAATAATGCCGTAACCGGAAGGGAATAAGTCCCCGTCACCGTCCATTTCTTCCAGGAGCCAATCAATGCCCTTCACGCAGTATTCGTAATGGCGACGCAATAACTCTTCGTCGCCGGTCCACTCAAATAAATCCCATACAAATGCGATGTAATGTGCCGTCTCTTGAGTATTCCCCGGATTCGCAACCGCCCCCATCGTCGTGATCTCGTGGACGATTCTACCGTTGCCGTTGACTTCTTCCGATTTGCTTCGCAGCAGCTCCAGCGTGTCGATCGCCAGCTGGGCGTCTCCGATCGCAAGCACGCCTTGCAAAGCATACGTACTGTCACAGCCGAACCACCACGGGTAAGTGGGCCCCCCGGCTGTCAGACCTCGTCCCAGTTGATCTACGGTTTGCACTAGCCATTGATTGTTCCATTTCGCCCAGGCAAACGCTTCGTTCAACAGCGTCTCTCCGGCAATTTCTAAGCGCGCTCGCGCCTCGATCTCTCGATAAGCCGCCTTTTTTTCCGCCAGAAGTGCTTCGTGCCGCAAGGTCAATCGCTCATAGGTTTGGGTGCATTCCGCTTCCGAGGCATACGATCCTGCAGCAAACAGCCGAAATTCAAACGTCTCCTGGCCGGCTAACTCGATCTGCGCCCGAAACGCAACGCCGCAACCCGCTCCGGCAGTGAACTCAGGCCCATATAACGACGTTCCCGTTTCTATATGGGGCTCCGGCAAGTCCGTACCAATCTGTACGAACCATGGATGTGCCGAATCCTTTACCAGTACCTCGCAATCCGCTGTTTCCATTGGTTCGTCCCGTTCGCCATCAACAATCCCCATATGTTCCGAGAACCACACCGGGCGTAGGTCTGTCCGGGCGAGTAATTCCAATCCTAGCCGCACGGTTTCTCCTTCGTAAGCCTGCACTCGGTATTTGGCGATAAAGCCTTTTTCCCGCTCCGGCGCAAATTGAATCCGCTCGATGGACACTGGAATATGACTGAGTCCATGGTCATACTCGAATCGGCTTCCCCAAGGCTCGTTCGTAAACGTATCCGCCCGAGTCCAAACGGAAATCCCCCGATCCAAATCGGTTACCTTCAGCCAGAAGCCGTCGAGCAGCTTAATTGGATGCAGCCATACACCTCCCATTTCATTGGCGACATGATGCCCGAAATCGGGAAAAGTCCCGTCCTGCGCCCCGCAAATTTTGATATATTCCCCGGCGTTGTAATATAAGTTAAACGGATGTTTGCTGCTTCGTCCGGTCATGAACATTCTCCTCATTGTTAGTAGATTCGCTTAGCCCTTAACGGCCGAAGAGATGGAGATCCCTTCGATGAAATACTTCTGGACAGCAAAGAATACGATCAGAGCCGGCAGCATCACAAGAATTGTGGCTGCCATCAGCATATTCCACTCCACGTTGTACAACCCTTTGAACATGGAAAGCCCCAGTGCCAGGGTATATTTCTCATTGGAATTCAAATAAATCAGCGGACCTTGGAAATCGTTCCAAACCCCCATAAAGGTAAAAATGGACACGGCAATCAACGGCGGCATCGATAAAGGGAGAATGATTCGAATAAAGATCTGCAGCCGGTTGGCTCCATCCACAAATGCCGACTCGTCCAGATCCCGCGGGATGCCCCGAATAAATTGACGAATCAGGAAGATGTTAAAGGCACCTCCGCCGAAAAAGGCGGGCACAATCAAAGGCAGAAACGTATCCACCCAGCCTGCTTCCTTAAACATGATGAACATCGGAATCATCGTGACTTGGGAAGGCAGCATCATCGTCGCGAGCAGCACCAGGAACAGCGTCTTTTTTCCCTTAAAACGAAATCTGGCAAAGCCGTAAGCACACAGTGCAGAGGAAAAAACCGTTCCAATCAGAACTGGCACTAAAATCGTCAGCGTATTCAGCAAAAAATTAAAAAACGGAATCGCCTGAACGGCATCGGAATAGTTGCTCCATAGCCACTTCTCCGGTAAGAAGTTATCCTTAAACACTTCCGCCGGCGTCTTCAGGGATGTAAAAAAAGTCCACAGCAGCGGCACGAGCACGACCGCAGCTCCAGCTATAAGGATCAACAGGCTAAGGATTTGAGCTGGGCTGAATCTCTTGGTCGCAAGGTTCATCGTGATGCCTCCTCGTATAGTATCTTTAAAAAGCTCTTTTAGGTTCATTTCCATCCCCCCGGGGGATGGAAAACAGCCTCCAAATTTTCAGCTTGTTCTTTGAAAATTCTATCAGGGACTGGACTTTCCGGTATGCCTCTGGACAATGGAACGTAGGGTCCATTCGGGGAAATCCTTCTGCCTCCAGTAGCATCGTCTACTCCTTAAGTCTGTTTCTCCGGTACGCGTCTGAGCTTCTTACCCGCTGGCTGTTCCCTTCGGCATCCCATGCCCGGTTTTAGCAGATCCGGGGCAGCTCATGGCCCGAAGTGTGTCCTCATACGCGAGGGTGATAGATCTGCGCGTGCGCCGGAGGCATCCCGGAGCGTCCATTCCCTGAATCCCTAGCGAAAGGAGGAATTTCACTTGAAGCTTTTTGTCGGTATTGACGTGAGCTCGCAAGAGCTCGAAGCGTGTTTCATGAACGCTGACGGTGACAAGCTTGAGACACTCACCGTCAAAAACAATTTGAATGGCGCCTCGCACTTGCGTGACCAAATCGTCGCTGCAGCGGACAAGTTGGCCGTCACCGAGATTCACATCGGCTTGGAAGCCACTTCCGTCTACAGCTGGCACCCTGCCATGTACCTGCATCAGGATCCAGCGCTTCGAGAGCGCAAGGCCAAGGTGTTCACCTTGAACCCCAAGCTCATCAGCAAGTTCAGAGAAGCCTATGCGGATATGGACAAGACCGACCGGCTCGACGCCTGGGTCATTGCGGATCGCCTGCGCTTCGGCCGCCTGACGACCACCATCGTCATGCAGGAGCAGTATGTCGCCCTTCAACGCCTCACGCGCATGCGTTTCCACTTGGTCCATAACTTGGCTCGCGAGAAGCAGTACTTCTTGCAGAACCTGTTCTACAAGTGCAATGCGTTTACAACCGAGGTCGACAGCTCCGTGTTTGGCCATGCGCTCATGGAGATGCTCTCCGAGAAGTTCAGCCTCGATGACATCGCCGAGATGGACGTGGCCGATCTGGCCGACTATCTGCGGGACAAGGGACGCAATCGTTTCCCCGATCCCGAGCGGGTCGCCCGCTGCATTCAGCAAGCTGCCCGCGCCTCCTATCGGCTGTCCAAGGTCGTGGAGGATTCGATTGACCTGGTGCTCGGCACCTCCATCGAATCCATCCGCAGCATCCAGAAGCAGCTCAAGGATCTCGACAAAGCGATCGAGCGGGTCCTCGACGGCATTCAAGGCGCTCAGTGCTTGCTGTCAGTGCCCGGCATCGGCAAAGTCTATGCAGCCGGTCTGCTCGGCGAACTCGGCGATATTGAACGGTTCAAGGATCAAGCCGCCGTCGCCAAGTACGCGGGTCTGACGTGGCGCAGGCACCAGTCCGGCGTCTTCGAGGCGGAGGACACCGCCCGCATCAAATCCGGCAACCGATTCCTGCGCTACTACCTCGTTGAAGCTGCCAACTCGGTTAGGATGCGCGATGAAGAATTCGGTGAATATTACCGGAAGAAGTATCACGAAGTGCCCAAGAATCAACACAAACGCGCCCTCGTCTTAACGGCAAGAAAACTCGTGCGTCTGGTCGATGTGCTGCTACGCAGCGGCCAACTCTACACGCCTCGAAGGAAGGTGAATAGCGCCAAGGATTAACGCCTCCTTTGCCTTAGTCCTTCACGAATTCCCAGTAAAAATCTGGTATCTGACATGGTTTTTGGCTGGGTTTGGTTTGATGCGCCCTTTTTTCGTGACTCCGCGCTCAACAGGCACGGGAAATTTCCAATTCGATTAAATCAACAGCTTGACATCATACCGCTGGACTTATCTTAATTAATCCTTGTCGTCGTCGCCTTGGTAGTAGACCCACATAGAAGAGCTGCGGATCACGAGGAGCGTAAAGACGAGAATGATAACAAACAGAATCCAGGACAAGGCTGAAGCGTAACCCATCTCGTAATCCTGAAACGCTTTGTTATACAAATACAGGTTGTAGAACAAGGTTGAGTTCAGCGGCCCGCCGTTCGTCATCACAAAGGCTTGAGTAAAATATTGGAATCCTCCGATAATCCCCATAATCAAATTGAAAAAGATCGTCGGAGAAATCATCGGCAGCGTAATGCTAAAGAAACGACGAAAACGGCCCGCTCCGTCCAACTCGGCCGCTTCATACAGTTCTTCCGGAACTCCCTGCAGACCGGACAAATAAATGATGATGGTGTTGCCGATCCCCCAAATGCCCATAACGATCAGCGCTCCCAGCGCGTAGGAAGGATCCTGCAGCCAAGCTGGTCCCTGGATTCCTACCAAAGCAAGCGCCCGGTTCAAAACACCGTATTCCGGATTAAAAATCATCACCCACATCATCGATACCGCCACCGCCGGAATTACCGAGGGCATAAAATAGATGAGCCGGAACAGCTTCATGCCCCGGGTGCGCATGTTGAGCAGCATGGCAGCAAACAGCGAGAAAATTTGATAGAGAGGGACGGAAATCAACGCAAAAACAAAAGTGACTTTCAAAGACTGAAAAAACAGTTCGTCCTGAAAGATCGCCTTAAAATTATCGAGACCCACCCATTCAATCGATTTAACCCCGGTGATAATGTCCCATCTGCTGAAAGCCAGCAGCAAAGAGAACAGCATAGGGCCAACGGTAAACAGCACAAGTCCAAGCAGCCAGGGAAGGATAAACAAATACCCGGACCATTCTGAATTTGATTTTCGCATGGCGACCTCCTTGATGAGGCGGGTGAAGCGTTTCTCTTGTTTACGCTCCACCCGCCGGGTGTTTATTTCTTATTTGATTTTGCTGTCAACATTTTTGGCTGCCTCATCCAGCGCGCCTTTGACGTCCTGTTTATCCAACAGCATCTTCTCCATCGCCTTCGAAAATTCCTCAACAAAGATAGGGCCGTGCGCCGAACGCATTGTCACCGGCTTCTTCGCGTAGTTCATCATTTCAATGACCGGTTTGTCAGCAACTTCCGTCGCTTTAACCTGCTCCAATTCTGCCACGGTTGCTGGAAGCACCTTGCTGTTCTCGGCGCGGAGCTTTTGAGCGTTTGTTCCCGACAACCACTTCACCAGCTCATAAGCTTCTTGCTTATGTTTGCTGGCCGCATTGATCGCCCAACCGGCGCTGGCGATAATGCTGGTTCTTGTTCCGTCTGGCCCTTTTGGAATCAAAGCGGAGCCGTATTGAACGTCCGATTTATCCAAATCAGATTTAATCCAACGCCCGGTGACCATCATAGCCAGCTTATCGGTCATGAACATGGATGCATCTCCGCCCATCGTTTCCGTATCCTGCGGTGTTGGTGACACGCGGTTCTCTCCTTTGGACAAAGCCACGTATTTCTCCAGCGCAGCCACCGTTTTCTCGTTGTTCATGAACCCTTCCGCTTGCGTTCCGTCTTCATTGGCGATATCCGTTCCATGATCCCAAAGGTAAGTGTAGATCGGATATTCCCATTTCCCAGCGTTAAAGCCGAACTGCGTATATTTGCCGCCTTCTTTCTTCGTCAGCTTCTGGGCGGTGGCGATCAGATCTTCCCAAGTCCAATCATCAGTAGGATACGGAATTTGCGCTTCGTCGAACATCCGCTTGTTGTACCACAGAGCCAGCGGATTGAAGTCTTTCGGCAGATAATATTGCTTGCCGTTAATATTCATATTTTCAATTAAATCCTTCTGAAAAATATCCAATGAAAAAGAGCTGTCATTCTTCAAGTACTCGTCGAGTGGTTCAACGACCCCTTTATCCACGTATTTGAAATAATCGCCTTCTCCAATCAGGAATACGTCAGGAGCCTGACCAGCGGCTAGTGAAGTGGTCAGCTTCGTCCCGTAGCCGTCGCTGGGAATGGGTTCAAACTTTACCTGAATATCCGAATGTGCCGCGTTAAATTCATCTGCCAGTTGCTGCTCGTTAGCTCCCGAGTTCACATCCCCCCAGACGGTGAAGGTCAGATTGACTTTCCCCCCAGATGCGCCTGAATTTCCGCCTGCGGCATTGTCCTTATTACCTCCGCAAGCCGACAGCACCAGTGCGACGATCATGACCAATACCAGTGTCGTATACCCTTTCTTTCTCATTGTTTAGGACCTCCCTGAATAGATTTAATAGGTTTGATATCTATATTGTAATTCTTGGTTGAACCGAATCCGTTGTCCATGCACAAGCAACTCCATCTCGCCCGGCTCCTCTATCCGTATATACAAATTGCTGTGGTCAAGGACAATTTCGAGGCGCCGTCCCTGCCAATAAATCGGGAAGGACAACTCCTCCCATTCCTTCGGCAAACGGGGATTCAAATGAAGCTCGCCGCCCAGCATGCGTACGCCGGCAAATCCCATCACCACGCATTCCCACACGCCCCCAAGCGAAGCGGAATGAACGCCGGCATCGGAAGAATGCATGTAAGGACCGAGATCAATTTCAGCAGCGCGGCGGAACAGCTCATACGCCAGCGTGCAGTCGCCAAGATCATTGGCCAGTATGCAATGCGTTGACATCGACAACGAGGAATCATGCAGCGTTTTTTCTTCGTAGTAATCATAATTGGCTTTTTTCACTTCAGGCTGAAAACGGTCCTCGAGCAGGAAAAACAGCATCAGCACATCCGCCTGCTTCGATACCTGCATTTCCCCGACTTGATCAAGATTATAATCGTCGAAAATACTCCCCACTCTGGCCTGACGTTTATATGGTGTAAGATCAATCTGTTGTTTGAGCAAATACGTGTCATCCTGCGGGATGATCCCTTCGCGATTCGGCTGTGGCAAGTAAAGATGTGCGGCCTTGGCCTCCCATTCAGAAATGGCCTGCTCCAAATTCAGCTTCGCGTTCAAGCATTGGAAGAGTTCCATGTCTTCTTCCTGTAACATGTAGTAATACTGCTTCGCCAATTCGATGTTGAAATGAGCCATGTAATTGGTAAAGGCATTGTTGTCGACATGTTCCTTGTATTCATCCGGGCCAACCACATCGTTGATCTCATAGCGTTGTTTCGCCTCATTCCACTCCAACCGACTTGCCCAGAATGTTGCGGTATCAAAAATCATCTCAAACCCGCATCGGTTCATAAAATCACGGTCTCCGGTTGCCTGGTAATAATGCCATACTGCATAGGCGATATCGGAAGTAATATGCTGTTCGATAAAGCCGGACCAAATCTTCGTCTGCTCCCCGGTAACAACATCTACTGCTCCCCACACTGGCGTCACTTCGCCGTCGCTTGGCCAAGCAGCCTCCCACGGGTACATCGCCCCGGCATATCCGTTTTGGCGCGCCTTAGCCCTTGCCCCTTCAAGTCCCAAGTAACGGTACTCCAGCAGAGAGCGCGCAATCTCCGGATTGGAGTAAATATAGAACGGCAGGATAAAAATCTCAGTATCCCAGAAGGAATGACCTTTATACCCTTCCCCGCTCAGTCCCTTGGCTCCGATACCCATTCGGTGATCATGCGCCGGTGTCATCGCGACCAGATGATAGATGGCAAAGCGCAGAGCCAGCAGATCGAAGCGGCTCTCCGATTTGATTTCGAAATTGTAGCGCTCCCACACCGTGCTCCAAGCAGCCCGATGCCGGCGGAACAGTTCGTCATAGCCGGTCAAGCGCATCTCCTTCAACGTCTTCAGAGCTGTCTGCCGGATCGTTTCCAACGTGGTTCCTTCAGGAAACTCCTTGTCACGGCTCGTATATACTGTCGCCAGCTTCTCACAAACAAGCGTGTCCCCTTCCGCGAGATCGAGGGAGTATGTGACGCCCACCCGCCGGCGGTCTATATCCATTTTCGGCGCAACTTCGGTCTTGCGACCGTTCACCTTCAGTTCATGAACCGCCCCGAGTACAAAATCAATCTTCGACTCCGTCGTCGTCTGAATCAGTTCAAGATACGTTTTGTCATAAATGCGCTTCTCACCCTCATGGAAATGTTGGCTGCCGCTGTTAGTCACCTGTCCGTCAATTCCCGAGCTGATGGAGAGATTCGCGCCTCCCGCCAGCAAGCGAATCTCCACTCGCATCCCGATTTGATGTAAATGGTCCAGAGAGACGAATCGTCGGAACACAAAACCGATTTTCTTGCCGTCGTGCTCCCATACAAAACAGCGAACCAGCTCAGCATCGCGAAGGTTTAATCTCCGCTCGTATACGGTCACAGTGCCAGTCTCTAGGGACAACGGCTTTCCATCAATCCGGATGTCCAATTTGGTTAGATCGGCTGCATTCGGTAATTCGCTGACCTCGAACTCGTCGAACTTATTAAACGTTCCGTTTACAAACAAATTTCTTTTCTCTCCGATATAAGACTCTTCCGTCGCCGATCGAAGCCCCATATACCCATTTCCAAGCGACATGATGGCTTCGCATTTCCCAAGGGCTAACGGATCAAAGCGAACCTCGGAGAATACCCAGTTGTCCAGCTCCTCTGTCGTTTTGGGATTGTAGCATAGCATAAGTCCATTCCTCTCCAAGCTGCAAAATTTGTGTCGTTTGAAAGCGTAATCGAAAACGTTTTCGAATCAAGGACAAAAAATTCGAAAACGATTTCGACCAGAGTAAAATAAAAAAGCAATTGCAAATCGAAAACGTTTTCGAACCCATTATTGCACCTTCACGGACTCTCTGTCAATAACCTCAAACGAAAGAAATTTATGAAATCCTTCGGTTCGATTTTCAAGCATTTTCACAACCTCTTCAAAGGCCGAATATCCGATTTTCTCGAAATCCTGCCGGACCGTCGATAATTTAGGGGTCGTATAGCTGGACAGTACGATGTCGTCAAACCCCATAATCGATAGTCGCTCTGGAATCGAAACACCCAATTCCCGGCAACGGGTCATAAAGCCGATCGCCATCAGATCGCTGGCAGCAAATACCGCCGTCACCTCAGGATGGTTCTGCAGATACGCTTCGGCAGCGTGATAGGCTTCTTCCTCCTTAAAAGCTGCGTCGATCACTCGGTCAGGATCATACGGCAAACCCGCCGTCTCCAAGGCTTGGCGATATCCTTGCAACCGCTGTATACTAACTGCCGCGAAGCTGTGCCCGTTAATCATCCCGATATGCCGATGGCCCTTGCTGATCAGAAATTCTACCGCTCGCTTAGCCGCGTTGACGTTGTCCGTCGAAACAGAGCCGGTCTTCGGCCCAACGACATCCGCATCGACTACCATACAAGGCAATTCGCTGTTCACCAGTTCCTCGAAATAGGGATCTGTTGTCCGGAGGCCTGCAATGACAACCCCGGCAATTTTATTTTCCTGACAAAATTGCCAGTAAGACTTGTCCTGCTGTTCGGACAAACTGCGGGTATAAATGACCACTTCATAGCGATAGTGCTGAGCGGCAGCGTACACCCCGCTCATGATCTGAAACAGCACACCGTCTTTGCCGTTGGCTTGCTCAAAGTTCGAGATGATCAGTGCAATGGTCTTCGTGACCTTATGCTTCAGGTTTTTGGCTAACCGATTGGGAAAATAGTTCAATTCCTGCGCGGCCCGCATCACCTTTTGTCGCGTCGTCTCGCTGACGTCGGGATAACCGTTTAGCGTCTTCGACACAGCGGCAATAGATACGTTAGCCCGCTTGGCAACATCTTTTATCGATACCATCTGCCTCACCACGACTTCATGTATTATTTAGCCGCACAAAAGACCAGCATAGGTCCTCGTGCGGCTTCATGATTTACCTATTTGAAACTTTATACTTCTTCCGGATACATCGATTTCCGCAGGTTTTGAATCTCTTCGCTCTCAAGATATTCGTCGTAAGTCATGACGCGATCAATGATGCCGTTTGGCGTAATTTCAATGATGCGGTTGGCAATCGTTTGGATGAACTGATGGTCATGCGACGTGAAGAGAATCGTGCCATCAAAGTCGATCAACCCGTTGTTGAGCGCCGTAATCGATTCGAGATCCAGGTGGTTGGTCGGCTCATCAAACAGCAGCACGTTGGCGCCGTTCAGCATCATTTTGGCCAGCATACAACGAACCTTCTCCCCCCCGGACAGTACGCTGGCTTTCTTCAGCGCTTCTTCGCCGGAGAACAACATCCGTCCCAGGAAGCCGCGCAGGAACGTTTCGTCCTGATCCTTCGGCGAATATTGGCGCAGCCATTCCACCAGATTGAGATCCACCCCATCGAAATAACGGGAGTTGTCCTTCGGGAAGTAGGCCTGCGAAGTTGTAATCCCCCAGCTGTATTCCCCGCTGTCAGCTTCCAGCTCACCCATGACGATTTGGAACAGCGTCGTTTTCGGCACGCTGTTAGGTCCAACGAAGGCGATTTTATCGCCTTTGTTTACAACGAAGCTGACGTTATCCAAGACCTTTTCGCCTTCGATCGTTTTGGTCAGTCCGTCCACGGTCAGCAGCTGCTTGCCCGCTTCACGCTCTGCCTTAAAGTGAAGAAACGGATATTTCCGGTTGGACGGACGGATATCCTCCAGCGTAATTTTCTCGAGCTGCTTCTTCCGCGAGGTCGCTTGCTTCGATTTCGAGGCGTTCGCCGAGAAGCGTTGAATAAAGGCTTGCAGCTCCTTGATCTTCTCTTCCTTCTTCTTGTTAGCGTCCCGCTGCATTTGCAGCGCCAATTGGCTGGATTCGTACCAGAAGTCGTAGTTGCCGACATACAGCTGGATTTTGCCGAAGTCGATATCCGCGATATGCGTACACACCTTGTTCAAGAAGTGACGGTCATGGGATACGACGATAACGGTGCCTTCATAATCCATCAGGAAGTTCTCCAGCCACTGGATCGATTCAAGGTCCAAGTGGTTAGTTGGTTCGTCCAGGAGCAGGTTATTCGGGCGGCCAAACAGCGCTTGCGCCAACAGCACGCGCACCTTCTCGTTGCCGCTCAGCTCAGCCATCTTCTTATCGTGCAGCTCACGTGGAATGCCAAGACCAATCAGCAATGCCGCTGCGTCCGACTCGGCTTCCCAGCCGTTCAGCTCAGCAAATTCGCCCTCCAGTTCGCCTGCACGCAAGCCGTCCTCTTCGGAGAAGTCGGGTTTGGCGTACAGCGCATCCTTCTCCTTCATGATCGAATACAACCGGCCGTGACCCATAATCACCGTTTCCAGCACGGGGAACTCGTCGTATTCGTAATGGTTCTGCTTGAGGACCGCCAAGCGCTCGCCCGGCGTCATAAACACTTCGCCTTGGTTAGGCTCGATCTCGCCGGACAGAATTTTCAAGAACGTCGACTTGCCCGCCCCGTTCGCCCCGATCAAACCGTAGCAGTTGCCGGGAGTGAATTTTATATTTACATCTTCGAAAAGTGTCCGTTTTCCATACCGGAGCGTCACACCGTTAGTACTGATCATGTTAGGCATTACCATCCTTTTTTCATTTATCGAACTACTGGCTCAATATTATAGCATACATTAGCCCTTAAGTTGAGCGTTGTCAGGATATTGCAAGCTTTGCGCATAAAAATACCCCCAACCTCCACCAAGGAAGGTCAGGGGTAAGAGAGCTTATTCAACCACGGTATAACCTGTGGTGTTCTCCAGAATTTCGACGGAGAAGGTGCTGCCGTCTGCGTTCCGTGTAACGCGAACCGACAAGTGCCCCCCGCCGATAGCGATATGCGTCGCCTCCAGCTGGTTCATGCCTTGCACAAGGAACGGCGACAATGCGATTTCCCTGCGCAGCGCATCGGGGTACAACCCCAGCATCGCCTGCAGGAAGACGATCGACGTGCCGGCTGCCCAAGCTTGCGGCGAGCAAGTCGTCGGGTACGGAACCGGATGCCCCAGCCCCGCGTCATGCCCGCAGAACAGCTCCGGCAAGCGCTGGTACTCGAAGTGTACCGATGCATCCAGCAGTCCCGAGATGACTTGCTCCGCTTCCTGCTTAAGACCAAGCTTGCCAAGGCCAAGCAAGATCATGGCATTGTCATGCGGCCATACGCTGCCGTTATGATAACTCATAGGGTAATAGCCGGTAGATTCTGTACTCATCGTCCGAATACCGTACCCGTTAAACATATCCGGCTTCATCATCCGCGCGGCCTGCGCCTTGGCGCGAGAAGCCTCAGGCATGCCGCTCATCAGCAGATGCCCCGGGTTCGAGCTGACGCTGCGGACTTGGCGCAAATCTTTGTCCAACGCAATCGCGTAGCATTGCTCGTCCTCCATCCAGTAAGCGGACTCGAACCGCGCTTGCAGTTCTTCCGCTTCCGCTGCCAGCCGCCGGGCCGTCTCCGGTTCGCCCATCAACTCGAACAACGGCGCCAGCGAATGCTTCGCCTGGTAGACATACCCTTGCACCTCAGCCAACGCAATCGGTGAATCCGCGTAAGCACCGTTCTCGTGCATAATCGAGTTGGCGGAGTCCTTCCAGCCCTGGTTCGGGAAGCCTTTGTCCGCTTCTTGCTTGTAAGCCATAAACCCGGAGCCCGACCGCATGGATGCGTCGATATAGTCCAGAGCGCGCATAATGTTCGGCCGTAATTCCTCCACCAAGGAGAGGTCACCGGTCCAGCGGTAATATTCGCCGATTAACACAAGGAACAACGGCGTAGAATCAATCGTGCCGTAGTACGGAGAGAACGGCGATTGTTGAGTGGTGACCAGCTCGCCAAAGCGGATCTCATGCATGATTTTCCCTGGCTGTTCGTCTCGCCACGGGTCAACCTTCTCACCCTGATATGCTGCCAACGTTCTTAGTGTCCCAACGGCATGCCGCGGGTTGATCGGGAGCATGAAGAGCGAGGTGATCAGGCTGTCCCGCCCAAAAGGAACCGCAAACCAAGGCAGCCCCGCAACCGTCGTGTCACCATATCCGATATCCGTCGTTAACATTCGCAAGTCCTGCACCCCGCGCCGGTACAATTCATTAAATACCGGGGAATCGGAAGCGATACGGGTGTTGTCCGCATACCATGCCTCGTAAGACTGCTCCAGCCGTTGCAGCCCTTCATCAAAATGAAGCGGCTTGCTCGTTGGAAGCAGCTTGTCCGCCATCGGGACAACTTGAAACGTAACTGACCATGTCTCCTGGATCTTCAAAGACAACGGGAACGTGACCGTCCCGCCGTTATTCACCTGTCCGCCCTCAGCGTCCCAGATGATCCGGGTTTGTCTGGTTTCCTGGTCCGCTCCAAGATACCGGTACGTTATCTCCTGATCCTGGGCGACAACTCCTTCCATCTTCCCAACGTCCCCCGTGCGGTATTTGCGAACCAGGAACATGTCCTGAAAGTCCGCATCGAACGAAACAGACGCATCAAAGGCGACCTCCCGCGGAAAATAATTCGTGAAGGCAATCCGTTCATAAAGTCTGCCATTATAGATGAAGCGGTCGCGCGTAACTTCAATCGCCCCTTCATCCTTGACTTCCTTAATCAGCCGGAAGCTGGCCACATAACTTTTATCGCCTGCGGAGGACAGAAGCACAGGTTTCGCGCCGTCCACCTCCAGCTCAAAGCGGCTTAAGAAACGCGTATCATGCGCGTATAATCCATGTCCCTGTTCATTGTCTCGGCCGATATCGCCGTTCAAATCGGAGAGCATAAACAGCTCCCCTTCTTTGATTACGCGGTAATCCATCATTAGCCTCCTTAAGTTGTATAATCAACCTTTAATGCCAGCGTTTGAAATGCCCTCGATATACTGCCGCTGGAACAGGAAGAAGAAGAGAATAATCGGCAGCGTCGCTAGCACGACACCTGCCATGATCAACGACGTATTTTCGAAAAATTGATCCTTCACACTGTTCAGACCTACGACAAGTACGTACATATCCGGCTGATTTGTCAGCGTACTTGGAATCAGATAACTGTTCCAGGTTCCGGCAAATGCCAATATAGCCATCGTAATCAGCGGCGAACGAGCCAGCGGATAAACAATCTTCCAGAAAGCACCCATTTTCGTCAAGCCGTCAATCCGGGCTGCTTCCAAAAATTCGTTAGGCACCGAAATAAAGAACTGTCGCAGCATAAAAATATACAGCCCTTGATACAGGAAGGGGACGGTCAAAGCCCAGAACGTGTTAAGCCAGCCCAGTTGTGCCATGTTCACGTAAACCGGGATCAAGATCATATGGTACGGCACCATCATCGTAGCAACCACAATCCAGTAAATCACCGATTTGCCCCGGAATTTCAGCTTGGCGAGGGCAAAACCGGCCATCGGGTTAATGACCATATTCCCCAGAATGACCACGCCGGTCATAATGATCGTGTTCAGAAACCAGCGCGGAACATTATAAGCTTCATTCGTAAAAAACATTTTGAAGTTATCCAGCGTCCAGTTTGCCGGTGACGTGATTGTATTTACAAAACGCATCGGCACTACGGAAGAATACAACGTATAAATAAAAGGGACGGCAAACAGAAGCCCTAAAATAATCATGCCAAGGTAAAGGAGCGTTCGACCTATGCGCTTACGACTATTCATGTTCTCACTCCTTCCCGTCCAAGAATTTTTTTTGCAGATAAGTAATCAGCATAATAATGATAAAGAACAGAACAACGGCTGCACTGCCGTACCCGATGTTCATGTAACGGATCCCGTGTTGATAGAAGTAGGTAACGACCGTGCTCGTGGCGCCAGCCGGCGTCCCCAGCGACCCGTACCGAGAAATGGCGGCGATTTGGTCATAGATTTGAAATCCGGCAATCGTAGACACCGAAACGATAAAGAACGTCACCGGCTTGAGCGAAGGCACCGTGATATAGCGGAACTTATTCCACTTTGAGGCGCCATCAATCTCGCTTGCTTCGTACAAATCTTTAGGAATTTCCTGCAGGCCGGACAGATAGACGATCATCGTAAACCCAGCTTGCTGAAAAATAAACAGAATGCACACAAACAGCAGCGCATACTTCGTATCGGCGTACCAGGTGACATTGCCGAATCCCAGCGTACCGAAGAAATTCGTCAGGAACGTCCCTTGCTTAAACAGCATCATGAAGACGGTCGTAATCGCAATTTGCGAAGTAATGTAAGGCAGGAAGAAGACCGTCCGAAAGATGCCCTTGCCCTTCAGCTTCTGGTTGACAAGCAAGGCTAGGAATAATCCAAGAATCGTCTGCAGCGGGATCGAAACGACCACGATCTCCAGGGAATGAAGCAAGGCGCGAAAGAACTCCCGGTCATGAAGAATTTCCACATAGTTGCTTAATCCGATAAACTTGGCTTGATCCAGCGAAGCAAAGTTGGCATCCTGAAAGCTTCTGACAAAAGACTGAATGAAAGGGTATAAAAACCACCAAGCCCATAAAAGTAAAAAAGGCAGGGTAAACAACCAGCCTAATGTCAGATCCGAATCGGCCATGGAACGAAACACGGATTGCCTATTTTTACTGGTTTTCACGGGTAGCACCTCTTTTCTGCGTTTTGGTCGATGAAGTAAAAAAGGTACCGCTCCCTCTGAAACATGCCTGTTCAGGAGAGAGCGGCTGCTATTCAATAAGCGAATGAAACTTAGTTAAACTGACTTTGAATATCGTCAAGAATTTGCTGCGCCGTCTTGCCGGATCCACCAAGGATCAGGGCTTCCAGCTCTTGCACAAGCGCATCGGTAAAGCGTTTCGTATCTGTTGGATATTCGAAGTCCGTGCTGTATTCCAGCGCTGGCTTCAATGCGCTGAATTCCGGGTTTTTCTCGAAGTATTGGCCGGACAGCGAAGTTAATGCCGGGTTAAAGCCCAACTCCATAAAGGCTTTTTGCGTTTCGTCGTTTGTCATGTAGTAAGCCGCTTTCAGCGCTGCCTCTTTGTTCTTGGCGTCCTTCAGCACGATATAAGCGTCAGAGCTCATCGTGCTGCCATTGGTCGTCCCTTTCGGAATCGGCAAAGCCACATATTTGAGATCCGGATTTGCGTCCTTCAGGTAACCCTTGTACCAATAACCGCCGGTGCTCATTGCACCTTTCTGGTTGCTGAATACCTCGCCG
Source organism: Paenibacillus barengoltzii G22 (assembly GCF_000403375.2). Taxonomy (NCBI): domain Bacteria; kingdom Bacillati; phylum Bacillota; class Bacilli; order Caryophanales; family Paenibacillaceae; genus Paenibacillus; species Paenibacillus barengoltzii. The sequence goes on along the minus strand of NZ_KE159652.1, from coordinate 190,937 downwards.
TCCCAACCAAAGCCCAGGGACTTCGGCGTAACCGCAATCCCTTCTTTATACATATCAATGATCAGTTCCAGCGCTTTGACGTTTTCTGGGGAGTTGATCGTTTTACCATAGCCCCAACCGCCGCCGAAGCTCTTCACATAGTTGGTGATATGGAAAGCATCCAGGTTCACAATGATGCCTTTTACATCGCCTTTATTCAGCACCTTGGCTGCTTGAATCACTTCATCCCAGGTTGTTGGGTAAGCGCCAAGCCCCGCATCTTTCCACAACTTCTCATTGATCAGGAACATCGCAGGCATGTCTGTATTCGGAATGCCGTACATTTTGCCGTCCACGTTCCAAATGTTCTTCGAGGATTCCGGGAAGCGGCTCATATCGATGCCCGTGCTTTGAATCAGATCATCGATAGGGGTAAACAGATTTTTGTTGATGTACTCATACGCGCCTTCATTGGACATCTTGATAAAGTCCGGTGCAACGCCCGCGGCGATTTCACCCGGCAACGTATTCCAGAACTGTTCACTGCTTGGGTACTGCTTGATCTTCAATTCAATATCCGGGTAAACCGTGTTGATCTTATCGGCTGCGTCTTGGTAGATCGCCAAATCTTGGGCGGTGCCCCAGAAGCCGAAGTTCACGGTGACTTTTTGTCCTGACTTAGTCCCGCTTCCTTCTGTATTATCAGCGGTTTTGCTGCTTCCGCAAGCGGTCAAGCCTACGACAGCGGCAAGACACAAAATCAGCAGAGCTGATAGTGTTCTTTTTCTAGCTTTCATGTTGTTGCCTCCCTTTTGATAACTTCTATCTTTCTTGCTCCTTAAGCATAAACACCCCTAAAAACAAAAAAAATTAATCAAATATTGATTAATTTTAGATTTTCGCCTCGATTTCGAGTTGATTGTGTCAGGCGATGGTATGAGTTTTTAATATAATCACACTTTTTTATCTGATTTATGCTTCTTTTTTATCCTTCTTCATTGCGGTATTGCTTCGGGGACACTCCTGTATACTTGCTAAATACGATGGCAAAATGCGCCTGATTGCTAAACCCCACTTTCTCAGCGACCTCGTAAATTTTGTAACGGTAATCTTTTAGCAGCTCTTTGGCTTTGTTAATACGCAGTTCATTAATATAATCAAACAAGCCTTGCCCTACTTCTTCTTTAAACAGACGGCTGACATAATTCGGGCTAACTTGGAACAGGTCGGCGAACAACTTCAGGGACAAGCTGTCTTGATAATGATGCTCAATGTACTCCAAAATATGACGGGTCAACTGGCTGTACCCTTTGAAAGAAGCGTTGATCTCTCCGCCAAGCCGTTGTTCAAAGACAGTCCGGTAAGCACTCGACATTTGCACGAAATCTTCAAAACCCCCGTGATCGCCGAGATCTTCCTCCGTTTTCCCGTTGCGGCCCATCATAAACAGCAGGCCTTCATAGACTTTCTGTACTTCTGTCTCATCCAAACACTCTTCCGAACGGATCAGATTCTCCCAACGTGACAACACATCCATGAACTTCTCGTGGGCATGCTCAGCCAAGGCGGATTTCATTTGCTGCACATAAGCATCCGCTTGATTCAATGCCGCCTCACTTCGCTCCTTCTGGTGGCTGTAATAGAAAATCAAGGTTTCCGGGTGGTAAAAATGGTGCGATAACGCTTGCAGCGCTTGTTTGTACGCCAAGGGCACTTGCTCGAAGCGATCCACCCAATCGCTGACGCCGAGCACAATATCGATATTTACGAAACGCTTCAGCGTCGAACTGATCCGCTGCACGATGTCGTTCACGCGCGTTAGCGAAGCAAGCAGACTCTTCAGTTCGCTGTTGCTGATCAGAAGAGCGTACATCCGCTCGGTTAATGGCAGGAACTCGATCTCCCGCTCCGCCGAAACGACTTCGTTCACCATATTTTGCACGGTGTTCCCAAGGACGGTCTGCGACGATTCGCTGTATCGTTGCAGCACCTTGTCATAGTTTTTGATTTTGAACAACACGACGTAGATATTGCCTTCTTTCAACCGCGTTTCCGAAAGCTCATGCCGGGTGCCCGTCCCGTTCAGCAAGCCGATAAGCACCTGTTCCTTGTGATTGGTCACCTTTGGAGAGTGCGAAGGAGCGGACATTCCGAGTTGCTCCCGGATATTCTGCAGCATGCCAATCAACTCCCGGTCATTCATGTCCGGTTTATGAAAATAATCGAGCGCCCCGAGCTTCATCGCTTCCTTCACAAACCCGAAATCGTCAAAGCTGCTCAGGACCACCACTTTAACGGGCAGCTCCTGCTCTTTAATCCGGCGCAGCACTTCAAGCCCGTCCATTCTCGGCATCTTGATGTCCAGCAGCACAACATCCGGTTGCTCGCTGACGATGAGCCGCAACGCCTCATCTCCATCTCCGGCTTCGCCGATGATCTCCACGCCTTGGGCCTGCCAGTCGATCGCCGATTTAATGCCGATTCGCACCAGCGGCTCATCGTCTACAATCAACATTCTCATTTGCTGTCCCTTCCCCCTGCCGTATCATTTCGAATGACTGGAACGCGTATCAGCGCCACCGTTCCTCCCTGCCTTCCGGGAGCAATCCATAAGCCATAACCCGGTCCAAAGTGCAGCCGAATCCGGCTTCGAATATTTTGAAGGCCAATCGAGTTAAACCCATCTCTGGAGACTTTCTTATATCCCGGCTTGGCCTGTAACTCGCCTTCTTCCGGGAACCCCCGGCCGTTGTCCGCGACTTCCACGTACAAGTCGCCTTGCCGTTCATAAATGGAAATGTTCAGCATGCCTTTATAATCAATTCCCTCAAAGCCATGAAAAATCGCATTTTCCACCAGGGGCTGAATCAGGAATTTCAAGGTTTGATACTCGATAACTGCTGGATCAATCGAATAGGTCACCTCAAACTTGTTGAAGTACCGGAAATCCAGGATTTTGGCATAGCTTTGGACAAATCCGACTTCCTCAGCGATGAGCACCAAGTTCTCATCCGTCTTCATGCTAAACTTCATCACGGATGCGAAGGCTTGCAGCGCCTCCTCAATTCCGGATGCGCCCTGGACTTTAGCCATCCACTTGATAACATTCAGCGTATTGTAAATAAAATGCGGGCGGATTTGCGATTGCAGCGCGTCCATCTCCAGCTTGCGCTTCTCTTCCTCCTTCTCGTAAATCCGCGTAATCAAACTGCGAATTTCCTGCAGCATTAGATCAACCGTACTACTGATTACCCCAACCTCATCGCTTTGCTGCGTATCGAACCGGACATCAAGTTGGCCCTGGGCGACCAGCTTCATTTTGCGGTTCAGCACGGCCAATGGCTTTAGAATTCGCGCTGCGATCCGCAGGGAGATCAGGATCGACAGGATTAGCAGCAGCAAGAGCGTACCAGCCATAATGGCAACCAACTGGTACACAATGGAGTAGATGTCGTCCTTTGCAATCAATGTCACCGCATGCCATTCGGCCACCTGAGACGGAGAAGAGATCAGATACAGCTTTTGATTAATCCACATTCGGGTCGTACCGGTCCGGCCGGACGGCTCCTCCTGAAAGCCGCTCCCAAACGCGGCGGAAGCCGCTTTGCCAATCTCCCCGCCATTGGAGCTTTGGATAATTCGCTGATCTTCATCCAGCAAATAGAAGTTGGATGCTTCCGCGAACGCCGTATTACTCCACAACGTCTTCAGCTTGTCCGCAGAAATGTTGAAGACAATAAATCCGAGTCGTTCCTTCGTATACGGGTCCATAATAGCTCGGCCCGCGGATACAACCGGAAGTCGGTGCGGCGATAGCAGCTCATCGTAATGAATGCCGGTCGTGATAAACTGCCCGTTCCCTTCTCTAATTTTGCGGATAAACGGCTCCTGCAAATAGGTGGTTTTGAAATATTGATAATTGATATACTCACGGGTGCTGCGGCCGATAATCGACTGATCATGCTCATGGTAAATAACGACCGAATCCACCAAATCAGAATATAGCATGATCCCGCTTTGAATCAATCCGTTCACCTTATCGAAGTCCCTGCCGCGTTCCAGCAACGGATAAGGGACTTGGTTGTAGTCCTTCTTCATAATTTGGTACACGCTTTGCTCCTGAATGGGAAACATAGACAACCTTTGCAGCGGCTGCAGGGACGTATCAATATTGGTCACGATCTGCTTGTTGTTCTCCACCGCCGCATCCAGCATCACGTTACGGTTGTTGTTAACATATATCCATGACACAATCCCGGCGACCAAAGTGAGCGGGATCAAGATAAAGACAGAAAAGGCAGCGATCAGTTTCTTCTCCAAACTCAGCTGTGACAGTTTCTGCCGGATGAATTTTATTATCATTATGATCTCTCCAGTATGGATCTCCCCGCTCCGCTGGTACGAAATTGCTTTGGCGTCATCCCGACAAATTCCTTAAACAATCGGGTATAGTAACTCTGATTGCAAAATTTAAAATGGAATGCGACTTCGGAAATGGAGCGGTTCGTATAGATAAGCATGTACTTCGACTCTTCTATCTTACGGCTGTTAATATATTTCATCAGCGGCACGCCGGTTTCCCGGCGAAAACGATCGGACAAATAACTGGGATGTACACCGAGGTGATCCGCAATATACGGCAAGGTCAAATCGTCAAAAATATGCTGCCGGATATAATGAATCGCCAGCTTCACCAGATGAGAGTACGGCAGTTCTTCTCTCTCCCGCTGAATGGTCATCACGAACTGCACCAGCATTTCGTATTCGAATTGGGCCAGCGCTTCAAGATCGTTCAGCTTTTCGATCTCCAATATTAGAGTATCACTTAGGTGAAAAGCAATCTCCGGATCGACCCCGCCCTGAATGATGGCTCTTGTAAACAAAGTGCAGGAGGCGATGAGAGCATTTTTTTTGGAGCGCAGCGGATAGGTGGCCAGCACCGCCCCTTCAAGCTCGTTGATCTTCCGCATCACCTGAAGGGCTGTGGCTTCGTCGCCCATCCGGATCGCTTCCAGCAGTTCCTGTTCGTAGTCTACCGGTGGATGAACAAAACGATCCTGAAGTACCTGCATTTTTGATGATTGATAATAAGCTTGACCTTGTTGAAAGTTCATCTTTATCCCACCTAAAAATTTTGACAAAAATCTAAAGAATTTAGTATTACATTATCGCTTTCGGTTCTAAAATTCAATCATAACAACTTGGAGGGATCGAACAACCATGACTTGGAAAATAACGAATTCGGACGTTTCACAGCCTGAGCTGTTGAATATGGAAAGTATCTTTGCACTGGGCAACGGGTATTTGGGGGTGCGAGGCAACTTTGAAGAAGGCTACGGCGAGCAAATGACCAGCATTCGCGGCACTTACCTCAACGCATTCCACGATGTGATTGAGGTTCCTTATGGCGAGAAGCTGTTTGCTTTTCCTGAAACACAACAGAAACTGGTGAACAACATCGATGCTCAAACGGTGCTGATCTATTTCGGCGAGGAGGAAGAGCCGTTCCGTCTGGATCAGGGCACATTCACGGAATTTCAACGGACGTTGCATATGGATCAGGGATTCTCGGAGCGAAGCGTGCATTGGACATCTCCAACTGGCAAAGAAGTGCGTCTAACCTTCCGCCGTCTCGTCTCCTTTACGCACCGTGAATTGTTTGCTATTCATATCAAGCTGGAGCCGATCAATTTTAACGGACCAGTCAAAATCGTCTCTACGCTAAATGGGAACGTCAAGAACTACACCAATCCCAACGATCCGCGGGTTGGAGCAGGCCATGCGGAACGGATGACGGTGGTGGACAACGGAACGCGAGGCGATTACAGCTACGTCGTGGACGGAACGATGGTTTCCAAAATGAGAGCTGCATGCGTCACCCGCCATCAGTTAACTGCCGATGCAGCGATCACGCTGGATACCAAGCCGGGGGAAATCGTTTATACGGCAACCTTTACTTTGAACGGAACGGTTGAATTTGCCAAATTCAACGTATATACGGACACGCTCCGCCATGGTGAAAGATTCCTGGAGCAGGCGTTTGACCTGCATGAGCGCCTGTCCAACTTATCCTTTAGCGATTTGCTTGCTGAGCAGACGGCATATCTGAACGATTACTGGAAATCAGCTGACGTTATCATTCAGAACGACGATCAGCTGCAGGAAGGCATCCGCTTCAACCTGTACCAGTTGCTGCAATCCGCCGGTCGGGACAAGTACAGCAACATCGCCGCCAAAGGCTTAAGCGGAGAAGGATACGAAGGCCATTACTTTTGGGATACAGAGATTTATATGTTCCCCGTATTTTTGATGACTCAGCCTGAGCTGGCCCGTCAGCTGCTCTTGTACCGTTACTCCATCCTGGACGATGCCAGAGCGAGAGCCCGGGAAATGGGACACCGCAAAGGCGCGTTGTTCCCTTGGCGCACCATTTCAGGGACCGAATGCTCCTCGTTCTTCCCGTCGGGTACAGCGCAATATCATATCAGCGCAGACATCGCCTACAGCTATGTGCAATACTACCTTGCTACGCAGGATCGGGATTTCCTGCTGAATTACGGTGCGGAAGTGCTGATCGAAACGGCGCGGTTATGGGCCGAGATCGGTCATGAATACAACGGAGCCTTTCACATTGATGAAGTCACCGGGCCGGATGAATATACCTGCTGCGTGAACAACAACTACTATACCAATGCAATGGCCAAGCATAATTTGAAATGGGCGGCCAAAAGCTGCGCGATCCTGAAGGACTACGATCCTGCTGGCTATCATACGCTGTGCGAGAAGCTTGGCGTCACGGACGACGAAATCGCGGCTTGGGAAGCGGCAGCAGCAGCGATGTTCCTGCCGTATGATGAAGCGCTGGGCATCAATCCGCAGGATGATACATTCCTGCGCAAGGCGGTTTGGGATTTTGCCAATACGCCAAAAGAAAACTATCCGCTGTTGCTGCACTACCATCCGTTGACCATTTATCGGTACCAAGTGTGCAAACAGGCGGACACCGTGCTGGCCCATTTCTTGCTGGAGGACGAGCAGTCCCTGGAGACGATCCGCCGTTCCTACGATTATTACGAACGGATTACGACCCATGACTCCTCCTTGTCCTCGTGTATCTTCAGCATCATGGCGGCCAAGATCGGCAATTTGGACAAAGCTTATGAGTATTTCATTGAAACGGCGCGGTTGGATCTGGACAACACACATGGCAATACGAAAGATGGTTTGCATTTGGCGAACATGGGCGGAACTTGGATGTCGATCGTGTACGGCTTTGCCGGCATGCGGCTGAAAGAAAGCGGTCTGTCCCTGGCCCCGGCGATTCCGCGGGATTGGGAGCAATATGCCTTCCGCCTGACGTTCCGCGACCGCCTGATCTCCGTGCGAATTGAAAAAGAAGACGTCATCTTGGAGCTGATCGAAGGCGAAGCCATCGACCTGCAATTGTACGGGGAAACCTTGACATTGCATCCAGATCGCGCGGTTTCTCGCCCGTTGGCAACCCTTGAATTACAGAGTTAAGAAGGAGCGGTTAAAATGAAATCTTTGCAAGCAGTCATCTTTGATTTGGACGGAGTCATTACGGACACCGCCGAGTATCACTACCAAGCGTGGAAAGCCATTGCCGAAGAGTTGAACATACCCTTTACACGCGAGTTTAATGAAAACCTGAAGGGCGTGTCCCGCCTTGATTCTTTGAAGCTGTTGCTCAGCCAAGCAACAACTCCCGTTCAATACAGCGATGTGGAGATGGAGGAACTGGCAACACGCAAGAACAACCTTTACGTCAAGTTAATCGAAAAAATCACCCCAGCCGACCTGTTGCCGGGAATTTCGGAATTCCTCACCGAACTGCGGGAGGCCGGGATTAAGACCGGGATCGCCTCCGCCAGCAAAAACGCCCGAACCGTCTTGGACGGTCTGGGCGTGACCAGCTGGTTTGATGTGACTGTGGACGTCACCCGCTTAAAGAACAATAAGCCGGATCCGGAGATTTTCCTGACTGCGGCGGCCCAGCTTAAGGTAGAGCCGTCGGCCTGCATCGGCGTGGAGGACGCTGTTTCCGGAGTCGACGCGATTAAGGCAGCGGGCATGTTCGCTGTCGCCATCGGCGATGCCAAGCAGTTCCCAAAAGCCGACATCGTGCTGCCTAGCACCGCCAAGCTCAGTTTGCGGAATCTGATGGAGCAGTTTGCTGTTCGCGTGTAAAGCAGCTAGAGCAGCCTGTTACTCCTCTGGCAATCGCAGCGTTTCCCCGTGATGCAGCAGTCGAATCGTCTCCTCGGAGAAGCCTAAGCGGACCCGCTCCTTCTCCAAACGGTCCAGCGCCTCCTGCGCGGTATCATCGGCGAGCCGGAAGGTGCCGTAATGCATCGGAATCATCAGCTTCGCCTTGACGTCAACGAACGCTTGCAGCGCCTCCTCCGGCGTCGTATGCTGGCTGGTCATGAACCATTCCGGCTCATAAGCGCCGATCGGCAGCAACGCCACATCGATCTGATAGCGTTCGCCGATTTCGGCAAATCCGCGGAAATAACCGCTGTCTCCGGCAAAATAAATGACCGGCGGTTTCTTCTCCGCCTCGCTTGGCACCGGCTCCAGGACGTAGCCGCCCCAATGAGACGTATTCGTATCAAATGGCGTGCGGCGCGTCCAGTGCTGAGTCGGGACAAAGGAGATGTCTACCTCCCCAATCCTTATCCGTTCCCACCAGCTCATTTCATGGACGTTGTAGAACCCTTTCCGCCACATTTTCCGCCCCAGACCAACTGGGACAATGATAGTCGTATCTTTGTGATAAATCCGACGAATCGAAGCAAAATGCATATGATCATAATGGGAATGAGATATCAAGATCACATCGATGGGCGGCAGTTGATGAATGGGGATTCCCGGCTCGGTGAGCCGGCGTTGAAATCCCATCCGCATCGCCCAGACGGGATCGGTAACGATATTCAACCCTTGATATTGGATCAGAAACGTCGAATGACCGATCCACGTAATCGTGCTCTCTTCCCGGTTCGCCTGCAAATAATCGAGCTCCGGCGGCTTATTGGGAATCAGGAAGGAATAGTCCTTCTTTTTTCTGCGCCGTTCTTCCCGAAGCTGCTTAAATTGCTTTAACGTTTTGTCGGTGCTGACATTATCGAGGTTGTTGTAGCGCATTCTTCTTGGCATCGCTCCAGTGACTCCTCTCCGCATTACTTTCGCTCTCTCTATCATTCATTCTAGACCAATCCCCGGCCTAAACCCAAATTTTATGGGTCAATCGACCCGATCCTTATATTTCCAGGCATAGAGAAATAAGAAAAGAACCGCCCCAGCGACCACCAACTCCGGCGCGATCATCATCATAAACCATTCCATTCCCTTCACCCTTTCCCCGGCGAATTGCCTCTTACATATTTGGCATCAAACAAAAATAACCGCATCAGCAAAAACAAGGAAGGAATGAGAATACACAATCCCGCGACAAATGCGGTGATTAAAGCGACAGCCATCGTCTCGTTCGTAAAGCTCTCATAGATGCTCACCTGCTTATAGAGAATATAGGGAAGGTGGCTGCGGCCATAGCCGTACCAAGCGAACCCGAACTGCAGCATGACCAGCAGGAAGGACCAGCCGAGCCGCCGTTTTTTCCACATCAAGAAGACGGCCCCCAGATAACAAATCAGAGACGCGATAAACATCCACGCAATATCCAACATATGTGCGAAGTGCTCCGGATTTTGCCGATTGATCTGAAAAAAGGCGAATACACAGGCGAGAATCGTCGGCCCGCTCCACAGCAAGGCATACCCGCGCAGGACTCCGAAAGCCCGCTGATCCTCCGCTTTATCTGCATAAAAAGCAAGAAACATCGCCGAAATATACAGCACCGACACCAATGCCAACAGAATCACCGACCAAGTATACGGATTCGCAAAGAAGGCTGCCCAATCCAACACAACCTTCCCGTCGCGCTCGCCGATAATTCCGCCCTCCGAAATCGCCAAGATCGTCGAAAGGGCCGCCGGAATCAGCAAACCCGTCGCCCCGTAGATCGCCATATACGTTTTGTTGTTCGCTTGGCTCGCGCCATAGGTGTTATACGCGTAATAAGCGCCTCGCAAGGCAAGCAGCACGGTCACCAAGCTGCCGGGAATCAGCAGCGCCGTGCCGTAATAGTACGCGGAATCCGGAAAGAACCCGACCAACCCAACGACGAAAAAGATCAAAAACACGTTGGTCACTTCCCACACCGGTGACAGGTACCTTTGAATAATGTCGTGGATTTTGTTTTCGTGGCCGGTGATCACGCTGTAATAGCTGAAAAATCCGGCCCCAAAATCAACGGAGGCGACGATCAAATAACCAAACAGAAACGTCCACAACACCGTAATGCCGACCAGCTCATAGCTCATTTCGCGTCTCCTCCCTCAAGCCCGGCTTGCCGCAGCTCGGTGAGCACATCCTTGTTGCGGAACATCCGGGATAATACGTAAACGCAGGAAAGGCACAGGACCAGATACAGCACAGCGAACATCAGCAGCATCGGGCCAACGCTTTTCGAGGTGGTGGCGGCTTCCCCCACCTTCATATACCCCCGGATGATCCACGGCTGACGGCCAAACTCGGCGAACATCCAGCCGAGCTCGATGGCAACCATCGCCAGCGGTCCCAGCGCCAGAATGCCGATCAGCAGCCAGACCGGAACCTTCGTTTTGCCGCCGGGCAAGTAGCGCCGAAGCAAATACAGGAACGGAATCAGCACGAGCAGCGCCCCGATCGTCACCTTGAGGTCAAACATATAATGGATCAGCAAAGGCGGACGCTCATCCTCCGGGAACTCCTCTAACCCGATGACCCGGGTATTTGGCGAGTTACCGGCAAGGATGCTAAGCGCATACGGGATTTTCAGCGCGTATTTGACATTTCCCGCTTCATCCAGGACGCCGCCATAAATCAGCGGTGCCCGTTCCATCGTTTCAAAATGCCATTCCGCGGCCGCCAGCTTCTCCGGCTGGTACTTAGCCAGAAACTTGCCGGAGAAATCCCCAATCACCGCCGTCGCCAGAGCAAATACGAAGGCAGACATCACGGTCAGCTTCAGCGCCTTTTTGAAATAAACGTGATCCCGGCCGCGCAGCAAACTAAACGCCGCGATGCCCGCCAGAATTCCCGCGCTGGCCGTATACGAAGAAGCCAGGACATGGGACACCTTGGTTGGCGTGGCCGGGTTAAACATCGCGACCAGCGGACGGAAGTCGGCAATGACCCCATTTTTGAGGGTGAATCCCTGCGGTGTGTTCATGAAGGCGTTCAGCGTGGTGATGAAGAAGGCGGAGGCGGAAGAACCGATGGCCACCGGAACTAACAGGAGCAGGTGCAGCCCTTTATTTTTGAAGCGATCCCATGTATAAAAGTAGATCCCCAGGAAAATCGCCTCCACAAAAAAGGCGAAGGTCTCCATAAACAGCGGCAGCGCAATCGCCTGCCCGGCGACGCGCATAAAGGTAGGCCAAAGCAGGCTCAGCTGCAAGCCGATAGACGTCCCGGTCACGACTCCAATCGCCACGGAGATGACGAAGCCGCGAGCCCAGCGACGAGCCAGCATCGTATAATGCGGATCGTTCGCGCGAATGCCCCGCCACTCCGCCAGTGCGATCATCAGCGGTACGCCCACGCCAATCGATGCAAAAATGATATGTACAAACAAGGTCAGCCCGGTAAGCATCCGGCTTAACGTGACCGGGTCAAGATGTGTCATAACGAAGCTCCTTCAAGAGAAGTAATGGAGGAAGCGAATCACGCTTTTGATAAAGGCATACAACATGATCACAGCCACGATGAGACATACGATCGCCAGAGTTCGCTCTTGTTTTCGGAACATGCCTTCGCCTCCTTGCCCATTTAGTGTGTCGCGGATGTTCCTTTTTATTCCTGTAAGGGTTGGGCAATAGGCCGCATTGAGGTACAATAGACACGAAAAGTTTAAAATTAAACCATCAAGGATTGGATTAAGTCCTTACCTAATAGAAAGGAGTCGTGATGATCTATGAAGATCGTCTTTATCGAACCGACCCCCAGCCCAAATACGATGAAACTCCATTTGGATGAAAGCCTGGAGCCGGGGATTCGGAAAACATATACACGGGACAACGAACGCTCCGCCCCTGCTTGGATTCGCGGATTGCTGCAGATCCCTGGGGTCAAAAGCGTATTCCACACCGCTGATTTTGTCGCTTTGGATCGGAAAGGCAGCGCCGATTGGGCGGCGATCTTGTCCGAAGTGCAGAAGCAGTTCGGACAGGAAGGCGTCGAATCAGCCTGGAGTCCGGAGAGCGGGGAAGCCTCGGGATTTGGGGAAGCCCAGGTATTCGTGCAGTTCTTCCGGGGCATCCCGATGCAAATTCGGGTGAAGGCGGGGAACCAAGAGGAACGGATCTCGTTGTCCGAGCGGTTCGTGAACGCCGTCACTGAGGTGGCCAGTGCCACGCTGATCAAGGAGCGCAAGCTCGTGGACTACGGCGTGCGCTACGGCGAGCTGCCGGACATTGCCCGCGAGATCGAGCAGGAGCTGGAGGCGGCCTTTCCGCCGGAGCGGCTGAAAGGCATCGTCGAGCAAGCGATCGCCCATGGCCGCAGCGAGACGGAGTTCGTCGAGCAGCGGCGCGCGCTGAGCCTGGACGAAATCCGCGAGCGGATGAAGGACCCCGATTGGCGCGTGCGCTACGCCGCACTGGAGTCGCTGCAGCAGCCAACCGAAGAGGCGTTGCCGTTGCTGGCGGAGGCGCTGCGCGATCCGCAAATGCAGCTCCGCCGGCTCGCCGTCGTGTATCTCGGCGATCTGCGGACGCCGGAGGCGATGGAGCTGCTGTATGAGGCGCTGCGCGACTCTTCCGCCGCCGTGCGGCGCACCGCCGGCGACACGCTGTCCGACATCGGCGATCCGGCAGCCACAGGGCCGATGATCGCCGCGCTGTCGGACAGCAGCAAGCTGGTCCGCTGGCGCGCGGCCCGCTTCCTATACGAGGTCGGCACGGATGATGCCTTGGAGGCGCTGCGCGCAGCGGTGGACGACCCTGAGTTCGAGGTCGGTCTGCAAGCGCGCATGGCCGTCGAGCGGATCGAGTCCGGCGAGCAAGCCGCCGGAACCGTCTGGCAGCAGATGGCCGGCCGTGATCGCGGAGGCAGCAAGTAAAGATAAACAAAACGAGCAAGGATCATCAGACAGGAGATGTCTGTGTTCCTTGCTCGTTATTTTTTTCAAAACTTATTCCCAATGAATCTCCACCCGCAAATCATTCGTCCCATCCAAAGGCTGCATCAGGTAACGGATATTTCGGATGCCTAAATTGTACAGCCCGGTCAAGTCCTCCAGCAGCTGCTCATCCGAACCGGCGTAACGCACGGTCACTGTCGCTTTTCCTTCCTTCATCCCGGCCTTCACTCGCTCCGCGATTTCTTTGGTATTGGACACGGACGCATCGGCATCATATAAGTCATACCCCAGCGCGGTCTTCAGGGCGAGATAAGTGTGCTTTTTCTCCCCGCCAGCCTCAATTAACGCCTGCAAGGTTTGAATATAAGGAACGGATGCCCGAGGATAATCGGCCGCCTTCCAGACATGATCCTGCCTCATCTGCTCATCGGTTCGCAAGTAATACGTATAATTCACACGCTTAGGCACATCAGGAACCGGGTCGTCCCAGGTCGTGTCCAAATGGTACCAGCGGTTGTCGAGACGCACGAGGTTCCATGCATGCAGCTGGCCCCCCGCTGTCCCTTCGACTAGTCGGTTCTCAATCCCGGCTTCCTTCAGCAACTCGTAAGTCAACAAGGCGTAGCCCTGACATACCGCTTCCCCGGTTTTGAGCCCTTCATAAGCGGTATATTTCTGTAGATCGGTATCGTACTTCAAGTTCAACACGACATAATCATGAATCGCTTTGATTTTCTGATGGTTGTTCATTCCCGGTTGGATCAGCTGCTTCAGGATGTTCTTCACCCTTTGGCGGACGTAAGCCGTTTGCTCAGCGGTTTCACGGTAATGCACCTGCAGGGTGATTTTGGCCGAGCTCGTCGTCCCTCGCCAGGAGTAGACGTAACGATCCACGATATATTTCGTGTACGGATCAGCTTCCAGCGCATCGTTCACCGCTTGCTTCAGCTGCTTCTCCAAATTTTGGGTCGACCCCTTATATTTCAAGGTAATCGTTGGGTTCCGCGCCTCCATCCCTTGCGCCAGCTTCGCCTGCAATTGCTTGGTCGTGGTGACCGTCGCCGGCTCCGCTGCCGCTTGCACCGGGACCGCAATCCATGCAAGGGGTTCAGCACTTAGCAGGAAACCGCCGATCACCCCGGTTATGAGCCAACCTTTTGAAAGTCTCCCGATTTTCTTTCGCATCTGGCTTCCCTCACCTTCTGGTCAAGCTGCACAAACGATTGCTGCCAAACTTACGATCAAGCCCATTGTAACACAGCCATTCCTGCAAAAGCTTACTAGTTTTGTCGATGCAAATCCGGATTTGGACAACTTCCTTAAGTCGATTCCTTCGAGATTTCCACGAAAATCTGTTTCCTAAAATTCACAATCAGCTTCTACAAATGAAAGCTGGGCTTATGTATAATAAAATCATAAATAATGTGATAAATGTCATTGCATAATTTTTCGGACTTCCGTAGGAATGGAGAATCGATTGGATGACTATCGTCAATATTTCGGATATTTCGGTGGAATTATTTTTGGCTGTCATGTTTTTTCTGTTGATTGTGGCGCCTATGGTGAGCCTCGGTGTACTTCGACTGTTCCAGGGCCGCAAGCGGGCGGGCCTTGCCTTAATCGGCGGCGGAGTGTTGGGATACTTCGTATTCCAACTGATTGCCGGACTATTTATCTAATCTAGGAAGCGTAATCATTTTATAACTCTGCAAAAGAAAACGGCGATACAGGCCCTTCCTGTATCGCCGTTTGGCTATTGCTTATTTTACAGCAGCTGCCGCTTGCTCATGCTCCATGCTTTCGATAAATTTCTCGCAATCGATCGCTGCCATGCAGCCGCTTCCAGCCGCCGTGATCGCTTGACGGTAGCGGTTGTCCTGGACGTCGCCGCAGGCGAAGACGCCCGGAACGTTAGTCTCGGAAGTGCCTGGCTTCACCACAATGTACCCGTTGGCATCCAGCTCGATTTGGCCGCCCAAGAACGAGGTGTTCGGTTGATGGCCAATCGCCACGAATACGCCGCTGGCTGGAATGACTTCTTCCTCGCCCGTTGCGTTGTTGCGCACTTTCAAGCCGGTAACCCCTTGTTCCCCAGCGATAACTTCAAGCGGTGTGCGGTTGAGAGCCAGCTCGATTTTCTCGTTGCTGCGGACGCGATCCTGCATAATCTTCGAGGCGCGAAGCTCATCGCGGCGATGCACCACCGTCACTTTCGTAGCAAAGCGGGTCAGGAAGCCGGCTTCCTCCATGGCGGAGTCGCCGCCGCCAACGACGATAATCTCCTTGTTGCGGAAGAAGAAACCGTCACAGGTTGCGCACGTGCTTACGCCGCGTCCAACGTTCACCTCTTCGCCCGGGATACCCAGGTATTTAGCCGTTGCCCCTGTCGACAAGATCAGCGTCTCGGTCACGAGCTCACCAATTCCTTCAACCTGCAATTTAAACGGACGTTGGCTCAGGTCTACACTGTTCACCCAGCCCATGCGGAATTCAGCGCCAAAACGTTCGGCTTGCTTGCGCATATTATCCATCAATTCCGGGCCCATGATCCCATCCGGGAACCCTGGGAAATTTTCAACTTCCGTAGTTGTTGTTAATTGACCGCCAGGCTGCGGGCCTTCAATTACCAGTGGATTCATGTTCGCGCGAGCGAGATATATTGCAGCGGTTAACCCGGCTGGTCCGGTTCCGATAATTATTGATTTGTACATATCCTCAAATCCTTTCAAATGGATTCTCCCAAATTATAGATATAAGATTGCTTGATTCTAATTATGTGAACGTTGCAGGAATCTGTCAATCTTAGTAATGGATAGGTTTGGTGAAGGTTAAATGAAGGAATGGTGAAGATCGCTACCGAAGCAGCCGCAGCCCGTTTAATATCACCAGTAACGTGCTGCCTTCATGACCTACAACACCAAACGGCAAAGGGATGCCCGCTGCAAAATTGCTTACGATTAGCATCAGAATCACCGCACCCGCAAACACCAGATTCTGCTTCACGATCTGCCGAGCGCGCCGGGCAAGCGAGATCGTCTCTGCAATCCGCTCGATGCTGTCGTTCATCAGCACGACATCGGCCACGTCCAGCGCGGCCCCGCTGCCGCCGCCGCCCATGGCGATGCCCACGCTTGCGGCTGCGAGCGCCGGCGCATCGTTTACGCCGTCGCCAACCATCGCGACGCTGCCGTATCGCTCCCGCAGCGCCTTGACATGCGCGACCTTCTCCTGCGGGAGCAAATCGGCGTACACGAGGTCCACGCCGATCTCCTTGGCCAGCGCATGGGCGGTTACGCTGCGGTCGCCGGTCAACATCGCGACGGCGACCCCCAGCTCGTGCAGCCGGGCGATGGCCGCCTTGGCCTGCGGGCGCACCTCGTCGCGGAGCGCGATGAGGCCGATGTACTCCCCGTCCCGTTGAATGACGGAGACGGTGTGCCCCTCGGCGATCCACTCGCGCAGCTGCTCAGCCAGCGGTCCTGGCAGCAGCGAGTCGCCAGCGCCCGCCTTGCCGATGCGCCACATCGCGCCGCTGACCTTCGCTTCGATGCCCCAGCCCGGAAGCGCCCGCAGTTCCTCGGCCCCGTCGATCGGCAGCCCCTCGGCTTGTGCTTTGCGTACGATCGCTTGAGCCAGCGGATGCTCCGACAGGCTCTCTGCCGCAGCGCTGGCAGCCAGCACCTCCCGCGGGTCAACGCCTTCGACGGTGTACAGCCCGGTGACCACCGGCGAGCCTTCCGTCAGCGTCCCGGTTTTATCCAACGCAACGGCCCGAACGCTGCCCAGGTGGTCCATATGTGCTGCGCCTTTGAACAGCACGCCTTTGCGGGCGCTCTTCGACATCGCCGAGAGCATCGCCGGCATCACCGACGACACAATCGCGCACGGGGAAGCCACGACAAGAAACACCATCGCCTTGTAAAAAGCAAACGACCAGCTCCATCCAAGCAACCACGGTGTGAGCAGGATTAGGCCCAATGTTGCCGCCACAATGGTCTTGGCGTAAATGCCCTCCAGCCGCTGAATAAACCGCTGCGTTCCCGGCACCTCCTGCTGAGCCTGCTCCACAAGGGTGATAATTTTGGCGAACAAGGTGCCTTCCGCCGGGCTGGACACCTCTACATAAATCGCCCCTTCTCCATTAATTGTTCCGGCATACACTCCGTCTCCCGGCTGTTTATCCACCGGGATCGATTCTCCGGTGATGGCGGATTGATTCACCGCAGAGCTTCCGGTGCGAATGACCCCGTCTGCCGGGATCACCTCCCCGGGCTTCACCAGCAGCAGGTCGCCCACGGCCAGCGCCTCCACCGGCACCAGCTCCATCCCATCTCCGCCAACGCGAAGCGCTGTTTCCGGCTTCATCGCAATCAGCGCTGAGATGTCCTTCTGGCTCTGTTCGCTGGCGAACGACTCCAGAGCGCCGCTTAACGCAAAGATGAAGATGAGCATCGCTCCTTCATTCCAATAGCCAATCGAGGCAGCACCCAACGCCGCCGCGATCATCAGCAAATTGACATCCAAATCCCGCTCTTGGATTAAAGTGATTAAGCCTTCCCGGGCTTTCACATAACCCCCCACCGCATACGCAGCAATATACAGCGCGACGGAGATCCAAGGCATCATCCCCTGCATCCCCCAGACCCATGCGGTAAGCATCAACCCGCCGCTGCCTAGCGCGAGCAGCAGCTCCCGGTGGCTGAAGAGCCGCTTCCAATTCAACCGCCGCTTCCCGCCCGGGTTAGGTTGATGGGCGGTTTGATTCACTTCCGGCAAGGTTCTTCGATGGGCGACTTCCATGATAAACTCCTCCTTATACAGGCGGTCAAGATGAGAATGAATATTATTGTTAACCCCCTAAAAATGGCGCAAGCTGCCCCGGGATCTTCCCGGAGCAGCTCACAAATGAGAACGATAATCATTGTTGAATCAGGACAATAATTTTGGTTAAGAGAAACTTTTGACTCTATTGTATGCCGATATTTCCATTTTGTAAACACCTGTTGACCTCGATTTTAGATTCACAGCGCAGCCCTTGTTCACACACGAACAAAAGCCGCTGACCGGACAAACAAACTCCGGTTCAGCGGCTTCTATATTCACCGTATTAGGCCTGGCTCGCAGCAATTGCCTGCTCCAAATCATACAGGATGTCGTCGATTGATTCCGTCCCTACGGACAAGCGGATTAGCCCCGGCGTAACGCCCGCGGCCAGTTGCTCCGCTTCCGTCAACTGCTGGTGCGTTGTGCTGGCCGGATGAATGATCAGCGACTTCGAATCGCCGACATTGGCCAGATGCGAGAACAGCTTCACGCTGTTGATCAGCTTGCGACCGGCTTCCACGCCGCCGCGGATTTCAAACGTGAGGATCGCGCCTTGTCCTTTCGGCAAGTATTTTTGTGCCAGTTCATAGGATGGGTGGCTTGGCAATCCTGCATAGCTGACCCATTCGACCAACTCATGCGATTCCAGATATTGCGCCACCTTCAGGGCGTTCTGGCTGTGACGTTCCACGCGCAGATGCAATGTTTCCAGCCCTTGCAGCAGCAGCCACGCATTAAACGGCGACAACGAAGCGCCGAGATCGCGCTGCAGCTGAACGCGAGCCTTAATAATGTAAGCAAGCGGACCTACAGCTTGCGTATATACAACGCCGTGGTAGCTTGGATCCGGCTCGGTCAAGCCTGGGAATTTCCCGCTGGCCGCCCAGTCGAATCTTCCGCTGTCGACGATGATGCCGCCGATCGAAGTGCCGTGCCCGCCGATAAACTTCGTCGCCGAGTGCACAACGATGTCCGCCCCGAAGTCGATTGGACGCAGCAAATACGGGCTCGGGAACGTATTGTCGACGATCAGCGGAATTCCGTGCTCATGGGCAATCGCCGCGACCGCTTCGATATCCAGCACATCGCCCTTCGGGTTGCCGATCGTCTCGGCGTAAAGCGCCTTCGTCTTGTCGGTAATCGCAGCTCGGAAGTTCTCCGGATTCGAGGAATCCACGAACTTCACATGCACGCCCAGCTTAGGAAGTGTGGTGGAAAACAGATTATAGGTACCGCCGTACAACGAGGTCGAGGAGACGATTTCGTCACCCGCCCCGGCAATATTTAAGATGGAGAAAGTGATCGCTGCCTGACCCGAGGCCGTCGCCAATGCCCCGACGCCGCCTTCTAGCGCAGCTACACGCTTCTCGAACACGTCATTGGTTGGGTTCATGATCCGCGAGTAAATGTTGCCGAATTCCTTCAAACCAAACAGATTCGCCGCATGCTCGGTATCGCGAAAACCATACGACGTCGTCTGGTACAGCGGGACCGCACGGGAGTATGTAGTGGGATCGATCTCCTGGCCGGCGTGAATCGCCAGCGTTTCTGGGGCATATTGACGCTCTTCAGACATGGATAATTCCTCCTTCAAATCTTCGAAATCATGAGAAATCGAGAATGTTTTTTCATATTCTCTCACATCTCTTCGGATTTGAAAATAGGAAATCCGATAATTTTTATATGAATTATTCTGTTTGAGCTACACCCGTTGATATTTCCGGATAAAATAAGCATCCTCGAACGTCGGCTCCCCTTCGTGGAGCTCTGGAAAGAGGGGGGCTTCCCCAACCAGCTTGACATAGATGCCTTCCGCCGTTTCCCGAAACTGAATCAACCCGGTCTCCGGGCACTGATCAAATTGCTTGCGCGTCAGCATCCCTTCCCATACCCGGTAGGGCAAATCTGCCATCCAGGACGTTTTTCCACCGTAAAAACGAACCTTTCCCTGATCTAGCCACAGCACATAATCCGCTGCTTCCTCCCATTCGCTGAGTTCATGCACCGCCGCGATGACCATTCGTCCTTCGGCATACCGGTTCAAATAAGCGATCGCCAGCTTCCGCTCTCCGGTGTCCATGCCGTTTAGCGGCTCATCGAGAAGCAGGAAGCGCGGAGCAGCGAGCAGCGACTGGGCCAGAGCGACCCTCCGCTGCACGCCGCCGGATAAGCGCTTGAGCTTCGTGTCACGATATGCTTCCAGCCGAAAATCACGAAGCAGCCCCTCCGTACGCTCCGAATGAAATACACCCTTTAGCTCAGACAAATAATTGAGCAGCTTGTGCGGCGTCATATTCTCATACAGCTCGACCTCCGACGGCACGTATCCGATTTGACTGCGCACCAGCGGCAGATCGGCCAGCGCCGACCGCTCCTGATAGAGAATTTCCCCTTGATACGGCAGGTTTACCGTCGCCAGAAGCTCCAGCAGGGTGGTTTTCCCGGCTCCGTTCACCCCGACCAGCAAGGTGATCCCCGGTCTCAACTGCAATTGGTCGATCTGCAGGATAAATCCGCCGATCGGGCGTTCCCGCAGCCCTTCGATGCGAATCATCGCTGCACACCGTCCTGACCGGTAGCGGTCTTCAGGTTCCGACTGCGAAAATACGAACGGAACAACAGAAGGGCACCGACCAGCAGACATGTTGCATTCATCACAATTCCTGTCCCCGCCCCGGCAGTCAGATTCATCGACGCCATCTGGTCGAAGAGAACCAGCCACAGAAGGTAGACGCCGACTGCGGTCCACACCCCCGCCTTATGTCCGTAACGAAACAACATGTACATCGCTGCTCCTCCGATGAGCAGGGAAATCCCTAACCAATCCAGCAAGAAAGGAATCAATGGCAACGTCGCTTCGCCGACCGTCGTCACACGAATGCTCACCACGATGGAACTGATCAGCGCCCAGCCCACGACCATCGCCATGATCATCAGCATGCGGCTGTATATGACCAGCGCCGGCGGGTAGGGGGTCACGCTCTCGATCGCGCGCATGCCGCGATCCCAGCTGCGATAACTGTATAGCATCGAGGCGATCAGCATCAGCGGGGTAATCAGAGAGAAAAATCCCGGCACCCGATCCCCCAGCAACCCATTGCTCAGAGGATGACGCGGATCCACCAAAAATACCAGCATCAAAAAGATAGCTGCCCCCGTCAACATCAACGAACGGCGGTTCAAACGAAATTGACTCCGCAGCAACCGACCCAAGGTGGGCGGTTCCACTTCAGCATTAAAATCCAGCGATGCCGCCGCATTTTGCGCTTGAAGGGCGGCGAATTCCGGCTGCAGCGCCTGGATCAGCGCCGCGGTTTCCGACGGAGTTGGTCCCGGCTGCAGCGCCTGCCGCAGCGGCTCGCGCAGCTCCCGCTCCAATTGCTCCAGCTCTTTATCAATGGATCGTTCCATGCATCGGCACCTCACTTTCCTTTTTTCCATGAATTTTAGGGACCTCATCGTCTGAAACCGATAACCGCGAGTCTGCTGAGCGTGACAGCACCCGCTTCAACTTGCGCAATCCTCCATAAAGGTGCGACTTGACGGAGCTCAGCGGCAACTCCAGCAGCTCTGCGATTTCCTGCAGCTTTAAATCATGGAAGAAGCGCATGCGCACGACCTCTTGCTGCAGTTCCGGAAGCATCGTCATCGTCTCGGCCAGCTGCTGTACCGTCTCCTGCCGTTCGATCAATTCCTCCGCCCTTGGTGATGGATCGATATCCTCCGGAATCGTGTCGATCCCCGCGTACTCTGAACGGTAGGACGCGCTGCGCCAATAATCTCGGCACAAATTCAGCGCCACTTTATAGAGCCACGGGCGAAGCTGCTCCATACCGCCATGCCTTTTCAGGTGGCGAATCAGCCGGATAAACGTCTCCTGGACGATATCCTCCGCTTTCCCCCGGTCCTTGAGCTGACTGGTGACATAGGACAGCAGCGGCCCGTGATACCTCGTTACCAGCAGCTCGAACGCTTCTTGATCGCCGGCAGCCATTCGCTCGGCCAACAGCGTGTCCGAAATCATTGTTTTTCCCCCTCCCCCTAATTTCTATAGTAGGTTGTTCCATATCAATCAAACGCCCTGCCCTGTAGGCTCTGTAAGGCGAGCGTTATTCCTCTTCTGCGCTAATCCAGCGTTCTCTCCTGCCCATCAACCAAACGGCAAAAGCAAGCAATAGCAGCGATGCGATCAACAAGCCGATTCGATTTTGTGGAAAGGAGTACGACTTCTTTAAATAGCTCGCATACAACGTCCAACGGCCCAGCCAATCGCCAAAACTAAGGGAGTCCATAACCCAGACGGCGAAGCCAAGCACCAAGCCGCCGTATATACGGCGAAACAGCACGATTCCAACTATCGTTAAAGAGTTAAGCAGCACATAAGCCGGCAGGTTCTGAAGGATCAGGGAGTAGACGCTCATCTCGGCCCTCGGTATAGCCTCTGCGCCGTTCCAAGGATGACGGATGGTCCATATCCCCCCGAAAAACCACGCATAGACCGACATCAGAATGACCCCTAACCCGACTGTCAGCAGAAGTGAAAGCAGCCATTTTCGGAAAACCAGCTGTCCTAAAGACACGGGGTACGTCGCGAGAACCTCCATGCCGCCTCCAATGTCCCGCTGGAACAAGAGCAGAGGCAGGAGCACCGCTACCGAGAACATGGCCATTTCCGAGAAGTAGTATACATTTCTTGGCCGTTCGGGATCCCCCAACAAAATACCAAGCAGATAAAGCACAAACATCAGCAGCGTCAGCCAGGTAATCGGTTGCTTATGCACCTTCAGCTCCAAGGTCCATCCGCGGAACCAGCTGTTTCGGCTTCGATCGTTAGTTGGCGTCGGCATCATCATGCATCACCTGCTTCCATACTTGTTCCCATTCGGTATACGGAATCGGTCCCGTCCGTCCCTCAGGATCATCCACTTGGGGGATTTCCAGCCCCTTGGCGTAAAAATGGTTTAGAACCTGTTTCACCTGATTATTTTTCCCTTCATCCAGCGCTTGAGCCACCTGCGTTGCCATCTGCAAACCAAGATGATTCGGGTCGGTCTCATCGTTCGGTTCCATTATACTGTACAGCAGGCTGCCGCCGGCGCCTTGCTTCAGATCCTCTGCCGTGAAGTCTCTATGCTCCCGGAAATATATATACCACATCAAAGCCCGAATCTGCGGACGCACGTCTTTTGATACATCCAGAATGTTGTATTCTCCTTCGCTTGAGCCCAGCAGCATCGAATTCATCAGCATGTTCGTATACTGCTCATGTTCCGTGACCAGCCAGATCAAGTACCCGGTCTTATTCTCCAAGTCAGGCGAGTGGTTATCATCCAACGGCAGCATAAGCAACTGGTCTAGCTTGGGTTCCCAAGGTTCAACCCAGCTTTTAAAATAGGCGTACTCGTTCGCCCACGTCTCCAGCAGCTTCTGTGCTCTTCCCACGTTATAAGGGGTGGTCACGAGCCGAACCGGCAATTTCGGATTGGCCACCTCCTCAAACTCCCCGCCGTATAACTTCACGAATGCCGACGAGTTGCCCTCAAACACTTGTCCTTCCACGGTCTGCTCCACCTGCTCCAGGTTCCCGTAGAGCTTGGTCTCAAATCCGGTCGCGGTAATTCGAAAATCAGCGGACGGCAGCAGCCAACCGCCAAAATCTGATGCGATGTTGATGGCCTTTTGGCTCGTATTTTTAACGTAAACTGGATATTCCCCCGGCAATGGATACCAGGCGATATATCCCGGGAGTCTTACGTTTTCCCCTTTGACGAAAGCCAGATACGCTCCCTCCGTATAATCCTCGGCCACGTAATCCATCACTTTCCCGCTGTAGGCCATCTCGACCTGAACCGCGTCATGGGCAGACAGAGGGGCGGATAACTTGAGCGTCAACTTCTCTCCTTCATGCGAAAACGGAACGGCTTCCCCCTTCACCGTGACATGGTCTACATGGAACGTCCGATTTAAGGTAAACACCAGCTCGCTGCGTCCCGCTAACTCCCCCGCAGGAATATCCATGACCGTCTTGATGCTTAAGCGATCATCCGGCTCCCGCTCGAGATCGATATCATACTTGTCGATCCGAATCGTTTCCACCTTCAGCCTTTGGACATCACCCGTGGACAGGACGGCCGGGTCGTTTAACTTGGCATAGAAGTCACGATTCCGCTCGCTCCAAACAGACAGATAAGGGAAAAAAGTTCCCGCTGCGAGCACCAAAGCCAATCCCCCGGCTACCCAATTTCTGCGCTGATAAGCCGTGGGACGCAGCCGATTCAGCAGGAACACACCGGCTGTTAACAGCAGCAGCGTAAACGCCAGAACAAACCAGCGGGATATCGCCAGATCGTCTGCGATGAGACGAATCCCCCATGTTTCAGCATCGGGGTCCCCGGTCACAAACAATTGATTGAGGTGGAACGTACGCAGCACGTACCATCTGTTGCGTTCGAGCAGGAAAATATCCAGAAAGAACGTCCCAAACATCCAGGCGCAAAAAGCGATCAAATAGACAGCCCGATTCGCGATGCAAATCGCAAGCAGCATGGCCAGCGCCAAGGTAACGAGATAGGACACTTCAAAGCTGAGCATATAATAGCTCGTATAGTACCAGGTGATCGAGGAGGCTACGCCCGTCTGCGAGGAAACCCAGGCAAACATGGCACCGGCCAGCAGCGTGAACACCGTAAAATACAACACTCCCGCCACGTATTTGGCTGAAATTCTAGAAACATAGGACACCGGCAACGCCGCATTCCATTCAAAGGAGGTTCGGCGAATATCCCGGCGGATCATCAGTACGCCTAGCAGCATCGTCAACCCCAGGCTCATCGTGTGCAGCAGAGTAAGGCTGGTATAGGACCGTGGGAAGAACAGGCTATCCTGGTTTGGCAAATTTCTGAGATTCAAAAACAGCAGTCCCCCAAAGATCACAAGGATTCCCAACAGCCAACGGTTCCCAAACAACAGGCGAAGCTCAAATTGGAACAGGCGTCTTACTTTACTCATGATCCATACGCCGCCCCTTCCATCCGCTCCGATCTGAGCAGAGCCAAGTAGCCATCCTCCAGCGTCGGCGAGGCCAGCTTGGCTTCGCTTGCCCCCTCCGGCGGCAACTCGCTGATAATCCGGCAGAACAGGCCGCCTTCGGTCGGCTGCGTGGACACGACGGACATCGGATCCAACCGGGCAAATTGGCTGTCGGTAAGGCGAACCTCCCAGACCTTCCCGCTTCCGAATTGCTGCAGATCTGCCAGTTCCCCGGACAGTTTCACTTTACCTTTATTCAGGACGGCGATCTGTCGGCAATTGCTCTCAATGTCGGCCACGATGTGCGTCGACAGCAAGACGATCCGCCCCAGACTGAAGCGGGTCAGCAGATTGCGGAACCGCACGCGTTCCTCGGGATCCAGGCCGGCCGTCGGTTCGTCGACGATCAACACCCGCGGCGATCCAAGCAGCGCCTGGGCGATCCCAAGACGGCGTTTCATGCCGCCGGAGTAGGTTTGGACTCTTTTTCGCGCCTTATCTTGCAGGTTGACTTGCTCCAACAACGCTTCGATCTCCGCCTTGCGCTTCTTCTTATCGGTAATCCCCTTCATGACCGCGACATAATCCAGATACTCCGCGCCGGTAAGCTGCGGATACACTTGAAATTGCTGCGGCAAATATCCGATGATGCGGCGAATTTCCTCTGCCTGGCGCAGCGGGATGCCAAAGATCGTCGCTTCACCCGAAGTGGGCGGCATCAGTGTGGCCAGGATCCGCATCAGCGATGATTTCCCGGCGCCGTTGGGACCGAGGAGACCCACCATCCCTTCGTTTAGCGTTAAAGTGACATCGTCCAGCGCTAAACCGCCGCGCGTGTATTTTTTGGATAAATGATCAATTTGTATCATACGTTTCCTCTTTTCCGAACATTTTATCGAGTTATGCCTTCCGCGGGAGACATCTGTACCTGTAACGGAAAGGGGACCTAAAAAGTTTGGATGAAATGAAAAAAGGGCACTATTTCCACAATCGCTCTGGAATAGCACCCTGTTTCTCTCTCATGTCGCTTGATCTTAGTAGTCGTTTTGGCCGCTTTGACCTTGGGCGATGGCCACACCGGCACTGGTGCCAAGGCGCGTTGCCCCCGCCTTGATCATCGCTTCGGCATCAGCCAGCGTACGCACGCCGCCGGACGCCTTCACGCCAACGTTGGGACCTACCGTCTTACGCATCAGCTCCACCGCTTCGACGGTCGCCCCGCCCGTGGAGAACCCGGTCGATGTTTTGACGAAATCGGCTCCAGCTTCCACGGACAGCTTGCAGGCCCGCACGATTTCCTCCTCGGTGAGCAGGCAAGTCTCGATAATGACCTTCACCAGCGCTTTGCCAGCTGCAGCCTGCACCACCCCGGCGATATCGCGAAGAACCAGCCCGTCGTCGCCGTCCTTAAGCGCGCCGATGTTGATGACCATATCGACTTCACCCGCGCCTTCGGCAATCGCGTGGGATGCTTCAAACGCCTTCACTTCCGGCGCCGAGGCGCCCAGCGGGAAGCCGATTACGGTGCAGACCTTAACCGGAGAATCTTTCAGGACCTCCGCAGCAGTCTTGACCCAGGTTGGGTTCACGCATACGGAAGCAAATCCGTATTGCTTGGCTTCCTCCGCCAGTTTGATAATGGCAGCGCGTCCGGCATCCGCCTTCAGCAGCGTATGATCGATCATGGCAGTAATAGATTGGGATTGAGTTGACAAAGAAATTCCTCCGTTCGTGATTTTGAAATGATGAATTGCGTAAATACCTGAAAAGTGCAGGGATTTGGGCTGCATCAGAGAAAGCCTGCAAAAATACAGGTTGAATTTAAGAATCTGCTCGATTTTGGCATATCGTCGAAAAACACCTGTATTTTTGCATCTTTTTCCGGCGAAATGCTAGAAATCAGCGATTATTCCTGCACTTTTGCAGGCTCTCTTCAACTGATGCGGGATCAGTAAAGACTCGAAATTGGCACACCGCTCGGCAGCTTAAACGGATGCTCCGGATTGATATGATCATAGAACATGATCCCGTTGAGATGATCGATCTCATGCTGCATGACGATCGCATCAAAGCCTTTGAACCGTAGCTTGATCTCATTGCCCTCTTCATCGTAGGCCTTCACCTGGACCTTCTCGTAGCGCGGAACAAAGCCCTGCACCGGCCGGTCAACTGACAGGCAGCCCTCGCTCTCCGGCAAATACGTCATCGCTTCCGAATGGCTGATGATCTTCGGATTGTACATCGCCAGCGGCCGATCTTTGCCGTTCTCATCCGTCAGCAGCGCTGCGAACATCCGCTTATTCAGTCCGATCTGATTCGCGGATAACCCCACGCCTGCCCGTAGCTTGTATTTCTTCGACATCTCCGGATCCTGGCTGTTCTTCAGAAATTGCAGCATCGCCGCCATTTCCTCGCGGTCTTCCTCCGTTGGGGGGATGCTGACCGGCTCCGTGACCACTCTGAGAATAGGATCCCCTTCTCTTACAATATCATCCATCGTTATGATGTAATTGCGGTTGAATTTACTCATAAATAAACAGTTCATCCACCTTCGTCTGCAAAATTTTCGCAAGCTTGAAAGCAAGCTCCAGCGTCGGGTCGTACCGGTCGTTCTCCACGCAATTGATCGTTTGGCGCGTGACGCCGCATTCCGCGGCCAGCTCATGTTGGGTTAAGCCCAGCCGCTTTCGGAATTGCTTGATCTTATTGTTCATCGGCACCACCAAATGTCAAAAGTTTTGGACGCTTCTCATGGTATCACGCCCTGCTGGACCTGTCAAAATCAAGATTTGATTTTAATCCCCCAGACAGAATCCTTCTGGTACCCGGCCGCTTCGCGCAGTTCCGGAAGCCGCTCATCCTCGGGATAATGCTGCTCCAGATACTGGACATACGCCTTGCGCAAGCCAATCTCCTGATCGAGCTTATTGAATTCGCTTGGGGTTTTCTCGAGCCGTGCCAAAGCGGCATCCCACCGCGCCAAGTCCGCCTTGGTCGTCCGTCCCTTGCGGGTCCGCTCGGCCAACGAGGTCAGCTCTTCATAAGATTCCCGAACCTTGGCCGAATATTTGAATCTCCGGTTGAACAACCCCAGCGCCACGATCACTAGGAAAAAGACGACCCACGCCACGATACTTTCCATTTCTCCGTCCCCCTTAATTCTAGGCACAAAAATAAAAGCTCCCGCTTGCAGGAGCCGCATTGCCTTTGCTGAGTTTATTTAAACTTGTGCCAATCCAAATGACTTGTATTCAGCAGATGCTCGAAATCGTTATCGAGCCGTTTCTGCTCCGCCCGGCGCGCCTCCTCCTTGCGGATGCGGGCTTCCTCCTGGCGGCGTTCCTCTTCCTTCTTCAATTCTTCAGCCTGCGCCTTCAGCTTCGCCAGCGTGTCCTGACCCAGAAGATCCTTCAGCGTGGCCGGTTTATCTGCCGCGTTCGCCGGCGCATTAGGCACGGAACGTCCTTTCTTCTTCCCCACGGATGCTTCACCTCGGTTCCTGCGTTCCTCTTCGTTCAAGCCTAAAGTATCATAGTCGAAAAATCATTGTCAATCGGAATCGCCGCCCTTGATCACAAGCATCTCTTCCGCTCGACGGCAGAGGTATCCGCACGCTTAGGTGACTTATGTCATCTGTTCCAATCCGTGAAGGAACAAGCCGAGATTAAACGCTAGGGTCTCCTTCAACTCCAACGGAAGGCCAAACGCTCCGCGCCGTTCCAGCGAGGCAAAGCCGTGGATCAAACTCCGCAGCCCGCGAACCGCATGTAAGGCTTGCTCCTCCGTGAGCGAGTAGGTGCCGAGGTATCGCAAGATCAGATCCACGAGGCGCCCGCCAGCTTCCTGCAGCGCTGGATGGTCAGGACCCGGCGCCGCTTGCGCCGCATCGTACAATCCGGGATAGGCATGCGCGAATTCGAGATACGCGTTGGCGAACTCGCGGATCGCCGCCTCCCCTGCCCGATCACCAACTGCGGCGGAAATATGCTCATATAACCGGTCCAGCGCGTATTTGGCCAATTCCACGCGAATTTGCTCCAGACCGCTGACATGGTTATAGAGGGATGGCGGCCGGATGCCCAGCTTCTTGGCGATGGAGGTAATCGTCACCGCCTCCAGCCCCTCCGCATTCGCCACGTCTATGGCAGCCATCAGCACCTTTGTGCTGTCAATTCCGACTCTCGGCGACATGGGAATCCTCCTTTCGCTGCGTCGAGGCCGCCGCATTGGCAGCCGATGCTTTGCCCAGTGCCCGCTCGGCCGCCGTAATTGCCTTGGCGATGGCTGCTGCCGGCTGCTTCAGCACCGGCCCGTGCCCTACCGCCAGCAGCGCAGGGTTCAAGTTCGCCAGCTTGCGGGCGCTGGCGAGCGCGGTCTCCTTATGCCAGGTGGCCAGGGCCGGGAATGGAAACAGCGGGCGCACGATGCCGCTCACGGCGATGCCGGCGCGGGTTTGGAAAGCATCGCCGGCGATCAATGCACCGCTGCGCGTATCCAGCAGGGCAAAGGACCCCGGCGTATGGCCCGGCGCCGCCACAGCCAGCAACGAACCGATGCGATCCCCATCGGTAAACGTCACATCGGCACGGGTCATGAGCTTCTTCGGCACCCCGCCGCGGATGGGCGAATTAGGCTCGCCGGGATCCAACGACACATCGCCTTCCATCAAACGCGCGTCACGGGCGGATACGTAGACCTTGACGTCGGGAAGCTGTGCTTTCAAAGCATCCAGCGCACCAACATGGTCATCATGGACATGGGTCAGCACAATGCGCGTCAACGGCTTGCCGATCTTTTCCACGGTTCGCAAAATTCCCTTAACGCTATACGGCAAAGCCGCATCGATTAAAGTTACGCTATCCTCTTCCTCAACCAAATAACAATTAACCGGGAACAAACGGGGTAAAAATGACAGTTGGACTAACTTACCGTACACCGTAATTTTCATTGCATCATCGCCTCTCTCTCCGAAAACTAATATCTTTAGTTTTACTTTAAACTAAACCCTTTAGTTTCGCAAGAGATTTCTTTCGTTTTTTTGATGTCGTACAAGCGTACCCCGCTGAATATGCTGTACAAGCAGCGTTATCATTTCGGATTTTTTTGGAGGTTTAAGCAATGAACAGCTTTCTTAGCTATGTCCTGCTCGGCTTATCTTTATCCGCTCCCATCGGGCCGGTGAACGCCGCCCAACTGGACAAGGGCATCCGCGGCGGCTTCCTGCACGCCTGGTTTGTTGGCCTTGGCGCTTTATCCGCTGACCTGCTGTACATGCTGCTCGTTTATTTTGGGGTCGTGCACTTCCTGAACACTCCGTTTATGAAAAGCTTCCTCTGGTTATTTGGGTTCTTCGTGCTTACCTATATCGGCATCGACAGCCTGAAGCAAGCTGGTAAAATCCCGGATGGGGGAATGAGGGGCAGCGAGCCGCTGCGGAAATCGTTCCTGTCCGGATTTTTCATGTCCGTCAGCAACCCGCTGTCCATCTTATTTTGGCTGGGGATTTACGGTTCGGTATTAGCCCAAGCCGCAGCACATATGCGGACCCAAGACATAATCATTAACAGCAGCGCTATTATTGTTGGTCTGCTCGTATGGGACTTCACGATGGCGGGCTTTGCCAGCGTGTTCCGCAAGCTGCTGACGAACCGAGTCCTGATGCTGATCTCGATATTGTCCGGCCTGTCCCTCATTGGGTTTGGGCTATATTTTGGTTATCAAGCCTTTTTACTGCTCGCTGAGCGATGGTAAGTTTAGCTCTCAATCGCTCAAGTCGTCCGTTTTGGACGCAGGACCATCGATTTGGTTGGGCGTTTCCGCTGCCCTGCCTGCTTCTTCGGCTTCCAGACGACCTGCTGCATTATGAAGGTCACGATCCCAATGACGCCAACAAACACCAGGCTCCCCCAGAATCCCGGACGGCTCGTATCATGGAATAAGGTCCCTGACACTGCGATAGCGATCAGGGCCATGCCGCCCCACCGTTTCACTTGTCCAAATCCGGTAAGCTTGAGCAGCTTGCCCGACGTCACTAAAATAAAAAACCAGTTATAAAGCAGCAGCAATCCGGCCGATGTCGTAATGTACTCGTAAATGCGCCCCGGGATAACAAAAGACATCACCACGGAAGCGGCCAGTCCGGCGGCAGTAAGGCCAATAGCAAACAACGGCCGCTCCCGCCAGCCTTTTCGCGCGAACAACGGCGGAGCATCCTTGTCCTTCGCGAGCGTAACCAGCATCGTCGTCACCGCATAAAGGGACGCGACCATCGTGGAGAAGCCGGCTACGATCAGCACACCGTTAAATACATGCGGAATAAAGGGCAGCGGATACTGAGCAAGGGCCGTAACAAACGGACTGCGCTTCGGGTCAATGGCGTTCCAGGCCATTAAAGTGACAACAAGCCCAATCGACAGCAAATATACCACCGTGAGCAACAGCAGCATAATCGTACCGGATTTCGGAGCTTCCTTCGGATCCCTCAGCCGAATCGCCATCATGCCCATCACTTCGATCCCGCCAAAGGCGTAAAACGCAAAAATAAATCCTGACCACAAGCCCATCCCTCCTGCGGGAAAGAAGGTCTTGACCGTATGCGGAAATCCCGGTGCTCTCCCGCCGCTTCCGTGAATCCAGCCCATCAACGCAGCAGCGGCAACCCCCAGGAACATGAGGATGGCAGCGATTTTGATCACCGACAGTACATTTTCCATCGAATCAAACACTTTATTGCCAAGCAAGATCACGCCCAGCCCTAAGACCGCATATCCAATTGCAAACATCCACATCGGTACGCCAGGGAACCAGAAACGCGAGAAAAGCGATAATGCCGTCAATTGGCTGCCCATGATCAGCAGCTCTGAGCTCCAATACACCCAGCCGCTGCCGAAGCCCGCCCAGCGCCCGAAGGCCCGCTTCGCATAGGAGCGGAAGGAACCTTGCTCCGGCTGGTCCGCAGTCATACGGGCTAAGACTTCAAATACCGTATAGGTTCCGGCGGCAGCCAACAGGAACGCGATCAGTATCGAGGGCCCCGCCATGCGAATCCCGATCCCTGATCCAAGGAAATACCCGGTGCCGATAGTTGAGGCCACCCCCAGCAAGGAGAGCTGCCACCAGCTTAAGTCGCCTTTTTTTGCCTCTCCATTTTGCGCCTTGGCCATTGTTCTTGTCTCCCTCGTTTCAATGGAAATCAACAGCTCTGCATCCACGTATTCTGCGGCTGCCAAGCGGGAAATATGTAAGCTGTTCCCTGCAAAAAAATAGCACCCGAAGCCCCGCCTGTCCCGACGGAACTCCAAGTGCTTCAGAGGTGATATTTTCGATGAGCTTATTGGCCTGCGCCTTTCACCGGCTCGGGTTCAAGCTGGCCCTGCTTGGACGGCCAGAAGGCCGCTTGGCCAAGCAGCATGGTGATCGCCGGCACGAGGAACGGACGAACGATAAACGTATCGAGCAGCACCCCAATCGCGGCAATGATACCAAACTGCACCAGCGCTTGAATCGGCAGCGTAGCCAGCACAGCAAACGTTCCGGCCAAGATCAAGCCTGCCGAGGTAATGACGCCCCCGGTTTCGTTGACGCCTTCGCGGATCGCATCTTTCAGCGGCATGACCTTACGCTTTTTCCAAATGCTTGAGATAAGGAAGATGTTATAGTCCTCCCCAAGCGCCACCAAGAAGACGAAGGCGTACAGCGGGATCAACCCTTGAATTGCTGCACTGCCCATCAGGTCGTGAATCACAACCCATCCGATGCCCAATGCCGCGAAATAGGACAGCACAACTGTAAGAATCAAGTACACCATCGCAACGATGGATCGGAGATAAACGAGCAGCAACAGGGCAATCAACCCGATGACGATCGGTATTATGACCTCGGTGTCGCGTGCGTTTACGTGCTCGGTATCGTATTGCGTAGCCGTTTGCCCGCTGATCCAGACCTTATCCTGCGGATTGCTGATGCCTTGGTCAGACAGCAGGCTTTCCGCAGCTTCCCGCAGCTCCGGAAGATGCTGCATCGCTTCATTTGAGTATGGATTCAGATTGAACTCCAGCTCGACCGCCCGAATGTTGGAGTTCGTTTTGCCGCTCTCCGGCTCGGACACCTGGCTGATATAAGGCAAGCTGCTGAAGACGGTTTGCAGATCGATGTCTTGGCCTTCCGTATCCACCATCAGTTTCACCGGAGCCAGTTCCCCCGGCGTAAATTTATCGGCAATCACTGCAAAGCCTTCCCGAGATGGCGTATCCTCCGGGAACGAGGACAACAGGTCAACAGTGTACTCGATACGTGTAGCTTGTGTTGCCAAGACGCCAAGGAAGATCAGCGCCACGATAAAAATCGTCCACGGCCGCTTCGTCACCGTCCGGCCGATCCACCCCGCAGATGTTCTAGGTTTCGGCTGACGTACCGGTTTGCCCCGGCGTTGAGCCCGTTCGGCTTGCATTTCCGGCGTGCGCGGAATAAACGGGAAGAACGACGCACGGCCTAAGATTGCCAGCAATGCCGGTACCAACGTCAAGCTGGCGATCCCCATAATCAGGATCGACAAGCTAAACGGCACGCCAAAGCGTTGCACGGAGCCGTATTTCGCCAGCAGCAGCACGAGCAGCGCGATCACAACGGTAAATCCGCTCATCGCGATGGCGCCGGACGAGCCTTTCACCGCAGCGGCCAGCGCTTTCGATTTATCTTTCTCTTCCGTCAACAGATGGCGGAAATGAGAAATGAGGAACAAGCAATAATCGGTGCCCGCCCCGAACAGCAACACGGTCATAATCGAAATCGCCTGCGAATCGACGGTGATCCAGCCTTGCTCGGCCATTTTCCCCAGAATCGGCCCGGCCACACCATATGCAAAACCAACGGCAATCAGCGGAATAAAGGCCAAGATCGGCGAACGGTAAATCAGCAATAGCAGAATCAGTACAATTAAAACGGTGGCGATCATCAGCGAAACGTCGGCGCTGGAGAACAGCCCGGACGCATCAATCGAAATGCCGGCCGGTCCAGAGACTCTCGCCGCCAGTCCGTTCTCCCCTAGCTTGGCCTCAAACGGATTGCTGCCAAAGATCGTCTCCGCTTGATTGCGGATTTCTTCCATACCGTCTTTCATTACATCGATTTCTGTCCCTTTCGCAAAAAAGAACGGCAGCACCCAAGTCGTGCCGTCTTCTGATGCTTGCTGCTTCAGTGCCGGAAGCGGCATTTGGTTCAGCGGCAGTACCAGTTCAAGTCCTTCGACCGGATGTTCTGTGAAAAACGAGGTTAGCTCCTGCAAGCCGGTATAATCCTCATCTGTCAGACCGCCCTCCCGCGTCCAGACCGTCAGAGCCGGGATGCCGCTGTCCGATGGGAACTCCTGCTCCGCCAGCTGCTCGGCAATCACCGAAGGTTGGGTATCGTCCAGGTTGGCCGCATTATTCCGCTCCATCGAGTTAACGCTGGGCCATAGGGCACTTAATCCGCCAGCCAGCATAATCCAGACCGCCAGCGTAATCCACTTGGTGCGTCGGCCAGCCACCAGTCGGGACAGCCAGCCAAATATTTTATCCATTGAAGTCTCCATCTCCCTTTTCTTGATTGCTTACTATGGCTCTCCGGTGATTTATATCACTCTGATCATTAATTATATATACCGGAAGGTTAATTATCAATCGAAAAATATGATATAATATGGGCTCAGTACAAGTTGCTTGAGGTGATCACGGTTGACCCCGCCACATAAAAAAGCCTTGGGACGGCCCGTCCAGCAGCCCGACGCCCTGGCGACGTCCGAGCAGATCCTGCGTACTGCATCGCTGCTATTTATGGAGAACGGTTATAAATCCGTATCCATGAATCAGGTTGCCGAGCATTGCGGGATCACCAAAGCTACCGTTTATTACTATTATCCAACCAAACAGGATTTGTTTGTGGCCTCGGTTGCGACCACGCTCGCCCGGGTGAATGGACGCATCCGGCAGTTGCTTCAGGAGCCCGGGACATTTCGGGAAAGACTGCTGAAGATTACTATTAACTATTTAAGGATTCCTCGGGTTCACATGGACGAGATGTTCCGCAGCATCCAGCAACATTTGTCCGGAGAGCAGCAGGAAACTTTGATCCGCCATGAAAATGATCTGTACGAAACGCTGCGCGAAGGGTTCGCCCAAGCCGCCAAGCAAGGGGAGATTGTCTGCGATGACCCGAACCTGGCCGCCCATCTGTACGTTTCGATGCTGCGGGTAGGAGAACGTCAATACGCCGATAAGAATAAGCTCTTTCCTTCAGCGGAGCAGGCGGCCGAAGCGATCGTTAGCTTTTTGTGGAGAGGGATTCATAACTAAATTTGAAGGAGGTGGGAAGCTGTGGCTTTTGGCGTGTCACGAGAGGAATTGGAGGCATGGAAGCGCAAGGTCGCCAGCGGAGAAATTGCTTTTCTGACCCACTATTGGCTCGATCCGCGGTTTCCGGATGCCAAGACCGTCACCAAAGTGGGCTGCTCCGACCTGGATCGGCTCCGAGCTTGGTGTGAGGCCCATGGACTTCCCGCCCGTTACATTCATCAACGCTCGCCGTTCCCTCATTTCGACCTGATCGGGCCGAAGCAACGGGAAGTGTTGCAAGAACAAGGGCTCTGGGATCAATTGGAGCGGTTTCACCTCCTCTAAACGATAGAAAGGCTGCTTCCCCGGATTTCTAGTCCGGCAAGCAGCCTTTTTGGCGTTCTATCTTAATGTCCTGACGGGGCGGATGGCGTATCATCGTGCTGACGCCGGCTAGAATCGAGAACGCGATGGCCTCAGGAATCAAAGCGAAGGCAACCGTTAGAATCCTTTAAATTTGAATAGTTACGCAGCAAAAAGAGCCCTGCCATCAGGCAAGGCTCTCGAAATACCGAGGAATTAACGTTTATTGAAAATATCCGTCAAGACCGGCACGATTTGCGATTTGCGGGATACAACGCCCTTCAGTACCGCTTTGTTGTCAACAAGCTTCACGTTATAGGCTTGCTCAACGGCATCAGCTGCTTTCCCCAGCGCCAAGCCCACGGAGTCGTTGTTCAGGATGTCGGTTACGACGAACAGGAACAGATCCAGACCTTTGTTGGCGATGATTCCGTTCAGAGCGGCCTCGATTTCGGCTTGACGGGACAAGACGTCGTTGACGTCCACGGCGTTCACTTGTGCGATTTCCACTTTCGCTCCGCCCATGTCGAATTCTTTGGCATCCAAGGAAATGAGCTGTTCAACCGTCTTATCGCTAAGGTCGGCGCCTGCTTTCAGCATGTCCAATCCGTATTCCTCCGCGTTCACACCGGCGATTTCCGCCAGTTCCCGTGCCGCAGCTACGTCTTGCTCGGTGCAGGTTGGCGATTTGAAGAGCAGCGAGTCGGAAATGATCGCGGACAGCATCAAGCCGGCGATGTTAGCTGGGACGGAGATGCCGTTCTCTTTATACATTTTATTCAGAATCGTCGCGGTGCAGCCAACTGGTTCAGCCCGGTAGTACAGCGGTCCGCTCGTCTCGAAGTTGGCAATCCGGTGATGGTCGATAACTTCCGCTACACGCACCTGCTCAATATCGGAAGCGCTTTGTTGACGTTCGTTATGGTCGACCAGAATCACTTCTTTCACTTCGTTAGCCACGGTCTCCACCAGACGCGGCGCTTCGAAGCCAAAGCGTTCCAAGGCGAACGCCGTCTCCCCGTTGACTTCGCCCAGGCGTACAGGCTCAACGTTCCAGCCCAGCTTGGACTTCAGGTCGGCGTAAGCGATTGCCGAACAAATCGTGTCCGTGTCGGGATTTTTATGACCGAAAATCAATACTTTTTCCATCTCATTACTCCCCTTTAACATGACTTCATGTCAAAAGTATAGCTTATTAGCGGAGCGGCAAGCAAGACTCTCGTCCAAGCGCTGACCGTGACCCGGACATGATCCCGTCCGTTTACTTCTCCGGACAAACCGGGTACGATCAAATTTAATGCTGCAGCTGAATCCTTGCTTGAATTGGCGCTCTGCCAGGGCTTCAATTCGCCTTCAATCTGCCTTCAGTTAACATTCAGCAAATGTTCAGCAACATCGTGCATAATAGAGTCATCCGAATGGACACGCATGGATCGGTGCAAGGGGGATATTTTTCTATGAAACAAATTAAAGGGGCAAAAATCTTGCTGGTGGATGATGAACCGCATATCGTCCAGTTCCTTGAATTGGGGCTGCAAAATGAAGGATTTGAGGTCCGCACCGCCGGAGACGGGATGACCGCTGTCGCCATCGCCGCCGAATTTCAGCCGCATGTGATCGTACTGGATGTGATGATGCCGGGAATGGATGGCTTTGAAGTGTGCCGGTTGCTGCGAAAGAACGGGGAGAATGTATCCATCATTATGCTGACGGCCAAGGACGAAGTCGAAGATCGAGTGAAGGGGCTGACGATTGGCGCCGACGATTACGTCGTGAAGCCGTTCAGCTTCGAGGAGCTGCTCGCCCGGATTGGAGCGCGACTGCGCAATCAGTTTCCTGCTTTGTTCGGGGAAGTGGTGATTGGCCCCTTTCGGCTGGATGACCGCCGCAAGGAAATCGCCTATTTGGATCAGGTGTTGGAATTATCTCCTACCGAATATGAGTTGCTGAAATATTTGATTCTGAACCACGGAATCGTCTTAAGCAAAACGACAATCCTGGATCGAGTTTGGGGGTATGACTTTGGGGGCGAGGAAAATATCGTGGAGGTCTATATCCGGTCCCTGCGCGAAAAATTAAACGACCGGGAGCACCGGTTAATCCGAACGCTGCGCGGTGCGGGATACCGCGTAGATCTGCCATGAAGCGCCTTGCCGGCAGAAGCCGGACATGGATTAGCGGGTTGACCGCTGCCGGGAAACGAGGGGTCCGCGGACTCCGAAATCTAATCTTCCCGAGCTCGCTGCGCTTTCAACTGCTCTCTAGATCCTTTTTTCTGCTCGCCGCTCTTTTAATATTGATTGGCGGATTTCAGTACGTCATTATGAAAGACTTCCTATATAAAAACCAGGCCGAAACCATGGCATCCCAAATGCGCGGCCCGCTTCGGGATATCTTTATGAAGGCGGGCCAGCCTATTGAGCACTGGGGTCCCCCGAAGCCGGGGGGGGATGGTCCGACTGTCGGAATGAACGGAGGCGCACCTGGCAGCGGAGGCTTCGGCGGTGAAGGATCGGATGGTCGGCCTCCGCAGTTGTTTCTCCCCGACGCCTCACTCGCCATCATCAATAGCGATCATCATTTTATCGACTTGAACGCCGAATCCGGCGCTTCTGCCCCTCAGCTGTCCGATGCCGAATACGCCGCATTGTTTGCAGAGAGTCTGCCGGGACACCCGGGATCGGAAAGCTATCGCGTCCTCGAAGATAAGGACGGGAAGGAGCAGTTAGTGGTCTTTCGTTTGGTTGGGCTGCCCGGCGAACAAGGCGAACGTTCCTGGCTCGTGCAAATGGGCACCTATACCGCACCGCTGCGTGAAGTCATGATGCGTCAGTTGATGACGTTTGTCGGCCTTTCCCTTCTGGCCTTGGCCGGCGGACTGGCGCTGCATCTTCCAATTTTGCGCCGGGCGTTAAAGCCGCTGAATCAAATGGTGCGGATCGTTGAGGATACCAATGCCGGGAATCTCAGCAACCGGTTCACGGCCGCATCCGGGCAATCCGAAATTGATCGACTGGGCGCTTCCTTTAATGGCATGCTGGAGCGGCTTGAGGAATCGTTTGAGGCTGAGCGTGAAGCGAAGGAACAGATGCGTCGGTTCGTAGCCGACGCTTCCCATGAGCTGCGGACCCCGCTGACTTCGATCCACGGCTTCCTGGAGGTGCTGCTGCGAGGAGCCGCCAACCGGCCAGAGCAGCTGCATACCGCGCTGAACAGCATGCTGGGCGAGTCGCAGCGGATGAAGAAGCTGGTCGAGGATTTGCTCACGCTCGCCAAGCTTGACCGCACGCCGGTTGTCCAGCGCAC
Organism: Paenibacillus barengoltzii G22; assembly: GCF_000403375.2. Classification (NCBI taxonomy): domain Bacteria; kingdom Bacillati; phylum Bacillota; class Bacilli; order Caryophanales; family Paenibacillaceae; genus Paenibacillus; species Paenibacillus barengoltzii. The sequence goes on along the minus strand of NZ_KE159652.1, from coordinate 151,922 downwards.
CGAGGTCCGCCTGGATCAAGTGATTGCGGAGATGGAGCCGCATCTGCGGATGCTGGCCGGGGACCGGGACGTCCAGTTCGACCTGCAACCAGGGCTGACTGCGATGTGCGACGAGGACAACATCAAACAGGTGGTATTGAACCTGTTCCACAACGCCGTTCAGCATACCGACCCGCAGCGGGGAACCATCGCGGTGCGCCTGTCGGCTCACTCCCGCCAGGCTGAGCTGGAAGTGCGGGATAACGGGCCCGGCATCGCCCCCGAGCATTTGCCGCATGTGTTCGAGCGGTTTTACCGCATCGACGCCTCCCGCACGCGTAAGCAAGGCGGTGCCGGGCTGGGCCTGTCGATCTCGCAGGCGATCGTTGAAGCGCATGGCGGCACGATCGAGGTCCACAGCGAGCCGGGCCAAGGCGCAACGTTTAAAGTGACGCTGCCGGCGATATAAGGACCGGCGGTGCATATGCTGGGCGGGCATACAAGGGCCGGCGGTGCATATGCTGGGCGGGCATACGCTGAGCCAAATATAGAGCGCCCCCCATTCGCCCGCCAGTCTGCGCCTAACGGACCGTAATGACGTTATTTGCTGATTTCCCGGATATTTCCCTCTGTAACGGACTCAATCGCCGTTATGAAGCCCCCCATAAGGGAATGACAGCAAAAAAGAGCAAAATAACGTCATCTGTGTCCGTTAGCTCAAGACAAAACGTGTTGTTGGCACAAATAACGTCATTGGAGTCCGTTACATTTCAAAAAAAAGGGATGCTGCCATTATCGCAGCATCCCTTTATATATCCCGGGCTCCGAGCCCTCAATCACGATCGCACCGGTTGCCTTGGCGTAGAAATCCTTTGGACCCGCGCCTCCGATCACCGCGTATCCGTAACCGTCTATCCGCATCAGGTCGAGCGTATGCAGCAGCAGCTGTTTGCCGATCCCCCGGCCCCGCTCCTTCTCATCTACGCCAGTAGGTCCGAAGAATCCTTTCATTGTGGAATCATAGCAGGCGAAGCCTAGCAACTTACCGTTTTCAACGGCGATAATACAAGAAACTGGCGAACGGGATAAAGCAACTTCACATTCACTGACCCAGTGCTCATTGAAATGCTCGCCTACCCATTTTGCGATAACATGCTTTTCCGGGCCGATGGCGCGGCGAATGGTGATTCCGGTCCGGGCTTCGTACTGCTGAGCCGTTTCGAAGGGGGGAAGATCGTATAATTTCACTAACATATCGGACATGCTTATCGCTCTCCTTTGTTAGAAAGACGTGTTTTGAGGGCTATTATACTTCTTCCCTTCCCATCCGACAACCAAATTGCGAAAAAATTTTCCAATCCCGACTCCCGTTACTCCGCACCTTCGAGGACATACTCCTTGTATCTTCCGTAATCGCTTTGCTTACACTCCAGAACGAGCTTGGTTCCCTCTTCTTCATAACTGGTCTCCAGCACGTTGGCCTGCTCATTTAAGTAAGAAACGAGGGAGCCTTTATCGTAAGGAATCAACATGGCACATTTCACGTAGTCCTTGAAAATCCGCCGACGGATTTCATCCACCAGCTCGGTGATCCCGATGCGCGGCTTAGCCGCCAGGTAAATGATATCTCCCTGCACACTTGGGAATGCTTGATCCGTCCGATCGGCCTTATTGTAGGCATAGATCATGGGGATGTCGGTGATGCCAATTTCCTTCAACGTTTGGTGCGTGATCTCGATCATCCGTGCGAATTCCGGGTTGGAAAAGTCCACGACATGGATCAGCAAATCGGCTTCCGAGACCTCTTCTAAAGTGGAGCGGAACGCCTTGACCAGATGATGCGGCAGCTTGCTCACGAAACCAACTGTATCCGTCAGGAGGAATGACTTGTTGTCCTCCAGCGGGATATTGCGGACGGACGTCTCCAGCGTGGCGAACAGCATATCCTTCTCCAGCACCTGCTTCTCCTGCCCGGGGGTATACGTCTCGAGCATCGCGTTCATGATCGTAGATTTGCCGGCGTTGGTGTAGCCGACGAGCGAAACGACGGGAACGTCGTTCTTCTTCCGTTGTTTGCGTTGGGTCTGGCGATGGGCTACCAGCGTCTCCAGCTCGCGGCTGAGCGCCGTGATCTTCTCCTCAATTCGCCGACGGTCGAGCTCCAGCTTCGTTTCCCCGGCACCACGGTTTTTCGTGCCGACCCCGCCGCTTTGGCGCCCCAGCGATTCCCGCAGTCCGACGAGCCGCGGCAGCATATACTTCAGCCGGGCAACCTCAACTTGAAGCTGAGCCTCGCGAGTTTTTGCCCGTTCCGCAAAAATATCCAGAATCAGCAACGTCCGGTCGATCACCTTACAATCCAGGTCAGACTCCAGATTTCGCAGCTGCGACGGGGACAGCTCATCATTAAAAATCACGAGATTGCCGTCGTGCGCTTCCAGGAGCGCCCGCACCTCTGCAATTTTCCCTGTACCGATATAATGTGACGGCGTAACCTTAGGCAGGTTTTGCGTAAGCACGCCCACCACTTCAATGTCGCAGGCTTCCGCCAAATTCGCTAGTTCTTCCATCGAATAATCGAAATCCGACTGATGATTTAAGTTCACGCCAACCAAAATGGCTTTTTGCTCGAGTTGTTGTTCCGTCATGGTCATACCTGAGTTCCTCCTTTGTAGAACAAAAATAAACACAGGCACTACACCTGTGTTTACGCAAACGGTCCCTCAAACAGCTCGAAACCCACGAACAGAGGACACCGTCCCCGTTCGCGTTCCCGGCCAAATCAGGCATATTCTATTCTAAAGTTCCAATTGGTTCCCTTTATCATAGTACACCTATCCCGTTCGCCCTGCACAGGTGCAGAGCCTTTGGCAGTATTCAATTATACGCACAAAGTAGTGAAACGGAATTTATTGTACATTACGGGGAACCCTCCGTTCTTTTTATAGTGATTCCAGTTTATCACAATTCGTATGCGTTCACAATCGGTGAAGCAAGATTAGGCTGATCTGTATGAATGTTACCATCAACAATTTCAATGATGCGATGGCATTTTTGGGCAATCTCCATGTCATGAGTGACGATGATAACTGTTTTGCCTTCTCTGTTGATTTCCTGTAATAACTCCATAATCTCTTCCCCGGTTTTGCGATCTAAATTACCCGTAGGTTCATCGGCTAATATCAACGCAGGCTCTGCAGCCAAAGCTCTTGCGATGGCAACCCTTTGCTGCTGCCCTCCGGATATTTCATCGGGCTTTTTATGGAAATGCTCCGCTAACCCCACTTTTTGCAGATAATATCTGGCCTTCGCCACTCTCTCGTTATTTCTTATCTTACGGTAGGTGAGTGGTAACATCACATTATCCAACACCGTGAAATCCTTCAGCAAGGCAAAATACTGAAAAACAAAACCGATCATTTGATTTCTGGTGATGTGAACCTTATGCTTTCTGATCTGGTGTACAGATTGACCATTTAGATAATACTCTCCTTCGGAGGGGGAGTCCATTAACCCTAGAATATTTAGCAAGGTGCTCTTACCGGAACCTGATGGTCCCATGATGGCAACCAATTCGCCTTGATTAATCGTCAGGTTAATGCCTCTCAAAGCAAAAGTTTCATTCGATTTATGGCGGTAAACTTTACTTAATTCACGTAGTTTGATCACCTCCACTATTCCATCCCTCCAATCAATGATTTGATCTCTTGTTTTCGAATAAATGGATACACGATACAGCTCGAGCTTACAATGATGAAAAGTAAGATGATAATTATGAGCAAAAAAATTGGAGCATTGAAGCGAAAACTCAATACGCTGGCCATATCATATTCGCTAAATTGTTGCAGCAACCGCTGAAACTTCAGAACAAAATAAGACAAAGATAACCCCGTGCCCACAAGAGCGATGATGGAATTTTCAAGAATAATTTGCCCCCATATCCCTCTCACACTCTCACCTACGGCCAACTTGATGCCGAACTCTCGTTTTCGACTTAGAATAGAAATGATTGTCGCAAGTGCAATACTGATTACAGAGAATAAGAGAAAACTACCAGCTAATATGAGCTGAGGAATTTGGGCATGAACACTGGATCTTATATTTGCCCTAACATCTTCTTCTAGACTTTTAAGATGAATATCCACTTTACTCTCTGGTAACCGAAGGGTCTGACTCAACTGATATAGATCTGCATCCTTCCGCAACTTTAATACCGTCCCAAGGAATAGCCTCGTATACATGGAGTCATAATTGCTAGATTGATCATTAGGCATTGGGACTAACATGGCCTTATCTAAATTCAAGTAAGTATTGGTTGTATTGTTATTCACGATATACTTATCAGGCAAGAAACCATTAATTCTGTATTGCTCATTGATGAGATCTCCTAATTTATAATACTTTTTGAAATAAGACCCCACGAGTACATTCACTTGTTGTTGACCTGTTCTCTCGAAGTCTTGCGGCAACAAGCCTTGTCCTTCACGAAGTTTCAAGCCCAAAAGAGTATAGTAGTTCTTGTCAATTACAATGGATTCTATATAAGGTGCTTGGAGCCCACTATTGTCCCTGGTCAATCCTTCCAATAACTGAGGAGCTATTGAACGGTTTGTATCATTAAGCAGGACAATACTTTGATAGTAAGTACCGTACGCGAGAACATCCGGGTTCTGATCAAGATGGCGATACAGTTCCGCGATTTGATCCTTATTGTATTTCCATCTTTCAACCTCGGTCGTCCCAAAATTTTTACCAGGAACAACGAGATAAGTGCTCTCCAACTCTAACAGTGAGTGATGGAGTAGATAGTAGAAGTTATAAAAAATATTTCCTGAACTTGTGATCGTGGATAAACCATAGGTAAATTGAATCAACAAAAGCAAGGTCAGGAACCATCTATTTCGCAACGCTCTAACGGCAGCTTTTATTCTGATCATATTAGGTTACTCCTTTAAAGCCTTAGCAGGTTCAAGACGAAATAAGTGCAGGATGGGAACAAGCGACGTGATTAAGGCAATGGCAATAGTTGCTATGCAGGCAAGTCCAATTTGGTCCGGACGAGTGTTTATAAAATAACCTGTTGAAGCAAAAATGCCTGAACTGAAATGGCCTGCTAACCACAGAATGGTATTGGAAACAATGGTGGCAATCATCGCACACAGGATCAATTGAAGAATGATATTTATGACTAAACGGGTATGGCTGGCTCCTATCGCTTTTCGAATAGCCATCTCTTTTCTTTTCAAGTAAATCCATAAATAACTCACGATGATGCAGTTGACCAAAGCGATTGTTAGTAGTTGGTAAGGGTAACTTAAGATCTCCTTCACCATACCACTTGATTTTTTTGCTTGTTTAATTGCTTTGGTATCATCATTGGTGTTTATTTTTACATCCTTAGCTAGTTGGCTAATTTCGGAGGTAAATGAACTGATTTCGTTTTTTGGATTTTGATTGGACCTGACGATAAGTTGTAATGCGTTCTCACGTTTGATGTCCTCGATGATGGAAATAGGGAGACTGTCAAAATTCATAAATACTCTTAAATTATAGGCAGTGCTCAAGCCCCTTCCGGCGATTCCTTTGATGTTGTACGCTTTGCCTAATAAATTGATTTTCCCCACATGACTGGATATGATCTTTCCAACGATAACTCCGTTTGACTCATCTGGTGCGATCCCTGTCCCATCAAGTAATGGAGGAGACCATATTTTCAAGTTTAGTAGCCCTGTAATACTAATCCTTCCATGCTCTGGGTCTTTCACTGGAAACTCATTCGTAATTACACTTGAACTAACAAAAGCGTTGTCTGCTGCTTTCTGCAATTGATCTAGTTTTAGTGACTCTAAATTGGTTAGTTCTAAAGTATAGTAGTATCGAAAATGACCATTGATAGAGTCATAATAGATATCATCAAAATTGGATTGGGTGGATAGCGCGATTTGCATCGGCAATAGAGTAAAAAGAAATCCAACCATCAGCATCGCGAACAATTTTCGATTGATCCCAACTTCCTTGATGATTTGCCGCATTTCATCCTCCCAAAATAACCAGAATGTGAATAGAGCAGAATATGCTCTTTTCACATTCTGGGCTGGATTAAATAATCAGATCTATCTTACTGAAACCGAATACTTTTACTAATTGGGCTTCCACCATCGACTGTGATCCATTCATGGTAGGATACTCCACTGCTTACAGGACCCGTAGATGTAAAGTACAGATCAACTCTATCTGTTGCACGGGCATTATTTAAAACATTATAGCTACTATCACCATTGTTTAATCTAGCCTCAACCGTCAATTTGTAAGTATATGGTTCATTTTGTTGAGCAGTGTATGCATTTACACTAGCTATTGCCCCGACTCCAGTCCAAGTTGCCCAAGAATCCCAACTAATTGACGCAGATGCTGCAGAAGAAATAGCGCCTACTAAACAAGCCGTCAACCCTAGTGTAGCAAACGATTTTTTTAAAAGACTTCTCATATACGAAATCTACTCCTTTTAAATTATTGTTGCCACGCCCATATTCTACATTTAAATGTCATAACATTCCATATATTTACTGAAATATTACAATTTTTACAGTGATCTTACATTTTCTCTCTAACCTCTCTCAATTAATCGTGGTAACCGCTTTTTCGCATTACTGAAACAATTTTTTCTTCATCGTGCTGATGATATCCAGTGGGGTCCGTTACGTTAAGAACGCCCGCTCTCCGCGGGAAACGAGATATGCGCGAATCATCTCGAAACGGATGGACGTGAGGCACCACTCCAGTCACATGGGCCAACATAACGCGATACACCGCTCTTCTTCTCGGACGTACTATTACATTACATTGGAGTTTGACAACGGCAGCCGTCAGGAATATTTGGATGTCAAAAATCTGTACGGCCTTGTCGCCGAAGGTGATGTCGGATATGCTGCAGTCCAGGGCGACTGGATTGTAGCGTTCGAACGCGATGTGTCGCAGCGACCCAGCGGTACATATTAATGGCCTGAAGGTCAAAAAAACAAGGGGTTCCAAATGTGATTTTGGGACACCTTGTTGCTTACCGGGCACTTTTTTCGGTTTACAAACCCGCTCGCTTGCGCTTGCGATATGCGGACGGGGTCTCCCCGTAAACCTGGCAGAACATTCGCGTAAAATGATCCGGACTGTCAAAGCCGACATCCCCGGCGATTTCGGCCACTTGCCGCGTCGTAAAAGTCAGCAGCTGAGCTGCCTTTTCCAAGCGGATTTTATTGACGGTGCCGATGATCGTGTCTCCTACCTGCTCTTTAAACAGGTGCGACAGCCGGGAAGGCGACATGCAGCAGCGCTTGGCCAGCTCCGGGATGCTTACCCGTTCGCGATACGACTCCCGCAGATACCCAACGACATCGGCGATTCTTGGATCCAAGGCGGCTTCGTCGCTGTCCTTGGCCACCTCCGTACGGAGCAACAACAGTGCTTCCTCTAACGCCAGCTCCGCCAAGCGATGATGGAGTTCGGAGTTCCCGCCCCAACTGCTGTACCGTTCCATTCGCCGAAGCGCTTCGGAAAATCCGTTTTGGCCGGGGCAGCTATCCACAAGTAAACGGACAAACCCTTCGGATTGCTGTGGGAGGCTCAACCACGGCCGAAAAGAGGGATCAGGTATAAAATGAACCCAAATAAACTCCCACTCAGCCCCCGCCGTACCATATTGGTGGGGCAAACCGGGCAGCAGGATCACAACGTCCCCAGGCCGGCACGGCATCGCTTCACCGGCAACTTGCACTTGTCCTTCTCCGGTCAGCGTATACATCAACAGCCAACCTACAGGATCGGGAGGCCGGTGAATGGAATACCCTGCGGATTCCGTATAATGCCCTGCAATTAAAATGCCATAGGGACGCTCCTCGTTGATAGCATAATCCGTCGGTTTTTTAGCCATATCCTCTCTTCCTTCATTCAGCAATAAACATCTAAAATGAATATAACCGATGTGACTGTCAACATCCAGATTCAACACGATCCATCGGATCTCAAACCCTTCAGGAGGCTGTTCTCTCTATGACTAATCACACAGCTGCAATCCTAAGACTTGAAATCGGCCAAGCCAACAAAACGATCCGCCCGGGCAAACTCGCCCTGCATGCCGGAAGCAATCCGAAAGGAGAATCGTTTGGATTTACCAACTTCTATATGACTCGCAACGGCGAACCAGTGATTCCGGTCGTGGGCGAGTTTCATTTTTCCCGTTTCTCATACTTGCATTGGGAAGAAGAGCTGCTGAAAATGAAAGCCGGCGGCGTTCATGTTGTTGCAACTTACGTGTTCTGGAATTTTCACGAGGAAGAGGAGGGCGTCTTCGATTGGAGCGGCAACCGCAATCTGCGGCATTTCATTGATCTCTGCGCCAAGCATGAGCTGCCGCTGATCTTGCGGATCGGCCCGTTTTGCCACGGTGAAGTCCGCAACGGCGGCATCCCCGATTGGGTGTTTCGCTATCCGCTGGAGGTTCGCTCTAATGATGAGCGCTACTTGTCACTGGCCCGACGTTTGTATCGCGAGATCGCTCGGCAAATCCAAGGCACTTATTATCAAGAAGGCGGTCCGGTGATCGCTGTGCAACTGGAGAACGAGTATATGCATGCCGGTGCACCGTTGGATGCTTGGGGATACAGCTCTGGTCAATACGTGACCGCTGGTACTGAGGGCTCCGCGCACTTGGACGAATTGCGCCGGATTGCCGAGGAGGTAGGCATTCGTCCGCTGTTCTTCACTGCAACGGCTTGGGGCGGGGCCGCTGTGCCAGAGGATGGCACGTTACCCATGCTGGCTGGATATGCTTATACGCCGTGGATTCCAAATCAACCGCCAAGCCGTGAGTTCCTGTTCCAGGATCTGCATGTTACGCCCGCCGAACCGGTGAAGTATGACAGCCTGGAGTATCCGGTAGCTTATTGCGAAATGGCTGGCGGTATGCAGGTCAGCTACAAGGCACGGCCTTACGTGCCGGCGGAGAGCGTCGAAGCGATGACGTTGGTCAAGCTGGGCAGCGGCAGTAACCTCCTGGGCTATTACATGTACCACGGTGGTTCCAATCCTACCGGCCGCAAAACGTTCCTCAACGAATCCGGTTTGCCAAAAATCACCTACGATTACCAATCGCCCTTAGGCGAGTTTGGACGGGTTGGTGATTCGTATGACCGTATCCGTGCGATGTCGTTGTTCTTGCAATCTTTTGGTCACCTTCTAGCTCCGATGGGGACCGTACTGCCCGTAGGTCAGGAGCAAATCGCACCGGAAGATACCCAGAGCATCCGTTGGTGCGTCCGGCAAAAAGACGGCTCCGGCTTTGTGTTCCTGAACAATTTCCAGGATCATATCAATCTGCCAGATCGCCAGCTGCGAATCGAACTGGATACGCCGAAGGGGAAGGTGTGCTTCCCTCAAACCGGAGAACTCGCCCTTCGGAGCGGGCTTGGCGCGATCCTGCCGTTCAACCTGGAGCTGGATGGATTGTTGATAGTGAGCGCCACCGCCCAGCTCTTAACCCGGCTGGAAACAGGGGACGAAACGGTGCTGGTGTTTTATGCCCATGACGGAATGGAACCTGAGATCGTGCTACGCAAATCCTCGGTATCCGAAGTAGGAGGTGAGGAGTGCCATGGCGTCGTGGAAGAAGACGAAGCGAACTGGATCCTTCGCCCGGCGGCGGGCCACCAGCATCAAATTCGAGTGAAGACGGCCGAAGGCAGAGTCGTTCGTCTCGTCACTTTAACCCGAACCGAAGCGCTACAAACGTATCGGTTCGACGGGCTCTGGGGCCGCGATACGCTGGTTATTAGCACAAGCCATTTGGTGATGAAGGACGGGCAGCTGATCTGTACTTTACCGGGGCAAACCCAAGTGACCTTGTCCCTCTTTCCTGCACCTGTCCCGTTGGCGGAATTGCGGAGCAGTGCGGGAATGCTGCAAGCTGCAGCAAAACCTGACGGAGGTGTCTTCCAAACATACGCCCTTGATTTTACCGCTTATTCGCCCGAGCTGACCCTTAACTCTCCATCAGATCGCTCTGTACTGGTGGATGTCCCTGCTGACTGGCCGGAATCCGTGTCGGACCTCTGGCTGCGTATCGAGTATGACGGCGATGTGGCCGCCGCTTACCTCGGTGACCGGATGTTGACGGATCATATCCATTACGGACAGCCTTGGGAAATCGGGTTAAAACAAGTGCGTCACGAGTTGGAGAATCACCCGCTGCATCTCTCCATTACACCGCTGCGCCGAGGCACGGTACATAGTTACGTGAACCAGGCGTATGTCGAGCGATTTGAAGGAGTGGAGATCGCCAAATTACACGACATCCAAGCGATTCCCCATTATGCCGCACGTTTATGGACGCAAGGCAAATAAAACTGTAGAGCGCGAGTGCAGGATGTACCTCTGTCAATAGAGTAGACACAAAGAATCGAGAAAATTATGCGGCAGATCGGTACATACGTTCGCACTCATTGGGCGTAGAATACCCAATCGCGGAATGGATTCGTTTTCCATTGTAGAAGCAGGTAATATATTCAAAAATGCGTTTCTTGGCTTGCTTGCGTGTTTTGAACTTCTCCAAGTAGACAAGTTCTTTCTTAAGCACACTGTGGAACGATTCAATACACGCATTATCGTAGCAGTTCCCTTTGCGGCTCATACTGCCTTTCATCTTGTAGGTGCGCAGCCGCGCCTGGTAGTCATGAGAAGCGTACTGGCTGCCGCGATCCGAATGATGCAGAACCTCTTCGCACGGTCGCTGCTGGCTGTGGGCGCGGTCCAGCGCCGTTAACACGAGTTCTTTCGTCATTCGCTCATCCATGTGAAATCCAACGATTTTACGACTGTACAGGTCCATGATGCTTGCCAGGTATAGCCAACCCTCATCGGTCGGGATATACGTAATATCAGCCACCCAGGCCTTGTTTGGAGCGGACGGATTAAACTCGCGGTTCAACACGTTCTCTTGGACAGGCAGGTTGTGCTTCGAGTTGGTTGTGGCCTTGTATTTCTTCACCGTGCGAGAACGTAAACCCAGCTCCTTCATGATCCGAGCGACTGTTTTCTCGGACACTCGTATGCCCTGCTTGTGCAGTTCTTTTGCTACTTTGGGGCTTCCATATAATCGACGGGATTCTAGAAAGATACGACGGATCCGCCGCTCCAGCTTGCGACGTCGCTTTTCACGTTTGCTGGCTTTTCGCTGGGTCCATTTGTAATAGCCGCTTCGGGATACTTCAAAGGCTTCGCACATCTTCGAGACTCGGCACTTGAAGCGATGATCGTGGATGAAGGCATAGATCAGCGCCGGTCTTTGGCGAAGTAGTGCATCGCCTTTTTTAAGATGTCGTTCTCCTCTTCCAGATCACGAAGGCGTTTCTGAAGATCTCTCATTGCTTTATCGTCGGCTTTCAGTTGCCCACTGCCTGGAAAGGCCTGTGCGCCGTCTTTCTTGTATTCCGCCATCCAACGATACAGGGTGTTGTCGCTGATCCCCAGTTCGCGGGCGACCTGCGCCACCGCTTTCCCTTCTTCCTGGATCATCTGAATCGTTTGCAGTTTAAATTCTTTATCGTATTTTTTCGTCATGGTAGCACCTCGAATTTGGATAGATTCATTTTACCCGATTCTCGGTTCTCCATGTCTACTTTTTAGTCTAGCAGCAAGGCTGGATCCAAGAATAATCCGGAATCACATACCAACCGTCTTGTCCACACGAATATCCGCAATCTTCTCTGCAATTCCTTCACTTGAGTAGACCTGTTTCCCGTCAGCTGACCAAAGGGGATAATCCTGCAAAGATGTCCGGACAGAGGTGGGAGCTGGCTGAGAGCCAACTATCCCTGCCCCAGTTCCTCATCTCCAAAGTGGATTTGTTCTACGTAACCTGATTGAAGGGGATAATCGTGCAAAAGACGCTCGGACTCAGCATTGTGGGCCTAGTCTAAGTGTCCGTACAACGCGAGGATCGCTTGGGCTTCGGAGATCACGCGTTCCCGCAGCTCTTGTGGCTCCAACACCTCCGCATCTCGGCCGATCCTCAGGATCACGCCGCATGCCCAGTCCAGTGTCTGGAGGTCGACCACTGCCAGGAATTGGCCCTGGTTGTTCGAGTTTTCCGCATGAAGCACCTTAATAAATCGTTCCTTGCGCAGACGATCCAACCCGGCTTCGGTCGTCCGTACCCGAGCGACATAACGGGGCAACTCGGATTTGAAGCGGGCGGTTGATTGCTCCCAATACGCTGCCAGATCAAACCCCTCCGGTCGCATGAAGGTTTCATTCAATAGCGAGGCTTCTTCCAACCGAGAAATACGGAACGTGCGAAGCTCACCGTCAGGCTCTTGCTCGGCCGCTACGTACCATACATTGCGTTTGGCGATGAGCCCCAAGGGATGAATGATCCGCTCGGTGATCCCCTCTTCTTTGCGATAGCGGATGCGCAGCTTCCGCTGGGCCCACACCGCCTCCTGTACGGCGGACAGCCAGGGGAAAGCCTCCTCCGAAGCGTGCCAACCAGCCCCGTCGATATGGAGGCGCTCGCGGATCAACTCGGCATCCTGCCGGATTGGGGCGGGGGCAGCCGCTAATAGCTTCTGGTAAGCAGCTTGAAAGTCCCCCTGGATCCCCAGATCCTTCAAAAGCTCGTTATGGTTCGTCAATAACAGCGAGACGATTTCCTCCGGCCGCATGCCGGTCAGATTCGTCCGATAGCTGTCCGCCAGTACCCAGCCGCCGCGGGAGCCGCGCTCCGCGTACACGGGGATACCCGCCGCGCTCAACGCCTCGATATCCCGGACGATCGTTCGCTCCGACACCTCCAGCAGCTCAGCCAGCTGGCGTGAGCTCATTTTTCCCTGGTTCTGCAGCAAGAGCAGCAGATTTAGCAAACGGTCCGCACGCATAAAAAACTCCCTCTTTCGGCTCTTTAGGTTCGTCGAATGATTATACCATAGATATAAGACAATAGATGTCATATATCCTTTGTTATGCTACAAAGGCACGTGCGAATTTCGAACTGGAAAGGAAGCGAACGAAACCATGGACAAGAAACCTTTAGCGGGAAAAGTGGCCGTCGTTGCCGGGGCAACGCGTGGAGCGGGCCGGGGCATCGCCGTTATGCTGGGGGCCGCAGGAGCCACGGTGTATTGCACCGGACGGAGTATCCGGGGAGAAGCATCGGACATCGGACGGACGGAGACGATTGACGAGACAGCCGAAATGGTAACCTCTCGCGGCGGAGTCGGGATTGCTGTCCGCACGGATCATACGGTGCCGGAGCAGGTTAAGGCTTTGTTTGAACGTGTGGACAAGGAACAGAACGGACGCTTGGACATTTTGGTGAACGACATTTGGGGCGGTGAGAGCCTCACTCATTGGAACACTCCGTTTTGGGAACAACCGCTGGCTGACGGGCTGCTAATGCAGGAAAGAGCCGTTCGCACCCATCTCATTACGAGTTACTACGGGGTACCGCTGATGATCAAACGGAAAGAAGGTCTGGTCATCGAAATTACCGACGGGTCGACCTATAACTATCGTGGGAACCTGTACTACAGTTTGGCGAAAATCTCACCGATCCACTTGGCCGCAGCCATGGCCGAGGAACTGAAGCCGTACAATGTGACGGCAGTGGCGGTGACTCCTGGATTTTTGCGTTCCGAGCAGATGCTGGATTACTTTGGCGTTCAGGAAGCGAATTGGCAAGATGCCATCAAGAAGGAACCGTTATACGCGGAATCCGAAACGCCGTATTTTGTGGGGCAGGCGGTGGCTGCCCTAGCTGCAGACCCGAACGTTCATGAAAAAGCCGGCCGGGCGCTGACCAGCTGGGACCTGTCCGACGAATACGGGTTCATCGATATCGACGGGCGGAAGCCGCATTGGGGCAATTTTGCGTGCAAACGGGGATTGCCGGTGAACTGAGCGTAGGAACGAGGTGTGCGAGTTCTGGATCCGTCCTCTGAAAAAAAGCGCGAGGGCAAGAGAATTTTCCTGCTGCTAGACTAAAAAGTAGACATGGAGAACCGAGAATCGGGTAAAATGAATCTATCCAAATTCGAGGTGCTACCATGACGAAAAAATACGATAAAGAATTTAAACTGCAAACGATTCAGATGATCCAGGAAGAAGGGAAAGCGGTGGCGCAGGTCGCCCGCGAACTGGGGATCAGCGACAACACCCTGTATCGTTGGATGGCGGAATACAAGAAAGACGGCGCACAGGCCTTTCCAGGCAGTGGGCAACTGAAAGCCGACGATAAAGCAATGAGAGATCTTCAGAAACGCCTTCGTGATCTGGAAGAGGAGAACGACATCTTAAAAAAGGCGATGCACTACTTCGCCAAAGACCGGCGCTGATCTATGCCTTCATCCACGATCATCGCTTCAAGTGCCGAGTCTCGAAGATGTGCGAAGCCTTTGAAGTATCCCGAAGCGGCTATTACAAATGGACCCAGCGAAAAGCCAGCAAACGTGAAAAGCGACGTCGCAAGCTGGAGCGGCGGATCCGTCGTATCTTTCTAGAATCCCGTCGATTATATGGAAGCCCCAAAGTAGCAAAAGAACTGCACAAGCAGGGCATACGAGTGTCCGAGAAAACAGTCGCTCGGATCATGAAGGAGCTGGGTTTACGTTCTCGCACGGTGAAGAAATACAAGGCCACAACCAACTCGAAGCACAACCTGCCTGTCCAAGAGAACGTGTTGAACCGCGAGTTTAATCCGTCCGCTCCAAACAAGGCCTGGGTGGCTGATATTACGTATATCCCGACCGATGAGGGTTGGCTATACCTGGCAAGCATCATGGACCTGTACAGTCGTAAAATCGTTGGATTTCACATGGATGAGCGAATGACGAAAGAACTCGTGTTAACGGCGCTGGACCGCGCCCACAGCCAGCAGCGACCGTGCGAAGAGGTTCTGCATCATTCGGATCGCGGCAGCCAGTACGCTTCTCATGACTACCAGGCGCGGCTGCGCACCTACAAGATGAAAGGCAGTATGAGCCGCAAAGGGAACTGCTACGATAATGCGTGTATTGAATCGTTCCACAGTGTGCTTAAGAAAGAACTTGTCTACTTGGAGAAGTTCAAAACACGCAAGCAAGCCAAGAAACGCATTTTTGAATATATTACCTGCTTCTACAATGGAAAACGAATCCATTCCGCGATTGGGTATTCTACGCCCAATGAGTGCGAACGTATGTACCGATCTGCCGCATAATTTTCTCGATTCTTTGTGTCTACTCTATTGACAGAGGTACACCTCGACTTCCTCCTGTTTTCGTGTTCGCCCATACGGGTACACCTCCCACATCCTACTTAACAAAAGGGATAATGGTGCAAAAGCGACGCACAGGCACACTCCCTGATCAAGAGGGATAATGTGTGAAAGGTGCCCCTAAAGAGCCCCCCTGAACAAAAGGGATAGTGATGTAAAAGC
>NZ_KE159652.1:64371-136107 GCF_000403375.2 Paenibacillus barengoltzii G22 | reverse complement strand
AAGCACCCCACAAGAGACTCTCTGATCAAACGGGATCATGGTGCAAAAGCGACACACAGACACACTCTCCCTGATCAAGAGGGATAATGTGTGAAGGGGGCCTCCACAAGAGGTGCCTCCCCCTCCAACCGCCTGCTTATAAAAATAGCCGGCCAGAATCATTATCTTCTGGTCGGCTATTTTTTGCATGGTTAGTCCAGCAGGAAGGCGCGTGGGGAAACGTAGAGGAAGCGCTCGGCTCGGGCCATGACGTGGACTTTTTGCTCTGGGAAATGCTCATACAGGTAGTCCACAAAATGACCTGGCTTCTCTGCATTTACCGCAAACAGATCATAATGTAGCGGGATTACGGTGTCCGCGCCGATTTCCTGGGCGAAATGTGCCGCTTCGCGATAATCCATGTTTCCCACGATTCCACGCTGCTGGCGGAAGTAGTCCCGCCCGTTGATCGGCAGCAGGGCGATGTCCGGTTTCAGCTCACCCACTTGCTTGATCAATTCCGGAAAAACCAACGTATCTCCGGCATGATAAAGCGTCACGCCGTTGAGCTCCAGAACGTACCCAACGTACCGGGGGCAGCCGTCGGCATCCCGTTCCAGCTGCTCATGGGCCGCCGCAATCGGCGTTACCCGCAGCTTGGAGAAGAGCTCCAGCGGGTGACGATCGTCGGCGGTCATGAGCACAGACTCCGAGATGCCCATCTCTAGCAATGCTGGCTTGCAGCATGCCGGCGCAACGATCGGCGCCTCGGGACTGCTGCGATGCAGCCATGGCAACGTCCGCTCATCCATATGGTCATCATGTTCATGCGTTATCAGGCATAGTTGTACGCCTTCAATCTCTTCTGGTGCAATCGGTGCGGGAAATGCGCGACGCCAATCGCCGTCGTCCAGATCGCCCGAGAGATAGGGGTCTACGTAAATCGTGATCCCATCCCCTTTGACGATGACGCTTTCCTGACCGAGATACCACACCGCCAAGGTTCCGTACGGCGGTTCCGTCCGGGCGATCTCACGAATCAATGCCGCGCCTGTTCGCTGATTTTCGGTCATTAGATAAGGGCACTCCTTGATTTTTTAGGTTCCCGCCACAATCGAACGGATAGTTTCCAGAGGCAGCTTCGGCTTACGATCGTAGGTCAGCAAGCCGTTAATTTCCTGTTCCACGTCCGTGAACTGGGTATAGCAGAAGCCTTGGACCACCGGAGATTGCAGCATCGGTACGATTACATTCTTCAGGCGCAGCGCAAAATCCTCCTCATTCTCCGCACCGGAGTACCCCCAGCCTTCCCATTCGTTCACCTTAAAGGAGATCCCGCCAAACTCTGTGACCAAAATTGGCTGTCCCTCGTAAGGGAATCCAGGTACCAGAATCACCCGATTCCCGGGAGCTGCAGTCAAAGCCGATTCGACGGTTGCATACCGCTCCTCCAACTTCTCCTTGCGCCATTCGTAGTCGTGAATCGTCACAAGGTCAGTGGTCACCAATTCCCATCCGTCATTGGAAACAACCGGACGCGTGGGATCCAGCGACTTGGTCAGGTGGTACAGCGATACCGCGTGGTGCTGTTGCTGCTTGTCGATCATGATGTTGGTCACGCCCCAGCTTTCGTTCAGCGGAACCCATGCCACGATGCAAGGATGGTTAATATCCCGCTCCACCGCCTGGATCCATTCTCGCGTCATCCGACTGACATACTGCTCAGTGAACTGGTAGGCGTTCGCCATCTCCCCCCACACCAGCAGCCCCAGTTTGTCAGCCCAATACAAGTAACGGGGATCTTCGATCTTCTGATGCTTCCGCACCCCGTTCAGCCCCATGGCCTTTACCAACTCCACGTCCCGCCGCAAGTCCTCATCGCTTGGCGCAGTCAGCAAGCCATCCGGGAAGTAACCTTGATCCAGCACCAGCTTCATATAATAGGAGCGATTATTTAAGTGCAATTTGCCGGATTCCACGGAAATTTTGCGCATCCCGAAATAGCTTTGGACCTTGTCCACAGGTGTACCGTCGATCAACAGCGTTAACTCCAGATCGTACAAGTTGGGGCGTTCCGGTGTCCACCAGCGTCCCAAGCCATGATCGTTAAAATCCTCCAAATGGATCACCCGACGACCCGACTCATGACTTACGGAGAAGCAATCCTCGGTGACAAATTCGCCGTGAAACGTAATGACCGCCTTCATGCTGGCTTTAACGGAGGCGCTGTGTCCCGCCAAAAACACCTCAAGTCCGATATCATTCTTGTCGATGTCCGGCACCAACCGAATGCGATCAATTCGCGTCGTAGGTACCGGCTCAAGCCAGACGCTCTGCCAAATCCCAGTCGTGCGGGTATAGAAGATACTCTCGGATTGATCCTTCCAATACTGCTTGCCCCGCGGCAGGGAAACATCGCGGCTGTAGTCCGTCGCCTTCACAACAACGGTATTCTCGCCTTCATCCAGTACATCCGTAATATCCGCCGTAAATGGAGTATGTCCGCCTTCATGCATCGCTACCAGATGCCCGTTCACCCATACTTTGGCCTCATAATCCACAGCACCAAAATGCAAGAGCAGTCTGCCTGACTTGTAGTCTTGAGGTACGGTAAACGTTCTCCGGTACCATACCTGGTCGTGTACAGTCGGGTCACCTATACCGCTCAGTTTGCTCTGATAGCAGAATGGCACGTTGATTTTCCGACTGAAATCATGTGTCTCGTACCATCTGTCTCTTTCACCAATTCCTTGGTCGTCAAATTCAAACTCCCACTCACCGTTTAAACTCATCCAAGCGTCGCGGACAAATTGGGGACGGGGGTACTCGTTACGTAAAGGTTGACTTGTCATTTTTCCGCTCCTTCGAGTCTTTGTTTATTGTTTTTGTTTTAATACATAATTTTTGTATCTTTTAAGCTAAATATAGCCCCGAACTTCTGTTTTGTCAACGATTTCAGTCGATTTTTCTAATTACATTAAGTGTTTTTATTTTACGAACTTTTTGGAATTAAGTGCCTATGATACAAAAAAAACACCGACTCCCCAAGGAGTCGATGGTCAAATTAGAGCTTATTCAAATGGAACCAGTGTCTTCATCCATGGTGTAGGCGATCTGAAGAACTAGGTCCTGATCATAATCGCCAAACTGCTTGCCGAACAGATTGACACCGCCCTTATGGATCGCATCCGGCTTGACGCCGATCCGTACACGCAGACTTGGCCGTTGATCAAGGTTCAGATCGTTGATCGTAACATCGGAGACCTTCTGCATATCGAGCGTTGTGCGTTCGCGGTCAACTCGCCATGTTTTCAGCAAGCCGTATTGGGTCATCCAATCTTCCCACCAGGGAGGATTTAATGTGCCGCGCCGATCCCCGAAATCCCCGGGACTCGTCCACATGCCGATCTCAACGCCATTAATCCATACCGAAATATCCGAAGGCCAGTCATTGTCGTAGTTGGGGGCTTCCGAGCACATTTCCATGGACAATTCCAGCGATTGAATGCGCGCATTTTGTGGAACTTCCAGCGGGAACTGGTATTCCACGTACCCTTTACGAAACCACAAAATCTGCGCTCCCACATGCTTGGGGTGATAGAAGCTGGCCGGCTCATCCTCCCGAACCAACATGCCTTCACTGGATGCCATGCCGCACGTTGGATGAACCTCGCAGTCGCTGTAATGCCCGATCGGCATTTCAACCTCGTAGAACTTCATCCCGTCCTTGGACGTCCGGATGCTCGAGTTCAGCGAGATGAGAATATCATCGTAATTGCGGCTGCACACCTTCATCGCACCGCGGACGGCCGGAAGCAATTCCGTATTAATCAGCTTGGCCGCTTCCAGGATCTTAACGTTGTTTGCCACCGTAGACACCGGAAGTTCCAGCGTCTCGGCAAGCTCAATGATATTCATGCTCCGCGTGTTGAGCAGACGAAGAATGTCTACGCGAGACCTTGTAGAGAGCGCGTGCGCCACTTGAACCAACTTATCCGGTTCGTGTATCCCGACTTCCAGCATAGGAACCTCCGTATCCGTATTCCCAAATAATGATCTTACTTTCTTGACTTTACTACACAAAGCTGGAATAAATCAAGATTCATAAAAGTTATCACGATTCCGGGATCTTCAACGGCAACAGGTCAAAACAATCCAATTCAAACTCCCCGCGATTCTTCGTGAATCGCAGCTTGTTCACCCCATCCTTCAACTGAATTTTGGCGGTGGACACCCCCCAGTTGTTCCACCCCTTCGGGTGAACCGCTGCGGTAACGGAAGTCCCTATATCAACGCTCAAGTCAAAATAGGCCATTTCTCCGGCAGCACTCCCGTTTGCAGTTCGCGCCAGCAAGAGGTACTCTCCTGCCGAAGCTTGGATGGAATACTCCGCGTAGCTGTCTTTCTGCTCAAACCGCCCAACGCTTTTTCCGCCGGAGCCCTCAGGATTCTCCAGCACAGTCACACCGCCCCCAAGCTGCCCCTTCTCCGCTTCATAGCGGACGCGGCTCACCTCTCCGGATGGCAAAGACAACGGGAGGTTCGGATCCGCCGGAACCCCAAAATTCGGGGTGTTGTCCGCGTTCCAAGTAAAAGGCTGCATCCGTACCTCCCGGTTCCAGCCAGCATCCTTGTATTTCGCCACGTGATATACAATCCAATCCTCCGTCCCGTCAGGTGACGTGGTGAAGGAGTGATGTCCCGGGCCGTACAGTCCGTTGCCGGACACGAAAATCGGCTCCTCTCTCTTATGCCAGGAAGCCGGATCAAGCAAATCACGGTTCGCATCGGCCGTAATTAATCCCAAACAGTAGTCATTCGTCCAGCTCCCGCTCGCCGAGTAGACTAGATTAATGGTGCCGTTATGAATCGCCACCTGCGGACCTTCATTCACTTGCGGCGAATGATTCGTTTCCCAAGCATAAGTCGGCCGGGAAATCTCCACTCGCTCTGAGTCAATTGTCCAAGGGTTGCTCATATGGGCGATGTAGAGATTTTGACGGATATTCTCCTTTCCTTCCCAACCAGACCAAATAAAATACAGCTCCCCGTTCACCTGCAGAACGGTCCCATCGATCGCCCAACGGTTGGTAGTGTCGGTGATTTGCCCTTTTTGCTTCCAGACGCCTTGTAAAGGATCAGCCGAAGTATTCTCCATTACGTACATCCGATGGTTCACGTTATCCCCGTCATCCATGGCGTAGTAGATATACCAAGCCCCATGAATATAATGGAGCTCGGGAGCCCATATGTTGTGGCCGCCCGTTGGAATCACTCGCCGGGGAGCACCATCCATCCCCGTTATGCTGGCGGATTTCCATACTGTCACGTCACTGCCGGTGGTTTTCGTGAAGTAATAATACCCATCGGTATGTTTATACATCCAAGGATCTGCCCCGTCCTGCATCAGTAAATTATAAAAATCATCCCGCTCGTCACCCTTAGCATCAGATCCGGCACAACCGACCTGCGCCAATAGAAACAGACAAATGGCAGGCAACAGCGCTTTTCCGAATTTTCCTGTTTCCATCTCTCTTCACTCACCCTTTAATTGATCCGACGTAAACACCCTTAACAAAATACTTCTGCAAGAACGGATACACGCACAAAATCGGCACCGTGGATACAACGATCGCACAATATTTCACCAGTTCCCGGAAGGCGGTCGAGCTCTGGGCGCTGTCGATGACGACGCCGCCCGCACTGCCAATGGTAGTAGCCGTGGAATCGTTGGCGACCAAAATCTCCTTCATTAATAGCTGCAGCGGAAACAGCTCCCGATCCTTCAACAAGACCATCGCGTTAAACCAGGAGTTCCAGTTCCCCACCAAATAGTACAGAAAAATAACGGCTAACGTCGCCTTGGACAACGGGAGGATCACCCGAATCAAGATGGCCGCCTGGCTCGCCCCATCGATCGTTGCAGCCTCTTCCAGCTCCGCCGGCAGCGACTGGAAGCTCGTTCTTAAAATAATGATATTCCACGTGTTGAGCGCCGTCGGTAAAATCATCGCCCACAGGTTGTTATATAAATGGATATCTTTCATTAACAGAAACCAGGGAATCAACCCGCCGCCAAAGAACATCGTGATCGTAATCAGAATCATGATGAAGTTTTTGAAATAGAGATCTTTTCTCGACAGGACAAAAGCGCCCATGATCGTCATGACCATATTCACCAGCGTACCTAGACCTACGTAGATGATCGTATTTTTGTAACCAACCAGCAGGCTGTTGTCTTTAAAGACCAGCTTATATCCGTCCAACGTAAATCCAAGCGGCTTCAGCAACAGCCCGCTGTGCGCCATCAGCGCCGTCGGGTTACTGACCGAGGCCAGCAAAATATGCAGCAAGGGATAGAAGCAAATTAACATAATCGCGGTGAGCAGAATGTAGTTCATGACTTCAAACACGCGATCCCCGGTCGTCATCGGCTTCCAGTTTTTTCGTCTTCTCAGCTTTTTCCGACTGGACATGGTCATCCCCCTTTCTACCATAAGCTCACTTCCGAAGTGCGCCGGGCGATTCGGTTCGTTACCCACAGCAACGCAAAGTTGATCACGGCGCTAAACAAGCCAACCGCGGTGGAGAAGCTGAGACTGGCTTCGCGCAAGCCCCTGCGATAGACATAAGAGGCGATGACGTCTGCCGTATCGTAAATAAGCGGGTTGTAGAGCAAAATAATTTTTTCGTATCCGGACGCCATCAATCCGCCAACCGCAAAAATAAACAGAATCACGATAATCGGCGTAATTTGCGGCAGCGTAATGTACCACATCTTTTTGACTCGACCAATGCCGTCAATTTCCGCCGCCTCATACAATGCCGGATCGATCGAACTCATCGCAGCTAGATAAATAATGCTGTCCCAGCCGATGTTCTGCCATATCCCGGAAAATGTATAGATCGGCCTAAAAAAGCCGGAGTATCCCAGCAGCGAGGTATAATCCTTCCCTGTGATCCATTGCAACACTTGGGTAACAATGCCTTCATCCGCCGTAAAGATATGAATGATCCCGCACACGACCACCAAGGAGATAAAATGGGGCATGTACGTAATCGTTTGAACGGTTTTCTTGAACTTTCCGTCTCGAATCTCATTCAGTAATAACGCCAAAATGATCGGTGCCGTAAATCCGAACACGATCCCCCACACATTAAGGAGAAGCGTATTCTTGGTCACCCTCCAGAAGTACGGCCCCTGAAAAAAATCGATAAAATGCTTTAACCCTACCCAATCGCTCTGAGCAAACCCCAGCAACGGCTTATAATCCTTAAATGCGATAAGCACTCCCCACATCGGACCGTAACAAAAAACCAGGAACCAAGCGACCACTGGAATGGCAAGCAAATACACAAACCAGTTCTTTCGCAGATCTTTTTTGATCCGGATTCGGGTTCGGTTTGGTTTCGGAGCCTCTGAGGAAGGAGCGAGTTTCCTTGATTTACGGACGATCTCCATGAACGCATCACCTACTCTTCTTATTCCGAATTCTCTGAAACAATAACGAGGGGCCCAAGCTTCAACCAGCCCGGTCACCCTCGTTATTACCTGCTTAATCTTTAGGCCAAACGGCGATTATCTGCTGTTGTAACGATCCAATGCCGCCTGATGAATGCTCAGGAATTCGTCCAGCCCCATCTTCTTCGCTTCTTCCAAGAACTTGTCGTACGCATCTACCGGCAACTCGCCTTTAATGATTTTGGCAAAATATTCACCCCGGAGCGTAGACAACTGGTTCCCCAGCTCGGCCTCCCGTGAAGCTTCCTCCTTCGTAAACGAAATCGGAGGCATCGCCGCGCTCGTATCCATGTTCTCGGTCCAATATTTCCGAATTTCGCCGGAATAGCTGCCTTTCGCTACGATCAGCGGGTTGGAGTTATGCTCGTCGCGAATGTCCGGCCAGATATGTCTGCGATATTTATCAAGCGCTACCGCTACCGGCTGTCCATCCGGGTCGTTGTACATATAGCTGTTTTCCGGATAATAAGGCTTGCCGCTCTCATCAATCAGGTGCACCGTGCCGTATTCGCCGTAGTTATAGATCTCCCAGCCTTTCTTGGTGTAGGCGAAATCCAACCAGGCCATGGCCGCTTCAACGTTATCACACTGGGTCGTGATGGCAGCTTCCGTACCTGTCCGTTTAAAGTTCTTGTACGTGGTTGCAGATTTATCGCCCTTGTTCAGCACAGGGTTCAGCGCTCCCACAAAATCGATATCATTTTGTTCCTTCCAGTAGCTCCACATCGTGTCCGGCGAGTCCATCATGACTGCGGTTTTGTCGGAAATGGCGCTGGCCATTCTTTGGTTGAAGTCCGCTGTCGCCCAGTCTTTGTTGAGCAGCCCTTCTTTGTTCCATTGCTGCATCATGGCGAGGTATTCCTTGGCCTTGGGTTGTGCCGGACCCCAGGCGACTTTGCCATTGCTGTCCAGGAAGGTCCAATCCCATACGCCATACGCTCCGTTTAAGATCCCGGTAAAGATCTGACCATAGTTGGATCCATAGTTCAGCGGCTCGCTGTATCCCACTTCCTTCGCTTTGGTCAAGAAGGTATGCCATTCGTCAATCGTTTCCGGTATTGGAAGCCCTATCTTATCGAGCGCCTCCTGCTTGATCAGCATCCCGAACCACATCCACTCCGAGTAAGGAGCAATGCCGTAGAAGCCGAGCAGTCTGCCGCTGTCGGTGACCGTCGTTTTTCTTCTTGTCTCATCGGAGTTGCGCCAAGCCGAATAGTTCGGAGCATATTTCTCCATCAAATCAGTCAGATCCAAATACGCCCCATCGTTCACGCCTGCCTCGAAGCCACCAGGGTACCGGCCAGGCTCGATGATAATGTCCGGTAAATCTCCGGAGGACATCATCAAGGTAAAGGCGTCCGCTTCCTGTCCTACCGGCGGAGTGATGAAGTTGACTTTAATCCCCGTCAGTTTCTCTACTTGCTTCTGGATCGCATGATTGTTCATATCCGGAATGTTGCGATTCGCCGGCATCCAGACATCCAGCGTCACTTCTTCCTTGAAGGGATAAGCAGAGTAGTCGTTTGGAATCTTCTCGTCAAAAATATCACCCAAATACGTATCATTCAGCGTCGTATTCACTTCGTTAATTTGCTCTGGAGTTGGTGATGTGTTCCCGCGAATATCCTGACTGATGTCGGTAAACGTGGTTTCAACCTTCTGTTGTTCTTCCGCCGTATTCTCGCTGGTGTTATTGCTGTTGTCCGCCTTGTTTGAACCGCCGCCGCTGCAAGCTGTAATCATGGAGACTGCAAGAATAAAAACAAACAGAAAACTTAAAATACGTTTGGACTTGTTATTCATATGAACCTCCCGATTAATGATTTCAAAAGCAACAACCCCCGATAGTTCCGCTTGCACTCATCGCCCTTTTCGGATTGGTTCAACCCCCTCTGTCATCAAATCTCTCATCCAAAAATTATATTATTGTTTTATTACAATAATTTTGTATCTTTGCGTTGATTATAATCCGCGCTTGATGGGATGTCAACGCTTTCATTTAAGAAGATCACGATTTTTTTAATAAAATAACTTGATGTTTCAAAATAAACTATTAGTTTCAAAAAAACTGTAATTAATATCGCGCCCTTTATTCTCCGGCAGGCCGCAGAATGGGCATGCCCGTGCCGACAGGAACCCCAAAATCCGGCATCCCGTTGGCTTGCCAACCAAATTTTTGGAGTCTTGTGCTGCGGGGAGATCCAGCGGAGCGAGGCCGCTCTGCTTCCGAGTAATCATAGGCATGGTAGACGATCCAGTCCTCGGAGCCGTCGGGAGATACGGTAAAGCTGTTATGTCCCGGCGCATACACTCCAGCGGAAGGATTTTTGGCAAAGACCGGGCCTTCTTCCTTGATCCAGGACTTCGCATCCAGCAGATCTGCGGTCTCCGGGATCCGCGCCATGCCGAGACCGTAATCGTCCGACCACGTCGCGCTGGCCGAGAAGACAAGGAAGATCCAGCCGTTGCGCCGCAACAAAACCGGGCCTTCGTTAATCGCCATCCCGCCTTGCTTCTCCCACGGCTCCGTCGGAGCAGTAATCAATACGTTCGGACCGGCTAATGTCCAAGGATTGGCCATTCGAGCCGCGTAAATCGCTGAACCGTAATCCGGGAAATGGCCATACCCAGAATAAAAGAAATACAGTTCCCCCTGATGTTGAATGACGGTTCCGTCCAACCCTGCAAACTCCGTGTTCACCACAGCTTTAAACTGCCACTCGTTGTTCATCGGATCATCGCCCGCCAATTCAAGCACACAAACGCGTCGCGTGTCGTCCCCGCCGCCGTCGTTCGCCGTATAGTAGATGTACCAGCACCCATTGATGAAGTGCAGTTCCGGCGCCCATAGGTTGTAAGAATAAGGGCCGTTGGGCTCAGGCGTCCACACGGTCCTCGGTTGGACATGGCCAAGTCCGCTCAAGGTTGGACTGTACCAAAGGGCGATGCGGTCGCCCAGGGTCACCATCATGTAGTAGCTTCCAGCGGGATGCCGAACGACCCAAGGGTCCGCACCGTTTGACAGGATTGGATTTACAAACGTTTGATTCCCCATCGTTCCCCTCCTAAGTATTACGAGATTCATTTCAAAGTAATAACAAAGTATTGTTTTATTCCAAACATTTTACTTCGTTTTCATCACAATAATCGGTTATCCAACGAATGTCAACGTTTACATTTTGGGGAGAAGCAAAAAAAAAAGCTTATGTCCGCACATCCTTGAGTGACATAAGCTTTTTGTTAAGCATGTTCTTAAGTTAAAAAACGCTAATCCGGATTAAACGTTTTTCTACTAAAATATTATTCTACAGAGATTAAATAGAATAATAGCGAATAACTATTAAAGTAATATTTTCGAGCCTAATTTGACAACACCAAGCAGAATGTTTATTATTAATTATGGAAATTTTATTTAATATGAGCAAAAAAAGGGGGGAATTTAATGCAAAAACTCCCGTGGTTAATAAGTATACTGGCATGCTTCCTATTGCTCATCACTGGTTGTAATGAACCCCAGCCTAAAACTGATGATGCGATGAAAACAGCCGAAGCCTATAAAACGACCGAATATAAAGTTGACTTTACTGAGGATCTGTTGTCTGCCGAATCCATTCAGAAGCGAAACGAAGCGATCAAACCTTTTTTAACGGAATCGTTTTACGAAAAACAGGTTAACAATCGAATCACCATTTTACCTTTAAGAGTTGCTGCGGATACGCAGCTGTCCATCAAACCTGATGATTTGCAAACCCGCATTAAAGCGCAAGACGAGAACAATGTCACCATCGAATACACTGTAAATCTACTACTGACAAACTCGGAAGGCCGCGAAAGCAACCGAGTTCCGTTAGAAGGCGAGTTGATGATGACTTTCGTAAACGAGCGATGGCTGGTGCAATATGACGACTTTAATGTCCAAGTCTTCATGAAATTGATTTCCGAAAAATAGGCTCCAGCTGTCCTAGTGCATAAGCCATAAATAAAACCCTACTTTCCGCGTATATGGAAAATAGGGTTTTATTATTATAACGATGATTGAAGAACAGCCTCCCGCTTCAATATCGCGATTCCGTTGACCGGCAGCTCGATTGTGCCGCTTACGGTCAAGCCGGTTTCGGCGTCTGTATAGCTCCTGCGGTCGAGCTCGACGCGAACGGCGCGGCCGGAGAAATTTTGCACGAAGACGTAATCGTGCTGACCGTCCGTGCGCAGCTGGGCAGTCACTCCCGCCGGCAGGTCGGTATCCAGCGCCCGGCGCACGCCGGCATCTTGAACGAGCTTGCCGTAAAACGCCTCGTAGAAGGCGGGATCGCTGACGCGGGCGGCCAAATAGTAAGCTTTGCCTTGGCCCAGCTCGTTTAGCGTTAAGGCCGGCTTCCCTGCGTAAAAATCGTCGCGGTAGACGCCAAGGACCTTGGAGCCTTCCGCATGGATATGCTCGCACAGCTCATGAATCTCATAGGTCCCGCTGAAGCCTAGCGGATTCCCGTCTTCCAGAATCAACGCGTTACGGTCATGGTCATGCAGGCCGTCGATTTCCTCTGCCCATACTCCAACCGCCTTGCGCAGCGGTCCCGGGAAGCCGGTCAGATGGCACAGGTCGTTCTCGTCGACAATGCCTGACCAATACGTGACGAACAAGGTACCGCCGTCCTTGACGAACTGCTCCAGCTTGGCTCCGGTTTCTTCCCGGATTAAGTATGCCATCGGTACGACCAGCAGTTTGTAACCGCTGAAGTCGTCAAACGAGCCGATGATGTCCGTTGGCACGCCCAGCTCCCACAAGGCGCGATACTGCTGCATGACGGTCTCTTCATAATGGATGCCTTTATTGCGTGGCCCTTGGGCGTCGTTGATCGCCCAGCGGTTATCCCAATCAAACAGGATGGCTGCTTCCGCTGGAACGGTTGTACCGAGGATCTCCGTTAACTCGGACAGTGTTTTACCAAGCGCAGCAACATCGGCGAACACGCGCGTGTGCTCATGGCCGACGTGGTCGATGACCGCGCCGTGGAATTTCTCGCTGGAGCCGCGGCTTTTTCGCCACTGGAAATATTGGACTGTGTCGGACCCGTGGGCCACTGCTTGCAGCGAGGACAGCTTGTGCATACCCGGCCGCTTCAGCTTGCTGACCGGCTGCCAGTTCGTCAGTGACGGCGTGCTCTCCATCAGCATAAACGGCTTCTGCTTCAAGGAGCGGAACAAGTCGTGGTTAAATGCAAACCAGGAAGCAACCCCCGCATCGGATTCGGCCTCATGCCACATCGGATAAGCGTCCCAGGAAATGACGTCCACAGCTTTCGCAAACTCGCGATAATCCAACCCGTAGAACAGGTCCATCATATTTACTGTGCAGGGCAAATCCGGATTGATTTGTTTGAGCGGCTTGATCTCATGCTTGTAGAAGTCGATCGTCTGGTCGGATACGAACCGGCGCCAGTCAAGGTTCTGTCCATGCACCATCATTTCGCCGTGAGGTGCCGGGGATTCCACCTGCGACCAGGAGGTGTACGTATGGCTCCAAAAGTTCGTCCACCACGCGTGGTTGAGCGCTTCGAGCGTGCCATACTTCCGTTTCAACCAGTCGCGGAAAGCGTCTTGGCAGTAGTCGCAGTGGCATTCCCCGCCGTATTCGTTGGATACGTGCCACCCCACCACGGCCGGATGACTGGAATAGCGCTCCGCCAGCCGGGTGTTCATCTGCGTCACTTTTTCCCGATAGACTGGGGACGTAAAACAGTGGTTATGACGCATGCCGTGGAGGTTGCGCACCCGGTTCTTCTCAACGCGCAGCACTTCCGGGTACTTCTCTGACATCCAGGCCGGCCGAGCGCCGCTTGGCGTCGCCAACCAGGCGTAGATACCGTTCTCAGCAAACGTGTCCAGCACGCGGTCCAGCCATTCAAACCGGTAGACGCCTTCCTCCGGCTCTAGCGAAGCCCAGGAAAAGATCCCCACCGACATCACATTGCAATGGGCCAGCTTCATCAGCCGGATATCCTCCGCCAGCACCTGCGGATCATGGAGCCATTGGTCAGGGTTATAGTCGGCACCGTGCATAAAGACCGGCAGTTTGTCGCTGATTGGCGGAAACTTCATCGGTTTTGAGCTTCTACTCATCGAAATTACTCCTCCCCGTTTCTGATCTGTAATGAAGTAGATTGGTTTCTCACGTGCTACGAAATGTAAAAGTGCAGTCCATTTTCGCCAAATCGCCCTTTTCGAAGCCTTTCAACTGCAAAAGTGCAGTTGATTTCAGGGCAAACCGCCCATTTTAGCCTCCATCGTCTCCAATCAAATGTACTTTTGCATTTCACACGCCGAATGAAGAGGGTTTTTCGCAAAATCAAATGTACTTTTACAGTTCGACACACTCTCAAACGCTCTCCTGCCCCTTCAAACGTCACGATGAATGAAAAAGAGGGGACGGGCGTCCCCTCCTTTCACCCCCGCCTGCTTATTGGCC
The DNA here is from genome assembly GCF_000403375.2 of Paenibacillus barengoltzii G22. Lineage (NCBI taxonomy): Bacteria > Bacillati > Bacillota > Bacilli > Caryophanales > Paenibacillaceae > Paenibacillus > Paenibacillus barengoltzii. The sequence continues at coordinate 122,140 of NZ_KE159652.1, read as the reverse complement.
TTGAGCGGCAAGGAATGCGTCGATTTGGCTTTGCAGCTCTTGTTGAATCTTATCCAACCCGGCTGCCTTCAACTGTTTGTTCAAGTCCGCTTGCCCTTTCTCCAAGTCTTTGATCAGGCCGTACTCCAGCGGGATCGCATAGCGCAGCATGACGTTGCCTACGTTTGCGACTTCGTTCTTCACCTTGGTGTCGTCAAAGACGAAGGTTTCCAGCGGGAAGTGATAAACTTTAGACTGCCAATCCGCCAGCATTTGGTTGCCTTCTTCCGGATAGGAAGCGTCGGTGCGGTTCAGCAGTGAGTTCCACCCCCATACGGAGTAGCCCGACAGGTTGTAGTTGTTGAAGCTTGGGCCTGGATTGTATTTGTCATCACCCAACGGCTCGTAGTGCTTGCCGGCGATGCCGTACATCGTCAGATCATGGATTTCTTTATCGTTTTGCAGCAGGTCGATTAGCATCAGCGAACGCTCGACGTTTTTAGACGTGGCATGAATCGCCAACCCGTTCTGCGTGGAGATCGCTCCGATTTTCTTCTTATCCGGCGTCAAGTCGGCAACGGTGACTTCCATCTCCGGCTTGTCGCGGCGGATTTCACCAACGTTGCTGGAGATCGTTCCCAAGTTTTGCGCATACGAGGAGGTTTTGCCGGCTTTGATGTCCTGGAACACGTCGTTTTTGTTGCTCACAATGTTCTTCGACCAACCGTTGTTATCCGCCAAGTCTTTATAATATTTGATCAGTTCGGTAAACTCCGGCGTGTCGTACACGTTGAACACTTTCCCTGTCGGATCGTCCAATTTGTAAGCCAGCGGGAAGTTGTAATCGACCAGATTCCATTCATTTTGTTGTTCCAGCAAAATTTGGTCCAGCTCATGCCATTTCCAGCCGTCAGCTGGCTTTGCGCCGAATGGGCTGATGCCTTTCTCGCCCGCTCCAATCGCTTTCAGATAAGCGGCGTAGGTTTCCGGGCTGTTCACCGGTTCCAGATTGTACTTTTTACGCAGGTCTTCGCGAATCAGAACAACCTTGTCCGTCACTTCCTGGTTGTTGTTGGGCACCATGTACAGCTTGCCGTTCACTTTGGCTTGATCCCAAGAGGCTTGCGGCATTGCTTCCCAGGTCATTGGGGCATAAGTCTGGAGCATTTCCTCCGTCAACTCAAGGAATCCGCCCTTCAGCACCTGGTCATTATAGAACGCCCAGTTCGCGGTGTAAGCGATGTCAAAATCTTCGTTTGCTGCAAATTTCAACGGGTATTTCTGGGTCCAGTCCGCCCAATCCAAAAACTCCGTCTCCACAGTTGCGTTAATTTTCTCTTTCAGCAGCTTGTTCAGCTCGCCGTATACCTCATCATAATCTGTCGGTTTGCTGCCAATCATGAGCAGCTTCAGCGTAATTTCTTGGGACGTATCTACAGCCCCAGTGGTTGCCGTATTGGCCGACGCATTGTTCGAAGCTGCAGCGTTATTTGATGCTGCGTCGTCCGGGGTGTTGGCGCTGCCTGCGTTATTGTTCCCGCCGCCGCAAGCGGACAGTAAAGTCATTAACGCCAGCACCATAGCCACAAGAAACGTTGTTTTCTTCTTCAGTTTCATGACGTTTATTCCCCCTACAAATGAATTGGTATAAAAAAAACTCCTCTATGTGATAACCGGGTTGCCCCGAGGTCACCCTTTCACAGCGCCAATCGTTAGGCCTTGCACAAAATAACGTTGGATGAACGGATACGCGATCATGATTGGTCCGGTGGCTACGATGGTCATCGCCATCTTTAAGCTCTCCGTCGGGATGTCCGAGGAGACGACGGCTCCTGCCGCCATCATCGCCTTGCGCATGCCGTCCATGTTGCCGAGCAAGCGGTACAAGTAATACTGCAGAGGCATCAGGTCGGAATTGGAGATAAACAAGAGCGCGTTATACCAGTCATTCCAGTAACCCAAGGCGATAAACAGCCCGATGGTGGCCAGCGCCGGCTTCGACAGCGGGATCACGAATTGCAAATAAATTTGGAAATCGCCCGCCCCGTCGATTTTTGCCGATTCGATAATCGCCTCCGGGATGCTGCTCATAAACGATTTCATCACAATGATGTAGAAGACGTTCATCAGCATCGGCAGAATCAGCACAAGCAGCGTATCCTTCAGATCCAGGTAGTTCACGATCAGCAAGTACCACGGGACAAGCCCGCCGCTGAACAGCGTCGTAAAGAAGAAGAAGAAAGAGAAGTGGCTGCGCCATTTAAAATCTTTGCGTGCCAACACATAGGCCGTCATCGAGGTCAAAAACAATCCAAACAGTGTGCCCAGCAAAGTGACGGAAATCGTCACGCCATACGCCTTCAGCATTTCCTGCGGATACTTGAACAGAATACCGTAGGCTTCCAGCGAAAAGGACGCCGGGATCAGCTGGAACCCGTCCTCGATGATCTTACTCTCGTCCGTCAGCGAAGAAGATAGGACCAAAATGAAAGGAAAAAGACAAAACACCGCCAGCAAAGTCAAAGCAACATATCCGATCATCTGCAGCAGCAGACGGTCGATCGGTTTGCGTTTGGGAGCTGCCGGCTTCATGGCCGGCTGCAGATTGGGTGCCATCGTACTCATCAGCGTTAACCTCCACTCGTTTCATTCGTGTTGCCCCATCGCGGTTGTTTTTTACGCACCGTTTAGAACAAAGCACGGTCCTTATCGTATTTCCGCACGGCATAGTTCGCCAGCATAATCGTCGCGAAGCCCAAAATCGATTGATAGAATCCCGCCGCGGCGGACATCCCAATCTCGTTCGAGGTCGTGAGCATCCGGAACACGAAGGTGTCGATGACATCCGTTGAAGAGAACAGTAAGCCGTTGTTGCCAACCATGTTATAGAACATGCCGAAGTCCCCGCGGAAAATATTCCCGATCGCCAGCAGCACCAAAATGATGAGCGTCGGATAGAGGTTTGGAATCGTGATTTTGCGTATCCGTTGAAAGACGTTCGCCCCATCGATCTCGGCGGCTTCATACATCTCCGTATCAATGCTCGTGATCGCAGCCAGGTACATGATCGTTCCGTAACCAAGCGTCTTCCACGCCGATACGACGACGAGAATCACCGGCCAATAGGCGGCCGTGTTGTAAATATCAATCGGTTCGAGCCCGATCGCATTCAGAAGCACGTTGATCGTACCATAATCGTAGTTGAACAGGTTATATGCAATTGCACCAACGACGACCCAGGAGATAAAATACGGCAGGAACATCACCGTTTGCGTGATTTTGCGGAACCATTTCCCGGCCACCTCGAACAGCAGGATCGCGGCAAAAATTTGGATCGCGTTGTTCACCACAATAAATGCGATGTTATACAAAGCCGTATTGCGGGTAACCCGCCAGGCGTCCCCGGAGTCGAAGAAAAACCGGAAGTTGTCCAGCCCATTCCAGGGGCTTCCAAACACTCCGCCTGTGTAGTTGTATTGTTTGAAGGCCAGGACAATCCCCGCCATCGGCACATAGGCGAACAGCAGGAAGAACAGGACGGCCGGCGTCAGCATGAGCAGCAGAACCTTATACTTCTTCACGTCGTTCCAGAATCCGCTTCGCTTCATGTCTCGAACTCCCCTCTTGGTTGTCTCTTTATCTCACAGTATAGAGGAGTGCTGTTTCATTCGGGATTCAGTGAAACAACAAAAACTAATACAAATTCCACGATGATCCAAAAATTCAGAAAAAAAGACCTCGCCCTCCGTAATCACGGAGAGACGAGGTCAGAAACCAATGAAGGGGGCAGGCCACCGCCATTGTCGGGTGAGCAGTAACCAGTGGGCGTGTAGTGTGCAGTGACCAGCGAGACTCGTGCGCCCGCATCGTAACGGACCGTAATGACCTTATGGGCTCATTTCCCGGAGATTTCCCAAGCTAACGGACTCCAGCACCCTTAAAGCGGCCCTATGACAGCAATTTGCTCAAAAATATCCGAAATAAGGTCTCCTCTGTCCGTTAAAAAGGAAATGCGAGCACCATCAGGTCAATAACGTCCGTCATGTCCGTTAGCCGTGGCCGGCCAAGAACGCAGCGGGGATTGCGGCCCGGACCTTATCAGATCTTATGCGTTTTGCGATATTCCCCGGGCGTCATCCCGGTAGCCTGCTTGAATTGCCGGTTGAAATAAATAATATTTCTATAGCCCATCCGTTCAGCGATTTCATAAATCTTCAAGGTAGGATCGGTCAGCAGCTCGCAGATGCGCTTGGTCTTCAGCTCGTTCAAGTAATCGCTGAAATGCCGGCCCGTTTCTTCCTTAAACAAAAAGCCGAGATAGTTTGGCGTAAAATCGAAGCGGGCGGCGACGTCTTTCAGCGTCATTTTTTGCTCCAAATTGCTCTCGACATAGGCCATAATATCTTGAATCAGCTTGCGTTTCTGCTTCTGCTTCTTGACGTACAACAGCTCGGACAACTCAAAGAACCGTTTCCGCAGCCAAGACGTGATATCATGAATCGTCTCGAACTGGAACAGCAGCACCGGCTGGTGCGTATCCCACTTCAACAGCTCATACAGATTTTCATTGATCTCACGCAGATCGGCATGCAGCTGGGTGGTGATGCGGATGATGAGATCGTATACATCGTTCTTCTGGGCCAGCGGGGAACCTTGATAAAACAGCTCCAGCAAGCAGTCGTCAATCGTTACGAGATCATAGCCTAGAATCGCCTTTAACATCCGCCGGAGAATCTCGTCCGTTCGTGCACTGGCAAATCGGCTTTCGCCCGGATACACCCGAGCTTCATGGATCAGTCGGTCCTTGCCGACCAGCCACTTGGCGCTAAGCGCCGCTTGCGCCTGGCGGTAGGACGCCCGCAGCGCTTCTTCATCCCGTGCGAAGCTGCCTACCCCAACGGTCACGGAGAAGGGGGAGATTCCTCGGACCGCCCGGATCAGCTCCTCCAGCAGCTCCAGGAACGCCGTTTCCGGTACAGAAGCCAGCAGGAGAAACCGTGTCGGTTGGCTGACGATGAACGTGCCCAGCTTCATCTCCGTCGTAAAATGCTGGATAAACGCCATCACCTTCTGAATTTGCTTGCGTCGCTCCTCCTCCGGCAAATCCCCGGTCTTCCATTCCAGGTCGTCGATTTCAACAAGGGCTGCTGCAGTTCCTGTTCTAAACAGGGTTTGCAAATACCCGCGAATATGCCCCTCAACCTGCTCCGGAGAGATCTCGTTCAACCAACGCAACAGCAGCTCTTCATTAACGATCGTCAGCGCTTCCGTAAATGTACGATCCTGATCCCGTTCGCGCTCGATGACCGTACAGAGCTCACCCAGCATTTTATACAGCTCCTGATCTTCCACAGGCTTCAGCAAATAAGCCGACGCGCTGATCTTGATCGCTTCCTTGGCGTACTCAAAGTCCTCGTGCCCGCTGATAAATACGATTTTGACACTTGGCTGAATCTCCTTGGCCTTACGGGCGAATTCAATGCCTGACATGATTGGCATGCGGATATCGGACAGAATCAGATCGATTCGCTCCTGCTCCATCGCCTTAAGCGCATTAAAGCCGTTATTGGCGGTTGCCGCCACCTGCAGGTTCATTCCGCTGCCCTGCACTCTGCGGCGCAGCCACTCGAGGTCTACTGCCTCGTCGTCGACAAGTAATACGTTAATCTCCATGGCCGTCATTCCTTCTCGTAAGTTTACTTCTTATCTCGAGCATACTTATCGCTCGTTCCGCTGAACATATCGGTTTGCAATGATAATCTATACAAATTCACCGATTTTACAGACTTTCCTCTGAGAGATCACCAAAAAATTATTCCAATGCCGGGAGCTCCCCAGGGTTCATCGGAAGCAGGATCTGAACCGTTGTCCCTCCGCCATAGATGCTAGCGATGCGAATACCGTATTTGCCTCCGTAGCGAAGCTTGATCCGCTCGTCGACGTTCTTCACCCCGTAGCCGCCGGATTGGCTTGGACCAATCAGCAAACGCTGCACCGTCTCCGGCCTCATCCCAATCCCGTTATCGATCACTTTCAACTCCAGGTCATCGCCCCGCCGCTTCCCTTTAATGACGATCGCAATCGATTCGCCAAACCAGGCATGCTTAAACGTATTCTCCACGAACGGCTGCAGGATCAGCTTCATCACTTGCACCTGCAGCAGTTCGGGATCCACGTCGACGTGGACAGAGAAAGCCCCGGCGTATTTGACCCGCTGAATACCCAGATATGTCTCCACCTGCTTCAACTCATGTTCCAGAGGTGTAAAGACGTTCCCTTGATTCAAGGTCAGCCGATAAAATCGCGACAGGCCCTGCACCATCTCGGTGACCTTGGCGGTCTCACCGAGATTGGCCAAACTGCTGATTGTCGACAGCGTGTTGTATAGAAAATGCGGGTTAATCTGCGCCTGCAACGCCTCCAGCTCTGCTTGCTTCTTCTGGATGCCCTGCACGTACACGCTGTTGATCAGCCCCTGAATATTGGCTGCCATCACGTTAAATGCATCGGCAATATGTACAAACTCATCGTTACCGGAGAAGCGAATCCGCTTCTGGAAGTTCCCCTCCTGAAAGGAACGGACGAGCCAAACGATGCGTTTCATCTTTCGTCCGGACAGCCGAGCCACGATAAACCCAATGAAAGCCATGACGATAAAGCTGATGCCGCACACGGTAAAAATCACCCGCTGCAGCCTGCCTGCATCCTTAGTTAAGTACGCCTTCGGAACCAGCGCCTCAATCACAAAGTCGGTGCCGGGAATCGGTTCATGCAGACTCAGATATTTCCCCCGCTGGGCGTCCATTTCCGCATTCCCCCGCTGATAGAGCAAGACCCCGTCTGACGCAGAATCAATCAGGCGTACCGTAATCCCCTGCTCGACAGGAAACGTGGAGAAGTCGCCAAACAAATCGTCGAGGGAAGCGGTGATGCGGACATATCCGATCACGGTCATGTTCCCGCTATATGAGACCAGGCGGCGGATATGAGAGATGTTCCCCAACCGCTGATCGGTGTCGATCTGCAGCCAGATATTATCCCGTTCGGAATCTTTAAACTGTTGATACCAGGCGCTGTCCTGAATGTCCTCAAACGGCAGAATGTAATAGTCACTGCGGTGAATCGGCTCCTCCAAGTTATCGCCCGAGACGATATACAGATCGCTGTTCAGCGTATACAGCATCAGCCGAATGTGGTTGCCAAACAGCTTGAGCGGCGCCGTAATTTGCGGAACGATCTCATCCAGCATGACCAGATAAATGTCGTACGGCTCCCCTTTGGTCTGCAGCGCCCGTTGAAAGGCGAGATTGCCAAACAAGGTATCCGACATCCGCTGGATCTCGTCCATCTGATAGCGAATGTTGTTCCGGGCCTGCTCCATTCCGGTGCGGATGTTCGTCTCGGCCATCTCCGTCCGGGATTCGGTCAGCATCGCGTACGACACGTAGCCGATGATCACGTCCGTTAACAGCACGAGCAGCAGGTAGGGAATCAGCATTTTGTAGGTGAAGGGAATATATTTTTTCATAGGATCGCCAAGCTTTCTCATCGATTTAATCGCTTACATTCAGCCTCATATTCATCATATCGGCCCTTGTCCAGAAAATAAATAACAAAAAAACCGACCCGGGTCCATGGCTTTTACTTCGCCAACCCGAATCGGTTTGATAGGGTGTTTATTATAAGTTTTCTGCGTTCTTTACCGCATGCTCCCAGCTAGGAAAATAAAACAAAGCGTTGCGCATCAACTCTGGATCGTTCTGCTTCACTTGCTTCTTGCTCAGCGAAACGCCTTCACTCTGCAATCGTTTGATTCGGCGGACAACTTCATCCGCTTCAAGAGTGGCATCCATACAGCTTTGCTCCTTCCATCTCAGGTTGCTTATAGCATTTCTATTTCACATGCAAAATATACCTTGGCTGCTAGATTTAAGCAACACGCTGGCCCGATGCAGCTACAGTGTGACACCATCCCCGGAACGAGGCAGCTTGCCGCCCTTTCCGGTCAGAAAGCTCCGAATCGCCTGTCGATTGGCATACGTCAGCACGATCAGATTCACCAGCCAGACGCCCCAGAAAGGCAGTGAATAGCCGGAAACCAGCAGAAAAATGGACAGCATCGCCATGCCAACGACAACTTGGAAGCCGTCGGCTTCCCTAGACGCATATTTTCCCTTCTTATAGCAGGAAAATACCGCAAGCAGCACGGCGAGAATCACCGCATAGGCCAAAGCCGCCTCAAATCGGGTTAAGGCGCTCCACACGCCGAAGGTTACGGCAATCGCCTTGCCTCCCTTAAATTTAAGGAATGGCGAAAAGGCATGCCCAAGGATCGGGGCGACCGCAACCAGCGTCATCCCGTAATCGCGTCCCAGCATCCCCGATTCGACCAGGAAGACTAGCGGCACATATCCCTTCATAAAATCGAGCAGAATGCCCGCCAATCCCCAATGGTAACCGGCAGACTGCCACAGATTAAACGCGCCGGGGTTGCCGTCGCCAACCTGCCGTAAATCTTTCCGGGCCGCCTTGCCCAGCCAATAGGAAAACATTAAAGCCCCGCACAGGAACTCCACCGCTGCCAGCCAGAGAATCATCGATCTCCCCTGCTTCCTACCTGTACGTCCCGGCCTTTCCAGGTGACCGATCCCCGAAACACCACTTGATAGGCCGAATAGATCAGGATCACGAGGAAAAAGAGGGTCGACAACACATGAAGCAGGGGCATCCCTATGCCAAACTTCCCTACATAGCGCACCAGAAAGTACAGCTGTACCGCATACAGCACATACCCGATCAGCAGCGGGTAAGCCCAGGCCGTGTTCCAAAGGAACAAGGCACTTTCAGAACCGATAAGCCCCAGAAGCCACGCCGCAACCAGCAGTGTCGTTGCAGGCCGGAGCTTGGCTGTGCTTAGCACCGCCCCTTTCCCGAACCCTTCGAGCTCGCTGCGAATCCCGTTCGGGTACATCCGGAAAGAGACGAGGCCGCTGCCGAGAAAATTGGTCACGCGAATGCCCGCCTCGCGGAACTTCGCACCAAGGTTCAAATCGTCGAGCAGCTCCGCACGAATGCTGTCATGCCCCTGAATCGCCTCGTAATCGCGGCGTGTCGTCACGATGCAGGAGCCGTAGAGCCCTTTTTGCCGGCTGCGCAGTTCAAACGGCGAAGTGAACGCAAATACGCCCAGGACATTCGTAATGAGCGCCAGACGTTCATAAAACTTCTCCGTGACATGAAACGGTACAACGGAAATCACACCGCCCGCCTCAGCCCGCGCCTGCAGCAGTGACTCCAGCGCCCGGGGGGCCAATCGAATGTCGGCATCCAGGAAGACGATCACGTTGCCGGTGGATTGCCGGTAGCCGTTCCAGACCGCCCAGGTTTTCCCTGTCCATCCGGGAGGCAGCGCGTCGTTCCGAATTACGTTTACCCCATATTTAACGGCGACCTCATAGGTGCCATCGTCCGAAAAATCATCCACCACAATGATCTCATCGGGAGGATAGGTTTGATTTTGCAACGAACCCAGCAGATGCGGTAAATTCCCGGCTTCATTCCGCGCCGGAATGATTACCGACACCTTCTCTCCTCCGCGATAAGGTTCTTCCCGTTCGGGAACAACAACCGCCCGAAACAGGATCCATCCTGCAATCCATCCGATGGCTAATACGATCCAAATTCCCATTGCTGCCCCACCTCTTTCGCTGCCGAAATAAAGTGAAATGACGTATATGAGTATTCTATGTTCGTAATAGCAGAGATGTACAAAAAAGTAGAAGAGACTACCGCTAGTGTAGTCGACAATTCCTATTTTTTCAACGAAAAAACAAAACCCCTCTCGACAACCGAGAGAGGCTTAGATCCTATCTTATTGCTCCAATTTAATAAACGGATCGTCGATCACCAAGCTCTGCGCTTCCGCATCGCTGATTCCCGCATACAATGTCGCTTTGCCGCCGCCTTGACGGACAAGTCCGCCGCTGAATACGACGTCAGCCAAATCCGGCCGCTTCGCCGGGCCCGGCAGGAAATCGGCGCGTTCGGCGATAATCTCCATATCGGTGTATTGGCCGGTTGCCGGGTCAAACCCGAAGGCCATCGGGTAATAATGGCGGTCGCCTTGTTCATCGAAGCGGGCAATATGGCCCAGCACCCCCAGCTTGCCGTTAGCCAGCAGATGGATTTCGTTGCTGCCGCCCCATTCCTCATCAAGGAATTGCTCAAGCAGCGGTGCTTCCTGCACCACCTCAAGCGAGAGATCCGTAAGCCGGTCCACTTTCGCGAAGCCGATTTTCCCTCTGCCCCCTTTCTCCCCCTGCGGACGGGTAAATACGCCAATGGTTCCGTCGGACAGCTCCACCAGGCGCAAATCCTTCATTTGGTCCGGGCCTTGGAAAAACAGCTCTAACTGATGAAGACGAGGTCCCTTGTAAAATACCGTCCGCCAACTGAGCGCTCCTTCCAGCTCCGGGTGCGGGAACGTCTGCACCCCGCCGAATATCAGCTCCCCGCCGATGCGAGTGAAGAACGGATCCTGCAGCCCAAACACCGGCGCCCCTTCCCGGGGAACCCAATGCTCGCCGCGGCGAACAAAAAACCAAATCTCCGACTCCTCGCTGTCCCGGCGCTCCACGCGTCCGGCAATGACCAGCTCCCCTTCGTCCTCGAAGGGAGCCGAAATATTGTAAACGTCCCGTTCGCCTACCCCTTCAAATATCAGTTTGACGGCCTCTCCGGGCTTGTTCACCTTTGCCTTATGCCGGTAGGCCTCAACCAACTTCTCGCACGACAACACACCGCTGTTCTGAAAATTTGCCATCATCTGATTCCCTTTCCGTTAGCTTAGTGGTTGCAAAGCTTCCAGCAGCTGCGGGAGGCGGAAGCTCGCGCAGGCCATCGAATCGTCCGATGCCCCGTAATACATAATCACTTGTTCTCCCTTGACGATTGCTCCGCAAGCAAAAATCACACTGTGGAAAAATCCGCTCGTCTCATATTCCGCTTCCGGCACCATCAGCGGTTCCTCCATGCGGGCGATTACCCGGCCTGGATCGTTGAGGTCCAGCAAGGCTGCGCCCATGCAGTAGCGATGCGTCTGATCCGCGCCATGGTACAGAATCAGCCAGCCTGCCTCGGTTTGGATCGGCACACAACCCGCGCCGATGCGGGCTCCGTCCCATTTTCCTTCGCGCAGTCCCATCAGGAAGCGATGATTTCCCCAGTGCTCCAGGTCCGGCGACTCGGCCACCCAGATTTCCGGCAATCCGAGGCCTTCCGGCACCGGGCGGTGAAGCATATAATATTTGCCATCGATTGCTGCGGGGAACAAGGTTACATCTTTATTCGTCGGGGCCAGGATCACCCCTTCCCGATTGAACGTCACAAAGTCGGTGGTCGTCAACCGGCCAACGGCTACGCCTCGTTCAGAAACGGCGCTGTAGGTGATATGATATTGATCTCCCAACTGGGTAATCCGCGGATCTTCAATCCCCCAGCGTTCCAGCGGGTCTTCCGGCCAGACGCTAGGCGTCTCGTCGATGGTAAAGTTCAAGCCGTCCCGGCTGCGGGCCACGCGAAAATGGGAGATGGACGTTAAGTACACCGTGGTTCCCTGCTGATCGCGGATCACCCGAGGGTCGGAGAAGTCGAAGCTCGGATCTTCCCGGTCGACTCTCACAATTTCCACTGCTGGCTCTGCCCCGCGGGTCTGGCGGTTTACGTCCACCACCGGTACAAGCACATAGCGCGGGTCGGTCTGCCGAGGGCATTCCGCCACCCGCAGCAGCAGGAGCACTTCTCCTTCATATTCAGCTACGCCAGCGTTAAATACGCCAAGTACTTCCCAATCCGGGAAGGTAGGCTTGACATCCTTCGGCGTAATCAGCGGATTGTTCACGGAGCGATTGATCTCTATCTTTTGCAACATCGTCATCTAGCAGTTCCTCCTATCCGAAATTCAGACTGATTAGTCTTTCATGCCCGTAAACGTAATGCCCTCGATAAAGTAACGCTGGGCCATAAAGAACAACAGGATGACCGGCAGCGCCACCAGCGTGGACATGGCCATCAGGTAATTCCATTGCGGGGCTTCGTTCACGCCGCCCATAAAGAAATACATCCCGACATTCAGCGTATACATCTTCATATCCGACAGGTAGATGAGCGGACCCAGAAAGTCGTTCCAATACCCCCGGAACGCAAAGATCGCGACAGCCAGCAACGCCGGCTTCACCTGCGGCAGCATGATATAAACGAAAGTCTGGAAGAAATTCGACCCGTCCATCTCAGCCGCATCGTCCAGCTCCCGCGGCAAGGTCATGAAAAACTGACGCAGCAGGAATATATAAAACGGTCCCCAAGCCGTCCACGCCCGCAGGACAAGCGGGTCAAATTGGCCGACCAGGCCAAACTTCTGCCAGATCAGGAACGTCGGAATCAACGTGACGTGAAACGGCAGCATCATCGTAGCCAGCAGCACGAGGAAGATCAAGCCGCTTCCAGGAAAACGAAACCGCGCAAATCCATAAGCGACAATCGTGGCGCTGATCAACTCCGCGATGATCCCCAACACCACGATAAAGATCGTGTTAAACAAGTAGCGGTTAAACGGCATCGCCGTCCACGCTTCCACGAAGTTATGCCATTGCGGCGGATCTGGAATCCATTGCGGCGGCCAGGCGAAGATATCCCCGTCCGCTTGCAGGGCGGTCGACACCATCCAGAAGAACGGCACCAGGATAACGGCAGCTAAGAACGTGACGATGACGTATATGATCGTCTTGTTCACCCATTTCCACGTTCTGCCGGAGACGGCTTGAGTACGGGCTGTCGAAGTATTTTCCATGTGTTACACCTCCTATTAGCGCCGTTCCGATTCGTAGTGAACCCACGCCGGGCTGGAACGGAACACGAGCAGCGTCAACACCAGGATGATGATAAACAACACCCAAGCGATGGCCGATGCCTCGCCCATATGCAGCTGCGTGAATCCGCGTTCGTACACCAGCTGGTTCATAAATTTGCCGGCGGCCGAAGTTGGACGGACAAACATCGCAATCGTAAAGATCTGCAATGCTCCGATCATCCCCATGATGACTTGCAGCAGGATCACCGGCGAAATTTGCGGAATCGTGATGTGTACAAACTTGGCCAATCGTCCGGCTCCGTCGATTTCAGCGGCTTCGTACAGGTTTTTGGGAACACCTTGTAAGCCGGCTAGGAATACGACCGTATTGGTTCCGAAGATCCCCCACAAGCTCATAATGACAAACGCGCCAATCACGTAATGAGGATCGCCAAACCAATTGGGCTTATCGATGCCAAATAGAGATAACAGCGGCGATAGAACGTAGTTGATAATGCCGGATTCACTGTTAAACATCCATCTCCACAGCAGCGCCACGGCCACCTCGGGCATGACCGCCGGAAGGAAGTAGATGGTCCGGTACGTACCGATCCCCTTGATTTTATTGTTCAGCAGCATAGCGACCAGCAGCGCGCCAATCACGCCGATGGGCAGCGACAAGGCGGCGTACAATAGCGTAATCCGAATGGACGGCCAGAACTCGATATCATTCGTAAACAGCTTGATATAATTGCCGAATCCAACCCATTCTGTCTTGCCGAAGATCGAGGACTCGGTAAAGCTCAAATATAAGGAATCTATCAAAGGATATACGGTAAAAATCAGGAAACCTACAATCCACGGAGAAACGAGTGCTAAACCGATCGCCTGCTTCTTTTTCCAACCCAGCTTAGAAACAACGAAGTAGAGCACGCTCGCAATGACTAACAGGACAACAGGGACTAGCAACCATCGGATGAATGTTGCCAGATGGTTTTCCATGCGGTTTCCTCCTTTCTGCACAGGTTGACCCGTTCACTTGATGAAGAAAAGGGAGGAGGCTGATGCCTCCCCGTCCTTCTCGCTTGAACCTTCAATTATTTCATCACACTCTCCAGCAGCGGCTTCACTTCCGGAATCAGCTTCTCCGGGTCGGTCCCAGCGTTGATGATCGGGTCCATCAGCTGCGTCCAGTAAATGTTCTCCCATTCCGGATATTTCTCAGAGTAGCGATACGGTCTTGCGTATTCCATCGAGCTGATAATCGCTTCAAGGGAATGTGATTTCTTCGGATGAAGCTCCTGCAGCGTCGCCAGGTCCGCCAGGGATTTACGCGGCGGCATGATCTTCCAGTGGTGGATCGCATCGCTCAGGTCCACCAAAGCTTCGAAAGCTGCATCGGCGTTTTTCGTATTGACGTTGATGCCCATGCCAAGGATGTCGCCAAAGGTGGCATGGATGCCGGTTGGTCCGGCTGGAACCATAAAAGCTTGCACGTTATCGACCGTGGAATCCAGATCATCGGCTGCCCCGCCCATGAACATCGCCACTTGGCCGTCGCGGAACATTTTGTCGAAGCCGCGATCGCGCACAATTTGCTGCGAAGGTGTCAATGGCCCCTTCACCAGTTCGGAGTAGAAGTTCAGCGCTTCCTTCGCTTCCGGCGAGTCGATTGGCGATTGACCGTCTTCGGTTAAGACGTCTCCGCCGTTTTGCCAGATGAACATTTGAGACGGCGGCCAGCCGTTTAATGTAAAGCCCCACTGTACAACCGACTTCTCATCAAACCCATCCTCACCGGGATGTTTGCCGTTCTTGTCTTTAGTCAGCTTCGTGGCTGCATCGGTAAATTGCTCCCAGGTCCAGGTTTCATCCGGATAAGCCACACCGGCTTCATCGAACAGACCCTTATTCACGTACAGCATCACCGGTTGCTGCAACCATGGCAGACCGTAAACCTTCCCATCGTGCGTAAATGGTTGAAGGGAAGACTCATAATAGTCATCTACGTTCGCTGCCGGTTTGTCAGAGGACTTCAATCGATCTGTAATGTCCAGCATCGCGCCTTCCGACGAGAACTGGGCCGCACGCTGTGCGCTGATCCAGAACAAATCCGGTCCCGAATCACCGGTTAATTGGGTGATTAATCGAGTATCGTACTCCGCTGGATTCGAATCTTGCACAATCGTATACGTTGTAGATTTCTCATTTAATTCGTCAAGAAGCTGCTGCAGCTCTTTCGCTTCGTCTGCCCCGGCCCAGGTCGTCAACTTCAGTTCGACCTTCTTGCCTGGTTCAGCGCTTTGCCCTCCCTTCTCATTCTGATCGCCTTGGCTGGCACCTCCGCCGTTATTGCCGGAGCAGGCCGACAACAGCAGGGAAACTGCAAGAACCAAGATGATGGCCATGGAAAATTTCTTCTTCACATGAATGACCCCCTACCAGATAGATGATAGAATTACTAACTTCATGACTAACATTCTTTTGTAACGTTACTCAAGATTACATTTTTATTATGTATCCAAATGACAACGCTGTCAAGAGAGGATTTCGGAATCGTAAAATGCTAAAAAACAGGCTTTTCCTCCGCCAATCGTTTACATTACAACATTTTTCGTGTATATTTATTTTTGTAACGTTACAAAAACGATAAGCTGTAGCATAGAGGGGATTCTAACATGCGAAAAAAAGTCGCCATGCAGGATATCGCGGATCGCTTAAATATATCTAAAAACTCTGTCTCCCAGGCGTTATCCGGCAAAGACGGAGTCAGCGAAGAAACGCGGCGCAAAATTATCGAAACAGCGGAAGCCATGGGCTACCGTTACAATAAGAAGACTGCGGCCGGCAACCCAAATCAAGTGAAGACGATCGGACTTATTGCCTCAGATTTTGCTTTTTCCATGCAGTTTTTCGGGGAAATCTATCTTGCGGTCGAACGGGAAGCCAAGAACCATGGCATCAATCTCCTGATTCAATCGATTACTCCCGAGATGCGCGACCGGCTGCAGCTGCCTTCTTTCATTGAAGAGAAGCAAGTGGACGGCCTCCTGATTCTGTCGCATATCAGTACGGCTTATATCCGCAACGTGCTTGAGCAAGGCATCCCCACCGTGCTGATCGACCACCATCACCCGCTGCTTTCAACCGATGCGGTTCTGACCAATAACCGTTTCAGCGCTTATATCGCCGTCAAGCATCTGCTGGATTATGGCCATCAGGATATCGGCATCCTGGGCAATGTTGCAGTGTCGCCTAGTTATCAAGAGCGTTGGGAAGGTTATCTGCTTGCCCTGCGAGAGCACGGCCTGGAGCCGCGTAAAGAGCTGATGCTTGTGCATACGCAGGAAGAGGAGGAGACAATCGCAGAAGCCATACGCCGTTTGGACAAACAGCCTAGCGCATGGTTCTGCCTGAATGATGGATTTGCGTTTTACGTCAGCTTGGCGTTGCGTCAACTGGGGTACCAAATCCCTGACGAGATCTCGATCTGCGGCTTCGACAACAGCCATTATTCCCAAATGGCCTCACCCAAAATCACGACGATGGAGGTTGACCTGTCCCTGTTCGCGCACAAAGCGTTTGAACAGCTCATGTGGCGGATCAAGCATCCGGACGAAGCGTACCAGGAAATTCTGCTGCCTACCCGCTTAATCGTGCGCGAATCGACGACAGCGGTGAAAGCTTAAATAAAAAAAGGTAGATCAGGGAGATAACCCTGATCTACCTTTTTGTGTATCCGTGGACGATGGGATCGCTACGCACTCTCCGTAGGTGAAATCAAAACTAACTGGAATTTCTACCGTTAATCTTGACGAGAACGCAAGGTTTGGGCGATATAACAGCAAAATGTATAGTTAATTTGAGTGCTTTTCCACGAAATCAGCGATTTTGATGAAATTAACGGCAGGTTTTACTGTTCGTTGCGCGAAAGGACCATCTACGTCGAATTTAACGGTACTTTTTCCAGCTAATTAGCATTGAGGATGTTTGTTGCTTCCGCCTCACCCGACTTGAGTCCTCAATAACCAAACCAGCCTTTAAGCAAGAACCAGATCACCGGCACCAATAAGGACGGCAGCATATTTAGCGTCTTCGCGTCGATGATCTTCAATATCGATAACCCTGAGCTGGCAATCAGCACGCCGCCGACAATGGAGATCTCCGTCAGCAATGGAGTCGTTAGAAATGTCGCCAAATAATCAGCGCTCATATAGATGGCCCCCTGCCATAAAAAGAGCACGACAGCAGTAAGGGCAATTCCGATGCCGTAACTGGAGGCCAGCACCATGGAGGTGACCAAATCCAGCGTGGCGTTCATGTACAGGTACGTATGATTCCCGTGCAGCGCGCTTTCGATCGGCCCAAGGATGGATAACGTGCCAATGCAGAAGAGCAGGATGGCCGTCGACAGTCCTTGTCCCAAATTCGAGGTGGAGAACCGCCCCACCAGCCGTTGGAATTTCCCGTCGATGTCCAGTGCAGTTCCGGCCAGACTCCCCGCCGCCAGGCTGATGATAAACAACACAGGGAATGTGCTGTCCTTCATATGGGTCACCGCAGCGTTAATGCCAAGCATGGTGGCAGCCAGACCGATGGCGGTAAATAGGGCGGTCTGATACGTCTCCTTCAGCCCTTTCTTAAAGATGCTGCCAAGCACACTCCCCGCCAATATGGCGACCGTGTTCACAATCGTTCCGATCATATTCCTGCTCCTATCCGTTCATAAGTTCTGTCCTCATTCATGATAACGTGTTGCCGAATAACCGTCTAGCGCCTCTCCTGGATGCCCACCAGAATCTCCACATCGATGGTGATCTCGGTGGCCTCACGCTGTGTAAATGCCGATCAATGTTTTCCCTTCCTTCTCCTCAATTGATCTCGGAAGCGGAGTAAACGGGAAAGGCAAGCCCTGGCCTGAACCGAAGGCGTAGTTACGCATGCTTATATCCCCTAACAGGCATAAAAAAAGAAAGGCAGAACTTTCCCGCCTTCCTTCATATCACGATTCGATCCCTAAATTTGAAGAGTTATGAAAAATGGGCAGACTGGTCCCGTTTACCCTGTTCCGGTGAACAGAGCCTTTGAACATATGAAATTACTTGTTCAAAGCGGTATGACGCAGTCTAATGAAATGCACCATTTAACCTAACCCACCTTTTTCATGAATTGCTGATCCATGTATATTATAAATGAATTCGATATGAATTCAACTTATCCCAAGCGTTACTCCATCTATCTTCACTCTTTATAGGGCGGCGAAAATTTTGGTATACTGAGAACAAACCAACCAAGAACGGGGATCCAATGCGATGAAAGACCACGACATGCTGGCTGTACTGAAGGCCCTCTCAAACGAAACCCGGCTCAACATCCTTTGTTGGCTGCGGGAGCCGGAGAAATTAGAGCCCGATCTGCCGGAGGTCATCAAACAGGAGTTTCCGGGCAGCGTATGTGTCGGCTCGATTCAAGAAAAATCGGGATTAGCGCAATCCGTCATTTCTTCGTATTTAGCAAGCTTGCTAAAGAGCGGCTTGTTAGAATCCCGCCGATATGGGCAATATACGTATTACCGGTTAAATGAAAAAGGAATTGATGCCTTCTTGGAACAATTCGCCGCTAAGTTGAAGGCCAAAAAATAATACAGCAGAAAATTTTTTCAGCTTGCATATTCATCCGTTGATCTATATATTTAGATATATCTATACACGAGAGGAGAGATCCCTATGTCCATTTCTCAAACCGCTGCCGCTCTGTTTACACCTTTTGAAGGCGGTGGACTGAAGCTTGCCAATCGAATTGTCATGGCGCCAATGACTCGTTCCTTTTCTCCAGGAGGTATCCCGGGGGCTAATGTCGCCGGTTACTATCGGAGAAGAGCGGAGAACGGCGTTGGCTTGATTATTACGGAAGGTACGGTGATCAACCATCCGGCAGCTCCTGCCGATCGGGATGTACCTCATTTCTACGGAGAGGAAGCGTTGGCTGGTTGGCAGCGAGTCGTCGATGAAGTGCATGAAGCCGGCGGCAAAATTGCCCCCCAAATTTGGCATACCGGTACGGCCCGCAAGCGAGAGACGTTCCCTGAGTCGGATGCCGATCCGATCGGACCATCCGGTCTCAGCCTGACCGGTGAGCAAGTCTCGGAACCGCTGACGAAGGAAGAGATTCGCAAGCTGGTTCAGGCTTACGCTCAAGCTGCTGCAGATGCGAAGCGCCTTGGCTTTGACGCCGTCGAAATCCACGGGGCGCATGGGTATCTGATTGACCAGTTCTTCTGGGAAGTCACCAATAAACGGACGGACGAATACGGCGGCGACCTCATTGAGCGTACTCGATTTGCCGTTGAGGTAATCGAAGCTGTCCGTGCTGCGGTTGGGCCGGATTTCCCGATTATTTTCCGTTTCTCGCAATGGAAGCCTGTTGATTATAGTGCCAAGTTGGCCAAGACCCCAGAAGAGCTGGAACGCTTCCTAGCTCCGCTGAGTGCGGCTGGTGTTGATATTTTCCATGCCTCCACTCGCCGTTTCTGGGAACCGGAGTTCGCGGGCTCAGAGCTGAACTTGGCCGGTTGGACGCGCAAGCTGACCGGCAAACCGACGATCACTGTAGGTTCCGTCGGACTGAACTCCGAGTTCACCAGCTTGTTCGAGTCAGGCAAAGGCGGAGACATAACCGGTATTGAGCAGCTGATCGAGCGCCTCGAACGCGGCGAGTTCGACCTCGTTGCCGTTGGCCGCGCATTGCTCACCGACCCGGCTTGGGCGGCAAAAATCCGCGACGGCCGCATGGATGAGCTGAAGCCATTTACTAAGGAAGCCCTCTCCACATTGAGCTGATCCCTTGCTTACCGAATGGAATCAAGACCTCTTCGAGATTTTCGAAGAGGTCTTTTTTAGGTTATCGCAAAATCGCTTCGATTTCGCTCATTTGGGATGGAGTCAACGGGCCCAATGAGATGGCCTTTGCCGCCTCCTCCACCTGTTTGACGTTTTTGAGCCCCGGAATCGGGATGGTACACTCGCTCTTCCCCCAGATCCAGGCCAGCGCTCCCTGCACCAGGCTGCGTCCGCCGGAGGTTAAAATTTCACGAACCGCATCCAGCTTCGCCAAATACTCCGGAAGCGGCTTGCCGTCTTTGAAATACTGTACCCACTCATGCCCGCTCCCGCGAACGTCATCTGCCGGAAGGCTCGATGCAGCCGTAAACTTGCCGCTCAGCAGCCCCATCGCCAGCGGGGAGTTGTTAATGCTGCTCAACCCGTGCCGCTCGCACAATTCGACCATGCTGCTATCATCGGAAAGCACATTCAAAGGATGCTGGATCGCAGCACCGGAGGACTTGCGGGCGAATTGCTCGGCATTCGCTGTGCTCCAGGTGCTCCATCCGTAAGCGCGGATGAGCCCCTCCTGTTTTAACCGTTCCAGCCCATCGATCGCCTCATCGAGTTGTTCTGACGAGAAATCCCCCGGGTGGATTTGATACAAATCGATGTAATCCGTACCGAGCCGTCTTAAGGAGGCCAGGCAAGCCCAACGGATATAATTGCGGGACACATCCAGCTTCGTAAATACGTTCCGGGTTGCGGCATCATACGTAAAGCCAAACTTCGTAGCGATCACTGCGTCCTGCCGCCGCCCATGCAGCGCCTGTCCCAAAATTTCCTCGCTGTGACCGGTGCCGTACACATCCGCTGTATCAAAGAAATTAATCCCCTGGTCCAGCGCCGTTTGAACAGCCCGGATCGACTCCTTATCGTCGACCTCTCCCCAACCATCCGGTAAGCCGTCCAGCAGGAAAGGTCCCCCGATGGCCCATCCGCCGAATCCGAGCGGGCTCACCTGAAGCCCGGAGGAGCCGATCGTTTTCTTATTCATTGCTTGATCCCTCCATCTTCCATTTGATTTCCATCACAGTATAATAGAGATAATCGGTTCTTTTTAGAGCCACTTTTTGGTTATTTTTAGGAACCAATTTCCCGAAGGGAGGGGGAGTAATCATGTACGGAATTCAACTGGATCCGGCTTCAGAACTAACGATGACGGCCCAGCTTTGCCGGCAAATCCGGCAAAATATTGAACGAGGTGAATGGGGGGAAGGAATGCGGCTCCCTCCCACCCGCAAGCTGGCCGCAGAATTTGGGATTGCCCGGAACGTGGTGATCGACGCGTATGAGCAGCTCATTGCCGAAGGCTATTTGATCGGCCAAACCGGTTCCGGCACCTATGTGGCAAGTGGAATTCGGACGAGCCTTGCCAGCGCTGGCGAAAGTGAGGGAGAGGAACTGGAGATGGAGCGGTTGGGATGGGAGGGAGAGGCATCTTCCGATTCCGAGGGTTTGATCGATTTCGAGATCGGCACGCCGGATTTGCGCCATTTTCCTCGGAAGCTATGGGCTAAATATTTAAAAGAAGCGGCGGAGGTAATCCCCTCCACCTCCCTCGATTACGGCGACATCCGCGGGGAAGAAGCGCTGCGAAAGGAGATTGCCGCCTACCTCTACCGAACGAGAGGCATGCGTTGCCAACCGGGGCAAATCATGATTGTATCCGGCTCCTCGGAAGGCTTTGCCCTCATTGCCCAGACGCTGCGGGACCGTTTTGACGCCGTGTACTTGGAGGATCCGACGATTGAGTTCACGCAGCATATTTTTCGCAAAGTTGGCTATCGGATCTCGCCGGTCGCTATCGACAGCGCCGGAATGAAGGTGCATGAGCTGCGCGAATGGGAGCCGGGACATCTCATGCTGCTCACGCCCTCGCACCAGTTTCCGGGCGGCGGTATTCTGCCGATTCAGCGGCGACAACATGCCGTCCGCCTCGCAGAGGAAGCGGCCTCCTATCTCATCGAGGACGATTATGATGGTGATTTTCGATTAAAGGGAGTTCCGATCCCGCCGCTATATACCTTAAACCCGGGTCGCGTGATATACGTTGGAACGTTCAGCAAGACGCTGGCGCCCGGATTGCGTCTCGGCTTCCTGGTTCTCCCGGTTCATCTCGTTCGGCCCATGGCTGACCTGCGCGAAGCCCAGAATCTCCGTCCCCCGTCGATGCTGCAAATTGCGCTGGCGATGTTTATGCGGGATGGCTGCTTGGACCGGCATATTCACAAAATGAAAAAAAACTACCGACAGCGGCGCCAGCTATTGATCGAAGCGATACAACGCCATTTCGGCGCGCGTGCGGTTATTCAAGGGGATGAAGCCGGCATGCACCTGATGGTTGAGTTTCGCGGGATTCCTGCAGGTCTCGATTGGTCCAAGTCCCAGGCCTACGGCGTACGCGTATATGGGGTCGAGGACTACTGCCTCATCCAAGGCAACTATACGCGGCATATTTTGCTTGGCTATGGCAATCTCCCTGAGGTGAAGATCGAACTGGGAATTGAACGGTTGCAAAGCTTTCTAGAGGAGTATGCTTATCGAGATTGACACCAGCATGCGAAGTGAATTCATAAAGGATCGAAGGGACGCTCGCTATCCTTTCTTTTACCGTTCATTCTCAATATGTTAAGATAAGGGATAAAGGAGGATTTACTATGGCACGAAGCAAGGAATTTGATGAGAACGAGGTGCTCCTTAAAGCAATGCGTCTATTTTGGGAGCAAGGTTATGAGAAGACTTCGCTGCAAGACCTCGTCGAGCATATGGGGGTTCATCGCCGCAGCTTATACGACACGTTTGGCGACAAGCACACGCTGTACCTCAAAACGATGGAGAAGTATGCACGGATTACGAATGCTGCCATTAAGACGGAAGTCCAACGCGGCCGGACGGCGTTAGAATCCATCCGTTTGATTTTTGATTATTTGATTGAGACCAATGGCGACCAACCAATCGGCTGCTTCTTTGTCAACTCAGCGACGGAGCTGGCCTACCGAGACCCTGAGGTCAGCAAATTAACGAGCGAGCTGTTCGGCAATGAAGAGCAGTTGTTGACTGAGCTCATCCAACAGGGACAACAGGCGGGAGATATCTCACCCGGATTAGACCCTCGCCTGCTGGCGTCCAGTTTGCATGCGACGATGCTCGGAATCCGCGTTATGCGTCGCACTTCCACGGATAAGCAGAAGCTCCATCAAATTGCCGAGGTTTCGATGGAGATGCTGAAGCCGTCGTGAGGATTCTTTGCCGTCTCCTCACTTAATGAACGGTGCTGAAGACACGCAACATCCAGTCGTATGCTGCATATGGGCTGGAACACCCCCTCCGTTCCACCCTATCAGCTAGCAAGGTTCCACGCTTCTATTCCCCCTCTATCTTGAGCTTTCCCCTCCTTTGATGTTCAAGGTCATCACCTCATCTCCTTGTTCTATCCGCAGATATACACAGAACCTGCGCAATTGTATCCGAGGATGGTCGCTGATCCAAACGAACTCAAGTAACATGGAGATCAGACCAAAGAACAATCGAAGGAGGCCACACCCCGCGATGAATACACAAATCATTATTTTCGCACTTCTCGCTTTTTTTATATTGCACCGCGTCTATCGTCGCCTACGGCGAAATTTTGGATGGCAACCGCTGAATTCGCGCAGGTTACAAGTGTCTACCGTGATCATGACGATCTTCGGATTCATCCTGTTGATCTCAGGCTCGTCGCATATAAGCAGTCTAATCTCTGACCTAGCAGGAACCGCCCTCGGCATCATTCTGGCAACCTGCAGTGCGGCGATGACCCGATTCGAACAACGCGAAGGACGATTGCATTACATGCCAAATTTGTGGATCGGAATGATTGTCACCCTATTGTTTTTGATAAGATTCTTGTTCCGATTTTACGTTGCATTCACCCAAACCGGCGTTTCCTCCGCAGAGCAATGGCAAGGAATCACCGGCGGTTGGACCGCCGGGTTGATGTTCGTGATGATCTCTTACTACGCAACCTACAACCTCTTCCTGCTGCGCAAACAAAAGGCAAAGATGGCAGAACCCAGCGTGTAGGCGCCAATCATCCAGCCGGCAATGCCCGTATCCACACCAAATTGATCCTGCAGCGTTGGCAGCAGCGGCGAGATGAGAAAGGTGTCGGTTCCAATCATAAACATGATACCAAAGAATAGTATCGTAAATCTGAACATGACTTTCGATCACTCCTTGTAGCGTCTGGTGAGATTCCTTGTTTATGATAAGGGATATTAGTGACAGATCCTGTCATAAATCAATGAACTCTCTTCGCAAGTTACAAGAAGTGGGATCGAACATTACAGATCTCAACGAATGAAGTTATTTCTTAATAATCAATTATCTGAATCAAATTGCCGCAAGTATCGTCGAAGATCGCGATGGTGTTCTCGCCCATTTGCGTCGGCTCCATCGTGAACTTCACCCCCAGCTTCAATAAGCGTTCGTACTCTTGGTGAGTGTCTGCAACTCCAAACATCGTGGCTGGGATGCCATCGGCGAACAACTTCTGTTGATATTCTCTCGCAGCAGGATGGTCATTGGGTTCGAGTAAAAGCTCGGTCCCGTCTTGCTCCTCGGGCGATACCAACGCGATCCATCTAAATTTTCCGGCAGGAACGTCATGCTTTTTTACAAACCCTAGGGTTTGGGTATAAAACTCTAACGCCTTGTCCTGATCTTGAACGAATAGGCTTGTCACCACGATTTTCATTGGAATTCTGCCTCCTTATTTTTCCCTTAAGTAGTTAATGCACCACCTGTCTCAATCAAAGTCTTCATCCCGGACAATACGATCGGCAATCCCTCTTCCAATATACGCGAAGTCACGGGAGCTTCCTCGAACTCGTCGTGTACCACAGTCACTAACGTTACCCCGGCGAACTCGGCATGCGGCTCGATTTCCCAAGTTAATCGGGAAGGCTTCTCCTCCGCGGTCTCGGGTTGGATCAGCAGTTGCCAGGACATCACCAGCCGACGAGGCGGCTCTACGGCAAGAAATTCCCCTTTGGCCTGCACCTGCCCTTGAGGATTCCAGATCTCATACGGGCAACCCGCTTTGAGTTCGCCGCGAAGTGACCCGTTATACCAATATTTTGAGGTCAGCGAAGGATTGGTCAGCGCGTTCCATACCTGTTCCGGACTGGTCTTGATCGCAATTCGGCTGACATGTCTTGGCTTTGGCTCCATGGCTGGCTCACTCTCCAACTCTTTTTTTAGCAAACTTAATCCCGATACCCATGGCTCGGCGTACTTGCTTACCCACCTATCGTAGATTTGGCGTATGGATACGGGGTTCAAGTAGTGATATTTCTCCCGGCCCACCTTCCGGGTCGTCAGCAGACCCGCTTCTTCCAGGATTCGTAGATGCTTCATGACACCGAAACGGGACATCTGCAGATGCGCACAGAGATCGTTTAACGTTCGGCCATCCTTCTCATATAACAGATCGAGCAACGTGCGTCGGCTCGGATCCGCCAGTGCTTTAAATATATCGTCCATCAGGACATGCCTCCATGACGTCCACGAAATAGTGGGCAAAAAATGTCTTCATAACCGTTGACATGTTACCATATAGTAACATATATTAAAAGTGACCATTAGGTCACGTGTTTATATTGCAGCGCATGATGTCCGCCGGCGGTCATCCTAGAGCTGGTATGACAACCTGGAGGTGATTTCTCAACTGAAGCTCGCTTATTTCGTTGCCATCCTGAATGCGACAGTGATTGGCATAACTTTTCTGTTGTTCAAACTGACTTTGGCTTTCGTGGTAAATCGATATTTTCCCTACTATTGCTCGCTGCGTTGTACCCGATCGCTTACTTTATCTTGCTAACCTTTGGGCTTCAGCATGCGAGTTCCGCAGAAGGGGGCATCATCAGCGCCATGACGCCTGCGGTCACGATGCTATTTTCGCCTCCCTTTTCTTGAAAGAAAAAAACTCCTGGATGCAGAAGCTCTCTCTTCTTCTGTCTGCAGGCGGCATTGTGTTCATATATATGATGAATGGCAGCAGCAACTGGTCGCACACAGCCGGAATCGTCCTGCTCCTTCTCGCCTGCATTACGTTAGCCGGGTATAATGTGCTGGCCCGAGTGGTCACCCAGCATTTTAGCGCCATGGAGATCAGCTTCTTTATGATGGGGGGCACCTTCATTTCCTACTTAGCAGTATCGCTTGGCAATCACCAGCTTAACGAATAAAGTGAGGTCGTAACGATGCATATTACCCTGATCGCCGGAAGCAACCGGCACCATGCGATTAGCACAAGTATTCTTCGCTATATCGAAAACCTGCTGAAATCGAACAATATTCCCGTCTCATTTATTGATTTGGCGGCTGTGCAGCTACCGCTCTTTTCCCCTGATTCCGAGGTTGTTCCTAAGGAAGCGGAGCTTCTGATCACTTCGGTTGAACATGCCGACGGCATTATCCTGGGCACTCCTGAGTATCATGGTTCCATTTCCGGCACCTTAAAAAATGCACTGGATTACCTGGACAACCGCCACGTGGCAGGGAAGCCGTTCTTAACGGTGAGCTCGGCAGGTGGTCCTCTGGGGGTTAGTTCACTTCTCCATTTGCAGAGCATCATTCGGAATCTGCATGGCATCCATTGTCCGGAATGGATCTCCGTTGGGGAAGGCCAATCGATCTTTGATCCAAATGGGCTTCCGCAAGATAAGGAGATTCTTGGGCGTATCGATCAAGCCGTTGAGCGGTTTATCGCACTGGTCAAGAAGCTGGGGCATGACAGCAAGCATTCTGAGAAAGTGATGATGGAAACATGAGGATGACCCCCGCTGAAATCAAAGCTTACTTAAAAAGAATCGGGATCGCAGACGTCCAACCGCCAACCCTTGACTATCTCACCCAGCTTCACAGAGCCCATGTGTCGACCATTTCCTGGCAGACTATCGATATCGTTGCTGGCAGACCCACTCCAATCGATCTTCATGAGTGCGTCCGTCTGATGTTGAGCAACCGAAGCGGGTATTGTTTTCACTTAAACGGTGCGTTTGGCGTACTGCTTCATTCCCTCGGTTACCGTGTGTTTTGGCATCGAGCCGGTGTCCAGCCGCCAGGGCAGGAACCGCGCATTAACTCCTTTCACCTTGGTCTTACCGTCAGCTTGACCAATGAACAGCAGCAAGCACAACGTTACATCATCGATGTGGGGCTGGGGGATATGCCCTATGAACCGCTTCCGCTGCAGATCGGAACTTACGAGCAAGGGCCGCTACGCTATCAAGTCGTGAACTCCGACGTGGCAGAAGGCGGCTGGCGGCTGGTGCACGACCCGAACGCCTCGTTTGTTGGCGTTGATTATGACCCGGATGAACTGGAGAATCTGGAGGAATTCAAACCTAAGCATGAATTTTACAGCCGATCGCCGGAGTCGCCCTGGATGAAGCTATTTCTTGTTCGGCATAGACACGCCACGGGCAGTAATGAATTAAGAGGATGTATATGGACTCGACGAGACAACAAAGCAATCGAAAAAACAGAGCTCCGCACCAAAACCCAATGGCTGGAAGTGCTGGGAGACGTGTTTCAGGAGCATCTCGTCAGCTATAGCCAGCTTGAACGTGAGGAGCTGTGGAAGCGGGTGTGGACATATCATGAGGAGTGGAAGAAGGCGAATTTGAAATGAGAGGGGCACCCCCCAAATAAAAAGCGGTGGACTAATACTTAAAAGTAAAGTCTTAGCCCGCCGCTGCTTTTTTATTCAACCAAATCCTAAGTTATCGAAGATTGGACAGCTTCTTATGAAACATCTCATCGAGTAACAAGATTTCTGCCTTTTGGCTGACGGCATGGTTCCCAAGCTTCACATCAATGATAAAATCGTTGGTCAGCATCTGTTGTTGACTGGAGATGATCTCGTCATCGGACAATTCCAGTACCGCCTTCGTTTCCGCTGGAATGACCGGAATTCCGGCTTGCTCAACCAGGCGAAGATTTTGCTTCATCTCTGCAGCGATTTTGCTTAGCGTGCTCACACTTCTTGCCGATTCTACATCCATCATGCCATCCTTGGTATGGAAATGCTTGTTGACGATGGCTAATGCCGCATGGGAAATATGGAAAGCTTGAATGTCAGTTTGGATTTCATAGTGTAAATTTACCGATTCAAGGATTTTAGCGAGCTCTTTCACTCTTTCGGTAACCTGTCCATTGATTTCACCAAAAATGGTGCCTTGATGTTTCGCCGTACCAAATTGGGCGTATAGAACATCATCTTTGATGTCTCCACCTGCACCCGGGAATCCAGGGAGCAGTCGATCACCTACGATGTCAAGCCAACTGTCATATCCAACGGTGTTCGTCAAAGTGACGATCGTTTTGCTCTTATTATCCTTGAGCACCTTAAGGGCAGATTCGGCTTGGTCGAATCGTACGGGTACCAAAATAAAATCATAGATGTCGTTGTCTTCCAGCTTCTCAATGGTCTTGATCGGTATTTGTTTAACGACTCCACCTTCATTGTAGAGCAATCCCTTCTGTTGCAGGACCTCTAGTCTCTTTCCTCTCGCCAAAACGGTGACGTCTAATCCATACTGTGCAAAACGGAGGGCATATACACTGCCAATCACACCTGCACCAAATATCAAAAGTCGAGGTTGTCTCGAGTTCATGATGTTCCTACCTTTCTAGAAGATACTCGACATAAATTGCTTAAGCAACATCTGTCTGATAAAATCGTAGTACACTAGGATCATGAGTTCAACAGACAGATTCACGAGGACGTTGCCTAAACAACACATTTGGATATTTGATGTTTTAGAGGGGGACAGGTTTATGGTTAATCCGCAAGATCCAAGGGTCATGCGCACACGACAGTTTATCCGAGAAGCATTCAGAGAATTGTTGCGGAGTAAAGACTTTGATGCGATATCCATCAAGGATATCACCCAGCAAGCTGCTATTAACCGCGCCACCTTTTACGCCCATTATGAAGATAAATATGCGTTGCTTGAAGAATACACCGAACAGTTTTTCCATGATATGGTTCCCGATGAAGTGAAGAATGCGCAGGAGTTTTCATCTGAAATCTGTGATCAGTTGATCCTGTTGACACACCGCTACATTGTGGATTTTTATCAGACATGCAGAATGATTTCCAAATCAATCGCGACGCTTGTGGATGAACAGATAAAGCGAATGTTGCAGCAAATCATCGAAAGCCTTCTCACCAAAGGGCCGGCTATGGAACTCCGTCAGATCAAAATCGTTTCGGCTATGACCGCCTCCGCGATCTACGGCGCAGCCCATCATTGGTTAACGGTTGGGGACAAGCATCGAACCGATTTATTAGTAAAGATGGTTCGGCCATATGTAATGAACGGCCTTGAAGTACTGAATAACAGCAGGCAAAAATAAAGCGGGATGAGCAAATTTGTGATGACTCGATATAAAAGAATCGCGCCTCATACCTTGCTTGGTATGGGGCGCGGTTTTTCCGTGTTAAGTTCCTAAGCTCCGATTCTCGTCACCTAAGCTTACTGCTTGGTGATCATCCACGTCACGCCAAAGAGATCGACCACTTCTCCCGTAATGTGGTCCCCATGGTTGAAGTGCGAAAGGGATATTTACTTTCTCTCCCCTGACTCAACAAACATCAGTGTGTTCATCCCCGCAACATTCACGACCAAATGCATCACTTTATCCATCCGAGAGGATTGACAAATGGAAAGTTCTGCCCTATAAATTATTTATCAGTCAATAAATAAGAAAGGGCGTTAAACATGTCACCCAGAGAAGATCAGCAGAGCCGGAAACAGCATATTCTGGAGGCGGCCGCAGTCCTGTTCGCCGAACGCGGTTATTATAAGACGACCACAGCGGATGTGGCGCGAGCGGTTGGCGTGACGCAACCGTACGTGTTCCACTTCTTCAAATCCAAGGAAGAACTGTATTTGGCCGTGCTGGAGCAAGCCTCGAAGCAAATCTACTATGCATTTGAATCGGTTGAAGCCCGTCCGGAAGAATTGAAAGAGTCGCTGGGTCTGGCCTTTGCGAAGCTGCTTGAAACCCATCGCAATGAGATATTGCTAGTGATGATGTCATATGCCATACCAGAACCGGCAGTCCGGGAATTTACCCGGCAATGTTTTGATGTTGTCTATGACCGGCTGAAGGCGCGGTTCGAGCAAGCCGGTTTTCCGAATCCCGGAAACGAAGCAAGTGCGTTTATTGGAACTGGGCTTGTCATCTCACTTTCCGAATCCGTCGGCCTGAGCAAATTGCTGCCCTGGTGTTAATCGATTGCGACCAAATCCCGTAAGTTATCCCGGCAAAGCCACTGTGGTACAGCGCTTTGCTTTTTCTCAAATCACAAATTTATTTATTAATAAATAAAATTCCAAATAGGAGATGACCCCTATGTTTACCCCTGCAAGAATTCGTTTGCTTGTTGTCACCTGTTGTGCCCTGTTCATGGCCATGCTCGACAATCTGGTGCTCGGCGTTGCGTTGCCGTCAATTCAGCGGTCTTTCAACGCCAGCATGACCGATCTGCAATGGTTTATGAACGCATATACGCTCGCTTTTTCTGTATTGTTGATCCCGTTTAGCATGCTGGGTGAGCGCTACGGGCGCAAAAGGATGTTCCTCATCGGCGTCGTTCTGTTCACTGTTGGTTCTATACTGTGCGGCGTAAGCGGCAACTCGCTGCAACTTATCTTATCCCGGGCGCTGCAAGGCATGGGCGGGGCGGCCATCGTACCGCTCAGCCTAACGCTTGTGAACGCTGGCTTCCCGGAAAACATGCGAGCCGCTGCCTTTGGCATATGGTCCGGCATTTCCGGGCTCGGGCTGTCCATCGGGCCGCTGATCGGCGGGGTGATCGTGGAAGGCGCGCCATGGCAAATGATTTTCTGGGTAAATGTTCCGATTGGCCTGCTTGCGCTTCTGTTCGGCAGCTTCTGGCTCAACGAAACGAAGGGCGAATCGAAGCCCCTTGACTTGCCAGGTGTGCTGCTGCTTGCTATAGGATTGTTCGGCATTGTATACGGACTTGAACAAGGCAACACCAAAGGTTGGACATCATTGGAAGTAATCGGGTCGCTGGCCGCCGGCGTATTCTTAATGATTCTATTTTATCTGTGGGAACGGAAGAGGGAAACGCCATATATCCGCTTCGCCCTGTTCCGCAACATGCGCTACACCGCCTATGTCTTCACCGGATTTTGGATGAATGCGGGCATCTTTGGCGCTATCTTCCTGCTCACCTTGTTCTTGCAACAAGCGCAGGGGTATTCGGCCCTGGAGGCCGGCGTCCGGACGATGGCCTGGACTGGATGCACGATGATCTGCGCTCCGCTTGCCGGGTTCGCTGTGGGGCGGTTGGGTAACCGGACTGTGTTAGTCGTCGGCATGACAGCCCAAGCGTTGGCACTAGCCGGATTCGCTATCTTGATCGGAACAGCTGGCGTGGATGTACCGTTCCTATGGCAAGCACCGCTTATGATGCTGGCAGGAGCCGGGATGGGCTTCAGCTTCACCCCGCTCGCCCACGGTATCATGACCTCGGTCCCGGACCAATCTTCTGGGGAAGCCAGCGGCATCAGCAACGCAACTCGTGAACTTGGCGGCGTGTTCGGCATCGCCATCAGCGGGCTGATCTTCCAATCAGGTGCAGCCATTAAAACACCTGATGATTTTGGCATGCACTTGGTGCCGGCGTTATGGTCCGGCGCAGCGATGATCGTTCTTGGTGTCGCCTTTGCGTTGCTGTTCGCGAGAACTCGGCTCACCGGAAGAAACCTCCAACATGCAGAGGTGCAATAGGCAGGTAATTGTTATACCCAATAGGCGACATCGGATCCGTTAATACAATGAAACAGCAACAGTCCTAGGACTATATTTTCTCGTCCTTGGCTGTTGCTGTTTCAAATTCTAGGGGCAGTCTAATACTTTATTTTCTGGTGACAGCTCCAACTCTTACATAATAATGAAGTCCCGATGACCTAACGGCATCATCGGGACTGTTCTAGAAGTTCCGCACTTTTTTAACTGGTTCCATAGATTTTTTAATGGTACCAGACACTCTTTACTGGTTCCACACATTTATTTCACCAGTTAGATAAAGATAATGTTCGAAGAAAATAAAGTATTAGACTGGAGTTGTTGATCTGACGCGGATTTTTGAGTTGGAAATTCGTCAGCTTTTAAAAATAAGTTTTAGACTGAGCACGATCTGATTATTCACAACGTTTAACAATCGAAAAATAAAGTTTTAGACTCCTGTGGCACTGACGTGGTACCATCATTCCGTATAATCTCCCCCGAAGAAACACCAAGCTTGTAGTAGATGCCAACTTTTCAGACTCAGCCTAGATTTGCGTCAAAATTATTCTATCAAAAAGCTTTTTCCATCGTTGCACAGTTTCATCTGCCAATTTTATTTCGTTTTTATCAAAATAATTTGCTATTTGTCTCGCAAAGTCAACTTTCCATCCTTGGGGAAGACTAACACCATTTCTTCTTGCAAATCCCTCAATCTGAGGTATTATTGGCTGATTTACTTTATAAACATCATCAAAATACTCATCGGACGTACGATACATTCTAGAAAAAACCTTTGCCATAACTTCACCTGGCATTAAGTCCTCAACTTCAGCGAGATCCATACCGCAGATATCTTTCATTGTTACAATTAATTCCTCTAATCCAACATATTTTTCTTTCTTCAGATTTTTCTCTTTTTCTTGACCTTGTTTATCTGAATCGAGAATTATAACCGGTAAAATTTCATCTCTTCCTTGAACTAAAGAGACAAGTGTAGAAATGCCTTTTACCCCTCCAGCGGGTATAAAGACAAGTTCCTTATTTAGAGTAATCAACTGATATGATAATAGATACATCTTTATCAGATTCAAATAAATTTGGTCAGAAGGACCTTCGACTAATATTGGTTTTGAACCGATCAATAGCGTGTCAGACACCGTTAGTCCTAGTGCAGCATTAACAGGATAGATAGATTTTGAAGCAATAGATGTATTTGCTCTTAAGTCCGTTGAAACCGAAGTAAATCCTTCTTCATCTACAAAAACTGCCCTGACTTGTTCTAAATGATTGGAATTCACAAGAAATGGAGAATGAGTAGTATATAGCAACTGATTACTTTCTGACAGCGTGTTGAAAAAATTTATTAAATCATATTGAGCAAGTGGGTGCAATGATAGCCCAGGCTCGTCCAATAATAATATCGACTCATAATGTCCATCGGAGCTCTCAACAAGGAATACAAGAAAAAAACTAAAGAACCACTGCAACCCTCTGCTTCTTCCTTCAAGTTCAATTTCTTCAGGCCTTTTTTCATCACTAACCCAAATTCTAAAATGATTTCCATCCGCATCAAATCGAAACTTATAATCGCCTTGTTTCCACCATTGTTTAAAGTCTCTAGTCAATTTTGTAGAAGCTGATTGAAGTAAAATTTCCCTTTTTTTCTTGTTTTCAGATTCAAGCTTAATCCTTTGAGGATCTGGACTATTTATGTTTATGTTTTCTTGTCCTAGCTGAAGGATTTCCTTGGGATCTAGTTTTACAAAATCGAATAGAACTTTTAAAGTCCTTACTTTTGCACGTTCTTTTTCTCCAAGGTCAGGTCTTTCAAGGTTATTTATTACATGTGGTAAATATATCTCCGAGTCTAAATTCCCATAGTCAGCATAGTATACAAAATTAGGAATCATAGAGATTACTAAATCAACTACTGTTTTATCATCCGCTGGCGGTTTCCTTTCCACTTGAGTAAGTAATGAATCGATATAATCTAAAACAGTGTTTAATAGAGAAGATAAATCTGCTGCTGTTTTTGGTATATGTTCTGGATTAAACTGTTTAAAATCCTGCTGAATTTCAATTATATGTTCACTGTTCAAATACTCAATATTTCTAATTTTGTCTATAGTTTCTGAAAGTAAAGAAATAAAGTCGTCTTTAAAACTTGAATAAGTTTTATAATTGTAAGCAATTTCAGATGCTCTACGTCGTAAATCATCTAATTTATCGATTACATCTCGTGATGGATAGACAGTTGGATCCCCTATATTCGGGAATTCTATCTTGTATTTACCGTTGAATTTTCTAGATACAATTACCTTTTTAACAGCATCTTTCGAAAAACCGGTTTTTTCCATCAAATGATCTGCATCTGTGTCAGATAGTATGAATTCCGCAGATACAAATACTTCGTCTGCTTTTCCTTCATCGTAATCAATGAATTCCTTTCTTGGATAATCAATCAAAGGTACAATAGGTTCGCCATTAGCAGGTTTTAATTTCCAGAGGGGAATAAGAAGGTTGGTTTTTCCGGACTCATTAGTTCCAACAAGTGAAGTAATTCGACCTGTTTCAATCCAGCCACTATCCCTCACAGAACGAAAATTTGTTACCCGAAATTTTAGCATTTCAGTGCGCATGGTATCATCCTTTCGTTGAAAAGGCGCAGTAAACAAGTATAATTGTTTTACTACGCCCTGATGTCATTTAATATTTATACTCTTCCGTCTCCGCCTGCGCCATCAATTCAGCTTGCTGAAGCACCAGATCAATGGCCATCTTCTCCAGATCCGGCGGGTAACCGTACTTCTTCAACAGCCGCTTGACGGTAATCCGCATTTGCGCCCGTACATTCTCACGAAGCGTCCAGTCGACCTTAATGTTGCTCTTGATCGCTTGGGTCAGTTCATGTGCGATCTGCTTCAGCATCAGATCGCCCATCAGTTCTTTGGCCGATTCGTTCGAAGCTAAAGCTTCGTAGAAAGCCAATTCTTCCTTGACCAGACCGAGGTCTTCGCCACGCTTGACAGCCTCGTTCATTTCTTTGGCCATTTGAATCAGTTCTTCGATGACCTGAGTCGTCTCAATGGTGCGGTTGTTGTATTTTCGTATCGCTTCCTCCAGCATCTCAGAAAATTTCTTCGATTGCACAATACTGGTCCGAGAAACGGCCTTCACTTTACCCTGAAGCAGCCTGCGGAGAAGTTCCACCGCCAGATTCTTCTGCTTCAACCCGCGCACATGTTCCAGAAACGCATCCGATAGAATCGCGATGTTGGGTTTCTGCAAACCTACCGCTTCCAGAATATCAACGACTTCATCAGATACGACCGATTTCGAAATGAGTTGATTCAACTCGGCGTCGAGCTCTTTCGTCGTTTTCTTCCTGTTCTCATCAGTTATCAACTTAATAATACCAGATTTTACCGCCTTGAAGAAGCTAATTTCGACATTAACTTCCTCAGCTGCGGGAGTCGTCGCGCAAAGCGAGAAGGCTCTTGCTAATTCCGTCGTCCAATTTAGGAAGTTCCGCTTGCTCTCTTCACCCAATCCAAGTACGTAATCGACCGTCTCAACAATGGCCTTCATCCGTTCGGATGCTTTCTCTGAAGCAAATTTGCTGTAGTCATACCCATGAAGCAATTCACGGATAAGTTGCAGTTTTTCCAGCATAAAGTCAACGGCTTGGTCCGTGTCGATGCCGGCAGTTTTGCGATCGTTTTCCGTATATTGTTGCAGCGCCGATTTCAGCAAATCCGCTATTCCGATGTAATCGACGATCAAACCACCCGGCTTGTCACGGAATACCCGATTCACACGGGCGATCGCCTGCATCAGGTTATGGCCTTTCATCGGCTTGTCGATATACATCGTATTCATGCTCGGCACGTCAAACCCGGTCAGCCACATGTCACGGACAATGACGATCTGAAGCGGATCGTTCACATCTTTCATCCGCTTCGCAAGATGTTCACGGCGCCGCTTGTTGCCGATAAACGGTTGCCACTCCTCCGGATCGCTGGAACTACCGGTCATGACGATCTTGATCTTGCCTTCATTGTCGTCATCACTATGCCAATCCGGTCGGAGAGCAACAATCGCTTTGTACATATCGATGGCAATCCGCCTCGACATCACAACGATCATCGCTTTGCCGAAGCCGGCTTTCTGCCGCTGCTCGAAATGTTCGACAACATCCTGAGCGACTTTCTTAACCCGCTTCTCCGTACCGGCCAACGCTTCTAGCCGAGCCCAACGTGACTTCAAACGCTCCCGCTGCGTATATTCCTGATACTCCGTAATTTCCTCATACTCGCTGTCGATGACTGGGCGCTCCGCCTCCGACAACTCCAGGCGGGCAATTCGACTTTCGTAATAGATTTTGACCGTCGTTCCGTCTTCTACAGCTCGGGTCATATCGTAAATATCGATGTAGTCCCCGAAAACGGCAGGCGTATTTTTATCTGTCAGTTCAACCGGCGTTCCGGTAAAGCCAATATAAGAAGCGTTCGGCAACGCATCGCGCATATATTTGGCATAGCCGTACTTAATGGCCGCTTCGTCTTCCCCGGCGACCATTTCTGCCTGAAACCCGTACTGGCTGCGATGCGCCTCGTCCGCCATCACGATCACATTGCGGCGTTCCGTAAGTACAGGATACTTGTCTTCATTTTCATCGGGGGTGAACTTGTGAACCGTTGTGAAAATGATCCCGCCCGACTCCACCGACAAAAGCTCACGTAAATGAGTCCGATTTTCCGCTTGCTGAGGCGTTTGCCTGAGCAAGTCCTTCGACTTGCTGAACGTGCTGAATAACTGATCGTCCAGATCGTTCCGGTCCGTCACCACGACGATCGTCGGGTTGTTCAGCGTCAGAACAAGTTTTCCCGCGTAGAAAACCATGGACAAGCTTTTACCGGAGCCTTGCGTATGCCAGATGACGCCGATTTTGCGATCACCTTCGTCCATCGTCGCACGTTCCGTACTTGCAATTGCCTTGTTGGTGGCATGGTATTGGTGGTATCCCGCCAATATTTTGAACAGATGCTCCCCATCGGTCTGAAACAGCACGAAATGCTTGATAATGTCGAGCAACCGACTTTTCTCGAACATCCCTTTCACAAGCACTTCAAGCTGGGGCAGGGAGGAGGGCGCCACGTCATCGCCGTCGATCGTGCGCCACATCATAAACCGATCTTCATTGGCGGTCAACGTGCCTACCCGCGCATTCACACCGTCACTGATGACCAGGAACGAGTTGTACGTGAACAGGGACGGTATCGCTCCTTTATACGTCTGCATCTGATTGTAGGCATCGCTGATCCCGACTTCTTCGTTGGAGGCGCTTTTCAATTCAAATACGGCGATCGGCAATCCATTTACGAACACGACGATATCCGGGCGCTTCTCTCCCTGATTTTCAACGACGGTAAACTGGTTGACGACCAGAAAGTCGTTGTTGTCGATCCGGTCCGGGTCGGTGTCGAACAGCCATACTTTCTCTGTCGGATATTCGCCGTTGGCGGCTTGATACTGCACATCGATTCCATCGGTAATCATCTTCTGGAACGCCTTGTTATTGATCAGCAGGCTGGGACTGCGCGGCACTTCAACGACCCTGATTGCTTCCTCAATCGCTTCCCGCGGCACATGTTTATTAATGCGAATTAGAGCATCGCGCAGTCTGTCTTTCAGGATGACCTCATGGTAAAATAGCCGTTCGGGATACTCGCCTTCGGGAGAAATGTCCGGGCCGTAAGCTTTCTCGTAGTTCAGTTCCTCGAACCATTCCAGCGCGGCCTGCTCTAAGTCACTTTCGGTATAAGACGTCGTATAGTAGGCCATGTTGCACCTCCTTTGGATTAGGGCTGATAGGCTGCTCTATTTTCCGCGACCAGATACGACTCATGAGTGCTAAGCTCTTGTTCGACAGGGACACGGATCTCACCAGACATGAGTTTAGGGAGTAGCGAATCTCTTAATATTAATAGCCTGTTATTTTCAGTTTTTAAGCTACACATCTGGTCGATTAGTGGTCTTACAGCGTATTCGAATTTTCCAAGTAACTGCTTCTCTGGTATTAGCATTTTAATGGTCTTTAGGTGTTTGGGACCAAAATTTAATTGAACACTACCTGAAGCTTTAGTATTGAGTTCGTTAACAAATTCCTTAGAAAGTAGATATTGATGCATGAATGAAAAGCTCATGCCGTCTTTGGGTCTAAATCGAATAATACTTGTATTAAGCATTAACGGTAGATGTTCTTTTCTAACAATTGCAGATCTTCCTAGCGTACCCGAAGTAGATACTACTACGTCTCCCTCTGCTAAAAGAAAGTGCTTATATTTCCCGTTTGCCTCTTCTTCAGAAACTTTATTTGCAGTCATCAAATCCAAATCTTGATTCTTAATACAACGGATGTTTAAAAATTTAATCCCTTCTTCTTTGTACTGCCAATTCCTGATTCCTGGTCCTTCAAGAAAGTCAATCCAGTCCGGAAGAAGGTCTACCTTCCACCCCTTAGGAATCAAACCTAACTCGCTTTCCTCAAACTCGCCGCCGCTGGATTTATATGGTTCGCCGTTTTCATTCGGAAACTCAAAGTCCACAAACCACCGCTTAAAAAGGGCTTGGGCCAATTCTTCAAGGTTTTTGTTGATGGCGTTGTTAAGTTCGATCTTATTATCAATACTTTTGAATAATTTAGAGATATTAATTCGTTCTTCTCTAGGCGCTATCAAAACATCCAACTGGATAAGTGTATCTTTAGACACGTTAGGAAACGTAGATCCAGTCGCAATGTTAAGTATGTGTGGAAGGTTGTAATCAACTAGAGCCTTAATATAATGTTCCTCTCCAATGTATTTCGGTGAAATTGAGGCTAATCCTCTACCTATTGCATATTCACGATCAGCCCAATTCATCCTGCCAACCGTTGAGCCCCTAACGCAAAACAATAAATCACCTTTCTTGGCTCTCTTTTTGGGATCTGTTGTATATTGAACAGGGGTGGGATAGCTGGTTCCGAATTCTGTTGGACCATTTAATAATGGTATCCCTATTCCGTTTAGATTACAGTCCTCACCTTTTGGCGATTGACCCATTACTACTAAAGCCACCTCATCTAATTTCGCACAAATAAATCCATTAGAACTCAAACCCAATCCCCCCTAACCGCTTGCGAATTTCATCCTCTAGTTGCCGGGACTTGGCGAACTGTTCTGCCAGCTCCGATGTCAACCGCACCATTTTATCCTCGAACGGTTCGCTGTCTTCTTCTACTTCTTCAATGCCAACATAACGTCCTGGCGTCAGGATGTATTCATGCTCCTGAACCTCAGCAAGCTTCGCTGCTTTGCAGAAACCTTTCACATCTTCATACGTACCAGCTTCCGTCTGTCCGCGCCACGCATGGTACGTATCGGCGATCTTGTGAATATCTTCGGCACTCAACTCACGATGCGTCCGATCCACCATATGACCCATTTTGCGTGCATCGATAAACAGGATTTCGCCGCGGCGGTCCCGAAGGCCCTTTGGCGCTTTATTTTTGGCAATGAACCAAAGACAAACCGGAATTTGCGTAGAATAGAACAATTGCCCCGGCAAGGTGACGATGCAATCGACTAGATCGGCGTTAACCAGCTTGCTGCGAATCTCAAACTCCGCCGTCGTACTTGTCGACATGGAGCCGTTCGCAAGTACAAAGCCTGCAACACCGCTGGGCGCAAGCTTGTTCACGATATGCTGAATCCACGCATAGTTGGCATTCCCAGCGGGAGGTACCCCATACGCCCAACGAGCGTCTTCTGTCAGTCGTTCGCCGCCCCAATCGCTGATATTGAATGGCGGATTCGCCAGGATGTAATCGGCCTTCAGGTTTTTATGTAAATCATTGTGAAACGTGTCCGCATGATGCTCTCCAAGATTGCCGTCGATGCCGCGAATAGCGAGGTTCATTTTGCACAACTTCCACGTTGTTGGATTCGACTCTTGCCCATACACCGCGATATCGCCGATGCGTCCCTGATGTTCCTCTACAAACTTCTCACTCTGCACGAACATGCCGCCGGAACCACAGCAGGGGTCGTATACGCGGCCCTTGAACGGCTGAATCATCTCAACGAGCAGGCGCACAACGCTGTTCGGGGTGTAGAATTCGCCACCATTCTTGCCTTCCGCGCTAGCAAATTTGCTAAGGAAGTACTCATATACCCGACCCAAAACATCCTTCGAGCGGCTCTCTTCATCGCCGACCTTGAACGAGAACAGGTCGATTACTTCGCCAAGGCGGGTTTTATCCAGCGCTGGCCTAGCATAATCTTTCGGCAGTACGCCTTTCAGCGACGGATTTTCCTTCTCGATGGCAATCATCGCATTATCAATGATCTGCCCGATTTCCGGCTTTTTCGCGTTATCCTTGATATGGCTCCAGCGCGCTTCCTTCGGTACCCAGAATATATTTTCTGCAACGTATTCGTCCCGGTCCTCCGGATCAGCATACGGTTCATTTTTCAATGCTTCATATTTTTCTTCAAACGCATCCGACACATATTTCAGAAATAGAAGGCCAAGCACTACATGCTTATACTCCGCTGCATCCATACTGCCGCGCAGTTTATCGGCCATGCTCCATAATTTTTCCTCGAATCCAATGTTCGCTGTTGCCATGATCCTAATTCCTCCTCAGTAGAGTTCCTCGTATAACTGGCTCTTCACTTGTTCCCAGCGATTCATCGCTTCCCGAACAACTTCTTTATATCGTTCTTTTTCCCGTATATATTGCTCTATTAACTCGTGCTGCTTATCTTCCGGTACCAGAGGCAATTCCAATTCCGCCACATCCGCCGGGTTCAGATTCATTACAGTCGTCCCCCGCTGGAAGCTTTGAATAAGGGCTGTTCCAACCGGGCTTTCCAGAAACATTTTGGCAAAATGACTCTTGATGGCCGACTTGAACCGGATCACGATCATATTCGAGGAAGCGATGACCATCCCTTGAGCCTCCGGAAATACAGCCAGCTTGTTCACGGTGCCGCGGCACGTCATGACCAGGTCACCCGGGAGAATCTCGTAACGTTTCACTTTCCTCTCTTCCTCGTCAATCGTTTCAAGCTGATCCAATAGCACTTCGCCGTCATCCAGATTGGATATATTCAGCACCTTAATGTTCCCGGGCTTTAGATCCTGCTTAAGAATCGATTTTCCCCGAAAAATTTCTGCCACATCGCGCAACTTCACTTTCGGGGTTGCCGCCTGCTGAAACGAACGAAGTATATCCTGATCTTCATCCAGCAGCAGTTCGATTCGCCAATGATCCAGCTCTCGGAACCGATCCGGATGGATGGTAATCTCCCGTTCCCCCACAAGCTTTGACTTCTCCATATGGAGTCGCCCGAGGATCACCTCTTCCACAGGCACTTT
The DNA here is from genome assembly GCF_000403375.2 of Paenibacillus barengoltzii G22. NCBI lineage: Bacteria > Bacillati > Bacillota > Bacilli > Caryophanales > Paenibacillaceae > Paenibacillus > Paenibacillus barengoltzii. Next base: position 81,193 of record NZ_KE159652.1, on the reverse strand, counting down.
GCCGAAGTCAACCTGATAGGTCTTGATAGAAGTGTAGGGACGAAACAAGCCGTCCGGAAGCGAATAGATCGTTTGCACCGGCGCCTGATCATTCATTTTCTTCCGCCAGCTGGCGATCGCGCCGGATTGAAACAGCATCCGTGCAGGAAAGGTCACGCTCAATCTCCCGCCGTCTTGCAAGAGTGGAAGGAGGTAGCTGGCCGCTGCGCCTTCGGATTCCCGAACCGCGACATCGTCATCGTTCATCTTCATACCAAAATTTGGCATCGCCAGGATCGCGTCGAATTGATGTTCTGCGGGCAGCGGCTGATAAATGGACCCTTGAACGATGCGGATATTGGAATAGGGCTCGAAATACGTTTTGAACAATCTGCCTACGATGTAGTTTTCCGTTAACAATGTGATTGTCCATGGTCGATGGTAACATTTCGTTTCGATGAGTCCTTTGATATACTTTTCAGCTTCTGCAAACAGAATGTTCTTGCAACCATGTCGCTCACACTGATCGACAAACCGCTCGACGATTCCCGGATGGACGACAATGCTCCCTGTAACCCGATCTTGTTGGATGGTTAGCATGGCGTATTCCAACAAGTCCATGTCCTTGCCTGCATGGTATAATTTATAAAATAAATCCCGATCGCCGGGAAAATGGCCTAATTCTTTGTCTAAGGCTCGTTCCTTCATCCACTGAAACAGCTTCTCAGGTTCTGTCATTAGCTCCGTTTCGGCCAACTGTTGTTGTTCCAGAAGTTGTTGCGTCCGTTTCACTCGAATGGCTTCGCGAAGCAACTGATCACGGGTTGATATATCATGGAGCAGACAGATATTCCAGAACGATTCAATCAATCTATCACCTTCTTTCAAGATAAAAATTAGGGTCACTTCGTTTATTTTACAACCGAGAGATTTATAACAAAAAGATTCGGGATTTAATCCCTTTTTATACACATAACCTCCACCTAAATACTACCACAAATAAATTAAGTATTTCAATACTAAATTCCGAATTGTAAATTATCGAGAATGCGATTGAATTTAATTTACTGTATCTGGACATTTTCATTTACCCATTAGGGGATTTCTTTTTTGTAAAGTTGCATCGTCAAAAACGACGAAAATTTGAGAGACCCTTTGCTCAATTTAGTTTTGCAGCTCCTCATCTTAAATTCCAGTTTCTACACGAGGTATATAAGAATTCTAGTGGAGTAACAATGCGAAAACCCGTGAAATGATGAATTCGGATAATGATGTTGATGTAAGACTGGAGAAAAATTAAAAAACAAAGGATTAGCTGGGGATCACACGCTCCAAAAATGAAAAAAGCCGAGGAAAACTCAGGAGTGACTCTGAGTTTTCTCGACTTTTTGATACGGCTTTACCTGCGTTAGGTCGCTTTAGAAGAACTTTATTTCATGGTTACAGCAAACCATTCTTAAATCCCTCTTACTCCACTGTCACGCTCTTCGCCAAGTTCCGTGGCTTGTCGACGTCATTGCCGCGAGCCAGGGAAGCGTAGTAAGCGAGCAATTGGAGCGGTACAACGGACAGCGCTGGTGTCAGCAGCGGCAGCGTCTTCGGAATGGACAGCGCTTGGTCCACCGACTTCAACAGGTCAGGCACATGCTCCTCGTGGGTGATGGCCATAACTTCTGCGCCGCGCGCTTTGACTTCCTTGATATTGCTGACGGTTTTCTCCAGCACCGATTCCTGAGTTGCCAGTGCGATTACTGGAACGCCTTCTTCAATCAGTGCCAGGGTACCGTGCTTCAACTCGCCGGCAGCGTACGCTTCAGAGTGAATATAGGAAATTTCCTTCAACTTCAGCGAACCTTCCTGCACGACGGAATAGTCGAGACCGCGACCGATGAAGAACAGATGCTCATTGCTCGCGATCTGCTCTGCATAAGCCTTCACCACATCGGCTTGAGCAAGCATGCTTTCCACTTGCTCTGGCAGCGACTGCATGGCCGCAATTACATGAGCTACTTGATCTTCGCTTTGCGTACCACGAACCTGAGCCATGTACAGGGCAAGCAGGTAGAAGGCAATCAACTGGGACGTATACGCCTTCGTCGAAGCGACGGCGATTTCCGGACCAGCAAGCGTAGCGATGACGTCGTCCGCATCGCGGGCAATCGAGCTGCCAACCACGTTGGTGATCGCCAGCACATGGGCACCATTCGCTTGTGCTTCACGCAGTGCAGCCAGCGTATCGGCCGTTTCGCCCGATTGACTGACCACGATCACGAGTGTATCTGGCGTAATCAACGGCGAGCGATAACGATATTCCGAAGCGACATCGGTCATCACCGGAATGCGTACGAGTTGCTCAATCGCTGTCCCGCCGACCAAACCAGCGTTATAGGCCGTACCGCAAGCAACGATATGAATCGCTCTCAGGCTGCGGATCTTCTCGTCCGTCAGTTTCAAGCCAGGCAACACGACTTTGCGACCGCTTTCGTCGATCCGACCCAGCATCGTGTCCCGGTAAGCCTTCGGCTGCTCGTGGATCTCTTTCAGCATGAAATGATCGAACCCACCTTTTTCTGCAGTGACAGCGTCCCAATCGACACGAATCATTTCCCGAGAAATAAAATTCCCTTCAATGGTCATCAGTTCGACAGAATCCTTGGTCAGTACCGCCATCTCGCCATCGTTCAAAATATAAACGTTCCGCGTATAATTCAACAACGCCGGGATGTCGGAGCCGATAAAGTTCTCTCCTTCGCCAAGACCAATGATCAATGGGCTAGCTTGACGCACAGCCACCAGTTTGTCAGGTTCGTACTCTGTCAGCACCCCAAGTGCAAATGCGCCGCGCATATAAGTGATCGCCTTCTGTACCGCCTTCACGATATCGCCTTGATACTCGCGAGCGACCAGATGGGAAATGACCTCCGTATCCGTTTCAGACACAAAGACATACCCTTGGCTGATCAGTTCTTCCTTCAATTCCAGATAATTTTCGACGATCCCGTTATGCACGACCGAGAATTTCTGGGTATGGTCGGTATGCGGATGAGAATTCACGTCAGACGGTTTGCCATGCGTAGCCCAGCGGGTGTGACCAATCCCGGCCGAACCCTTAAGTGGTGCATCCTCCAGTTTGGATTCCAGGTTTGCCAGACGGCCGAGCGATTTTGCAATCTTCAGACCATCCGACGTAAATACAGCAATACCTGCAGAGTCGTACCCGCGATACTCCAGCTTCTTTAAGCCTTCAAGCAACACCGACTGCGTATCCCGATTCCCAATGTATCCAACAATACCACACATAATAATTTATCCTCCGTTTCATTCTTACAAGATGGTTTTTTGGCCGTAAGAAATGAAGCACGGAAGAAGCCTTTCGCGGTACACCGAGACAGAACTATTCAATTGTAAAAAAATATATCCAATCAATCCTCACCAGATTGATCATCACTCTAACGTTACACAATTTTCATTCATTTTTTCACGAATGTCCAGATTGCTCCGTCTACCGCGGCTCTTTCCGCGTCACTTGCTTACGTACATTCATGAACGATCTATGAATGTGATTATCCATCTGCCCGCACGGTTTGTGGGAAAGGTCGCCCCTTCCTTTTGCCGATACGGTTACGGTGCGATGCAGCACCGGGAGGCCCCCGCCGAACATTCCGAACACCTCCACCTCGTCAACTTCGCTTTGCCGTTCGCTTGAACCGATATCACGCCTCAAGGCTTACCGTTGTCGCTGCAGGCCAGCCTTCCGCCCCTGCCTCTCAAACAACGTTCCCTTGATCACGCCGCTTTCCTAATCCGTCCAAACGAAACGCGCACAATGAAGTTCTGGCGCTTAAAAACCGGTAAACCTTACTACCCTCACTTTCTTTGCTCGAATATGCTTAATTATATGCACCTTCACACGATTTGGCAATGATCAACTTGTCCTGATTCGTCGAACCGTGCTTTTTACCCTTATGGCCTAGAAAAAAACGACACGTTCCTTTTTCCATCGGGTTATTCCCCTTGTGACCTTCATCCCCCCCTCCGCACACTTCTTTGCACCATTATCCCTCTCAGTCAGGTCAGGGCGATTTGATCTGGAAGAATACGCACCCGAAGGAGGCAATGAATGCCCTTAATTTGCAGTTGCCTGTCACCTTCCCAATCTGATGCAAAGGGATAATCATCAAAAAGAGAGCCCAACAGACACCCTCTCCCTAGCAAAAACCGCCAGACAGGCATCCTCACCCGTCCGGCGGTTCTCAACGTCCTAGAGATCCATGAGTTAAATAATCCGATCGTTACACTAACTGTTTCTCTACAACCTCTACAATTTGCGCAACCAGCTTCTCCAGCTCCGCTTTCTCCGGCCCTTCCGCCATAACACGGATCAGAGATTCCGTTCCCGACGGCCGAACCAGTACACGACCATTATCGCCCAATTCTTGCTCTACTTCCGCAATCGCTTCAGCAATCACCGCGTTCCCTGCGAACTTGCTCTTGTCTTGTACGCGAACGTTCACCAACACCTGCGGATATTGCTTCATGACCTTCTTCAGCTCGCTAAGCGGCTTGCCGGAAGCCAGCATCGTATCGACCAGTTGAATCGCCGTCAGAATACCGTCCCCCGTTGTATTGTAGTCAAGGAAAATCACGTGACCGGACTGCTCCCCGCCTAGATTATAGCCGCCGCGCAACATTTCCGCCATAACATAGCGGTCGCCCACTGCGGTTTGCTGAGTAGCCAGTCCCAATTTCTTGGCGGCTTTGTAGAAGCCAAAGTTACTCATTACCGTCGAAACAACGGTGCTGTCCTTCAGCTTGCCCGCTCTGTTCATCGCATCGCCGCAGATGCACAGGATATAGTCGCCGTCCACTTCTTGCCCCAGCTCGTCAATCGCAATCAACCGGTCCGCGTCGCCGTCAAAAGCAAGCCCGACATGCGCGCCAAGTCGAACGACTTCTTCCTTCAGCCGCTCTGGATGCGTGGAACCGCAGTGATCGTTAATGTTCAGGCCGTTAGGCTCAGCGGCCAGCGTATGCACTTCAGCTCCCAGCTCGCGGAATAATCTTGGTGCCAGCTCATAAGCCGCCCCGTTTGCGCAGTCCAGCACCACCTTCAGCCCTTTAAACGAGGAGTTGATCGTCGTTTTCAAATGTTCGAGGTACTTCAGCTTCGAATCATTGTCCACCGTCACGGTTCCCAAGTCGCCGCCAATTGGCCGCGGCAACTCGTCGACCGCTTTGTCGAGCAGTTCTTCGATCTGCAGCTCCGTTTCGTCCGACAACTTAAAGCCGTCACTGCCAAAGAACTTGATCCCGTTATCCTCTACCGGATTGTGGGATGCGGAAATCATGACTCCCGCGTCCGCTTTAAGCAAGCGGGTGAGATAAGCAACCGCAGGTGTCGTCACGACTCCAAGCCGAATCACATCGGCGCCAATCGACAACAACCCCGCCACCAACGCAGATTCCAGCATCACGCCGGAAATACGCGTGTCCATACCAATGACAACCTTCGGCTTAGGTACCTGGCCTGCAAGCACATAACCGCCGCAGCGACCGATCTGGTACGCCAATTCCGCTGTCAATTCTTTATTCGCAATTCCTCTTACGCCATCCGTTCCAAAATACTTCCCCATGATTTCACTCCTTCAATATTTGCCAGTGCCGCACCGTTCTCTCATCTCCCAGAAGGCGTCTGACCGGTCTATCATCGTTGTTGTCTGCTTGTGTTTATGTCACGTGCCGTTCCCTGAGGTCTCGTCCTCTGTCGCATTGCCTCCATCCTCCTGATGAGGTGGCGATCCATGCGAAGATCCATTACCGGACGGGCTTTGTGTACCGTCTGACTCCACAGGAACACCAGAGGTTGGGTTGCCTTTCTCCGTTAGCTCCACGTCCACGGACAAGGAAGTGTTCGGGTCGGCCAACGCCACGCCCTCAGGTAAATGAATCTCAATCGGGACCGTATGCGTCCCCGCCCCCAGATGTGCGAGATCAGCGGTCAACTGAACATTCTCCGGTTGGAGCGCGTCCAACACCGCGCTGGCCCCAATCACGTTCAGACTCAAGCTTGGTTCCGTTGGCCGAATCCATTTGACATCGTACATGGATCCGACATTTTTCAACGTGATTGGAATGTCGTCCAGCTGCTTCTGCCCCCCGGGCATCACATGCAATGTGATCGTGGCAGAGCTCGGCTCGATTTTCTCAAAACCTTCCGGAGGAGTCAAGTCCACCACGTATTTAGTCTCATTCGAACCGTTATAACGGCTCAGATCTACCGTCAGCGGATAGGAGGATATACCCTCCAACGCTTCCTTTGTACCGTATAGAACGACGCCCTCTACATCAACCTCTATATCAGTTAAGATATATCCAGATGGTAATTGTCCGGTTTTACGTATTTCAATGGGCACATTTTTGTATAGCTTATTGATGGGGATATCTACATCCACAGAACTAGGCGATATCTTCGCATTCTCCATAGGTATCCCTTGCTTATCATATGCTGTCAGTTTGACGCTTTTGCCTTTAACGGATTCCTTCAATCCCGTCACATCAACCGTGCCCTCGACTTTGCTCAGCTCTTGCGCCTCACTCGCAGGCAGGGTCACATCAACGGTGCCGCTCCCGGCAACAATAGGCGTCCCAAGTACTAATCCGTCGGCCGGTTCCCCTTTCGTGACGATGGTCACAGGAATCGTGCGGGTTTCCTTCGCTTCAATCGTCACCTTCACGATAGAAGGTTCCATGGAGACCAGTTGGACTCCAGGAGGAAGCTCATGGGTTAAAGGAAGGGTAAATGTCCCTGGTCCCAGATTTTCCAAATTTAGCCTCGCCTTATAATCTGAGAAATTCGTCGTCAAATCGATCCGTTTCCCCTTCACTTCCATACGCACGGTGCTGGGATCCAGATCGTATAAAACGTACTTGTCCTCGTCAAATCCGGTCACTTCTATTTTGACATTGTCGATATAACGCGACTGCGCCAAGGTCGTGGAGTCTACGGGAGTTCCGCTGTCCAAATGAACCATCGCCCACAACATGATACTAAACACTAGCGCAAGGACCTTAGCAAAATTGTTGTGAGTCAGCCATTTATCCATTTTTGCCGGCCTCCTTCCGTCTTCGGAACGGGCTGCGCTTGTCTTTGGTGCGCGAGTTCGGACCTAATTCCGCATACAGCTTGGAAATCAACGACTCCTCGTTAATGTCTCGGACGACCTGTCCGTCGATCGCAAGTGAAATTTGCCCCGTCTCCTCGGACACAACGATTGAGACCGCATCGCCGACCTCACTAATTCCGATCGCTGCCCGGTGTCTTGTACCCAACTCCTTACTGATGAATGGATTCTCCGACAACGGCAAATAACAGGCAGCCGCAGAGATCCGTTGGCCTTGAATAATCACGGCTCCATCATGGAGCGGGGTATTGGGGATAAAGATATTGATCAACAGCTGTGAAGAAATGATTGACTGCATCGGAATTCCCGATTCGGTATATTCATTTAACCCCGTATCGCGTTCAAACACGATTAGAGCCCCAATCTTTCTGCGCGATAAATAATTGACGGCTTTAATAATCTCACCGATCTGCTTGCCAAACTCTTCCTCGTCCGCGCTGTTCCGCCCAAACAGCTTACCTCGGCCAAGCTGCTCCAGTGCCCGTCGAAGCTCCGGTTGGAAAATAATGAAGATCGCCAGCACGCCAAACGTAAACATTTGGTTCATCAGCCATTTCAGCGTATACAAGTCGAACCAGGTACTGACGGCCCAAATAAACACCAGAACCAAAATCCCCTTGAGCAGCTGAACAGCCCGCGTTCCGCGGACAAGCAAAATCATGTGATATATTATATAGGTAACAATCAGGATATCGATGACATCCTTAATGGTATCCTGCCAAGTCAAATTCATAAAATAGTTCATGCTGCGACCCCCGGAAAGATCCTTGCGGACGTTTGGCCCGCCAACAAGGAACCAATATGTACAGCTTCATTCACGCCTGTCTCTTTAAGTTTCCCCTAAATACTAGGTTATAACGTTCACATGTCAGATGCAAGCGCCCAGCAAAAATAGGTTCATTTCGTAACGCTTACTAAATTTTACCTATAGATACAAAAATAAAAAAGCGCCGTTTCCCAAAGGAAAGGCGCCCAAAACATTCCATATCGCCTTACAATCACCTATAGGCGACTTCCGTAAACGTATTGATGATCCGGTACCAGATCCAGTCCAGCGCTTGATCGATCTGTTTCACTTCGCCTGAAATATGCGCCGTGGAGGCTTGGTAATAGGAGCCATCAATCACGGTGAGGTTGCCTTGAACTTCACCATAGATTTCGGCTTTCCCGTTCTCAATGGTCAAGTTCCCGGCAATGACAGCGTCACTTGGAACCGTGACCGTATCGCCTTGAATGATGACTTGATCCAGGCCCGCTCCTTTTACGACCAGCTGATCGTCGCTATCCCAAATCGATACCGCGCTGAACAACATCACCAGCAAGAACATCGCCGCCGCGGTCAACGCCGGATGGCGTTTGATCCACTGGATCCAGGCCTGCTGTTTGGGTTGACTTGGAATCTGACTGATGATCCGGTTCACCAGTTCGTCCGGAGCCGAGATGTTGCTATGTTGCTTGATGGTGGCAAACAACATCATTTCGGTCCGTTCCAATTCCCTGAATTCCTTGAGGCAATCCGGACACTCGTCGAGATGCTGCTTCAGCCGTTCGGCTTGGTCGCGGCTTAATTCGCCGTCCAGGTAATCATGCATCATAGATGAGGCATGTTTGCATTCCATATCAGCCAATCCTTTCAGTAGTATCAATCTATGCGAAATGCGGAAGGCACGGCTAAGATCATAGTCGTCCTACATCCTACCTTACAATACGTAATGGTACAGAATTCGTTTCAAAAAATAATTCCCCAGGCACAGCCCATATTTTAGAGCATTTTATGCTCCAGCTTTTTACGCAAAAATTCGCGTCCGCGGTGAACCCGCGTCTTCACCGTAGTCACCGGCATATCCAAAACCTCGCTGATTTCTTGCAGAGAAAGTTCCTGCAAATAACGGAGCACGATCACCGACTTATATTTAGCAGGCAAGCCTTCGATCGCTTGATGAATCGTTTGCTGCGTTTCGGACAGCAAGTATTCCGTTTCCGGTGTCCGTTCATCCCCAGGAATCAGAGTGTATCCGTCCAAGCCATCCTGATCGTTCATCTCTGCGTCCAGGTAATAACTTGGTTTCCGCTTACGCAGTCGGTCAATACACAAGTTCGTCGCAATCCGGTAAATCCAGGTTGAGAACTTCTGTTTATCGTCGTAGCGGTTCCAGTTTTTATGTACCCTTAAGAACGTCTCCTGCACAACATCTTCCGCTTCGTGCCGGTTAGACAGCATCCGGTATCCGAGATGATATAGCTTATCCTTATATAAATCAACAAGTTCAGCGAAGGCTCCCTGGTCCCCTTTCCGGGCCAGCTTCACCAGTCTTGCATCGAAATGTTCCACCACCATATTTTCCCCCAAATCGGTTGGAAGGGCTCAGGTACTTGTACCCTGCCTGTCCGGCTATTCGTCCCTTTGGCTAAGGCAAATGCAAGAGGTCGTTCTCGATCCGAATCCTGACCATTGCATCCTTGAAAGGGTACTTCCAGTCGTCGGCACTTCATTCAAATGTTAAAGCAACTTATCCCAAAATGCAATACATCCAGCTAAGTCAACAGCAAAAAAGCCGGACCTTCTTTAAGAAGGTCTGGCTTAGCATGGCTATATGGACCAATAAAGGATCAGCCCGTATTCCGGAGTCCAGCAGCAATCCCGTTAATCGTAAGCAGCACTTCACGTAACAGTTCAGCATCATCCTGCCCTTGTTCACGCGCAGACCGCAATTCCGTTAACAACTGCACCTGTAAATAGCTCAGGGGATCCACATAAGGATTACGTAAACGGATCGATTCTTGCAGGCCTGGGAGATTGTCAAAGATTTCTGAAATCCCGCAAATCTTCAGCACCATTTCCCGCGTCAAATGGAATTCCTCTTCAATTTTCCCCAGGATCCGCTCTCTCACAGTATCATCCTTGCACATTTGGGCGTATTCCTTCGCGATGACGAGGTCTGCTTTACTCAACGCAAATTGCAAGGTATCGATCACCGTACGGAAGAACGAGAAGTTCTGATACATATCCTGAAGAACCTTGAGGTTTTCTTCATTATTTTGATAGAAATGATATAGGCCGGTTCCAGCTGCATACCAAGCCGGGAACAAATACCGGCTTTGCGTCCAGGCAAATACCCAAGGGATCGCCCGCAAATCCTCAAACCGATCACTGTTCTTCCGCTTGGATGGACGGGAGCCGATATTCAGCTCCCCCACCTCAACCAATGGCGTAGACTCACGGAAGAACTTCAAGAAATCCGGATCGCGGAAGACCAGGTCCTGATATTTATGAAGCGATGTCTCGGAAATCCCGCTCATGATCTCTTCCCAGCGTTGTTCTTCTGCGCTTGGTCCTTGGTCTTGATGCAGCTTCGCTTGAATCGCTGCGGTGATCAGCGCCGAAGTCGCTTGCTCCAAGCTGCGGTACGCAATACCACGCAAGGAGTAGCGTGACGAAATCACTTCGCCTTGCTCCGTGATCTTGATACCGCCGCCGATGGTTTCCGGCGGTTGCACGAGGATGCTGCGGTTAAGCGGCATACCGCCACGACCCAGCGCGCCCCCACGACCGTGGAAAAATTTCAGCTTCACGCCAAACTCATTGGCCGCCGCCGTAATTTGCTTCAAGGCAACGCGTAGCTCCCAGTTGGCTGTAACTACGCCGCCGTCTTTATTACTATCGGAGTAGCCGAGCATAATCTCCTGAAGATCGTTCATCGCCGCCACCGACTCGCGGTAAATCGGCATGCTGAACAGCTGCCGCATAATACCTGGTGCGGCATGCAGATCGTCAATCGTTTCAAACAGCGGAACCGATTGAAGCGTACAGACGACGGTGCCGTCTGCTTCCTTACGGAACAAGCCTACTTCTTTCGCGAAGACCATGACCTCGAGGATATCGCTGGCCGCCTCTGTCATACTAATCAGGTAACTGGTGATACACTGTGTGCCGTATTCTTTTTGTGCCAGATACACCGTACGATATACATCCAGACATTCTTTGGTGCTTTCCGAATAATCCTGATATGGAGAAGTTAATGGACGCGGGTCGTTTAACAACCGTTCCAGCAGTTGAATCTTCTCTTGCTCCTCCAGTTCGGCATAATTCTCCACAATATTCATTTTCGCCAAAATTTCCGTCATGGCGTTCTCATGCTCTTTACTGTGCTGACGGATATCCAGCGTCGCGGTATGGAAGCCAAACAACTCCGCTTGACGAATCAGCTTCTTAATATGCGTATCTGCGACATAGTCTGCGTAGTGATGACGCAAGCTGCGGTCGATGATCTTCAAATCCTGGATAAAAGCCTCTACGTTTGGATAACGCTCTGGCGTATCCTTTGTGTTATCGTCCAGAACATTGTGCAGCTTCTCCGTCATATACGTCAGCTTAACGCGGTAAGGTTCTTTCTCGTTGTTCCATTGCGGCGTTTTGCGCAACGTCACCTGCAGGCGATCCCGCTGAATGGAAGCCATCAGCTCGTCCGTAACGTCCACGATCGAGGTGCTGAAGCTAAGATGCTTGAACAAATCGGACAAAATCCGCTGATATTCGCGCACCGCCAGTTTACGTTGCATCCGCAGCGTCTCCCAGGTCACGTCAGAGGTTACCGAAGGATTCCCGTCCCGGTCACCGCCGATCCAAGACCCGAAGCGTAAGTACGTTGGGACGTGCCAGTAATGCTCTGGATAGTACTTCGTCAGGCAGCGTTCCAGTTCTTGATAAACCTCAGGCAGCACGTGGAATAAGGTTTCGTGAAAATAATACATCCCATTTCGCACCTCATCCAGCACTGTTGGTTTACGATCACGCAGTTCATCGGTCTGCCAAAGGGTAATGACCTCGTTAAGCAGCTTCTCCCGCAACTGCTCCCGTTCGCGGAAGGTCAGCGTAGGGTTATCCAACTGCATGACATCGTCAGCGATCCGTTTGTGGATGTCCAGAATCGCACGGCGCATCGCTTCCGTTGGATGGGCAGTCATGACCAGCTCCAGAGACATGCCGTTTAGGAGTTCCTGAGCTTCGCTATAACTAAAGCCCTGTTCCTTTAAATCGCGGACAGCAGCCTCGATCGTACCGCTCTGAACCTCTTCCCCCGCAGAACGCTCATAATCGCGTTTCCGGCGAATGCGGTGGTTCTGCTCCGCGATATTGACTAATTGAAAATAGATCGCAAATGCACGGATCACCTGATGACGGATGCCGGGTTCTAAAGAATTGATCATTCCCTTAAACTCTTCATGTAACTCCGGTAAAAATACAGCCCGCAGGGATTTACTGGCTTCACGTATCTTCTCGACAATATCCAAGAGCTCATTGCCGCCCTGATGCACCAGGACCTCTCCTAGAATATTGCCCAAAAAACGAATGTCGCGCCGAAGCAGGTTATTCGAGTTGCCTTTACCTGCGGTAACCGTTAACTCTGTCATGTTTCTCCCCCTTTTCATCCCAATGCTGCATACTCTATTCAGCATGGTCATGATCTTTGTCGGTTAGACCTAATGACGTGCGCCACGCGTTTCCTAACATCATACAACAATCTGCCCTGAAAATCTTCACTTAATTTGTAAGAAATTCTTGGACACCATGACTGCAGATTCAATTCCGTTTTGCAACTTTACTTACCTTAACACGGTAAAGCAGTAAAACGCAAGGGTATAACAGGTCGATAGAAAACTTTTATACCCAGAGGAAGGCCGCAATGGTAATAAGGATAAGATTATAACAAAAAACATCATCTTATCCGATGATGTTGCTGTTATGTATGGAGCGGGTGATGGGAATCGAACCCACGCTACCAGCTTGGAAGGCTGGAGTTCTACCATTGAACTACACCCGCACCTTAAAGAGATGGTCGGGATGACACGATTCGAACATGCGACCCCCTGGTCCCAAACCAGGTGCTCTACCAAGCTGAGCTACATCCCGTCATTAAGGTGAAATATGAAATTGAAAAAGTGGCGCGCCCTAAGAGATTCGAACTCCTGACCTTTTGATTCGTAGTCAAACGCTCTATCCAGCTGAGCTAAGGGCGCGTATTAAGATGGAGCGGACGACGGGAATCGAACCCGCGACCCTCGCCTTGGCAAGGCGATGCTCTACCGCTGAGCCACGTCCGCGCATAGATGGTGCGCGTGGAGGGACTTGAACCCCCACGTCAAAGACGCTAGATCCTAAGTCTAGTGCGTCTGCCAATTCCGCCACACGCGCAAGGAATACTGGTGAGCCATGAAGGACTCGAACCTTCGACACCCTGATTAAAAGTCAGGTGCTCTACCAACTGAGCTAATGGCTCTTACTAAGAAAGATGGCTGGGGATATAGGATTCGAACCTATGCATGACGGAGTCAAAGTCCGTTGCCTTACCGCTTGGCTAATCCCCAATATTTATGGTGGAGGCTGAGGGGATCGAACCCCCGACCCTCTGCTTGTAAGGCAGATGCTCTCCCAGCTGAGCTAAGCCTCCATATATCTGGGACTACTTAAGAAAGAAGATGGTGACCCGTAGGGGATTCGAACCCCTGTTACCTCCGTGAAAGGGAGGTGTCTTAACCCCTTGACCAACGGGCCATATGTAGAGAAGCTCTCAACCGGGATCGAACCGGTGACCTCATCCTTACCATGGATGCACTCTACCTACTGAGCTATGAGAGCAAATTTTTGGGGTCCCCAGAAAGTAATCGGAATATGCTTCGAAGCAAATCGTCACTTTCTGGGGATTTGACTCCCCGAACAGGACTCGAACCTGTGACAACTCGATTAACAGTCGAGTGCTCTACCGACTGAGCTATCGGGGAACATTGCTTGGCAGCGTCCTACTCTCCCAGGACCCTTCGGTCCAAGTACCATCGGCGCTGGAGGGCTTAACGGTCGTGTTCGGGATGGGAACGAGTGGAACCCCTCCGCCATTGCCACCAAACATGATTTTTGCGCTGCTTTTACTTCCACGCTTTCCGCTTCAGCAAAAGATCATACCTTAGAACAGGCATGCAGCTAAAAAACGCTGCGAGAAAAGATCAAACCTTTCTCACTCAGGCGCTTGATCACCTGAAAACTGGATACGAAACTCAACTGCATTTTAGAGTTTTTTGGATAAGCCCTCGACCGATTAGTACCTGTCAGCTCCATGCATTGCTGCACTTCCACCTCAGGCCTATCAACCTTGTCGTCTTCAAGGGGTCTTACATACTGGGAAATCTCATCTTGAGGGGGGCTTCACGCTTAGATGCTTTCAGCGCTTATCCCGTCCGCACTTAGCTACCCAGCTGTGCTCCTGGCGGAACAACTGGTGCACCAGCGGTGCGTCCATCCCGGTCCTCTCGTACTAAGGACAGCTCCTCTCAAATTTCCTACGCCCACGACAGATAGGGACCGAACTGTCTCACGACGTTCTGAACCCAGCTCGCGTACCGCTTTAATGGGCGAACAGCCCAACCCTTGGGACCTACTTCAGCCCCAGGATGCGATGAGCCGACATCGAGGTGCCAAACCTCCCCGTCGATGTGGACTCTTGGGGGAGATAAGCCTGTTATCCCCAGGGTAGCTTTTATCCGTTGAGCGATGGCCCTTCCATGCGGTACCACCGGATCACTAAGCCCGACTTTCGTCCCTGCTCGACTTGTCAGTCTCGCAGTCAAGCTCCCTTTTGCCTTTGCACTCTTCGAATGATTTCCAACCATTCTGAGGGAACCTTGGGGCGCCTCCGTTACTCTTTAGGAGGCGACCGCCCCAGTCAAACTGCCCACCTGACACTGTCCCCGTACCGGTTCACGGTACCAGGTTAGAACTCCGATACGATCAGGGTGGTATCCCAACGGCGCCTCCACCGAAGCTGGCGCTCCGGCTTCCTAGGCTCCCACCTATCCTGTACAAATCGTATCAAAGTCCAATATCAAGCTGCAGTAAAGCTCCATGGGGTCTTTCCGTCTTGTCGCGGGTAACCTGCATCTTCACAGGTATTAAAATTTCACCGGATCTCTCGTTGAGACAGCGCCCAAGTCGTTACGCCATTCGTGCGGGTCAGAATTTACCTGACAAGGAATTTCGCTACCTTAGGACCGTTATAGTTACGGCCGCCGTTTACTGGGGCTTCGGTTCACAGCTTCGGGATTTCTCCCTAACCGCTCCCCTTAACCTTCCAGCACCGGGCAGGCGTCAGCCCGTATACTTCGCCTTGCGGCTTCGCACAGACCTGTGTTTTTGCTAAACAGTCGCTTGGGCCTTTTCACTGCGGCCCCCTCGGGCTATTCACCCTACCGAGGCACCCCTTCTCCCGAAGTTACGGGGTCATTTTGCCGAGTTCCTTAACGAGAGTTCTTCCGCGCGCCTTAGAATTCTCTTCTCGCCTACCTGTGTCGGTTTGCGGTACGGGCACCTTCTCCTGGCTAGAGGCTTTTCTTGGCAGTGTGAGATCATGACCTTCGGTACTGTAAATTTTCCCTCCCCATCACAGCCTAGCCTTAACGATGTGCGGATTTGCCTACACACCAGCCTCACTGCTTGGACGAGCATCCATCAGCTCGCGTCACTACCCTACTGCGTCACCCCATCGCTCATAACGGATTACGGTGGTACAGGAATTTCTACCTGTTGTCCTTCGACTACGCCTTTCGGCCTCGCCTTAGGTCCCGACTTACCCTGAGCGGACGAACCTTCCTCAGGAACCCTTAGGCTTTCGGCGGATCAGATTCTCACTGATCTTTTCGTTACTCATACCGGCATTCTCACTTGTGTACACTCCAGCGCTCCTTCCGGTACACCTTCAACGCGCACACAACGCTCCCCTACCCCTGATGCAAAGCATCAAGCCATAGCTTCGGTGGTGTGTTTAGCCCCGTTACATTTTCGGCGCAGAGTCACTCGACCAGTGAGCTATTACGCACTCTTTAAATGGTGGCTGCTTCTAAGCCAACATCCTGGTTGTCTGTGCAACTCCACATCCTTTCCCACTTAACACACACTTGGGGACCTTAGCTGATGGTCTGGGCTGTTTCCCTTTTGACAATGGATCTTAGCACTCACTGTCTGACTCCCGGTTATTCAGTCTATGGCATTCGGAGTTTGACTGAGCTTGGTAACCCTTGGCGGGCCCCGCACCCAATCAGTGCTCTACCTCCACGACTGTCCCACCGAGGCTAGCCCTAAAGCTATTTCGGGGAGAACCAGCTATCTCCGAGTTCGATTGGAATTTCTCCGCTACCCCCACCTCATCCCCGCACTTTTCAACGTACGTGGGTTCGGGCCTCCAGTGCGTGTTACCGCACCTTCACCCTGGACAGGGGTAGATCACACGGTTTCGGGTCTACGCCTACAAACTTATTCGCCCTATTCAGACTCGCTTTCGCTGCGGCTCCGGCTTCTCACCTTAACCTTGCTTGCAAACGTAACTCGCCGGTTCATTCTACAAAAGGCACGCCATCACCCATAAAGAGGGCTCTGACTTCTTGTAAGCACACGGTTTCAGGTTCTCTTTCACTCCCCTTCCGGGGTGCTTTTCACCTTTCCCTCACGGTACTGCTTCACTATCGGTCGCTAGGGAGTATTTAGCCTTACCAGATGGTCCTGGCAGATTCATACGGGGTTTCACGTGCCCCGCACTACTCGGGAGTCGTCTGCGGAGGGTCCACATTTTCGATTACAGGGCTTTTACCTTCTTTGGCGGGCCTTTCCAGACCTCTTC
>NZ_KE159652.1:0-62500 GCF_000403375.2 Paenibacillus barengoltzii G22 | reverse complement strand
CAACTTCGTTTTTCGTCATCGCTTTGTTTCAGCGGCGACTTTTATAATATATCACAGTCAGTCAGGTTTTTGCAAGAGTTTTTTTGAACTTTTTTTCTTGCTAATGTTTTCCCTTCTTCACTGCTTGTCCATGCAAAACAGGGACGATTGCTAATTTACCATAAGATTAGCCCCGCCGTCAACTATAATCTTAACCTATTCTTTAGCTTGTGGAAAACGTGCCCGCCGGGCATATTTCGATAATTCCTTGGAGGGAGCAAAGCGAGCATACATCCGGAAAATCGTTTTATAGCGGTTAGCGATCGCCTGACGAATATCTTGATCGAGTCGCGTATCGTTCAGATCGAGCAGCATTTCATCCAATTCTTTTCGCAGCACATAATCTAGTTCTTTGCATTCCTTATCAGTGAACAACATTCCCAGCATGCATAACACTCCTTGTTCAATCCATGTTTTAAGATATCGATCTACTTATAGATGCTTTAATGTTATGCTCACTTTTTGGGAAATTTATGAATGCTTGCGAAAATCATTAATCACTTTAATTTTCAAAGACCTGACTTGCCGCTCAACCAACGAGATAAAAAGTTAACGTGCTCTCAATCACCGCAGCGACCAGCAGCATAACAACAATCCAGATCGCCCCCCGCCCGGCAGAAACAAGAAAGCCTCTCCAATCCACCGTGCGCTCCGAGGCATCTCTGGAACCGGCCTCTCCTAAGCTCTTTACCGCCAAATAGCCGAATTGCATCCCAAACCCTGCGGCAATTAGAATCGCAGGAATTTCAATGATCCCGTGAGGAAGCAGGCCTCGAACGATCAAATCCACTAAATTCTCACCTCGACCGCCAGCCGCCGCCACCACAAATCCTAAAGCCAAACCGTTCATCAACAAGAAGAAAGCCGGTAAAATCCCAAGAATGGCGCCTAGCAACATCACACCGAGACTTTTAGTCACATTATTAAAAAAGATAAACAGGAAGAAGTTCCACTCCGGATGCTCCGACTGTGCCAAATCCCGGCTGATCCGGCTAAGCTGTTCGAGGTTAGGCATTACCAGGCGGGTTAACGTGTCTGCATTTGCTGCCCCCAGAACTAGTCCCGCTGCAAAAATCAAAATCGATAGCAGCATGGCTTTCTTATATTTACGTAAGTCGCGGATAAACTTCTGAATCGAAAACATTGCATCAAGCTCCTTCAAATTATGATCGGCCAAGCGTCATAAAGCTGTGGAACAAGCATACATTTGTACAAGCGGATCAGTTCAGATCATTTCATTCTGATAACGAGAGGGGCTTAAAGGTTCATGAACAACTTCTTCTATGTCCTTAACGGAAAGAAAATCAAACGCTTTTTCTTTGTCTTCGCTGCGGCCCTCTTTGCTGCCGGCGTCATTTACGTGGAGCAGGGCCATGTCACGGTATTCTCAGAGGAAAGCGCTCCGTCGGCTATTTATAGCGTGTCCACGAACAAAAAAGTCATAGCCCTTACCTTCGATATCAGTTGGGGCGATACGCGGGCCGAGCCGATTCTCAACGTGTTGAAGGAGAAGAATGTGCAGAAAGCCACCTTCTTCCTATCTTCGCCTT
This sequence comes from Paenibacillus barengoltzii G22, assembly GCF_000403375.2. Classification (NCBI taxonomy): domain Bacteria; kingdom Bacillati; phylum Bacillota; class Bacilli; order Caryophanales; family Paenibacillaceae; genus Paenibacillus; species Paenibacillus barengoltzii. The sequence goes on along the minus strand of NZ_KE159652.1, from coordinate 60,911 downwards.
GGAGCAAGACCCATCCAGACATCGTCAAAGCAATTCAGAAGGAAGGTTATGAAATTGGAAGCCACGGGCATAAGCACACAAATTACAGCAGCCTGAGCGATGAGGAAATCGCCCGTCAGATTTCAACCGCACATACGATTTTGACCGAAGTAACGGGCCAACCTCCTAAGCTGCTGCGGCTTCCAAACGGTGACTTCGATAAGCGCGTGCTTAGAATTGCTGCAAGTCAAGGCTACAAAGTCATTCAATGGGATACGGACTCTCAGGATTGGATGAACAAAGGAGTTCAAACCATCGTTGACCGCGTCGTTAAAAAAGCTCATCCCGGGGATATCGTTCTCCTTCACGCCAGCGATTCGGTGAAGCAAACGCATGAAGCGTTGCCGATTATCATCGATGAGCTCCGCAAGAAGGGCTATGAGTTTGTGACCGTAACGGACCTGCTGCAGGAAGCCAGCGTTCAAGGCAACGAAGTCCGTGATCAAGCGTGGCTGAAGAAGCAGCTTAAGTACGCAATTGGATTGTAAACTGTAGCAAAAAAGCCCAGTTTAGGCTGGGCTTTTTGGTATTTCTGTCGATCCTGAATTCAGTACGCGCTGTAGAATTAAGATCTGATATGCATTACATGCGACTAGTGGCGCAACAATCCAGGCCGTCGCGGAATTGACCCCAATCTTCAATACGCCAACGGTCTCTACAATCGTAACCGCAATCATAAAGAACAACGTGGGAATCCAGGCAGTTGCATTCGTCAATTTCGCCTTATAAAACGCAGTTCCCACAGCCACAATAAGAATGACAATGCCAAGGACGATGTCAGAATACCCGTTCTTCTCACCGCCTACGAAAATGCGGAAGAACATGAGCTCCAGCAACGCCAAGGCAGTTAAGACCAACTGGATATATTGCCACGTTCTTCTGGAGAAGACCCCGTTCCCCATATAATTGATCATTAAATATGCAAAAAAGCCCATTTGGGAATACACGCTAACCATAATGCCCACGCCAAGTAAAATCCCGACATTGACCAGAATATCGGTCAAACCTTTATATTGCAGGGTATCGGCCCATTGCAACAACAGGCCGACAATCAGCGACCCCGCCGCTCCTACGGCTAAGGTTGTCCCAAATAAGTAAAGCCACTTTTTTAAGTTCAAGCCCCTTCCACCTCCACTAACGAAATATTTTACCAACGATCCCGGTAAAAAACCATTGTTTTTAAGCTTTTCGTTGGGATATTTCCGTTTCTAAGCCGCATACTAACTTCAGCAATGATGATAAGGAGGAAGGGAACCATGAAATGGCGGGGTACCCGTTGGATTTTATGCTTCTTATGTACATTCACTCTTCCGCTTGCAGCCTGCGGTTCTGAACAAAGCTCCTCCTCCTCTTCCCAGGGTGGGGGTTATAAAGAGACGAAGTCGATGGTCATCGATATTCTTAAGACCGACGAAGGTAAAAAAGCTATATATGAAGCGTTAAGCTCTCCGCCAAGCAGCGAGAGCGGCGGCTCAGAATCCGGTTCGGAGTCCGGATCTGACTCTGGTTCCGGTTCAGATTCTGGTTCCGGTTCAGGTGGATCCGGCGGAAGCGGATCGTTTGGGGTGAAGATGATTCTCCCGTCCCAAACCGCCAATGAGGTGCGAATGGCGGTCAAGGAGACGATCACTTCCCCAGAATACAAAAAGGAAATTGAGAAGATCATGACCGATCCGCAGTTTGCCGGAGATTTTGCGAAGGCGATTAACGCCCAAAGCAAAGAGCTCCATATGCAGCTGATCAAGGACCCAACGTATCAGAAAGCGATCAGTGACATCCTGAAATCGCCGGAAGTCATGAAGATGTTCCTTGATTTAACCAAGACGCCGGACTACCGCAAGCAATCCATGACGGTTATGCAGGAGGCCATGCAAAGTCCATTGTTCAAAATGGAAGTGCTTGAGCTGTTAAAAACCGTTGTTCAAGAGCAACTGCAGCCTAAGGTCGAAAAAGAGCCTAAGGATGACGGAGGCAAAGGTGGCGACGACGGCGGCGATGAAGGCGGACAAAGCAAAGAAGGCGGAGGCAGCGGTGGAGCTTCATAAGCTGATAGCAATCAACGCTCCACAAAAAAAGACTGACCCTATAGGGTTCAGTCTTTTTTACATTTCAACACGATGCGCTGCGCCAGTTCGTCATACAGCTGACCCACCGGGGTCTCTGCTTTGTACACTGACGGAGAAAAGTCCGGCTCGGAAGGATGGTTATCCGGCGCCCCCAGCGGGAATTGTGCCAGCAATTCCGTATGTAAGGACTCTGCCAACCGAGCACCGCCGCCGCGTCCGAAGACATAATCCTTCTCGCCGCATTTGGAGCACTCGTAGTAAGCCATATTTTCGACGACGCCCAGCACTTCATGTTCCGTGCGCAGCGCCATGGCCCCTGCCCGGGCAGCAACAAAAGCAGCAGTAGCATGCGGGGTAGTGACGATGATCTCCTTGCTTTGCGGAATCATCTGGTGCACGTCAAGGGCGATATCCCCTGTACCCGGCGGAAAATCAAGCAGCATATAATCCAAATCGCCCCACTGAACATCACTGAAAAATTGCCGAAGCATTTTCCCCAGCATCGGTCCCCGCCAAATGACCGGGTTATTGTCCTGAATAAAGAAGCCCATCGACATCACCTTAACGCCAAAGCGTTCTACGGGCAGGATTTGACCGTTCTCCACCACCGGCGCCTCTTCAATCCCCATCATATCGGGAACACTAAAGCCGTAGATGTCGGCGTCAATTAAGCCCACCTTCTTGCCTAGACGCGCCAGGGCCGCCGCCAAATTCACCGTGACGGTAGATTTGCCCACTCCGCCCTTACCGCTGGCTACAGCAATAAATTGCACGCCAGATCTTGGGTCAAGAATCGGCAGTCCTTCCAGACCTGCTCCATGCCCCTTCAGTTCGTTGCCTTCGCCATGGGATGAGTCCGAAGGTCGACGAGCCGCGCTAAACGCTGCCTCACGCTCCTGCTCCGAAGCTTCTCGGAAGCGAAGGTGCACATCCTTCACCCCTGCTTCGGATAAGCGAAAGCGGATCTCTCGCTCGGCTTCCACCTGTGCCGCACTGCCTTTCTCAAAGCCAACAACGGTTAATGAGACGCGGTCTTCCTTGATCATAATATCGCGAATCCACTGGAGGTCGACTAGACTGAGACCTGTGGTTGGTTCTGCAACCGGGCGTAACGTTGCCTGAAGCTGTTCTTTTGTAATCACTGACAGCACCTCGACTTCATCAGATAGTTAGGTCTATTATATCATTACCTGACATCCTCTGCCGGGGTTTGTACCTTTTCTCCAGAATAATATCTCAAGATCCCTTGATAAATGGAAGCAGCTACTTTTCGCTGGTACGATTCCGTGCCAAGCAGCCCCGCTTCCTCCGGGTTCGATAGGAACCCGACCTCCACCAGAACGGCCGGGATCTTCATCGCTTCAAGCAAATACACTCTCTTATCCGCACGATTCGCTACCCGATCGGTGTTCTCCAGATTCCGTCGAAGCTCTTCCTGTACGAGCGCAGCCAAGTTGGCGTTATCTGCATGATTGGGATAATAGAACGTTTGTGCGCCTCGCCAGCGCGGCGAAGGAATGCTGTTCATGTGTATACTCACGAGCAGATCGGCCTGCTGTTCCTCAATAAAGCGAACCCGTGTCATTAAATCCTCGGTCTTCCGTTTACTGTAGCCCCTCGTGTCGGCCGCGGCCAAGTCCTTGTCCTCCTCGCGGGTCATGACAACCACCGCACCCGCCTGCTGCAAATAATCGCGCAGGTACAAAGAGACGGCGAGATTGATGTCTTTCTCGATCAGCCCCTGCTTACTGCTGGCTCCCCCATCGGGTCCGCCATGCCCAGCATCCAGGGCAATCACCTGCCCCGCCAGCGGCAGACTCCAATAATTCCAGGCTTTCTGCGCCGGCACCCGGTAGAAGGCTAACCCCAGGATCACGGCAGCCAGACCTACGCCGATCAGCGCTATTTTGATGTGGTTCAGAGTAATCCATAACGTCACCTTATCTCGATCGCGCATAAAAAAAGCCACCTTTCTCCCTTCATGACACTACTCATGATATGGGACAAGGTGGACAAATATGACTCTTATCGGACTAGGCTAACCTGTGATTTAAGTGGGTTGCACCTGCTGCTTCATTCCTTCGATCAGGACCTCAGCAACCTCCGGCCGGGTAAATTCCGGCGGCGGACAAACCCCATCGCGCAGCAAACCGCGCACCTTCGTTCCGGACAAGGTTAGGTGATCTTCTTTCGGATGCGGACAGGTCTTGCTGGAAGCCATATTCCCGCATTTCGTGCAGAAAAAGCTATGTTCAAAGAACAGCGGCGTGATGCCCAACTCCTCCGAGGTGAAGTTCGAGAAGATCTCTTGGGCCTCATACGTTCCGTAGTAATCGCCAACCCCTGCATGGTCGCGACCCACGATAAAATGCGTGCATCCGTAGTTTTTGCGCACCATCGCATGAAAAATCGCTTCACGTGGTCCAGCATAACGCATTGCTGCCGGGAACACCCCTAGAAAAGTACGATTTGCCGGATAATAGTGTTTCAGCAGCGTTAAATAGCTCTTCATCCGAACATCGGCTGGTACATCGTCGGATTTGGTCTCGCCGACCAGCGGATTAAGGAATAGCGCATCCACGATTTCCATCGCACTCTTCTGAATATATTCATGCGCCCGGTGAACCGGATTGCGGGTCTGGAACCCTACAACGGTTCTCCACCCCTTCTCGGCAAAGATCCGCCGCGTCTCAGCTGGGTCAAAATAAAACTCCTTAAACCGCGCCGGTTCCGGTCGGTTCAACACTTGAATCGAACCCCCAACGTAGTATGGCGAACGTTCCAGCAGCTTCTTCACTCCAGGATGCGCAGGATCATCGGTTTTAAACACTTTACGCGCTTCCTCAGCCTGATCTACAGAATAGACGCTGCCAATCTCAAGCAGACCGTAAACAACGCCGTCCTGCTCACCAATCAGCGCGACCTGTTCTCCTACTTCCAAACTTTCCGCTTGTTCTCGTGCGACAGAGAGAGTAATCGGAATACTCCAGACCGTCCCGTCAGCCAGCCGCATACGATCGACGACTGACCGATAATCGTCTTCGTTCATAAATCCGGTTAAGGGTGAAAAGGCCCCCACCCCAATGAGGTCCAAGTCCGAAATCGTCCAGTTATTGATTTGAATGGCTGGAAGGCCCTTTGCCTTTTCCAAGAGACTATCCCGTTCAGATCCAGTTACCACCCGGTTAATCAGACTTCCACCATGCGGTAATATTGACGTCACCCGTATCTCCCCCAATTCCGTTATTTCAATGCCGTGATTATTGGTGCAAACCGCATTCTGTTTTTTCCGTACCGGACCAACGCCCTGCCCGTGGATCTTCGCCTGGCATTACCGGACGGGTACAATGTTCGCAGCCAATGCTAGGATAATTGCGGTCATGCAAAGGATTATAAATGAGCTGATGCTCGCGAATGTAGTTCCATACATCATCCGAAGTCCAGTTAGCGATCGGATTAAATTTCACCAGACCAAACTTGGTGTCGTATTCAATTTTCTTCGCATTGGCTCGGGTTGGTGCCTGGTCGCGGCGAATCCCGGTAATCCATGCATCGTAACGGCCCAACACCCGTGTCAGCGGCTCAACCTTACGCAGGTTGCAGCAAGCGTTAGGATCCGCCTTCCACAGCTCCTCCCCATACTTCTGAGTTTGTTCCTCCGGTGTCAACAGAGGGGAGATCCGTACAAATTCCAGTCCATATTTGGCCGCAATCGCGTCCCGGGTCTCATAAGTCTCTTTAAAATGAAAATCCGTGTCTAAGTAAAAAATGTCGGTAGACGGGCTGATTTGCTGCAGCATATCAACCAATACGACATCCTCAGCCCCAAAGCTGCAAGCAAAGGTGATATTCGGAAATGTCTCTACCGCCCAGGCGAGGATTTCTTGGGGGGATAATGACTCAAATTCCTCGGCCTTGGCCGCAATCAGTTGCTCTTTCTCCAATAAATTCACTGTTCTTCAGACCTCCCGCATCTGGTTAATCAAGACTCGCAATTATTCCAACTAATCTGATTTGAATTATATTTAAAAGTATAGGGTATTCCCCCTAGAAGTCAATACTAAAAATTCCAAAATGAAAAAAAGTCCGAAGGTATCCGTTAATTTACACGCAAAAAAGTCCCTTTCCAAAACGGAAAGGGACTTTCGTAAGCAATATAAAGATTAACGTTTCGAGAACTGAGGAGCACGGCGAGCTGCTTTGAGGCCGTATTTCTTCCGTTCCTTCATCCGTGGGTCACGCGTCAAGAAGCCTGCTTTCTTCAATGCAGGACGCAGTTCCGGATCTGCTTTGAGCAGAGCACGGGAAATCCCGTGGCGGATTGCGCCAGCTTGACCGGAGATACCGCCGCCATGAGCAATGACGATCACGTCGTAGTTACCCAGCGTTTCCGTCAAAGTCAGCGGTTGTTTTACGATCAGCTTCAGCGTTTCCAGACCAAAATAATCGTTGATGTCGCGTTTATTGATGACAATGCGTCCTTCACCCGGTACAAGGCGAACACGAGCTACCGAATGTTTACGACGACCTGTCCCATAGTATTGTACTTGTGCCATGAAACTGTCCTCCCTTTTAATTATCCGCGAAGTTCGTAAACTTCAGGTTTTTGTGCCGCATGTGGATGCTCAGTGCCCGCATAAGCTTTCAGTCTCAGCTTCATTTTCTCGCCAAGGCGAGTTTTAGGCAGCATGCCGTGAACGGCGGATTCAATTACACGTTCAGGTTTCGTTCTCAGCAAATCCTTAGCAACGGTCACTTTCAAACCGCCCGGATGCAGGGAATGACGATAATATTTTTTGTTATCGAGCTTTTTGCCGGTCAGGGCGATTTTCTCCGCGTTGATGACGATCACAAAGTCACCGCAGTCAACATGTGGAGTAAATTGTGGTTTGTGTTTACCGCGGATAAGAGCAGCAGCTTCGCTAGCCAAGCGGCCCAGCGTTTTGCCTTCGGCATCGATGATGTGCCATTTGCGCTCTACTTCGCCTGGCTTCGCCATATAAGTGGTACGCATGTAAAGATCCTCCTTCAAATTCGTCCGAAATGGTTCATCCTGCTGAACACGATCATGCTCTTCGGGTCGCTTGACCTACGTCAGCAGATTTATCTTCGATCGTTTCCTTCATGTTTAGCAAGCATATAATTCTTGTTTAAGCGGCTTTCTTGACTGGGGGCTGTGGGATAGCCATCAAGAAAACACAACTTTTATTTTACAGGAAGCCCAGTTAATACGCAAGCCTTTTTCAAAGGTTATCTTCGAAAAAATCAAGCTTCCAAACCCCACCATTTCAGTCGTTCAAATCTTCTTCTTCGTATTCTACGCTCCAGAGCATCAGCCCTTTACTCTCCGCCGTTGGGCCTGCGGCTGTCCGATCCTTCGCCTCCAGAATCGCTTGGATCGATTCAGGCGTCCGTTTACCTTCACCGACCTCGATCAAGGTGCCCACGATGATCCGGACCATATGTTGCAGAAATCCGCTCCCCGTGACATAAAAATGGACAATCCCCTGCCCCGTTGCTCCAGGAATTTTCGCTGATGAATCCACCTCGATGCGGGCATCATATATGGTACGAACGTGACTTAGCTTCGTGGACTGACGCGAGGCGAACGAAGTAAAGTCGTGGGTTCCCATCAGATAAGGCAGGCATGCCTGCATGGCCTCCACATTAAGCTGTCCTGGATGATGAAACTGATAGTTCCGTTGGAACACATCCGGGAATCGGTTGGTATTAATGGAGTAGCGGTAGGTTTTCCGTTTGGCCGAATGCCGTGAATGGAAGGTCAGAGGGACCTCCCGAGCCGTCAACACGCGGATATCAGAAGGGAGCCGCGCGTTAAGCGCCAAACACCAACGTTCCACAGGAATTCGCGAATCGGTGTGAAAATGAAAAGGCTGCTGTCTCGCATGCACCCCGGCATCGGTTCGTCCCGAGCCATGAATTTTCACCGTTTCTCCCGTTAAATGGCGGATGGCTCCCTCGATATGATCCTGAACCGTATTTCCGCCCGGTTGGGTCTGAAAGCCGAAATAGTTGGTTCCGTCATAGCTGACGGTCATCAGCAAGTTGCGCATCGGTTCCTTCCTTTCTCAAGGCCACACCTTCAGTTCAATAAAAAAACTCTCCGAAAGCTTAGCCGTAAGGCGAGCCGACAGAGAGTTTTACACGCAAGAAATGGGGAACCCCCGAATTACGCGCGATCTACCAGTTCCAGATAAACCATAGGAGCAGCGTCGCCGCGGCGAGGTCCCAGCTTCAGGATACGAGTGTATCCGCCTGGACGGCTGGAATAACGAGTTGCCAGTTCGGTGAACAGCTTTTGGATTGCATCCTGCTCGCCGTCGATCGATTCGCGACGAACGTAAGCTGCCACTTGACGACGGGCATGCAGGTCACCACGTTTTGCCTTGGTGATCAGCTTCTCAGCGATCGAACGAACTTCTTTCGCTTTCGCTTCCGTCGTTTGGATGCGTTCGTATAAGAACAGGTCGGTTACCAGGTCACGGAACAATGCTTTACGTGCGCTGGAATCGCGGCCCAACTTTTGGTATGCCATGAGTTTTCCCTCCTTCGCTAAAACGATTCAAGTCAACTTATTCTTCAGTGCGCAATCCCAAACCTAACTCTTGGAGCTTCTCTTGAACTTCTTCCAAAGACTTGCGACCCAGGTTACGTACCTTCATCATGTCTTCTTCGGTTTTCGTCGTAAGCTCTTGTACCGTATTGATACCGGCACGTTTGAGGCAGTTATAGGAACGAACGGAGAGATCAAGCTCTTCAATCGTCATTTCAAGCACTTTTTCTTTCTTGTCTTCTTCCTTCTCGACCATGATTTCCGCGTCTTTCGCTTCGTCCGTAAGGCCTACGAACAAGAAGAGATGCTCGGTCAAAATTTTCGCGCCGAGGCTTACCGCTTCTTCAGGTCTGATACTGCCATCGGTCCACACTTCAAGCGTAAGCTTGTCGTAGTTGGTCACTTGGCCAACCCGGGTATTCTCAACCACGTAATTGACCCGTGTAATCGGGGTATAGATCGAATCGACGGGAATGACACCGATCGGTTGATCATCTCGTTTATTTCGATCTGCCTGAACGTAACCACGTCCGCGGCCTGCGTAGATGCGCATGTGGAGTCTTGAACCCGGTTCAAGCGTTGCAATATGCAGATCCGTATTCAAAATTTCCACATCGCTGTCCGCACGGATATCCCCTGCCGTAACAACGCCTTCGCCTTCCGCATCGATTTCGAGGATCTTCTCCTCATCCGAATGAATTTTCAGCGAGAGTGCTTTCAGGTTCAGGATGATCTCCGTAACGTCCTCCATAACGCCCGGTACGGTCGCGAATTCATGCAGAACTCCATCGATTTGGACCGAGGTTACCGCAGCACCCGGCAGAGAAGAGAGCAAAATCCGGCGAAGCGAGTTGCCCAGTGTGGTGCCATACCCACGTTCAAGTGGTTCTACTACAAATTTCCCATAGGTGCCTTCATCGTTAACTTCTACGGTCTCGATTTTTGGCTTTTCGATTTCTATCACGAAAGTACCCCTCCTTCAAAACGTCGTTCCTTTCAATCTGCCTAAGGTGCTGAAGTTCGTAACGTAGTATGCCTAAACATCCATTGTTCCCAATTGACGCTGGTGTTATACCACGGCTTCAGCGCGGCTTCATTAAACGCGGCGGCGTTTTGGAGGACGGCAGCCGTTATGAGGAATTGGAGTAACGTCTTTAATCATGTTGACTTCAAGGCCTGCCGCTTGCAAGGAGCGGATAGCGGCCTCACGGCCGGCGCCAGGGCCTTTAACCATAACCTCAACGGTTTTCATGCCATGTTCCATCGCAGCTTTGGCAGCAGATTCAGCAGCCATTTGTGCAGCAAACGGAGTCGACTTACGGGAACCTTTGAATCCAAGACCGCCGGAGCTCGCCCAGGAAATCGCGTTACCGTGTGGATCCGTAATAGTGACAATCGTGTTATTGAATGTGGAGCGGATATGAGCCACGCCAGATTCAATATTTTTCCGGTCACGACGTTTCGTACGTACGACTTTCTTTGGTTTAGCCATTGTCTGTTATCCCCCCTTCTTATTTCTTCTTGTTCGCTACAGTACGACGAGGACCCTTACGAGTACGGGCATTCGTTTTCGTACGTTGTCCGCGAACCGGCAAGCCGCGACGATGACGCACTCCGCGGTAGCAGCCAATTTCGATCAAACGTTTAATATTTAAAGAAATTTCACGACGCAGGTCACCTTCAACCTTGACCGTTTTGTCGATCGTTTCGCGTAGTTTGCTAACCTCATCTTCCGTCAAATCACGAACACGAGTGTCCGGATTGATGCCTGTTTCTTTCAGGATTTTCTGGGAAGTCGTTTTACCGATTCCGAAAATGTAAGTTAAGGCGATCTCAACGCGTTTATCACGTGGCAAATCCACACCAGCAATACGTGCCATTTTACGCTACACCCCCTTCAATTAACCTTGTTTTTGTTTGTGTTTCGGATTTTCGCAAATCACCATGACATTGCCTTTGCGACGAATGACTTTGCATTTTTCGCAAATCGGCTTTACAGAAGGTCTTACCTTCATGCTAATTACCTCCTAAAAGTTTTACAGAAGTAAAACTGGGATCGAAAGCATACGTTCTTCTTTTGCGAAAGCAAAAATCCAATCGCACGCATTCTAATCATAAACTACTGTCAGAAACAACTCAACCTGAATATTGTACCACAACTTTACCATAATGGGTATAGTCTATTTGCGGTAAGTGATCCGGCCTTTCGTCAAATCGTATGGCGAAAGCTGTACGACCACTTTGTCTCCTGTCAGAATGCGGATAAAGTGCATCCGCAACTTCCCGGAAACGTGAGCGAGAATTTGATGACCATTCTCCAACTCTACTCTAAAGGTTGCATTCGGCAACGGTTCAATGACCGTACCTTCGACTTCAATGACATCTTCTTTAGCCACAGTCAGTCTCCTTTCTCTTCAGCCATAGAATTGGCGGACTTCTGATAAGCAAGAACTGCATGGCGCAGTTTCCCGTTCGTCACCCGTCCGCTTTCCTGCAAACTATGAACAACCTCGCTGCTAACGATGGGCAGTAGCTCAAGATGCTGGGCATTTTTACGTTTGGGTCCATCAAACTTCCGTTTGTTTCCGTCCGCGATCCAGACGAATTTGTCGTCCAGAATCCCGACAATCACATAAATCGCTCCGGCATCCCTGCCTTTGAGAACTTTCACCAACTGACCGATTTGCGGCGCTGAGCGCTCTTTCACGTTCATCACCTACGCATCCAGCTTCGTGAAAATTTCCATCCCGTCCGGCGTAACAGCTACCGTATGCTCAAAGTGAGCGCACAAGGAGCCATCCACCGTAACCACTGTCCAATTGTCTTCCAGCGTTTTAACATATCGCTTCCCCATGTTAACCATCGGTTCGATCGCCAGGACCATCCCCGGCTTAAGCCGCGGGCCCCGGTCGGGCAAACCATAATTCGGAATTTGCGGTTCTTCATGCAAGCTCGCGCCAATGCCATGACCCACATATTCCCGAACGACGGAAAAACCGGCAGCTTCGATGAATTGCTGAATTGCATGCGAGATCGTGTACAATCGAACATCCGGTTTAACGAGCGCAAGGCCCGCATACAAGGAACCTTCGGTGACTTCCAAGAGTCGCTTGGCTTCCTCCGAAATTTGACCTACCGGATACGTCCACGCCGAGTCCCCATGGAAACCACGATACTCCGCGCCGATATCCAGTGTAATGATATCGCCTTCGTTCAATTTGCGTTTGCCGGGAAATCCGTGTACCAATTCTTCGTTGACCGAAGCGCAAATGCTGTAAGGAAAACCGTTGTAACCTTTAAAGGACGGCACGGCGCCCTGACTGCGAATGTATTTATCGGCGAGTTGATCGAGTTCTCCCGTCGTAATTCCAGGCTGAATCGCTTGGGCCATGAGCCTGTGCGTTTCCGCGACGATCCGCCCAGCTTCTCGCATAAAGCCCAGTTCCGTTTCGGATTTACAAATGATCATTACACCTAACCTCGCAGTAGTGACACGATTTCCTTCGAAACCGCATCGATTTCCTGTTCACCATCTACCTGACGCAACAGGCCTTTGTCTTCATAGAACTTCAGAAGCGGTGCGGTTTTGTTGATATATTCGTCCAAACGAGTTCCTACGCTCTCTTCATTATCATCCGAGCGTTGGTATAACTCGCCGCCGCATTTATCACAAACACCTTCCTGCCCCGGAGGATTAAAGATCACATGATAAGTGGCGCCGCAGGATTTGCAAATCCGGCGTCCGGTCAGCCGCGCTAACAGCTTGTTCCGGTCCACTTTCAGGTTGATGACGTGGTCCAGCTTGCGACCCATACTATCAAGCAGCTCATCCAGCGATTCCGCTTGCGAAAGGGTTCTTGGAAATCCGTCCAATAAGAAACCTTTTTCGCAATCGGGCTGCTGCAAGCGTTCGCGAACGATCCCCACTGTCACATCATCAGGCACGAGCAGTCCCTGATCCATATATTCCTTCGCTTTCATCCCCACAGGTGTTCCCTGTTTGATTGCCAGGCGAAATGCGTCGCCGGTAGAGATATGAGGAATACCGAATTCGTTAACGATTGTCTCGGCTTGTGTTCCTTTTCCTGCTCCGGGAGGCCCCATGAATAGTAGGTTCATGTTTCTCACTCCCTCCAACACTTCTCTACAACAAGAAATAGCTCAGTTAGGTGCCAGGCAAGGACGTTTGCACGTCCTCTGTTCCTGGTACCTACCGACTATTTATTGATAAAACCTTTATAGTGACGTTTGATCAATTGGCCTTCGATCGTCTTCATCGTATCCAGCGCAACACCGATTACGATGAGGATCGATGTACCACCGATCAAGACGGTGCTCGGCAACCCTGCGATAGCCCCCAATCCCATAGGGAGAATGGAGATGGCTGCAAGGAAGAGCGCACCGGTCATCGTCAAACGAGTTAATACCCGAGTTAAGTAGGTTTCCGTCGCTTTACCAGGACGGATCCCTGGAATGTAGCCACCGTTTTTCTTCATGTTCTCAGCCATCTGCTGCGGGTTCATCTGTACGAACGTATAGAAGAACGTAAAGCCGATGATCATGATCACATAAAGCACCATCCCGAGCGGACGGTTGGTAGACAAATGGGTCGTAATCCATTGCGCCCATGCATGCGTCGACCAGAAGCTGGCGATAACAACCGGGAATTGCAGCAAGGATACTGCGAAAATGACCGGAATGACGCCGGCAGCGTTGATCTTGAGCGGAATATGCGTATTCTGTCCGCCATACATTTTGTTACCTACCACACGTTTTGCGTATTGCACCGGAATTTTCCGGATCGCTTGTTGTACGTAGATAACACCGATGACGATCAAGATGCACACCAAGAGAATCGCGATGGATTTCACCACATTAATGAAAGGCTGGCCTTCAATGATAAAATCCGATTGCGCAATCGTCGTAATGTGCGTAGGGATGGAAGCAACGATCCCGGCGAAGATAATCAGCGAGATCCCGTTACCAATCCCTCTTTCGGTAATCTGCTCACCTAACCACATCAGGAAAGAGGTACCCGCTGTCAACACAATCGCGATGACCAGATAATCACCGAAGGTTGCGTCCGGCACCATTTCCGTTCCGTACAAACGGTTAAAGCCAATCGACGTTGCAAACGCCTGAATGAGGGCCAAAATGACCGTTCCGTAACGGGTCACTTGAGCCATTTTCTTCTTACCGTGTTCCCCTTGCTTAGCCCATTCCGCAAACTTCGGAATGACGTCCATCGACAAGAGCTGTACGATGATGGAAGCCGTGATATAAGGCATAATCCCGAGGGCAAAGATCGAGAAGTTCTTCAGGGCGCCGCCCGAGAAGGTGTTCAAGAGCCCAAGCAAGTTATTTCCTGCTGCATTGTTTGTTGCTTCAAAAACGTCTTTATTAACGCCCGGAACCGGAACGAAAGATCCGATCCGGTAAATGAGGAAGATAAACAACGTGAACAGGATGCGGTTGCGAAGGTCTTGAACATGCCATATGTTCTTAATGGTTTTAAACATTAGATCACCTCGGTTTTACCGCCGGCAGCCTCGATTTTCTCTACCGCAGATTGGGAGAACTTATTCGCTTTAACTGTCAGTTTGACAGTAACTTCACCGTTGCCAAGAATCTTGATGCCGCTCTTCGCGTCTTTCACGATTCCTTGCTCAAACAACAGCTCAGGAGTTACTTCCGTATCCGCCGCAAAGTTGTTCAAATCTTCGATGTTGACAATCGCATACTCTTTCCGCGTCGGATTGATGAAACCGCGTTTTGGCAAGCGACGATACAGCGGGTTCTGACCGCCTTCGAAGCCCGGACGCACACCACCGCCGGAACGAGCGTTTTGACCTTTGTGACCGCGAGTAGATGTTTTACCCATGCCGCTACCTGTACCGCGACCAACGCGTTTGCGTTCGTGACGGGAACCAGGAGCAGGAGAAAGCTCATGTAACTTCATCGTTCGTTGCACCTCCTTATTTATTGTTGGCAATTAACAAGCTTACGCTATCCTTAGCCTTCAATTTCTTTAACCGAAACCAGGTGGCTCACTTGATTCACCATGCCGCGAATGGCTGGGTTATCGTTGTGAACAACGGATTGGTTAATTTTGCGAAGACCCAAGGTTTTCACGGTAGTACGTTGGTTCTCCGGACGACCGATCAAACTACGCACGAGGGTAATTTGCAGTTTAGCCATGAGATTCCCTCCTTAACCGAGAAGTTCTTCGACGGTTTTACCGCGCAATTTCGCAACATCCTCAGCGCGTTTCAGACGGGACAAGCCCTCCAAAGTCGCGTTGACCATGTTGATGGAATTCGAAGAACCCAAAGATTTAGTCAAAATGTCGCCTACGCCAGCCAGTTCAAGAACCGCACGAACTGGACCGCCGGCGATAACCCCGGTACCTTCGGATGCCGGTTTCAGCAGAACGCGGCCAGCACCGAAATGCCCGATTACTTGGTGAGGGATCGTAGTACCTACGAGCGGAACATGCACAAGATTTTTCTTCGCATCTTCAATGCCTTTACGGATCGCGTCAGGTACTTCGCCTGCTTTACCGATCCCAGCGCCAACCCAGCCTTTGCCGTCGCCGACAACCACGAGTGCACTGAAGCTGAAACGGCGTCCGCCTTTAACTACTTTAGCTACGCGGTTAATGTTTACAACTCTTTCTGTCAGTTCTAAAGTGTTCGGATCTACACGCAAGTCGTTAACCTCCTTTTAGTGATGATTTTTTAGAATTCCAGGCCTGCTTCGCGGGCTGCGTCAGCCAGCGCCTGAATCCGTCCATGGTACAGATATCCTCCACGGTCAAAAACAACGCTCTTATATCCTTTCGCTTGTGCGCGTTTTGCGATCAATTCGCCCACTTTACGAGCGGATTCCACGTTGCCGCCGTTACCGATCGAACCGCTCAGTTCTTTATCGACTGTCGAAGCGCTAGCTACCGTTACGCCTGCTACGTCGTCGATCAGTTGAGCGTAGATATGTTTGGAAGAACGGTATACGTTCAGTCTTGGACGAGCTGCCGTTCCTTGGACTTTCTTACGTACACGCAGATGTCTTTTCAGACGTGCTTTGTTCTTATCAGCTTTTGTAATCATGACTTCCATTTCACTCCCTTCGGTTTACCGCTATCGGACATTTCGTTTCAAGACGCCAGAAGGCTAGGCACAAGAAGAAACTTATTTCTTCTTACCGGCTTTACCTTCCTTACGAATAATGCGTTCGCCTTCATACTTGATCCCTTTGCCTTTGTATGGCTCAGGCTCACGGACAGAACGAATTTTAGCGGCATATTCGCCTACGCGTTCTTTATTGATCCCTTTAACGATGATCTTCGTATTCGAAGGTACTTCGAATTCGATGCCCTCTTCCGGTGTGATTTCTACCGGATGGGAGTAACCCACGTTCAGAACCAGTTTCTTGCCGGACAAGCTTGCGCGGTAACCGACACCAACCAGCTCGAGCGATTTGGAGAAACCTTCCGTTACCCCGCTGACCATGTTGCTGACAACGGAGCGGGTCGTGCCATGCAGGGAACGATGTAATTTATTATCAGAAGGACGCTCAACGGTAATGACGTTACCTTCAACCGTTACCTTGATGTCCTTGTGAAGCTCACGAGTCAAAGTCCCTTTCGGACCTTTAACTGTAATGACGCTATTATCAAGTGTGACATCCACACCACTTGGTACTGTGATTGGTTTGCGACCAATACGAGACATTTATTGCACCTCCTTGTTATAAGACGTAAATTACCAAACGTAGCAGAGGACTTCGCCGCCGGCTTTGGACTGACGAGCTTCCTTGTCAGTCATGACACCTTTGGAAGTGGAGATAATCGCGATACCCAAGCCGCCGAGGACACGAGGAATTTCGTTGCTTTTCGTGTACACGCGAAGGCCTGGTTTACTGATTCTCTTAAGTCCAGAGATAACGCGTTCGTTGTTCGGGCCGTATTTCAGGAAAATACGGATGATCCCTTGTTTGTTATCATCGATATATTCAGCGTCACGAATGAAACCTTCACGCTTCAGGATCTCAGCGATTTGTTTCTTGATCGTGGACGCAGGCAGTTCAACCGTCTCGTGACGCACCGTGTTGGCGTTACGAATACGAGTAAGCATATCTGCAATTGGATCTGACATAGTCATACGTGTAAACCTCCTTCCCGTTGTTGATTAATTACCAGCTTGCTTTTTTCACGCCAGGAATCTGGCCTTTATAAGCTAATTCACGGAAGCAAATTCTGCAAATTTTGTACTTTTGCAATACCGAATGTGGGCGACCACAACGTTCACACCGGGTATAAGCCCGAACTTTGAATTTAGGTGTACGTTGTTGTTTAACTTTCATCGAAGTTTTAGCCACTTAGCCTGACACCTCCTAAATAGTTTCGGAGAAAATAGACGAATTACTTAGCAAACGGCATGCCGAGTTGCGTCAAGAGCTCGCGGGATTCTTCGTCGGTTTTCGCCGTCGTTACGATGACGATATCCATACCGCGTACTTTATCCACTTGATCGTATTCGATCTCAGGGAAGATCAGTTGCTCTTTCAGGCCCAGCGTATAGTTACCGCGACCATCAAATGCTTTCGTCGATACCCCGTGGAAGTCACGGACACGCGGAAGCGTTACGTTAAACAGTTTATCAAGGAAATGATACATGCGGTCACCGCGAAGAGTTACCTTCACACCGATCGGCATGTTCTCACGCAGTTTGAAACCAGCGATGGATTTCTTCGCGCGAGTGATAACTGGCTTTTGACCAGCGATCAGTTGCATATCGTTCACTGCGGAATCAAGTACTTTGGAGTTCGCTACAGCGTCACCAACACCCATGTTGATAACCACTTTCTCGATCTTTGGCACTTGCATTACCGTTGTATAGTTGAATTTTTGAATCAAAGCAGGTGTTACTTCGTTCAAAAAGCGTTCTTTCAATCTTGCTGCCATGAATCATGGACCTCCTTTCTTAACGTTTCTCGATTAGTCGATTACTTCTCCGGATCTCTTCGCTACGCGAACTTTTTTGCCGTTGTCCAATACTTTGTAACCGATACGGGTTACTTTTCCGCTCTTCGGATCAACGTGCATAACGTTCGAAACGTGAATCGGAGCTTCCTTCTCAATGATGCCGCCTTGTGGGTTCAGTTGATTAGGTTTTTGATGTTTCTTAACCATGTTCACGCCTTCCACAAGCACGCGGTTTTCACGAGGATATGCGGCGATGACGCGGCCTTTTTTGCCTTTGTCTTTACCGGAAATCACGATAACCGTGTCGTCCTTTTTGACGTGCAGCTTATTGTTATGAGATTCAAGAATCTTCTTCAGTCTAGGCACTTGGTTTACACCTCCTGTTAAATCGGGCTCCCCGTTGGGTTATGGGGTGTTCTTAGATAACTTCCGGAGCCAAGGAAACGATCTTCATAAAGTCCTTGTCGCGAAGTTCACGGGCAACAGGTCCGAAGATACGCGTTCCGCGCGGGCTCTTATCTTCTTTAACAACAACTGCTGCGTTTTCGTCGAATGCGATGTAGGAACCGTCTTTGCGACGAACGGAACGTTTCGTACGAACGACTACTGCTCTAACTACATCCCCTTTTTTGACAACGCCGCCTGGTGTTGCTTGTTTGACGGAGCAAACGATCAGATCTCCGATTTGTGCCGTACGACGACCCGTACCACCCAAAACGCGGATACACATCAGTTCCTTCGCGCCGGAGTTGTCAGCAACCTGCAAACGTGTAAATGGTTGAATCATGGATATTTCCTCCTTTCGGTCTAAGCTACCGTGCTATTAAATGATAACCGCTTCTTCAACGACTTCAACGAGTCTCCAGCGTTTGTCTTTGGACAGCGGGCGAGTTTCGGCGATTTTAACGATGTCACCGATTTTCGCGGTGTTGTTCTCATCATGCGCTTTAAATTTCTTCGTGTATTTAATGCGCTTATGGTACAAGTCATGCTTCTTGTAAGTTTCAACAGCTACAACGATCGTTTTGTCCATCTTGTCGCTGACAACTTTACCAATTTGCACTTTACGGCTGTTACGTTCGCTCATGGTTTGCCTCCTTCCTGGACTTAGGCGCTTTGCTAGATTCGCTCAGCGCTTCTTAACTAGTAATCCCAAGTTCTCTTTCACGGATAACGGTTTTAGCACGAGCTATTTCCTTACGCACATCGCGGATCCGAGTCGGATTATCGAGTTGGCCGGTAGCCAACTGAAAACGGAGGTTAAAGAGTTCTTCTTTAAAACCTGCGATTTTTTGTTCGATTTCTGCAGTGGTTAAGTTGCGAAGTTCATTAGCTTTCATTTGCTTCACCACCCAATTCTTCACGTTTCACAAACTTCGTTTTGATCGGCAGTTTGTGGGCAGCAAGACGCATAGCTTCGCGTGCAACTTCCTCCGATACCCCGGCAAGCTCAAACATGATTTTGCCCGGCTTCACAACTGCGACCCATTTTTCTACGTTACCTTTACCGCTACCCATCCGGACTTCAAGAGGCTTCTGAGTAATCGGCTTGTCAGGGAAAATCTTAATCCATACTTTACCGCCACGTTTGATGTAACGAGTCATCGCGATACGCGCTGCTTCGATTTGACGGTTCGTGATCCAAGTCGGCTCCAGAGCCTGCAGGCCGTATTCACCGAAGTTCAGTTCGGTGCCGCCTTTTGCTTGGCCTCTCATATTACCGCGTTGTTGCTTGCGGTGTTTTACGCGTTTTGGTACCAACATGATTAGTTGCCTCCTTCCTGAGCAGCTTGTTGTTTCTTAGCCGTAGGAAGAACCTCTCCACGATAAATCCATACTTTTACGCCGATGCGGCCATAAGTCGTATGCGCTTCTGCCGTACCGTAATCGATGTCGGCGCGGAGCGTATGAAGTGGAACAGTTCCTTCACTGTAGCCTTCCGTACGAGCAATTTCAGCACCGCCGAGACGACCGCTGACTGCCGTTTTAATCCCTTTCGCTCCCGAACGCATCGTTCTTTGAATTGCTTGTTTCAACGCACGACGGAAAGAAACACGACGTTCCAATTGTTGTGCAATGCTTTCAGCAACCAAGATTGCGTCAAGATCAGGGTGTTTGATTTCAGAAATGTTGATGTGAACCTTTTTGCCGCCTGCGATTTTCGTAATTTCACCGCGCAGGTTTTCAACTTCCGAACCGCCTTTACCGATAACCATGCCCGGTTTAGCAGTGTGGATCGTCACGTTCACACGATTTGCCGCTCTCTCGATCTCAATCCGAGATACCGCGGAGTCTTTCAGTTTATTTTTCAGGTGTTCACGAATTTTTACGTCTTCCAGCAAAAGATCACCGAAATCTTTGCCTGCGTACCATTTGGATTCCCAATCACGGATAATCCCTACTCGTAATCCGACCGGATTTACCTTTTGGCCCACACGTTTTCCCTCCTTATTTTTCGGATACCACCAAAGTAATGTGGCTGGTGCGTTTGTTGATCCGGCTAGCACGTCCCATTGCCCGCGGACGGAAACGTTTCATCGTCGGGCCTTGGTTAACGTAGGCTTGCGTAATCACCAATTTATTTACATCCATAGAATAGTTATGTTCAGCATTGGCAATCGCCGAGTTCAACAGCTTCTCCACGATCGGGGATGCTGCTTTTGGCGTATGGCGCAGAATTGCAATCGCGTCGCCAACTTGCTTACCGCGGATCAGATCAACCACGAGTTGAGCTTTGCGGGGAGCAATACGAATCGATCTTGCATGTGCTTTAGCTTCCATGTAGTATTACCTCCTCTCAAACGAAGAACTTATCGTTATTAACGTCTCGTTTTCTTATCGTCATCCGTATGACCTTTGTAGGTCCGGGTTGGAGCAAATTCGCCCAGTTTATGTCCGACCATATCCTCGGTTACGTACACCGGTACGTGCTTGCGGCCGTCATAGACACCAAACGTATGACCAATGAATTGCGGATAGATCGTGGAGCGACGGGACCAAGTTTTGATCACGACCTTCTTGTTCGAAGCGCTCGCTTCTTCCACTTTCTTAAGCAGGTACCCATCGACAAAAGGTCCCTTTTTCAGACTGCGACTCATTCATTTATCCTCCCTTCACAATGCGCTGCAAGTTACGCTTCGTTCATGCCGCGAAGTGATCCGCAGGATGCGGATTACTTCGTGCGACGGCGAACGATATATTTATCAGAAGCTTTGCCTTTTTTACGCGTTTTGTAACCAAGGGTTGGTTTGCCCCAAGGAGACAACGGAGATTTACGGCCGATCGGAGCGCGACCTTCACCACCACCGTGCGGGTGATCGTTCGGGTTCATGACGACACCGCGGACTTCTGGACGTTTGCCCAGCCAACGGCTGCGTCCGGCTTTACCGATTTTCACGAGCTCGTGGTCACCGTTACCTACGGAACCGATCGTTGCGCGGCAAACTTTCAGAACTTTACGAACTTCGCCGGAAGACAGGCGGATCGTTACGTATTTGTCCTCTTTACCGAGCAATTGAGCTTCTGTACCAGCAGCACGAACAAGTTGTCCGCCTTTACCTGGTTTCAGCTCGATGTTGTGGATCACGGTACCTACCGGGATGTTCTCCAGCGGCAATGCGTTACCGATTTTGATGTCGGAACCTGCGCCAGATTCGATCACGTCGCCCACTTTCAAGCCTTTAGGAGCGATGATATAGCGTTTCTCACCATCGGCATAGTGGATCAAAGCGATGTTCGAAGTCCGGTTTGGATCATATTCGATCGTAGCAACGCGGCCTGGAATTCCATCTTTGTTCCGTTTGAAGTCGATGATCCGATATTTACGTTTATGTCCGCCGCCATGGTGACGAACAGTGATTTTACCTTGGTTGTTGCGGCCGGCAGTTTTGCTCAGCGGCGCAAGCAAAGATTTCTCCGGCTGATCCGTCGTAATTTCTTCGAAGGTCGACACGCTCATCGCACGTCTAGCCGGGGAAGTCGGTTTGTACTTTTTGATTGGCACGAGATTTCCCTCCTTACTTTAAGCGATTTTATACCGATTCAAAAAATTGGAGCGGCTTGCTTTCAGGTGTTAATGTAACAAACGCTTTTTTCCATTCTGGAGTGTATCCGGAGTAGCGTCCGTAACGTTTCAGCTTCCCGGGAACACGCAGGGTGTTTACGTTCTTCACCTTCACGCCGAAAATGGACTCAACAGCTTGTTTGATTTCCGTTTTGTTCGCGCGAATGTCTACTTCAAAGACATATTTCAGGTCGTTCATATATTCCGTGGAACGTTCCGTAATCACCGGGCGTTTGATAATATCGCGAGGATCCTTCATTACGCGAGCACCTCCTCTACCTTCTGAACTGCTTCTTTCGTAATGATCAGTTTGTCATGCGTCAGCACGTCAAGAACATTAATGCCGTCTGCTGCCACGAACTTCACGCCTGGAATGTTACGAGCGGAAAGCGCAATGTTGTCGTCATAGCTAGGAGCTACAACCAGAGCTTTACGTTCCACTTTCAGGTTGTTCAAGATCGCTGCAAATTCTTTCGTTTTCGGAGCGTTCATCGCAAGTGCATCCAATACGATGATGTCCTGATCGATTACTTTCGACGAAAGCGCCGATTTGATCGCCAAACGACGAACTTTCTTAGGCAGTTTGTAGGAATAGCTACGCGGAGTTGGTCCGAATACCGTACCGCCGCCTTTCCATTGAGGAGCGCGGATCGAACCTTGGCGCGCACGACCTGTACCTTTTTGTTTCCAAGGCTTACGGCCGCCGCCACGAACTTCGGAGCGTCCTTTAACTTTGTGCGTACCGAAACGCAGGGAAGCACGCTGCATTACAACAGCTTCATGAAGAACATGAGTGTTCGGCTCAATTCCGAATACGGCATCGTTCAATTCTACTTCGCCCACTTGGCTACCGCTAATATTGAAAAGTGCTACTTTTGGCATTTGTTGTTCCTCCTTTCCTGAGGGTTAATTATTTCTTAATAGTTTGTTTTACTTTAACGAAGCTGTTTTTCGGCCCAGGAATCGAACCTTTCACGAGCAAGACGTTGCGTTCTGCATCGACTTTAACAACTTCAAGATTTTGAATCGTTACAGTTTCATGTCCCATATGTCCAGGCAGGTTTTTCCCTTTGAATACACGGTTAGCTGCGATGGAACCCATGGAACCAGGTCTACGATGGTAACGGGAACCGTGAGCCATTGGGCCGCGGCTTTGTCCCCAGCGTTTGATTACGCCTTGGAACCCTTTACCTTTCGAAATCCCTGTTACGTCAACAAATTCGCCTTCAGCAAAAATATCGACTTTGACCTCTTGGCCAACCTCGTATCCCGCCAAATCAACACCGCGAATTTCGCGAACGTAGCGCTTAGGCGTTGTGCCTGCTTTCTTTGCATGCCCAACTTCAGGCTTATTCGCTCTAGCTTCCTTCTTATCGGAGTAGCCAAGCTGAATCGCTTCGTAACCGTCGTTCTCCAGGTCTTTCTTCTGCAGAACTACGTTAGAGCTAGCCTCAATCACCGTTACAGGAATGACATTCCCTTCCGGAGTAAACACTTGAGTCATACCAAGTTTCTTCCCTAAGATACCTTTCATGTTGACACCTCTTTTCCTTTCCTGGTTACCTTACAATAGTAGGTATTACAATTTAATTTCGATATCTACACCGGACGGCAGGTCCAAGCGCATCAAGGCATCCACAGTTTGTGGAGTCGGGTTCACAATGTCGATCAGACGCTTATGCGTACGTTGTTCGAATTGTTCCCGGGAATCCTTGTACTTGTGCACCGCACGGAGAATAGTAATCACTTGTTTCTCAGTTGGCAACGGGATTGGCCCGGATACGCCTGCACCCGAACGTTTTGCCGTTTCAACGATTTTCTCTGCGGATTGATCAAGAATTCTGTGGTCGTAAGCTTTCAAACGAATACGAATTTTTTGCTTTGCCATTTTAGTCCCTCCTTCTATCGCCCAATTTAGTATCGGACATACTCCGTGGAAATTTTCTGGCCACCCTCCCATGGCAAAGGGGCCGGGTGTGTCAGTAACCTCCCACATCATCGCAACGTCACAGAACAACATTCACTATTATATAGAAAAGGTAGGCGGAATGCAAGTATAATTCGTAATTTTTCATTCCCTAAATAAAGTAAAAGAGCTGCGCTCCGAAATCGGAGAGCAGCTCCTTCTATCAGGCGGTTAAGCCTAATTATTTGTTGATGGAAACAACGGCACCGGATCCAACTGTACGGCCGCCTTCACGGATGGAGAAGCGAGTACCTTCTTCAATCGCGATCGGGGAGATCAGTTGAACGGTAACTTCGATGTTGTCGCCAGGCATAACCATTTCAGTTCCTTCTGGCAGGTTGATGATGCCAGTTACGTCCGTTGTACGGAAGTAGAACTGAGGACGGTAGCCGGAGAAGAACGGCTTATGGCGTCCGCCTTCTTCTTTCGTCAATACGTATACTTGAGCGGTGAACTCAGTATGCGGGTTAACGGAAGCTGGTTTAGCCAATACTTGACCGCGTTCGATTTCTTTACGGTCAATACCGCGAAGCAGTGCACCGATGTTGTCGCCCGCTTGAGCGGAGTCGAGCAATTTACGGAACATTTCAACGCCGGTAACGACGGATTTTTTCGTTTCTTCAACGATACCCACGATTTCAACTTCATCGCCGACTTTAACCGTACCGCGTTCTACACGGCCAGTAGCAACTGTACCACGACCAGTGATCGAGAATACGTCCTCGACTGGCATCAGGAACGGTTTGTCGATTGGGCGTTCAGGCAGCGGAATGTACTCGTCGATGATTTCGAACATTTCAACGATTTTTTGAGCCCATTCGCCGTCTGGGTTTTGCAGAGCTTCACGAGCGGAACCGCGGATGATTGGAGTGTCATCGCCTGGGAACTCGTATTCGTTCAGCAGGTCGCGAACTTCCATTTCAACCAGTTCAAGCAACTCTTCGTCTTCAACCATGTCGCATTTGTTCAAGAATACAACGATGTAAGGAACGCCTACGTTACGGGACAGCAGGATGTGTTCGCGAGTTTGCGGCATTGGGCCGTCAGCTGCGGATACAACCAGGATTGCGCCGTCCATTTGAGCAGCACCAGTGATCATGTTTTTAACATAGTCGGCGTGCCCTGGGCAGTCAACGTGTGCGTAGTGGCGGTTGTTTGTTTCGTACTCAACGTGTGCCGTCGAGATTGTGATACCGCGTTCGCGTTCTTCTGGAGCTTTGTCGATTTGATCGAAAGCTACAGCAGCACCGCCGTATTTTTTGGACAATACAGTCGTGATGGCTGCAGTCAGAGTTGTTTTACCATGGTCGACGTGACCAATCGTACCGATATTAACGTGCGGTTTTGTACGTTCGTATTTAGCCTTTGCCATTTTAAACAGTTCCTCCTTAAAATATGGATTGTTATGTGTGACCGATCAAAGGAACAAGCCCTTCGATCGGCAATTACATTAAATTATTCGGCCCCTTTATGCTTGGACACGATTTCTTCAGCGATGTTCTTCG
The DNA here is from genome assembly GCF_000403375.2 of Paenibacillus barengoltzii G22. NCBI lineage: Bacteria > Bacillati > Bacillota > Bacilli > Caryophanales > Paenibacillaceae > Paenibacillus > Paenibacillus barengoltzii. Next base: position 35,715 of record NZ_KE159652.1, on the reverse strand, counting down.
GAACTTCTTCATAGTGGGAGAGTTCCATCGAGAACACGCCGCGTCCTTGTGTACCGGAGCGAAGGGTCGTCGAGTAACCGAACATTTCGGAGAGAGGCACTTTCGCACGGATAATTTGCGCACCACCACGGGAATCCATACCTTCGATACGGCCACGGCGAGAGTTCAGCATACCCATAACGTCACCCATGTACTCCTCAGGCACCGTTACTTCAACTTTCATGATTGGCTCAAGCAGAACAGGTTGACATTTGTCTTTAGCTGCTTTCAGAGCCATCGAACCAGCGATCTTAAACGCCATTTCACTGGAGTCGACGTCATGGTAGGAACCATCGACGATCGTCGCTTTTACGTCAACAACCGGGAAGCCCGCAAGAACACCGTTCTGCATTGCTTCTTCGATACCTTGTTGAGCAGGTCCGATGTATTCTTTAGGAACAGCACCACCGACGATTTTGCTGTCGAATTGGTTACCTGTACCTGGTTCGAGCGGTTCGAATTCAACCCAGACGTGACCGTATTGACCACGACCACCGGACTGACGTACGAACTTACCTTCAACGCGAGCCGGAACACGGAACGTTTCACGATAAGCAACCTGAGGTTTACCTACGTTCGTGTCTACTTTGAATTCACGGCGCATCCGATCGATGATGATATCCAGGTGAAGCTCACCCATACCTGCAAGGATCGTTTGTCCCGTTTCTTCATCTGTATGTGCACGAAGCGTTGGGTCTTCTTCAGTCAGCTTCGCAAGTGCAACGCCCATTTTGTCTTGGTCGGCTTTCGTCTTCGGTTCAACCGCGATTTCGATAACTGGTTCTGGGAAGTTCATCGATTCAAGAATAACCGGTGCCTTCTCATCACACAGTGTATCACCTGTCCCGGTGTCTTTCAAACCTACAGCAGCTGCGATGTCACCAGCATAGACTTCGTTGATCTCTTGACGGTGGTTCGCATGCATTTGCAGGATCCGGCCGATCCGTTCGCGTTTACCTTTCGTTGCATTCAACACGTAAGAACCGGATTGCAGAATACCGGAGTATACGCGGAAGAACGTCAGTTTACCCACGTAAGGGTCGGTCATGATTTTAAATGCCAATGCCGCGAACGGCTCTTCGTCAGAAGAGTGACGTTCAACTTCTGTACCATCTTCCAGATGACCTTTGATGCTTGGTACATCAACTGGAGCTGGCAAGTAGTCGATAACGGCATCCAGCATCAGCTGAACCCCTTTATTACGGTAGGAAGAACCGCAGATAACTGGGAAGATTTTAACTTCACATACGCCCTTACGAAGCGCTGCTTTCAGTTCTTCAACGGTGATTTCCTCGCCTTCGAGGTATTTCATCGTCAATTCTTCGTCCAGTTCAGCAACTTTCTCTACCAGTTCCGCACGAAGCTCTTCAACTTGTGCAGCGTATTCAGCAGGGATTTCTACTTCATCGATTTGTTGTCCCAGATCGTCTCTGTACATATACGCTTTTTGAGCGACAATGTCGATGATCCCGACAAAATCATTTTCTGCACCGATTGGCAGTTGGATAGCAACTGCATTCGCTTGCAGACGATCGCGCATATCCTTAACGACGTTCAGGAAGTCCGCACCGATGATATCCATTTTGTTGACGTAGGCGATCCGAGGAACACCATAGCGGTCAGCCTGTCTCCATACGGTTTCAGACTGCGGCTCAACGCCTTCCTTCGCACTAAACACGCCTACAGCCCCGTCCAATACACGCAGGGAACGTTCGACTTCAACAGTGAAGTCGACGTGTCCCGGGGTATCGATGATATTTACGCGGTGACCTTTCCATTGAGCGGTCGTCGCAGCGGATGTAATCGTGATTCCGCGCTCCTGCTCTTGTTCCATCCAGTCCATCGTTGCCGCACCCTCGTGAACTTCCCCGATTTTGTGCGTACGACCTGTGTAGAACAAGATCCGTTCCGTCGTGGTTGTCTTACCGGCGTCAATATGCGCCATGATCCCGATATTACGTGTATTTTTCAAGGAGAACTCTCTTGCCATGAATCTGTCTCCCTTCAAAATATAAATTTTGAAATACGGGCGTTATCCTACCAACGGTAGTGCGCGAACGCTTTGTTCGCTTCCGCCATTTTATGCGTATCTTCACGTTTCTTAACGGAAGCGCCTGTGTTGTTGGATGCGTCGATGATCTCGGCAGCCAAACGTTCTTCCATTGTCTTCTCACCGCGAGTGCGGGAGTAGTTTACGAGCCAACGTAATCCCAAGGATGTACGTCTCTCTGGTTTAACCTCGATCGGAACTTGGTAGTTTGCACCGCCGACACGACGAGCTTTAACTTCCAGTACAGGCATAATATTTTTGATCGCTGCTTCAAATACTTCCATTGGGTCATTCCCCGTACGTTCACGGATGATGTCGAACGCATTGTAAAGGATGCTTTGAGCAACGCCGCGTTTACCGTCGAGCATGATGCGGTTGATCAAGCGAGTAACCAATTTGCTGTTATACACTGGATCTGGCAACACATCTCTCTTAGCAACTGGACCTTTGCGTGGCATAGTTTGTTATCCCCCTTTCAGTAAAAATTCAATCCTTAGCTGTTGTCTCCAAACTTAAGCGATCTTATTTCTTCGCTTTCGGACGTTTCGCGCCGTATTTGGAACGAGCTTGCATACGGTTGTTAACGCCAGCCGTATCCAAGGCACCGCGCACGATATGATAACGGACACCCGGAAGGTCTTTTACCCGGCCGCCGCGAATCAGTACAACGCTGTGCTCTTGCAGGTTGTGTCCGATACCCGGGATGTAAGCCGTCACCTCTACACGGTTCGTCAAGCGAACACGAGCATATTTACGAAGCGCGGAGTTCGGTTTCTTCGGAGTCATCGTACCTACACGAGTGCAGACGCCGCGTTTTTGCGGAGAGCTCAAATCCGTAGCTTCACGTTTCAGAGCGTTAAACCCTCTTTGCAACGCTGGCGATTTGGATTTGTACACCTTATCTTGGCGTCCTTTACGTACTAATTGGTTAATTGTTGGCATGTTGTTGCCACCCCCTTCCTCAGAGTTCAAAATCCCATTTACAAACCACTTGTTTAAGCCCACAGACCCAGGCGGCTCATAAAAGAACAAAGGAAATGTTTTTGCCAAAGAGTTCCCCTCATTAGCAAAAACATTTTCGATCAACTATGACTTTACGATCACAGCCATCGCCGCTCCTACTTCAATCCCACAAGCCTTGCCGAGATTCGCCATTGTATCTACAAAGGTGACTTTCACGGCATGTTGGTTGCATAAGGCGACGATCCTTGACGTAAGGCGTGGATCTGCATTCTCAGCAACATAAACTTCCTCGGCCCGTCCAAGTTCAACCATTCGCATAGTCTGCTTGGTGCCGACTTTAATTGGTGCGTCCCGTAGTCCTTTATCATTAGACATCATAACGTCCTCCAAAGCACAGGGTTATCCGTACTCACGCACTATGATATAGTATCACTCCGCTATAGTTGGTGTCAAGCGAAATATTCAGCGGAATTTTCATAGAAAAATAAGTCCGGCGCACCCCGGATCAAACTCGCTTCAGGGGCGCGCCGGCTTATCTTAACCTTCGTCGTTATTCGACCGAAACAGGTTCCAAGCTTTCTTCCGTAACTTCATCTTGTTCCGGCTCTTCGAATTGAATGTTACGGTAGCGACTCATGCCGGTACCGGCCGGAATCAACTTACCGATAATGACATTCTCTTTCAAGCCGAGCAGCTTGTCGACTTTGCCTTTGATGGCAGCGTCGGTAAGCACCCGCGTAGTTTCCTGGAAGGAAGCCGCGGACAAGAAGGAGTCGGTTTCCAGCGACGCTTTCGTAATCCCGAGCAGGACTGGTTTAGCCACTGCCGGCTCTTTGCCAGACAGAATTGCTTCTTTGTTGGCCGTTTCATACTCATGCAGGTCAACGAATGATCCTGGCAGAAGTGGAGTATCGCCGGCATCCACGATCCGAATCTTGCGCAGCATCTGGCGAATCATGACCTCAACGTGCTTGTCGTTGATTTCTACGCCTTGGTTCCGGTATACGCGTTGTACTTCCTGCAGAATGTAGTTCTGTACACCGCGAATCCCTTTGATGCGCAAAATTTCTTTCGGGTCGATGGAACCATCCGTCAGTTCGTCGCCGGCCTCGATCTCGTCGCCTTCGCTAACGCGTAGACGAGAACCGTAAGTGACGGAGTATACTTTCGTTTCCGCTTCGCCTTGAACCTCGATTTCGCGACGGTCCTTCGCTTCGCGGATTTCTTTGATTACGCCGTCAATCTCACTGATCGTTGCTTGACCTTTCGGATTCCGGGCTTCGAAGAGCTCCTGAATCCGCGGAAGACCTTGGGTAATATCGTCGCCCGCAACGCCCCCGGTATGGAACGTACGCATGGTGAGCTGGGTCCCTGGTTCACCGATCGATTGAGCTGCGATGATACCAACAGCTTCCCCGATCTCCACGTGTTTACCCGTAGCCAGGTTGCGTCCGTAGCACTTCTTGCACACGCCATGACGAGCGCGGCAGCTGAGAACGGAGCGAATTTGCAGCTTCGTAATACCTGCGTTGACGATTTCATGCGCTTTGTCGGAATCGATCAGCTCGTTCCGGTGAATGATGACCTCGCCAGTTTCCGGATGGCGAACCGTTTCGAACGAGTAACGGCCTTCAATCCGGTCGTACAGATTTTCGATGACTTCTTTACCGTCTTGGATAACACCAACCGTAAAGCCTTTATCTGTACCACAATCCTCTTCGCGTACGATGACGTCTTGCGCCACGTCGACGAGACGACGGGTCAAGTAACCGGAGTCTGCAGTCCGCAACGCGGTATCCGCCAGACCTTTCCGGGCACCGTGCGTCGAAATGAAGTATTCCAAGACCGTAAGGCCTTCGCGGAAGTTCGATTTGATCGGCAATTCGATGATCCGACCCGCCGGGTTCGCCATCAGGCCCCGCATACCGCCCAGCTGGGTGATCTGCGATTTGTTACCCCGTGCTTTAGAGTCAACCATCATCATGATGGAATTGTAACGATCCATCGACTTCATCAGGATGTCGGTAATTTGATCCTTACACTTGGACCAAATATCGATAACGCGGTCGTAACGTTCTTCGTTGGTGATCAGACCGCGGCGGTATTGGTTGGTAACAACCCGTACCTTCTCCTCGGATTCGCGAAGAATTTCTTGCTTTTCCTTCGGAACGATAACGTCCGCCACCGCGATACTTACGCCGGCACGCGTGGAGTAAGTAAAGCCGGTTTGCTTGATTCTGTCCAGAATAACGGAGGTTTCCGTCGTTTGGTAGATTTCGAAGCAGCGGCCGATGATTTCGCCGAGGTATTCCTTGCCCACACCGCCAGCTTGCGGTGCAGCCATGATCCGTTCCACCACATTGGCGCCCTTGTCATAAATAAAGTAATGATCCGGAGTGCCTTGGAACAAGTTCGCACGTGTTGGTTCATTAATATATGGGAAGCTGGCAGGGAAAATCTCGTTGAAAATGATTTTACCTACGGTCGTAATCAGCAGAGCGTTTTGCTGTGCTTCCGTAAAGCTGGTTTTACCCAGCGCTCTTGCCGGAATAGCTACTCGTGCATGCAACGAAGCGGTGCCGCGTTGATAAGCCGATACAGCTTCGTTAACCGAACCCAGGATCATACCGGAGCCTTTGGCTTCCTTGTTATCCATGGTCAGATAGTAGGAGCCGAGGACCATATCCTGCGAAGGCGTAACGACCGGTTTACCATCTTTCGGGTTCAGGATGTTACCGGACGCCAGCATCAGGATGCGGGCTTCCGCCTGAGCTTCCGCGGACAACGGTACGTGCACGGCCATCTGGTCACCGTCGAAGTCAGCGTTGTACGCCGTACATACGAGCGGATGCAGACGGATAGCGCGGCCTTCCACCAGGATCGGTTCGAACGCCTGGATCCCGAGACGGTGAAGCGTAGGAGCACGGTTCAACAGAACCGGATGCTCTTTAATAACTTCCTCGAGCACGTCCCAAACTTCCGGACTCACGCGTTCTACTTTGCGTTTTGCACTCTTAATGTTATGTGCCAGACCTTTGTTCACCAACTCTTTCATGACGAAAGGCTTGAACAGCTCCAGCGCCATTTCTTTTGGCAAACCGCATTGGTACATTTTCAAATATGGACCTACGACGATAACGGAACGACCGGAGTAGTCAACCCGTTTACCGAGCAGGTTCTGCCGGAAACGACCTTGTTTCCCTTTGAGCATGTGGCTCAAAGATTTCAGCGGACGGTTACCCGGACCTGTTACGGGACGACCGCGGCGACCGTTGTCGATCAAGGCGTCAACGGCTTCCTGCAGCATCCGTTTCTCGTTCTGTACGATGATGTCCGGCGCGCCAAGGTCAAGCAGACGTTTCAACCGGTTGTTCCGGTTGATGACGCGGCGGTACAGATCGTTCAAGTCGGACGTCGCGAAACGGCCGCCATCGAGTTGAACCATCGGACGCAATTCCGGCGGAATAACCGGAAGCACGTCGAGGATCATCCACTCCGGCTGGTTGCCGGAGCTTTTGAACGCTTCGATGACTTCCAAACGTTTGATTGCACGGTTGCGGCGTTGACCTTGAGCCGTGCGCAATTCTTCTTTCAGGAACTCCAGCTCTTTGTCGATATCGAGATCCTGAAGCAGCTTCTTCACGGCTTCCGCACCCATGCCGGCTTGGAATCCGTATCCGTATTTCTCACGGTAGCTGCGGTATTCTTTCTCGGACAAAAGCTGCTTTTTCTCCAGCGGCGTTTCGCCTGGATCGGTTACGACATAAGATGCAAAATAAATGATCTCTTCCAGGGAACGCGGAGACATGTCGAGCGCAAGGCCCATCCGGCTCGGGATCCCTTTGAAGTACCAAATGTGAGATACCGGAGCTGCCAACTCGATATGCCCCATCCGTTCGCGGCGCACTTTCGCGCGAGTGACCTCAACGCCGCAGCGATCGCAGACAACGCCTTTGTAGCGAACGCGTTTATATTTACCGCAATGACATTCCCAGTCTTTGGTCGGGCCAAAAATCTTTTCGCAGAACAGCCCTTCCTTCTCTGGCTTCAACGTGCGGTAGTTGATCGTTTCCGGTTTCTTTACTTCTCCGCGGGACCAAGAACGAATTTTATCTGGGGAAGCAAGCCCAATTTTCATAAACTCGAAGTTGTTGACGTCCAACAAGGAGCATCCCTCCTTAACCAAGTCCTGATTTGACTGTATAACGCTCTATTCTACGCCGACTTCCGCGCCTTCCAGATTGAGACTGAGCTTGTCGCTCGACGCATCGTCCTCGTCGTCGATCTCTTTCATCTCGATCTCTTCTTCGTTTTCGGTCAGGATCTTGACGTCCATACCCAAGCTTTGCAGCTCTTTGATCAAGACCTTAAACGATTCAGGCACGCCCGGTTCAGGCACGTTTTCCCCTTTAACGATGGATTCGTAGGTTTTCACCCGACCCACCACGTCATCCGATTTGACGGTAAGAATCTCTTGCAGCGTATAAGCAGCACCGTAAGCTTCGAGCGCCCATACTTCCATCTCCCCGAAACGCTGACCACCGAACTGAGCTTTACCACCCAGCGGTTGCTGCGTAACGAGCGAGTAAGGACCCGTCGAGCGAGCATGGATCTTATCGTCAACCATGTGCGCCAGCTTGATCATGTGCATGACACCGACGGTAACTTCACGTTCGAACGGTTCACCTGTGCGGCCATCGTACAGGATCGTTTTACCGTTCCGCTGCATGCCCGCTTCTTCCATCGTATCGAATACGTCTTCTTCATTGGCTCCGTCGAATACCGGCGTTGCCACGTGAATCCCCATCTTAAGGGCAGCCATACCCAGGTGGATCTCCAGCACCTGCCCGATGTTCATCCGCGAAGGTACGCCCAGCGGATTCAGGACAACCTGTACTGGCGTTCCGTCTGGCATAAACGGCATATCTTCTTCCGGCAAAATCCGGGCCACGACCCCTTTGTTACCATGGCGTCCAGCCATCTTGTCGCCTTCGGAGATTTTCCGTTTCTGTGCAATGTACACCCGAACGAGTTGGTTAACACCTGGCGGCAATTCATCGCCGTTCTCACGGGTAAACACCTTCACGTCAACAACAATCCCATCGGTACCGTGAGGCACACGCAGGGAAGTATCACGAACTTCGCGAGCTTTCTCACCAAAGATGGCGTGCAGCAAGCGTTCTTCTGCGGTCAGCTCCGTTACACCCTTAGGTGTTACTTTACCAACCAGGATGTCGCCGGCAGCAATTTCTGCACCAACGCGGATAATACCGCGTTCATCCAGGTTACGCAGCGCTTCTTCGCCGACGTTCGGGATGTCGCGAGTAATCTCTTCCGGTCCGAGCTTCGTGTCGCGGGCTTCGGATTCGTATTCCTCGATATGGATCGAAGTATATACATCTTCCTTCACCAGCTTCTCGCTCAGCAGGATCGCATCCTCGTAGTTGTAACCTTCCCAAGTCATAAAGGCAACGACCACGTTGCGGCCCAATGCCAATTCGCCCATTTCCGTCGAAGGACCGTCCGCAAGGATGTCACCTTTCTTAACGATGTCGCCCCGTTTGACGATCGGACGTTGGTTAATGCAGGTTCCTTGGTTAGAACGCATAAATTTGTGCAACTTATATTTCACAAGGTCGCCTTTGACTTCTTTTCCGTCTACGACTTCGATACGGCGGAGCCAAATTTGGTTCGCTTCCGACCGTTCGATGATCCCGTCATATTTCGACACGATGCAGACACCGGAGTCTTTTGCAGCCTTATGTTCCATCCCCGTACCGACAAGCGGAGCTTTAGGAACAAGCAACGGCACCGCTTGACGCTGCATGTTCGAACCCATGAGCGCACGGTTGGAGTCGTCGTTCTCCAAGAACGGAATCAGCGCCGTAGCGACGGATACAACCTGTTTCGGCGAAATATCCATGTAGTCTACGCGACTGCTTGGCATCGTCAAGATGTTATCCGATTGCTTATTGTAACGAACGATGACGAACTCATCTTCGAACTTGTTGTCTGGCGTCAGCTTCGCGTTCGCTTGCGCAATGACATAGTTGTCTTCTTCGTCGGCCGTCAGGTAGGCCACTTGATCCGTAACGGTTCCCGTCTTCGGATCAACCCATCGATACGGCGCTTCGATGAAGCCATACTCATTGATTCGCGCATAAGTAGACAGGGAGTTGATCAAACCGATGTTCGGACCTTCCGGCGTTTCGATCGGACACATCCGGCCATAGTGGGACGGGTGAACGTCACGCACTTCCATGCCGGCACGTTCCCGAGTCAAACCGCCTGGACCGAGCGCAGACAAACGGCGTTTGTGCGTCAGTTCAGCGAGCGGGTTCGTTTGGTCCATAAACTGAGACAGCTGCGAGCTGCCGAAGAACTCTTTGATCGATGCGATGACAGGACGGATATTTATGAGCGCCTGCGGCGTAATCACGTTCGCATCCTGAATCGACATTCTTTCGCGCACGACACGTTCCATCCGGGACAAGCCGATGCGGAATTGGTTCTGCAGAAGCTCACCAACGGAGCGCAGACGACGGTTACCCAGATGATCGATATCGTCCGTGCTGCCGATGCCGTGCAGCAGATTGATAAAATAGCTGATCGAAGAAATAATATCAGCAGGTGTAATATGCTTCACCGATTTATCGATATTGCGGTTCGCGATTACCTTAACCACTTTACCGTCTTCAATCGGGGAGAATACGTCGATGGTTTGCAACGGCACATCATCTACGTCAAGGACGCCGCCGGCTACATGGTAGTTCTTGAAGCCCACGCCGTTCTCAAGGTAAGGTAAAATTTCATCCAACAAGCGGCGGTCAACCATTTGACCCGCTTCGGCGATAATTTCACCCGTCGTTGTATCAATCAGCGTCTCAGCAAGACGTTGGTTGAACAAACGGTTCTTGATGTGCAGCTTTTTATTGATTTTATAACGACCGACATTCGCCAGATCGTAACGTTTTGGATCGAAGAAGCGCGCTACCAGCAAGCTCTTCGCATTTTCCAGAGTCGGCGGTTCACCCGGACGCAAACGTTCATAGATCTCGATCAAGGCTTTCTCTGTCGAATCCGTATTGTCTTTATCCAGCGTATTGCGGATGTACTCGTCGTTGCCGAGCAAATCCAGAATTTCCGCATCGGTTCCGAAGCCAAGCGCACGCAGCAACACGGTTACCGGAATTTTGCGGGTGCGGTCGATCCGCACGTAGATAATATCTTTCGCATCCGTCTCCAACTCGAGCCAAGCGCCGCGGTTAGGGATAACGGTTGCGGTATACATTTTCTTACCGTTCTTATCCACTTTCGTACTGAAATAGACGCTAGGAGAGCGAACCAACTGGCTGACAATAACCCGTTCCGCACCGTTAATAATAAACGTACCGGTTTCGGTCATCAGCGGGAAATCTCCCATGAACACTTCCTGCTCTTTGACTTCGCCGGTTTCCTTATTAATGAGCCGGACTTTGACCCGAAGCGGCGCCGCATAGGTAACGTCGCGCTCTTTCGCGTCATCCACCGTATACTTCGGTTCGCCCAGGCTGTAATCGATAAACTCCAACACCAGATTTCCGGTGAAATCCTGAATCGGCGAGATATCTTGGAACATTTCCCGAAGGCCTTCTTCCAAGAACCACTCATAGGATTTCTGTTGGATTTCGATCAGGTTCGGTACTTCGAGTATCTCGTTAATTCGCGCATAACTACGCCGAGTGCGTCGACCATATTGAACAAGATGTCCTGCCAACTTAAACTCACCCCTCATGTCTACTCACTTAAAAATACATTGCGAACCCGTGTTTGTGCCCTTATAATAGACCCATACGGATTCATCCACAAATAAAGAAAAGCCCTTATCGAATGCTTTCGAAAAAAGAGCATCATTTATCCGTGTCTGTTTCTGCTCTGATGTCCTCATAATCATTAGTTTATCCAAAATGTGCATATTATACGTAGAACGACACATTTTTATGCATTGTTCCCGTAGAACTATTGACATTTCAGCAAACTAAAGCCACAGAGGGCATCCTAATGCTGACATTTTATAATAATAACATATCGGATTTGTCAAGTCAACCTTATTCTTTTACCGCCCGATAAATACGGTACCCCTTGTCCTTCGTCACTTCCTCCACCCGCGAAAACAGCGACTCCAACTTCTCTTTCGCTGACGGCGCCCCTTGTTTCTTCTGGATTACCACCCATAGCGATCCGCCAGAACGCAACCGTTCATAAGCACCTTCAAAAATGGCGTGCACCGTAGCTTTACCAGCCCGAATCGGCGGATTGGTCAATACCACATCGAACTTCCGATTGTCTAACGCAGAGAACAAATCGCTCTCCAGTACGGTGATGTTGTTCACGCCGTTCGCCGCCGCATTCTCTTTCGCTAATTCCACCGCACGAGAGTTCACATCGATCATCGTCACATGACCCTTGGTCGCCAGCCTCGCCGCTGCCAGTCCGATCGGTCCATATCCGCAGCCTACGTCCAATACCTCTGCGTCTTGCGGAATGTCCATAGCTTCAATTAAAGTGCGACTGCCGAAGTCAACGCCTCCCTTGGCAAAAACGCCGGCATCGCTGACGAAGCGATAGCTTTGCCCCCGCAGCACCGTATCCCAGGTTTTCCGATCATGCGCCGCAGTAGGCTGGCTTGCGTAGTAGTGATCCGCCATGATTTCTTGTTTCCCTCCATTAGCATCTAGTCATCTATCTGTACCTGTCCCCTATTATATCCATTACCACAACTTCATGTAAGGGGAGAAAGGCAACAAACCCCTTGAATCAAGTTCAAGGGGTTTGTGATCGAGAAACAAGCTACTATTTCAGTTCTACAGTTGCGCCTGCTTCTTCCAGTTTTGCTTTGATGCCTTCTGCTTCTTCTTTGCTTACTTTTTCTTTCAGCGGTTTTGGAGCGTTGTCAACCAGGTCTTTGGCTTCTTTCAAGCCGAGGCCCGTGATTTCGCGAACCACTTTGATAACGTTGATTTTGGAAGCACCAGCGTTAGTCAGTACTACGTCGAATTCGGATTGTTCTTCAGCTGCGCCACCGCCAGCTGCACCGCCGCCAGCTACAACAACCGGAGCTGCTGCAGTTACGCCGAATTCTTCTTCGATTGCTTTAACAAGATCGTTCAGTTCAAGAACGGTCATACCTTTGATTGCTTCCAAGATTGCTTCTTTACTCATGGTAGAACCTCCATTATATAATAGTTTGTTTGTTGCGAATCAGATAACTTGCATCCGCAAGGCTAACTTACGCGCTTGCTTCTTCTTTCTCGGCAACGGCTTTGACAGCCAGTGCGAAGTTGCGAACAGGTGCTTGAAGTACGCTGAGGAGCATCGAAAGCAAACCTTCGCGGGAAGGAAGATCCGCGAGCGCTTTGATTTGGTCGACGCCAACAACACGGCCTTCAACCACGCCACCTTTCACTTTCAGAGCATCGTTCTTCTTGGCGAATTCGCTCAAGATTTTCGCTGGAGCTACTGCATCTTCCTTACTGAACGCGATGGCCGTAGGACCGGTCAACACTTCGTCCAGCTCGGTCAATTCCGCAGCAGCCGTAGCGCGGCGAATGAGCGTGTTCTTCAGCACTTGGAATTCCACGCCAGCTTCACGAAGCTGTTTGCGGAGTTCGGTAACTTGAGCAACATTCAATCCGCGATAATCCGCAACGACGGTCGTTGCGCTTTCGCGCAATTTGGACGTTACAGCTTCAACGGCTTCTTGTTTTGCTTGAATGACTTTTGCGTTTGCCAAACTGCACACCTCCTATTAGATTCATGAGCCTCTTGCTACTTCCGCAAGGCATTGAAAAAAGCCTCCGCAGAATCACGAAGGCTTTGATGGATCATCCGCACACAACAAGAGCTGTGTACAGCGACGTTCTATCACAACACCTCGGTAGGAAATTAAGCCTCACGGCACCTACTGTCTACGGTAAGCATATTCATATTTAAGTCTCACTTCAAAACAACTGTTTCAGTATACCAAGGCGACACCGTGGTGTCAATCCCCGTTCCGTTTAGAACGAGAGGTATTATCTGTAAGCAGCTGTACTTACGCGAGCACTTGGGCCCATGGTCGAAGAAATCGCGATATTCTTCAAGTATACGCCCTTTGCAGCGGCCGGTTTAGCCCGGTTCAATGCGTCGATGAGAGCCTTAAGGTTCTCATTCAATTGTTCAGCAGTAAAGGATACTTTACCGATTGGCGCATGAATTTGACCCGCTTTGTCCAGACGGTACTCGATTTTACCGGCTTTGATTTCTTGAACGGCTTTAGCTACGTCAAACGTAACTGTACCTGCTTTCGGGTTAGGCATGAGACCTTTACCACCGAGCAGACGGCCGAGTTTACCAACTTCGCTCATCATGTCCGGTGTAGCTACGCAGACATCGAACTCGAACCAGCCTTGTTGGATTTTGTTGATCATATCTTGATCGCCGACGAAATCTGCTCCGGCTGCTTCTGCTTCCTTCGCTTTATCGCCTTTGGCGAATACCAATACGCGTTGGGTTTTGCCTGTGCCATGCGGCAGAACAACAACACCACGAACGGCTTGGTCTTGTTTACGAGGGTCTACGCCCAAACGAACTGCAGCTTCTACGGTTTCGTCGAATTTTGCAGTCGCTGCCTTCTTCACCAGTTCAACGGCTTCCAAAGGCTCATACGTCGCTTCGCTGTCGATCAGCTTAGCGGCTTCCAGGTATTTCTTACCGTGTTTAGCCATGAATTCGTCCTCCTCTGTGGTATTAGCGGAAATTCCTCCCACTGTTGATGGGCCATATAAACAAGCTTCGCTCATCTATAGAACCTCATCCGAGGATGAAATTTAATATCGTAAATGTAGATTAAGAAATTTCATCCATTCGACCAAGATTAGTCTTGGATCGTGATGCCCATGCTGCGGGCTGTACCTTCAACCATACGCATAGCCGCTTCAACGGATGCTGCGTTCAGGTCAGGCATTTTTTGCTCCGCGATTTGACGAACGGTGTCGCGTTTCACGGTAGCCACTTTCTTCTTGTTCGGTTCGCCGGAACCTTTCTCGATCTTCGCTGCAACACGAAGCAGAACGGCAGCCGGTGGAGTTTTGGTGATGAATGTAAACGAACGGTCTTCAAACACCGAAATTTCAACCGGAATGATCAAACCTGCTTGATCGGCAGTACGCGCGTTGAATTCTTTACAGAATGCCATGATGTTGACACCTGCTTGACCCAGCGCCGGACCTACCGGAGGTGCAGGGTTCGCTTTCCCCGCAGGAATTTGCAGTTTTACCACTTTGATAACTTTTTTCGCCATGTAAAACACCTCCTTGCCCTAATAGTGGTAGACGGAAGCCTTACAGCCCCTCCCACTTTGAAACCCTAAGAAACCTTTAGAAGTTGCAAAATTATATCTTCTCCACCTGAGAGTAATCCAGCTCAAGTGGGGTTTCTCGTCCAAACATGTTGACGTGAACCTTAACCTTGCTCTTGTCGGTCAGAATTTCCTCAATTGAGCCTACAAAATTGGCAAAAGGACCAACTTTGATACGCACATTTTCCTTGAGCTCAAATTCGATGACCGGCTTCGGTTCCTCCATACCCATATGCGCCAAAATCTGATCCACTTCTTCAGGGAGCAGCGGCGTTGGCTTGGAACCGGAACCCGTAGAGCCGACGAACCCGGTGACTCCCGGCGTGTTGCGCACAACATACCAAGAATCGTCGGTTTGGATCATTTCCACCAAGACGTAACCGGGGTAAACTTTACGCATGACAGTCTTCTTCTTACCGTCTTTGTTCACCACTTCTTCTTCCATCGGAACAAGAACGCGGAATATCTTGTCTTCCATGCCCATGGACTCGACGCGTTTTTCCAAATTGGCTTTGACTTTGTTCTCATACCCAGAGTAGGTATGAACGACGTACCATCTTTTTTCCATATCAAGCCACCTAGGGACCCTTCTTAAATTATCGCTTCGATCACAGCAGAAATGCCGATGTCCAGAACCCAAAAATAAATCGCGACAACGGTAATTGTACCGAGCACAATCAGCGTATAATTAGTCAGCTCTTTACGATTAGGCCAGCGAACCTTTTTAAGCTCAGCCCAGCTCTCAGAGAAAAAAGAAAACAACGACTTGAAACTACGTTTCATGCGCGACTACACCTCCAAGGACTATCTGGTTTCGCGATGAGGAACTTGCTCGTTGCAGAACTTGCAATACTTCTTCATCTCCATGCGGTCGGGGTGGTTACGCTTGTTTTTCGTTGTCGTGTAGTTTCTTTGTTTGCAATTCGTACAAGCCAACGTAATTATTACCCGCATGATGTGCACCTCCCGAAGACATTCTTTAATGAGCTGTCTCTATATTGACCTAAAATCGAATGTTCGCCACCTAAAAAAGGGAAACACAAAATTAGGCCTACCTAAAACACTTTATCATATGGCACAACCCGTGTCAACGAGGCATCCTGCTAATGCTCTACGATTATTTACAGTATAGCTCACGATTTTGGAAGATAAACCCTGAGGAGAGGAAACGATGGGGATATCCCTTCAGTAAAGGGAAGAAGAAAAAGCAGATGCACCAAGCGAATCCGCGTTGTTCGCCTGTGAAGGCGGAGATCAAGAAACGTTTCTTTGCGGTAAAAAAAGGGTTCCCTGCAACCAGGTCCCCCTTGGGTCTGCTTATTGAATGTATGTAGCATAGGGATAGATATATAAGTTCAAATACTGCCGTCGCGAACTTCCAGATAACGCTCCAGCTTGCGCTTGACGCGCTGCAGAGCGTTGTCGATCGATTTGACATGGCGATTCAAATCCACGGCGATCTCCTGATAGGACCTTCCGTCCAAATAGAGCATCAGCACTTTGCGTTCCAAATCACTGAGGATCTCGGACATCTTGTCCTCCAGGCCGGTAAACTCCTCCTGGTTGATGATCAATTCTTCCGGATCACTCACCTGAGAGCCGCAAATGACGTCGAGCAACGTTCGATCCGATTCCTCATCGTAGATCGGCTTGTCCAAGGAAACGTACGAATTCAACGGAATATGCTTCTGCCTCGTAGCCGTCTTGATCGCGGTAATGATCTGGCGCGTGATGCACAGCTCCGCGAATGCTTTGAACGAAGCCAGCTTATCCCCCCGAAAGTCCCGGATCGATTTGTAGAGTCCGATCATGCCTTCCTGGATGATATCTTCGCGGTCGGCGCCGATCAGAAAATAAGACCTCGCCTTAGCGCGCACGAAGCTCCGATACTTGTTAATCAAGTATTCCAACGCTTCACTGTCGCCTTCTCGAACCGCCTCGACAATGTCTTCGTCACTTTGGATCTCATAGTCAAACCTTACCCATGTATCGAGTTTGACACTCACCACAAATCCCTCCGGCCGCAACGCACGGTTCCCCGTCACTCATTCAAGTAATACGAACAGTATATATGAAGGTGCATACTAGCGTCAACCGCAAAAGTACCAAAAGATGTAAAGTCGAACTTTGTCAAGGGTATATGGTAGTAGAACTCGAGAATTCCCTTTCATTCCCTGCGCCATCGTTCAAACAACTGTCTTAGCTCTGGGCTTAGCTTGGCATCCAGCGTATTGCGGCTGGAATTGGCGCTGCGCTCGGCGATTTTGGCCTGGATTTCCTTCTCGCTTTGCTCTACCTGGATCAAGAGTTCCCTGGCCGATATCCGCAGCGCGCCCTGTCCAAAAATCACGTGCTGCTCCACCATATCGCTTGTGGCAACATAGATTTGCCGGCGACGGTGGCTCAGCTCACCGACCAGCCGTTCAATGCATTCGTCAGCCGTTTCCTTCTCTTTCGTGAAAACCAACTCCACCTTGTTCTGGGTATAGGACTTGCCCAGCCCCGGAACCCGATAAGCATCAAAGACGACGATTACCTTTCTCCCGGAAAAAGCTTGATAATCGGCAAGCCGCTCAAGCAGCCTGTCCCTTGCAGCCTGCAGATCCCGCTTGGACAGTTCCGCCAACTCAGGCCAGCCGCCGATCATATTGTATCCGTCTACCAATAGCACATCGCGCACATCGCGCATGGCCTTTATCCTTCAGCGCGTCGTCTGCGCAGCACTTCGTACATAATGACCCCGGCCGCTACCGAGGCGTTCAGGGAATTGAGCCGTCCGTTCATCGGGAGCTTGACCAGGACATCGCACGTTTCCCGAACGAGGCGCCCCATACCTTTGTTCTCATTGCCGATGACGATCGCCACCGGCCCGGTCAGCACGTTGCCGCTGCGATACATCTCTTCTTTTGCACCTACGTCTGTACCAACGATCCATACGCCTGCTTCCTTCAATTGCTCCATGGTCTGAACCAAATTTGTTACCCGTGCAACAGGGACGTACTCCACCGCTCCGGCCGAGGTTTTCGACACGGTGGCTGTCACCGATGCCGAACGGCGTTTTGGAATAATTACTCCATGCACCCCGGTGCACTCTGCTGTCCGGAGAATCGAGCCCAAATTATGCGGGTCTTCAATCTCGTCCAGAATCAACAAGAAAGGCGGTTCCCCGCATTCCTGCGCACGGGCCAGCAAATCGTCCACTTCCGCGTAGGCGTAAGGGGCAACTTGAGCGACCACGCCCTGATGCTGCAGGCCGGGCGCCATTTGGTCCAGCTTACGCTTGTCCACAAATTGCACGACAATGCCGTGTTTTTTCGCTTCAGCCACGATTGGCTGGGTAAGATGCTTCTGGGCGCCTTCGGCCACCCATATTTTATTGATTGTGCGGCCGGCATGCAGCGCTTCAAGCAGCGAATGCTTGCCGCCAATCCATTCTTGTTCCTCCATCGGAATCCTCCTATGCAATGATGACACTTTGTTAGTCACGGTCCCGATTGTCCTCTAAATCGGCAAATCCGTGGGCAATCAACTCGCGGAGGCGATCATGCGCTCCGGTGTAATATAAGTAACCGACCAGGCTCTCCAAAGCGGTGGCGAGTCGGTAATCTTGCACGTTGGCGTTCTTCGGCACCGTGCCGGACTTGGCATTGCGCCCTTGGCGGACAACGTCCTTCTCTTCTTCGGTGAGCAGCGGATCGATCTGCTCCAGCAGCCGAGCCTGCGCCTTGGCCGAGACGTACTTCGTCGACTGGCCGTGCAGGTGATGGGGCCGCAGGTTCGGGCGGGCCATCACGTGTTGGCGGACGGCGACCTCGTAGACGGCGTCGCCGATGTAGGCGAGGGCGAGCGGCGGCAGCAGCCGAGCCGGCTTGGCGGGCAGGTCCGGGAACCAGAGCGCGGCGGGTGCGCCGTGCTCGGGGGCCGCAGGACCGCCCTCTGGGGCGAGCGGCGACGCGGGAGCCGCGGATTGCGCGGCGGCGCTGGGCGCGGCCGGGCTTGGCGGCTCCGCCGCTAGGCCCGGTCGCTCCGCTGCGGCGGCGTCCTGGCCAGGCTGGGCCGTTGCGCCAGCTGCCTGGCCCGGCCGTGCGGCGGCGCCCACGTCCTGGCCGGGACGCACTGCTGCGCCGGTCAGGTCGCCTGCGCCGGCTTCTTGGCGCAGCCGTTCGCCTGCGTCTAGGCCCTGCCGCTCGCCGGCGCCTGCCCGTGGCTCTTGCGGCCCGCTCATTTGCGCCGCCATCTCATGCCCTGCGGCGTATCTTCGAGCACGATGCCACGGGCATCCAACAGGTCGCGGATTTCGTCCGCGCGCGCCCAGTTTTTGGCCTTCCGCGCTTCAGCCCGCTCTGCAATCAGCGCCTCGATCTCTTCCCCAGGCAGCTCCGTCTCCGGCGGCAAAGCGATACGCAGCACGCCGTTCATCTCCTCGAACAGCTGCAGCGCCGCTTCCAGATCACCGCGTGCTGCCACCGCCTGCTGCAGCAGCGTATTCACTTCGCTCACCCATTCAAACACCGCCGTAATCGCGTCCGGGGTGTTGAAGTCGTCCTGCATTTTGGCATGGAACAAATTGCGGATGGTCTCCAGCTTCTCTGCCCACTCCGGGGTAACCTTCGTTTCCCCGCCCTGGGGTGCTGCGCTCAGACGATGGCGAAGGTTGTTCGCGGCGTTGCTGATCCGTTCTACACTGCGCTCCGCTTGCAGCATCGTCTCTTCCGAGAAGTTCAGCGGATTGCGATAGTGAGTCGATAGCATAAAGTAACGGATCGCTTCCCGTTTATATTGTGCACGCAAATCCTTGACAAGTACGCCGTTGCCTAGGGACTTGGACATTTTTTCCCCGTCGATATTGATATATCCGTTATGCATCCAGTATCTGGCGAGCGGTTTGCCCGTGGCAGCTTCCGATTGTGCAACTTCGCATTCATGGTGCGGGAACTGCAGGTCCTGGCCACCGCCGTGAATGTCCAGCGTGTCGCCCAGCAGTTGCCGAGACATCGCCGAGCATTCGATATGCCAGCCGGGACGACCTTCGCCCCATGGGCTGCTCCAATGAATTTCGCCGGGCTTAGCCGCTTTCCAGAGCACGAAATCCTCCGGATTTTCTTTACGTTCGTCCACGTCGATGCGGATGCCAAATTGCAGCTCGTCGATATTTTGACCGGACAGCTTGCCGTATTCCGGGAATTTATGCGTACGGAAAAATACGTCCCCGCCGCTTTCATAAGCAAACCCTTTTTGCTCCAGGTCGCGGATAAAGTCGATGATCACATCCATGTTCTCCGTAACCCGCGGATTTGCTGTGGCGCGCGGAATTCCAAGGCCGTCCAAATCCTCGTAATAGGCTTTAATGAACATCTCAGCCACTTCAGGCACGGTGAGGTTCATCTCTTCTGCTTTGCGAATCAGCTTGTCATCTACATCTGTAAAGTTCACAACGTAATTCACATCGTATTTCTGATTCACCAGGTAGCTGCGTACCACATCAAAAAAGATCATCGGCCGCGCATTCCCAATATGAATATAACCGTATACGGTAGGTCCGCAAACATACATCTTCACTTTTCCCGGCGTCAGGCTGACGAACTCTTCCTTCGCCCGGGTTAAGGTGTTATAGATTTGCAATGCCATACTACACTTTCCTTCCCTGTAAGGTTAATTTCCTGCGGTTGATATTGGTTGTTTTCCAATTGGCTTCCCATCACGATGGGGGTCATCGGAGTGAATGCGACATCGAATCTTGAATTCAGTCAGTCGCTCCGTTGCTCACGTAGATCCACCTACGCTCCGCTACTCACTCCCTCCTTCATCCAACCTTCTCGGTGCTGAAAACCCAATTTGAAAACTTTGATTCTATGCGGTTGTTTTCCAATTGGCTTCCCATCACGATGGGGGTCATCGGAGTGAATGCGACATCGAATCTTGAATTCAGTCAGTCGCTCCGTTGCTCACGTAGATCCACCTACGCTCCGCTACTCACTCCCTCCTTCATCCAACCTTCTCGGTGCTGAAAACCCAATTTGAAAACTTTGATTCTATGCGGTTGTTTTCCAATTGGCTTCCCATCACGATGGGGTCATCGGAGTTGGTGTGGCGTCAAGCCGCCCCCATTGCTAACGGACCTCAGAGACCTTATTGTCTCATTTCCCAGGGTTTCCCCCGTCTAACGGACTCCAGCGGCCTTAATCCGCATAAATCCCGCAAGAGACAAGCAATTTGGGGCAAATAACGTCATCTGTGTCCGTTAGATTTGAGACAGCCCGTTTTCCAATACATTAACGTCTCTAGAGTCCGTTAGACGCAGGTCGCACAATCACCACGATCAGCACAACCCGTTTACGTTTCCGTCGGCTGCTTCTCACGCAGCTGTTGCTTGAGCTCCCGGACTTCGCCGCGCAACTGCTCAATCTCACGCTGCATCTCGCGCATCGCGTCGACCACCGGGTCCGGCAGTTGATGGCTGAGCCGGTCCAGACGCTTTCCGTCCTGGCGAACCACTCGGCCCGGGATGCCAACCACGGTGCTGCCGGCAGGCACTTCCTTCAGAACCACCGAGTTTGCTCCGATGTTCGCCTGATCTCCGATCTTAAACGACCCCAGGACCTTCGCCCCCGAACCGATCACGACATTGTTGCCGACGGTTGGATGCCGTTTGCCTTTTTCCTTTCCGCTGCCGCCCAGCGTGACTCCCTGATAGATAACCACATCGTCCCCGATTTCGCAAGTTTCTCCAATGACGACGCCCATGCCATGGTCGATAAACAGCCGATTGCCGATTCGCGCCCCGGGATGGATCTCAATGCCGGTAAAAAACCGACTAACCTGCGATATGATGCGTGCCGTTGTATACCAGCGGTGACGATAGAAAAAGTGCGCAATCCGGTGGCTCCAAATCGCATGCAGACCGGAATAGGTAAAGATCACTTCGAACCAGCTGCGTGCCGCAGGGTCATTGTCGAACACCGCCTGAATATCGGATCGGATTCTCTTGAACATAGTCTTCCCCACCTTCTTTTCCTATCGCAAACAGAATTAAAAAAAACGTCCCTGCAGCTTACGCTGCAGAGACGCCTGACGACGTGGTTCCACTCTGCTTTGGATGAGTTCGCCTTTAGGGGCGGTTGATGTCCATTACAGGCTCAACCAAGCTTTGCTCTTAAGGTGACTCCTCCCTCTTAAAGTCCTTAACGCGGACAAAACGGCGAAAGCTACCTCGCCTTATTCAAGGCGTGTTCGCATTCGCGGCTCCCGGGTGCATTTCCGCCAGCACATATCCAGATAACTTCCAGCCTGGTATCTTCTTTGCGTGGTCCGCTCTGAAGGGTCCCGGTTATCCTCTCTGGTCGATACGGCTGATCGCGTACTTCTCCCGATCTATGCCATTTTGGCTCTAAAGACGGCGGTCTGCCGCCATGGTTCTAGTTGCAAGGTCTATCTGCATTAATATTACCTAATGGACGTCCTACTGACAATGGTAGCCCGGAAAAAATGTATCCCTTCTAACGCTGATCACAGACGTTATTCGAGCAAAAAGAGGGTACATTCAGCGCTAACGCTTGCCAGACACCTTATTCCTTGATTTCAGCAAGGAAATGGGCCTAATTTGCCACAATAAGCACTCTGATAAGCGTTAGAACAGAAAATCGGTCCGTTTCGCCTAAATAAGTGCTGTGGCAAGCGTTAGCGCAATAGTGCTATGCGTCGTGCGCACAAGCCGGCCGGATATGGGGCGACTTGGACAGCTGTTGGCAACCTTAATCGGCCCACCTGGGCCGTGTTGCCAACACGGAGCATTCCTACGCGACCCTACAAAGCAGCGATACGTGCCTTCAACCGCTCAATGACCTTATCCCGGCCCAGCAGATAAATCGTTTGGTTCAGGTCACGGCCATGCATTTGCCCGGTCAGTGCCACGCGGATCGGCATGAACAAGCCTTTTCCTTTGCTGCCCGTCTCCTTCTGTACCTCTTTGATGGCAGCGCCGATGTTCTCCACGCTGAAGTCGGCAAGGCCTTCTACCTTAGCCAAGAACGTCGACAGTACGTTTGGCACTTGCGGCTCGGCCAGCACGGCAGCGGCTTCTTCGTCCACCGACAGCTCGCTGCGGAAGAACAACTCCGACAGCTCCACGATGTCTGAAGCGGCCGTCATTTGCTCTTGATACAACGCCACAAGCGCCTCGGCCCATGCTTGCTGCTCCGGCGACAGCTCCGCCGGAAGCCGTCCTGCCTGTTGCAAATGCGGGATGGCCAGCGAAGCGATCCGCTTCGGATCGGCGTTCTTGATGTAATGATTATTCAGGTGCGCCAGCTTGTTCGTATCAAACACCGCCGGGCTGCGCGACAAGCGGTTCGCGTCGAAGATCGAAATCAGCTCGTCCTTGCTGAAAATCTCTTCTTCCCCTTCCGGCGACCAGCCCAGCAGGGCGATAAAATTAAACATCGCTTCTGGCAAATAACCGAGTTGATCGTACTGCTCGATAAATTGGATGACCGATTCGTCGCGTTTACTTAGCTTTTTGTGGTTCTCCCCAACGATCAGCGTCATGTGCCCAAATACCGGCGGCTCCCAACCAAACGCATCGTAGATCATCAACTGACGAGGCGTATTGGATACGTGGTCCTCCCCGCGCAGCACATGCGTGATGTTCATCAGATGATCGTCCAGCACAACGGCGAAGTTGTAGGTCGGAATGCCATCTTTTTTCACAATGACAAAATCTCCGCTGACGTCGGATTCAAACGAAATTGGCCCTTTCACCAAATCGTCGAACTTAAACGTACGGCCTTCCGGTACACGGAAACGAATGCTGTATTGGCGGCCTTCCGCGTCGTACGCAGCCAGTTGCTCCGGCGTCAGATGACGGCATTTCCCGGAGTATTTCGGCGTCTCTCCGCGCGCCATTTGTTCTTCGCGTTCTTTTTCCAGTTCCTCTTCCGTACAGTAGCAACGATAAGCCAGCCCCCGGTCCAGCAGATCTTGCACCAGCGGGCGATACAAATCCAGACGTTCTGTTTGCCGGTACGGTCCGTAGTTTCCACCGACATCCACGCTTTCGTCCCAGTCCATGCCCAACCACTTGAGGTAGGTCAGCTGGTTCTCCTCACCGCCGGCCACATTGCGCTTCACGTCCGTATCTTCGATGCGGACGATGAATTTGCCTCCGTGATGTCTGGCGAACAAATAATTAAACAACGCCGTTCTGGCGTTCCCGATATGTAAATGACCCGTTGGACTCGGCGCATAGCGCACGCGTACTTCAGCCATTCCAATCCCCTCCCTAATTTTATGACGTTGCCGTCAAGGCTCTATCCTTATAGTTAGCGAAAATATAACCTCACAAGCTTATGATGATAACACATTCTGAACCAGACAGACAACGCATTGTGCCGCAATGCCTTCACCGCGTCCGGTAAATCCGAGTTGCTCGGTGGTCGTAGCTTTTACGTTAATGAGCCCCGGCTGTGCACCCAGCGTGCGGGCAATAACCTCCACCATTTGCGGGATGTACGGAGCCATTTTCGGCTTTTGTGCAATGATCGTTGCGTCCAGATTGCCGATGCGATAGCCTTTCTCAACTGCCATATCCCATACGTGCTGTAACAACACCACGCTGTCTGCGTCTTTAAACGCTGGATCGGTATCCGGGAAGTGGCGGCCGATATCTCCTAACCCCAGCGCTCCCAAAATGGCGTCGCTGATCGCATGCAACAACACGTCGGCGTCCGAGTGCCCCAGCAAGCCTTTCTCATACGGGATATGCACCCCGCCGATTATACACGGCCTGCCCTCCACGAGCTGATGCACGTCAAAGCCTTGTCCTACTCTAAACATCCTTCTACCCTCTCCCAGTCATCTTTTAATCACGAAGCAACTCGAGGAAGTGAACTCGACATCGAATCTTAAATTCAGTCAGTCGAAGCGTATGCTTTCGAAGTATGTTTCCTGCGGAAACATTTGAGTTGCTCACGTAGGATCTACCTACGCTCCGCTACTCGCTCCTTCCTTCATCCAACCTTCTCGGTGCTTAAAACCTGACTATCTTTTAATCACGAAGCAGTCTCTTCCTCCGGACAAACTCCGCATAATCCAGGTCCTCAGGCGTCGTGATTTTAATATTGTCATAGGCCCCTTCCACCAGCTTGACGGGGATGCCCAGCCGTTCGACCAGCATCGCGTCGTCCGTACCGACGAAGCTTTCCGCCACGGCCCGCTCATGGGCCGCCAGCAGGTCGGTACGCCGAAAAGCCTGCGGTGTCTGTATCGCCCACAGGCTGCGCCGATCCGGGGTCGCTGCGACAAAGCCCTGCGCGTCCGCCTGCTTGATCGTATCCTTCACCGGTACGGCGAGGACGGCCGCGCCATGCGTTCTAACGGCTTCGCAGCAAGCCGTGATTTGCTCACTCGTGACAAAAGGGCGGACGCCGTCATGCACCAGTACCCAAGGAGTGCTGAGATGCAGCAAGCCTTGGCGTACCGAGTCTTGACGCTCAGCCCCGCCCGGAATAACCTGTATTTGTTCGCCTATGCCATATTCGGCAATCCATGACCGGCACCGGTCCACATCTTGCTTCCCGGTAACAAGCACGATTTGCGAGATCCATGGATGACGCCGAAACACCTCCAGCGTATGAATAAAGATCGGCTTCCCGTCCAGCAGAAGATACTGCTTACTCTCTACCGTCCCCATTCGTGTGCCGCGGCCTGCCGCCACCACGATGACTCCCGTATCGCCGCTTGCTTGCAACCCTGTCATGATCTGCCTCACCTTTAACTGAATTCAACCGCACCGCAACCAAACGCAGCGCAGTTAATTCCATCATACCGAATTACTGGGCTTTTTCCAACAGTTTTGGTTTGGCAAAAATCATTCGTCCCGCCGAGGTCTGCAGCACGCTGGTCACCAGCACTTCGGTAATGGTGCCGATGTAGTCGCGTCCGCCTTCGACGACGATCATCGTCCCGTCATCCAAGTAAGCGACCCCTTGTCCATGCTCCTTGCCGTCCTTGATCACCTGAACCATAATTTCTTCACCAGGCAGCACGACCGGTTTGACCGCATTGGCCAAATCGTTAATGTTCAGCACAGATACGCCCTGCAGCTCACACACCTTGTTGAGGTTAAAATCGTTGGTTACGACCTTCCCTTGCAGAACCTTGGCTAGTTTGACGAGCTTGCTGTCCACCTCGGAGATTTCCTCGAAATCCCCTTCATAAATCATCACCTTCACATCCAGTTCTTTCTGGATTTTGTTCAGGATATCCAGCCCCCGCCGCCCGCGGTTTCGCTTGAGCAAATCCGAGGAATCGGCGATATGCTGAAGCTCCTCCAGCACGAACTCCGGAATGACAATCGTTCCTTCGATGAAGCCGGTTTTACAGATGTCGGCAATCCGTCCATCAATAATCACGCTCGTATCCAAAATTTTGTGTTCCTCAGCCCAACGCTCCTCTTCCGGAGCAGGTGTCCCCCACTTCCCGGATTTCCAAAGCGAGGACAGTTCTTCCTTCTTCGCCAGCCCAACGTAAAGCCCAATGTAACCAAACAGCGCCGATACCGCGAATTGCGCCATGCTCTCCAGCGTGCCGAGCCAGGACAGCAGGGGGTAGACCATTAAGGAAAGAAGAAGTCCCGCAGTCAATCCGGCCGCACCGGCAGCCATTTCATTCATCGGGATTCGCGTTAAAGCAGCGATCCACGTTTTTACTTTGGAAGAAACGACGTCTGCAGCCATAGAGAACAGGAACAAGAACAGTAGCGCACCGGCCGCAGCCCAGATTAAATTCGCTGCGATCGGGTTCATTTCGCGAAACCAGTCGCTCGCAGCCCCCGGCAACACACCGGACAAGCCGCCGGTTGTATAACCGAACCAGGCCCCGCATAAACCAGCTAAAATCATCGAGTATTTTTTCAGCACGTCTCTCTTCACCTCCTGAATAAGTATCTTCTTTAGCCAGTATGAACCAATTTCAAAGCACCTAATCGTGGACCTCTATTTTTTTCCAAAAAAGTACCAACGAAAATCCGAATGCGCCCCATAACGATGGGATTTCAGGTTGATCTTGAAGGAAAAGGTGGAATATAATGAATTCAATTCATAATATTGAGGTGGATGGAAAATGAGCGCACCAAGCCTACAGTCTTTTCAAGAACAAGTTTCTGAATTGTTGCTACGTCACCGCAGCCTGTTGGATGTCTTGTCGAAAATGGGACAAACCAACGCCGCTGCCGTCCGTTCTGTAACCAAATCCGTAACCGAATGCGGTTGCATCGAGCTGCACGCCACCAAGCAAGACTTCGAGCCAGGCATGAATTTGCAACAAGCCAAGGAAACGATCGCCAAGCACGTCCATGGGGAACTGTGCGAGAATTGCCGGGATGTCATCACCAATGAGCTTGGACGCAACCTTTTCTATATGTCCGCCCTTTGCAATTTGCTGGATATTAACATGGAAGAGATCGTGGAGCGTGAATCGCAGAAATGTGCCACGCTGGGTTTTTTTAACTTATCGTAAGGGGTTCTTGTACTTAGGTTATGGGGAACATGCAATTGTAAAAGAGGAAATCAAAAAGGCATCGATCCTTTCCGCCCGCGGAGATCCATGCCTTTTTCTTATTAGTGGAGTTGTGGGTTGCCCTTATCGTTTGGGACGATACACTTCTTGAGCGTCATTATCTTCATCGTCCTGATGTTTGCGGCGAAGCAGTCGGTTGATGTTCTGCCGAAGACCGTATGCCGCGTAAATCACCAACGGGATAAAAATCAACTTGGCGGTCTGATCCGGAAATACGACGGCGATCACCACTGCAAAAATCACAACCAGCGGCGTATACACAATGGTTCGCTTCGGTAGGCCGATCTTCTTGAAATTCGGATATCTGACTGTGCTAATCATCAAATACGATAACAGAAGCATAGATACCACGAAGTAGGGCGCCGAAATATCCCGGTAAAACAACGATAGTGTTGCCAGAACTCCACCTGCAGCCGGAATCGGCAATCCGATGAAGTATCCTGGAGCTCCCTTCTGAACGTTAAACCGGGCCAGCCGCAACGCCCCGCACATCGGGAAGATGATCGTCACTGCCCAAGCGACGCCGGAAGGAATGCTGTGAAAGGAAATCATGTACATAATCAGTGCTGGAGCCAAACCAAATGAAATGAGATCCGATAAGGAATCGAGCTCTTTGCCGAACTCGCTTTGGGCGTTCAGAGCACGGGCAACCCGTCCGTCTAACCCATCGAGCAGCATCGCGACAATTACCATAATGGCGGCCAAGCTAAATCGGCCTTCCATTGCCAGCAGAATCGCCAGCGTTCCGAGAACCATGTTACCTAAGGTAAACAGGTTCGGAAGGGATTTTGTAATCATCTCTTCACCTCGAGTAGATATTCCTGAACCATTCATTGATGATAGGTGATTTAGATTTGTCTGTCAATGAATACCTGTTCTTGCAAGCGTTTGAGCCCCTCTTTGATGGAGCGTGCTCGCACTTCGCCGATCCCGTCAACTTCATCCAACTCCTCAATGCTGGCCATCATCACATTGGGTAAACGGCCAAACCGTTCGACCAGGTTGTGAATGATGACATTCGGCAAACGCGGAATTTTGTTCAACACCCGATACCCGCGCGGTGAGATCAACTCCTCTGAAGTTGCGGCGGAAGAAGGATAGCCCAAAAGCTTCGTAATATGGTTATCATCCAGCAGTTCATCGTCGGTGGAGCGCTTCAGCCCCATAATAATTTCTCGAATCGCTTCATCGCTGTCATCCTTGGCATAGTCCTTATACAACAGCCAGGCCTCTTCCTCCATGTTGCTGACCAGCTCCTCCATCTGCATACTGATCAGACGTCCCTCGGTTCCCAATTCATTGATGAACCGTTTGATCTCCATTTTGATCCGGATGACCATTTCCACCCGTTGAATGACGTTGATCACCTCTGGCAAGGACACAAGCTCCTCGAACTCGGAAGCTGTCAGGTTCGTTAAGGCTTGATTCAGAACGGAGCGGTATTTCTCCAACGTCTGAATCGCCTGGTTCGCCTTCGTTAGGATCACGCCGATCTCCTTCAGGGCATATCGTAATCCCCCTTGGTACAGCGTGATAATGTTCCGGCGCTGGGAGATGGATACAACCAGCTTACCGGTCTGTTTGGCCACCCGTTCAGCCGTACGGTGCCGAATCCCTGTTTCCGAGGAAGCGATCGAGGAGTCGGGGATCAGTTGAGTATTGGCATACAGTATCCGCTTCAAGTCTTCACTAAGGATAATGGCTCCGTCCATTTTGGCCAGCTCATAGAGATAGTTCGGCGAGAAATCACAGTTGATGGAGAAGCCGCCCTCAACGACTTCCATGACCTCCGGGCTGTAACCAACCACAATCAGACCACCGGTTTTGGCCCGTAACACGTTCTCGAGTCCGTCACGAAAAGCCGTTCCCGGTGCGACAAGTTTCAGCAATTCGTTCATTTTCTCTGCATGGGTAGTTTCCTTCATCATCTAATGCCCCCTAATCTAACGCAACAGCTAGCGCATCTGCAACGGTATTTACACCTATTAATTGAATCCCTTGCGGACCTTTCCACCCTTTCATGCTCTTCTCCGGCAAAATAACGCGTTTAAAGCCCAGCTTGGCCGCTTCCTTCACGCGTTGCTCCGCCCGGGAAACCGCCCGTACTTCGCCGGTCAACCCCACTTCTCCAAAGAAAACGTCATACGGCTTCGTTGGGAGGTCGCGGAAGCTTGAGGCTACACTTACCGCGATGGCCAGATCAACCGCCGGTTCATCCAGCTTCACCCCGCCGGCCAGGTTGACGTAAGCGTCCTGATTTTGCAGGAACATCCCCATTCGCTTCTCAAGGACGGCAATGATCAGGTTCATCCGCTGATAGTCTACCCCCGTGGCCATCCGTCTTGGCGAAGGAAAATGGGTGGCGGAAATCAAGGCCTGCAGCTCGACCAGCATCGGGCGCGTCCCCTCCATGCTGGCTACAACGGTGGAGCCCGCCACGCCGAGCGGTCGCTCGGATAGAAACAGCTCCGACGGATTCGCTACCTCCGCCAGGCCGGATTCGTTCATTTCAAAAATCCCTATTTCATTCGTCGAACCAAAGCGGTTCTTCACGGCCCGCAGCAGCCGATAGGAATGATGCCGTTCGCCTTCGAAATACAATACGCAATCGACCATATGCTCCAGCAGACGCGGTCCGGCGATCGCCCCTTCCTTGGTCACGTGACCGACCAGAACCGTAGCGATGCCTTGCCCTTTGGCAATTCGCATAAACCTCGCTGTACATTCCCGCACCTGGGATACACTTCCGGGAGCGCTAGTCACTTCCGGCAAGTAAACCGTCTGGATCGAATCGATCACAAGGAAGTCTGGTTTAACTTGTTCGATCGCTTCTTCGATCCCGTCCATGCTGCTTTCGCACAAGACGAACAGTTCCGCAGACAAGGCTCCCAGCCGTTCCGCCCGTAACTTCGTCTGGCGGACAGATTCCTCCCCTGAGATATACAAGACTCTCAGGCCGCTGCGTGCCATTTCGTGCGAAGTCTGCAGCAACAGGGTCGATTTCCCGATACCGGGGTCTCCCCCGACCAGGACCAGCGAGCCCGGTACGACACCGCCGCCAAGCACCCGGTTTAATTCCCCGATGCCTGTTTGAATTCGCGGTTCTTTGCCGCTCTCTATATTTATGATCGATTCCGGCTTTTCTTTCGCATGAAAAATCCCGGAAGTCATCCCCTGCGTTTTGACGGGCTTCTCCACTTCCTCGACCATGGAGTTCCAAGCGCCGCAACCCGGGCATTTTCCATACCATTTGGGCGATTCATAACCGCAATCGGAGCATAAAAACTTATGTTTTACTTTAACCATTTATCTCTCCTTCTCGCCTCTGCAATATTTAACAGACTTAGCAGACACCGTATCTTTAGGGTTACTAAAATTTTACCACCCTTTCGCTTGGATCGAAAGCTATGGAGTTACGGCCGCCATGGCGGCAGGATTCAAAAAAGGCAGCCCCAAAGCATCGCTTTGGAAGCTGCCTTTCAATTATTTCATCGGCTTTAACGTTACGGAATTGAAGGATTTACCAACATTTTTTTACACAAGTTACGCATTTTTGATGAACGTTCCCGTACGTTCGACCTTCAATTCGCCATTTTCTTCGTCAATCGTCAACGAATCGCCTTTCTTCACGTTACCGGTCAACAGTTCTTCGGACAGGCGATCTTCGATATGCTTCTGAATCGCCCGGCGGAGCGGACGTGCACCGTACGCAGGATCGTAGCCCACTTTAGCCAGGAACGCCTTCGCCCGATCGGTTAGCGTGAAGTCGACATCGTATTCGCGCAGGCGTCTACGCAGCTCTTCGGACATCAGGGTGACGATTTGACCGATATGTTGCTCCTCGAGCGAATGGAAGACGATAATTTCGTCGATCCGGTTCAGGAACTCCGGACGGAAGCTCTTCTTCAGCTCTTCCATCACTTTGCCCTTCATGTTCTCGTAATCCGCGCCCGCATCTTGAACCGCGGTGAATCCGAGACGTGTATTGCGTTTGATCGCATCAGCGCCCACGTTCGAGGTCAAGATGATCAGCGTATTGCGGAAATCCACTACGCGGCCCTTGGAATCGGTCAACCGGCCGTCTTCCAGCACCTGCAACAGGATGTTGAATACTTCCGGATGCGCCTTCTCGATTTCGTCCAACAGGACAACGGAGTACGGTTTGCGGCGTACTTTTTCAGTCAGCTGACCGCCTTCTTCATATCCGACATATCCTGGAGGCGCACCGACAAGACGAGCGGTGGAGTGTTTCTCCATGTACTCAGACATATCGATCCGGATTACCGCGTTCTCATCGCCAAACATCGCTTCGGCCAGTGCGCGAGCAAGCTCGGTTTTACCTACCCCAGTTGGACCCAGGAAGATAAAGGAGCCCATCGGACGCTTCGGATCTTTAAGTCCCGCGCGTGCCCGGCGGATCGCCCGGCTGACCGCCTTTACGGCTTCCTCTTGACCGATAACGCGCTCATGCAGGATTTTCTCCATGTTGAGCAAGCGTTCGGTTTCCTCTTCCTTCAGCTTGTTCACCGGAATTCCTGTCCAGCTGGCAACAACTTGAGCGATATCCTCCGGCGTCACTTCGGAATCGGTCCGTCCTTGTTTCTCTTTCCATTGATTCTTCGTCATGTCGAGCTCTTCACGAATCTTCTGTTCTGTATCGCGAAGCGCTGCCGCTTTCTCGAACTCCTGGCTTTGCACCGCGGCGTCTTTCTCCTTGCGGATATCCTCCAGGCGGCTTTCCAGTTGTTTCAGATTCGGTGGTACCGTGTAAGAGTTGAGCCTTACTTTAGACCCCGCCTCGTCGATCAGGTCGATCGCTTTATCCGGCAGGAAGCGGTCTTGGATGTAGCGGTCGGACAGTTTGACCGCTTGCTCGATCGCTTCGTCGGTAATTTTCACCCGATGGTGCGCTTCATAGCGATCACGCAGTCCGTGCAGGATTTGGATCGCTTCTTCGACCGACGGCTGATCTACTGTGATAGGTTGGAAACGACGTTCCAACGCAGCGTCTTTTTCGATATATTTCCGGTATTCATCCAACGTGGTTGCACCGATGCATTGCAGCTCACCGCGAGCCAGCGCCGGCTTCAAGATGTTCGAAGCGTCGATCGCACCTTCTGCGCCGCCTGCCCCGATCAGCGTATGCAGCTCGTCAATAAAGAGGATGATGTTCCCGGCTTGACGGATTTCGTCCATGATCTTCTTCAGACGGTCCTCAAATTCGCCGCGATACTTCGTACCGGCAACGACGGAGCCCATATCCAGGGTCATGACACGTTTGTCACGCAGCGTCTCCGGAATTTCGTTGTTGATGATCTTTTGCGCGAGACCTTCCGCAATGGCCGTTTTCCCTACGCCAGGTTCCCCGATCAGCACCGGGTTGTTCTTCGTCCGGCGGCTAAGCACTTGGATTACCCGTTCGATTTCCTTACTGCGGCCAATCACCGGATCCAAATTGCCCTCTTTCGCCGCAGCCGTCAAGTCACGGGCCAAGCTGTCCAGCGTTGGGGTATTCACGTTCGTTGGAGTGCCGTGATGGCTGGATACGGCCTCACTGCTGCCCAGCAACTGCAGCACTTGCTGGCGCGCTTTGTTCAAGCTGATGCCCAGGTTGTTCAGCACGCGGGCCGCTACGCCTTCCCCTTCACGAATCAGGCCGAGCAAAATATGCTCTGTCCCAACATACGTATGGCCGAGTTTACGCGCTTCATCCATAGACAGCTCGATCACTTTCTTGGCACGCGGTGTATAAGCGATATTGGTTGGTTGCTCTTGTCCGCGGCCGATGAGCGTTTCCACTTCATCCTGTATTTTCTCAAGTCCCAGACCCAATCCGATCAATGCCTTGGCAGCGATGCCTTCGCCTTCACGGATCAAGCCGAGCAGTACGTGTTCTGTTCCGATATTGTTATGGCCGAGTCTTACGGCTTCTTCTTGAGCAAGTGCTAACACCTTCTGCGCACGCTCCGTAAATCTTCCAAACATCATCTTCTCCTACACCTCCATAGTTGGTACTACCCGTTATTTCCCCATTCGTTCCCGAATGAGTTTGGCGCGGTACATATCCCGTTCCCCCGGAGACATGCTGCTGCTGAATTTTTTCTGCAAAAAACCGGGTTGCGTCATGACGTTCAATTCATTTAGCGCTTGAGTAGATACGCCTTCAATCAACCCTAAGTCAACACCAAGCCGGACATCTGACAGCCGCTGGGCAGCTTCCTTCGAGTCGATGATGTACGCCTGGGACAAAATCCCGTAAGAGCGCATCACCCGGTCCATCATGCGCAGCCGCGATTCGCTGATCAGCTTCTCACGCGCCGTTTTCTCATGCTGAATGATCTGAAGAACCACGCCGTATAAATTTTCAATGATCTCAGATTCGCTTTGTCCTAGTGTAATCTGATTTGAGATTTGAAACAAGTTACCCATCGCTTCACTGCCTTCGCCGTAGATCCCGCGGACGGTTAAACCGACCTGCGATACCGCAGATAAAATGCGGCCGATCTGCTGCGTCAGCACCAGTGCCGGTAAGTGCATCATGACCGAAGCACGAAGTCCGGTACCTACATTTGTCGGACAGCTGGTTAAGTACCCGCGCCGGTCGTCGAAGGCATAATCCACATGGGATTCGAAAATGTCGTCGATCGCCGTCGCTTTTTCCCATGCCTCTTGAACCTGAAGTCCCGGATATAAACACTGGATGCGCAAATGATCCTCTTCGTTCACCATAATGCTCAGGCTCTCATCTTCGCTGATGAAGACCGCTCCATTTCTCGAGTCGTTCGCCAGGTTCGGACTGATCAAATGCTTCTCAACCAATACTCGTTTATCCAATTCATCCAAGTCTGCCAGATGCACCGGGTACAGCTTGCCGTGAGCCTGGAGTGCTTTATCGCCCAGAACCCCCTGCAGCAGATTCAGCACCTCTTCCGATTGCGTGTTGGTGGCCAACATCGGGAAGGGATGGTGCAGGATGTTGCGGGCGATCCGTACCCGGCTGCTTATGACGATATCGGATTCTTTCCCTTTGCGGCTCATCCATTCGCTCAGCGGCTGTTCGGTAAATCGGAGATTGGTCACCCTACATCCCTCCTATTCTGCAGATAAGTTCTTCTCAAGCTCACGAATTTGGTCCCGCA
Organism: Paenibacillus barengoltzii G22; assembly: GCF_000403375.2. Classification (NCBI taxonomy): domain Bacteria; kingdom Bacillati; phylum Bacillota; class Bacilli; order Caryophanales; family Paenibacillaceae; genus Paenibacillus; species Paenibacillus barengoltzii. Next base: position 1,574 of record NZ_KE159652.1, on the reverse strand, counting down.
GCGCCGCTGCCACCTCGAATTCCTCCTGGAGGATTCGATATTGCAGCTCACGACGGAGATCCTCGAGCTTACGTTTGACTTGAATATGACCGCCGATCCGTTTCGGCACCTTCCCAACGTGGACGGTATTGCCGTGGACCTTCTTAAACAACGGATCTAGACGATCATTGAAATATTTGTAACAAGAGCTGCACCCAAAACGCCCGATTTTGCTGAACTGGGAATACGTCATACCGCATTCTTCGCAGCGCAGATGTTCTGGTGTGCTGTGCCCGGAAATCTGACCTTTGGTCGCCGGACCTAAATCAAGGAAGCCCGACAGCAGGTTATGAATCGAAAAGCCGCCCGAGGTGCCGGGAATCAGCTCCCCTTTTTCCCTGGCGCAGGTTTCACAGAAGTGAAACTCCGTTTTCTCGCCATTCACGATTTTCGTAAAATGCAAGGTTGCCGGGCGTTTGCCGCATTCTTGGCATTGCATCGCACGTCCCTCCTTACGGGATAGACTAAAGACAGCAGATCCTTCAACCTGTATTGGTGTTACATCATGTAGTTAACTCAACAATGAGATCAACATCGCTCGCATCAGTCTTGCCCGGATCTGGTCGCGATACGGCAGCTTCACTGCCAGCACATCGCGGGATATCGCCGAGCGCATCATTGCGGCCTCCCGAGGGGTTAAAACCCGGGCTTCTTCCAAGCGATAAATCAATCCTTCCGCCGCAGATTGCCCGATCTCTTCCCCAATCGTTTCATGCAAGTGGGTGTGCAGCGATGATGGTCCCGGCAGTTGCAGGCGCCGAATCCGAACATAACCGCCACCGCCGCGCTTGCTCTCGACCAGATACCCCTTCTCCAGAGTAAAACGGGTGCTGATGACATAGTTAATTTGCGACGGCACGCAGGAAAATTGGTCGGCAAGTTCGTTACGTTGAATCTCTATAATCCCCTCAGGACTTTCATGCAAAATACTCTTGAGATATTTTTCGATGATATCGGAGATATTACGCATCACTCATCCTCCATTATTCCATACGTGTATCTCATGTTGCGGTTTGACACCACTAAAAGTCGTCAAGAATGGATGCGCTTGGTGGCACATCGCAATCGTCAAAATCGGTTGCTTGCCATGGGCGAAGAGGCACATTGCAAGCTCAAACAGATGCTGTCCTAATTTAAGTGCAGCGTACCGGATGCCGGGAATCACCGATAAGGAGAATCATGATCCGGTTCTGTTGACTTTGACTTTCTTTGACTTTATAAACATTATACCATAATTTGATGATTTGCCAAGAGGGGCTACAGTTTCAGTTTCAGTTTCAGTGTGGACTTTGCGCTTACAAAATATTCGTGCTAAAGCGTATGAGAACCTTGCACGGTTGGTGCTTATTGGACATGTGTGGTCTTTCTCTTTTTGTGTGCGATTCCTGCAAAAATACAGTTATTTTGAGCTGGAATCGCTGTTTTTCCTGAAATAACTGCAAAAGCGGCTAGGCCCCCTAAATCCGGAGTCCTGACCTACAAGTTTTGTGTTATCGCAGTCCAGCTCATTTTCTTGTGTGTTTACATCGATTTAT